>NZ_MKZO01000025.1 GCF_001941965.1 Pseudomonas putida | reverse complement strand
ACGCCTGGGACGTAGTGGCAAAGCCGCCTGGTACGGAAACGCCGGCACCGGCGAGGTTACTGATCATCTCGCCCAGGGATGCGTTCTTGCCCCCTACGTGCTCCACATCATGGACGCCGAGCTTATCGAGGGAAACTACGTACTCTACCAAGGTGATCTCTCCACTAACTGTATTGGAAAAGCTCAGGACGCCGGCGAATCCCCTGTGGGACTGGCCGGGCGCTTGTGGCCTGGACCTGGAAAATAAGTGAGAATGCCGACGATGTCGTTCCGATGGCGTTCGGCAAACCGAACCTATCATATCCAAGAATCGTCACCAGCTTAAGGCCCATGGCGCAAATGAAACGATCTGCCTTCTTCATTTCCGACGGCACCGGCATCACCGCGGAGACCCTCGGACAAAGTCTCCTGGCTCAATTCGAGAACATTCCGTTCAACAAGTTCACCAGGCCGTACATCGACAGCGTCGAAAAGGCCCGGGTCATGGTCCAGCAGATCAACGCGGCGGCCGAGCGTGACGGCGTGCGCCCGATCATCTTCGACACCATCGTCAACCAGGACATCCGCGAGATCCTCGCCACCTCGAACGGCTTCATGATCGACATCTTCTCCACCTTCCTCGCCCCGCTGGAGCAGGAGCTGACCGCCCACTCGTCGTATTCCGTAGGGAAATCGCACTCGATCGGCGGCAACTCCAACTACATGGAGCGGATCGAGGCGGTGAACTTTGCGCTGGATAACGATGACGGGGCGCGGACGCACTACTACGACAAGGCGGACCTGATTCTGGTGGGGGTGTCGCGGTGTGGGAAGACGCCGACTTGTCTGTACATGGCTATGCAGTTTGGGATTCGGGCGGCGAATTACCCTCTGACCGAAGACGATATGGAGCGGCTGCAGCTGCCGGCGGCGTTGAAGAAGCATCAGAACAAGTTGTTTGGGTTGACGATTGATCCGGATCGGTTGACTGCTATTCGGCATGAGCGGAAGCCCAACAGTCGCTACGCGAGCTTTGCGCAGTGCGAGTTCGAGGTGCGGGAGGTGGAGAATCTGTTCCGGCGGGAGAATATTCCGCATATCAACTCCACGCATTTTTCGGTGGAGGAGATTTCGGCGAAGATTTTGGTGGAGAGGGGGGTGGAGCGGCGGTTTAAGTGATTGGCCGTGCGAGCGCAGCCTCTTGCCCTGCCCGCCTGGGCTGCGCTTTTCCAATCCAGATGCCGCTGCCGTCTTCTGTGTGAAATGCCATCGTGACCAGCAACAGATTTCTACTGTTGCTCATGGCCTCATCGCCGGCAACGCCGGCTCCCACAGAGTTCTGAGTAGGCCTCAGAATTTTGCCCGATCTGACCAAGTGCGGCCTGTGTTGCGATGAGCATGGATATCCACGCATCTTGAGCTCAAGCGAAGTTCCCGGACCGACGCCCCCTCCCCCGTAGGAGCGAGGCTTGCCCGCGAAGGACCGCGCTAGCGGTCCCAAAGCCATCCAGCACGAGCCACAGGCAGACGGCGAATCTAATTCTTCCGAGTGCTCCCACGCTGGCAGGTTCTATGACGGCCTACACGATCCACTGCAGACAACCCATTCCCCGACCTAAACGTGCCAACCGGACTTCTGCGCACCGCGAGATATGCAGCCACCTACGCAGCGTTCAACCCACTAAAGCCATCGCCCCCTCGCAGCCCTAAGTCAGCCGAAGAATCTGCATCCGACACAAGACCCTGTGGGAGCTGGCTTGCCAGCGATTGCAAAGGTTAATTCACCACCCCACTCACGGGCAAAACACCAATCCAGAAACCTCCTCAGCCCCCAGCAGAAGAGCCGAAGCTATCGCAACCCAGCAGCCCTACACCAGCCACAGAAACTGCATCCAACACAGCCCCTGTGGGAGCCTGGCTTGCCAGCGATTGCAATAGTGCCTTCACCACCACCCTCACAGACAGACCATCGCCTCAGCAACCAACGCAACCCAATGTGGGAGCGGGTTCACCCGCGAGTACGCCAGTACCTCCACCATCACCACCACGCCGAACCGCTGATCCGCGACAACGCAGTCCTCAATCCAAACCGCCAAAGAACTGAATGGCACATCACGGAGCTCAGCTATAAGCCAGACAGCGATCCAAGAGACAGTCCTGGAGCGCCCTCCTCCACCTCAAATCCCACCCAACTCTGCCAATTCAATAGCACCAAGCCATCGGCCACATTGAAACGTTTACCAATTTTCGCCACGATAGGAAATTTCCTACACAACTCAGCGAAAAAGGTCTGCGCTCGTGGCAATCAAAGCGGTATCCAAGGAAGAAAATGTACAGGCCAATAGCGATCAGCCTAAATCTCAATCCAATCCTGCCTGGACGACAGACGAGCTAATTCTTGCGCTTGATCTCTACCTGAAACATCGCAATTCGCTCCCCAACAAAGATCGCCCCGAAGTCCAGGCTCTCTCCCAACTGTTAGGGAAAATTGGTAAGACGCTTGGCCTTAACAAAGGAGGCAGCTTCCGCAACGAAAACGGCGTCTATATGAAGCTCGGTAACTTCCGACGATGGGACCCGGAATACGTCAAGGATGGGAAAAAAGGCCTCGCTAAAGGTAATAAAGGCGAGAAATTGGTATGGGATGAGTTCGCCGATTCACCTTCCAAACTCGCCGCCGCGGTAGCCGCAATTCGTGGCGCCGTTGAAAGCCCATCCCACGAAATCGACGCACTGGCTGGTTACGACGAACCGGAAATTGTCGAAGCGGAGGAAGGCAAGGTTCTGACCCGCCTCCACCGTTATAGAGAGCGCAGCCGCGCCTTGGTCGAAGCCAAAAAGAAAGACGTGCTGCAGAAGCAAGGGTGCCTACGGTGCGAAGCTTGCGGTTTCAACTTCGCCGAGGCGTACGGTCCAGATGGCGAAGGCATCATCGACGTTCATCACACTAAGCCCATTCACACGTTGAAACCCGATGCAAAGACAAAACTCGCTGAGCTTGCTGTCCTTTGTTCGAACTGCCATAGGGTCGTCCATTCCAAGCGCCCATGGCTGAGCGTGGAGCAGGTTCGGGAGTTAAGAAATAAGGCGCGAGATCAGTGCAACTAAATGCACGATTGATTTCAGCTCCGAAGTTTTTAATCAGAGCGCCGCTATATTCCAGCAGCTCAAAAATGGAGCCCCTTAATTCATGCCGTACACTTCAAAAGTAAAAACCCGCACATCTGCGGGTATCAAAACCCTTATTCACTCATCATCATATAACAACCCCAGAGTTGGAGTTCCTACAATGCTCGCTGAAACTAGAGACTCATTTTTGAATGACCCCACCATGAAGAGCTTTACAGGAATTTCCTGGCGGAACGCAGCCTGGATCTCATCAAGGACCTTTCCTGCTTCATCGCCCTTGTACAAATCAACTTTTATTTGACCATAAGTTGAGTGCTCTAGAATCAGCTTCCACTTATGATCGGTTGTATGCAATTTAATTACATGAAATGAATCGTCGATTCGGCGCTTGTCCGACATAGATCGAGTACGGCGATTGTAGAACTCGATATCCGTCCTCGTCAGAGTTGATTTGCCAAGCCTCAACAGCTCCGCATCATGTGCACCTTTAATTACAGACAGTGCCGACTGCGTAACTTCTTTGTTAATTTGCGCCAACTTTACATTACTCTCAACAACATCTTTGGCAAAATCTAAACGCTGTTTTTCAGCTGCAGTTTCGCCTGCAGTACGAATCTTGGAAACACCCAAGTAGGTTAGGCTCGCAATTACTGCAAGCCCCAGTATCGTGACAACTATTTCTGTTCCACTCATATGATTCATCGCCTGCTGCGCAATAACACTAAGCTGCTTCGCAAGATCACCCGATATATCAGAACTACCCTCTTTTACTTCGAAGGTCACGTCAAGCGCTTTCCGATTATCCTCGGTTAGGGATTTCGAAGTATCACTATTGGACACCAGAGCAAACGCTTTGTTCAGCGCACCCTGATACTCAACCAACCCCCTCATTACTCCAGCCGGGATGGTACTATGATATCTATCACCCTTAACATTTATATCAAGAGTCGGCCACCCCGAAAAAGAAATTAAAACTTTCTTACCCTTGAACTCATCAGCCCGTGCACGCTGCAGATAATCAATTGCCTGGGCTTCGGATGTAATTAATATTTTAAGCGGTGCCGGCTCGTCCATAAATATCACTACCGTGTCAATAACGGAGCAACCTTACCCTACTAGATGGCAAATCGCCATAAAAACCGGCTTGAGAGCCTGGGTTTCAGCATTCCTAGGTGACGTCGTTCCTCTTCAAACCATACCGATACGCAGAATGCTCACGAACCGTTGATCGTGCGATCGCGAATATCGTGCTCTGGAGGACTTTGCTCCGTAACCGCTCCATGACATCACTTCACAATCCCTTTCTGAACCCGGATGTTGTGCTCCCGACTTCCTTTTGTCGCCCGCAGCCATGATGTGATCCGACGTAAAAGTCGGAACATCTACCTCTACCTCAAGCCCGTCGACTTTGGAAACCCCATCGACGGATTGGCTGCTCTGCTCGAACTCGATATCAAGGTAGCGGCGTCGACCCAGTGCCTCTCATTCTCTTTGTGAGAGGGGTCTGTTTGGTTGGCCACGGATGGTGCCCCCCCTAAAAGTGGATGGGCACCATACCCCTCGATGGCAGGATCGAATGTATCTGTGGCCGACCGAATGCCTTACACCGGCACTGTTACCGGCGAAGCAGCGACCGCAAGCGCCAACAGCGCTTTGGTAATCCTCATGTTCAGCCGTGCGCTGTCGAGCATTTCCTTATGGCGGGCACCGGGCGGGTCGGGAAGGTAAGCAGAGTCAAGAATTGCTCTGTTGAGGTGTTCCGCAGCGCGCTTGATCGCTTCCTCATGGGAGAGACCAGGGCCGACGCAGAGAACAGGTGGTGGATCGGGGACGAGCTTTTTCATGGCGATTCTTCCTTTGTAATCGAATTTATCGCCACACATCGCTGCTATACGAAGGGTGGCGACTGTACGTGGGTAGCAGACCGAGACAAAGGAAAAACCCGGCGCGCGCAAAGGCGCCCACACGCACAGCCGCCATAGGAGGTTGCCAGTGGTTACCTTTGTTCGGACTGCTAATCCGGTCGTCGATTTTGCAACGACCAGCGAAGGCTAGCAGCGTTTCCAAGGAAGACAACCACCAAGCGGGGTCGGGAAGTATGCTTGGGAAATTGCCTACAAGAAAGTCAGACCCTAAGGAAGTTTTGAGGCGAAATGCAAAATTTTATGTTGATAAATACCTGCATTTACGGGTTGCGAGCACCTGCGTTGAGATTTACCTGACATCGCCGTTCCGCTTGCCAAAATCAACAACGATGATTTTCTGTTTGTGATTGCGGTAGAGGCTGCTGAAGGGCTAGGTTCTGTCTGAAAACAGGTGTCGCAGACACCGCATGACACAAGCCAGCGAGACCATCGCGCCATAACTTTTGCGAGCTTGTCGAAGCGAGTCACGATTCGGCGGTTCTCTTTCAGCCAGCCGAACATACGCGCGATCACATTACGTTGGCGGTATTTGGGGCGATCAAACAGGGGGGACAACCCTTTGCGCTTCATCGCGCGCAAAGGAATAACTGGTTGTATGCGATACCGGTTACTGTAGCGTCGTAGTGCATCAGCATCGTAACCCTTGTCGGCTAGAAACCAGCGGCAGCACTTGCTCGTCGGATACAGACATCGTCCAGCAATGGCTCTGCGTAGCTGATATCGCTGGCTTGACCACCAGAAAGCAGGAAGCGCAAAGGCACGCCGTTGGCGACGCAGAGCAAATGAATCTTGGTGGTGAGACCGCCTCGACTGCGGCCTAAAGCGTGATCTGCGGGTTCATCAAGCCCCCTTTTTTAACTGCACCTGATGAGGCGCGGGTGGCACGAACAGCTGTTGAATCGATCATCCAGGCCTACAGGTCGATGAGCCTTTGATCATTGAGCTTCAGATGCCAACGCTTGAGCATCTGCTCGAAGGTTCCCCGGTTTCGCCAAAGCCGGAAGCGGTGATAAACCGTTCGCCAAAGCCCAGAGCACTCGGGCATGTCGCGCCAGGGAGCACCGGAGCGTAGCAGCCACAGCACGCTATCGAGCATCAGGCGACCACTTGATCGCGGCCTGCCTCAGGTGTGGGTTGACGTGAACAGATCTGCGACCAGAATCCATGCTTCATCCGAAAGTTCGTAGCGCTTAGCCATCACAGGATTTCTTTCCATAGATGGCTGAAAACCATACAAAAATCTCAGCGTCCGCGGCACTGAAGTTCGGTTTCTCTCAATTTCATACAGAACCTAGAGGGCGCCAATTCTCAATTAGACCTACCCTCTTTTTTTAAAACCCTAAACTTCAGGCCTAAATCGCCAGACTTGACTTGAAGCTGAACATGAAAATTTTACGACAAAGAACCAATCTAAACGTCGCAATCACCGCCCAGACCACAATTAAGATAAAAACAAGAGCCAGGAGACTACATAACCCTCTCCTCAACCAACAACATTTTTTTCATTCTTCCTGGGATATTTAAGGCAAACCAAGTGACATCGCTAACATCAGCGCTTTTTCTATCCCTTGCAGTGACACCCAAATTAAACCTTCTTAGTTGCAGCGTGACTCGCTCACCTGAGCAATAATCTCTATCGTTGAACGATCCTTCACTTTGACTAAAATACTGGTTAATAGGCGCATCACCATGTGAAGCGGGTAAGCCACGTCCAGGATAGCGCGTACGATAACCCACATTGAGTTTGTTCATTAGATAAACATCTGCCATCAATCCTTCATTTCTGCTAAGCAGTATAGATAGACACAAGATCATAGCACTGTGCTCCTCAGCATCTCTCGGATCTCGTACAATAATCTTAAGCAAAAACTCATCAAGCACAACACGCAAAGGAACCCCATCAAACACATCGTGTGGTGAGCGTCCATTGAGAGTCGAAAACTTTGATAGCTCACTAGCATTTTTTACAGGACCAAAGCGAAGCCTCCAGCTTTCAACAACCTCCAACAACAATTCTCTGTTTGATTGCCGTGCCGCCTCATCCCTCTGGAGAACATTGGGTACCAACCATCCATTCGCAGGAACTCTTCGACTGCCTAGACCTACGATGTTCGGTCTAGTCGGCCTCAGCAAATCCGTCAATACAAAATCTCGACGCCATTCAGTTAATGGCTTTCCACGGTGCTTTACCAAAGCTGACCGAACAAACTCTTCGTGCTCAACATATTCAGTAAAAGCCAATTGAACACTTGGCTGCACAAATACTCGACACAAGCCAAGATATCTTTTTTTATAACCAAAAAAACGGGCGCGCTGCTGCAATGTGTCCGCGGCAGGAAGCCCGCCCAAAGGACGTGGCATGTATGTTACACAAAGCCCCTCAACTGTGTAGCCGCGGTCGAGTTTGGCCCCACCGACTAAGATCCAATACTTAGTCTCCTTCCAACTAATATTCTTCTCTGCATCCGGAGTGCCATTCACCTCAACAACCAAAAGCTCGTCAAATACGTCATCGATTAATGCCGCAATAAGGTCGGGCAATGACTTAAGATCAGGCTCAGAAGAGAGCAAGGATTCGTACTCGTCCGCAAAGAACTTTATAACAGCAGCGGGATTCTTCGGATATTGGCCCTCAACAAAACTTGTAATGCCTGCTTTCGCTTTGTCAACCCAAGCTTTATATTCTTTATGCGAAGAAGTTTTGAGCGCAGGATGCACCATCATTGAGCGGTTGCGGTCCTTTCCTGACATACCTTTTTCGCGAGTCAAGGAATGGTGCGCAGCTGCCAACAAGAAAAACCGAAGAGATTTTAGTAAACTTTTTGGCGGACCATTCAGAATATTATCTTTCCCCGGAACTTCCTCGGGTGGAATCTGAAATATTAAATTTCGATTATCCAAGAAAAATGACTTCCCACCAACATAAGCATCTCCGGGGGTAATAACCTCGGCAAACGAAGCATTCAAAAGATCAGCCTGAGCAATTAGCAAGTTAGCCTGAGGAGTTGCCGTATATTGCAAATAAGAATGATGTGGAAGCACAGCCCGTAAATTTAGAATTTTTTCATAAGTTGCACTTCTTTCGTCATCAAAAACGTGTAACTTACGATTTTTTGCTGCTTTTGTATTCAAACTCGCCTGATCACTCTCATCATCAATGATCAGAGCCGGTACGTCAGAAAGCTTCACTTTGCTTAATACATCTGCCAGTCGCTCTAAATGTCCGCCATGCTTTAATACTGTAATTAGCAATGACTTCTTTCCCGACTTCTTTACCCAAGCACCAATCCGAGTTTCAATTTTATTCAACGATGCTTTGGTAGGATTGGAAATATGAGACCAATCATCCCCCCCATCCTCGATACCTAAGTCTTTTCGAAGTCTATGTTCCGACTGATTTCTAAGGTTATTTTTCGTACCTGCTAAGACTATAACCAGGCCATACCCGTTATCGCGAGCAAGCGCGATAACAGTTTCAAAAGACATTGTCTTGCCACTTTGAACATATCCAACAACCAATCCTGTTTCCCGCCCTTCAGATTCCGACGGAGGGAGACAGCGACCAAGTATTCTTTGCGCCTCATGCAAAACCGAATCAACTCCTTGAGTTAAATCCTCATAACTTGGACCATTCGGATCCTGTGATTTGGCTCTAAGAAAATCCCTAGTAAACCCTTTCAACTCGGGAAGCCATCTTAGCGACGGAGTGATAGTTGAGAGAATTTCAACCGAAGTATTCATAGAACTCCTGTTCGCGCCATAGCGCCACGCATCAATTTATTAAAGTTAAAAAGAAACGTTTCGGGCGCCTCACCCGTTATATCCTGAGTTAGAACTAATGACACACAAACTGCAGTAGCTATCCTGAGATAAAGCTCAACATTCTCATTCCGCCCCCCTAAAAACTGGACCGAAAACGGATGAGCTAATGACAATTCTATGGTCAGCCCTCTGATACGGTCACTCTTATCGTCACCACTCTCATTCTTGGCAACCGACAGCCAATCTTCAGAGGAAGGATCTACTGTAAGTTTAAGTTGAATTATCCATTGGTTTTTGCCGTCATGGACCTCAACTTTTCTCTCAGAAGCACTTAACGGGTTAGCCGGGAGATTAGAAGGCAAGGGGTCGGGTTCGACTGGATTTAAACGCGCCTCAGTGATGTAAGGAGCCACATGATCTTCAATGTAGCTTACTACAGAACTAGTAGCAGCAGCGGCCTGCACCTCAATAGTTCTTCTATTAGGCGTACTACGATAAGATTCGGCTTGCAGCAAAAGATTCAAAGGTAGTGTTTCTAATTCTTGCTTGAGAAATTCAAGAAAAATGTCTTCATGCTCCTCCCAACGAAAACCATCCTTAGTGTGACTAACATCAAATCCCTCGAGGTGCAACTCCCCAAATAGCCGCTGATATGGATAACTGTTTGTTTGCTTAAATATCTGACTAGGACGATAAGACTCATCGTGGCTGCCCTCTATAAGCCTGTTCCTTCGAAATAGCGCGAAACCTGCTAACGGCGTAGAACCTACTTCTCTCAGTGCCGCAAATCCGGTTACACGCTGGCCCTCTCCAAAATCAAAAGAAATTTTCTTTTGCCAGGAAACTGCCTGTACACTTTCACCCTGAGAAGGCAATCCAGCGGAATTGTACGGTACAGCACTCAGAACTGCCGGAGAATTATACTCTAGTTTCTCCCCGTTAAAAATTAGCTCCAAACTGCCTTGCCGGATATACACCCGATATATACTCGCAAGATGAGCTTTAATTTTCCCGACAGTACGCCCCTGGGGAACATGATGTAAGCCCCACAAAGTCACCACGGTATAATGAACCCGTGCATCCTCCTGTCGCTCTAACGGACGGAGACTCTCCAACTTTCTATCAACAATATTTTGAACATCAAAATTTATCGTTCTTTCTACTACTTCATTTACAGCCTTCGTTCTGACAGACCAATTTTTCGCGAACCAGCACGCCGCACTTTTCATACCCATACCAAACTCGGAAAGTCCCGTACGGTCAGAAGGGGCTTGAGCAGTTCGGAAAGCTCTGGGAAAGTCGTCCCCAGCGATCCCAGCCGCATTGTCTTTTATCACGATGCGTCCAGGAGGAGCCACATCGATATCGATGTTTATCTTTAACTGAAAATCACACCCATGAATCGCCTCAAGGCTTTCCCTATTAGCCTCAAAGCTTTGTATTGCATTATCGATAAACTCCGCCATGGCAAACCATGCCTTATAGTTCAAGTGCTGGAGCACTGACAGCATTGTAACTTCTGGACGGATTCCTACCTCAACACTTCCCTGCGCATCCAAATTTACATGCCCCATTTTATTCAGCTCACTTCCTCAGCGCCCACTTCATGACAGAGAAAATCCCCGACTAAAGGCTTAGTTTCAATTAAAGCCCTTGCCACAGACTCGACGACAAATGAGTTGACTGCATTACCGAGAGCTTTAAAAGCTTGCGTCTGGCTTTCAGGGAGCTTCTTGAGCGCATCAAGACTTTGCAACCTAGCACATTCCCTTGGCGTCATATATCTCTGCTGCCAGCCGATTATAGGGACTTGAGTATCTGTCATTGCGATCAGGCTCGGAGCTGTAGTTCGCCGCTTAACACGGACACCAGACGCCCTGAATTGCAACACATAATCCCATATATTACGAGCCCCACCTTTAACGTTCCACTCAAACTTCTGCAAGCTTGAGGGAAACTTTAAAATACTGGGCAACCACGGATCAATCCACTCTTTATTCTCGAAATAAAACTGCCTATTAAGCCTAATAAAATCTTTCTTCCACTTCGGGAAGGTCAAATTTTCTGTCCTAGCATGACTTGGCAGAGCAGCCCATCTTTCATCTAGAGTTCGGAAGTTTCCAAGTTTACACCCATGGCTGCCCTTAAATCCTTTAAGGCCATCGAGACCATTCAGCTGCTTTAAAGCATAGGGAGTTGTTTCTTCAAATGGATATGAGGCCCCCCATTCCATTGACCACAATGGGAACCATGGCGGCTCCACCTCAACTGGACACCGCTTGAGGAAGTCATCCCAGACCTCAAGACAGTCGACTACCTGTGGTGAAAGTTTTTTTGCATCTGCAGGGTATTCGTCAAGAACAGTATCGATAGAAGTCGGCGAAGCGCTCTTTTCCGGCCATGAAAATTTCTCAAGCGAGTCTAGCGAGCCGACTATATATACTCGCTCACGGATTTGCGGTATTCCGAAATTATGCGGAGAAAGCTTATCAGCAGATATATGATAACCCAACCCGCTATCACCAAGGCCTAAAATCTCTTTAATTTTCTCCCACGTTCGGCCTTCGTCATGCTTTAAAAGGTTGGGGACGTTTTCAAGAATAAAAAATTGCGGCCGTTTTTCAGCAAGTATAGCTGCCACATTAAAAAACAGATCCCCCTGCTCCGTGCACTCAAAGCCTAACTGCTCCCCCGCCTTTGAAAAAGGCTGGCATGGAAAGCCTGCAGTTAAAACTTCGTGATCAGGAACAGTCTTTGGAGAGACCTTTGTAATATCCCCAGAAGGATACAAATTGAAATTTATCTTATATATATCGCGCAGGTGCTCTTTCCACTCAGCAGCGAACACGCACCTGCCGCCTAACCTGCCTAAGGCTAGATGAAACCCACCGAGGCCGGCAAAAAGATCTACGAAACGGAATGACTGCACTTGGTTCAAAGGCTCTGGCTCTCTGGTTTCCTTCAACAAAGGATTGCCATCGTCATTCGAACCGGTTAGACCGCATGCGTCTACCCGGATTGATCGTGGCATCCCAGCCGGACGTATGGTAACGCTTTAACGCTCAAAAATCCTTTGTGTCACCACTTGGCCATTCACTCCAGCGACACACCTGGCAGGACGTCGCTGAAGTTAGGCTCATACCGAGACCCGACGAGGGCTTTTCAGGCTACTCGCAAGGGGCTACAAGAACACGATCATCATCGCCAATGCAGGTTGCCCCAGCGGGTCAGTCAAGACGGCAAAACCGCCGACTGCCCACTAAGCGCCAAATCCACCAGCTCCCGGTTAGCAACCGCATACATAGCGTAGTCAGTCCCAGTAGCAGCCCGAAGGTCATCCAACATAGCCCGCCACCGCTCCACCATCACCCGATGCTGCTCCATCCACAGCGCCACCCTTGCATCCATATCCTCCGGCGCATCCGCCATCTGCAATACAGAAATCGTGATGGCCCGCTGCTGCAGATCAATATCATCCCGGAACGCTTCCCGGGCCAGCGCCTGCCAGTTGTTCTCCACCGGCAAATTGCTGATCTCCTGCAGATACCAGGTCAGATCCAGCGCACTGCCCACCGCGAAGAACGCCTTGGCCACCTGAGCCGGGTTCTGCCCGGTCACGTCAGACGCTTCGATAATCGGCAGCAAGGTGTACAGGTGCGTAGTCCCCGCGACCATCCGCGCCAGCAACTCCGGCACGCCAGCCTCTACAAAGCTCTGGTACCGGGTCTGCCACCGCTCACGGGTCGGGCCTTCCAGCAGTTCATCGAGCTTCAGGCCCAGGGCAGCAATCTGCGGCCCAAAGTGCGCGACATCGCGCCCGGCATCCTGCTCGTTGCGACGGCTGCGCAGGAACCAGCGGGTCGCCCGACGGCCCAGGCGCATCAGCTCGTCCATCAGGGTGAGCTGCACTTCCGCCGGCACCTGGTAGTCCAGCGCTTCGATCTGCCGGAACCAGTGCGGGAGGTGGAAGATGTCGCGCACGATGACGTAGGCGCCCGCCACGTTCGCCGGGCTCATGCCCGTGGACTCCTTGAGCCGCTGGACGAAGGTGATGCCCATGTTGTTGACCAGGTCGTTGGCGATCTGGGTGCTGACGATTTCGCGCTTCAGGCGGTGACGACGCATGGCGTCGGCGAACTTGTGCACCAGCGACGGCGGGAACGCTGTCTCCATGTCGCGGGTGAGGTAGTCGTCATCCGGGACCTGGGATTTGAGCAGCGCTTCCTTGAGGTCGATCTTGCTGTAGGAGATGAGGACCGAGAGCTCCGCGCGGCTGAGGCCCTGGTTGGCGGCGATGCGCTCGGCGAGTTGCTCTTCCGACGGGAGGAATTCGATCGCGCGATCAAGCTTGCCGCGGCTTTCGAGGTCGGCCATGAGGCGCTTGTATTCGGCAATGCGCTCCTTGGCACGACGCGCCGCGAGGGACAGGGCCTGGGTTTGCTTGTAGTTGTTGCCGAGGACGAGGCTGGAGACCTCTTCGGTCATGCTGCCGAGCAGCTGGTTGCGCTGCTTCTCGGTCATGTCGCCGGCCTGCACGACTTCGTTGAGCAGGATCTTGATGTTGACCTCGTGGTCGGAGCAGTCCACACCACCGGCGTTGTCGATGAAGTCGGTGTTGGTGGCGCCGCCATTGAGGCCGAATTCGACACGGCCGAGCTGGGTCATGCCGAGGTTGCCGCCCTCGCCCACTACCTTGCAGCGCAGTTCGTCACCGTTGACGCGCAGGGCGTCGTTGGCCTTGTCGCCGACGTCGGCGTGGCTTTCCTCGCTGGATTTGACGTAGGTGCCGATACCGCCGTTCCAGAGCAGGTCGACCGGGGCCTTGAGCAGCGCATTGAGCAGCTCGGTCGGGGTGAGTTTGTCGGCTTCGATGGCGAAGCGTTCTTTCATCTGAGGAGTGATGGCGATGCTTTTTGCGCTGCGCGGGAAGATGCCGCCGCCCTCGGACATGATGCTGCTGTCGTAGTCGCTCCAGGCCGAACGCGGGAGGTCGAACAGGCGCTTGCGCTCGGCGAAGCTGGTGGCCGGGTCCGGGTTGGGGTCGATGAAGATGTGCAGGTGGTTGAAGGCCGCGACCAGTTGCAGGGTCTCGGACATGAGCAGACCGTTGCCGAAGACATCGCCGGCCATGTCGCCGATGCCGACCACGGTGATGACGTCCTTCTGCACGTTGATGCCACGCTCGCGGAAGTGCCGCTGCACGCCGACCCAGGCGCCACGGGCAGTGATGCCCATTTTCTTGTGGTCGTAGCCGGCCGAGCCGCCCGAGGCGAAGGCGTCGCCGAGCCAGAAGCCGTAGTCGATGGCGATGCCGTTGGCGATGTCGGAGAAGGTGGCGGTGCCTTTGTCCGCGGCAACGACCAGGTACGGGTCGTCGTCGTCATGCCGGACGACGTTGGCCGGTGGCACGACGCCGCCGTCCTTGAGGTTGTCGGTGATGTCCAGCAGGCCGGAGATGAAGATGCGGTAGCAGGCGATGCCCTCGGCGGCGATGTCGTCGCGGCTGCCGCCCAGTGGCAGGCGTCGCGGCAGGAAGCCGCCCTTGGCGCCGACCGGGACGATGACCGAGTTCTTCACCTGCTGGGCTTTGACCAGGCCGAGGACTTCGGTGCGGAAGTCTTCCTCGCGGTCCGACCAGCGCAGGCCACCACGGGCAACGTTGCCGAAGCGCAGGTGCACGCCTTCGACACGCGGCGAGTAGACGAAGATTTCGAACTTCGGTACCGGCTTGGGCAGTTCCGGGATCAGCTTGGGGTTGAACTTGAAGCTGAAGTAGGACTTGTTCTGGCCGTTGGCGTCCGGCTGGTAGAAGTTGGTGCGCAGGGTGGCCTTGATCAGGTCCAGGTAGCGCCGCAGGATGCGGTCTTCGTTGAGCACCTGGACGTCGTCGAGGGCACTGAGGATGGCCTGTTCCAGACGCTGTTGCTTGTCTTCGAGGTCTTCGCTGGTGAGCTTGCGCGCCAGATAGAAGCGGGTCTTGAACAGCCGGGTCAGCTCGCGGGCGATGTCGGTGTGGTTGTTCAGGGTGCTGGCGATGTAGCCGAGGTCGAAGCCCAGGCGGATCTGCTTGAGGTAGCGGGCGTAGGCACGCAGCAGGGCGACGTCGCGCCATGGCAGGCCGGCGGTCAGCACCAGGCGGTTGAAGGCGTCGTTTTCCGCATCGCCGTTGACGATGTGGACGAAGGCGTCCTGCAGGGTGTCGTTGAGCTGCTGGATGTCGAGGTTGAGGCCTTCGCTGTAGGTGAAGGCGAAGTCATGGATCCAGAACTCGCGGCCATTGGTGTGGCGCAGGCGGTACGGGAACTCGCCGAGCACGCGCAGGCCGAGGTTTTCCAGGATCGGCAGGACGTCGGACAGGGCCAGCGGGGTGTCGGCGTGGTACAGCTTGCAGTGCAGGATGTGCTTACCGGACTGGGTCAGCGGCTGGTAGAAGCTCATCACCAGCGGCTTTTTCTCCGACAGGTTGAGCAGGTGCTGCATGTCGACCACCGCCGAGTGCGCGGCGAAACGCTCGCGGTAACCGGCCGGGAAGCCTTTCGGGAAGTCGGCGAGGACGTTGGTGCCCTGGGCTTCGCCGAAGGCTTCGACGGTGAGTGCGGCGTAGTCGTCCTGCCACGAGCGGCAGGCCTGGATCACTTCGTTTTCCAGCTGTTTCGGGTCGATATCGATGCGGTTCTTCGGATCGACGCGCAGGATCAGCTGCACGCGGGCCAGGACCGATTCGGAGAAGAAGGTCCAGAATTCGCAGTCGCTGGCCTTGAGGCGCTCCATCAGCACCTGCTGGATCTTCTGCCGGACTTCGGTGGAGTAGATGTCACGCGGGACATAGGCCAGGCAGTAGCAGAAGCGGCCGTACGGGTCCTTGCGCAGGAACACGCGGATCTTGTTGCGTTCCTGGATCTGGACGATGGACATCACGGTGTTGAACAGCTCGTCCACCGGGGTCTGGAACAGGTCGTCGCGGGGCAGCACTTCGAGGACCTGGGCCAGCTCCTTGCCCAGGTGCGCCTTGGCGTCGAAACCGGAACGGCGCTCGACTTCGGCAACCTTGTCGCGAATGTACGGGATCTGGTGGACACTTTCGCCATATACCGAGGAGGTGTAGAGGCCCATGAAGCGGCATTCCTTGATCACCTTGCCGTCGGCGTCGAGCTGGCGGATCGACACGTAGTCCGGGTAGGCCGGGCGGTGCACACGGCTCGGATGGGCGGCCTTGGCGAAGGACAGCAGCAGCGGCTCGTGCAGGTAGGCTACGGCGTAGTCTTCGATGCGCAGGTCTTCGGCGGTGAGGCCGGCGCGCAGCAGGCGGGTCAGGCCGAGGAAGGACTGCTCGTCATACACCAGCTGGCCGCCCTGGGCGTCGGCCTTGACCACGAATTCTTCATAACCGAGGAAGGTGAAGTGGTTGCCCACCAGCCATTCGAGGAAGCTCTTGACCTCGGACTTCTCGCCAGCGACCGCCGGGTACGGGGTCTGCTCGACCAGTTCCAGCAGCTCCTGGACCTTGGCCTTCATCGGCTCGAAGTCGGCCACGGCGACGCGCACTTCGGCCAGGACTTGGGTCAGTTCGTGGGTCAGTACGGAGAGTTCTGCGTTGTTGGCGCAGCGGTCGATCTCCAGGTACATCAGGGATTCTTGCAGCACGTCCTCGCCGTGGGTGCCCTTGGGCAGGATTTCCAGCAGTTCGCCGTCCTTGCCACGACGGGTGCTGAGCACGGTGGTCTGCAGGGTGTGGATGCTGTAGCCGCGGCGGTTCAGTTCGGTGCGGACGGAGTCGACGAGGAATGGCAGGTCATGGTGCAGGACTTCCACGGCGGTGTGGGTCGACTGCCAGCCATGACGCTCGTAATCGGGGTTGTAGACGTTGACCTTGGGCTGGGCGTGGTCAAAGCGCTCGATGATGCGCCAGGCAGAGAGGGTGCAGCCGACCAGGTCGGAGAGACGACGCTGGGTCAGCTCGTCCAGAGAGATGATGCCGAAGAATTGCTCGGCGAACAGCGCCACTTGTGGCAGTGCCTGTTCGCTGATGTGCTGCGCCAGGGCGGCTTTCAGTTGATGCTGGAAGTCGGCTTTGCTGGCTGCGGTGAAAAACGCCATCTGTGGTACTCCGCTTGGGCTTTGTTTTTGATTGAAACGTCGCGCGTGTCCGCTTTATCCCGCATCAACCATAGTCAATGTCGGGCGCGGCGGAGGGGAAATGCGAAAGAGCGAGTACAGGTTTGACCGGTCGGTCACACCAGGATGGGCATCTGCAAAAACCACTGTCTGTTGGAGCCGACTGCGTCTTTACGGGTGTCCATCGACAACGCAGCTTAACGACAGCCCACCCGCCCCTGCTTGCGGCGCTGCGACATATTCGGACATTGAGGTGCAGGCGGAGATTCATCCCATGGGCAAACGCTGGCACACTTGGGTTTCATTTCCTTGACCGAGCTGCACCATGCAACTGACCTCCGAGCTGATTTTCGGCAACGCCTGCGATGACGAAGAAGACAACCTTGCCACCCTCGGCAGCAACAATACCGATGGCCGTTTGTTCATCCTTTGCCGGTATCCGGAAGACGATGAAGTCGACCTGATGATCGAGAAAGAAGGCGACACGCTGCGGGATATCAAGGTGACCTTGAGCGCCAGCCGGCTGCTGATCGAGACGGCGCCGGGGGCGACGGATCTGTTTGGTGGGGATGATGTGCTGGAGATCGATATCGCTAATGCGCTGGGTGATGACCTGGATGAGATCGAGGCGGTGTTGAAGGTGATTCTGGATGGGGTCGGGACGCTGGTCTGCGAGCGCTGAACTGGGGGCATTGCTGGGAATTGGGGTGAGGCTGACGGCCCTATCGCTGGCAAGCCAGCTCCCACAGGGGCCGGGTACACCGCCGGATTTGGGGTGGGGCTGATGGCCTCATCGCCGGCAATGCCGGCTCCCACAGGGTTCTGGGTCAGCCGCAGAACTTGTGCCCGGCGCGGACCCTGTGGGAGCTGGCGTTGCCAGCGATGAGGCCCTCCCAGGCTCCGCATAACGTCTTGAATACCGTATTTGACACCAGAAACCCGCCCTCCCCCCGTAAAAGATTTCCCCCGTACCGTTAGTCGCCACCCCCCTGGATGGATTAAAGTATCAGCCCCTGTCCGGGCGCTTCACGCCGCCCCGGGCTTCACTCCAGGAACCGTCACGATGGAACACCGTGAAGCGCTGATCGCGCTGCGCACCTTTCTTTCCACCCAGATCCTCGGCCAGGAGAAACTGGTAGAGCGTCTGCTCATCGTGCTCCTGGCCGACGGCCATATGCTGGTCGAAGGCGCCCCCGGCCTGGCCAAGACCAAGGCCATCAAGGAACTGGCCGAAGGGATCGAGGCCCAGTTCCATCGCATCCAGTTCACCCCCGACCTGCTCCCGGCCGATATCACCGGCACCGAGATCTATCGCCCGGAAACCGGCAGCTTCGTGTTCCAGCAAGGCCCGATCTTCCATAACCTGGTGCTGGCCGACGAAATCAACCGCGCCCCGGCCAAGGTCCAGTCGGCATTGCTCGAAGCCATGGCCGAGCGCCAGGTCAGCGTCGGCCGCAGCACCTACGAGCTGTCGCCGCTGTTCCTGGTGATGGCGACCCAAAACCCGATCGAGCAGGAAGGCACCTACCCGCTGCCGGAAGCCCAGCTCGACCGCTTCCTGATGCATGTGAAGATCGGCTTCCCGGATGCCACCGTGGAGCGCCGCATCCTTTCCCAGGCCCGTGGCGAGGCGCTGAACGGCGAGACCAAGCCCGAGCGCCGGGTCAGCCAACAGGCGATCTTCGCCGCACGCAAGGAGATCCTCGGCCTGTACATGGCCGATGCGGTGGAGGAATACCTGGTGCAACTGGTCATGGCCACGCGCAACGGCGCCAAGTACGACGCCGAGCTGGGCGACTGGATCGCCTACGGCGCCAGCCCGCGCGGGTCCATTGCCCTGGACCGCTGCGCCCGCGCCCATGCCTGGCTGGCCGGGCGCGATTTCGTCAGCCCCGAGGATATCCAGGCGGTGCTGTTCGACGTGCTGCGCCACCGCATTATCCTGTCGTTCGAGGCCGAAGCGGCCGGGATCGACCAGGACCGGGTGATCCAGCGCATTCTCGACGTCGTCGCCGTCGCCTGAGCCCATGCCCAGTCAACTGTTGGCCGCCCCCGGCATCCGCATCAGCCTCACCGAGCTGATCGAGATGCGCCACCGGGTGCGCGAAGTCCGTCTGTTTTCCGCCCCCGGCCAGCGCAGCCCGCTGGTCGGCCTGCACCATTCGCGCCTGCGCGGGCGCGGCGTGGATTTCGACCAGGTGCGCGTGTACCAGGCCGGCGACGATGTGCGCAATATCGACTGGCGGGTGACCGCCCGCACCCAGGAGCCGCACACCAAGCTGTTCCATGAGGAACGCGAGCGGCCGATTTTTATCATGGTCGAGCAGAGCCGCCGGCTGTTCTTCGGCTCCGGATTGATGTTCAAGTCGGTGCTCGCCGCGCAAGCCGCCGCGCTGTTCGGCTGGGCGGCCCTGGGGCATAACGACCGCATCGGCGGGTTGGTGTTCGGCGACAACGAACACCACGAGATCAAGCCGCGCCGCAGCAAGCAAAGCCTGCTGCAACTGCTCAACCGCCTGGCCCGGGTCAACCAGTCACTGCACACCGAGGCCACGCCCCAGGGCGATAACCTCGGCACTGCGCTGCGCCGAGCCCGCGAGGTGCTGCGCCCGGGCAGCCTGGCGATCATCCTGTGCGACGAGCGCGCCCTGAATCCCGGCGTGGAACAGCAACTCAGCCTGCTGTCACGGCATTGCGACCTGCTCCTGCTGCCGTTGTCCGACCCGCTCGACCACGCCCTGCCCGCCGCCGGCCTGCTGCGTTTCGCCCAGCGTGGCGCGCAACTGGAGCTGGATACGCTGGACAGCAACCTGCGCCAGAGCTATCGCCAGCAGAGCGAGGCGCGTATCGAGCGCTGGGAAATGCTCGCGCAGAAACTGCGGGTGGTGCTGATGCCCCTGAGCACCCAGAGCGAAATGATCGAGCAACTGCGCGAATACCTCGACCCACAACGGGCAGGCAAGCCGCGATGAACCCTCTGGCGCAATTGCAACCGCTGATCGCCCCGCCGCCCGTCAGCGCCTGGCCACCGGCGCCGGGCTGGTGGGCACTCCTGCTGCTTGTACCGCTGCTCGGCTGGGGCCTCTGGCGCCTGCGTCACTGGCGTCCACGCAAACCCCCGGTGCCTCGCGCCGAACAGCCGCTGGACCCGATCCGCATCGCCGCCCTGGCCGAACTGGCGCAATTGCCCAAGCCCTACGACGGCGCTCCGGCCGGCGCCTGGCTGCAGCAGATCAACGCCCTGCTCAAGCGCCTGTGCCGCAACCATTACCCGGACAGCCACAGCCATACCCTCAATGGCCGCAAATGGCTGGCCTTTCTCGACAACCGCTGCCCCGCCGCCGGCCTGACCCGCTGGATGGTGCTGGTGGAAGGCACCTACAAGCCCGAATGCCGCCTCGACGACAAGGCCATCGCCGGCCTCAACCAGGCGGTCGAAACCTGGATCCGCAAGCATGTTTGAACTGGCCTGGCCGTGGGTCTTCGCCCTCTTGCCGCTGCCCTGGCTGGCGCGCCTGCTGCTGCCGGCGGCGGACAGCGGCGAGCCGGTGCTCAAGGTCAGTTTCCTCGATGAACTGGAAGGCCTGGCCGGCCGCCGCGCGCGCCTGAACCTGCCGACCCTGCGCCAACAGGCGCCGTTCATCCTGGTCTGGCTGCTTCTGCTGTGTGCCGCCGCCCGCCCGCAATGGCTCGGCGAGCCGCTACCGGTGGCCGCCAGCGGCCGCGACCTGCTGGTGGCCGTGGACGTGTCCGGCTCGATGGATTACCCGGACATGAGCTGGGACGGCGAGGACGTCAGCCGCCTGTCGCTGGTCAAGGACCTGCTCGGCGACTTCCTGCAGCAGCGCGAAGGCGACCGCGTCGGCCTGATCCTGTTCGGCAGCCAGGCCTATCTGCAGGCGCCGCTGACCTTCGACCGGCGCACCGTGCGCAACTTCCTCGATGACGCGCAGATCGGCATCGCCGGCAAGAACACCGCCATCGGCGACGCCATCGGCCTGGCGGTCAAGCGCCTGCGTTCGCGCCCGACCGACAGCCGTGTGCTGATCCTGGTCACCGACGGCGCCAACAACGGCGGGCAGATCCACCCGCTGACCGCTGCGCGCCTGGCCGCCCAGGAGAACATCCGCATCTACACCATCGGCATCGGCGCCAGCGCCGAGGAAAGCGGCACCGCCGGGCAGATCGGCCTCAATCCGAGCCTCGACCTCGACGAAGCCTCGCTGCGGGAGATCGCCCAGATCACCCATGGCGAGTATTTCCGTGCCCGCGATGGCGCCGAGCTCAAGGCTATCGGCGACACCCTCGACCTGCTCGAACCGGTGGAACAGCAACCGACCCAGGCGCGCACCGCCGAAGCCTTGTATGCCTGGCCCCTGGCCGCGGCGATGCTGTTGAGCATGGCCCTGGTGATCCGCGAGCGCTGGCCCGACCACCTGCTGCAACGCCTGCTTCAGCGCCTGTTGCGCCGCCCGGACTTCCTCCAGCCGCACCCGGAATGGCGTGAACGGCTGAAGCGCCTGCGTCTGCGGAGGCGTCGATGAGCGAGCTCTGGCCTCATTTCATGCGTCCGCTGTGGCTGCTGGTGCTGCCGGTGCTCGGCTGGCTGCTGTGGAAACTCTGGCACCGGCAGAAGCGCGCCGGACGCTGGCAGATGATCCTGCCGCCGGCCTTCCATGGCGTGTTGCTGGGTGGTGGCAGTGGTCACGACAGCAAGCTGCCGTGGGTCGCCCTCGGGCTGGCCTGGGTGCTTGGCGTGCTGGCACTGGTCGGGCCAAGCTGGGAACGCCTGGAGGAAACCCGCCAGCGCCCGGCTGATCCGCTGGTGATCCTGCTCGAACTGACCCCGGAAATGCTCGCCGAGGACACCCCGCCGACCCGTCTGGAACAGGCCCGGCGCAAGATCCTCGACCTGCTCGAACACCGCCGTGACAGCCAGACCGCCATCGTCGTCTACGCCGGCAGCGCCCACACCCTGGTACCGCTGTCGGACGACCTCGGTACCAGCCGCAACCTGCTGGAGGCGCTGGAGCCGGGGATCATGCCCCAGGCCGGACAACGTGCCGACCTGGCCGTGGGCAAGGCGCTCTCACTGCTCTCCCAAGGCGCTCTGGGCCAGGGCCGGCTACTGCTGATCGCCTCGTCGCTCACCGACGAAGAACGCCAGGGCATCGCCCAGGCCCTAGGCCGCAACGGGCCGCCATTGCTGATGCTCGGCGTCGGCAGCGCCGAGGGCGCACCGGTCAAGCAGGCCAATGGCGAACTGCTCAAGGACGCCGACGGCGCGATCTTCGTTCCGCGCCTCGACAGCAGCAGCCTCAAGCCCTTTATCAGCGACCTCGGCGGCCGCTACCGCCACGCGCGCATCGACGACCTCGACCTGCGCGGCCTGGGTCTGTTCGACAACCCCAAGGCGATGAGCAACGACGGCCAGACCGTGCAACTGGATACCTGGGCCGACCAGGGCTACTGGCTGCTCCTGCCGCTGCTGCTCCTGGCGGCCTGCGCCGGGCGGCGTGGCTGGTTGTTCTGCCTGCCGCTATTGTTCTGTCTGCCGCAGCCGTCCTATGCCTTCGAATTCAGCGAGCTGTGGCGGCGCCCCGACCAGCAGGGCCAGTACCTGCTGGAAAGAAAGCGTCCGGCGGAAGCGGCCAAGCACTTCCAGGACCCGCAATGGAAAGGCTGGGCCCTCTATGAGGCCGGCGACTATGCGGGCGCGGCCCGCCTGTTCGCCCTCGACGACAGCGCCACCGGCCACTACAACCGCGGCAACGCCCTGGCCCGCAGCGGCGAACTGGAAGCGGCGGTGGATGCCTATGAAGAGGCCCTGGAACGCCAGCCCGACCTGCAACCGGCGCTGACCAACAAGGCCCTGGTCGAGCAACTGCTGCAACAGCGCCAGCAGGAACAGACCCCGCCGGCGAAAGAGCCGGAGGAGGAACCGGAACAGCAGAACGGCCAGCAGATGCCGGGCGAAACCAGCGACAATCCGCAACAGAGCAACAACGAGAAGGAAACCGGTCAGCCCGGCGACGAGCCCCAGGAACAGCAGGAACAAGGCGAGGCTCAAGCGCCGCAGAATGCCGCCGGCGATGACGACGAAAGTACCACCCGGCCGCCCCAGCGCCCCACCGGCAGCAACCTCGACGCCGAACAGCGCCAGGCCCTGGAGCAATGGCTGCGGCAGATCCCGGACAACCCCGCGCAACTGCTGCGGCGCAAATTCTGGTACGAACAGCAACAACTTCAGGAAACCCATCGATGAGCCGCGTCTGCGCCTTCGTCTTCTGTCTTATCTTCGCCCTGCAGGCCCAGGCCCGGGAGCTGCACGCCAGTGTCGACCGCAGCCAGCTGAATACCGCGGAAACCCTGGAACTGACCCTTGAGGTCGGCGATGTCACGCAGTTCGGCAAGCCGGACCTGACGCCCCTGCAGGCGGATTTCGAGGTGCGTGGCACGCGCCAGCTCAACAGCCTCAATACCCTCGACGGACAGAACGAAGCCACCACGCGCTGGGTCGTAACCCTCATGCCACGCCGCGCCGGGACCCTGGAAATCCCGTCGCTGAGCCTTGGCGAGCTGCATAGCGAGCCGATCCAGTTGCAGGTCCAGGCCGCCGAGGACACCCCGGTGACCCTGCTCGCCCCGGTATTCATCGAGGCCAGCCTCGACCAGAGCAGCGTCTACGTGCAGGCCCAGGCCGTGCTGACCCTGCGCATCTACCACTCGGTGTCGCTGTACGACGACAGCAGCCTCAGCCCGCTGCAACTGGACGGGGTGAAGATCGAGCCGCTGGGCGAATCGCGCACCTACGAGAAGCTGATCAACGGCATCCGCCATGGCGTGATCGAGATGCGCTATGCCCTGTATCCGCAGCAGAGCGGCGAGGTGAAGGTGCCGTCGCTGACCTTCAGCGCCACCAGCGCGGGCGGCGACAGCGACAGCCCGAATGCCGCCGGCAACAGCCAGGTGCGGGTGATTTCCCGGGAACTGCCGTTGCAGGTCAAGCCGATCCCGGCCAGCTACCCGGCCGGTGCGCCCTGGCTGCCGGCGCGCAACCTGACGCTTGAGGAACACTGGAGCCCGGACCCGGCGCAGACCCCGGTGCAGATCGGCGACTCGCTGACCCGCAGCGTCACGCTCAAGGCCGAGGGGCTGTCCAGCACCCAGTTGACGCCGTTGCCGAGCAGTGAAATCGCCGGCTTGCGGCGTTATCCGGACCAGCCGCAACTGCGCAACCAGATCGACGAACGCGGGCTGGTCGGCAGCCGCGAGGAACGCGAGGCGCTGGTGCCGACCCACAGCGGCAACCTCGAGTTGCCGAGCCTGGAGGTGGTCTGGTGGAACACCCGCGAAGACCATCTGGAACACAGCAGCCTGCCGGCGCGCAGCCTCCAGGTGCAGGACAACCCGGCGCTGACCGCAGAAACGCCAGGTGCGACCTCAGGCCAGGGCAGCCAGCTGTTGTGGCCGTGGCAACTGAGTACGTTGGTTCTGGCGTTGACCACCCTGGCCGGTTTCGCCCTGTGGTGGCGGGCCCGTTCGCAGCCGGCGGTGGCCCGGGTGATTCCGGCGGGGCCGAGTCCGCGGACGCTGCTCGATGATCTGAAGCGGGCGTGCCTGGCCAATGATCCCCAGGCTACGCGCCAGGCCTTGGACGCCTGGGCACGCCAGCAGCCGCAGACCCTGGCGGAGATGGCGGCGCGCTTCGTGCCGCTGTCGGATGCGCTGGATGGGCTGAACAGCGCGCTGTACAGCGAGGCCGGGCAGTATTGGCAAGGTGAGGATCTGTGGAAGGCGATCAGTACCATTCCCGCTGCGGAACTCGCCCAGCCGACCCAAGGCGAGAACGGCAGCCTTCCGCCGCTTTATCCCAAGTAGTTTTCTGTTGTTCTTGAGGGCCCTATCGCTGGCAAGCCAGCTCCCACAGGGTCCGCGGCGCCAGCAATCCCTGTGGAGAGAATGGGAGCCTGCCGATGCTTGTCCCAAATAGTTTTCTGTTGTTCTTGAGGGCCCTATCGCTGGCAAGCCAGCTCCCACAGGGTCCGCGGCGCATGGGATCCCTGTGGGAGCTGGCTTGCCAGCGATAGGGCCCTCAAGAACACCACACATTCAGGTACCATTACCGGTTTTCCATCCTGCCCCCGTCACAGGACTATCCATGCGTCTGTTTCACACCTCCGACTGGCATCTGGGGCAAACCCTGCACGGCCAGGAGCGCGATTTCGAACATGCCTGCTTCCTCGACTGGCTGCTCGGCCAGCTCAAGCTGCGCACCCCCGATGCCCTGCTGATCGCCGGCGATATCTTCGACACCGTGAACCCGCCGGTGAAGGCCCAGGAACAGCTCTACAACTTTATCGTCAAGGCCCACGAGCAACAGCCGGCCCTGACCATCGTGATGATCGCCGGCAACCACGATTCCGGCTCGCGCATCGAACTCCCCGGCCCGCTGATGCGCAGCCTGCGCACCCACGCCCTCGGTCGCGTGCAGTGGCTCGACGAAGGCCAGCTGGACAGCGACCGCCTGCTCGTACCCCTGACCAACGCCAAGGGCAAGGTCGAGGCCTGGTGCCTGGCCCTGCCCTTCCTGCGCCCGGCGGAAGTCACCGGGCCGCACCTGGGCGAGGACTACCTGCGCGGCATCGGCCAGGTTCACGAGAAACTCATCGCCGCCGCCCTCGAGCGCCGCCAGCCGAAACAGGCGCTGGTCGCCATCAGCCACGCCCATATGGCCGGTGGCTCGGTCTCCGAGGACTCCGAGCGCAGCCTGATCATCGGCACCGCCGAAGCCCTGCCCGCCAGCCTGTTCGGCGAAGAAATCGCCTATGTCGCCCTCGGCCACCTGCACAAGCCGCAGAAGGTCAATGGCGAGGAACGCATCCGCTATTGCGGCTCGCCGCTGCCGCTGTCGTTCTCGGAGATCAAGTACCCGCACCAGATCCTCGAAGTGGAGCTCAAGGGCAACAAGCTGGTCAGCGTGGAAAGCCGCAGCGTGCCACGGGCCGTGGCCCTGCAACGGGTCGGCCCGGCGCCCTTGGCCGAGATTCTCGAAAGCCTCACCGAACTGCCGGTGGTCGACCTGCTCGACGACCCGCAGCGCCAGCCGTGGCTGGAAGTCCGCGTGCAACTGGACGAGCCGCAACCCGACCTGCGCCAGCAGCTTGAAGGCGCCCTGCAGGGCAAGGCCGTGCGCCTGGTGCGGATCAGCGCGGAATACGCCGGGCGTATTGGCGCCGATGGCGAGGAAGAAGAGCGCTTGGTGGAACTGGGCCAGCTCAAGCCCCAGGACCTGTTCGCCCGCGCCTGGGAACAGGCCTACGGCAGCGCCGCCGATGACGGCACCCTGGCCGATTTCGCCCTGCTGTTGCAGGAAGTCCAGCAACAGGAGGAACAGCCATGAAGATCCTCGCCATCCGCCTGAAGAACCTCGCCTCCCTGGCCGGGCCCTTCGAGATCGATTTCACCGCCGAACCCCTGGCCAGCGCCGGCCTGTTCGCCATCACCGGGCCGACCGGCGCGGGCAAGAGCACCCTGCTCGATGCCCTGTGCCTGGCCCTGTTCGGCTCGGTGCCGCGCCTGGAAAACATCGGCCGGGAGACCAAGGTCCCGGATGCCGACGGTGAAATTCTCACCAATGACCCGCGCACCCTGCTGCGCCGCGGCACCGGCAGTTGCTTTGCCGAGGTGGATTTCGTCGGTATCGACGGCCGCCGCTACCGCGCCCGCTGGGAAGCCAACCGCGCCCGCGACAAGGCCAACGGCAAGCTGCAAGGCAGCCGCCAGAGCCTGCACGACCTGGACAGCCAGCAACTGCTGAGCAACCAGAGCAAGCGCGAGTACGAGCAACTGATCGAATCGCGCCTGGGCCTCAACTTCGCCCAGTTCACCCGCGCGGTGATGCTGGCCCAGAGCGAGTTCAGCGCCTTCCTCAAGGCCGACGACAAGGAACGCAGCGAGCTGCTGGAAAAGCTCACCAACACGGCGATCTACAGCCAGCTGGGCCGGCGCGCCTTTGCCAAGGCCAAGGAAGCCGACGAAGCGTTGAAAGCCCTGCTCGGCGAAGCCAGCGGCGTGCTGCCAATGAGCGAAGAAGAACGCACGGCCCTCGATCAGCAACTGGTCGAGGCCCAGCAAGGCCTCAAGGCCGGACAGGCCCAGCAGCGCCAGCTCGAACAACAACGCACCTGGCTCAACGAACTGCTGGCCCTGCAAGACCAGCAGAAAGCCGCCGCCGAAGCCCTCGCCAGCGCCCGCCAGGACTGGGAAGGCCTCGCTGCCGAACGCCTGAACCTGACCCGCCTCGAACAACTGGCGCCACAGCGTCACCAGTTCGCCCGCCGTCAGGAAGTGCTCAACCAGCTCACTCCGCTGGCTGCCGCGCTGGAGCAGCAACGCCGCGAACAGGCGGAACTGGGCGAGCGCCAGCAGCGCCTGGAGCAGGAGCTTGGCGGCGCGAAAGAAGCGCTGACACAAGCCCTCGCCGCCCAGAGCGACAGCGCCCCGCACCTGCGCCAGGCCTTCGAGATCCAGCACAACCTGACCCGCCTGGATCAGGACCTGGCCCGCGAACGCGAGCAGAGCCAGCAGGCGCAACAGGCCTTCAACGAAGGTCAGAACCAGCTGAACGCCTTCGTTGAACACCAGCAGCGCCACGAACAGGCGCTCGCCAGCATTGCCGCGCAACTGGAGAGCAGTGCCGGCATGGCCGACCTGGGTGGCGCCTGGCAGATCTACCGCGGCCAGTTGCAGCAGGTGATGCTCACCGCCAACCGCCTCGGCAAGGGCCGCGAAGAACTCCCGGCCCTGCGCCAGACCGCCGAAGCCCGGGCCCAGGAATGCGCGCAGCTGCGCCAGTCCCTCGACCTGCTGTTCCAGGAAAGCGCGGCCGAGCCGCAAGCCCTGGCCGAACAGATCGGCCTGCTCGGCACCCTGCTGCAGGACAACCGCAAGCAGCAACGCGGCTTCGAGGACCTGGCCCGGCTGTGGAGCCGCCAGCAGGAAATCGAACAGCGCCTGAATGCCCTGCGTGAGCGCCAGACCACGGCCCAGCAGGAACGCCAGCAACTGATCGCCGCCGGCATGCAGGGCAAGCAGGAGCTGGAGCAGGCGCAACAGGCCCTGACCCTGACCCGCCAGCTACTGGAACGCCAGCGCCTGGCGCGCAATGCCAGCGTCGAAGAGCTGCGCACGCAATTGCAGGACGACCAGCCCTGCCCGGTCTGCGGCAGCCTTGAACACCCGTATCACCAGCCGGAAGCCCTGCTGGAAAACCTCGCCCGGCATGACGAAAGCGAGGAAGCCGCAGCGCAGAAGGTGGTCAGCGAGCTGACCGAGAAGCTCGACGAACTGCGCTCCCGCCTCGGCGGTGTCAACGGCCAGCTCAAGGAATACCTGCACCAGCAGGAACAACTGAATACCCAGCTCCAGGCCCTGGCCCCGGAACTGGAGGCCCAGGCCTTGTGGCCGCAACTGTCCGAACACGACAACGCCGCCCGCAGCCCGTGGCTGGACCTGCAACTGCGCCGTCTCAACGACGATATCGAGCGCGACCAGCAGCGCCAGCAAACCCTGCTGACCCTGCAACAGGACGCGTCCCGTCTTCAGCAGCAGTTGCAAGACGCCAACGAAGCCCACCGCCAGGCCACCCTGCAACTGAACCAGCAGCAGGACGGCCTGAATGCCGACCAGCAGCGTCTGGACCAGGACCTGGCGCAGTTCGAAACCCTGCTGCCGGCGGACATCTTCGCCGCCCTGCGGGAAACCCCGTCCGAGACCTTCCTCAGCCTCGACCAGCAGCTCAGCGCCCGCCTGCAACTGCTCGACCAGCAGAAGGACGAGCAGCAGGAACTGGCCGAACGCCTCAAGCAGCGCGAGAGCCTCGAAGGCAAGCAGCACGACCGCCAGCAGGCGCTGGAGCAACGCAACCAGCAGTTGGCGGCACTGGAAACCCAGCAACAGCAGGCCCGCGAAGCCCTGACCGCGCTGATCGGCGAGCATGCCGACGCCGATCACTGGCAGCGCGCCCTGGAGCAGGCAGTGGAACAGGCTCGTGCCAGCGAGGCCGGCCTCGGCCAGCAGATGCACGACGCCCGCACCCAGGCCGCCGCGATCGCCAGCGAACTCAAGGCCCGGGAAGAACAGCACCAGGCCCTGGAACAGGAACGCCAGCAACTGGATGCGGCCATCGGCCAATGGCACGAAGCCCATCCGGAGCTGGACGAACAGGGCCTCGACGCCCTGCTGGGCATGGACGACGAACAGGTCGCCCAGCTACGCCAGCGCCTGCAAGCGGCCGAGAAAGCCGTCGAGCAATCCAGCGTGCGGGTCCAGGAGCGTGACGAGCGCCTGCAGCAACACCAGAAGCAGCAGCTCACCGAACAAAGCGCCGAAGACCTGGACCAGGCCCTGCTCGCCAGCCAGCAGCAGCTCGACCAGCAGGAACACCAGTGCGCCGAACTGCGTGCGCAGCAGGCCGAGGACCAGCGCCGCCAGCAGGCCAGCCAGAGCCTCGCCGAACGCATCGCCCAGGCTCGCGCGGAATGGCAGCGCTGGGCGCGGCTGAGCGACCTGATCGGCTCGTCCAGCGGCGACACCTTCCGCAAGATTGCCCAGAGCTACAACCTCGACCTGCTGGTGCATCACGCCAACACCCAACTGCGCCAACTGGTGAAGCGCTATCGTCTGAAACGCGGCGGCAGCCAGCTCGGCCTGCTGGTGCTGGACACCGAGATGGGCGACGAACTGCGCTCGGTGCATTCGCTGTCCGGGGGCGAGACGTTCCTGGTGTCCCTGGCCCTGGCATTGGGCCTGGCGTCGATGGCGTCGAGCACCCTGCGGATCGAATCGCTGTTTATCGACGAAGGCTTCGGCAGCCTCGATCCGGAATCCCTGCAACTGGCCATGGACGCCCTCGACGGCCTGCAGGCCCAGGGGCGCAAGGTCGGGGTGATTTCCCATGTGCAGGAGATGCATGAGCGGATTGGCGTGCAGATCCAGGTGAGACGCCAGGGCAATGGCCTGAGCCACCTGGAGGTGGCGGGATGATCCTCTACTCGTTCCGCCGCTGCCCCTATGCCATGCGTGCGCGGCTGGCCCTGCGCTATGCCGGGGTGCCGGTACGGATCGAGGAAGTCAGCCTGAAGGCCAAGCCGGCGGAAATGCTGGCGCTGTCGCCCAAGGGCACGGTGCCGGTGTTGAGTGTCGAGGGGCGGGTGCTGGAGGAGAGCCTGGACATCATGCGCTGGGCGCTGGCGCAGGATGATCCGCAGGACTGGCTTCTACAGGGTGATCCGCAGATCGATGCGCTGATTGCGCGCAATGACAGCGAGTTCAAGGTTCACCTGAATCACTACAAGTATGCCGAGCGCTATCCGGAGCATTCCCGGGAGCATTATCGGCAGCAGGCGGAGGTGATTCTGGCGGATCTGGAGCGGTTGCTCAGCGAGCAGCCTTACCTGCTCGCCGACCACCCGAGCCTGGCCGATGCCGCCTTGCTGCCGTTTATCCGCCAGTTCGCCGGGGTCGAACCGCAGTGGTTCGCCGAGGCGCCCTATCCAAGGCTAAGGGCCTGGTTGCAGGGCTGGCTGGAATCGGAGCTGTTCAAGGCGATCATGGCCAAGTGATCTTCAGGGCCTCATCGCTGGCAAGCCAGCTCCCACAGGGATCGCATGCACCGCGGACCCTGTGGGAGCTGGCTTGCCAGCGATGAGGCCCTCAAGAGCAACAAAAAATTCAGTGCGAAGCCTTATGATCCAGCGCCGCATAGAAATTGGCACTCTGACGCAGATACTCAGTGGTGTAGCTCGGCGTCGCCGCCTTGCGCTGGTCGAGCTCGACATGGGCATTGGCCGCCTGCACCACGGAAGCGGAAATGGCGGATGCGGCGATTACGGGAAAGAGATTGAAATTCATCGGTCTGGCCTCGAAGTCGTTGAGTTGAGAAGCCGTCTGGCTTGGTTCAAAACTACGCCCCGAGACCCGCCGGGAAAAATTCATTGCAGCACTAACGATTATCGAGCACGTCGATAGTCAGTCGAGGAACTTCAGGTCCGACGGCGCCGGCTGCACGAACTGCTGCACCACCTCACCCAGCCTCCCGCTCGCAGGATCGCGACGGATCACCACGATTTCGTCGCTTTTCTGGTTGGCTACCAGTACGAACCCCTGCTCCGGATCCAGCGCGAATTCACGCGGGTGATCGCCTTCAACGGAACGCCGCTGCACCAGGGTCAGCCCGCCGTCGAGCGGATCGATGGCGAACACCACCAGTTCATTGGCCGTGCCACGATTGCTGACATACAGGAAACGCCCATCTGCCGAGGCATGCAGGGCACCCGCCGCCTTGGCTGCGGGATCCTTGCTGTCGGTCAGCGGCACCGTGGCGCGCAGGGTCAGATGGCCGTCCTGATGATCGAACACCGCCACCTCCGCGCTCATTTCCAGGGTCAGCCAGGCATGCCGGCCATCGGCGCTGAGGAGCAGATGCCGAGGTCCGCTACCGGGCGGAAGATCCACCGCATCGAACGCCTTGAGCGGTTCGGCCTGGTCCGGTTCGTAGCGATAGGCGAAGACCTTGTCCGCGCCCAGATCACTGGCAAACACAAAACGCCCATCCGGTGACGACACCAGCGAATGCACATGTGGCGTGGCCTGACGTTCAGGATTGACCTTGCTCGCGGCATGCCGCACCTGCTGCACCGGCTCGCCAAGACGGCCATCAGCCTGCACCGGCAACACGCTCAGGCTGCCGCCCTCGGTATTGGAACCACCATAGTTGGCGACGAACAGGAAACGCCCGTCCCGGCTCAGGCTGCTATGGGTCGGCTCGGCACCGCCGCTACCGACCTGATTCACCGCCGTAAGCACATGATGGGCATCCAGGCTGAACGCCGAGACCCGCCCCGCCGCTGCCTCGTTCACGGCAAACAGCCGGCGACCATCGGCAGACAAGGTCAGCCACGACGGATTACCCGCCTCCACCACCTGCAACGGCATGGCGTCGATACGGCCCTCGCTGAAGCGGTAGCGGTAGATCCCCTGGCTGGCGCCATCGGTATAGCTGCCTACCAGCAGTTCACGGGCGTGCACGCTCATGCTCATGCCGCTAGCGATCAGCAGGCTCAGCAGCGCCTTCTTCATACTCGTCGTCTTCATCGTCCTCCGGCGCACGCACGGCGCCCATGCACACCAGGCGGTGCTCGCCGCTGTCGCCGACGATCAGCCAGTCCTCGCCTTCGGCACGGGCAGCCTCGACCTGGGCCGCAGTAAAGGTCCAGCGCTTGAGCGCACGGCCATCCATGCACTCGGCGCGCAGGCCGCTGTCGTCATGGACGAAGTCGAAGCAGTGCAGGCCGTCGATCAGCAGCATGTCGCAGGTGTGCAGGGCTTGGGAAAGGGTGGTCATCGGGAAACAGCCATGGTCAGGGGAAAGGCCCGAATGATAGCCCAAATGCAGCGGGGGCCAGACGTTGTGACGTCCGGCCCCCGCTGTGGTTCCGCCGATGGATCAGTGGGCGAAGATCGAATTGCCCTTCTGCCCGGCGAGTTTCTCCGGCTTGATCAGGAAGCGCGCCAGGGCCGGCAGCAGCCACAGCGCACCGAACATGTTCCACAGGAGCATGAAGGTCAGCATCAGGCCCATGTCGGCCTGGAACTTGATGGCCGAGAAGATCCAGGTGCACACGCCGATCGCCAGGCACAGGCCGGTGAACAGTACCGCTTTACCGGTGGAACGCAGGGTCTGGTAATAGGCTTCCTGCAACGGCAGGCCGGCACGCAGGAAGCTTTCCAGACGGCTGTAGATGTAGATCCCGTAGTCCACGCCAATCCCCACGCCGAGGGCCACCACCGGCAGGGTGGCGACCTTGACGCCGATGCCCATGAAGGCCATCAGGGCGTTGCCCAGCACCGAGGTCAGCACCAGCGGCAGGACGATGCACAGGGTCGCGGCGAAGGAGCGGAAGGTGATCATGCACATCACTGCCACGCAGATGTACACCAGGATCAGGATGGTCAGCTCGGCCGACTTGATCACGTCGTTGGTGGCCGCCTCGATCCCGGCGTTGCCGGCGGCGAGGAGGAATTCCAGGCCTTCGCGGTTGTGTTCGTCGGCGAACAGCTTGACCGCCTTGACCACACCGTCGAGGGTCTCGGCCTTGTGGTCGTTGAGGAACACCAGCACCGGGGCCAGCGAGCAGTCGCCGTTGTACAGGCCGTCGGCGCGGGACACCGAGCTGTTCAGCACCTCAGGGTTGCGCGACAGGCTTTCCCATTTCAGGTTGCCCTCGTTCATGCCCTTGATCATCTGCTTGGACACGGTCACCAGGGAGATCGCCGACTGCACGCCGGGGGTGTTCTCCATGGTCCACATCAGCTCGTCGATCGGCGCCATGGTGGCGTAGGCCGAGCAGCCTTCGGTCGGGGTCTTGACCATGACCACCAGCACATCGGAACTGGTCGAGTAGTTGTTGATGATGAAGGCGTTGTCGTTGTTGTAGCGCGAGTCCGGACGCAGCTCCGGGGCGCCCTGGTCGAGGTCGCCGATCTTCAGGTTCTGGCTGTACCAGAGGCCGCCACCAAAGGCCAGCAGGGCCAGGACGATGGACACCGGCGCCACCTTGGCGCTGGCGAAGGACGACAGCAGGCGCCAGAACGGGTGCTCGCGGGTCGCGTCCTTCTTGCTGCGCTCGATGGCCTTCTTGCTGATGCCGACATAGGAAATCGCCACCGGCAGCAGGATCAGGTTGGTGAAGACGATCACCGCGACACCGATGGAGGCGCCGATGGCCAGCTCGCGGATTACCCCGATGTCGATGATCAGCAGGGTGATGAAGCCCACGGCGTCGGCGAGGATGGCGATCATCCCCGGCAGGAACAACTGGCGGAAGGTCCGTCGTGCCGCGGTCAGGGCGTTGTCGGCGTCACTGGACTGCAGGGCGATACCGTTGATCTTCTGCACCCCGTGGGAGATGCCGATGGCGAAGATCAGGAACGGCACCAGCATCGAATAGGGGTCGATACCGAAGCCCACCACATGCATCAGGCCCAGTTGCCAGACCACCGCCACCAGGGTGGTGATCAACACCGCGATGGTGCTGCGGATGCACCAGGTGAACCAGTACAGCAGGACCCAAGTGATCATGAACGCGATGGCGAAGAAGCCCACCACCATCATCAGCCCGTCGATCAGGTCGCCGACCTTCTTGGCGAAGCCGACGATATGGATCTTCACGTTGGGGTTCTGCGCCTGGTACTTGTCGCGGATCTTCTCTTCCAGCTGGTGGGAGAACTGCTGGTAGTCGAGCTTGATCTGCTTGCCCGGGTCCTGCGGGTCCGGGTAGGACTCCAGCAGCGGCACATCGACGATGCTCGACTTGAAGTTGTTCGCCACCAGGCGGCCGATCTGCCCGGACTTGAGCACGTTGTCGCGCAGGGTGTCGAGGCTCTGCTGCGAGCCGTTGTAGGTGTTGGGGATGACTTCGCCGCCGGAGAAGCCTTCCTCGGTCACCTCGGTCCAGCGTACCGCCGGGCTCCACAGCGACTTCAGCCCCGAGCGGTCGACGCCGGGAATGTAGAAGACCTCGTCATGGATCTGCCGCAGCGTTTCCATGTAGTCCTTGTCGAAGATATCGCCGTTGACCGCTTCCACCGAGATGCGCACGGTGTTGCCGAGGTTGGCCAGGTCATTGCGGTGCTCGAGCATGTTCTGGATGAACGGGTGCTCCAGCGGGATCATTTTTTCGAAGCTGGTGGACGGGCGGATCAGGGTGGCCTGCCAGAACAGGAACACGCTGACCAGCAGGCAGATGGCGATCACTGCCGGGCGGTTGTTGAAGATCAGGCGCTCGAGGGTGGTCGGCTTGTCCTGATGGTGCTGATTCATGCTGAACGGCTCCCGAACGGTCATGGTTGCGCCCTCTCGGCACCGGTGGCGGTGGCGTAGTGTGCGCCGCCCTGCCCCACCAGGATCAGATTGCCGTCGGACAGGCCGCTGGCTCCAGCCAGGGCCAGGCGGTCGGTACGGTTGAACACGCTGAAGGTCTGGCCATCGTCGCTGCTGCGCAGGACGCTGCCGCCATTGCCCACCAATACCAGACTGCCATCATCGAGAAGCGTAGCGCTTGCCAGGCCGAATTGAAGCGGGCCGCGGCTGGTTTGCAGGCTGACCGGCTGCCAGGTGCTGCCGAAGTCGCTGGAGCGGTACAGGTTGGCGCGCAAACCGTAGGCCAGCACGGTGTTGGGTTGCGCCGTGCCGATCACGCCGAAGAACGAGCCTTCATAGGGGCTTTCGAGTTTTTCCCAGGTCTGGCCGTCGTCGCTGGAGCGGAACATCGAGCCCTGCTCACCGACGATCATCAGGCCGGCGTCCTTGACCCGGGCGATGCCGTTCAGGTGCAGGCCGTCGGGGTTGTCGAGACGCTCGCCGACATCTTGCCAGTGCTGGCCGCCGTCGGTGGTTTCGAGCATGGCGCCGTAGGCACCGATGGCCAGGCCGTGCTGTGTGTTTTCGAACCAGACGTCGAGCAGGGGTGCTTCGCGGGAGAGGTCTTCGAACTGCTTGCTCCAGGTCGCTCCGCCGTCGCTGCTGGCGAGGATCTGCGCGTCATGGCCGACGGCCCAGCCGTGCTTGTCGTCGACGAAGGTGACGGCGGTAAGCAGTTGCCGGGTCGGCACCCTGGCCTGGGTCCAGGTGGCGCCCTGGTCGTCGGAGAAGAGGATATGACCGCGTTCGCCGACCATCACCAGGCGTGCGCCGGCCTTGGTCACGTCGAGCAGCAGGCCCTGGTCGGACTTGGCGGAGACGGTGGACCAGACCTCCGGCTCCGGCGAGGTGGCGGCCTCGAGGCTGTCGGCCCAGAAACCCATGGTCAGCAGCAGGCTCATGCTGGCTGCCAGTGCCCATGGCCGTGCGCGCAGCGTGCCGTGCTGCGCTGCTATAAGAGGCTCGGTCATCGATCTGTCCCCCGGTTCTTGTTATGTGGGTGATTCCAGATGCAGGTACTGCGAAAAGCGTGTTCCAGAGCCCTGCAATAGCTGATGGCCATCCTAATGGGGATTGCGAAGGGCTGACAACGAACGGGACGTTATCTTTTGTTATCGGAAGGAGGCAGGGGGAGTTTGATGGTGTGGCTGATGGCCCTATCGCTGGCAAGCCAGCTCCCACAGGTACAGCGCTGCTCTCAAGGACAGTGGTGAACCTGTGGGAGCTGGCTTGCCAGCGATAGGGCCCGGTCTGACGACCGGGCTTTTGGATCAGGCGAGGCTCTTGCTCACCACCTCGAATACATCGCTGGACAACTGCCCCGAATCGCGAATGCGCTGCAGCTCGCCCTTCATCAGCGCCTGCCGCGCCGCGTCGTACTTGCGCCAGCGGGTCAGCGGCGCCAGTTGCCGCGAGGCGATCTGCGGGTTGAGCGCATTGAGCTCGATGACGATATCCGCCAGGAAGCGATACCCCGAACCATCCGCCGCATGGAAGTTGACCAGGTTCTGCCCGGCAAACGCGCCGACCAGCGCCCGCACCTTGTTCGGGTTCTTCATGGTGAACGCCGGGTGCTCCATCAGCTTGCGCACCCGCGCCAGCCCGCCCGGCAGGGTGCTGCCGGCCTGGACGCTGAACCATTGGTCCATGACCAGCGGGTTGTCCTTGAAGTGCTCGGCGAAGGCTTCCAGCGCCTTGGCCCGCTCGGCCTCGAACGGCGAGTTGACCAGCACGGCCAGGGCCGTCAGGCGCTCGGTCATGTTGTCGCAACCGTCGAACTGCTCCAGCGTCGCCGCCAGCACCTCCGGCTTGCCACTGAGCATCAGGTACGACAGCACGATGTTCTGCAGGCCACGACGGGCGAAGTGCTCGGCCTCGGCAACGTACTCGGTCTTGCGCGAGATCTCGCGGTTGGCCTGGTAACGCGCCAGCAGGCCGTCGAACAGCTGGTCCGCCAGTTGCTTGCGGGCGAACTCGCGAGCGGTATGGATAGCATCGACATCGGCGACTTCGCTGATCTCGGTGAGGTAGGCCTCGCTCGGCAGCGAAAGCATCTCGGCGACCATGGCCTGGTCCAGGCTGTCATTGCCCAGCACGCTGCCCAGGGCCTTGACCAGACGCTGGTCGAGCACCAGTGGCTCGCCCTTCTGCTGCTGGCCGATCAGCTCCTGCAACACCTGCACCGACAGTTGCTGGCCGGCTTCCCAGCGGTTGAAACCGTCGCTGTCATGCTGCATGAGGAACATCAGTTGGTCGCGGTCATACGGGAACGACAGCTTGACCGGCGCACTGAAGCCACGCAGCAGCGACGGCAACGGTTTGGCAGCGATACCGACGAAGGTGAAGGTCTGCTCGGCTGCGGTCACCGACAGCACGCGGCTGGTGCCCACGGCAGCGTCCTCGCCTTGCAGGCGCAGCGGCAGGTCGTTGCCCTCGGCATCCAGCAGGCCCAGCTCGACCGGGATCACGAATGGCAGTTTCTCGACCTTGTCCGGGGTCTCCGGGCAGCTCTGGCGGAAGGTCAGACTGTAGGTCTGCGCGGCGGCGTCATACGCTTCGCTGACCGCCAGGCGCGGCGTGCCGGCCTGGCTGTACCAGCGCTTGAACTGGGTCAGGTCGACGCCATTGGCATCTTCCATGGCCTTGATGAAGTCGTCGCAGGTCACCGCCTGGCCGTCGTGACGCTCGAAGTACAGGTCGCTGCCCTTGCGGAAGCCGTCGGCCCCGAGCAGGGTGCGGACCATGCGCACCACTTCCGAACCCTTCTCGTAGACGGTCAGGGTGTAGAAGTTGGAGATCTCGATAAAGCTGTCCGGGCGCACCGCGTGGGCCATCGGGCCGGCATCTTCGGCGAACTGGTGGGTACGCAGGTAGGCGACGTCCTCGATGCGCTTGACCGTGCGCGAGTTCATGTCGGCGCTGAATTCGGCGTCGCGGAACACGGTGAAGCCTTCCTTGAGCGACAGCTGGAACCAGTCGCGGCAGGTCACGCGGTTGCCCGACCAGTTGTGGAAGTATTCGTGGGCGACCACCGCCTCGACCCGCTGGTGCGCGGCGTCGGTGGCGGTTTCGGCGCGGGCCAGCACGCAACTGGAGTTGAAGATGTTCAGGCCCTTGTTTTCCATGGCGCCCATGTTGAAGTCATTGACCGCGACGATCATGAAGATGTCCAGGTCGTACTCGCGGCCATAGACCTCTTCGTCCCAGCGCATGGACTTCTTCAGGCTGGTCATGGCGTGCTGGCACTTGTCGATGTTTTCCGGCTCGACATAGATGCGCAGGGTCACGTCACGCCCGGACTGGCGGGTGAACTTGTCTTCGACGCACCAGAGGTCGCCGGCCACCAGGGCGAACAGGTAGGCCGGCTTCTTGAACGGGTCTTCCCAGGTCGCCCAGTGCCGGCCATCTTCCTGCGGGCCGCTGCCCACCGGGTTGCCGTTGGAAAGCAGGACCGGGTAGCGGTGCTGTTCGGCAATCACGGTGGTGGTGAACGAACTCATCACGTCCGGACGGTCGAGGTAGTAGGTGATCTTGCGGAAGCCTTCGGCCTCGCACTGGGTGCAGTACATGCCGCTGGACTTGTACAGCCCTTCCAGCGCGGTGTTGCTTTCCGGGTGGATGCGCACGCTGGTGTCGAGGGTGAACTGCTCGCTCTTCGGCTGCACGGTCAGGTGGCTGTCGTCGAGCTGGTAGTCGCCGGCGGCCAGGGCCTGGTCGTCGAGGGCGACACTCAGCAGCTCAAGCTGCTGGCCGTCCAGCACCAGCGGCGGCAGGCCGGCGCCACGGGCCGGGTTGCGGCGCATGACCAGTTGCGCGTGGACCAGGGTGTGGTCCTCGAACAGCTCGAAGGTCAGGTGGGTTTCGTCGATCAGGTACTCAGGCGCCTGATAGTCCTTGAGGTAGATCACTTGCGGCTGTTCGGTGCGCATGTGGCGGGTCCTTTTTGCTGATTCACGGCTTACTGATGCACGGCCAGTTGATAGGCCGTGTACTTGCGAATATTGATCACGCCGGTATCGAAGATCAGGTACTGGCCCTTGATCCCCAGCAGCGTGCCTTCGGCCACCGGGTTCTTGTCCAGGTTGAAGCTGACGATCTTGCTCGGGTAGGCCTCGACCGGATAGCGGATTTCCAGGGGCTGGCCATCGGTCAGCGGCTGGATCGCCTGCAGGCCGAAACGCTCCTGCAAACCACGAATGCCGTCGCCGCAGCTGTCGAACAGCTGGTCGCGCATGGCCACCAGGTCCACCGCCTCGGCGTCGCCCTTGAGCAGCGCGCGCCAGTTGGTGCGGTCGGCCACCTGGCTGCGCAGCAGGTCTTCGACCAGGCCGGACTGCTGGCGGGTGGCGACCCGCAGGATCGGCAGGGCCTGGCTGGCGCCCTGGTCGAGCCAGCGGGTCGGCAACTGGCTGGCGCGGGTGATGCCGACCTTGATCCCCGAGGAGTTGGCCAGGTAGACCACATGGTCGGTCATGCAGAACTGCTCGCCCCAGGACGGCTCGCGGCAGGTGCCGGCGTCGTAATGGCAGCGCTCGGGGCTCATGATGCACACGTCGCACTGGGCCAGCTTGGTCATGCACGGGTAGCAGTAGCCCTGGCTGAAGCTGGTCTTGGTCTTGCGCCCGCAGTGGCTGCAATGGATGGCGCCCAGGTATTCCAGGCGCAGGGTCTGGCCGATCAGCGGGTTGACCGGTACTTCCAGTTCATCCAGGCGGAAAGCGTATTGCACGACCGGCGTCTCGAGACGCGCGGTCATCTTGCGAATGGAACCACGGCCGAGTTCGATCAATGGATCGCATCCGACTTGAACAGGATGTTCGGCACGGTGATGGACTTCGAGGCGCATTCCTGCGGGCCCATGTAGCCGGTGCGCTGGTCTTCCGGCAGGTTCTGCATCTCCCAGGCGATCACCGCCTGCAGGGACAGCTCGCGCTGTTCGGCAGTGAGCTTGCGCCCGTCCGCCCATTTACCGATTTCCACGGCCAGTTTCAGGCTCTCGTAGATTTCCGGTGTGATGTTTTCGATCATTTGCGCAAAAGTGGACATAGCGTCTCCCAAATCAAGCCGTCAGTTTACGCCGGGCCAGCGCCCCGCCCAAGAGTCCGCTCAAGCATCCGACCAACAGGCCGCCGACATGGGCGCCGTTGGCGATGGCGCCAAAACCGAGCACGGACATCACGCCGGTCAGGCACAGCACCAGCCAGGCCAGCATCATCACCAGCACGCCACGGGGCATGCGATACAGCGGATGGGGGGCCAGGCGCTGGTAGATCCACAGGTGCCCGAGCAAGCCGTAGAGCACGCCGGACAGGCCGCCGAACAGGGTCGGACCGCTGAACAGGTATTGCACGCCGTTGGACACCAGGGCGAACACCAGGGTCAGGCCGAGCAGGCTGAACGGGCCCTGGCGCCATTCGATGCGGCGGCCCAGCTCCCAGTACCACACGGCGTTCATGGCCAGGTGCAGCACGCTGAAGTGCAGGAGCATCGGGGTGAACAGGCGCCACCACTGGTTGGCCTGCAGGCTGGTGTCCAGCGGGATGAAGTAGATGTACTCACCGGCTACGCGGAAATCGAGAAAAGTCAGCCAGCGCATGGTCGCGAAGTTTTCGCCGAGGCTGGTGAGACCGGCGACGATCAGGCAGGCCAGGAGCACCAGGGCCGTCACCTTGCTGGTGCGCAACTGCTCGCCCAGGCCCGGGCGGAGCATGGCATCGGGCTGCGCGGTAAGGGGCAGGTCCTGGGTATCGGCGTCGCCTTCCGGGTGGGCCTCGTACAGGCGGCGGATTTCCTCGGCCCGCGCCTGCTCGACCCAGAGCACCTGCTCGCCGTGCTCCTCGGTGACCCGGTGCATCACCTGCAGGCGCCGCAGCAACTGGACGAAACCGCTGAGGTCGGCATTCAGCGGCAGTTGCAGGATGGGAACCACATTCATTGACTGGCCTCCGGCCGTTCCACATCGACCCAGACGAACTTGCGCGGGTCGATGCGCGTTTCATTGTCGAGCCGGTAGGCCACCAGCTTGCCGTACAACACCGCACTGTAGTCGAGGCAGGCCAGGTTGGCGCGGATCGGCGCCGGCTTGCCGCTGCGCCAGTAGTGCCCGACGAACAGCAGGGGCTCGTCCTCGGCATAGCGCAGCAGGGCGTTCTTCTGGGTGCGGCTGAGCGGCGCGCTGGCCACTTCCTCCGGGAGTGCATCGGGCTGGAACACGATATCGCCGTAGGTCTGCGGGTCTTCTTCCCAGAACTTGGTGCGGAAGAAGGCCCGGGTCAGGCCATCGCCACCGGTCAGGGTCAGGCCGTCCGGCAGGCGCATGTCGGTGCCGCGCAGCAGGCGGTTGCAGGCCAGGTGGGCGAAGGTGTCGGACTCGGCCGAGGCCTGGACGAAGGCCGGGTCGATGCGCCCGTCCGGGTACTGCTGGCGCAGCGTGTCGATCACCCGGCCGTCCCAGCAGGCATGCACCAGGCGGAAACGCCCGGCATCGACGAACAGCGGCAGTTGGTAGAACCAGCCGAGGAAGTCGTGCCAGTCGCCGGGGTGCTGCGCGAACTGGGTCAGGGTTTCGTCGATCAGCCGGGCGTGCCGCGGCGTGTGCTCGCGGACGAAGGTCTTGCCACTGCCGGGCGGTGCCGGGGTGGTCCAGCCGAGGGCGTTGTACTCGTGGTTGCCCATGATGCAGTGGGCCTGGCCGGCCTCGACCATGTCATGGACGATATGCAGGGCCTCGCGAATACGCGGGCCGCGGTCGATGATGTCGCCGAGGAACAGGGCCTGGCGCTGCGCATGCCGCCACACGCCGCCCTGGCGCTTGTAGCCGAGGGCGTCGAGCAGCCGTTCCAAGGTGTGGGCACAGCCGTGAACATCGCCGATCAGGTCGAAACTGCGCGCTGGATCGAGCATCAGTCGCCTCCACCACCCAGGCGGCTGCCCCAGCCGAGCTTGGTCCGGCAGACCTCGTAGTAGTTATGGTCCAGCGGATGGATCAGGCGCAGCTTCTGCGGCTTCTTGTTCACCGTGATGGTGTCGCCGGGGGCGCAGGTGAAGTGGTTCTGGCCGTCGCAGGAAACCTGCGGGTAGATGGTCATGTCCTGGGACACGACGATCTTCAGCTCGCTGTTGCCGTCGACCACGATCGGCCGGCCCGACAGGGTGTGCGGGTACATCGGCACGATGACGATGGCATCCAGCTTGGGGTGCATGATCGGCCCGCCGGCGGACAGGGCGTAGGCGGTGGAGCCGGTCGGGGTGGCGACGATCAGGCCGTCGGCCTTCTGGCTGCAGACGAACTGGCCGTCGATGTAGATCTCGAATTCGATCATCCGCGTCGACTTGCCCGGGTGCAGGACCACGTCGTTGAGGGCATCACCCTGGCCGATGGCCTCGCCGTGGCGGCGCACTTCGGCCTGAAGCAGGAAGCGGTTTTCCACCAGGTAATGGCCGTCGAGCACTTCGGCGACCTTCACTTCCAGCTCGTCAGGGCGGATATCGGTGAGGAAGCCCAGGCTGCCGCGGTTGATCCCCAGCACCGGGGTGTTGTGCCGGGCCAGGGCGCGGGCGGCGCCGAGCAGGCTGCCGTCGCCACCGACCACGATGACCAGGTCGCAGACCTCGCCCAGCAGCTTGCGCGAGGAGGTTTGCAGGCCATGGCCGGGCAGGACTTCGGCGATGGTGTCCTCGAGGATCACGTGCAGGTGCCGTTCCAGCAGGAATTTTTTCAGGCGGCGGATGGTATCGAGCACTTGCGAGCTGCCGAGGCGGCCGATGATACCGATATTGCGAAATTGCTCCATGGGGTTCCTGCTTGGGCTAACGACGGTCAAAAGTACGCACGGTCAAAGGCCCGATTATGGGCCAGTGCCCCGCCCTGCGGCAAACGGCGCGGGGTAAACAGGGCTATGCTCGCTGGATGAATCCCTTCGCCGACCTCCACGCCCTGCCCCGCCATCTGCGCCAGCCCGCAGTCCGCGACCTGGCCTGGGCGCTGCTGTCGCCGCCGATGCTGGCCCAGGCGCCGTGGCCGCAGCGCCATCCGCTGGCCGGCAGTGGCTGGGTGGACGACCCGCAGGCCCTGCGCGACTGGCTGCTGGCGCTGGATCGCGATCCGGCGCCGTTGCTCGACTGGCTGTCGTACCTGGCCAGCCGGCGTCTTGGCATGTACTACGAACGACTCTGGCAGTTCGCCCTGCAGCAGGCACCGGGGGTGGAGTTGCTGGCGTCCAATCTGCAGATCCGCCAGGGCGGGCATACCTTGGGCGAGCTGGATATCGTCCTGCGCGACCGCGACGGCGTGCATCATCTGGAACTGGCGATCAAGTTCTATCTCGGGCCGGAAAGTGGCGGCGGGATCGACCCGGCGCACTGGCTCGGACCCGGCTGTCATGACCGGCTGGGCCACAAGCTGGACCATCTGGCGGCGCACCAGTTGCCGATCTCGGCCCGCCCGGAAAGCCGCGAAGCGCTGGCCGGACTGGGGCTGGACCAGGTAGAGGCACGGCTGTGGCTCGGCGGTTACCTGCTTTATCCCTGGCATGTCGATGCCGACTCGCCCCAGGGTGTACATCCCCAACATTTTCGGGGGCACTGGCTACATCAGCGCGACTGGCCGGCGTTCCACGCGGCTCATCCAGAGGGTCGCTGGCAACTGCTGCCGCGCCAGGCCTGGCTCGGGCCGGCGCGGGTGGCGGCGGAGGATGTCTGGAGCGCACGCAAGTTGCAGGACTGGCTGACCGCCCTCGATCCACAGGCCCAGGCACAGTTGATGGTGCGCCTCGAACCGGGTGAAGACGGCGACTGGCTGGAGGCCGAACGGGCCTTTCTCGTCGCCGACCAGTGGCCGCACTTGACCCCGGCGGCTTGACCCGGTCTTTTTTCCGCGAACTCTCTGCCGTAATAGCGCTCAGCTATCTACCCTGTAGGGATGGCGCCGCCAAGAGCGCCCAATTCCGTGACCTGACGAGGACGTGTTCGTATGAGCCTGACCAATACCCGGGAGCGCTACGGCAGCCTGTCCGTGGCCCTGCACTGGCTGATGCTGGTGTTGCTGGCGGCGGTGTACGCCTGCATCGAGTTTCGCGGCATCTTTCCCAAGGACAGCCCGGAACGGGAACTGATGAAGACCCTGCACTTCATGCTCGGCCTGACCGTGTTCCTGCTGGTCTGGCTGCGCCTGTTCCTCAAGGTGACCCGGCCGACGCCGCGCATCGTCCCGGCCCCGCCGGCCTGGCAGATTGGCCTGTCGCACCTGGTGCACTGGGCCCTGTATGCCCTGATGATCGGCCTGCCGCTGGCCGGCTGGACCATTCTCAGCGCCGCCGACAAGCCGATTCCCTTCTACGGTTTCGAACTGCCGGCGCTGGTGCAGCCGGACAAGGACCTGGCCCGTGCGGTCAAGGGCTGGCATGAACTGGGCGCCACCATCGGCTACTGGCTGATCGGCCTGCATGCCGTGGCCGGGCTGTATCACCACTATGTGCGCAAGGACAACACCCTGGTGCGGATGCTGCCGGGCAAGGATTAAGCGAAACCGCGGCGGCCCTGGAGGCCGCCGGTGTGGACGAAGATCAGCCGGGTGCCTCGCTGGAAGCATCCGGCTTTTTCTTTCAGGGCCATGAGGGCCTTGCCGGTGTAGAGGGGCTCCAGCGGGATGCCGGACTCTTTTTCACACGCTTCGATGAAGGCCAGCAGTTCGGGGTCGGCCTTGGCGAAGCCGCCGCGGCTGGCTTCGTGGAGGTTATGGGAAAGCATTTGCTCCACGCCGTACCCCTGGGGCACTGCCATGGCCGCGTGCACCGGACGGGCGCCGGCCTCCGCCGCAATCAATCCCGCCGCAGTGGTGCCGGTGCCCGCGGCCAGCCACCAGGCGTCGTAGTCGTTCCAGCCGATAGTGTGCAATTGCGCCCGCGCCTGTTCGACGATCAGGGCACAGCCTTTCTTGCCCAATTCACCACCGCCGCCTTCGGGGATGCAGTGCCAGCCGGGGTACAGCGCTTGCCAGCGTTCCCAGAAACCGGGTTCGTTGCGCGCGCGGTAGCCGCCGTAGCCGAGCCAGTGCAGGTGCATGCCGAAGGCTTCGAGGTCGCGGGTGGTCGGGGTGTCCTGAGGGGTGCCGCGTAGAAGGCCGGCGGTCTTGAAGCCGAAACGCTGGCCGGCAGCGGCCAGGGCGTGGAGGTGGTTGGAATGGTTGCCACCGAGACTGATCAGACCGGGGGCCTGGTTTCGGCGGGCGAGGCGCAGGTGTTCGAGGAGCTTGAACCATTTGTTGCCGCTGACCAGGGGGTCGATCTGGTCGAGGCGGAGGATGGCCAGTTCGATACCGGCTTCGCTAAGCCAGGGAAAGGAGACGCGCTGTAGAGGCGCTTGAGGGAGATTGAGCATGCCGCAAATTCTACAGGCTACCGCTAACCCTGTGGGAGCTGGCTTGCCAGCGATTGCTGCAGTGAATTCACCATAGCTATCGCTGGCAAGCCAGCTCCCACAGGTTCGGTGTAAGCCTGGCCCTCTGTATTTAGAGTTCTGCCGCCAACCGCGACCCCTGGTTGATCGCCCGCTTGGCATCCAGCTCCGCCGCCACATCCGCGCCACCGATCAGGTGCACCGACTGCCCCGCCGCCACCAGCGCGTCCTGCAACTCGCGCAGCGGATCCTGCCCCGCGCAGATCACCACGTTATCCACCGCCAGCACCTGCGGCTCGCCCTCGCCGATCCGGATATGCAACCCGGCATCGTCGATCCCGAGGTACTCGACGCTGTTGAGCATCTGCACGCGCTTGTTCTTCAGCCCGGTACGGTGAATCCAGCCGGTGGTTTTGCCCAGGCCGTCGCCGACCTTGGTCTTCTTGCGCTGCAACAGGTACACCTCGCGCGCCGGCGCATGGGGCGCGGCCTTGACCCCGGCGACACCGCCACGGGCCTCCAGCGCCGTATCGATGCCCCATTCCTTCCAGAACGCCGCACGGTCCTGGCTGGTAGCAACCCCTTCATGCACGAGGAACTCGGAGACGTCGAAGCCGATCCCGCCCGCGCCCACCACCGCCACCTTCTGGCCTACCGGCTTGCGCGCCAGCAGCACGTCCAGGTAGGTCATGACCTTGGCATGCTCGATGCCCGGAATCGCCGGCAGACGCGGGACGATACCGGTGGCGAGGATGATCTCGTCATAGCCGCCGGCCGCCAGTTGCGCGGCATCGACGCGGGTGTTCAGGCAGACCTCGACACCGGTGGTCTGCAACTTGCGATCGAAGTAGCGCAGGGTCTCGTAGAACTCTTCCTTGCCCGGCACGCGCTTGGCGACATTGAACTGCCCGCCGATCTGCCCGGCGGCATCGAACAGCACCACCTGATGCCCACGCTCGGCGGCCACCGTCGCCGCCGCCAGACCGGCAGGGCCGGCGCCGACCACGGCAATACGCTTGACCTTGGCGACCGGGATGTAATTCAGCTCGGTCTCATGGCAGGCCCGCGGGTTGACCAGGCAACTGGTGAGCTTGCCGCCAAAGGTGTGGTCCAGGCAGGCCTGGTTGCAGCCGATGCAGGTGTTGATTTCGTCGGCGCGGCCCTCGGCGGCCTTGTTGACGAACTCCGGGTCGGCGAGGAACGGCCGGGCCATGGAGACCATGTCGGCATCGCCCTCGGCCAGCACCTGCTCGGCGACTTCCGGGGTGTTGATGCGGTTGGTGGTGATCAGCGGGATCTTTACCGCCCCACGCAGCTTGGCGGTGACCTTGCTGAACGCTGCGCGTGGCACCTTGGTGGCGATGGTCGGGATACGCGCCTCGTGCCAGCCGATCCCGGTGTTGATGATGGTCGCCCCGGCCTTTTCGATGGCCTGGGCCAGTTGCACGATTTCGTCCCAGTTGCTGCCGCCTTCCACCAGGTCGAGCATCGACAGGCGGAAGATGATGATGAAGTTCGGCCCTACGGCTTCACGCACCCGGCGGACGATTTCCACCGCCAGGCGCATGCGGTTCTCGTAGCTGCCACCCCAGCGGTCGGTGCGCTGGTTGGTGTGGGCGGCGAGGAACTGGTTGATGAAGTAGCCTTCCGAACCCATGATCTCGACGCCGTCGTAGCCGGCGCTCTGGGCCAGTTGCGAGCAGGTGACGAAGTCGGCGATCTGCTTCTCGATGCCCTCCTCGTCCAGCTCCTTGGGCTTGAACGGGTTGATCGGCGCCTGGATGGCGCTCGGCGCCACCTGTTTCGGGCTGTAGGCATAGCGCCCGGCGTGGAGGATCTGCAGGCAGATCTTGCCGCCGGCCTCGTGCACGGCCTGGGTGACGATCCTGTGCTTTTCGGCCTCTTCAGGCGTGGTCAGTTTGGCCGCGCCGGAGTACACGCCACCTTCCACGTTCGGCCCGATACCACCGGTGACCATCAGGCCGACGCCGCCCCGGGCACGCTCGGCGAAGTAGGCGGCCATGCGCTCGAAGCCGTCGGGGCGTTCTTCCAGGCCGGTGTGCATCGAGCCCATCAGGGTGCGGTTGCGCAGGGTGGTGAAGCCAAGGTCCAGCGGGGCGAGCAGGTGCGGGTAGTGAGCGGCGGTCATGATGATCTCCACGGCGAATCACGGAATGCGGGAACCTCGTTGGCGGGCCCCGTCGATTTGTCTGGAGCCGACATTAAAGGGCGCTCCATCGCCGCTCAATGACCGAAAGTGACAAGTTATTGATCCAAACGCACCGGGGCGATTACCCTTGGGGGCGAATTCCCTGCCGGCCTTGTCCGCCTCATGCGCAAACTTCTTTCAGGCGCCCTGGCGCTTGTCCTCCTCGCCGCCTTCGGTGGCTACATGCTCTGGGCCGAGCAGCGCCCGGAGGGTCATTACCTGTCCGACCTGCGCGTCGAGCTGGCGCTGGACCAGGGCGTGCCCAGCGGCCAGGGCAACCTGCTCGGCATCGAGCCGACCCTCTACCCCGGCGACTACCAGAACCTCACCCGCCTGCACCGCAAGCTTGCCGCGTACCTGGAGCAGGCGCGGGTCAAGGGGCTGGTCAACGAGCGCACCGTGGTCGTGCTCCCGGAGCATATCGGCACCTGGCTCTGGGCCCGTGGCGAAAAGCGCGAGATGTACCAGGTCACCCGGCTGAGCGAGGCCTACCAGTGGCTGGAGCTGAGCAACCCGCTGCGTTATGGCCTGGCGATGTACAGCGCCACCGGCGACGACCGCCGCGGCGATGCGCACCTGCGCATGAAGGCCGGACAGATGGCCGCGGACTACCAGAAGCTGTTCGGCGACCTGGCCCGGGAGTTCGGCGTGACCCTGGTGGCCGGCTCCATCGTCCTGCCCGAGCCCTATCTCGATCACGGGACGCTGCGTGCCGGCTCCGGTGCCCTGTACAACGCCAGCCTGGTGTTCTCGGGAACCGGCGCGGTGCTCGGCCAGGTCCATCGCCAGCAATACCCGGACAGCAATGTGCGGCGCTTCATCGACCCGGGCACGGGCTCTGCGCCGCAGGTGATCGACACGCCCGCCGGGCGTCTCGGCGTGCTGATCGGCAGCGACGCCTGGTATCCCTCGAGCTATGAACAACTGGCCGCGCAGAACGTGCAGATCATCGCCAACCCGGCGTTCGTCGGCAGTTGGCAGGGGCCGTGGCGGGGCAACCGGCATCAGCAGCGCGCCGCGGAACTGGACCTGCAACCCGGTGAAACCAGCGAGGAACAGGCCTGGTATCACCTCAGCGAAACCGCCGTGCCGGCCGGGATCGCCAGCATGAGTGTGTTCCTGCGTGGGCAATTCTGGGAGGTGCGCGGCGAAGGTCTCGGGTTCGCCAACCTGAACGCCCTGTATCACGCCAGCGCCAGCCACGGCGCGCGCCTGCTCAACCTGTGGCTGTAGGTCGATGAACCGGCCACGGGTGCGGCTCGGCGATCTTTCGGTCGGTTTTATCCAGAGGATGGAGCTTGCCCTTGGCGAACTCGGCCAGGACCCGGCGCCGCTGCTCGAGCGTTATGGCCTGAGCCCGACGCGCCTGGCCGAAGCTGGAGCGCGCCTGTCGATCCCGCGCTACATGCACCTCGGTCATGCGGCCATGGAACAATGCCGCGAACCGGCCCTGGGGCTGCGCATGGGGCGTCTGAGCCGGCTGGGCCAGGCGGGGCTCGCCGGCATCACTGCGGCCCAGGCCCCGACGCTTGGCGAGGCGGCGCGGACGCTGCTGCGTTTCGAGCCTCTGTACGCGGCCAACTATCGCGGCCAGTCGAGCTTCGAGGAAGACAGCCAGGGTGCATGGCTGCGTTTCTATTCCATCAGCCCGTACAACGCCTACAACCGCTTCGTGGTCGACTCGGTGCTGTCCGGCTGGCTGGCCCAACTGGCGGACCTGGCGGGGCAGCCGGTGCTGGCCGAGCGGATCGAGATCGAGTTCGACAGCCCGGCCTATGCCGAGGCCTATCAGGGCCTGAGCCTTCATCCTGTGCACTTCGCCGCCCCGGACAACCGCCTGCGCCTGGCCCGCGCCACCCTTGACCTGCGTAACCCGGCGCATTGCCCGAGCACCTGGCAGCACCTGTTGCAGCTCTGCGAACAGGACCTGCTGGAGCGCACACGGATCCGCAGCCTGGCCGAGCGCATCGCCCACCTGCTGGGCCCGTTGCTCAATGGCGGGCGCGAGCCGGACCTGGAAGAAGTGGCGCGCCGCCTGCAACTGCCGACCTGGACCTTGCGGCGCAAGCTGGCGGAGGAAGGCACGCAGTTTCGCGCGATCCTCAATGACACGCGACGGGACCTGGCGATGAGCTATATCCGTGATACCGAGCTGGCGTTCGGGGAGATTGCGTATTTGCTGGGGTTTGCGTCGGCGGAGGCGTTCCAGCGGGCGTTCAAGCGCTGGAGCGGGGTGACGCCGGGGGAGTTCAGGCGTAGCCAGCGCAGAGGAGAGTAACGCGGACCCTGTGGGAGCTGGCTTGCCAGCGATAGCTATGGTGAATTCACTGCAGCAATCGCTGGCAAGCCAGCTCCCACAGGGTCCGCGGCGCTCTTGCAATCAATAAAAAAAGGGCCGGTTTCAAAACCGGCCCTTTTCATTCACAGCTCTGTCGCATCATCCGCCGGCTCTGGTACATCCAGCTCCGACGCGTGGAATTCGAGAAGTTCTTCCTGATAGTCATCCATAATCCTGCTCCGTTTCTTCGTCTGTCATGTCTGTGTCCGATTCACCCTAAAGTGCACGGGTGAAGAAAAAATGACAACTGCCTTTCAGAAAATAAACGGTGCAGGTGTTACAGGATTTATCCCCGGACTAGGGTTTGTACGGAAAGTCGCCGAGCGGCGATCAGGCAAGGCGAAAACAGGCGAGGAAGCGGAGTTTACTGATTGTAAATGAGCATTCCGAGCCTGTTTTCAACGCAGCATGCTCGTCGCGCAGGCACTTTCCGTACAAAGCCTAGAGCGGTGCGGAAGGCTCGCCGTTGGTCGCCGGCGCGGTCGGCTCGTTGACCACCGGCGTGGTGGTCGGCTCGGTCACCGTTGGCGCAACCTGCTCGGCGGTGATCGGCGCGGCTTCAGCCGGCGGCGCGACCGGCTGCGAACCCTGGCTATCATCCACCACCGGCGCTGCCTGGGTCTCGGCCACCGGGGCAGCAACGGGTGCGGCTGGAGCCGGCGCTTCGGCCTGCGGTGCAACCAGCGCCGCCGGTTCCGGCATGCCCAGCTCGGCAGCCGGTTTGGCCGGCGCCGGCGCTTCAGGCACAACGGCCTGCTTCTTCGGCGCTGGCGGCAGGAAGCTTTCCACCAGGGCGAAATAGCGCTCGTAGAACTGCGCCGAGGTCACCGTCTCGCTGGCGACCTTGACCATGGAGTCGTCGGAGGAGCCGATCGGCATCGACACCGAACCCAGCACGCCCACGCCGAGGCTGGCCGAGGTGTTGGACTTCTTCAGCGCATAACGGTCCTGCAGGGCATTGGCGAACACGGTGGAGCGCCCGGCGCCACTCATGTCGTCGGCACAGACGATATTGAAGCTGATCTGCATATGGCTTTCGCCGGTCTGCTGGAAGCTCTTGTTGCCGTTGACCTGGCCCTTGTCGGCCGTGGTGATGATGTAGCCCTGGCTGAGCAGCGCACGCCGCGCGGCCTCGCAGGAGCCGGCCTCGCTGACCGGGAAGCTGCGCGAGTAGGTGCCCGAGTTATCGAAGTTCTCGTGCTCGTACACGGCAGCCTTCTTCGAGCTGCAACCGGCGACACCCGCCAGCACAAGGGCCAGCCCGAGCGCACCGCAGACGGTTGACTTAGACATTGCAAATCCTGGAGGGGAAAAACGAACGGCGCCTATTGTGCTACAGCTGGCCGGGCACTTAAACCGCCAGGCTCCGAATCAGCGACAGAATTCATCTCGCCGACATGCGGTCGCACTACGCTGTGCCGCTAAATTTCCCGCCCGGGAGCTCGTCCTCTCCCTGACGGCGCAGAGCCCGTTTGCCCGCAATCCGAGAGAAACGCATGACCCTCAAGACTGAAAGCCTGGCCCGGGAAACCCTGAGAATCCTCAAGCCCTACTGGTGGCTGGTGGCTCTGTCGACGGTACTGGGCGTGGTCAGCGGGCTGAGCGTGACCGGCCTGATCGCCACCATCAACCGCGCCATGACCCAGGAAGGCGGCCCCGGCGTCGACATCGCGCTGCTCTTCGCCGGCCTCTGCGTCCTGACCCTGGCCTGCTCCACCAGCTCCAGCCTGCTGAGCAACCGGGTCGGCCAGCGGGTGGTGGCCAACCTGCGCCGCGAGCTGGCAGCGAAAATCCTCGTCGCGCCCATCGAACAACTGGAACGCTACCGCGCGCACCGGCTGATTCCGGTGCTGATGACCGACGTCAACACCCTGAGCAACTTCGCCCTGGCCGTGGCGCCCATGGTCATCGCCTTCACCGTGACCCTCGGCTGCCTCAGCTACCTGGCGTTCCTGTCCTGGCAGATCCTCGCCCTGACCCTGCTCACCGTGATCATCGGCGGCGGCGCCCAGTACCTGGCGCACAAGGCCACCACGCGCAGCATCCTGCGGGCCCGCGATGGCGAGGACGAGTTGCAGAAGCACTACCAGGCGATCTCCGCCGGGGCCAAGGAGCTGCGCATCCAGCGCCGCCGCCGCCAGCACCTGCTGGACGAGCAGATCCACGGCACCACCGAGCGCATCTGCGCCTCGAACATCCGCGCAGTGGACATCTTCGTCAGCGCCGAGACCTTCGGCTCCATGCTGTTCTTCGCGGTGATCGGCATCGCCATCGCCTTCCAGGCCCTGTGGCCGGCCACCGACAAGAGCGTGCTGGGCGGTTTCGTGCTGGTCATGCTGTACATGAAAGGCCCGCTGGAGCGCCTGATCACCTCCCTGCCGATCCTCTCCCGGGCGAAGATCGCCCTGCGCCGGATCGCCGAGCTGTCTTGGAAATTCTCCTCGCCGGAGCCGCACCTGCTGGTCAAGGATCGCCCGTCGAGCCTGGGCGCCATGCGCACCCTGGAACTGCGCCAGTTGCGCTACGACTATCCGCCGGTGGAAGGCGTCGAATCCTTCCACCTCGGCCCGGTCAACCTGAGCATCAAGCAGGGCGATATCGTCTTCGTCGTCGGCGAGAACGGCGGCGGCAAGACCACCCTGATCAAGCTGCTGCTGGGCCTGTATCAACCGCAGCAGGGCGAGATCCTGTTCAATGGCCAGGCGCTGGCCGCCGAGCAACTGGACGACTATCGCCAGCTGTTCACCACGATTTTTGCCGACTACTACCTGTTCGACGACCCGCTGCCGGGCGACGCACCCATCACCGCCGACGCGGCGAAATACCTGGAACGCCTGGATATCGCGCACAAGGTCGGCATCCGCGACGGCGCCTTCACCACCACCGACCTGTCCACCGGCCAGCGCAAGCGCCTGGCGCTGATCAGTGCCTGGCTCGACGAACGCCCGTTGCTGGTGTTCGACGAATGGGCCGCCGACCAGGACCCGGCCTTCCGCCGGGTGTTCTATACCGAGCTGCTGCCGGAGCTGAAACAGCAGGGCAAGACCATCATCGTGATCTCCCATGATGACCGGTACTTCCCGGTGGCGGATCAACTGGTGCGGATGCAGGGTGGGCGGATTTCCGTGGAGCAGGTAGAAGACAGCGCCATTCCTGCCTGACTCAGATTTGGCTGACTGTTCACCGAACCTGTGGGAGCTGGCTTGCCAGCGATAGCTATAGTGAATTCACCGACGCTATCGCTGGCAAGCCAGCTCCCACAGGGTCAGTGGTGCCCTCTAGATCAAGACACCATTCGTCGCTTTATCCCCTCCCCCGCCCCGGTCCAGCCGCGGCGGGAAAAAGTCTTTGCCCCGAACAATATGCAAATTTTTAGAAATGGATATCATTAACGTCGCGCAAAAACGCCATCACCCTGATATCAATCCAGATCCCACCCAATGCAAAGACTGCAACGACGCTGTCCGCTGCGCCTCGCCTGGCTGATGAAACAGCTGCTGCACCGCCGCCCGGCGCTGCTGGCCGGTGCCGCCCTGCTGCCACTGATGATCAGCACCCAGGCCCAGGCCCGGGAAATCAGCTTCGATATCCCCGCGCAACCGCTGTGGAGCGCGCTGCAGGAATGGGGCCGGCAGAGTGATTTCCAGGTCTTGGTCAACCCCGACGATATCCAGGGCAAGACCAGCAGCCCGGTGCAAGGCCGCTATTCTCCGGAGCAGGCGGTGCAGATCCTCCTGCGCCACACCCAGATCAACTACAGCCTGGCGGGCGATACCCTGACCCTGGTGATGACCCAGACCTCGTCGACCCTGGACATCACCCCGACCTCGATCAGCGCCGAGCCGCTCGACCCGACCACCGAGGGCACCGGCTCCTACACCACGCCCATGCTGACCATTGGCAAGTCGGCCGAGTCGCTGCGGCGCACCCCGCAGTCGGTCACGGTGATGACCCGCCAGCTGATGGACGACCGCAACCTCACCAGCCTCGACCAGGTCCTGGCGCAGACCCCGGGCATGACCTTCGGCCAGCGTAACTACGGCTCGCACCTGTACCAGTCGCGCGGTTTCGCGGTGAACGACGAAAGCTACATGATGGACGGCATCCCCGGGCAGGCCTACAACCCCACCGCCTGGCTGCCCACCGACATGGCCATCTACGACCGCGTGGAGGTGCTGCGCGGCGCTGCCGGCCTGCTGATCGGCGCGGGCAGCCCGGGTGGCGCGGTCAACCTGGTGCGCAAGCACGCCAGCGCCGAACCGCGCCTGACCCTGATCGCCCGCGCCGGCTCCTGGGACAACTACCGCCTCGACCTCGATGCCGGCGGCAAGCTCAACGACGACGGCAGCGTGCGCGGCCGCTTCATCACCGCCTACGAGGACGACGGCTCCTACCTCGACGAAAAGCACACCAGCGCCCCGCTGTTCTACGGCATCGTCGATATCGATCTCGACGAGGACACGGTGCTGACCACCAGCCTGCGTCGCCAGACCAGCGACGTGCGCGGCTACTCGATCTTCGGCCTGCCACGCTACAGCGACGGCACCGCCCTCGACGTGCCGCGCTCCACCGCCCTGGTGCAGGACTGGAACCGGCACCAGCCGGAGATCACCGAGGTCTTCGGGGAAATCGCCCACCGCTTCAACGACGACTGGACCGGCAAGCTGTCGCTGATCCATTCCGAGGGTGGCTTCCATCAGTCCATCGCCTATGCCCGCGGCGCGGTGGACCCGGTGACCGGCAGCGGCTCGCAGTTTCGCGGCGTCGAATTCCGCCACACCGATATCGACAGCACCGGGGTAGATAGCGTGCTCGACGGGCATTTCGAGCTGTTCGGCCAGGCGCACCAGATCTCCAGCGGGGTCAACTGGTCGCGCCAGACCGTGCTGGAGAAGCGTGCACCGCTGGCGCTACGCATCCCTATCGATCTCGAGGATGTCGACCATGACGCCTTCCCCAAACCGGCGCGTCCGGCCTGGTCGGCGATCAACCGGGTGGTCGACGAACGCTACGGAATGTTCACCAAGGCCAACCTGCACCTGGCCGATCCCCTCGCGCTGATTCTCGGGGCGCGGCTCAGTTGGTACACCTATGACTTCGACTACCGCATCGGCGGCGGCGACTTCACCGACCACCAGCAGGCCCGGGTCACGCCGTTCGCCGGGCTGATCTACGACCTCGACGACGACTGGTCGTGGTACGCCAGCTACACCGATATCTTCCAGCCGCAGAGCATCTATCGCTCGGTGGACGGCTCGACCCTCGACCCGTCCATCGGCGCCAGCTACGAAACCGGGATCAAGGGCGAGTTGCTGGACAAGCGCCTGAACGTCTCGGCGGCGCTGTTCTATATCCGCCAGAAGGGCGTGTACGCCATCGACACCGCCAGCGACGGCAAATGCCTGACCAACGATGTCGCCGGCACCTGCTACGTCAACAGCACCGTGCAGCGCAGCCGGGGCATCGAACTGGAGACCAGTGGCGAGGTGCTGCCCGGCTTGCAGGTGCTGGCCGGCTACACCTTCAACCTGACCCGCAGCAGTACCGGCGGCGCGGTCTCGCCGGAAACCCCGAAGCACCTGCTGCGCGCCAGTGCCAGCTACACCCTGCCGGGCGCCTGGGATCGCCTGAGCATCGGCGGGGGTGTCTCGGCGCAGTCCGGCTACCGCAACGATGCCGGTCAGGGCGTCGATTATGGCGCGGCGGGCTATGCCGTGTGGGATGCACGCATCGCCTGGAAGCTGGACGAGCACTGGACCCTCGGCCTCAACGGCGACAACCTGTTCGACCGCAAGTACTACGCCGCCGCAGCCGCCCTGGACCGCGGCAATCTCTACGGCGACCCGCGCAGCTACATGCTGACCTTGCGCGGCGACTTCTGACGCCCCCGCTTCACCTCCCTTCTGCGGCGTTCTGCCGACAATTTCTTCCTATCTCGACTGGCATGGATGCCTTCAGGCATACCCCTGTAGGAGCGTGGGTCGACGGTATCAAGGCGCCACAAAACCGACGATCTGCGCCCAAAAACCGTCATCACGCACAAATCAGCAGAAAGTGAAAATTCCGTTAAATCCTCGCACCTGCAACTCGTTCTCTACAACGACCAAACGCGCTCCGCCAGGAAAGACCCGGCCTCCCCTCCCTTGAAGCCGGCGCAGAAGCGGGCCGTTGACTCAGCACGCCATCACTCATGACACAACCCTTAGAACGAGTCTTCTGCACATGCATACACCGTCCCGACTTACGCCCTTGAGCAAGGCCTTGCTCCTGCGCCAGGCCGCCTTCAGCCTGGCCCTGACCCTGCCGTTGGCCGCCCAGGTCCACGCCCAGGACGTGGAGGGCGAGAGCGAGGCCAAGGCCGCCAACGGCGCCCCGGCGACGCTGAACCTGGCACCGACCAACATCAATTCCGAGGTCCTCGGCACTACCACGGAAAACACCGGGTCCTATACCACCGGTGCGGTGACCATCGGCAAGGGTGCGCATTCCCTGCGGGAAACCCCGCAATCGGTGTCGATCATCACCCGCAAGTTCATGGACGACAAGAACATCACCAGCCTTGACCAGGCCTTGTCCAAGGCCCCTGGTATCTCGTTCACCCAGCGCAATTTCGGCTCCCACCAGTTCATGTCGCGCGGTTTCACCCTCGGTGAAGAGTCGTTCCTGATGGATGGCGTTACCGGCCAGACCTACAACCTGACCGGGTGGATGCCGCTGGACATGGCCGACTACGACCGCGTCGAAGTCCTGCGGGGCGCTGCGGGGCTGCTGGTCGGTGCCGGGAGTCCGGGCGGTGCGGTCAACCTCGTGCGCAAACGCCCGACCGCAGACCCGCAGTTCTCCATCACCACCCGCGCCGGGTCGTGGGACACCTACCGCATGGACCTCGACGGCAGCGGCCGCCTCAACGACCAAGGCACCCTGCGCGGCCGGATCGTCGCGGCCTACGAGGACAAGGGCTCGTACATCGATGCGCAGGAGACCCAGACTCCGCTGCTCTCTGCCATCGTCGAAGCCGACCTTTCGGACAGCACCACCCTCGCCGCTAGCGTACGCCGACAGCGCAGCAACATGAACGGCTACAGCATCTACGACCTGCCGCGCTACAGTAACGGCAGCGGTCTGGATATCTCGCGCTCCACCTCGCTGAGCCAGAAATGGGCGTACAAGGACGTCGAGATGGACCAAGCGTTCATCGAGCTGAGCCATCGCTTCAACGACAACTGGACCAGCAAGACCACCATTGCCCACACCGAGGCCACCATGGACTCGGCGGTTCCCTATGCCCAAGGCGCGATCAGCCCAGTCACCCAGACGGGCTCGACCTATCGCCTGGTGGAATTCCGCGACGTCAGTTCCAAAGGCAATGGCGTCGACACATTCCTGGAAGGCAACTTCGATGCCTTCGGCCTGACACACCAGGTGACCTTGGGCGCCAACTGGTCGAAGCAGACCGCCAGCACCAAGCGCGCGACCAACAACGCGTACTTCGGCCGACCGATCAACATCTTTGACGTCGACAACAACGCCTTCGACAAGCCCACCCAGCCCGCCTGGTCGCAGATTTTCGAGTACACCGAAGAGCGCAAGGGCCTGTACGCCAACACCCGCATCCACCTGGCCGAGCCGTTGACCCTGGTACTGGGCACCCGCGTGAGCTGGTTCGAGTACGACTACAACGACAAGCTCGCCGACAGCAACGACTACGTGAACAAGCAAACGCGCGAGGTCACGCCGTTCGCCGGCCTGATCTACGACATCGACGAAAACTGGTCCTGGTACGCCAGCTATGCCGACATCTTCAAGCCGCAGGCCAACAACCGCACCGCCAGCGGCTCGCCACTGGATCCGGCGATTGGCTCCAACTATGAAACCGGTATCAAGGGCGAACTGTTCGACAAGCAATTGAATGTGTCGATGGCGCTGTTCTACATCAAGCAGAAAGATATCGCGGCGATCGACAACAGCGTCGGCCCGATCTGCATAGGCAGCGATGCGTCCAACAACTGCTACCTCAACGATGTTGTCCAGCGCAGCAAGGGCGTGGACCTCGAAGCCAGCGGTGAAGTGTTGCCTGGCCTGCAGGTCATGGGTGGCTACACCTTCAACATGCTCGACAACAGCTCCGCATCGCCGGTTCTGGTCGACACACCGAAGCACATCGCCCGCCTGAGCACCATGTACACCTTGCCCGGCGAGTGGAACCAGGTCTCGATGGGCCTTGGCGTTTCGGCCCAGTCACGCATCGAGAACAGGATCAATGGCGTTGACGTCAACCTCGGCGGGCGCGCCATCTGGGACGCTCGCGTCGGCTACCAGATCGACAAGCACTGGAACATCGCGGTCAACGGCGAGAACCTCTTCGACCATCGTTACTACGCAGCAGGTACCGCACTGGACCGGGGCAATATCTTCGGTGCACCACGCAGCTACATGCTGACCCTGCGCGGCGATTTCTGATCGTTCGGCAGCGGTAAAACAAAAGGCCAGTCGGTTATCCCGACTGGCCTTTTTTGTTGCATCTGCGCGGACCCTGTGGGAGCGGGTTCACCCGCGATTGCGATGGTGAATTCACTACAGCAATCGCGGGTGAACCCGCTCCCACAGGTATCGCGTTACTCCATGCCTTCGAGTTGCTGCGAAACAGCAGTCAAAAGCTCCGGCGCCAACACCACATCATCATGCTTCACCCCCGCCAGCGTCGCCGACCAGACCTCCTCCAGCCCGCAACCCGCCTTCAACAGCACCTGCGCCGCCGCCACCTGCTCTTCAGTGCGACTGCCACCGGCCCACCAGCAATGCGGCTTGACCCGCAGCGGCTTGAGCACGAACGCCTGCCCCAGCGCCATGTTCGCGCTGAGCAATTCATAGCCGCTGGCGATCTCCGCCTGCACCCCGATATCCCGGTGAATCGCCCGCAGCGCCTCGATGTCCGTGCCGCTGATCCCAGCCACCTGGACCATCACCCAATCCGCCGCTTCCTTCGGATCCTCAAAGCGCGCAGTGCCTTCCTCGATCAGGTCCAGCACCACCGCCTCGCCAATCCCCGGCGCGAACGCCAGCAGGCTGCGCACCAGCCCTTCCCACGGCCCGGCTTCAGGTTCCTCGGCATCCTCATTGGCCAGCACTTGTTCGCCCCTGGGCAGGTGGGTATCCACCAGCCCGAGGAAGCCCACGGTCTCGCCGGAGGTTTCCAGGACATGCGCCACCTCGATGGCCAGCGCCCCGCCCAGGGACCAGCCGAGCAGGTTGTAGGGCCCGTGCGGGCGCACCTTGCGGATCTGCTCGACGTAGTAGCCGACCATGTCGTCCCAGGAGGTTTCCTTCCAGCCCGGCACCACATAGCTCTTGTTGACCACCCCCAGCACACTGCGCTGCGGGCCCAGGTGCCCGGCCAGCGGATAGTAGGCGTAGGTACCGCCGCCACCGGGCGGCAGGCAGAACAGCGGGGCCTTGTCGCCGGCACTGATGTTCATGCTGACCACCGGGTTCCTCACCCGGCGCTCGCCCGCAGCGATGAAGTCCGCCAGGTCCTCGAAGGTTTCCAGCAACAGGAAATCATGCAGGCTGAGGCTGGTCTCGAAGGCCTCGCGCAAGCGGCTGACCAGGGTGATCACCAGCAACGAGTGACCGCCCAGGGCGAAGAAGTTGTCCTTGAGCCCGACCCGCTCGACCTTGAGCACGTCCCTCCAGATCTGCGCCAGTTGCCGCTCACGCTCGTTGCGCGGCGGTTCGTGTTCGCCCTGCGCCTGGCTGGCATCGGGCTTGGGCAGGGCCTTGCGGTCGAGCTTGCCGTTGGGGGTCTGGGGCATCCTGTCCAGCCAGGTGAAATGGCTGGGGACCATGTAATCGGGCAAGCCGGCTTTCAGGTGGGCCTTGAGGGCGCTGCGCAGCTCCGGGGTGTCCTGTTCCGCGATCAGGTAGGCCGCCAGCTGGTGATCGATATCGATCACTACAGCTTCGTGGACCGCCGGATGCTCCAGCAGACGCGCCTCGATCTCGCCCAGTTCGATACGGAAACCGCGAATCTTCACCTGGTGGTCGAGACGGCCAACGTACTCGATCACACCATCAGCGCGGTAGCGGGCCACGTCACCGGTGCGGTACAGCCGCCCGCCGGTACTGGAAAACGGATCGGGCACGAAGCGTTGCGCCGTCAGGGAAGGACGCTGGTGATAACCACGGGCCAGGCCGTCGCCACCAATCAGCAACTCGCCCCGGGCACCGACCGGCAGCACATCGAAGTCATCGCTGACGATATGCAGCGCCGTGTTGGCCAGCGGCTTGCCCAACCAGACGTCATCGGCGCGGGTCAGGTAATGCCGGGCCGACCAGATGGTGGTCTCGGTCGGGCCGTAGACGTTCCACACGTGGCCAGCCTGGTCGATCAGGCGCTGGGCCAGTTCAGCGCTCAGCGCCTCGCCGCCGCAGAGGAGGGTCTTGCCCTTCAATGCACCGGCTGGTGCGGCGTCGAGGATCATCCGCCAGCTCGACGGTGTGGCCTGGATCACGCTGGCCTGCTGCTCGGCGATTACCTGCAGCAGGGCTTGCGGGTCCTTGTTCTGGTGGGTCTTGAGCAGGACCACCGCAGCACCGCGGATCAGCGGCAGGTACAGCTCCAGGCCGGCGATATCGAAGGACAGGGACGTCAGCGACAGCACCCGGTCAGCCGCCGTCAGCCCTGGCTTTTCCGCCATGCTGCAGAGGAAGTTGACCAGGGCCTGGTGGTGAATGGTCACGCCTTTCGGCAGGCCGGTGGAGCCGGAGGTGTAGATCACATAGGCGAGGTTCTCCGGGCCGGCCGAGGCCGGCGGGTTTTCGCGGCTGTAGCCCTCGAGCCAATCGCCGCCCTGATCCAAGCACAGGGTCTGCACGGCAGGCGGAATGCTCAGTTGGTCGACCAGGGAAGACTGGCTCAACAGCAGTTTCAGTCCGCTATCTTCCATCATGTAGGTCAGCCGGTCCGGCGGGAAGTCCGGGTCCAGCGGCACATAGGCGCCACCGGCCTTGAGGATCGCCAGCAGGCCGACGACCATGTCCGGCCCCCGCTCCAGCGCCACGCCCACCAGCACATCCGCGCCGACACCCAGCTCACGCAGCTTGTGCGCCAGCTGGTTGGCGCGGGCATTCAGTTGCACGTAACTCAGCGATGCATCGGCGGACACCAATGCAACTGCATCCGGCGTAACAGCAACCTGGGCCTCGATCAACGCTGGCAGGCACTGCTCGCGGGGATAGTCGAGCTGGCTGCGGTTCCAGTCCACCAGCATGCGCTGGCGCTCGCCGGCATCCAGCAAGGGCAGTTCGGCAATCCGTTGCCCGACATTGGCACAGATGCCTTCCAGCAGATGACGCCAATGCCGGGCAAAACGCTCGGCGGTGGCCGGGTCGAACAACGCCGTGGCATAGGTCAGCGCCGCGCCGATACCGCTGTCGCGTTCGAGGGTTTCCAGGGTCAGGTCAAACTGCGCGGTGTGCTGGCCGAACTGCAGCTTCTCCACGCTCAGCCCCGGCAACTGCCGGGCCTGGCCCTGGGCCTGGGTCTGGTGGTTGAACAGCACCTGGAACAGCGGGCTGCGGCTCAGGTCGCGCTCCGGCTGCAAGGCCTGCACCAGTTGTTCGAACGGCAGGTCCTGATGGGCCTGGGCCTGCACGGCGGTGTGCTTGATCTGTTGCAGCAGTTGCCCGAAGGTCGCGTCTGCGCTGAATTCGGCCTTGAGCACCTGGGTATTGACGAAGAAGCCGATCAGCCCTTCGGTCTCGGCACGGTTACGGTTGGCGGTGGGCACGCCGACACGGATATCGGCCTGTCCCGAATAGCGGTGCAGCAAGGTCTGGAACGACGCCAGCAGGAGCATGAACAGGGTCACGCCCTGCTGCCGCGCCAGGTCCTTGAGCTGCTGCGCCAATGCAGGCGGCAGGTCGATGTCCAGGCGCGCGCCGGCATGGCTCTGCACCAGCGGCCTTGGACGGTCGGTGGGCAATTCCAGCACCGGCTGTTCACCACCCAGTTGCCCGGTCCAGTAGCCCAGTTGGCGCTCCTGTTCCCCGGCTTCCATCCAGTTGCGCTGCCAGATCGCATAGTCGGCGTACTGGATCGGCAGCGCCGGCAGATGCAGCGGCTGCCCGCAGCGATGAGCGTCGTAGCGGCGCACCAGCTCGTCGATCATGATCGGCATCGACCAGCCATCGGAGACGATATGGTGCTGGACCACGGTCAGCACATGCTCCTCGGCGCCCACCCGCAGCAGGCGAACCCGCAGCAGCGGCCCCGCCTGCAGGTCGAACGGCGCACGCAGCTCGGCGCCGACCCGGGCCTGCAGGTCCGCCTCGGCGACCTCCTCCACCGGCAACTGGAACGGCTGCGCCTCATGCACCACCTGCACCGCCTGCTCGCCGTCCTGGCGGAAGGTGGTGCGCAGGGTTTCATGGCGGGCCACCAGCCCGGCGAACGCCGCCTCCAGCGCCGCGACGTCCAGCACCCCGGTCAGGCGCAGGGCCACCGGGATGTTGTAGGCGCTGCTGTGCGGCTCCAGTTGCCAGAGAAACCACTGGCGCTGCTGGGCGTAGGACAGCGCAGCGCTGGCCTCCAGCTCGCGCCTGAAGATCGGCGTGACGCCGTACAGATTCACCCCCTGGCGCTTGAGCAAGGCGGCCAGCGCCTTGCGTTCACGGGCAGACAGGGATTTCACGGAGTCAAGCAGCTCTTGCACGTTGGGGTCTCCAGTCAGGCGAGCAGGTTGTCGATTTCCTCTGCACTAAGACGTTTGAGGGCCTCCAGGGATTTAGTCAGTTCGTCCTGGGCATGGTCCACCTGGCCCTGTTTCGCCTCGACCACGGCGCACAGGTCCTGCAGCGTGCTCTTCTCGAACAGCTCGCGCAGGGCGATATCGCAGCGCAACTGGTCGCGGATGCGTACCAGCATCTGCACCGCCAGCAGCGAGTGGCCGCCCAGCTCGAAGAAGTTGTCGGTGAGGCCGACCCGCTCCACTTGCAGGACATCCACCCAGATCGCCGCCAGCTGCTGCTCCAGCTCGCTGACCGGGGCCACATGCGCGCCTTGCAGGCTGGCCGCGTCGGGCTTGGGCAGGGCCTTGCGGTCCAGCTTGCCGTTGGCGGTCAGCGGGAAGGACTCCAGCAGGACCAGATGGGCCGGGACCATGTAGTCCGGCAGGTTGGCCCGCAGGTGAGCCTTCAGGCTGTCACGCAGATCACCCTGATCAGGATTGGCCGGGATCAGGTAAGCCGCGAGTTGCTGACCCGCCGGGCCATCGACTGCCAGCACCACCACCTCGCGGACACCTTCGTGTTCCTGCAGGCGCGCCTCGATCTCGCCCAGCTCGATACGGAAGCCACGGATCTTCACCTGATGGTCGATGCGGCCGGCGTATTCGATCACGCCCTCTTCGCGGAAGCGGGCAAGGTCACCGGTGCGGTACAGGCGGCTGCCATCGGTGGCGAACGGGTTGGGCACGAAGCGTTCGGCGGTCAGGGCGGCGCGATTGTGGTAACCGCGAGCAAGACCGGCGTGACCGACATGCAGTTCGCCACAGACTCCGGTCGCGACCGGGTTGAAATCAGTATCCAGCACATACATCGACAGGTCTGGAATGGCTTCGCCGATCGGGCTGACTTCCGCCTGCACCAGGTCCGCCTTGGTGATCGGCCGATAGGTCACGTGCACCGTGGTTTCGGTGATGCCGTACATGTTGATCAAACGCGGCTGTTGATCACCGAAACGCTCGAACCACGGTTGCAGGCTGCCCACGTCCAGGGCCTCACCACCGAACACCACGTAACGCAGGGACAGCGCTGCGCAGGCGACCGGGACCAGTTGCTTGAAGGCCGATGGCGTCTGGTTCAGTACCGTGGCCTTTTCGTCCACCAGCAACTGGTTGAAGTCTTCCGGCGAGCGGGTCACTTCACGCGGGACAACGACCAGGCGACCGCCATGCATCAGCGCGCCGAAGATCTCCCACACCGAGAAGTCGAAGGCATACGAGTGGAACAGGGTCCAGACGTCCTTGTCGTCGAAGCCGAACCAGTCCTCGGTCGCCTGGAACAGGCGCAGGACGTTGTGGTGCGGAAGCAAGGCACCTTTCGGCTTGCCGGTCGAGCCGGAGGTGTAGATCACGTAGGCCAGGTTGTCCGGCGAGGTCAGGTTGACCGGGTTTTCATCGCTGTAGCCCTCGAAGGAGCCCAGCAGATCGGCCTGGGTCAGCAGCAGCTTGATGCCGCTGTCCGCCGTCATGTAGTCGAGACGGTCCTGTGGATAATCCGGGTCCAGCGGCACGTAGGCGCCGCCGGCCTTGAGGATGCCCAGCACCCCGACCAGCATTTCCAGACTGCGCTCGACCGAAAGCCCGACCAGCACATCCGGCCCCACGCCCTGCTCGCGCAGCTTGTGCGCCAGCTGGTTGGCCCGGAGGTTCAGCTGTGCATACGTCAGTTGCTCGCCAGCAAAACTCACGGCTACCGACTCCGGCACCCGCGCCGCTTGCGCTTCGATGCGCTGATGAATGCACTGCTCGCCCGGGTAGACCGCCACTTCCTGGCTCACCACCGAAGGCAAGGCCAGCTCACCCAGCGCCGCCTGCGGTTCCACCACCAGCGCCCGCAACAGATGGTCGAAATGCCCGACCAGCCGCGCCATGGCTTCATCACTGAAGCGCTGGCGATCGAAGTTGAAGCGCACGCCCAGCGTATCGCCGGCCGCCACGATCAGGGTCAGCGGATAGTGGGTCTGCTCCAGGTTGATCACGCTGCCGAACTTCAGGTCCTCCGGCGCCGCCTGTTGCAGCGCCTCCGACACCGGGTAGTTCTCGAACACCAGGATATTGTCGAACAGCGCTTCACCGCCCTGCCCGGCCCAGCGCTGGATATCGTAGAGCGGCGTGTGCTCGTGCTCGCGCAGGGCCAGGTTGAGGTTCTGCACCTGCTGCACGAAGTCCGCCACGCTCTGTTCGGAACGCGGGCTGCCGACCACCGGCAGGGTGTTGATGAACAGGCCGAGCTGCTCCTCGATCCCCGCCAGCTCCGCCGGACGCCCCGACACGGTAGCGCCGAAGGTCACGCTGGGCTGCCCGGTATAGCGTTGCAGCAGCAACAGCCACGCGGCCTGGACCAGGGTGTTGAGGGTGACCCGCTGTTCGCGGGCGAACTCGTTGAGCTTGCGGGTTTCCCCTTGATTTAGCGCGTAATGCTGGTCGGTGTAACCCTGGGCGCCGGTGCTCGACCTGAGCACCTGGACCAGCCGGGTCGGCTCGTCCAGCACCGCCAGTTGCTCGCTCCAGAACCGCTGGCTGAGCGCCGCGTCCTGGCGTTGCAGCCACTCGATATAGTCGCGATAGCGCGCCCCGCTCGGCGCCGGCACTTCACCGTGGTAGCGCTGCAGGACTTCCCCGAGCAGGCGCGAGTTGCTCCAGCCGTCCATCAGGATGTGGTGGCTGGTGTAGACCAGGTGATGGCTGTCCTCGCCAGTACGCATCAGGGTCAGGCGCAGCAGCGCTTCCTGCTCCAGGTCGAAACCGCGCTGGCGGTCGCCATCGGCCCAGGCCTTGAGCGCCGCGTCGGAATGATCGCGACCGCGCCAGTCCTGCTCGGCGAAGGCTGCCGCGACCTGGCGACGGATTACCTGCAACGGCCGCTCCATATCGCTGACGAAACCGGCGCGCAGCACTTCATGCTGGTCGATCAGTGCCTGCCAGGCCGCCTTGAAGCGCGGCACATCGAGGCCGCGGACATCCACGCGCATCTGGTTGATGTAGTTGCCCGCTTCCTTCTCGTACAGGCTGTGGAACAGCATGCCCTGCTGCATCGGCGACAGCGGGTAGATATCGGCGATCTCCGCCACGGCGATCGGCAGCCGGTCGATCTGCGCCTGCTCCAGGCGCGCCAGGGGGAAGTCCGACGGCGTCGCCCCGGCCACGCCGGCGCCCAGGCAATGGGCGATCAACTGGCGCAGTTCCTCGCCATATCGGTTGGCCAGGTCCTGCAACAGCGCTGGGGCGAAGGCCTCGGTGCTGAAACGCCAGTTCAGTTCCAGCTCGCCGCCATAGACCTGGCCGCTGACGCTGATCAGGCTGTCCAGCGGCGCCTCGGCGCTGTGCATATCGCCACGGCTTTCGCTGGCCGGGACGAACAGCGCGTCCTCGGCGGCAAAGCTGCCGTCGAACTGGCCTAGGTAGTTGAACACGATTGTGCCCTTGGCCAGGGCCGCCAGGCTGCGCCGCGCCTCGTCGCTGCCGAGGTAGCGCAGCACGCCGTAGCCGATGCCCTTGTTGGGGATCGCCCGCAGTTGTTCCTTGATGGTCTTCAGCGAGCCAGCCAGGTCCGCCTGCGGGCTGAGTTTCACCGGGTAGAGGCTGGTGAACCAGCCGACGGTGCGGGTGATATCCAGTTCGTCGAACAGGTCCTCGCGGCCATGGCCTTCCAGCTTGATCAGTGCCGAGGCCTGCCCGGTCCACTGGCAGATGACCCGGGCCAGGGCAGTCAGCAGCAGGTCGTTGATCTGCGTGCGGTAGGCCGCCGGGGCGTCCTGCAGCAACTGGCGGGTGGTGTCGCGGTCGAGACGGGTCGAGACACTGGTGATATTACGGCTGGTCAGCGGGCCGGAGGCGTGATGCGGCAAGGCATCGCTGACGCCCTCCAGTTGCGCCTGCCAGTAACCCAGCTCCTGCTCCAGCGCGGGGCTGCGGGCATAGTCGCGCAGGTGCTCGCCCCAGTGCCTGAAGGCGCTGGTCTTGCGCGGCAGGGCCGCGGGTTTGCCGTCCAGCAGCGCGCTGTAGGCCTGTTGCAGGTCTTCCAGGAGGATGCGCCAGGACACGCCATCCACCACCAGGTGATGGATCACCAGCAGCAGGCGCTGCGAGCCATCCGGCAGGTCGGCCAGCAGGGCGCGCAGCAGGTGGCCCTGTTGCAGGTCGAGGCTGCGCTGGGCCTGTTGCACCAGCGGCTCCAGCTCATCGACATGGGTCAGCTGGCGCTGCCAGAGCAGGGCCGCATCGTGACGGGCGCCATGACGGGCCTGCCAGACGCCGTTGTCTTCAGCGAAGGCCAGGCGCAGGGCGTCGTGCTGCACCAGCAGCGCGCGCAGGGCCTGTTCCAGCGCCTTGCCGTCCAGGGCGCGGGACGGCTGCAGCAGCACCGCCTGGTTGAAGTGATGGCGCTGCGGCAGGTCGCCGTCGAAGAACCAGTGCTGCACCGGGGTCAGCGGGGCGATGCCCTCGACCGCGCCCTGCTCGATAGTGGTGGCTTCGGCCAGCCGCGCCACCGCCGCCAGGCTTTGTACGGTCTGGCGCTGGAACAGGTCCTTCGGTGTGAAGAAGATCCCGGCATGACGGGCGCGGCTGACCACCTGGATGGAGATGATCGAATCACCGCCCAGCTCGAAGAAGTTGTCGGTCAGGCCGACCTTCTCCACCTTGAGCACATCGGCCCAGATCGCTGCCAGTTGCTGTTCCAGGGCACTCTGCGGGGCCACGTAGGCGGCTTGCAGAGTGGCCGCGTCAGGCTTGGGCAGGGCCTTGCGGTCCAGTTTGCCGTTGGCGGTCAGCGGGAAGGATTCCAGCAAGACCAGATGGGTCGGGACCATGTAGTCCGGCAGGTTGGCTTTCAGGTGGGTTTTCAGGGTCTCGCGCAGGTCGGCCTGGTGCGGATCGGTCGGGACCAGATAGGCCGCCAGTTGCTGCCCGCTCGGGCCGGCTACTGCCAATACCACTACTTCGCGCACGCCGTCGTGTTCCTGAAGGCGTGCCTCGATCTCGCCCAGCTCGATACGGAAGCCACGGATCTTCACCTGATGGTCGATGCGGCCGGCGTATTCGATCACGCCCTCTTCGCGGAAGCGAGCGAGGTCGCCAGTGCGATACAGGCGGCTGCCGTCTTTCGCGAACGGGTTCGGTACGAAGCGTTCGGCAGTGAGCGCGGCGCGGTTGTGGTAGCCGCGAGCCAGGCCGGCGTGGCCGACATGCAGCTCGCCGCAGACACCGGTCGCGACGGGGTTGAAGTCGGTGTCGAGCACGACCATCGACAGGTCCGGGATCGCCTCGCCGATCGGGCTGACTTCCGCCTGCACCAGATCTGCCTTGGTGATCGGGCGATAGGTCACGTGCACCGTGGTTTCGGTGATGCCGTACATGTTGATCAAACGCGGCTGTTGATCACCGAAGCGCTCGAACCACGGTTGCAGGCTGCCGACGTCCAGGGCTTCGCCGCCGAACACTACGTAGCGCAGGCTCAGTGCTTCGCTGGCGACCCGGGACAGTTGCTTGAACGCCGATGGCGTCTGGTTCAGCACGGTGACCTTTTCGTCCACCAACAGCTGGCTGAAGTCTTCCGGCGACCGGGTCACTTCACGCGGGACAACGACCAGGCGACCGCCGTACATCAGCGCGCCGAAGATCTCCCACACGGAGAAGTCGAAGGCATAGGAGTGGAACAGGGTCCACACGTCCTTGTCGTCGAAACCGAACCAGTCCTCGGTCGCCTTGAACAGGCGCAGGACATTCTGGTGCGGCAACAGCGCGCCTTTCGGCTTGCCGGTCGAACCCGAGGTGTAGATCACATAGGCGAGGTTGTCCGGCGACGTCAGGTTGACCGGATTCTCATCGCTGTAACCCTCGAACGAGCCCAGCAGATCCGCCTGGGTCAGCAGCAGCTTGATGCCGCTGTCCTGCTGCATGTAGTCGAGACGGTCCTGTGGATAATCCGGGTCCAGCGGCACATAGGCGCCGCCGGCCTTGAGGATGCCCAGCACCCCGACCAGCATTTCCAGGCTGCGCTCGACGGAAAGCCCGACCAGCACATCCGGCCTAACGCCCTGCTCGCGCAGTTTGTGCGCCAGTTGGTTCGCCCGACGGTTCAGCTGTGCATAAGTCAGCTGTTCGCTACCGAAACTGACGGCCACCGCTTCCGGCACCCGCGCCGCCTGCGCCTCGATACGCTGATGAATGCACTGCTCGCCCGGGTAGACCGCCACTTCCTGGCTCACCGCCGAAGGCAAGGCCAGCTCACCCAGCGCCGCCTGCGGATTGGCCACCAAGGCTCGCAGCAGATGATCCAGATGCGCGGCCAGTTGCACCACCGCCGCATCGGCGAAGAAGCGCCGGTCATGGCTCAGGCGCATGGACAGCGTGGCGCCGACGTTGACCACCAGGGTCAGCGGATAGTGGGACTGTTCGCGGTTGACCAGCGTACCGAATTCCAGGCCCTGCGGTGCGGTCTGCTGCAGCGCCTCGGACACCGGGTAGTTCTCGAACACCAGGATATTGTCGAACAGCGCTTCGCCGCCCTGCCCGGCCCAGCGCTGGATCTCGTTGAGCGGCGTATGCTCGTGCTCGCGCAGGGCCACGTTCTGCTCCTGTACCTCGCGCACCCAATCGGCTACCGACTGTTCGGAACGCGGGCTGCCGACCACCGGCAGGGTGTTGATGAACAGGCCGAGCTGTTCCTCGATGCCCGGCAGCTCCGCCGGACGGCCCGCCACCGTGGCGCCGAAGGTCACGCTGGACTGCCCGGTGTAGCGTTGCAGCAGCAACAGCCACGCAGCCTGGACCAGGGTGTTGAGGGTGACCCGCTGCTCCCGGGCGAACTCGCCGAGGCGCTGGGTCAGGGAAGCGTCCAGCACATGGGACTGCTCGCCGTAACCCGTGCCGGCAACCCCGGACTTGAATGCCTGGACCAAGCGGGTCGGCTCGTCCAGGCGGTGCAGGTGACGCACCCAGAAGCGCTGGCTGGCGCTGCCGTCCTGGCGTTGCAGCCACTCGATATAGTCGCGATAGCGCGCGCCCTGACGAGCAACGTCCTGGCCGCTGTAGCGCTGCAAGACCTCGCCGAGCATGCGCGAGCTGCTCCAGCCGTCCATCAGGATGTGATGGCAGGTGTACACCAGTTGATAACGCTGCTCACCGATGCGCGCCACGGCCAACCGCAGCAGCGGCCCGCTACTCAGCTCGAAACCGCCCTCGCGCTCGCCGGCCGCCCAGGCATCCAGCCAGGCCTGCTGGTCGGCCTGGCCACGGACATCGACCTCGCTGAACGGCACCTCGACCTGGCGCAGCACCACCTGCAACGGCTGCTCCAGCTCGCTGACGAACACGCTGCGCAGCACATCGTGCTGGTCCACCACCGCCTGCCAGGCCGCATGGAAGCGGGCGACCTCAAGGCCATTGACCTCGACCCGCAACTGGTTGATGTAGTTGCCGGCCTCCTGCTCGTAGAGGGTGTGGAACAGCATGCCCTGCTGCATCGGCGCCAGCGGGTAGAGGTCCTGGATATTGCCGGCGGGCACCGGCAGGCCATCCAGCTCGGCCTGGGTCAGTTTCACCAGCGGGAAGTCCGAGGGGGTGATGCCGGCCACGGCCGGCGCGGTGCAGTGCTCCACCAGCAGGCGCAGCTCGGCGGCGTAGTCATCCGCCAGGCGCTGCACGGTCTCGCGCTCGAACACCGCGCTGCTGAAGCTCCAGCCCAGGTCCAGCTCGCCGCCGTAGACCTGGCCGTTGATGCTCAGCAGCGCGGCCAGTGGCGCAGCAAAGTCCTGGCCGTCGCCGGCGCTTTCGCCAGACGGCGCGAACAGCGCGTCCTCGGCGGTGAAGCTGCCGTCGAACTGGCCCAGGTAGTTGAAGACGATATTGCCCTGGGCCAAGGCGCCCAAGGCCTCACGGGCGGCATCGTTGCCCAGGTGACGGAGCACGCCGTAGCCGATGCCCTTGTTCGGGATCCCGCGCAGCTGTTCCTTGATTGCCTTGAGCGAGGCCTCCAGCGACGCGGCCGGGGTCAGGCGCACCGGGAACAGGTTGCTGAACCAGCCGACGGTGCGGCTCAGGTCGATATCCTCGAACAGGTCCTCGCGGCCATGGCCTTCCAGGCGGATCAGCGCATGGGCCTGCCCGGTCCAGCGGCAGATCACCCGGGCCAGGGCGGTCAGCAGCAGGTCGTTGATCTGCGTGCGGTAGGCCGCCGGGGCGTCCTGCAGCAGGCGGCGGGTCAGTTCGGCATCCAGGTGGGTGCTGACCGACGCAGCATGCCGGCGCTCCTGGCTGCCCTCGGGATGGTCGCAAGGCAACTCGTCGCTGAGCCCGCGCAACTGCGCCTGCCAGTAATCCAGTTCCTGCTCCAGCGCCGGGCTCACGGCGTAATCGTGCAACTGGCCGGCCCAGGCTTTCAGCGAGCTGGTCTTGGCCGGCAATTCGATCGCCTTGCCCGCCGTCAGCGCGGCGCAGGCCTGTTGCAGGTCTTCCAGCAGCACGCGCCAGGACACGCCGTCCACCACCAGGTGATGGATCACCAGCAGCAGGCGCTGTTCGCCATCGGCGAGGTTGACCAGCAGCGCACGCAGCAGCGGGCCGTCGCCCAGGTTCAGGCTGCGCTGGGCCTCGTTGGCCAGCTCGCGCAGGTCGCCCGCTTCGGCCAGCTCACGGACCCACAGCACACCCGCGCTGCTGGCCGGGGCAAAGCTGGCCTGCCAGCCGGCGGACTGCTGCTGGAAGCTCAGGCGCAGGGCGTCGTGCTGTTCGATCAGTGCGTGCAACGCCAACTGCAGATGGGCGGCGTCGAGGCGCACGCTCGGCTTGAGCATCACCGCCTGGTTCCAGTGCTGGCGCTCGGGGATCGCGGTGTCGAAGAAGCGCGCCTGGATCGGCAGCAGCGGCAGGCGCCCGCTGATCTGTGCCGGGGCCGGGGCGGCGGTTTTCTTCTCGATCAGCTTGGCGACGGTGGCCAACTGGCCGATGGTCTGTTTCTCGAACAGCTGCTTGGGGCTCAGCTTGATGCCCTGGCGCTTGGCTCGGGCAATGATCTGCAGGCTGAGGATCGAGTCGCCACCGAGTTCGAAGAAGTTGTCGGTGCTGCCCACCTGTTCCAGCTTGAGCACGTCGCGCCAGATCGCCGCGAGCTTTTCCTCGATCTCGCCGGACGGTGCCACGTAACGCTGCTTGACCGCGCCCGGCCTGGGCAGGGCGCGCTTGTCCAGCTTGCCGTTGGCGGTCAGCGGCAGGCGCTCCAGCAACAGGATCTGCGCCGGCACCAGGTATTCCGGCAGGCTTGCCGCAAGTTGCTGGCGCAAGGCTTCGGCGTGCAGGGTGACGCCGCTGGCCGCGACGCAGTAGCCCACCAGTTGCAGGCGCGCTTCATCGCTGTCCTGCGGCAGGGCCAGGACCACCGCCTCGGCCACGCCGTCGAGGCCTTGCAGCAGATGGCCGACCTCGCCCGGCTCGACACGGTAGCCACGGATCTTCACTTGGTCGTCGGCGCGGCCCAGGTATTCCAGCACACCGCCAACAAGGCGCGCACGGTCGCCGGCACGATAACGGCGCTGGCCGTTGTCGGCCGGGACGAAACGCTCGGCAGTCAGCGCCGGCTGGCCCAGATAGCCCTGGGCCAGGCCCTCGCCACCGAGGTACAGCTCACCGGCAACGCCTTCGGCGACCGGGTTGAGCCAGGCATCCAGCACCTGTGCTGTACCGTTCGCCAATGGCTGACCGACCGGCACGCTGCGGCAGCCGTCGAGGCGCTCGCCAGCTTCGTGGGTGAGGATGCCCACGGTGGTTTCGGTCGGGCCGTAGTGGTTGAGCACGCGGCAGTCCTTCAGGCCGCGGATCTGTTCCAGCAGGCTCCAGCTGCTGGCTTCGCCACCGAGCACCAGCAGTTCGCGCGGCAGCACGTCCGCCGCTTTCGCCGCCTGCAACAGGCCTTGCAGATGGCTAGGGACGATCTTCAGCACGTCGATACGGTGCTCGGCCATGTAGGCGGCGAAGCGGTCCGGATCGAAGGCGTGTTCATGGGACAACAGGTGCAGCGCACGACCGGATGCCAGGGCGCCGAACAGCATGGTGTGGCCGAGGTCGGCGGCGATGGTCGAGACCATGGCCAGGCTGGCGTCGGCGCTCAGGTCCAGGCGTTCCAGCACTGCCTGAACGTAGTTGCTGAGGGCGCCATGGCTGATTACCACGCCCTTCGGCTGACCGGTGGAGCCGGAGGTGTAGATGATGTAGGCCGGTTGCTCGGCCTGAATCTGCACGTCTGGGGCGCGGGTCTCGCACTCTGCCCACAGCGATGGATTCCAGCTCAGCGCCGGGCAGCCCAGGTCCATTTCGACACCCTGGATCAGCAGCACCGCGCCACTATCCCGCACCAGCTGACGCAGGCGCTCCTGGGGCTGGCGGCTGTCCAGCGGCAGGTACACCGCGCCGAGCTTGAGCACCGCCAGCAGGCTGACCACCCACTCGATCCCGCGCTCCTGACACAGGGCTACGACCTGCCCGGCCTGCACGCCCTGCCCTTGCAGGTAATGGGCGAGCTGGTTGGATTGCGTCTCCAGTTGCGCGTAGTCGAGGGTCTGCTCGCCAGCGCGCAGGGCCAGCTTGCCGCGACCGGTCTGCAAGCCTTGCTGCCACAAGGAAATGAAGTTGCCACCGGTCAATGCCGGCGCCTGTGGCGCAGCCAGTTGCGGCGCCTGCTCGGGGAACGCCAGCACCGGCTCGGCGACATGGGCCACGAGGTTTTCCAGCACCGTGCGCAGCGACCCGGCGATGCGCGCGATGGTCGCCGCTTCGAACAGGTCGGTGGCATAGGTGAAGTAGCCGCGCACACCGTCCGGACCATCGACGAAGTCATAGGCCAGGTCGAAGCGTGCATCGCTGGAGCCGGAGGCGTACTTTTCCACGCTCAGGCCATCGACGCCACGCTCGGCCTCGCTGCCGTCCTCGGCGACGAACACCTGCTGGTTGATCTTGAACTGGAACAGCGGGTTGTGGCCGAGGTTGCGCTCCGGGGCCAGGGCGTCCACCAGGTGCTCGAAAGGCAGTTCCTGATGGGACTGGGCACCGCTGACCACCTGCTTGACCTGCTCCAGCAGGGCGGCGAAGGGCTGGCGCTCGTCCACCTGGACGCGCAGCACCTGGGTGTTGATAAAGAAGCCGATCAGCCCTTCCAGTTCGCTGCGGGTGCGCCCGGCGTTCGGCGCGCCGATACGGATATCGGCCTGGCCGCTGTAGCGCGCCAGCACCACCGACATGGCGGCCAGGGTCAGCATGAACAGGGTCACGCCGTTGTTGCGCGCCACCTGCTTGAGTTGCGCCGACAGGCCGGCCGGCAGATCGGCGCGCAGCACGGCGCCGCGGTAGCTCGGTTGCAGCGGACGCTCGTGATCCAGCGGCAGGCTCAGCACCGGCTGCTCGTCGCCCAGTTGTTCCTGCCAGTAAGCCAGCTGGCGCTCGCCCTCGCCGGCTTCCAGCCAGGCGCGCTGCCAGATCGCATAGTCGGCGTATTGGATCGCCAGTTCCGGCAAAGGCGCCGGTTGACCGCTCAGTTGCGCCTGGTAGAACTGGACGAACTCGCGCACCAGCAACTGCCCGGACCAGCCGTCCGAGACCACATGGTGCATGCACAGGGTCAGGACATGCTCGCTGGCCCCGAGGCGGAACAGCTTGACCCGCAGCAACCGGTTACCCAGCAGGTCGAACGGCGCCTGCAATTCGGCTTCGACCAGCGCAGCCAGGGCGCTTTCCTCAGCCACTTCGACCAGCTCCAGCGCCACCGGCACCTGGTCGAGGATTTCCTGGTGGAACTCGCCTTCCACGGACACGAAGCGGGTACGCAGGGTTTCATGGCGCTGCACCAGTTGCTCCAGTGCACGGCCCAGCGCGGCGTGGTCCAGCGGACCGTTGAGGCGCACCGCCATGGGCACGTTGTAGGCGCTGTTGTCCGGCTCCATCTGCCACAGGAACAGCATGCGCTGCTGGGCGTAGGACAGCGGGATACGCGGCGTATCGCTACGGGTCACGGCAATCGGCAGGAGACGGAAGCTCTGCCCGGTCTCGCGCATCTTCTCGAGGATCTGCCGGCGCTGCTCCAGGGGCAGGCCGACGAAACGTTTGGCAATGCGCTCTGCGGTAGTCTTGTCCATCTCAGGCTCCTGCCATTTCGTTCATCAGTTTTTCGATATCGGACAGGCCGTCCTCGGTCAGCGACAGGCCGCTGTCGGCAATTGCCTGGATAAAGTCGTTCAATTGCGGTTTCTCGAAGATAAGGCGCAGCGGTACGTCGATACCGAGGCCGGAATGAATGCGGGAAACGAGCTGGGCGGCGAGCAGCGAATGCCCGCCCAGTTCGAAGAAGTCATCGGCAAGGCCCACGCGCCCGACCTTGAGTACCTCGGCCCAGATCGCCGCGATCTGCTGTTCCTGCTCACTGACCGGGGCCACGTAGGCGCGTTGCGCCAGGCTGGCGTCCGGGGCTGGCAGGGCCTTGCGGTCGAGCTTGCCGTTGGGGGTCAAGGGCATCGTTTCCAGCCAGGTGAAATGGCTGGGGACCATGTAGTCCGGCAGGCCGGCTTTCAGGTGGGCCTTGAGGGCGCTGCGCAGTTCCGCGGTGTCCTGCTCCGCGATCAGGTAGGCCGCCAGCTGGTGATCGATATCGATGACCACGGCTTCGTGGACCGCCGGGTGCTCCAGCAGGCGCGCCTCGATCTCGCCCAGCTCGATACGGAAGCCGCGGATCTTCACCTGGTGGTCGAGGCGCCCGACGTACTCGATCAACCCGTCGGCGTGGTAACGGGCCACGTCGCCGGTGCGGTACAGGCGCCCGCCGGTGGTGGAGAACGGATCCGGCACGAAGCGCTCGGCGGTCAGAGCCGGACGCTGGTGGTAACCACGGGCCAGGCCGTCGCCGCCGATCAGCAGTTCGCCCCGGGCGCCAACCGGCAGCACGTCGAGGTCGTCGCTGACGATGTGCAGGGTGGTGTTGGCCAGCGGCTTGCCCAGCCAGACATCGTCGGCACGGGTGAGGTAATGCCGGGCCGACCAGATGGTGGTTTCGGTCGGGCCGTAGACGTTCCACACATGGCCGGCCTGGTCGATCAGGCGCTGGGCCAGTTCGGCGCCCAGGGCTTCGCCACCGCAGAGAATGGTCTTGCCCTTCAGCGCGCCGACTGGCGCCGCATCGAGGATCATCCGCCAGCTCGACGGCGTGGCCTGGATCACGCTGGCCTGCTGTTCGGCGATTACCTGCAACAGGGCCTGCGGGTCCTTGTTCTGCTGCGGCGCAAGCAGCACCACCGACGCGCCGCGAATCAGCGGCAGGTACAGCTCCAGACCGGCGATATCGAAGGACAGCGAGGTCAGCGACAGCACCCGGTCTTGAGCCTTCAGCCCGGGCTGGTCGGCCATGCTGAAGAGGAAGTTGACCAGCGCCTGATGGTGGATGGTCACGCCCTTCGGCAGGCCGGTGGAACCGGAGGTGTAGATGGCATAGGCCAGGTTGCCAGGGCTGGCCGTGGCGGGCAGGTCGTCGCTGGCGTAACCCGCCAGCCAGTCGCCGCTCTGATCCACGCAGAGGGTCTGAACGCCCTGCGGGATGGTCAGTTGCTCCAGCAGCGAGGTCTGGCTCAGCAGCAGTTGCAGGCCGCTGTCCTGCATCATGTAGGCCAGGCGGTCGCGGGGGAAATCCGGGTCCAGCGGCACATAGGCGCCGCCGGCCTTGAGGATCGCCAACAGGCTGACGACCATCTCCGGCCCGCGCTCCACGGCCACGCCCACCAGCACATCCGGGCCGACGCCCAGTTCACGCAGCTTGTGCGCCAACTGGTTGGCATAGGCGTTGAGTTGCGCGTAGCTCAGGGACGCTTCGCCACTGACCAGCGCCACGGCCTCCGGCGTCGCCAACACCTGCGCTTCGAACAGCGCCGGCAGGCTCTGCTCGCGGGGGTAGTCGAGCTGGCTCTGGTTCCAGTCCACGAGCATCTGCTGGCGCTCCTCGGCATCCAGCAATGGCAGCTCGGCGATGCGCTGGTTGGCGTCGGTACAGATGCCTTGCAGCAGGGTGCGCCAGTGCCGGGCCAGGCGCTCGATGGTGGCGGCATCGAACAGCGCCGTGGCGTAGCTCAGTTCCGCTTCCAGGCCGGCGGCATGCTCGACGGTGTTCAGGGTCAGGTCGAACTGCGCCGACTGGCTGTCGGCGCCCAGCACCTCCACGCTCAGGCCTGGCAGTTGACGCGCCGTGCTGCGGGCTTCGGCCTGGTGGTTGAACATCACCTGGAACAGCGGGCTGTGGCTCAGGCTGCGCTGCGGTTGCAGGGCTTCCACCAGTTGCTCGAAGGGCAGCTCCTGATGGGCCTGGGCTTGCAGGGCGGTGTGCCTGACCTGCTGCAACAGCTGGCTGAAGGTGCCGTCGGCGCTGAACTCGGCCTTGAGCACCTGGGTGTTGACGAAGAAGCCGATCAGCTTCTCGGTCTCGGCCCGGGTGCGGTTGGCGATCGGCACGCCGACGCGAATATCCGTCTGCCCGCTGTGACGTTGCAGCAGGGTCTGGAACGAGGCCAGCAGGAGCATGAACAGGGTCACGCCCTGCTCCCGGGCCACGGCCTTGAGGCGCTCCACCAGTTGCGCGTCGAGGGCGATGGCCCGGCGGGCGCCGGCCAGTTGCTGGATCGCCGGGCGCGGACGGTCGGTGGGCAGTTCCAGCACCGGCTGTTCGCCGCCCAGTTGCGCGGTCCAGTAGGCGAGCTGGCGCGCCTGCTCGCCGGCTTCCATCCACTGGCGCTGCCACAGGGCGTAGTCGGCGTACTGGAATGGCAAGGCGTCGAGGACGATGTCCTGGCCCTGGCTGAAGCCTGCGTACAGGCGCACCAGCTCGTCGACCATGATCGGCATCGACCAGCCATCGGACACTGCGTGATGCTGGGTCAGCACCAGCACGTGCCGGTTTTCGGCGAGATGCAGCAGCTTGACCCGCAGCAACGGGCCCTGTTGCAGATCGAACGGCCGACAGACCTCGGCGGCGATGCAGGCTTCCAGGGTTTCGCCGGCTGCCAGCGACTCGACCGCCAGCACGAACGCCGTGGCCGGGTGGATCACCTGCACGCCGCGCTCGCCGTCCTGGCGGAAGGTGGTGCGCAGGGTTTCATGGCGGGCGATCAGGGCGGCGAAGCTGGATTCCAGGGCTTCGATATCCAGCTCGCCGTCCAGGCGCAGGGCTACCGGGATGTTATAGGCGGCGCTTTCCGGCTCGAGCTGCCAGAGGAACCACTGGCGCTGCTGGGCGTAGGACAGTTCCAGCGGCTGGCTGCGGTCGGCGTGGACGAAGGCCGGGGCGCGGCTGCCCTCGCCCTGCCCGGCCAGCGCGGCGAAGGCGGCCAGGTCGGCGGCTTCGAAGAGGTTGCGCAGAGTCAGTTCCAGATTCAGTTGCTGGCGGATGCGCGAGACGACCTGGGTCGCCAGCAGGGAGTGGCCGCCCAGTTCGAAGAAGTTGTCGGTCAGGCCGACCTTCTCCACTTGCAGGACTTCGGCCCAGATAGTCGCAAGCTGTTGTTCCAGCTCGCTGACCGGGGCGACATAAGCACCTTGCAGGTTGGCCGCGTCCGGCTTGGGCAAGGCCTTGCGGTCCAGCTTGCCGTTGGCGGTCAGCGGGAAGGCATCCAGCAGGATCAGGTGGGCCGGGACCATGTAGTCCGGCAGGTTGGCTTTCAGATGGGTTTTCAGGGCCTCGCGCAGATCGGCCTGGTCCGGGTTGGCCGGGATCAGGTAAGCCGCCAGTTGCTGACCCGCCGGGCCATCGACGGCCAGCACGACCACTTCACGAATGCCTTCGTGCTCTTGCAGGCGCGCCTCGATCTCGCCCAACTCGATACGGAAGCCGCGGATCTTCACCTGATGGTCGATCCGGCCGGCGTACTCGATCACGTCCTCTTCGCGGAAGCGGGCAAGGTCGCCGGTGCGATACAGACGGCTGCCGTCCTTGGCGAAAGGGTTCGGCACGAAGCGTTCGGCGGTCAGGGCGGCGCGGTTGTGGTAGCCGCGAGCCAGGCCGGCGTGGCCGACATGAAGCTCGCCGCACACACCGGTCGCGACCGGGTTGAAATCGCTGTCCAGCACGACCATCGACAGGTCCGGGATCGCTGCACCGATCGGGCTGACCTCGGCCTGCGCCAGGTCCGCCTTGGTGATCGGCCGGTAGGTCACGTGCACCGTGGTTTCGGTGATGCCGTACATGTTGATCAAACGCGGTTTCTCATCGCCGAAGCGCTCGAACCACGGTTGCAGGCTGCCCACCTCCAGGGCTTCACCGCCGAACACCACATAGCGCAGGCTGAGTGCTTCACTGGCAACCCGGTACAGCTGCTTGAACGCCGATGGCGTCTGGTTCAGTACGGTGACCTTTTCATCCACCAGCAACTGGTTGAAATCTTCCGGCGAGCGGGTCACTTCACGCGGGACAACGACCAGGCGACCGCCATGCATCAGCGCGCCGAAGATCTCCCACACGGAGAAGTCGAAGGCGTAGGAGTGGAACAGGGTCCAGACGTCCTTGTCGTCGAAACCGAACCAGTCCTCGGTCGCCTGGAACAGGCGCAGCACGTTGTGGTGCGGCAGCAAGGCACCTTTCGGCTTGCCGGTCGAGCCGGAGGTGTAGATCACGTAGGCCAGGTTGTCCGGCGAGGTCAGGTTGACCGGGTTTTCATCGCTGTAGCCCTCGAATGAGCCCAGCAGATCGGCCTGGGTCAGCAGCAGCTTGATGCCGCTGTCCTGCTGCATGTAGTCGAGACGGTCCTGTGGATAATCCGGGTCCAGCGGCACGTAGGCGCCGCCGGCCTTGAGAATGCCCAGCACGCCCACCAGCATTTCCAGACTGCGCTCGACCGAAAGCCCGACCAGCACATCCGGCCCGACGCCCTGCTCGCGCAGCTTGTGCGCCAGTTGGTTCGCCCGACGGTTCAGCTGTGCATAAGTCAGTTGCTCCCCGCCAAAGCTCACAGCCACCGCTTCCGGCGCCCGCGCCGCCTGCGCCTCGATACGCTGATGAATGCACTGCTCGCCCGGATAGACCGCCACCTCCTGGTTCACGGCCACCGGCAACACCAGCTCACCCAGCGCCCGCGCCGGATCCTCGATCAGCGCCGCCAGCAGATGATTGAAATGCGCCGCCAGTTGCTCGACCGCCTGCACGCCGAAGGCACTGCGGTCATGGCTGATGCGCAGCGACAGGCGCTCACCGGTGTTCACCACCAGGGTCAGCGGATAGTGGGTCTGCTCCTGGGTGCGCACCTCACCGAAGCGCAGCCCGTCCGGCGCCGCCTGTTGCAGCGCCTCGGACACCGGGTAGTTCTCGAACACCAGGATCGAATCGAACAGCGCCTCGCCGCTCCAGCCCGCCCAGCGCTGCACGTCGTACAGCGGCGTGTGCTCGAACTCGCGCAGGGCGATGTTCAGCGCCTGCACCTGGTGCACGAACCCGGCCACGGACTGTTCGGAACGCGGGCTCGCGACTACCGGCAGGGTGTTGATGAACAGCCCCAGTTGCTCTTCGATACCCGCCAGCTCGGTCGGGCGCCCGGCCACGGTGGCGCCGAAGGTCACGCTGGACTGCCCGGTATAGCGTTGCAGCAGCAACAGCCACGCCGACTGCACCAGGGTGTTGAGGGTGACCCGCTGCTCACGGGCAAACTCGCCCAGGCGCTGGCTCAATCCCGCGTCCAGCGCCTCCAGGTATTCGCCATAGCCCTCGCCATCCGCCGCGCCCTTGAGGGCTTGGGCCAGACGGGTCGGCTCGTCGAACCCGGCCAGTTGCTCCAGCCAGAAGCGCTTGCCGGCTTCGGCGTCCTGGCCTTGCAGCCAGTGGATATAGTCGCGGTACTGGCCGCCCTGGCGCGCCGGCACCTGCCCGGCATAACGCTGCAGGACTTCGCCGAGCATGCGCGAGCTGCTCCAGCCGTCCATGAGGATATGGTGGCTGGTGTAGATCAGTTCATGCCGATCATCGCCGGTGCGGATCAGCGCCACCCGCAGCAGCGGGCCCTGGCTCGGTTCGAAGCCCTTGTTGCGCTCGACCCGTGCCCAGTCGTCGAGCCAGTTGTCGAGGTCGGCGCGCTCGCGGGCGTCGATTTCCACGAACGGCAGTTCGACCCGGCGCTGGACCACCTGCACGGGCTGGCTGGCATCGCTGACAAAGCCGCTGCGCAGCACCGGATGGTGGTCCAGCAGCGCCTGCCAGGCCTGGTGCAGACGGGCCGCTTGCAGCCCGCTGACACTGACCCGCAGCTGGTTGATGTAGTTGCCGGCCTCTTGCGCATACAGGCTGTGGAACAGCATGCCCTGCTGCATCGGCGCCAGCGGATAAATGTCCTCGATACTCGCGGCGGCTTGCGGCAGACGGTCCAGGTGTTCCTGGCTCAGCCCGGCCAGCGGGAAGTCCGAGGGGGTCACGCCGTGGTTGCCGGCCTGGCAATGGCGGATCAGCGCGGTCAATGCCTGTTCATAGGCACGGGCCAGCGCCTCGATGGTCTCCGGGCGATACATTTCGCGGCTGTAGGTCCAGTCCAGGCGCAACTGGCCGTCGAACACCTGGCCATTGACGCTCAGCCAGTTGCCCAGCGGGCCTTGCGGGCACAGCGGCTGGCCGCTGCTTTCGCCAGCCAGGGCAAAGGCACCCTGCTCCTGGTCGAAACTACCGTCGAACTGGCCCAGGTAGTTGAAGGTCACCCGTGGCTGCGGCAGGGCCGCCAGCTGGTGGGCGAAATCGCCGTCGCCGAGGTAGCGCAGCACGCCAAAGCCCAGGCCCTTGGCCGGGACGCTGCGCAGTTGCTCCTTGATCGCGCAGATCGAAGCGCCAGCCTGCGCAGCCGGGGCCAGGCGTACCGGGAACAGGCTGCTGAACCAGCCGACGGTGCGGCTCAGGTCGATATCGTCGAACAGGTCCTCGCGGCCATGGCCTTCCAGTTGCACCAGCACCGAGGGCTGCCCGCTCCACTGGCACAGCACCTGGGCCAGGGCGGTCAGCAGCAGGTCGTTGACCTGGGTGCGGTAGGCCGCCGGGGCGACCTTGAGCAGTTGCGTGGTCAGCTCGACGTCGAGGGTCGAGGCGACATGGGCGGCGCTGTCGATACGCAGGCTGCCTTGCGGGTTGTCCTGCGGCAGCGCGTCGGCGGCACCGTCGAGTACGCCGTGCCAGTAGTCACGCTCGGCTTCCAGCGCCGGGCTGTTGGCCCAGGCATGCAGCTTCTCCGCCCAGGCCTTGTACGAAGTGGTCTTGGCCGGCAGGGCCGCGCCGGCCAGGGCCTGTTGCAGGTCCTCCAGCAGCACGCGCCAGGACACGCCATCCACCACCAGGTGATGGATCACCAGCAGCAAGCGCTGCTCGCCCCCGGGCAGGTCCGCCAGCACGGCGCGCAGCAGCGGGCCGTTCTTCAGGTCGAGGCTGCGCTGGGCTTCGTCGGCCAGATCTTGCAATGCTTCCAGGTTCGCCAGTTCGCGGGTCCACAGCACCTCGGCACTGTTCAGCGGCGCGAACACCGCCTGCCAGCCCGCGTACTGCCGGGCGAAGTTCAGGCGCAGGGCATCGTGCTGTTCCAGCAGGGCGTGAAGAGCCTTCTGCAGATCGGCGCTGTCCAGCTTGCGGATCGGTTTGAGCAGCACCGACTGGTTCCAGTGCTGGCGCTGCGGGATATCGGTTTCGAAGAAGCGCGCCTGGATCGGCAGCAACGGCAGGTTGCCAGTGACCTGCTCGACCAGCGGGGCGGCGGCTTTCTTCTCGATCAGTTTGGCGACCGTAGCCAGTTGGCCGATGGTCTGCTTTTCGAACAGCTGCTTGGGATTGAGCTTGATCCCCTGGCGCTTGGCCCGGGCGATGATCTGCAGGCTGAGGATCGAGTCGCCGCCCAGCTCGAAGAAGTTGTCGGTGGTCCCGACCTGCTCCAGCTTGAGTACTTCTCGCCAGATGGCCGCGAGTTTTTCCTCGATCTCGCCCTGCGGGGCGACATAACGCTGCTGCACCGCGCCCGGTTTGGGCAGGGCGCGCTTGTCCAGCTTGCCGTTGGCGGTCAGCGGCAGTTGCTCCAGCAGGACGATCTGCGCCGGCACCATGTACTCAGGCAGCACCTGCGCCAGTTGCTGGCGCAGGGCTTCGCCGGTCACGCCCTCGGCCACGACCCAGGCCAGCAGTTGCAGGCGGCTGGCATCGTCGTCCTGCGCCACGGCGAGGACCACGGCCTGGTGCACCAGGCCTTGCAGGACGCGGGCAACTTCCGCCGGCTCGACGCGGTAGCCGCGGATCTTCACCTGGTCGTCGGCGCGGCCGATGAATTCCAGTTGGCCTGCGCGGTTGCGGCGCACGCGGTCGCCGCTGCGGTACAGGCGGGCGCCTGCGGGGCCATGCGGGTCCGGGACGAAGCGCTCGGCGGTGAGTGCCGGCTGGGCGAGGTAGCCGTCGGCCAGGCTGTCGCCGCCGATATACAGCTCGCCGGGCACGCGCTCGGCAACGCCGTTGAACACATCGTCCAGCACCCGGACCACGGCGCCGGGCAGCGCTTCACCCACCGGTACCACTTGCGGCACATCGCCGGTGACTTCATGGGTCAGCACGCCGACCGTGGTTTCGCTCGGGCCATAGTGGTTGACGACGCGGCACTGCGGACGCAGCTCGCGCACCCGCTGCACCAGCCCGGCCGGGCAGGCTTCGCCGCCGACGATCAGCAGGTGCCGGGGCAGCACGTCCGCCGGCCGTGCCGCCTGAAGCAGCGCGGCGAGATGGCCGGGAACGATCTTCAGCACGCCCACCTGGTGGGTGGCCATGTAGTCGGCGAAGGCATCCGGGTCGAAGCCCAGGGCCTCGGGCAGCACATGCAGGGTGCGACCGGCACACAGCGCGCCGAACAGCACGGTATGGCCGAGGTCGGCGGCGATGGTCGAAGCCAGGGCCATGCTCGCCCCCGGCGCCGGTTGCAGGCGTTCCAGCAGGCCACGCACATAGCTGGCCAGGGCGCCGTGGCTGACCAGTACACCCTTGGGCTGGCCGGTGGAGCCGGAGGTGTGGATCACGTAGGCCGGGGATTGCTCGTGCAGCGCGATGGCGGGCGCAGTGGCCGGTTGTTGCTGCCAGAGCGCGGGCTGCCAGGCGATATCGACGGGCACATCAAGGCGCTTGTCGCCTTCAGCCCGGAGTACGGCGGTGACGCCCGCCCGTTCCAGCATCTGTTGCAAGCGTTCATCCGGGGCTTTCACATCGAGCGGCATATACACCGCGCCGGCCTTGAAGATCGCCAGCAAGGCGGTCAGCCACGGTAGCGAGCGCTCCATCAGCACCGCCACCGGCTGGCCCTGGATGACACCCTGTTGCAACAGGTGGTGGGCCAGGCGATTGGCCGCTTCGTCCAGTTCGCGGAAGGTCAGGCTGTCGTTCAGGCAGCGGGCGGCGATGGCTTCAGGCTGCAGGGCGACATTGGCTTGCCACTGGCTCAGGACCGACGGCGCAGTACTCGGTGCCGGGGCCGGTTCGGCCTGCGGCAGGGCTGCCAGATGGAAAAGTGGCGCCTGTGGTTCGGCCAGCAGGGCTTCGAACAGACCCAGCAGTTGCGGGATAAAGGCCTCGACGGTGGCGCGCTGGTAGAGGTCGCTGGCATAGGCGAGATCGCCATGGATCAGTTGGCCGTCGTCGGTGATATCCAGGGCCAGGTCGAAGTGCGCGCCTTCGCGGTGCATCGGGTACTCGCTGACTTCCAGCCCCGGCAGCTTCAGCGACAGTTCCTGCTTGAGCACCACGTTCTGGTTGAATTTGGCCTGGAACAGCGGGTTATGCCCGAGGCTGCGCTCCGGCGCCAACTGGTCCACCAATTGCTCGAAGGGCACGTCCTGATGGGCCTGGGCCTCGAACGAAGTTTCGCGGACCTGCGCCAGCAGGTCGAGGTAGCTGAGGCGCTCGTCCAGTTGGCAGCGCAGTACCTGGGTGTTGATGAAGAAGCCGATCAGCCCTTCGGTCTCGCTGCGGCCACGGTTGGCGTTGGGCACACCGATGCGGATATCGCGCTGCCCGGACTGGCGCGAGAGGAACAGCGAGAAACCGGCCAGCGCCAGCATGAACAGGCTCATGCCCTGGCTGCGGGCGAAGGCGTTCAGGCGTTGCGAGAGCTCGGCGCCGAAATCGAATTTCAGGTGCTCGCCCCGGAAACTCTGGGCCGGCGGACGCGGGAAGTCCTGGGCCGCTTCCAGCAGCGGTTGCTCGTCGCCCAACTGGCGGCGCCAGTAGTCGAGCTGACGCTCGCCCTCCCCGGCTTCCAGCCACTGGCGCTGCCAGATCGCGTAGTCGGCGTATTGCAGGGCCAGCGCTGGCAGCTCCGGCTCGCGGCCTTGAACACAGGCCTGATAGCTCTGGGCAAACTCCTTGACCATCACTTCCATGGACCAGCCATCGGAGACGATATGGTGCATGCACACCACCAGCACATGCTCCTCGTCGCCGAGGCGGTAAAGGCTGGCGCGCAGCAGCGGGCCCTTGAGCAGGTCGAACGGCCGGGCGATGAACTCGCCAGCCAGGCGCGACAGTTCGGCGTCGTCCTTGACCTCGACGCGTTGCAGGTCGAGCGCCAGCGCCGGCAGGATCACCTGGCGCGGCTGCTCGCCGTCGGTGCTGAACACCGTGCGCAGCACTTCATGGCGCTGCAGCAGGTGGTCGAAGGCACGTTGCAGGGCCTGCTCGTCCAGTCGCCCGCGCAGGCGCAGGGCGGTGCTCATCTTGTAGGCATCGCTGGTCGGGTCGAGCTGCCAGAGGAACAGCAGGCGTTGCTGGGCGTAGGACAGCGGGATCGCCGCGAAGTCGTGGCGGCTTTCGACAATGGGCAGCAGGCTGAAATCCTTGCCGTCCGCGCGCAATTTGGCGAGGAACTGACGGCGCTGATCGAGCGACAGACCGACAAAGCGTTTGGCAATACGTGCAGTGGTGGTCCCGCTCATGCTTCGGTTTCCTCCAGTGAATCCATGAACTGGTCCATCTCGTCCCAGTCGTCTTCATTCGTCGTGGTGTTCAGGGCCGCAACGGCGGCGGCCAGCTCGCTCAGCAGCGGCTTTTCGAACAGGGTGCGCAGCGGCAGGCTGACGCCGAGGTGTTTCTTGATCCGCGCGACCATCTGCGCGGCCAGCAGGGAATGCCCGCCGAGCTCGAAGAAGCTGTCGTTGAGACCGACGCGCTCGACCTTCAGGACTTCGCTCCAGATCGCCGCGAGTTGGCACTCGGTCTCGGTGACCGGCGCCACGTAGCGGGCCTGGGCCTGGCTGGCGTCCGGTTGCGGCAGGGCCTTGCGGTCGAGCTTGCCGTTGGCGGTCAGGGGCATGGCGTCGAGGGCGATGAAGAAGCTCGGGACCATGTAGTCCGGCAGGCTGGCTTTCAGCGAAGCCTTGAGCTGATCGATATCCAGCTCGCTGCAGGTGACCACGTAGGCGGCCAGTTGCTTGCCCTGTGGGCCGTCGATATCGAGGACCACGGTTTCGCGGATCGCCGGGTGTTCCAGCAGGCGGGTTTCGATCTCGCCCAGTTCGATGCGGTAGCCGCGGATCTTCACCTGGTGGTCGGCGCGACCGACGTATTCGAGCACGCCGTCTGCGCGGCGGCGGGCCAGGTCGCCGGTGCGGTACAGGCGTTCGCCTGGGGCACCAAACGGATTCGGAACGAAGACCGGGACGGTGCGGCGGGTGTCGCCGACATAACCGCGACCCACGCCGGTACCGGCGACGCACAGCTCGCCCACGGCGCCGGTCGGGACCAGTTCCAGGGCATCGTCCAGCAGGTAGATCAGGTTGTTGTCGGTCGGGGTGCCGATGGGCAGGTAGGTGCTTTCGGTGGAGTTCAGATCGACGCGGAAGAAGGCCACGTCGTCCGAGCACTCGGCCGGACCGTAGGCGTTCACCAGGCCAATCTGTGGATAACGCAGCAGCCACTGGCGGGCCAGCTCGGGTGGCATGGCTTCGCCGGTCGGCAGCATCCAGCGCAGGCCGTCGAGGCTCACGCGCGCTTCGGCGAGCAGGCCCTGGATCAGCGACGGCACGCTTTCCAGCACGCTGATGCCCTGAGCTTGTACATGCGCCAGCAACGCTTGCGGATCACGGGCGATATCGTTCGGTACGATATCCACTCGGGCGCCGAACAGCGGGGCGGCGAGGAACTGCCAGACGGAAATGTCGAAGCTCTGCGAGGCGGTCTGGGCGATCACGTCCTCTTCGCTCAGGTCGAGATACGGAACCTTGCTCAACTGGTTGTTGAGCATGCCGCGCTGTTCGACCATCACGCCTTTCGGCAAGCCGGTGGAGCCCGAGGTGAAGATCACGTAGGCCAGGTTATCCGGGCCGCTGTAGCGACCTGGATTACCGGTGGCGGTGCTCTGTTGAACCTGTTCCCAGACCAGGAGTTGTACCGACTCATTGCCAACCAGCAACTCGCGAGCCTGGGCCTCGCAGGCGGCGCTGCATACCAGCACCGGCGCCCTGCTCTGCCCGATCACGCCGCTCAGGCGCTGGTTCGGCAGTGCCGGATCCAGCGGCAGGTAGCCGGCGCCGGCCTTGAAGCTGCCGACAATCATGCCCAGCAGATCCGGGCCGCGCTCGGCCAGCAGTGCGATCGGCTGGTCGAAGCCGGCGCCTGCCGCGATCAGGGCATGGCCCAGGCGGTTGGCGGCTTCGTTGAGTTGCTTGTAGCTGCGTTGCTCTTGGAGATAGCTGACCGCAATCCGCTCAGGATGCGCCGCCACGTGCTCCTCGAACTGCGCCACATAGCTGCGCTCCAGCGGATACTCGCGGGCGCTCTGGTTGCAGCCTTGGGTCAGGAATTCACGCTCCTCCTGTGCCAGCAACGGCAAGGCATCGATCCGCGCCTGCGGCTTGGCGCAGATCCCGCCCAGCAAGGTGCGCCAATGCCCGGCCATGCGCTGCACGGTGGCTTCGTCGAACAGATCGGTGGCGTAGGTGAAGTGCGCCTTCAGGTGTTCGCCTTCGCCGCTGGTTTCCAGCATCAAATCGCTGCCGGCCGCCTGCGGGCGCTGGTCTTCGCCCAGTTGCTCGGCGGTCAGGCCGGCAACATTCAGGCCGCAGGCGAGCTCGCGGCTCTCGATGGCATTGACCAGCGGACGGTGGTTGAACATCACCTGGAACAGCGGGTTGCGGTTCTGGCTGCGGGGGATGTCCAGGCCGTCGACGATGGCATCGAAGGACAGCTCCTGATGGGCCTGGGCGCCGATGGCGGTGTGGCGCACGGCCTGCAGCAACTGGTCGAAGCGGGTGTCGCCGGTCACTTCGGTACGTAGCACCTGGGTATTGACGAAGAAGCCGATCAAGCCTTCGGTCTCGCTGCGGGTGCGGTTGGCGATCAGCCCGCCGACGCGGATATCGCGCTGGCCGCTGTAGCGGTGCAGCAGGGCCTTGAACGACGCCAGCAACACCACGAACAGGGTCACGCCCTGCTGCTGGGCCAGGCTTTGCAGGTTCTTCAGCAGACCGCTATCGAGATTGATCTCCAGGCACTTGCCCTGCTGGCTCGGCAGCACGGGATGGGGACGGTCGGTGGGCAGCTCCAGCAAGGGATGCTCGTCGCCCAGGTGCGCGCGCCAATATTCCAGCTGCCGCGCCTGCTCGCCGGCGTCCAGCCAGGCGCGCTGCCACAGGGCGTAGTCGCGGTACTGGACCGGCAGCGGCGCGAGTGCCAGCGGCTGGCCGGTGACCAGCGCGTCATAGCAGGCCAGGCACTCGTCGATCAGCACGCCCATGGACCAGCCGTCGGTGATGATGTGGTGCAGGGTCAGCAGCAGGACGTGTTGCTCTTCGGCCAGACGCAGCACGCGGACGCGAAACAGCGGGCCCTGTTGCAGATCGAAGGGGGTCAGGGCCTGGGTCGCCATCTCTTCGCGGGCGGCGGTCCACTGCTGTGCCTCGGGCAGCGCGCTCAGGTCGCGCAGGCCGATATCCACCTGGCCGGTTTCGGCGACCCGTTGCAGGGCGTCTTCGCCCTCCTGGAAGAAGGTGGTGCGCAGGCTTTCATGGCGCTCGATCAAGCGGTCGAAGGCGCGTTCCAGGGCGCTCAGGTCAAAGGGACCGTTCAGGCACACCGAGACCGGCAGGTTGTAGGCCGCGCTCTGCGGATCGAACTGCCAGAGGAACCACATGCGTTGCTGGGCATGGGACAGGCCATCGCGCTCGGCGAGCCCTGCGCAGGACGGGATCGGAAACTGGGCGAAGTCCACCTCTTCCCGACGCAGCGCGTCAAGGAACAGGCTGCGCTTGGCGGCAGGCAACTCGACGAAACGGCGGGCGAGTGTCCGGGCTTGTTCGGCATTCATGCAGTGGGTCCTTGCTGATCGGCGTGACCGTGGTTTGGTCGTATCAACAAGAACGAACTGGGAGGGAAATATTTAGCAAGGATTGGCGTTCGCCGACGACGCGATCAAGGTAGGCGCTTGGCTTGCCCGCGAAGGGCCACGCAACGCTCACACGACGGTGTGAACAGTAAGAGTTTTGGATCGCTGACGCGGTCCTTCGCGGCGTGGGGATCTACACATCTCGCGCCGATGCGCAGATGTTGGTTCCACACAGGGCTGGAGCGTGGTTCGGCGGCCCGACAAGCCACGCTCCAGACAGCGCAAGTCAGTAAGTCACAGGTGGGTCTATGGGTGAGCGGATTTATTCGCGATTGTTCACGAAGCAGGCCAGCCTTTCAGTCGTGACCGGTATCGATCAAGCGGAAAGCCAAGCCAACAGCAACCTTATCTGCCCCGAACTGAATTGCGACCTCGGCATTCTGGTGTAGAGATCCATCAAGCCGGTAGGCATCCCAGCCTCCAGTCATTCCAATCGGCAGTGGGAGTTTTGTTGGCCCCAGTGAGCGATCAGGTACTCCTAGCCTCGCATGCACACTGGGTTGATCCATCTTGTGGGTAAAAGGCAGGGGCAACTCACCGACATACACAGTCTCTCCCTCGAAATACGAGGCCAAAGTTACAGTGATTCGCTCTAATCTTTCAGTTTTCTCCCAGAACCATAACTCCATGCCAGGCTCGACTTTTTGAATCAAGTCTTCATTCTCGCCTTCCTTGAAAAGAGGGCGTAGTGGCTCGTTGCGGATTAGATTTTCTGCTATGAGTTCTTTGTAGGTGCGGCCCAACCCCTTAACCAAGCTAATCAGTTTCTCGGCGTTCATTTAGTACCACCCTTGTTTTTCATTGATTTTATGCATCGTAGACAGCTTTTCTTCGAGCGTTTCTTCCGAAAAACCGCTTTCTAAAAGGTTAGGCTTGATTGCATTGAAGTTGCTATCCACTGCAGCGCGCAGATCTCCGGCATCTAAAAATTGTTTGTCATGGGTGTTTCGTCCGCCGTAAGCTTCGCTGTACTTCTGATGCGTTGTTGCGGGTATCGCAATGCTAGCGACGCCCCCCATCAGTCGATCGACTTGTTCAGTTGTAAGGTTCGCCATGTGGTATCTCAGATAACGACGCACCGCTGCTTGTGAGGGCATGTGATCCACATGTAGCCCATTACGAGGACGTCCACTGAATGCACCATAGATATCAACCTCCAGCACCTCCACCGCCGGCTTGGCAAATACCAGATAAAGCGGCGGCACCCCTGAGTCCGCCGGGAACGTCAGGATCACGTCTTGCCAGGTAATGTCCTCGGCATCCTGCCCCGGATAGGTCGTGATCTGACTGTCCCGTCCGTTGGGGATGGGGTGGACGAGAATGTTGTCCAGTACGTCCGGACGGGCGCCGGGGTAGGTCGTAGGAGCGGTGACCAACGGGCCGTTGTTGGGCGTCCAGGTGATCGTCAGGCCATCGAGGTGCGCTTCCATCGCGCTTTTGTCGGCGTTCTAGTGCGCTCGCTGGACCTGGACGCGATCTTCGCCACCGTAGTGGCTGAAGGTATGGAAGCCATAGATCTGCACGACGCCCTGGGCATCCCGGCGGAACTGGAAACGCACCCGGGTCAGCGCCTGGCTCATTTCCCGGAGCTGTTCTTCGGTGTAGAGCGTCCCGTCGGCCAGGTCGGATGGCCATAGCGCCAGCAGTAAGGGATTGGCGGCACTGGAGAGTGACGAGGCGGCAGCGCCAAGTCCACGGACCGCCCAGGTTCCAAGACCTTCCAGCAGACCGCTGCCAGCGACCCGGCCAATCGACACGCCTGCCAGCGCTGTTCCCGCTGCTGTTTCGCGAGCGGTTGGCCCGATGACCGCGACCCTGCCGAAGTTGGAGATGGGCTCCGGAGAGCAGGTGTCTTTGGTGGTGCCAAGGCAGGACCGGGCGAATACCCGAGCAGGCATTGCCGTTGCCGCGCTAGGCGTAGTGCTGGTTGTCGTATTGGCGGCCGGTGTTTCAGCCAGGGTCGCTGCCTGTGCCGCCGTGGTTCGGGCTGATGCCGGGCTGCTGTGATCTGGGTGGTGGAGCCATAGACCACATGGTCCGGGCAGCGACAGGCCACCCGGTCGCCAGTGGCCACATAAGGTTGGTCTTCGCACCAGTCGATGGCCGTGCCAACGATCGGGAAGCTTCCGTCGCACTTGTCGCACCGGGCCAGGTCGCCAGTCTGGACGATGGGTTTGTCCCCTTCGTACCAGGTGGCGGTAGCCGATAGGACCTGGCCGTAGGTCGTTTTGTCGCCAAGGCATGCCAATGGTCTCGCCATAAACCCTCCGTAGTTGTTGAGGGGGCGGATCATTGATGTGAGAAGGGGGCGGGGTCAGCAGGGCGATTCCCAGTGTTATGTGGGAAATTTCGGCAATCTGTCCGAGCGACGTTAGGAAGAGGAAGCGCCTCACGTAGGAATGAATCTGTGCTCTACAAGATGTTGCATATCAGCTGCGAACTTCACCAATTTCCGACTTTCTTGTAGGCAATTTCCCAAGCATACTCGCCGGCCTGTTTTTTGGTTGCGTAGGGTGGAAAGGGTGCCTAGTCTGCGTCGGTCGTTGCTAATGCAGTGACCGGATTAGCAGTCCGAAGCCCTAGTAAAAACCACCAGCCAACCTTTTTATGGCGGCTGTACGTGTGGGCACCTTCGGGTGCGCCGGGTATTTGGTTCCTAGGGCTCGGTCTGCTAACCCGCGTACAGTCGCCACCCTTCGTTTAGCAGCGAATTGTGGTTTTTCATCCTTGAAACCTAGGAACAGAAACCATGAAAAAGCTCGTCCCTGATCCACCTTATGTACTCTGCACTACACCCGGCCTCACCCGCGAGGAAGCCATGCAGCATGCGCTGGACCACCTCGGCAAGGCCCTCACCAATGTGTCCCTCCTGCCGGCTCCACCCATGGAGCACCACCTGGAAATGCTCAACAATGCGCTGCTCGATCTGCAAATCAGCAAGGCGTTGATGACGGTGGCGGTGGCGGCTTCGACCTTGAGTGTTCAGGTCTGACAGATCGCCGCATACCTCGGACGCGTGGCTTGTCGGACCTTCGCGGCGGTTCGGCGGCCCGACAAGCCACGCTCAAGAGCAGTCCGTGCTCGCTTCTTGCTCAGCGCTCCGAATACCCCTGCGCCATCGCCACCACCACCTTCCGCTTCCCGGTAAACGGCGACCGCGCATGCGCCGCCAACATGTTGTCGAGCATCATCACGTCGTTCTCCAGCCACGGGAACTTGATGGTGCATTCGTCCAGCACACCCCGAACCTCATCCAGCAGGTCCACCTCGATCGGCGAGCCATCGCCGTAGTAGACGTTACGCGGCAGATCCTCCTCATCCACCACATCCAGCAAGCTCTCACGCACTTCCGACGGCAGGTTGGAGACGTGGAACAGGTGCGCCTGGTTGAACCAGACCTTGTCCTGGGTCACCGGGTGCGTAGCCACCGACTGGCAGATCTGCCGGGTGCGCAGTTCGCCGTCATCCTTCCATTCACACTGGATCGCGTGCGCCCGGCAGTACGCCTCGACCACGCTTTCGTCCTCGGTGTTGAACACCTGGCTCCATTCCACATCCAGGCCGTTGCCGTAGTTGCGCACGTACATCAGCTTCTTCTCGACGAAACGCTCGCGGATCCGCGCCGGGATGCGCCGGTAGATTTCGCGGCTGTCGGCAATCGGCGTTTCACCACCGGTCTCGGCAGCGATCATGCTGTAGAACCAGATGCGCATCGGCCAGTCCAGGGTGTAGGCCTGCTCGTTGTGCAGCGGGATGCTCTGGTGCGCCGGGTATTCGGTGGAGGTGTAGACGCCCTTGGTCACGTTGCTGCGCGGGGTCGAGCCAAATTCGTAGCTGAGCAGCGGGTCACCGAAACCCGCGGCGAATTCGCGGAAGCGCTCGGCACCACCCACCTCGAAACCGCGGAAGAGAATGCCGCCGGCGGTGTACAGGTGCTGCGCCACCAGCGGCTTGAATTCGCCAAGCGCTTCCATCAGGTCCAGCCCCGGCTCCGGCGCTTCGATCAACATGGGCAAGGTGCCCGCCCCGGCGAGCAAGGGGCGGATGTCCAAACTCAACGCATGACTCATGCAAATTCTCCCTGAAGGGTACGGCCGCCCGGTCCACAACGGTCGGGCACGCCTGGTCTGCTGATGGAACGTTTGGCCAGTGCGGAAAATTAACCCCGCCGGGCAGTGCAATGGCGGGCAGAAACATTTGCTTGCATCTACAGAGGCGGTTTGGCTTAAAGCCGCCCTGCCCTTGTTCGTAAAGAAATGGATGTCTTTCACGGATTTGCAGCGAGAGCGTTACCCATGTCGAAGAAGTCCCGCTCGAAACTCTGGTTTCTGGTGCACAGCTGGCTGGCCCTGCCGATCTGGTTCTTCGTCCTGATCGTTTGCGTCACCGGGACCCTGGCGGTGGTGAGCAAGGAGATCATGTGGCTGGCCTACCCGGAGATGCGCGCCACTGCGCCGTCCGACGACGCCCAGCGCCTGAGCTTCGAGGCGATCAAGGACCATCTGGCGCAGAAGCACCCGGAGGCGATCATCGCCGCGCTGTACCAGCCGGACGGCGATTATTTCGCCCTCAACGCCACCATCAACCTGCCCGGCGGGCGCACCAGCATGGCCTACGTCAACCCGTACAGCGGCGAGATCCAGGGCTTTGCCCCGCAGTTCGACTTCCGCCGCTTTACCCGCGCCCTGCATGGCTGGTGGCTGATCCCGGCGACCAACGGTCATTCCTGGGGCTGGTACCTGGTGTCCTTCCTCGGCCTGCCGCTGCTAGCGTCGCTGATCACCGGGCTGGTGGTGTACAAGCGCTTCTGGAAAGGCTTCTTCAACCCGGTGCTGCGCCTGCGCCACGGCGCGCGGATCTTCTGGGGCGACCTGCACCGGTTGAGCGGGATCTGGTCGATCTGGTTTATCGCGACCATCTCCATCACCGGTACCTGGTTCCTGGTCCAGGCGCTGCTGGAGGACAACCAGGTGAGCATTTCCAGCTATTCCCCGGCGACCCTGGTGATGGCCCACAACAGCGTACCCCTCACCGCCGACGGCGAACCGCCGCCGATGATCAGCCTGGACCGCGCCGTGGCCATCGCCCGGGAGAAGATCCCCAGCCTGGACACCAGCAACATCATCATGCCGAGCAACACCTACGGCACCCTGCAGGTCGGTGGACGCAGTTGGTATCCGCTGATTCCGCAACTGGTGGATATCCATCCCTATACCGGCGAGATCGCGGCGTCCCATCTGCTCTCGGACCGTACCGGGGTGGAGCTGCTTACCGAATCCATGCGCCCGCTGCATACCGGGGATTTCGGCGGGTTCTGGATCAAGGCGATCTGGGCCTTCTTCGGCCTGGTGCTGAGCCTGATGGTGCTCAGCGGGTTGCTGATCTGGACCAAGCGCACCGCCCTCGCCACCGCCGCCGCCCTCAAGCGTGAAGCCCGGGAAGCGCGCAAGCCGCGTCCCGGCAAGACCGTGGAGAACACCCTGTGAGCAAGGACCTCGCTGCCCGGCCCGAATCGGCGCTGGGGCGTTTCTGGCGCAAGTGGCGCTTTCATCTGAATATCCTGCTGATCCTGATTCCGCTGGGCTTCATGCCGCGGTATTTCGCCGAGACGGCGTTGTTTCGTGGGGACCGGGGGCTGGGGCAGCGGGTGGTCGGTGATATCCAGGTCGGGCCGTGGAGCCTGAAGCTGGCCGAGCTGAAGGAGCGCGGGCCGGAGCTGGATGGTGCGTCCGGGTATATGAAGAGCTTCAATGCCGAGCTGTGCGAGGCCTGCGCCAGGCGGGTCAAGGCGACCTATCTGCGGATCGGCAAGCCACGCAGCCTGCGGGCGGCGGGCGTGATTTTCTTTGGTTCGGCACATCGGCTGGGGGCCGGGTTGCCGGTGCCGAGGAATACGCCGGTGGATGCGCAGTTGTGGATCACCATGGAAGGCTGGGACGGGGCGGTGCACCAGGCGGCGATTCCGTTGGCGCAGGCTTCGCCGCGGACGGTGGAGTGGTTGGAATCGCAGGCGGGCAGATGACGATGCGGTGACCTTCGGGGCCCTATCGCGGGCAAGCCAGCTCCCACAGGGTCTGCGGCGCGACACAAACACAAAAAAGCCCCGGTCTTCACCGGGGCTTTTGCTTTACTGCGCGGCCTGCGCTTCCATCTTCTGCCGCAGGCTCAGCGGACGCATGTCGGTCCAGACCTCTTCGATGTAGGCCAGGCAATCCTTCTTCAGGCCGCTCTTGCCCACGGTGCGCCAGCCCGCCGGGACTTCCTTGTAGTCCGGCCAGATGGAGTACTGCTCTTCGTGGTTGACCACTACCTGGAACTGGATGTCGTCACGGTCGAAAACTGAAGTCATTGCTGCTCTCCGAAAATAGATATGCAAATAGACGTGCGGGGACGCCAGAAAATTAGAGGCTGGCGACCGCCGCCGCCAAGGCCCGGCCGAAGATCGCCGAGACATCGTCGACCTGCTCGGCAGTAATCACCAACGGCGGCAGGAAGCGCACCACGCTGCCATGCCGGCCACCCAGCTCGAGGATCAGCCCGCGCTTGAGGCATTCACGCTGCACCAGCGGCGCCAGGCGCGGGAAGTACGGGGCGTGGCCGAGGGCATCGCGCTCGCCTTCCGGGTCCACCAGCTCGATCCCGAGCATCAACCCGCGGCCGCGGATATCACCCAGTTGCGGGTAGTGCTTCTGCAGGTCGCGCAGGTGCCCGCCCAGGCGCTCGCCCATGGCCGCGGCGTGGCTGCAGATGTCGTGTTCCTTGAGGTAGCGAATCACCGCCGAGCCCGCCGCCATGGCCATCTGGTTGCCGCGGAAGGTCCCGGCGTGGGCACCCGGCGCCCAGCTGTCCAGCCACTGCCGGTAGACCACCACCGCCAGCGGCAGGCTGCCGCCGATGGCCTTGGACATGACCACCACATCGGGGATGATCCCGGCGTGCTCGAAGGCGAACATCTTGCCGGTGCGGGCAAAGCCGCTCTGGATCTCGTCGACGATCAGCGCCACCCCGGCCTTTTCGGTGATGGCACGCACGCCGCGCAGCCAGTCCAGGTCCGCCGGGATCACCCCGCCCTCGCCCTGCACCACCTCGACGATCACCGCCGCCGGCAGTTGCACACCGGCTTCGGGATCGTTCAGCAGGTTTTGCAGATAGGCCAAGTTGGCCTTGACCCCGGCCTCGCCGCCGAGGCCGAACGGGCAGCGGTAGTCGTAGGGATAGGGCATGAACTGCACGCCGCTGCTGAGCAGCGCACCCAGCGGACGCTTCGGCCCGAGACTGCCCATCAGGCTCAGGGCGCCCTGGCTCATGCCGTGGTAGCCGCCCTGGAACGACAGCACGGTGCTGCGCCCGGTGGCGGTGCGTACCAGTTTCAGTGCGGCTTCCACCGCGTCGGTGCCGGTCGGGCCGCAGAACTGGATCTTCGCGTCCGCCGCCAGTGCCGGTGGCAGGATGCTGAACAGGTCCTGGACGAACTGGTCCTTGACCGGGGTGGTCAGGTCCAGGGTGTGCAGCGGCAGTTCGTCCGCCAGCACTTGCTGGATGGCCTCGATCACCACCGGGTGGTTATGGCCCAGGGCGAGGGTTCCGGCGCCGGCCAGGCAATCGATGAAGCGCCGGCCTTCGACGTCCTCGACATGGATGCCCTTGGCCCGTTTCAGCGCCAGCGGAATCCGCCGCGGGTAGCTGCGCGCGTTGGATTCCTGGCGGCTTTGCCGGGCCAGCAGGGGCGACTCGTCGAACTGATAGAGCGTTTCGCCGGCGTCCTGGTCTTCGGCAAACCTGATAGCGACTGACATCTGTGCAACCCTCAAGAAAGTTGGATGAGGTGAGTTTCCTTCCTGGAGAAACGCTCCAGCGCGGTGCGGATTTACAGGGTGAAACAGATTTTTCCTGTTTTGCGTGGACCTTGTGGGAGCTGGCTTGTCGGACCGCCGAACCGCAGCGATTACTGTAGTGAATTCACCATCGCAATCGCTGGCAAGCCAGCTCCCACAGGGATGGGTGGCGTGCTCTCGGTTAGAGCGCCTCCAGCTCGGCCATCAGGTCCGACAGGCGATCGACCTTGGCGTCGTCGATGCGCTTGTCCTGCTGCCCCTCGATGTACGCCGCCAGCGCCTGCAAGGTGTTCAGCTCGAACATGGCGCGCAGCGGGACGTGGTGCCCCAGTTCCTTCTGCAAACGACTGACGATCTGCGTCGCCAGCAACGAGTGCCCGCCCAGCTCGAAGAAGTCGTCGCTCATGCCGACCTTGTCCACCTTGAGCACCTCGGCCCAGATCGCCGCCAGCTGTTGTTCCAGCTCACCCTGCGGCGCCACATAGGCCGCATGGGCATGGCCGATATCCGGCTGCGGCAGGGCCTTGCGGTCCAGCTTGCCGTTCGGCGTCAGCGGCAACTGCTCGAGGAACAGCCACTGCGTCGGCACCATGAAGCCCGGCAGGTCCTGACCGAGCTGGGCCTTGAGTTCATGGACCAGGTCGTCGCCCGCGAGCACGCCCTGCCCCGCCACCACCCAGGCCACCAGTTGCGTGCCGTTGGCGCTGTCCCGCGGCAGCACCACGGCCTCGCGCACCGCCGGCTGACGCAGCAGCAGCGCTTCGATCTCGCCCAGCTCGATGCGCAGGCCGCGGATCTTCACCTGGTGGTCGATCCGCCCCAGGTAGTCGATCACCCCATCGGCGCGGTAGCGCACCAGGTCACCGGTGCGATACAGGCGCGCGCCCGGGGTGAACGGATCGGGCACGAAGCGCTCGGCACTCAGGTCCGGACGCTTGTGGTAACCCCGCGCCAGCGAGTCGCCGCCGACATACAGCTCGCCGGCACTGCCCACCGGGCAGACCTGCAGGTTGGTATCGAGGACATAGGTGCGCACGTTGCTGATCGGCCGGCCGATCGCCGCGATCGCCGTGTCCACCGGGCCGTCGATCAGCAGGCTGCTGGTGTCGATGGTCGCTTCGGTCGGGCCGTACAGGTTGTAGACCCGGCCGCCCCACTGCTCGCGCAACTGCTCCACCAGCGCGCCACTCAGGGCCTCGCCACCGAAGGCCAGGGTGCGCAGCGAATCCAGCTGGCCTTCGCGCACGTCCGGGAGCAGCGCCTGAAGCACCGATGGCGCCAGTTGCAGGACGCTGATGTCCTGCACCGCCACTTCGCGCCACAGCAGGCTCAGGTCGTCGCTCAGCGCCGGGCTGGCGAGGACCAGTTGCGCGCCGTTGAGCAGCGGCAGCCAGAACTCCCAGACCGAGGCGTCGAAGCTGAACGCGGTCTTCTGCAAGACGCGGTCGGCCGGCGCTAGCTGCAGTTCGTCCTGCATCCACAGCATATGGTTGGCCAGGGCGCCATGGCGGATCTCCACGCCTTTCGGCCGGCCGGTGGAGCCGGAGGTGTAGATCACGTAGGCGAGGTTGTCGGCATTCACCCGGACCTGCGGCGGCGTAGCCTCGGCGAGGTCCTGCCAGTCGATCAGTTCGTCGAGGCTCAGGCTGGTCACGGCGTCGTTCAGCGGCAGGTCGGCGAGCAGCGACGACTGGGTCAGCAGCAGGCCGATACCGCTGTCGCGGACCATGTAGTCCAGGCGCTCGCGCGGGTACGCCGGGTCCAGCGGCACATAGGCACCGCCGGCCTTGAGGATCGCCAGCAGGCCGACGACCATTTCCAGGCTGCGCTCCAGGGAAATCCCCACCAGCACATCCGGGCCGACACCCAGCTCACGCAGACGGTGGGCCAGGCGGTTGGCCTGGCGATCCAGCTCGGCATAGCTCAGTTGCAGCTCGCCGAGGACCAGTGCCCCAGCCTCCGGCGTGGCCTGGACCTGCTGCTCGATCAGGTCGTGGATGCAGGCTTCGGGGACGTCCACGGCCGTGGCGTTCCAGTCATGCAGCAGGTGCTGGCGCTCGGCTTCGTCGAGCAGCGGAAGCTCACCGAGCAGGGCCTGGCCGTCGGCGGCCAGGGCCAGCAGCAGGTGCTCGAAGTGCCGCAGCAGTTGTTCGATGGCGGCCTGGTCGAAGTGCGCCAGGTCGTAGCCCACCGCCAGGGACAGGCGCTCGCCCGCCTCCACCGCCAGGGTCAGCGGATAGTGGGTCTGCTCCTGGTTCACAACGTTGGCGAAGCTTGGCGAGCGCGGCGACGCCTGTTGCAGCGCCTCGGCGATCGGGTAGTTCTCGAACACCATGATCGAGTCGAACAGCGCCTCGCCGGCCCAGCCAGCCCAGCGCTGCACGTCGTACAGCGGCGTGTGCTCGTGCTCGCGCAGCACCAGGTTGAGCGCCTGGACTTCCTGCACCCAGTCCTGCACGCGCTGCTCGGCACGCGGGCTGCCGACCACCGGCAAGGTGTTGATGAACAGGCCGAGCTGTTCCTCGACACCCGCCAGCTCCGCCGGACGCCCGGCCACGGTGGCGCCGAAGGTCACCATGGCCTGCCCGGTGTAGCGTTGCAGCAAGAGCATCCAGCTCGCCTGCAACAGGGTGTTGAGGGTGACCCGCTGCTCGCGGGCGAACTCGCCCAGTTGCGCGGTCACGGCCGCGGCGAAGTCATGACGCAGCTCGGCATGGCCCTGCCCCGCCGCGCGGAAGCATGGCGCCAGGCGGGTCGGGGCCTCCAGCTCGGCCAACTGGCCGTTCCAGAAGTGCTCGGCCACGGCGGCGTCCTGGCGTTGCAGCCAGTGGATATAGTCCTGGTAGCGACCGCCGGCCGCCGGCACCGCCTCGCCGTGATAACGCTGCAATACCTCGCCGAACATCCGCGAGCTGCTCCAGCCATCCAGCAGGATGTGGTGACAGGTGAAGACCAGTTGGTAAACGTCCTCGCCGGTGTGCAGCAGGCTCAGGCGCAGCAAGGCGTCCTGTTCCAGATCGAAACCACGCTGGCGATCGGCTTCGGCGAAGTCGACCAGTGCGGCGTCGACATCATCCCGCTCACGCCAGTCCTGCAGTTCGAACGGCACCGCGACCTGCTTGCGGATTACCTGCAGCGGCTGGCCAAAACTGCTGACGAAGCTGGCGCGCAGTACCTCGTGGTTATCCAGCACCGCCTGCCAGGCGGCCACGAAGCGCTCGACCTCGATACCGCGCACTGCAGTGCGCATCTGGTTGACGTAGCTGGCCTTGTCCTGCGCGTACAGGCTGTGGAACAGCATGCCCTGCTGCATCGGCGACAGCGGGTAGATATCGGCGATCTGCGCTGCCGGCAGCGGCAGGCTGTCCAGCTCGCGCTGGTCCAGGCCGGCCAGCGGGAAGTCCGATGGCGTCACCCCGCCCGCACCGGCAGACAGGCAGTGTTCGATCAGCAGGCGCAGTTCGCTGGCGTAGGCATCGGCCAGCCCTTGCACGGTGCTGGTATCGAACAGCTCGCCACTGAAGCTCCAGAGCATTTCCAGCTGGCCGTCGAGGACCTGGCCGTTGATCGCCAGCAGGCTGTCCAGCGGCGCTTCGTCGCTCTGGCCCTGGCCGCTGCCTTCGCCGGAGGGCGCCAGCAGCGCATCGTCGCCGGCAAAGCTGCCATCCAGCTGGCCGAGGTAGTTGAAGACGATCTGGCCCTGGGCCAGTGCCGCCAGGCGGCGTTGTGCCTGCTCGTCGCCGAGCCAGCGCAGCACGCCGTAGCCCAGGCCCTTGTTCGGGACTGCACGCAGCTGTTCCTTGATGGTCTTCAGCGAGCTGGCGAGGTCGTCGCCAGCGCTGAGCTTGACCGGGTACAGGCTGGTGAACCAGCCGACGGTACGGTGGGTGTCGATGCCATCGAACAGCTCTTCACGACCGTGACCTTCCAGGCGCACCAGGGTGTCGGTACGGCCGGTCCAGCGAGCGATTACACGGGCCAGGGCAGTCAGCAGCAGGTCGTTGATCTGCGTGCGATAGGCCGCCGGAGCCTCCTGCAACAACTGCCGGGTCAGGTCGGCATCGAGACGGCTGCTGACGGTGACTTCGTGCTGGTGCTGGCGCCCGCCTTCGGCGTGGTCCAGCGGCAGTTCGTCACTGACGCCTTGCAACTGTGCCTGCCACCAGTCGAGTTCGGCGGCCAGTTGTGGCGTAGCGGCCCAGGCTTGCAGTTGCTCGGCCCAGACCTTCACGGAGTGGGTCTTGTCCGCCAGCGCCGCGCCGTTATAGGCCGCCTGCAGGTCTTCCAGCAGGATGCGCCAGGACACGCCGTCCACCGCCAGGTGATGGATCACCAGCAGCAGGCGTTGTTCGCCCTCCGGCAGCTTGACCAGCAGACCGCGCAGCAGCGGACCTTCGACCAGGTTCAGGCTGCGCTGTGCTTCATCGCACAGGGCACGCAGCCCCTCGCGGGCGTCCAGCTCACGCACCCACAGCAGCTCGCCGCTGACCGCATCGCGGAAGGTGGCGTTCGCGTCGACGAAGCTCAGGCGCAGGGCATCGTGGTGCGCCACCAGGCGTTGCAGCGCCGCCTCCAGGCGCACGGCATCCAGGGCCACGGTCGGGGTGAACAGCACCGACTGGTTCCAGTGATGACGCTCGGGGATCGGGCTGTCGAAGAACCAGCGCTGGATCGGCAGCAACGGCGTCGGGCCACTCAGGGCGCCCTGCTCGATACGCACCGCCGGGGCACGGCTGGCCACCTGGGCGATGCCCTGGATGGTCTGGCGCTGGAACAGGTCCTTGGCGCTGAACAGGATCCCGGCCTGACGGGCGCGGCTGACCACCTGGATGGAGATGATCGAATCGCCGCCCAGCTCGAAGAAGTTGTCGGTCACGCCGACCTGCTCCAGCTTCAGCACATCGCGCCAGATGGCGGCCAGTTCGGCTTCCAGCGGGCTGCTCGGGGCCACGCCGGACGAGGCGTTCTGGCTCAGGTCGGGTTTCGGCAGCGCTCGGCGATCAAGCTTGCCGTTGGCGTTGACCGGCATGCGCTCAAGCCAGATGAAGTGGCTCGGCACCATGAATTCCGGCAGGTGCACCTTGAGGTGGGCCTTGAGGATTTCCTTCAGTTCATCGGTGTCCTGTTGCGGATCGCGGGCCACCAGATAGGCCGCCAGCTGCTTGCCGTTGGCGCCGTCGATATCGATGACGCTGCCCTCGCGCACCGCCGGGTGCTCCTGCAGCCGTGCATCGATCTCGCCCAGCTCGATACGCAGGCCACGGATCTTCACCTGATGGTCGATCCGCCCGGCGTATTCGACGATGCCCTCGCCGCGATAGCGGGCCAGGTCGCCGGTGCGGTACAGGCGGCCGCCGTCGCTGGAGAACGGATCCGGCACGAAACGCTCGGCGGTCAGGGAAGGACGATTGTGGTAACCGCGGGCCAGGCCGACGCCGCCCAGGTACAGCTCGGCGGCGCACCCCGGCGCGGCCGGCAGCAGGCCGTCCTCGAGGATATGGGTCTTGATGTTGTCGATCGGGTGGCCGATCGGCACGTTCAGGTCATCGACGCTGCAGGTCCAGTGGGTGACCTCGATCGCCGCCTCGGTCGGCCCGTACAGGTTGTGCAGGTCGGCATGGGGCAGCCGCTTGAGCACCTGGGCCGCCAGTTCCACCGGCAACGCCTCGCCACTGCACATCACGCGGCGCACGCTGGTGCAGCTCTCGACGTCCTCGTGGGTCATGAAGGCCTGGAGCATGGACGGCACGAAGTGCACGGTGGTGACGCCGTACTGGCGGATGGTCGCCAGCAGGCGGTCCGGGTCGCGGTGGTCGCCCGGCAGGGCTACCGCCAGGCGCGCGCCGGAAAGCAGCGGCCAGTAGAACTCCCAGCCCGAGACGTCGAAGCTGAACGGGGTCTTCTGCAGCACAGTGTCGCTGGCGTCCAGCCCATAGGCCTTCTGACCCCAGTGCAGGCGGTTGATCACCGCGCGATGGCTGTTGCCGGCACCTTTCGGCTTGCCGGTGGAGCCCGAGGTGTAGATCACGTAGGCCAGGTTGTCGGCCAGGCTCAGCGGCACCGGGTTGGCGTCGCTGTAGTGTTCCAGCGGCAGGCGGTCGAGGCTCAGGGACTGCACGTGGCCCGGGATCGGCAGGCGCTCCACCAGGGCCTCCTGGGTCAGCAGCAGCTCGACGCCGCTGTCCTCGATCATGTAGGCCAGGCGGTCGCTCGGGTAATCCGGGTCGAGCGGCACATAGGCGCCGCCGGACTTCATGATCGCCAGCAGGCCGATGACCATTTCCAGGCTGCGTTCCACCGCGAGGCCGATCAGCGCATCCGGGCGCGCCCCCAGTTCGCGCAGCTTGTGCGCCAGCTGGTTGGCCCGGCGGTTGAGCTGGGCATAGCTCAGTTGCTGGCCGGCGAAGACCAGCGCCGGAGCGTCCGGGGTTTTCGCCACCTGGGCTTCGAACAGGTGATGGATGCCGGTGTCGCCGGGGAACGGCGCGGCAGTGGCGTTCCACTGCTGGACGATGCGGCGCTGGGCCGGCGCGTCGAGCAGGGCCAGGTCACCGATCCGTTGCTGCACATCGGCACTGATCGAGCGCAGCAGTTGCTGCCAGTGTTCGGCCATGCGCGCGATGGTGTCCGCTTCGAACAAGGCGGTGGCGTAGGTCAGCGAGGCGCTCAGGCCGTCGCTGTGCTCCACGGTATGCAACATCAGGTCGAACTGCGCGGTGTGCTTCTCCGATGGCACCGCTTCCAGTTGCAGGCCGGCCAGTTGCGGCACCAGGTGCGCGGCTTCGCTCTGGTGGTTGTACATCACCTGGAACAGCGGGCTGCGGCTCAGGTCGCGCTCCGGTTGCAGGGCTTCCACCAGTTGCTCGAACGGCAGGTCCTGATGGGCCTGGGCCTCCAGGGCATGGCGCTTGACCTGTTGCAGCAGCTCGCCGACGCGGGTCTGCGAGTCCAGTTCGGCCTTGAGCACCTGGGTGTTGACGAAGAAGCCGATCAGCGGCTCGGTCTCGGCGCGGTTGCGGTTGGCGATCGGCACGCCGACGCGCACGTCGCCGTGGCCCGAGTAGCGGTGCAGCAGGGTCTGGAACGAGGCCAGCAAGAGCATGAACAGGGTCACGCCCTGCCCTTGCGCCAGCGCTTTCAGGTCGGCGGCCAGGTGCGGGTCGAGGCTGAAGCCGAGTTGCGCGCCAGCGGTGCTCTGCACCGGCGGACGCGGGTGGTCGGTCGGCAGTTCCAGCACCGGTTGCTCGCCGCCCAGTTGCGCAGTCCAGTAGGCCAACTGACGGGTTTTCTCGCCCGCTTCCAGCCAGTCACGCTGCCACAGGGCGTAGTCGGCATACTGGATCGCCAGCGGTGCCAGACGTACTTCCTCGCCCTGGCTGTAGCCGGCGTACAGGCGCATCAGCTCGTCGACCATGATCGGCATCGACCAGCCATCGGTGACGATATGGTGCTGGACCAGTACCAGCACATGCTCGTCGGCCGCCAGGTGCAACAGGCGCACGCGCAGCAGCGGACCGTTTTCCAGGTCGAACGGCCGCAGGGTCTCGGCCTCGATGAACAGGCGCACCTGCTCGTCACGCGGCAGGGCCGACTCCGGCAGTTGCTCCAGCTCCAGCATGAACGGCGCCGGCGCATGGATGACCTGCACGGCCCGGGCGCCGTCCTGGCGGAAGGTGGTGCGCAGGGTTTCGTGGCGGGCGATCAGGCGTTCGAAGCTCAGTTCCAGCGCGGCGATATCCAGCGCGCCACGCAGGCGCAGGGCGGCCGGCATGTTGTAGGCGGCGCTCTGCGGCTCCAGCTGCCAGAGGAACCACTGGCGTTGCTGGGCATAGGACAGCGCCAGCGGCTGGCTGCGGTCGGCCAGGGTGATTGCCTGCTGCTTGCTGCTTTCGGCGGCGCCGACCTGACGGGCGAAGCCGCGCAGGTCGCGGGCCTCGAACAGGCTGCGCAGCGCCAGTTCGATCTTCAGGCCCTGGCGGACCCGGGAGATGACCTGGGTCGCCAGCAGCGAGTGCCCGCCCAGTTCGAAGAAGCTGTCGTCGAGGCCGACGCGCTCGATCTTCAGCACCTCGGCCCAGATGGCTGCCAGTTGCTGCTCGAGCTCGCTTTCAGGGGCGACATAGGCGGTCTGCGAGACGCTGGTATCCGGCTGCGGCAGGGCCTTGTGGTCGAGCTTGCCGTTCGGCGTCAGCGGCATGGCCGGCAGTTGCACGACGTGGGTCGGGACCATGTAGTCCGGCAGGCTGGCTTTCAGCGAGGCCTTGAGCTGATCGATATCCAGCTCGCTGCGGGTGACCACGTAGGCGGCGAGTTGCTTGCCCTGTGGGCCGTCGATATCAAGGACCACGGTTTCGCGGATTGCCGGGTGTTCCAGCAGGCGGGTTTCGATCTCGCCCAGCTCGATGCGGTAACCGCGGATCTTCACCTGATGGTCGGCACGGCCGACGTATTCCAGCACGCCATCGGCACGGCGGCGGGCCAGGTCGCCGGTGCGGTACAGGCGTTCGCCCGGGGTACCGAAGGGGTTCGGGACGAAGACCGGGACGGTGCGGCGGGTGTCGCCGACATAACCGCGACCCACGCCGGTACCGGCGACGCACAGCTCGCCCACGGCGCCGGTCGGTACCAGTTCCAGAGCGTCGTCCAGCAGGTAGATCAGGTTGTTGTCGGTCGGGGTGCCGATGGGCAGGTAGGTGCTTTCGGTGGAATTCAGATCGACACGGAAGAAGGCCACGTCGTCCGAGCATTCGGCCGGACCGTAGGCGTTGACCAGGCCAATCTGTGGATAACGCAGCAGCCACTGGCGGGCCAGCTCGGGTGGCATGGCTTCGCCGGTCGGCAGCATCCAGCGCAGGCCGTCGAGGCTCACGCGCTCTTCGGCGAGCAGGCCCTGGATCAGCGACGGCACGCTTTCCAGCACGCTGATGCCCTGAGCCTGAACATGCGCCAGCAGCGCTTGCGGGTCACGGGCGATATCGTTCGGCACGATATCCACACGGGCGCCGAACAGCGGGGCGGCGAGGAACTGCCAGACGGAAATGTCGAAGCTCTGCGAGGCGGTCTGGGCGATCACGTCCTTGTCGCTCAGATCCAGGTACGGGACCTTGCTCAACTGGTTGTTGAGCATGCCACGCTGTTCGACCATCACGCCTTTGGGCAGCCCGGTGGAGCCGGAGGTGAAGATCACGTAGGCCAGGTTATCCGGGCCGCTGTAGCGACCGGGATTGGTGATATCAGCGCTGTGCTGAACCTGCTCCCAGACCAGCAGTTGCACCGACTCATTGTCGGCCAGCAGCTCGCGAGCCTGGGCTTCGCAGGCGGCGCTGCACACCAGCACCGGCGCCCCGCTCTGCCCGATCACGCCGCTCAGGCGCTGATTCGGCAGTGCCGGGTCCAGCGGCAGATAACCCGCCCCGGCCTTGAAGCTGCCGACAATCATGCCCAGCAGATCCGGGCCGCGTTCGGCCAGGAGTGCGATCGGTTGGTCGAAACCGGCACCTGCCGCGATCAGGGCATGGCCCAGGCGGTTGGCAGAGTGGTTCAGCGCGCTGTAGCTGATCCGCTCGTTCAGATAACTGACGGCAACCCGCTCAGGATGCGCCGCCACCCTTTCCTCGAACTGCGCCACATAACTGCGCTCCAGCGGGTACTCGCGGGCGCTCTGGTTGACGCCATGGGTCAGGAACTCCCGCTCGGCCTCGCCCAGCAGCGGCAGCGCCGCCATATCGCCATGGAAGCCTTCCACCAGCGCCAGCAGCAGGCGCTTGAACTCCGCCAGCATGCCCTCGACGGTGGTCGGGTCGAAGTAGCGCTGGTCATAGGACAGGTGCAGGCCGAGGTCATCGCCCGGGTAGCACACGGCGGTCAGCGGGTAGTTGGTGTGGGTGCGGCCGGAATCCGAGGTGGCATTCAGGCTTTGCGCACGGTCCAGCACCGAGACTTCCACCGGGGCGTTCTCGAACACGAACAGGCTGTCGAACAGCGGCAGGCCCTTGGGCAGCTCACTGAGGTCCTGGATATTCACCAGCGGCAGGTATTCGTACTCGCGCAGTTGCATGTTGCTGTCGAGCAGGCCGTTCAGCCACTGGCGCACGCTCTGCCGCTCGCCATCACGGGGCAGGCCGACACGCAGGGCGATGGTGTTGATGAACAGGCCGACGGTGCGCTGCATCTGCGGCATGTCCACCGGACGCCCGGCCACGGTGACGCCGAACAGCACGTCGCGCTCGCCACTGAGGCGACGCAGGGTCAGGGCCCAGGCCGCCTGGGCGAAGGTGTTGACGGTCAGCTGGTGCTGCTGCGCCAGTTCGCGCAGGCGGGCGCCATCGGCGGCGTCGAGGCGGGTGTAGACATCGCCCACCAGCATGCCGCCGCTTTCGCCGGCATGCTCGCGGAGGTACGGGCGGTCGCTCGGAATCGGCGTCGGCCGCTCGAAGCCGCGCAGGTTGCTGCGCCACCAGTCACGGGCCTGTTCCAGGCCGCGCTGTTGCAGCCAGCCGATGTAGTCGCGGTAGCGCGGGGCCGGGGCCAGTTGCGCGTCGCGGCCTTCGCCGAGGGCCATATACAGGTCGAAGAAATCGTTCATCAGCAGCGAACGGCACCAGGCATCGATGAGGATGTGGTGGTTGCTCATCATGAACCAGTAGCTGGCCTCGCCGACGCGGATCAGGCGCAGGTGGAACGGCGCCTGGTGCAGCAGATCGAAACCGGCCTCGCGCTCGCGCTTGTGCAGGGCTTGCAGGTTTTCTTCCTGCTGTTCGGCAGGGACGCCGCGCCAGTCGAGGTAGTCCACCGGGGTATCGCCCGGCTTGTGGATAACCTGGAGCATGCCTTCGCCGATATCCCAGCAGAAGGAGGCGCGCAGGGCTTCATGACGGGCGACCACGGCCTGCCAGGCGCGGGTGAAGCGCTCGGGATCAAGGGCGCTGTTGATGCGGTAGCGGTCCTGCATGTAGTACAGGCCGGTGCCCGGCTCCAGCAGGGTGTGCAGGAGCATGCCCTCCTGCATCGGGGTCAGCGGGTAGACATCCTCGATACGTGCCGCCGGCACCGGCAGCGCGTCCAGCTCGACCTGGGTCAGGCTGGCCAGGGGGAAGTCGGACGGGGTCAGGCCGCCGCTGCCCTCTTCCAGGCAGTGCTCGACCACCGCCTGCAACTGCAGCAGGTACGCGTTGGCGATGGCTTCGATGGTTGCCTGCTGATGGCGCTCGGCGCTGAAGGTCCAGCGCAGGACCAGCTCGCCGCCATAGACCTGGGCATCGATGCTCAGCTCGTTGGGCAGCGGCGCCTGCGGGTCATGGGCGGTGCCGGCGGACTCTTCCAGCGGGCGGAACAGCGCATCGCTGGCGAAGCTCTGGTCGAACTGGCCGAGGTAGTTGAAGGTAACCGGCGCCACCGGCAATGCCTGCATCGCGCTGCGGCTGGCGGCGTCGCCGAGGTAGCGCAGCACGCCGTAGCCGAGGCCCTTTTCCGGTACTGCGCGAAGCTGTTCCTTGATCGCCTTGATCGAGCCGGACAGGTCGGCCGCCGGGGTCAGGCGCAGTGGATAGGCGCTGGTGAACCAGCCGACGCTGCGGGTCAGGTCGATCTCGTCGAACAGGCTTTCGCGGCCATGGCCTTCCAGCTGGACCAGCGCCGAGGGCTGCTCGGTCCACTGGCAAAGCACACGGGCCAGGGCGGTCAGCAGCAGGTCGTTGACCTGGGTGCGGTAGGCGCTCGGGGCCTGTTGCAGCAACTGGCGGGTGCGCTGGGCATCCAGGCGCACGCTGATGCTGGCGGCATGGCGGTTTTCCTGGCCGCCGGCATTATCGGTGCCCGGCAGCGACATGGCGTCGGTGCCCAGGTGGGCTTGCCACCAGTCGCGCTCCGCGCGCAGCGAATCGCTGGCGGCATGGGCGCTCAGGCGCTCGGCCCAGTCGCGCATGGCGCTGGTCTTGGCCGGCAGCGGCTGTTGGCGATAAGCATTCTGCAGGTCTTCCAGCAGCACGCGCCAGGACACGCCATCCACCACCAGGTGATGGATCGCCAGCAGCAGGCGCTGTTCGCCCTGCGGGCCGCTGACCAGCAGAGCACGCAGCAGCGGGCCCTGTTGCAGGTCGAGGCTGCGCTGGGCTTCGTCGTAGAGTGCAGTGCACTGGGCCATGTCGCTGACCTGGGCGACCCGCAGAAGACTGTCGTCGCCTTCGCGGAACGCCGCCTGCCATGCGCCGTCCTGCTCGCGGAAGCCGAGGCGCAGGGCGTCATGCTGCTGTTGCAGGGCCTTCAGCGCCTGCTCCAGTTGTACGGCATCGAGCACCTGGGTCGGCTCCAGCAGAACGGCCTGGTTCCAGTGCTGGCGGTTGGCGATCGGGGTTTCGAAGAACCAGTGCTGGATCGGCGTCAGCGCCGACATGCCAGTCAGTTGCCCCTGCTCGGCGCTGACCACTTCGCGGGTGGTGGCGACGGCGGCCAGGGTCTGCACGGTCTGGTGCTGGAACAGGTCGCGCGGGGTGAAATGGATACCCGCGGCACGGCCACGGCTGACCACCTGGATCGACAGGATGGAGTCGCCACCCAGCTCGAAGAAGTTGTCGTTGAGGCCGACCTGGGCAACGTTCAGCACCTCGCCCCAGATCCGCGCCAGGCTCTGTTCCAGCTCGCTGGTCGGCGCCACGTACTGCTGGCGGTTCAGCTCCGGATCCGGCGCCGGCAGGGCGCGGCGGTCGAGCTTGCCGTTGGCGGTCAGCGGCATGGCATCGAGCAGGATCAGGTGGGTCGGGACCATGTAGTCCGGCAGTTGCGCCTTGAGCGCGGCCTTCAGTTCGTCACGCAGTTGCGACTGTTGCGCTTCATCCTGCGACGCCACATCGCTCACCAGGTAACCGGCCAGTTGCTTGCCGTCTGGTGTGTCCAGCGCCAGCACCACCGCTTCGCGGATGGCGGCATGGTCGAGCAGGCGGGTCTCGATCTCGCCCAGTTCGATACGGAAGCCACGGATCTTCACCTGATGGTCGACCCGGCCGATGTACTCCACCAGCCCGTCGGCGCGCTGGCGCACCAGGTCACCGGTGCGGTACAGGCGGCCGCCGTCATTGGCGAACGGGTCGGCGACGAAGCGCTCGGCGGTCAGGCCGGCCCGTTCGTGGTAACCCACCGCCAGCCCTGCCCCGCCGACATACAGTTCACCCGTGGCGCCCTGCGGCACCAGGGCCAGGTCGGTATCGAGGATATAGGCGACCCGCGCCCCCACCACACTGCCGATCGGCACGCTGGCCTGGCCTTCCTCCAGCTCGGCCGGCGACAGGCAGGCCAGGGGCATGACCACGGTTTCGGTCGGGCCATAGGCGTTGAAGAACAGCTCCGGCGCGAAGGCCGCGCGGATCCGTTGCAGGTGTTCGCCGGTCAGGGCCTCGCCGCCGGTGATGCACATGCGCACCGGCAGGCGCTGTTGCTGGGTTGCCAGCCACTGCGCCAACTGGCTGCCGTAGCTCGGGGTGAAGCCGAGGATATTGACGCCCTGCTCGCGGATCAGCGTGCAGATTTCCTGGGCATCCCACTGGCCCTGGGCACGGATCACCAGGCGTGCGCCGGTCAGCAGCGGCACCAGCAGACGCTCGGTGGCGGCGTCGAAGTTGATCGAATAGAAGTGCAGCTCGCAGTCGCTCGGGCGCATGTCGAAGCGCTTGATCACCGCCTGGCAGTGCATGGCGATTTCACCATGGCTGACCACCACGCCTTTCGGCAGGCCGGTGGAGCCGGAGGTGTAGATCAGGTAGGCCTGGTGCTGCGGCAGGCTGATGAAAGGCGGTTCGCTGTCCGGATAGCCGGCCAGTTTCGGCAAGTCCTCTTCCAGGCTCCAGCGCGCCACGCCGTCCGGCAGTTCGCCAAGGGCTTCGAGCAGCTTGGCGTCGCTGAGCAGCAGGCGCACGCCGCTGTCGCGGATCATGTATTGCAGGCGTTCCAGCGGGTATTCCGGGTCCAGCGGCATATAGGCGCCGCCGGCCTTGAGGATCGCCAGCAGGCCGATGACCATCTCCAGCGAACGCTCCAGGGCCAGGCCGACCCGCACCTGCGGGCCGACACCAAGCTCACGAAGCCTCCAGGCCAGGCGGTTGGCCCGGGCATCCAGCTCGGCGTAGCTGAGGGTTTCGCCACGGAAGGTCAGCGCTCCGGCCTGCGGTGCGGCCTTGACCCGCTCGCTGAACAGGCTGTGGATGCACTGGTCGAGCCGTTGCTCGCCGGCTTCCGCGCCGAGGCTGTCGAGCAGCTGCTGGCGCTCGTCGGCGGCCAGCAGCGGCAGTTCGGCGAGACGCTGTTGCGGATCGACCAGCAGCGCCTCCAGCAGGTTGCGCCAGTGCGCGGCCATGCGCGCGATACGCGGCTCGTCGAACAGGTCGGTGCTGTAGGTCAGGCAGCAGCCCAGGCGGTGGTCCAGCTCGGTGACTTCGAGGTTGAGGTCGAACTTGGTGGCGCGGGCATCGTTGACCAGGTACTCCACGGTCATCCCGGCCAGCTCGCGGCTTTGCTGGAACTCCCAGCGCTGCACGTTGCACATCACCTGGAACAGCGGGTTGTAGGCGGCGCTGCGTGGCGGTTGCAGGGCTTCCACCAGGTGGTCGAACGGCAGGTCCTGGTGGGACTGGCCATCGATCACGGTCTGGCGCACCTGCTCGATCAGGTCGCCGACGCTCATCTGCCCGTCGAGCTGCACACGCAGCACCTGGGTGTTGAGGAAGGCGCCGATCAGCCCTTCGCTTTCCGGACGGATGCGGTTGGCCACCGGGGCGCCGATGCGCAGGTCGGTCTGGCCGCTGTAGCGGTAGAGCAGCACCGCCAGGGTGGCGGTCATGGTCATGAACAGGGTCAGGCCGTTCTTCGCGTTGAAGGCGCGCACGCGGCCGGCCAGGTCATCGCTGAGGTCGAAGCGGAACAGCTCGCCCTGGTGGCTTTGCACGGCCGGACGCGGACGGTCGCCGGGCAGTTCCAGCAGCGGGTGTTCCTTGCCCAGTTGCGCCGTCCAGTAGTCCAGCTGGCGCTGGCGCTCACCGGACTCCAGCCACTGGCGCTGCCACACGCTGTAGTCCAGGTACTGCACCGCCAGCGGCTCCAGCGGCGACGGCTTGCCGTCGAGGAAGGCCTCGTAGAGCAGGCCCAGTTCGCGGGCGAAGATGTCCATCGCCCAGCCTTCGGTGACGATATGGTGCAGGGTCAGGACGAAGTAGTGCTCCTGCTCCCCGGCCTTGACCAGGCAGGCGCGCAGCAGCGGGCCGGTTTCCAGGTCGAAGGGTGTGTGCGCTTCGCTGTCGGCAAAGGCTTGCAGGCGCACCTGGCGCTCGGCGGCCGGCAGCGCGGAGATATCCAGCCACTGCATGGCGACGCCGGTCTCTTCCGCGACCTTCTGGCAAGCCACCCCGTTGACGCTCGGGAAGGTGGTGCGCAGGGTTTCGTGACGCAGGATCAGCGCCTGCAGGGCCGCTTCGAAGCAGCCGATATCGAAGGCGCCGCTGAGCCGGGCCATGCCGCCGACGTTGTAGGCGGGGCTGTCCGGCTCCATCTGCCAGAGGAACCACATGCGCTGCTGCGAGTACGACAGCGCCACCGGCTGGCTGCGGTCGACCTTGTCGATGGCCTGCTGGCTGTTGCGTGCACCGGAGGCTTGCAGCGTGGCGATCTGCGTGGCGAAGGCGCCCAGTTCGCGGTGGTCGAACAGCACCCGCAGCGGCAGTTCGACGTCGCAGGCCTGGCGCACGCGGGAAATGATCTGGGTCGCCAGCAGCGAGTGCCCGCCCAGTTCGAAGAAGTCATCGGCCAGGCCGACCTGCGGCACGCCCAGCACTTCGCGCCAGATAGCGGCGATGCTGTGCTCCAGCTCGGTCTGCGGTTCGATATGCTCGCGGGACTGCCATTGCGGTTCCGGCAGCGCGCGACGGTCCAGCTTGCCGCTCGGGCCGAGGGGCATCACGTCCATGCATACCAGTTGCGCCGGGACCATGTATTCCGGCAGCTCCAGGGCCAGCTCGGCTTTCAGGCGGGCGATCTGTGCGGCCTCGCCCTCCTGCGTTTTCTCGGCGGTGAAATAGCCGACCAGTTGCGGCCCGGAGACGGTCTGGCGCACCACCACGGCAGCCTGGCCAACGCCATCCAGCGCCAGCAGACGGGCTTCGATTTCCTGCGGCTCGACCCTGAAGCCGCGCAGCTTGACCTGGTGATCGAGACGGCCGAAGTACTCCAGCGCACCATCGGCGGCCCAGCGCACGCGGTCACCGGTGCGGTACAGGCGCGAGCCCGGCTCGCCGCCGGCATCCGGCACGAAGCGTTCAGCCGTCAGCGCAGCGCGGCCCAGGTAACCGCGGGCCAGGCCCAGGCCACCGATGCACAACTCACCGGCCACGCCATCCGGCTGGGCATTCAGTTCGCTGTCGAGGACCCGGCAGACCACGTTACCCAGCGGCCGGCCAATCGGCGAACGGGCCCCATCGCTGACCTGGCAATGCCAGTGAGTGACGTTGATCGCGGTTTCGGTCGGGCCGTAGCGGTTGTGCAGTTGCGCGTTGGGCAGTTGCGCCAATACGCGGTTGCGCAATTCGGCAGGCAACGCCTCGCCACCGGAGAACACCCGGCGCAGGCTGATGCAGTTGGCCGTCAGCGGCTCGTCGATAAACAGCTGGAGCAGCGGCGGGACGAAGTGCAGCGTGGTCACGCTATGCTGCTGGACCAGTTGGGCAATGCGATGCGGATCGCGGTGCTCGCCCGGTGCGGCGATCACCAGCTGGCAACCGGTGATCAGCGGCCAGAAGCATTCCCACACCGACACGTCGAAGCTGATCGGCGCCTTCTGCATCAGCACGTCGCTGTCGTTCAACTGGTAGGTGGCCTGCATCCATTGCAGGCGCTCGGCCAGGGCCGCGTGGGTGTTGCCGACGCCTTTCGGCAGGCCGGTGGAGCCGGAGGTGTAGATCACATAGGCGAGGTTGTCGCCGTGCAGGTGCAGGCCCGGCGCGTGGCTCGGCCAGTTGTCCAGCTTGAGGGTGTCGAGGGCGATGGCGCTGACGCCTTCGGCACTCGGCATATCACCCAGCAGATGGCTTTGGGTCAGCAGCAGCGACACGCCGCTGTCGCTCAGCATGTAGGCCAGGCGCTCGCTCGGGTAGTCCGGGTCCAGCGGTACATAGGCGCCGCCGGCCTTGATGATGGCGAGCAGGCCGATCAGCAGTTGCGGCGAGCGCTCGACGGCGATCGCGACTTTCACGTCCGGGCCGACGCCCTTGTCACGCAGGTAGTTGGCCAGGCGGTTGGCCTGGGCATGCAGGCCGGCGAAATCGAGGCTGCCGCCCTCCCAGACCAGCGCGGTGCGCTCGGGGCTGCGCTGGGCCTGTTCATTCAGCAGCTCCGGCAGCCAGCGGCTGGCGGGTGTGCACGGGGCGACGCTCCAGGTGGCCTGACGGGCCTGTTCGGCCTCGTCGAGCAGGTGCAGGTCGCCGAGGGCGATATCGGTGCTCGCGCAGACCTGGCTCAGCAGCCGCACGTAGTGCCCGGCCAGACGCTGAATGGTGGCGCGCTCGAACAGCTCGTCGGCATAGTCGAAGGACAGGTTGATGCGCCCGCTGCGGTCTTCCTCGCTGTGCAGTTGCAGGTCGAACTTGGCCTCGCGGCTGTGCCACGGCAGCTCATCGGCGAGCAGGCCCGGCAGGCGACGCAGCGCGCCGAGGTCGCGTTGCTGGTGGTTGAACATGACCTGGAACAGGCCCTGCTCGCGGGCCTGCGGGAAGGCTTCGACCAACTGGTCGAACGGCAGGTCCTGGTTGGCCTGGGCGTCCAGCGCAGCCTGACGGGTACGGTTGAGCAGCTCGGCAAAAGGCAGGCGCGCATCCAGTTCGGCGCGCAGCACCAGGGTGTTGATGAAGAAGCCGATCAGGCCCTGGGTTTCCTGGCGCGGACGGTTGGCGCCTGGCACGCCGATACGGATATCGGACTGGCCGCTGTAGCGGTGCAACAGGGTCTGGAAGCCGGCCAGCAACAGCATGAACGGCGTGGACTGGCTGCCCTGGGCCGCGGCTTTCAGGGCTTTGCTCTGCTCCGCACTCAGGCGCAGGCTGTAGCGCGAGGCGCTGTGCTGCTGGCGGGTGGAGCGTGGGTGATCGGTGGCCAGGCTGAGGCTCGGGTGTTCGTCGCCCAACTGGTTTTTCCAGTAGGCCAACTGGCGCTCGGCTTCACCACGGGCCAGCCACTCGCGCTGCCACTGGCCGTAGTCGGCGTAGCGCACCGGCAGGGCTTCGAGGGTCAGCGGCTGGTCCTGCACGGCGGCGGCATAGAGGCGCGAGAACTCGTCGATCAGCACGTTCAGCGACCAGCCGTCGGCGATGATGTGGTGCAGGGTCACCAGCAACTGGTGTTCCTGTTCGTCCAGGCAGACCAGTTGCACACGCAGCAGCGGGCCGTTTTCCAGGTCGAACGGCAGACGTGCCTGTTCTTCGCGGATGGCCTGGGCGCGGCTGCGGCGCTCGTCCTCATCGAGGTCGCTGAGGTCGATGCGCTGGATATCGAACGGGCCGGCAGCGTCGATGCGTTGCAGGGCCACACCATCCACTTCGTAGAAGCGCGTGCGCAGGGATTCATGGCGCTCGACAAGGCGCTGGAAGGCGCTGCGCAGAGCGGTTTCGTCCAGCTCGCCGCGCAGGTTGAGGCCGGCGGGAATGTTGTAGGCGCTGCTTTGCGGATCGAGCTGCCAGGTGAACCACAGGCGGTTCTGCGCCAGGGATTGCGGCAGGCCTTCGTCACCGGCCAGACGGACGATGCCGTCCTGCTCTACGGCGCCCGACTGCGCGCCTTCGATGGCGGCGACGAAGCCTTGCAGGGTCGGCGCTTCGAACAGCAGGCGCAGGTTCAGCTCGATCTTCAGGGCGTCACGCAGGCTGGCGACCACCTGGGTGGCGAGGATCGAGTTGCCGCCGAGGAGGAAGAAATGATCGTCGGCGGCGATATCGTCCACTTGCAGGTGCTCGCGCCAGGTACGGGCGACCAGCTCACCGAGGTTGGACTGGGCCAGGGCGGCATCGCTGGCCTTGGCACCGGTGTGCGGGAAGACCGCATAGCTGTCGAGGCTGCCGTCGGCCAGGCGGGTGCGGCAGGCCGAGCGTTGCAGCTTGCCGCTGGAGGTCTTCGGCAGTGCGCCGGGGTTGAGCAGCACGACGACAGCCGGGGCCTGTTGATAAGCATCGGCAACGGTTTCGCGAAGGGTGCGGATCAGTTCGTCGGCAGGCACGTTCTTCTGCACGCTGCGGCCGATCTCGGCGGCGATGCCGATGCCTTCGATACCGTCCTGGGTGACCGCGAAGGCAGCGACCCGGCCTTTGCGCACCACATCGACTTCACGCTCGACGGTCTGCTCGATGTCCTGTGGATAAATATTCTGGCCGCGGACGATCAACATGTCCTTGAGGCGACCGGTGATGTACAGCTCGCCGTCGCGCATGAAACCGAGGTCGCCAGTACGCAGCCAGGTCTGGCCGTCGTGCTCGACGAAGGTTTTCGCCGTGGCCTCCGGGTTGCGCCAGTAGCCATGGGCGATGCTCGGGCCGCTGGCCCAGACTTCGCCGACCTGGTTTTCAGCGAGCACTTCCAGGCTCTGCGGATCGGCGATCAGCACGGCGTGTTCCGGCTGGCTGGTGCCGCAGCTCATCACCGGACTGCCCTGCCCCGGCTGGGCGATATTGCGCGACAGTTCCTGCTCGTCCAGACGCAGGTGCGGGATGCCCTGGCCGCGCTTGCCACCGGCGACGAACAGGGTCGCTTCGGCCAGGCCATAGGAGGCGAAGAAGCTGCTGGCGTCGAAGCCACAGCCGGCGAATTTCCCGGCGAAGGCGTCGAGGCTGTCGAGGCGGATCGGCTCGGAGCCGGAGTAGGCCACGCGCCAGCCACTGAGGTCGAGACGCGCCAGGGCCGCCTCGCTGACCCGGGCGGCGCACAGCTGGTAGGCGAAGTCCGGGCCGCCGCTGATGGTGCCCTTGTACTCGCTGATCGCTTCCAGCCAGCGCAGCGGGCGGGTCAGGAAGTAGGCCGGGGACATCAGCACGCAGGGCACGCCGCTGAAGATCGGCTGCAGCAGGCCGCCGATCAGGCCCATGTCGTGGTACAGCGGCAGCCAGCTGACGATTACGTCATCCGGGTTGATATCGATGCCGAAGCCGTGGCGGATGAGTTTTTCGTTGGCGACCAGGTTGCCATGGCTGACCTGCACCCCTTTCGGCAGCGCGGTGGAGCCGGAGGTGTACTGCAGGAAGGCGATATGGTCGCCGGTCAGTTCCGGAGCGACCCAGGTATCGACGGGCTCCAGCGTGTCGACGCACAGCAGCGCCGGGGCGCCTTCGGCCGCCAGTTCCTCGACCTCCAGCAGGCTGTCGCGCAGGGCGGCAGCGGTCAGGACCAGGGCCGGCTCGGCATCGGCGATGATCGACAGCAGGCGCTCCTGGTGGTGGCGACGATTGGACTCCGGCGGATAGGCCGGCACGGCGATGATGCCGGCATAGAGGCAACCGTAGAACGCGGCGACATAGTCCGGGCCGCTGGGGAACAGCAGGATGGCGCGGTCGCCCAGCTGCGCCTGGCCTTGCAGGGCGGCGGCAATGCTGCGGGCGCGCTGGTCGAGGTCACGGTAGGTCAGCACCGTGCCCTGGTCCTGTTCGTCGGACAGAAAACGCAGGGCCAACTGGTCTGGCGTCTGCGCGGCGCGACGTTGAAGGGACTGGGCCAGGGTGACGGGGAGTTCGAACGCGTCCATGGAGAGTTCCTGCTTGAATTCGGGCTTGGCAAAAAAGAGGTCGGGTGACGAAAAGAAAACGCGCCGGCGCTGAACCGACGCGTGTGTCGCGTGGGCTCAGCCGGTGGCTTTGGCGGGCTGGCGGCCGGCGCGGTTGCGCCAGCGGGACAGGTGTTCCTCGGCGTAGCGGCGGATCTGCCGGAGCAACTGGGCCTGTTCGTCGATCAGGTAGAAGTGATGGCCTTCGAACATGTCGAGGGAGAAACCGGTGCAGGTGTCTTCCTGCCAGTCCAGCAACTCCTCGACCTTGACCGTGTCGCGCTTGCCGCCGAACACGTGGATCGGCAGGTCCAGCGGCTCGCGCTGGCCGTAGCTGAAGCTGCCGCAGACCAGGAAGTCGGCGCGCAGGATCGGCAGGATCAGTTCCAGCAGTTCCTCGTTGGCCAGCACGCCTTCGCTGGTGCCGCCGAGTTCGCGCAGGCGGGCAATGAGTTCGGCGTCGGTCTTGGCGATGGCGTACTCGCTGACATCGCGGCGCGCCGGGCCGGCGGTGGCCGAGGCGAACAGCGCCAGCGGTGCTGGCAGGCCGCGCTCGCGCAGCACATGGGCCAGCTCGAAGCCCAGCAGGCCGCCGAGGCTATGGCCGAAGATCGCGTAGGGGCGGTTCAGCTCGACGGCGATTTCGTCGGCCAGCAGGTTGGCCAGGGCGGCCATATCGGTGTGCAGCGGTTCGTCCATGCGCATGCCGCGACCGGGCAGCTCCAGCGGGCGGATGCTCAGCCAGGCGGGCAGCTTGTGCTTCCACGGGCTGTAGCAGGTGGCGCTGGCGCCGGAATAAGGCAGGCAGAACAGGGTCAGGCCGGATGCGTCGCGTTCGATGCCCATTTTTCGTTTTCCTGTAGGTGCACGCCCCGGCCATGACAACGGCCGGGCTTGTCTCCCAGAAGAACGGATGGCATGTGGAAATAATTAGTCCATCTGCCCACAGGCATGACTCAGGGGCCTCATCGCTGGCAAGCCAGCTCCCACAGGGATTGCGTGCACCGCTGGACCTGTGGGAGCTGGCTTGCCAGCGATGAGGCCCTCAAGAACAACAGAAAAGGAAAAAGAGAAACACCAGAAACGAAAAAAGCGACCCTAAGGTCGCTTTCTTCGTTTTGCTTCGAGGAGTTCAAGGGCCTCGAGGCGGATATGGCGCAGCGGACGGGACTCGAACCCGCGACCCCCGGCGTGACAGGCCGGTATTCTAACCGACTGAACTACCGCTGCGTATCGCACAGACTTTCGTCTGCTTGAAACTGGGATCTGGCCTGAAGGCTTCGGTACCTTCTGACCTCAAACCGGTCATGGACCGATCTGGAGAAAAGTGGCGCAGCGGACGGGACTCGAACCCGCGACCCCCGGCGTGACAGGCCGGTATTCTAACCGACTGAACTACCGCTGCGCGATGTGGACTTGCGTCCTGTTCCTCTCTGGTAGACCGTTTCTTTCGAAGCGATCCGGGTCAGGAACTCTCAGGAAGTGGTGGGTGATGACGGGATCGAACCGCCGACCCTCTGCTTGTAAGGCAGATGCTCTCCCGGCTGAGCTAATCACCCAATCTCATCAAACCTAACTTTCAAACTTCTTCACCGCTTTCGCTGTGTTTCCGCTGTGTTACGTTTGCTTCGCTGAGGCCGCGAAATTTACGCAGGTAACGAACCTAAGTCAATAGCCCCATTGAAGTTTTTTTTCAAAAAGGGCATTTTTTAGCTTCAAGCTTCAAGCTTCAAGCTGCAAGCCGTAAGCTGCAAGCAAGGGCAAAAGCAGCACGCGTGGTTTCGAAGACAGGTGAAATTGAACAGGTAACGCATATTGCTTGAAGCTTAGAGCTTGAAGCTTGCCGCTAGCAGTAGATCATCTTCCGCGTCATACCGCCGTCGACGATGAACTCCTGACCGGTGACGAACCCGGCATTCTTCGACAGCAACCAGGCCACCGCCGCCGCCACATCCTCCACCGTCCCCACCCTGCCCGTCGGATGCTGGGCATGGTCGGCTTCGCTCAGGGGCTCGGCACGTCGCGCCGAAGGATCACGGGCATCGATCCAGCCGGGGCTGACGGCATTGACCCGGATCTCCGGGCCCAGGCTCATGGCCAGGGCATGGGTCAGGGCCAGCAGGCCGCCCTTGCTCGCCGCATAGGCCTCGGTATCCGGCTCGGACTGGCGGGCACGGGTCGAGGTCAGGTTGACGATGGCCCCGCAATGCGCACGCAGGTAAGGCGCGCAGTGCTTGGCCAGGAGCATCGGCCCGCTCAGGTTGACCGCCATGACACGGTTCCAGTGAGCCAGGCTGAGGCTTTCAAGGGTGGTGTTGTGCGGGTCGGCGATCGCCGCGTTGCACACCAGTGCATCGAGGCGACCGAACTGACCGAGGACTTCCGCGACCGCAAGGGTCACCTGGACTTCATCGGACACATCCATGCCGACGAACCAGGCGTTGTCGCCCAGCACCTTGGCGACCTTGGCCCCGCGCACGCGGTCAAGGTCGGTGAGGACCACCTGCCAGCCCTCGGCGATCAGCCAGGCAGCGATGCCCAGGCCGATGCCGCGGGCGGCGCCGGTGACCAGCGCCACGCGACCGTTATGGCTGTTCTCGGCAACCGACCAGTCGATCACAGCGCCGCCAGGCCACGGGCGAGGTCGGCCTTGAGGTCGGTCACGTCTTCCAGGCCCACCGCGACACGAATCAGGCTGTCGCGGATCCCGGCCGCCTCACGCTCCTGCGGCGACAGACGGCCGTGGGAGGTGGTGCCCGGGTGGGTGATGGTGGTCTTGGCGTCACCGAGGTTGGCGGTGATCGAGATCAGCCGGGTAGCATCGATAAAGCGCCAGGCACCCTCTTTGCCGCCCTTGACCTCGAAGCTCACGACCGCGCCGAAGCCCTTCATCTGGCGCTTGGCCAGTTCGTGCTGCGGATGGCTTTGCAGCCCGGCGTAGTGCACCTTCTCGATACCGTCCTGCTGCTCCAGCCATTCGGCCAGTTCCTGGGCATTGGCGCAGTGGGCGCGCATACGCAGGTTCAGGGTTTCGAGGCCCTTGAGGAAGATCCAGGCGTTGAACGGGCTCAGCGAAGGGCCGGCGGTGCGGATAAAGCCGACCACTTCCTTCATCTGCTCGCTGCGACCGGCAACCACGCCGCCCATGCAACGGCCCTGACCATCGATGAACTTGGTCGCCGAGTGCATGACGATGTCCGCCCCCAGTTGCAGCGGCTGCTGCAGCGCCGGGGTGCTGAAGCAGTTGTCCACCACCAGTTGGGCGCCCTTGGCGTGGGCGATTTCCGCCAGTGCGGCGATATCGACCAGTTCGGCCAGCGGATTCGATGGCGATTCAACAAAGAGCAGCTTGGTGTTGGCCTTGAACGCCTGCTCCCAGGCACTCAGGTCAGCCAGCGGCACGTAGTCCACCTGGATGCCGAAGCGCTTGAAGTACTTCTCGAACAGGCTGATGGTCGAACCGAACACGCTCTGCGAAACCAGCACATGGTCGCCGGCGCTGCAGAAGGACATGACCGTGGCGAGGATCGCCGCCATGCCGGTGGAGGTGGCGACCGCCTGCTCGGCGCCTTCCAGGGCGGCGATGCGCTCCTCGAAAGCCCGTACGGTGGGGTTGGTGTAACGCGAATAGACGTTGCCTGGAACCTCGCCGGCGAACCGCGCCGCGGCATCGGCCGCGGTACGGAACACGTAGCTGGAGGTGAAGAACAGCGGGTCGCTGTGCTCACCTTCCGGCGTGCGATGCTGGCCGGCGCGTACCGCCAGCGTATCGAAAGCGACCCCGTCGAGGTCGCTGTCCAGGCGCCCGGCATCCCATTCCAATGTCATGCCGTTGCTCCTATATCAGTTGTTGTGGAGGTCGATGATCGCGCTGACCGCCTGGTTCTTGGCTTTCGCGAGGTCGTTGCGGGCCCGCTCGATGCGTTCCAGGTAGGCTGCGTCGACGTCGCCGGTGACGTACTGGCCGTCGAATACCGCGCAGTCGAAGTGCTCGATCTTGATCTTGCCGCCACCAACCGCTTCGATCAGGTCAGGCAGGTCCTGGTAGACCAGCCAGTCGGCACCGATCAGATCGGCGACGTCCTGGGTGCTGCGGTTGTGAGCGATGAGCTCGTGGGCGCTCGGCATGTCGATGCCGTAGACGTTGGGGAAGCGCACGGCCGGGGCGGCCGAGCAGAAGTAGACATTCTTGGCGCCGGCTTCACGGGCCATCTGGATGATCTGCTTGCAGGTGGTGCCACGGACGATGGAGTCGTCCACCAGCATCACGTTCTTGCCGCGGAATTCCAGCTCGATGGCGTTGAGCTTCTGGCGTACGGATTTTTTCCGCGCAGCCTGGCCCGGCATGATGAAGGTCCGGCCGATGTAGCGGTTCTTGACGAAGCCTTCGCGGAACTTCACGCCCAGGTGGTTGGCCAGCTCCAGGGCCGCGGTGCGGCTGGTGTCCGGGATCGGGATGACCACGTCGATGTCGTGGTCAGGGCGCTCGCGCTGGATCTTCTCGGCCAGTTTCTCGCCCATGCGCAGGCGCGCCTTGTATACCGAGACGCCGTCGATGATGGAGTCCGGACGGGCCAGGTAGACGTGTTCGAAGATGCACGGCGAGAGTTTCGGGCTGGTCGCGCACTGACGGGTGTGCAGCTTGCCTTCCTCGGTGATGTACACCGCTTCGCCCGGCGCGAGGTCGCGGATCAGGGTGAAGCCGAGGACGTCCAGGGACACGCTTTCCGAGGCGATCATGTACTCGACGCCTTCGTCGGTGTGACGCTGGCCGAAGACGATCGGGCGGATGCCGTTCGGGTCACGGAAGCCGACGATGCCGTAGCCGGTGATCATGGCGACGACCGCGTAGCCGCCCACGCAGCGGTTGTGCACGTCGGTGACCGCGGCGAATACGTCTTCCTCGGTCGGTTGCAGCTTGCCACGCACCGCCAGCTCATGGGCGAAGACGTTGAGCAGGACTTCCGAGTCGGAGTTGGTGTTGACGTGGCGCAGGTCGGACTCGTAGATCTCCTTGGCCAGCTGTTCGACGTTGGTCAGGTTGCCGTTGTGCGCCAGGGTGATGCCGTACGGCGAGTTGACGTAGAACGGCTGGGCCTCGGCCGAGGTCGAGCTGCCCGCGGTTGGATAGCGCACGTGGCCGATGCCCATGTGGCCGACCAGGCGCTGCATATGGCGCTGCTGGAAGACGTCACGGACCAGGCCGTTGTCCTTGCGCAGGAATAACCGGCCATCATGGCTGGTCACGATACCGGCAGCGTCCTGGCCGCGGTGCTGGAGGACCGTAAGCGCGTCATACAGCGCCTGATTGACGTTCGACTTACCGACGATACCGACGATGCCACACATGCGACGCAACCCCTACTTAATGAAACTGGATTGAACGGTGCTCACGGGACTTTTGGCCCCAGGAGCTGTTCCTTGAACGGAATATCAGCGGGAGCGCTGATTCCGCTGGCTAGCCACTGGCTGGTCAACCCCAGGATGAGGTTCTTCGACCAGTCAGCCACCAATAGAAATTGTGGCAAGAGTCGCGACTCCTGCCACCATGGATCCTGTTGTACCGGCCCCAGGCTCAACAGCCCGACGGCCACGACGACGAGCAGTGCACCCCGGGCAGCGCCGAAGGCCATGCCGAGGAAGCGGTCGGTCCCGGACAGTCCGGTGACGCGAATCAGCTCGCCGAGCAGAAAATTGATCATCGCCCCGACCAGCAGGGTGGCGACGAAGACGATGGCGCAGCCGCCGATGACCCGGGCGGACGGTGTCTGGATATAGGCGTCGAGGTACTGCGCGGCGGAGCCGCCGAACATCCACGCCATCGCACCGGCGACGATCCAGGTAAGCAGGGACAGAGCTTCCTTGACGAAGCCGCGCTTGAGACTGATCAGCGAAGAAATGGCGATGATCGCGAGAATCGCCCAGTCGACCCAGGTAAATGCCACGGTGTTGCCTGCAAACGGTTGAGGCGGCGCATTTTACCAGAGCGGAAGACTATGGGTAAGCGGTGATTTGCCGTCCGGCGCAGGCGCTGGACGGCAGGTTTCAGCCACGTTCAGGCTGGAAACGGACAACGAAGCCCTTGAGCTTCTGCTGGCGGCTGATGACATCGCGCAGGCGCTCGGCTTCGGCACGCTCGATCAGCGGGCCGACGAACACCCGGTTCATGCCGTCGGCAGAGCGGATATAGGCGTTGTAGCCCTGGCTGCGCAGGGTTTTCTGCAGGGTATCGGCACTGGCGCGGTTGGACAGGCTGGCCAGCTGGACCGACCAACTGACCGGCAGGCCATTCGGGTCGACCTTGTTGGCGCTGGCCTGGGCGGGCGCCGGCGCTTGTGCTGCCGGTTTGGCCGGAGCCGGGGTCGCCGCGACTGCCGGAGCAGGCTTGGCCGCAGGTTGCGGGGTCGGTACCGGGGTGGCCGGCTTCGGCGCTTCCTGCTGGACAACCGGCTGCTGGGCAGGCGCCTGCTGCACCGGGGCAATCGGCGTGCTCGGCGCCGTCTGCGGCTGGGCCGCGACGCTTTCGTCCGGGATCACCTGGGGCTCGGGCACCTGCACCGGTTCGACCTGCACCTGCGGCAAGGCCGGTACGGCAGGCGCCGCCGGCGCCTCGACCTTGACCTGACGCAGCTCGTCTTCCTTGGTGAACAGCATCGGCAGGAAAATCACCGCCAGTGCAATCAGCACCAGCGCCCCGACCATGCGTTGTTTCATGACCTTGTCCAGCCCCGCCATTGGCTCAGTCCTCCCTGGCCTGCCGGTCCAGCCACTCGAGGGCCTCGCCGACACAGAAAAATGATCCGAACAGCAGGATCTCATCGTCCGCCGTCGCCTGCGCGCACTGCCCTTCCAGGGCCTGTGCGACGCTGGAGTATGACTGCGCCGCAGCACCAAGGTTCTCCAGTGCCACCTGCAACTCCGCGGCCGGACGACTGCGCGCAGTCTCCAGTGTAGCTACCGCCCAGTGACGAACGTGCGGCAGCAGCGGACGAATCACGCCATCGAGGTCCTTGTCGGAGAGCAGGCCGAATACCGCCAGGCGCTGGCCTGCGACCGGACGTGCCGCCAGGCGCTCGGCCAGGTACTCGGCGGCATGCGGGTTGTGGCCCACGTCGAGGAGGATATTCAGGCGCTTGCCGCGCCAGTCGAACTGGCGGCGATCCAGGCGACCGACGATCCGCGCCGCCTGCAGGGCCTGGGCCACCACCGCCGCATCCCACGGCAGGTCCATCAGCAGATAGGTCTGCAGGGCGAGCGCGGCGTTTTCCATCGGCAGGTCCAGCAGCGGCAGGTCGCGCAACTCGACTTCAGCCCCGCGTACATCGACACCGCGCCATTGCCAGCACTGCTCGGTGTAGGCCAGGTCGAAATCGCGACCGCGCAGGAAGAACGGGCAGTTCAGCTCGCGGGCCTTGTCCAGCAGTGGTTGCGGAGGATTCAGGTCGCCGCACAGCGCCGGGCGGTCCTGGCGGAAGATCCCGGCTTTCTCGAAGGCCACGGACTCACGGGTGTTGCCCAGCCAGTCGGCATGGTCGACACCGATGCTGGTGACCACGGCAAGGTCGGCGTCCACCAGGTTGACCGCATCCAGGCGCCCGCCCAGGCCCACTTCCAGGACCACGGCGTCCAGCGCCGAGCGACTGAACAGCCAGAAGGCCGCCAGCGTGCCCATTTCGAAGTAGGTCAGGGAGATTTCGCCACGGGCCGCCTCGACGGCAGCGAAGGCCTCGCAGAGCTGTGCGTCGCTGGCATCGAGGCCATCGAGCTGCACCCGCTCGTTGTAGCGCAGCAGGTGCGGCGAGCTGTAGACCCCGACCTTAAGCCCCTGCGCCTTGAGCAGCGCAGCGATGAAGGCGCAGGTCGAACCCTTGCCGTTGGTGCCGGTGACGGTCACCACCCGAGGCGCCGGCTTGCCCAGCCCGAGCCGGGTCGCTACCTCGCGGGAGCGCTCCAGGCCCATGTCGATGGCCGACGGGTGCAACTGCTCGAGGTAGGCGAGCCATTCGCCAAGGGTACGTTGGGTCATACGGTGGCAGGCGCCGGCGGTACGACCACGGCATCGATGGCCGAAGGCACGTATTTCGGCGAAGGCTTGCCGGTCATCTGGGCCAGGATGGTGGCCAGGCGCGAACGCAGTTCGGCGCGGTGGATGATCATGTCGATGGCGCCGTGCTCCAGGAGGAACTCGCTGCGCTGGAAGCCTTCCGGCAGTTTTTCACGCACGGTCTGCTCGATGACGCGTGGGCCGGCAAAGCCGATCAGCGCCTTCGGCTCACCGACGATGACGTCGCCGAGCATCGCCAGGCTGGCGGAAACGCCGCCGTAGACCGGGTCGGTCAGTACGGAGATGAACGGGATGCCTTCTTCGCGCAGGCGCGCCAGGGCAGCGGAGGTCTTGGCCATCTGCATCAGGGAGATCAGCGCTTCCTGCATGCGCGCACCGCCGGAAGCGGAGAAGCAGACCATCGGGCAGCGGTTTTCCAGGGCGTAGTTGGCGGCGCGAACGAAGCGCTCGCCGACCACGGCACCCATCGAGCCACCCATGAAGGAGAATTCGAAGGCGCTGACCACGATCGGCATGCCCATCAGGGTACCGCTCATGGAGATCAGGGCGTCTTTCTCGCCGACCGATTTCTGCGCGGCGACCAGGCGGTCCTTGTACTTCTTGCCGTCGCGGAACTTCAGGCGGTCCACCGGCTCCAGCTCGGCACCCAGCTCGTTACGGCCTTCCGGGTCGAGGAAGATGTTCAGGCGGGTGCGTGCACCGATGCGCATGTGGTGGTTGCACTTGGGGCAGACGTCCAGGGTCTTTTCCAGTTCCGGACGGTACAGCACGGCTTCGCAGGACGGGCACTTGTGCCACAGGCCTTCGGGAACCGAACTCTTCTTCACCTCGGAACGCATGATCGATGGAATCAGTTTGTCTACTAACCAGTTGCTCATGCTTTATTTCTCCAGTAGCGGCGGCCGGCAGGCATTGGTTGGGTGCCGGGTCGCGCGTATGCCCTTGAGCTTCAAAAATGTTTCGGGAAAACCGGGCGCATCCCCGGGCGCGCTGGGTGCGCTGGCCCGGACGGCGTGCGACCGCTCGTCAATTCGTATGGCCGGCCCACGGGCCTGACCTGGCAGCACTCGGCTGCGAAAGTTATGGACGATGCCTTGTCGGCCGCCGTCACATCGACACGCATCACGCGCCGCGTACCGCAGCGAGGAAGGCGTCGATCCGCGCCGCGTCCTTGATGCCCTTGGCCTGCTCGACGCCGCCGCTGACATCCACCGCATACGGCCGCACCTGGGCGATGGCCGTGGCGACGTTGTCCGGGGACAGGCCACCGGCGAGGATGATCGGCTTGCTCAGGTGTTCCGGCACCAGCTTCCAGTCGAAGGCTTCGCCGGTACCGCCGGGCACGCCGGCCACGTAGGTATCCAGCAGAATCCCGCTGGCCCGGGCGTAGCGTTTGCACTCGGCTTCCAGGTCATCCCCGGCACGCACGCGCAGTGCCTTGATCCAGGGCCGGTTGTAGCCTTCGCAGTCGTCCGGGGTTTCGTCGCCGTGGAATTGCAGCAGGTCCAGCGGCACTGCCTCGAGGATTTCGTTGAGCTCGCAGCGGCTGGCGTTGACGAACAGGCCCACGGTGGTCACGAACGGCGGCAGCGCAGCGATGATTTCCCGCGCCTGCTGCACGGTCACTGCCCGCGGACTCTTGGCGTAGAACACCAGGCCGATGGCGTCGGCTCCCGCCTGGGCCGCGGCCAGCGCGTCTTCCACGCGGGTAATCCCGCAGATCTTGCTGCGAACGGCAGACATGGGCAGCGAATCTCCAGAGGGCGAAAGTCCCGGATGTTAGCAAATGACTGTCGGGTCGTCAGCCGTCGGGAACTCGAAACCGGTGAGGAAATGCGGGCCGATGAAACGTTCGGGCAACACGAACTCCTCCGGGTACTCCACTTGCACCAGATAGAGGCCGAACGGATGCGCAGTGGCCGCGGCCTGGCGGCGATCGAGGCTGGCCAGAATCTCCGCCGCCCAGCCGATCGGGCGCTCGCCGGCACCGATGGTCATCAGCACCCCGGCGATATTGCGCACCATATGGTGGAGGAAGGCGCTGGCGCGGATATCCAGGACGATCATCTTGCCGTGGCGGGTAACGCGCAGGTGGTGGATGGTCTTGATCGGCGACTTGGCCTGGCACTGGCCTGCACGGAAGGCGCTGAAGTCGTGGGTGCCGAGCAGGCAGCGGGCGGCCTCGGCCATGCGCTCGACATCCAGCGGCCGGTGGTTCCAGGTGACCTGGTCGCCGAGGTGGGCCGGGCGGATCTGGTCGTTGTAGATCACGTAGCGGTAGCGCCGGGCAAACGCCTTGAAGCGCGCATGGAAGTGCGCTGGCATCTCCTGCGACCAGGACACGCTGATGTCGTGGGGCAGATGGCTGTTGGCGCCCATGGTCCAGGCCTTGGGGTTGCGGATGGCGCGGGTGTCGAAGTGCACCACCTGGCCGCTGGCATGGACACCGGCATCGGTGCGCCCGGCGCATTGCACGGTGATCGGCTCGTCGGCCACTTTCGACAGGGCTTCCTCGAGGGTCTGCTGCACGCTGATCACGCCATCGCCCTGGCGCTGCCAGCCGCGGTAGCGGGTGCCTTTGTATTCAACGCCCAGGGCGATTCGGTAAAAGCCTTCGGCGGCCACTTCGGACGCCGCGGTATCGATGATTTCCAAGGGGATAACAGCCTGTCGGTTACGCAATGGCGCGGATTATAACGACAACGGCAGCCGCGAGGGCTGCCGTCGGGATTACTGCGGTAGGAGTCAGACCAGCTTGCTACGCAGCTCGTTGGCTTCGCGGCGCTGGGCCTGGTCGCCTTCCTTGTTGACCTCGTCGAGGATGTCGCGGGCACCGTCATGGTCGCCCATGTCGATGTAGGCGCGGGCCAGGTCGAGCTTGGTGGCGACTTCGTCGGTGCCGGCCAGGTAGTCGAAATCATCGTCCTCCGGCAGCGCAGCGGCGTCCTCGGCGGTGAAGTGCGGCTCCAGCGACGGGGTTTCCAGGCTGGCGGAGAGCTTGTCCAGCTCGGCGTTGACGTTGTCCAGCTCGGCGGCGAAGTTCTTCGACGCGGCATCGTCCTCGCCCGGCAGCGACAGGTCGAAGTCGTCCGGCAGCTCCAGCGGCGGCAGGTCGGCCTCCAGGCCCAGGTCGTTGTCGAAGGCCGCCAGTTCCGCTTCGATATCCAGCGGTGGACGGTTTTCGGTGGCAACGTCCGGGGTTTCGTCCGGGACGCTGAGGTCGAAGTCAGCGTCGGACAGGTCGTCGGTCGCGCCGGACTGCGCCTTGGTGTGCTCGTCGAGCAAGGCATCGAAGTCCATGTCATCGGCGGCCGCCGACAGTTCAGGCTCGGGCTCGGCTTGCGGCGCGGCAGGTACTTCCGGCTCGGTGGCGGCGTAGTCCTGGAACAGGGCATCGAAGTCTACGTCATCGGTGGTCGCTGGTGGCTCGGCCTGTGGCTCCGGTTCAACGGCCTGGGCAGCGGTGTGTTCCTGCAGCAGGCTGTCGAAGTCCAGATCGTCGACAACCGGCGGTTCCGGTTCCGGCTCGGCTTGTGGCGCCGGCTCGGCAGCCTGGGCTGCGACCTGCTCTTCAAGCAGACTGTCGAAGTCCAGGTCGGCGAAGGCGCTGGTGTCGGGCTCGAGCTGTGGCGGCTCGGCCTGCAGTGCTTCCGGGTTGTCTTGCAGCAGCGTGTCGAAGTCCAGGTCGTCCAGCGCGGCCAGGTCAGCCACTGACTCTGCTTGTGGTTCGGGAGCTGGAGCCGGCTCTGGTTGCACCTGTGCCTGCTCGCTGGCCTGGACCGCTGCCTGGTCAGCCGGAGCTTCCAGGTCCAGGCCATCGAGGTCGTCGAGGCTCAGGTCGAAGGCGCTGTCCAGGTCATCATCGGCCGGCAGGTCATCGGACTGTGGCTCGTCGGACATCAGATCCTCGACGAACTTCTCGTCGAGACCACTGGCCACGGCAGCACCGCCCGCCGCCGCGGCGACGGCAGCTACGGCCAGCATGTTGGGAAAACGGCTCTTCAGCGCTTCGACTTCGGCGAGGTTCTGCGGATTGGCCTGGAGCTGGCGCTCCTGCATGACGAAACCAGCGCGATCGCCCTGGTGCGCATAGACCTCCATCAGTTTCAGGCGCAGGTCGCTGCGCTGCGGAAACTTCTCCACCGCCGGTTCCAGCAGGTTGGACGCCTGCATCAGCCGGCCATTGGCGATGCAGTCGTCGATCTCGGCCATGAACGGATCGGTTTTCGGCTGCGCCTCGGGCTCGGCGACACGCGGCTCGCTGACCTGCTCGGCGGCGGTGGCGGCAGCGGCGGACGCGGCAACCACCGCCGGGGCCAGGGTGACGGTCGGCGGCACGATGTCGAGGCCGTCGAAGCTGCTTGGCGGCAGGTCGGCATCCGGACCGAGGTCGCTTTCTTCAGCCAGGGCGCGGGCCATGCGCAGGTGTTTTTCCGCTTCCTGCTGGGCCTTGCGCTTGCGCATCAGCAGCAATACCAGCAGAAGCAGGACCAGGGCGGCAGAGCCGGCGATCAGCGCCAGCAGCCACGGGTTGCCGAGGATGCCGTCGAGCGTGTTGCCTTGGGCCTCGGGGGTCGCAGCGTCGGCCGGTGCGGCGTCCTGCTCCGGTGCGGTATCGACCGCCGCCGGCGGCGGGGTGACTACCGGCTCGGCAGCCGGGGCCGGGCTGGGTTGCAGGGTCGCGTCGATCACCGGGGCGGTGGCCACCGCGGGCGCCACCGGAGCCGCCGGGGCATTGCCCTGGGCTTCGAGGCGGGCCAACTGGTCGTTCTTCAGCTCGATCAGGCGTTGCAGCTTGTCCAGCTGGCTTTGCAGATCGGCTACGCGGCTTTTCAGTTCGTCGCCTTCGCGGCGGCTGGTGTCGAGGTTTTCCTGGGTCGCCGCCAGCTTGTCGCTCAGCGCCTTGTCACTGCCCGCGCCCTGACCGCCGGGGGCAACCAGCTTGAGGTTGTCCTGCTGGGCGATACGCGACGGCGACGGCTGGGCCGTGCTGCGCCGGGTGGCATCCAGTTGGCGCGCCTGCGGACCAAGGCGACGGCCTTCGCGCCAGGCGGCGTATTGCTCGTTGACCTCTTTTACCGCCTGGGCCTGGGGAATGCTCTGGATCTGTTGCTGGTCCGGCATGCGCAGGACCTGGCCGGTCTTCAACTGGTTGATATTGCCGTTGATGAAGGCGTCCGGGTTGAGCGCCTGGATCGCCAGCATGGCCTGCTGCACCGAGCCGCCCTGGCGCGAGCGCGAAGCGATGTCCCAGAGGGTGTCGCGGCGCACCGTGGTGTGGCTGGCCGGGGCACTCACCGCCGGGGTCACGCCGGAGGCGGCCTGGGCGGTTTCCGGGGAGAACTTGGACGGATCGAGCAGCACGCTGTAGTCGCGCAGCAGGCGGCCTTGCGGCCACATCACCTGGACCAGGAACTTGACCATCGGCTCCGCCAGCGGCTGGCTGGAGGTGACTTTCAGCACGCTCTTGCCCGCCGGATTGATCACCGGGGTGAAGGTCAGGTCATTGAGGAACGGCTGGCGCTCGACGCCGGCCTTGGCGAATTCTTCCGCCGGCGCCAGGCTCGGCTTGACGTCGGCGGCGCTCAGGTCGCGCACATCGAGCAGTTCGATCTCGGCGTTGAGGGGCTGGTCCTGTGCCGACTTGAGGGTCAGCTCGCCAAGCCCGAGGGCATGCGCCATACCGGAAGACAGCGCCGACGCTGCGGCTATTGCTAACACCAGTTTGCGAATTCGAAGCATGACCTCATCCTTTGTTTTGAAGCGTCCCCGGGAACCGAGAAGAACTGAAGAACTGCCGTGAGGCTTGTTACCAGACTGCTATTGAAGATTGAAGGCAAGTTGCCTCCAACCTTTAATGGTCAATATGCAAAGTGTTGCCAAGTATCTTTTACACAAGGTCTTTTATCAACAATTCAGCCAGCTGTACGGCGTTCAAACCTGCGCCCTTGCGCACATTGTCGGTGGTCAGCCAGAGATTGAGTTGCTGTGGCTCGTCGATACCGCTGCGAACACGACCTACATAGACCACGTCCTGGCCGACGGCATCGCCCACCGGCGTCGGATAGTCGCCCTCCTCCACCAGCTCGACACTGTCCGCTGCGTCCAGCGCCTTGTTCACTGCGGCCAGATCGACCGCTTCGCTGGCATTCAGGCTGACAGTGTAGCTATCGCCAAAAAACACCGGGACTTGAACGCAGGTGACTGAAATCTTGAGTAAAGGCAGGTCGAGCAGTTCGCGCAACTCGCGGACCAGGCGGCGCTCCAGCAGGCCATGGCCCTGCTCGTCGCTGGCACCGACCTGGGCCAGCAGGTTGAAGGCCATCTGCCGGTCGAAGAAGCGCGGCTCCAGCGGACGGGCGTTGAGCAGTTCGGCGGTTTGCCGGGCCAGCTCGCTGACGGCTTCGCGGCCCTGGGCGGAAACGGCGAGGCTGGCGGTGACGGTGACGCGCTCGAGGGTCAGGAGGTTTTTCAGCGGGGCGAGGACAACGGCCAGGGCCACGGCGGCGGCGCTCGGGCTGTGCAGGGTGGCCGGGGCTTTCAGGGTGTCCAGCACCTGGGGATTGGCTTCCGGGACCACGGCGGGTGCCTGCTCGGCAGGCAATGCGCCGGACAGGTCGATCACCGTGCAGCCGGCGGCCTGGGCGCGGGGTGCAAAGCTCAGGGTCACGGCCGGGCCGGCGGCGAAGAAGGCCAGGCGCACCTTGGCGAAGTCGAAGTCGTCGACGTCGCGGCTGCGCAGGTTCTTGCCGCGAAAGCTCACGGCGCTGCCGGCGGATTCGTTGCTGGCCAGCAGGTACAGGGTGCCCACCGGGAAGTTGCGTTCCTCGAGGATCTGCACGAGGGTTTCGCCGACGGTGCCGGTGGCGCCGATGACGGCGATGTCGATGGGCTTGGTCATGTGGAGATCTCTCTGGCCTATTGGGACTGCTTTGCAGTCCTTCGCGGGCAAGCCACGCTCCTACAGTCACCGCGTGCTTCTGTAGGAGCGTGGCTTGCCCGCGAAGGACCGCAAAGCGGTCCCGGGAATTCGGGAGCGGCACTTTACTTTGATTTGTCCGAAAACAAAAAACCCGCGCTGTCACCAGCACGGGTTTTTCAGGTTACCGCAAGGCGATCAACGCTCCAGCAGGATCCGCAGCATGCGGCGCAGCGGTTCGGCCGCGCCCCAAAGCAGCTGGTCGCCGACGGTGAAGGCACCGATGTACTGGGAACCCATGTTCAGCTTGCGCAGACGACCCACCGGGATGTTCAGGGTGCCGGTGACGTTGGTCGGGGTCAGCTCCTTCATGCTGATCTCGCGCTGGTTCGGCACCAGTTTCACCCAGGGGTTGTGCTGGCTGATCAGGCCTTCGATGTCGGCCAGCGGCACGTCCTTGTTCAGCTTGATGGTCAGCGCCTGGCTGTGGCAGCGCATGGCGCCGATACGTACGCAGATGCCGTCCACCGGGATCGGGCTCTTGAAGCGACCGAGGATCTTGTTGGTCTCGGCCTGGGCTTTCCACTCTTCGCGGCTCTGGCCGTTCGGCAGTTCCTTGTCGATCCACGGGATCAGGCTGCCGGCCAGCGGTACGCCGAAGTTTTCGGTCGGGTAGGCCTCGCTGCGCATGGCCTCGGCGACCTTGCGGTCGATGTCGAGGATGGCACTGGCCGGGTTGGCCAGTTCGTCGGCCACGGCGGCGTTGGTCGCGCCCATCTGGCGGATCAGCTCGCGCATGTTCTGCGCGCCGGCACCGGAGGCCGCCTGGTAGGTCATGGCGCTCATCCACTCGACCAGGCCGGCTTCGAACAGGCCGCCCAGGCCCATCAGCATCAGGCTGACGGTGCAGTTGCCGCCGATGTAGTTTTTGGTCCCGGCATCCAGCTGCTGGTCGATGACCTTGCGGTTGACCGGGTCGAGGACGATGACCGCGTCATCCTGCATGCGCAGGGACGAGGCGGCGTCGATCCAGTAGCCCTGCCAGCCGGCTTCGCGCAGCTTGGGGAAGACTTCGTTGGTGTAGTCGCCGCCCTGGCAGGTCAGGATCACGTCCAGGGTCTTGAGTTCGTCGATGCTGTAGGCATCCTTCAGCGGGGCAATGTCCTTGCCCACTGCAGGGCCCTGGCCACCGACGTTGGAGGTGGTGAAGAACACCGGCTCGATAAGATCGAAATCCTGCTCCTCGAGCATCCGCTGCATGAGCACGGAACCGACCATTCCGCGCCAACCGATCAGACCTACACGTTTCATCGCAACTACACCTTCGCTAAAAGTGGGCCGCTGCCCTGTTGTGGTTTCGGCAGCGGGCCAGAGAGATTACAGATTCCGCAGCGCTGCGACTACTGCGTCGCCCATTTGCTGCGTACCGACCTTGGTGCAACCTTCGGACCAGATGTCGCCGGTACGCAGGCCCTGGTCGAGAACCAGGCTCACCGCTTTCTCGATGGCCTCGGCGGCATCGTGCTGGTTGAAGCTGTAGCGCAGCATCATCGAGACCGAGAGGATGGTCGCCAGCGGGTTGGCGATGCCTTGCCCGGCGATGTCCGGTGCGGAACCGTGGCACGGCTCGTACATGCCCTTGTTGTGGGCGTCCAGGGAGGCCGACGGCAGCATGCCGATGGAACCGGTGAGCATGGAAGCCTCATCCGACAGGATGTCGCCGAACATGTTGTCGGTGACCATCACGTCGAACTGCTTCGGCGCGCGGACCAGCTGCATGGCGGCGTTGTCGACGTACATGTGGCTCAGTTCGACGTCCGGGTAGTCCTTGGCGACGTCCTCGACCACTTCTCGCCACAGCTGGCTGGAGGCCAGGACGTTGGCCTTGTCCACCGAGCAGAGCTTCTTGCCACGCACGCGGGCCATGTCGAAGCCGACACGGGCGATGCGGCGGATTTCGCTTTCGCTGTACGGCAGGGTGTCGTAGGACTGGCGCTCGCCGTTTTCCAGCTCGCGGGTGCCACGCGGGGCGCCGAAGTAGATGCCGCCGGTCAGCTCGCGGACGATCAGGATGTCCAGGCCGGAGACGATTTCACGCTTCAGCGAGGAGGCGTCGGCCAGTTGCGGGTAGAGGATCGCCGGACGCAGGTTGGCGAACAGGCCCAGTTGCGAACGGATCTTCAGCAGGCCGCGCTCAGGGCGGATGTCACGCTCGATCTTGTCCCACTTCGGCCCACCCACGGCGCCCAGCAGCACGGCATCGGCCTTGCGTGCACGCTCCAGGGTCTCGTCGGCCAGCGGCACGCCGTGCTTGTCGATGGCGGCGCCGCCGATCACGTCGTGCTCCAGGGCGAAGCCGAGCTGGAACTTGTCGTTGGCCAGCTCCAGCACCTTGACGGCCTCGGCGGTGATTTCAGGACCGATACCGTCACCCGGGAGAATCAGAATCTGCTTGCTCATGCTTTCCTCTATCTCGAATCAAGCGGCGCGCCGAAGGTGGCGCGCCGGTAACAATCTGCTGGATTTCAGCGTTCGGCCCAGAGCACCAGGACATCGGTGCTGAAGGAGCCATCGGCTTCGATCCGGTAATACTGCCGTACTTCTTCGCCCATCGCCTGCTGCAATTGCAGGATGGCGGCGCGCATGGCTTCTGGCGTACGCATGCGTTCGACCCAGGAAGTCCATTCCAGGCGCAGGCTCTGGCGCGTGTGGCTACGCACGTGAAGGCCGGCTTCGCTGACCTGGCGCAGCCATTCGGCGGCGGAATAGTCGCGTACGTGGCTGGTGTCGCGCAGCACTTCGACGGTCTGCAGGTAGGTATCCAGCAATGGGCTGCCCGGCGACATGACATCGACGAAGGCGGCCACGCCACCCGGCTTGAGCACCCGGCGCACTTCGCGCAGGGCCAGGCCGAGGTCGCTCCAGTGGTGCGCGGAGTAGCGGCTGAAGACGAAGTCGAAGGCGGCGTCGGCGAACGGCAGGCGTTCGGCGGCACCGCGTTCGGTGACGATATTGTGCAGGCCGCGCCCGGAGGCACTGGCGGCGACCACGTCGAGCATCTGCTGCGACAGGTCGTAGGCCACCACTTCGGCGACCAGCGGGGCCACATGGAAGCTGACATGGCCGGCGCCGCAGCCCAGGTCGAGGACGCGAGCGCCCTCCTGGCCGGCCAGTTCGGCCTGGAGCAGGGCGAACTCGCTGCCCTGGGCGTGCACGGCACTGCTGAGGTAGGCGCTGGCCTGGTCGCCGAACTGGCGCTGGACAACGTCCTTGTGGCTGCTGCTGGTCATCTTTTCGTCTCCGGGGCCCTATCGCTGGCAAGCCAGCTCCCACAGGGCTCTGTGCTGTTCACACCATCTGTGCCCAACACAGGACCTGTGCATGTGCTGTTCACACTCTCCGCGTTCAACGCAGGACCTGTGGGAGCTGGCTTGCCAGCGATGAGGCCGGCACATTCAACACATCATTTGGCGTCGCGGAACAACCATGGCTGGCTGGCACGGTGACGGGCCTCGAAGGCGCCGATAGCATCGCTGTCCTGCAGGGTCAGGCCGATATCGTCCAGGCCGTTGAGCAGGCAGTGCTTGCGGAACGCGTCGATCTCGAAGCCCAGCACCTTGCCGTCGGGACGGGTCACGGTCTGCGCCTGCAGGTCGATGGTCAGCTGGTAGCCCGGGTCGGCTTCGACCTGCTTGAACAGCTCGTCGACTTCCTCGTCGCTGAGGATGATCGGCAGCAGGCCGTTCTTGAAGCTGTTGTTGAAGAAGATGTCGGCATAGCTCGGCGCGATGATGCTGCGGAAACCATACTCTTCCAGGGCCCACGGGGCGTGCTCGCGGCTCGAACCGCAACCGAAGTTCTCACGGGCCAGCAACACGCTGGCGCCCTGGTAGCGATCATGGTTGAGGACGAAGTCCATGTTCTTCGGACGCTTGCTGTTGTCCTGGTACGGCTGGCCGACATCCAGGTAACGCCATTCGTCGAACAGGTTCGGACCGAAACCGGTGCGCTTGATCGACTTCAAAAACTGCTTGGGAATGATCTGGTCGGTGTCGACGTTGGCACGGTCCAGAGGGGCAACGAGGCCGGTGTGCTGGGTAAAGGCTTTCATGCTGCGCTCCCTTGGATCAACTCGCGTACATCGATGAAACGGCCGGTAACGGCGGCGGCGGCGGCCATGGCCGGGCTGACCAGGTGGGTACGACCACCGGCACCCTGGCGGCCTTCGAAGTTGCGGTTGGAGGTCGACGCGCAGTGCTCGCCGCTCTCCAGGCGGTCCGGGTTCATGGCCAGGCACATGGAGCAGCCCGGTTCACGCCATTCGAAGCCGGCTTCGAGGAAGATCTTGTCCAGGCCTTCTTTCTCGGCCTGCTCTTTTACCAGGCCAGAGCCCGGTACCACGATCGCCTGCTTGATGGTCGCGGCCACCTTGCGGCCCTTGGCGATTTCCGCTGCGGCACGCAGGTCTTCGATCCGCGAGTTGGTGCAGGAACCGATGAACACGCGGTCCAGCTGGATATCGGTGATCGCCTGGTTGGCGCTCAGGCCCATGTACTTCAGGGCGCGCTCGATGGAGCCACGCTTGACCAGGTCGGCCTCGGCAGCCGGATCCGGCACGCGCTGGTCGATGGCCAGGACCATCTCCGGGGACGTGCCCCAGCTGACTTGCGGCTTGATGTCCGCTGCGTTCAGCTCGACCACGGTGTCGAACACCGCGTCGGCGTCGGAAACCAGGTCTTTCCAGGCTTCGACGGCCAGGTCCCATTGCTCGCCTTTCGGCGCGTACGGGCGGCCCTTCACGTATTCGACGGTTTTCGCATCGGTAGCCACCAGGCCAACACGGGCGCCGGCTTCGATGGACATGTTGCAGATGGTCATGCGGCCTTCGACGGACAGGTCGCGAATCGCGCTGCCGGCGAACTCCATGGCATGCCCGTTACCGCCGGCAGTGCCGATCTTGCCGATCACGGCGAGGACGATGTCCTTGGCGGTGACGCCAGCGGGCAATACGCCTTCGACGCGCACCAGCATGTTCTTCATCTTCTTGGCGACCAGGCATTGGGTGGCGAGCACGTGCTCCACCTCGGAGGTGCCGATGCCGTGGGCCAGGGCGCCGAAGGCGCCGTGGGTCGAGGTGTGCGAGTCACCGCAGACCACGGTCATGCCCGGCAAGGTCGCGCCCTGCTCCGGGCTGATGACGTGGACGATGCCCTGGCGCACGTCGTTCATCTTGAATTCGGTGATGCCGTATTCGTCGCAGTTTTCGTCGAGGGTCTGCACCTGCAGGCGCGACACCTGGTCGACGATGGCGTCGATACCGCCCTTGCGCTCGGGGGTGGTCGGCACGTTGTGGTCCGGGGTGGCGATGTTGGCATCGATGCGCCAAGGTTTGCGATTCGCCAGGCGCAGGCCTTCGAAGGCTTGCGGCGAGGTCACTTCGTGGATGATGTGACGGTCGATGTAGATCAGCGCGGAGCCATCGTCGCGCTGCTTGACCAAATGCGAATCCCAGAGCTTGTCGTAAAGCGTTTTGCCGGCCATCAGGCGTTCCTCATCAGTCTTTCTATGCCAATAACCCCTTGGCTTGTACGGCTGATGGTATGGCGTTAGATTGGATAACTCAAATTCATAATTTTTATGCTTTGGATAACCAAGAGGAATCCGAAACCGTGGACCTGGCCAACCTCAACGCCTTTATCGCGATTGCCGAAACCGGCAGCTTTTCCGGGGCCGGGGAGCGCCTGCACCTGACCCAGCCGGCGATCAGCAAGCGCATCGCCGGGCTGGAGCAGCAGCTCGACGTGCGCCTGTTCGACCGCCTCGGCCGCGAGGTCAGCCTGACCGAGGCCGGCCGCGCCCTGCTGCCCCGCGCCTATCAGATCATCAATGTGCTGGACGACACCCGCCGGGCCCTGACCAACCTCACCGGCGAGGTCAGCGGGCGCCTGACCCTGGCTACCAGCCATCACATCGGCCTGCACCGTCTGCCGCCGCTGCTGCGCGCCTTTACCCGGCAGTATCCGGCGGTCGCCCTGGATATCCAGTTCCTCGATTCGGAAGTCGCCTACGAGGAAATCCTCCACGGCCGCGCGGAAATCGCCGTGATTACCCTGGCGCCGGAGCCCCACGGCCTGGTGCGAGCGGTGCCGGTATGGGACGACCCGCTGGATTTCGTGGTGGCCCCGGAGCATCCGCTGGCGCGCAAGGCTGCCGCCGGTCTGGAAGATATTGCCCACCATCCGGCGGTTTTCCCCGGTGGCAACACCTTTACCCACCATATCGTGCACCGCTTGTTCGAGGGCCAGGGCCTCACGCCGAACATCGCCATGAGCACCAACTATCTGGAAACCATAAAGATGATGGTGTCGATCGGCCTGGCCTGGAGCGTTTTGCCGCGCACCATGCTCGATGACCAGGTGGCTTCCATCAGCTTGCCGGGCATACAGCTGACTCGCCAGCTAGGCTACATTCTTCATACGGAACGAACGTTATCGAATGCAGCCAGAGCCTTTATGGCACTGCTCGACAGCCATGCGAGAAAAACCTGAGGCCACCCGTTGCGCCGGGCCGGCCCATACCAAGGAAGCGTATTCGCCAAAGGTCTGGTAATCGATGCCCACTACACCCCGTTTTCCGCGCCTTCCACGTATCCTCGCGGCCGATCCCCAGGAGTCGGAGCAGACCTGGGAAAACGCTCCGCAATTGCTCGCGGCCCTGAACGGCGCCCGTCTCGGTGCCTGGTTCTGGGACGTCGAGACCGGCCGCATCAGTTGGTCGCGGGGCACCCAGGCGCTGTTCGGCTACGACCCGCGCCAGCCACTGCCCAAGGACCTGGATTACCTGGACCTGCTGCCGCCGGAAGACCGCGAGCGCACCGTCCAGGCCTTCTATGCGGTCGTGGCCGGCGAACCGCAGGAACAGGCCATGCGCCATCGCATCCGCTGGCCCGACGGCACCCTGCACTGGCTGGAGATCAGCGGCAGCCTGACCCATGACAAGGACGGCCGGCCGCAGATGGTCGGGGTGATCCGCGAGATCACCGCCCAGCGCGAGCGCGAAGCGGCGCTCAAGGACAGCCAGGAGCGTCTCGACCTGGCCCTGGACTCGGCGCAACTGGGCACCTGGGACTGGCATATCCCCAGCGGCATGCTCTATGGCTCGGCCCGTGCCGTGCAGTTGCACGGCCTGGAGCCAGTGCCCTTCCACGAGTCTTTCGAAGCCTTCTTCGAGGGCGTTCCGGAAGACGAGCGCTCCAGCATGCGCCAGGCGTACCGCAGCCTGCGCGAGGGCCCGGCGGGCAATTACCAGATCACCTACCGCATCCAGCTGGAAAACGGCAACTCACGCTACCTGGAAAGCCGCGCGCGGCTGTACCGCGACGAAGAAGGCAACCCCCTGCGCATGGCCGGGACCTTGCTGGACATCACCGACCAGGTCGAGCGCGAGCAGCGCCTGATGGCCTCGGAGGAGAAATTCGCCGGATTGTTCCAGGTCAGCCCCGACCCGATCTGCGTCACCCGCCAGGACAACGGCCAGTTCATCGAGATCAACCCGGCCTTTACCCAGACCTTCGGCTGGAGCGCCGACGAGGTGCTGGGCCGCAATGCCGAGGAAATCGGCCTGTGGGCAGAGTCCTCGGCGCGGGCCAGGCGCATCGAGCAGGTGATTCGCGACCAGGCCCTGAACAACGTGGCGATCGTGGTCAACCACAAGCACGGCCAGGCCCTGACCTGCGTTATTTCCAGCCGCCTGATCAAGGTCGACAACCAGACCTGCAGCGTCACCACGCTACGCGATATCACCCAGCAGCAGCGCGCCGAAGCCGCACTCAAGGCCAGCGAGGAGAAGTTCGCCAAGGCCTTCCACTCCAGCCCCGATGCCATCAGCATCAGCGAACTGCAGACCGGGCGCTACCTGGAGGTCAACGACGGCTTCTGCCGCCTGACCGGCTACAGCGCCGGCGAAGTGCTCGGGCGCAGCGCCAACCAGATCGGCTTCTGGGCCGATGACAAGCAGCACGAGATGCTGGTGGCCGAGCTGCAACAGCGTGAGCGGGTGCACCACCGGGAAATGCTCGGGCGCAGCAAGAGCGGCGACCTGCTGACTCTGGAAGTCTCGGTTGAACCGATCACCCTGAATGAAACCGACTGCCTGCTGCTGACCGCCCGGGATGTCAGCCAGTTGAAGAACGCCCAGGCGCAGATCCGCCACCTGGCCTACCACGATCCGCTGACCAACCTGCCCAACCGCGCCCTGCTGATGGACCGCCTGAGCCAGCAGATCGCCCTGCTCAAGCGCCACAACCTGCGTGGCGCCCTGCTGTTCCTCGATCTCGATCACTTCAAGCACATCAACGATTCGCTCGGCCATCCGGTGGGTGACACGGTGCTGAAGATCATCACTGCACGCCTGGAAGCCAGCGTGCGCCTGGAAGATACCGTGGCGCGGCTGGGCGGCGACGAATTCGTGGTGCTGCTCAGCGGCCTGCAAGGCAGCCGCGAGGAAGTCACCGAGCAGGTCCAGGAACTGGCCGATACCCTGCGCCAGTTGCTCGCCGAGCCCATGTCCCTGGACGGCCAGCGCCTGCAGGTGACCCCGAGCATCGGCGTGGCACTGATCCCCGACCACGGCTCGACCCCGGCCGACCTGCTCAAGCGCGCCGATATCGCCCTGTACCGGGCCAAGGATTCCGGACGCAACACCACCCAGTTGTTCCACACCACCATGCAGAAGGCCGCCAGCGAGCGCCTGCGCATGGAAAGCGACCTGCGCATGGCCCTGACCCGCGGCGAACTGGCCCTGCACTTCCAGCCCCAGGTGGATGCCCGGGACAACCGCATCGTCGGTGCCGAGGTGTTGCTGCGCTGGCACCATCCGCTGCTCGGCCAGCAGCCACCGGCGCAGTTCATCCAGGTCCTGGAGGAGAGCGGGCTGATCCTTGAGGTGGGCAACTGGATTCTCGACGAAGCCTGCGACGCCTGTTCGCACATGCTTCAGGACCAGTTGATCGATGCCGAGGATTTCAGCCTGTGCGTCAACATCAGCCCGCGGCAGTTCCGCCAGAACGACTTCGTCCAGCGGGTGCGGCGCAGCCTGGACGACTATCGCCTGCCCTATCGCATGCTCAAGCTGGAGATTACCGAAGGCATCGTGATCCAGAACCTCGAGGACACCATCAGCAAGATGCGCGAGCTGAAGGCGTTGGGGGTAGGGTTTGCCATGGATGATTTCGGCACCGGGTATTCATCGCTGACCTATCTCAAGCGCTTGCCGGTGGACACCTTGAAGATCGACCAGTCGTTCGTACGGGATGCGCCGGTGGATCCCAACGATGCGGAGATCGTCCGGGCGATCGTGGCGATGGCGCGGAGCCTGGATTTGACGGTGATTGCGGAGGGGGTGGAGCTTTCCGAGCAGCTTGAGTTTCTCGAACGGCAGGGGTGCTTCCTGTATCAGGGATATCTGCATAGCCGGCCGCTGCCGCTTGGGGATTTCCGGGCGATACTGCTGGAGACTCCCGCTGACTATTAGGGCCTCATCGCTGGCAAGCCAGCTCCCACAGGGTCCGCGGTGTATACGATCCCTGTGGGAGCTGGCTTGCCAGCGATGAGGCCCGCAAGAACAATAAAAAAGGGCGCCTGCATAAGGCGCCCTTCTCTTTTCACCTACCCCGCACTCAATTCAGCGCAGGCTTGTCCCCATTGATCGGGATACGCTTGGCCTTCGCCTCTTCCGGCACCACCCGCAGCAGATCGACGCTGAGCAGGCCGTTGGCCAGGGCCGCCGATTTGACTTCGATATGATCGGCCAGGCGGAAGGACAGTTTGAACGCACGCTGGGCAATGCCCTGGTGCAGGTAGGTGACGCTGGCATTGCCGTTGCTGTCGCGCTTGCCGCCAGTGACGGTCAGTACGCCTTTTTCCACTTGCAGATCCAGGTCTGCTTCCTGGAAGCCGGCAGCGGCAACAACGATGCGATAGTGGTCATCGCCATGTTTTTCAACATTGTAGGGTGGGTAGCTGCTACCCGACTCATTACGCGCCGCAGATTCGAACAGGTCATTGAAACGGTCGAAACCAACGGAATGGCGGAACAGTGGAGCGAGGGAAAAAGCGGTAGTCATGGATAGATCTCCTGAACATCAGCGAGTTGGGTTTGCTACGCGACCCGACTTCGGCATCGCGTACCCCATAGATGTGGACCACCAAGACCATTTCAAGCGTCGCCGGTAAAATTTTTTACGCCGCGGCGACCAGCGGCGGTACGCCAAGCAACAGGCCGACCCGGTCGCAGTCGGTTTCCCGGCGCAGTTCGGTGAACAGCGCGGTGGCTTCCGGGTAGCTCCGAGTCAGCATCGCTATCCACTGCTTCAGGCGACCCGGGGCGGAACGCGGGGTCAGCTCGACCCGGACCCGACGCCAGAAGTCCTGAATCAACGGCATCAGTTCGGCCCAGTCCATCGGCACGCACTCGACGCCATCGCGCACGGCGGCGATCTGCCGGGCCAGGTCCGGGCGCGAGACCAGGCCGCGACCCAGCATGATGTCCTTGACCCCGCTGACCTCGCGGCAGCGCCGCCAGTCGTCCAGGGTCCAGACCTCGCCATTGGCGAACACCGGCACCTTGACTACATCCTGCACCTTGGCCACCCACTCCCAGTGGGCGGGCGGTTTGTAGCCCTCGACCTTGGTCCGCGCATGCACCACGAGATGCGCCGAGCCGCCTTCGGCCAGGGCGCGGCCGCAGTCCAGGGCGCCGTCCGGGGTTTCGAAGCCCAGGCGCATTTTCGAGGTGACCGGGATGTGCGCGGGTACGGCCTTGCGCACCTCGCTGACAATGCGGAACAGCAGCTCCGGCTCCTTGAGCAGCACCGCGCCGCCGCGGGATTTGTTCACGGTCTTGGCCGGGCAGCCGAAGTTCAGGTCGATCACCGGCGCACCCAGCTCGCAGGCCAGGGCGGCGTTGTCGGCCAGGCAGACCGGGTCGGAGCCCAGCAACTGCACGCGCATCGGCACGCCGGCCGGCGTCAGCGAGCCGTGCGCCAGCTCGGACGCCATCTTGTGGAACGTGGCCTCGGGCAGCACCCGGTCGCAGACCCGGATGAACTCGGTCACGCACCAGTCGATGCCGCCGACGCGGGTCAGCACGTCGCGCATGATGTCGTCGACCAGCCCCTCCATCGGGGCCAGGGCAATTTGCATGGGGGAGAACCTCGGAAAAAGTGCGTGCATGGTAAACGGGGATGCTTCCTACAGCCACATAGGAAGAGGCCGACATGACAGGCGCACAGTTTATCTTGAAAGTACTGCGGGACCCTGTGGGAGCTGGCTTGCCAGCGATAGCGATGGTGAATTCACTACCGCTATCGCTGGCAAGCCAGCTCCCACAGGGTCCGCGCACGTCAAATCTGAAGGAGATCGATCACATGTCCACGTTCTTTGCCAACAACCAGCACCAGCACACCATCGGCCAGGGAACAGGACATGCAGATCAGAAAACACAACTACGACCTTCTCAACTTCGAACCTGACCCGCCTCCCGGGCCGGAATTGCGCTTGCCAGAGCCCCCTCGGAAAAGGCGCTCGTTCATTCAACGGGTCCTGGAAATGCTCAAGCCAAAACCTTCTCCATGAACACCCGGTTGAAGCCATGCTCGCTGCCGCGATGGGTTTCGCGGTAGCCAAGGCGCTGGTAGAGCGCCACATTCCCGGTCATGGCGGCATTGGTGTACAGGCGGATCAGGGAAAACCCGGCTTCGCGGGCACGGGCTTCGGCGAAGTCGACCAGTTGCCGGCCAAGCCCCCGCCCCTGGCAAGCCGGGTCCACGGCCACATTGGACAGCAGCATCGCCGCCGGCTCGGGACACAGCACCAGCACCGCGCAATCGTCCAGCAGCCAGACCTGCCCCCGCCGAATCAGATCACCATAATCATCATCCAGCGGCCCGGGTCGCACACCAATACGCTCGACATACGGCAGATAAGCCGCTTCCACGACCCGGCGCACGGTCATCTCATCGCCATCGAGCGCCTGCCGTATCACGCCTGCTTTTCCAGCAACGCCTGACCATAACCCTCGAGGAATTCCTGCGGCATGCGCTTGGGCTTACCTGTGGACAACTCGATGCAGACGAAGGTGGTCTGGGCCCGCAGCAAGGTGGTGCCGTCGCTCGGACGGACCAGCTGGAAGTGCCGGGTCATTTTCAGGCGCTGGTCCCAGTCGACGATCCAGGTCGCCAGTTGCAGCTCGTCGTCTTCGTAGGCGCTGGCAAGGTAGTCGATTTCATGGCGGACTACAGCCATGGCACGATCGAGGCGACGATACTCGGCCAGGTCCAGCCCCAGACGCTGGGAATGGCGCCAGGCACAACGCTCCAGCCAGGTGACGTAGACCGCGTTGTTGGCGTGCCCCAGTCCGTCGATATCCTCGGCACCCACCCGCAGGTCGATGACGAATGGCGTTGCCAGATCCCAGCTCATGCCCGCTCCCGTTTGTGATGAACGGGCATGAGTGTAACGGATGATCAGGCCGATTGGCGCAATGGCATCGCCGTGCGCTGCAACAGGTCGAGCACACCGGCGATGACCTGGGGATCGGCCAGCACGCGCTGGTGACCGCCCTCCTCCAGCATCAGCAGGCGGCTATCGAACCAGGCCTCGTGCATCAGTTGCGCTTCCCGGGCGGAAACCAGCTGATCGTCCTTGGCATGCACGATCAATCCAGGCAGATCCAGTTGGTAGCCCTTGACATCCAGATGTTCGATAGCCACCCCGACATCGCGCTCGACCTTGCGGATAAACGCCGCACGGGCCCGCGGCGGCAGGTTCAGGCGGCGGGCAAAGCCGCGCAGGACGCCGATCAACCGCGAAGGCGCAGCGATGCTGACCACGGCCTCGGCCCGTAGCCCCCATTGCAGGGCAAGCAGCATGCTGGCGCCGCCCATGGAGTGACCGATCACCGCCTTCAACGGCGGCAACTCGGCCGCCGCTTCCAGCATTGCCCTGGCGAACAGTCCAACATGCGCCTCCGCGCCCGGCGAACGGCCATGCCCGGGACCATCCAGCGCAACAGCGGTATAACCCGCCTCGACCAGCGCCTCGATCAGCCGGGCAAACTGGGTCGGGCGCCCTTCCCAACCATGCATCAGCAACACCGTCGGACCCTGCCCCCAACGCAGCGCGGAAAGACCGAAGCGCAGGGTGATGCGCTCCGCCGTCGCCAGGATCGGCAACTCCCACTCACGCGGCGGCTTGGTGTAGGGGGTCATGAAGGCACGGTGCATCTTGCTGGCGATATGCCCAGGGACCAGTCGCCCCAGGGTGCCATTGACGCCACGAATCCAGCTCAGGGTATTCATCGCTTCGCTCCAGTGGGGTTGTTTCAGATCACCGCTGTTTTGGCGGCGCGCAGAATGCGATCGGACAGTTCATCGTTACCCAGGGCGCGGGCCAGGGCCAGGCCGCCGACCATCAGGGCGAGGTCGGCGAGGAATTTGTCGGCGTCTTCGGGGCTGTCCACCAGCTCGGCGGTCATCAGCTCGATATGCTCGGCCAGGACCTGGCGAAAGTCGTCGGGCAGGCGGGTCATCTCGCTCAGGGTAGTCGGCAGTGGGCAGGCATCCACCGTGGAATCGCGGTGCTTGCGCGACAGGTAGAAGGCGGCGACCAGGGCCCGCCGGGACTGCCCGTCCAGCGCCGGATCGACCTGGGCCAGCAAGGCACGGCGCTCGCCGAGCAACTGGCTGAAGGCCTCGAGCATCAGCGCTTCCTTGCTGTCGAAGTGGGCATAGAAGCCGCCAACAGTCAGGCCGGCAGCGCTCATTACCTGGTTGACGCTGGCATCGGCCGGGCCCTGCTGGATCAACGCACAACGGGCGGCATCGAGGATGCGTTCGCGGGTCTTGGCTTTCTTGTCGTTCATGACGCTCACCGGAAAATATTATGGGTTTAATATTATGCTCATAATATTTTCTGGCAAGTCTTTTTCCTGGCCGCTTGTCGCCCCAGGGCAAAAACTTTTTCGCGGGAAAAAACAAAAGGCTCATTCAATAATCGAATGAGCCTTGAAATTCCGCAGAGCGGATAAAATGGCGTCCCCTAGGGGACTCGAACCCCTGTTACCGCCGTGAAAGGGCGGTGTCCTAGGCCACTAGACGAAGGGGACTTGTAACCTTCGTGCAGATCCGTTTTCACGAATCCTGGCGGAATTGGTGGAGCTAAGCGGGATCGAACCGCTGACCTCCTGCATGCCATGCAGGCGCTCTCCCAGCTGAGCTATAGCCCCGGATTTCTAGCCTCGCGGCCCAGCGACCTCTTTCGATATCGCTTGTGTGAAACTGGCGTCCCCTAGGGGACTCGAACCCCTGTTACCGCCGTGAAAGGGCGGTGTCCTAGGCCACTAGACGAAGGGGACGAACCTTCTTACCTTCAAGACCCGGTTGCTGGACCCGGTCTTGCTTGTCAGCCTCGGCTGCCAAGCGGAATTTGGTGGAGCTAAGCGGGATCGAACCGCTGACCTCCTGCATGCCATGCAGGCGCTCTCCCAGCTGAGCTATAGCCCCACAATGTCGCTCTGAACTTGATTCGCTTGGCTGGGTGCTTCGCGTTTCGTTTTCGTTCATCGCTGTGGACGGGGCGCATATTAAGAGCGGATGACAGACCTGTCAAACTTATTTTCAAAGAAATTCAAAAATTTTTTCCCAGATAACAACCACTTACCGTCCCCAAGCGGGAAAAGCCCCGTGTTTGCTGGGTCCCGCGCCTTTCGGCGGTGGCCTGAACGACCGCGGGGCGAGCCCCCTGCCCCGGCCAAGTGCCGAAGGTAGAAGGCTCGCCCCGCGAAAAAAACGGGTGAAGGCAATCAGGCGATGGTGCCCAACAGCTTCTCCCATTCCTTGTTTTCTTTCTTGGACACGCCGCCCAGCAGGTCCAGGGCCTGGCGCAGACGGTAGCGGGTCAGGTCCGGGCCGAGGATTTCCATGGCGTCGAGTACCGAGACCGAGCTGGCCTGGCCGCTGATCGCCGCAAACATCAGCGGCATGGCGTCACGCAGCTTCAGCTCCAGGGCCTCGACCACGGCCTGGATGCAACCGGTGATGCGGTCCTTTTCCCACTGACGCAGGCTTTCCAGTTTCCACAGGATCAGCTGGATGACCTGGCGCACCTGGTCCGGCGACAGCTTCTTGTGCTCGAACAGCTTCGCATCCAGCTTCAGCGCGCCTTCGAAGAAGAAGCCGCCCAGCGGAGCGATCTGGCTGAAGGTCTCGACCCGGCCCTGCACGTGCGGGGCGATCTTCATCATGTAGTCGCTGTTGAACGCCCACTTCTGGACCCGTGCGGCGAACTCTTCCACCGGCAGGTCACGCAGCCACTGGCCGTTGAGCCAGGACAGCTTCTCGATATCGAAGATCGGACCGCCCAGGGACACGCGGGACAGGTCGAAGTGCTCGACCATCTCGGCCAGGGAGAACTTCTCGCGCTCGTCCGGCATCGACCAGCCCATGCGGCCCAGGTAGTTGAGCATGGCTTCGGGCATGAAGCCCATGCGCTCGTAGAAGGTCACCGAGGTCGGGTTCTTGCGCTTGGACAGCTTGCTCTTGTCCGGGTTGCGCAGCAGCGGCATGTAGCACAGCTTCGGTTGTTCCCAGCCGAAGTACTCGTACAGCTTGATCAGCTTCGGCGCCGACGGCAGCCACTCTTCGCCGCGCAGGACGTGGGTGATGCCCATCAGGTGGTCGTCGACCACGTTGGCCAGGAAGTAGGTCGGCAGACCGTCGGTCTTCATCAGGACCTGCATGTCCATGCGGTCCCACGGGATCTCGACGTCGCCACGCAGCATGTCCGGGACCACGCAGACACCTTCGCTCGGCACCTTCATGCGGATCACGTGCGGCTCGCCGGCGGCCAGGCGACGTTGCACCTCTTCCGCCGACAGCAGCAGCGCGCGGCCGTCGTAGCGCGGGGTTTCACCGCGGGCCATCTGCTCGGCACGCATCTGGTCCAGCTCTTCGGCGGTGCAGAAGCACGGGAAGGCGTGGCCCAGGTCAACCAGTTGCTGGGCGTACTGCTTGTAGATCTCGCCCCGCTCGCTCTGCCGGTAAGGGCCGTGCGGACCGCCGACATCCGGGCCTTCGGCCCATTCGATGCCCAGCCAGCGCAGGGCGTCGAAGATCTGTTGCTCGGATTCGCGGGTCGAACGCAACTGGTCGGTATCTTCGATACGCAGGATGAACTCGCCGCCGTGCTGCTTGGCAAAGCAGTAGTTGAACAGGGCGATGTAGGCGGTGCCGACATGGGGATCGCCAGTCGGCGAAGGCGCGATGCGCGTACGAACGGTGGTCATGAGAGTCTCGAGAAGAGGTGAAACAAAGGCGGGATGTTAACAGGGTGCAGGCGCCGGGCTCCAGTAATGGGCGTGATCGTCACTTGCGTCGCTGGATCCAATATTTGTTAAATTTGCTTACATTTTCGGAACGATCGTCCTCATGCCTGCCCAACTCAAGCGTCGCCTGCTGATTTTTCTTTTCCTGGTCCTGATGGTTGCCCTCGCCTTCTTTGCCCATTGGTATTTGAAGGGACGCTTCTATGAAAGCACCGACAACGCCTATGTCCAGGGCGAGATCACCCGGGTTTCCAGCCAGTTGAGCGCACGCATCGACAGCGTGCTGGTACAGGACAACCAGCATGTGCAGAAAGGCGACCTGCTGGTGCGCCTGGAGTCCGATGACTTCCGCTTCGCCGTCGAGCGCGCCCGCGCCACCCTCGATACCCGCCAGGCCGAACGCCTGCAGGCGGAAAGCCGGCTGACCCAGCAGTCCAGCCTGATCGCCGCCGGCCAGGCCCAGGTGTCGGCGAGCCAGGCCACCCTCGGCCGCACGCAACTGGACCTGAACCGCGCCCAGGCCCTGCGCAAGCCGGGCTTCGTGTCCGAGGAACGGGTCACCACCCTGTCGGCGGAAAGCAATGTCGCCCGTTCCCAGGTGAGCAAGGCCCAGGCCGACCTGCAGGGCCAGCGCCAGCAGGTCAGCGCCCTGGAGGCCGAACTCAAGCGCCTCGATGCGCAGATCGCCACCGCCCGCACCGACCTGGCCCAGGCCGAGCTGAACCTGACCCGCAGCGAAATCCACGCGCCGATCAGCGGCATGATCGGCCAGCGCGCCGCCCGCGACGGCCAGTACGTACAGAACGGCGCCTACCTGCTGTCCATCGTCCCGGACCAGGACATCTGGGTTCAGGCCAACTTCAAGGAAACCCAGATCGGCAAGATGCAACCCGGACAGCGCGCCGAACTGGTCTTCGACAGCTACCCGGACACCCCGATCGAAGGCCGCGTCGACAGCCTGTTCGCCGCCTCGGGCGCGCAGTTCAGCCTGCTGCCGCCGGATAACGCCACCGGTAACTTCACCAAGGTCGTACAGCGGATTCCGGTGAAGCTGACCTTCGCCGCCGACAACCCGTTGCATGGCCGCATCCGTCCGGGCATGTCGGTCACCGCCACCGTCGACCTGCGCAGCGATGGCCGGTGATCAACTGATCCGTCCCGTCGGCGAACCGAGCCGGCGCGACTGGATCGCGGTCATGAGTGCGATGCTCGGTGCGTTCATGGCCGTGCTCGATATCCAGATCACCAACGCCTCGCTAAAGGATATCCAGGGCGCGCTGTCGGCGACCCTGGAGGAAGGCTCGTGGATTTCCACGTCCTATCTGGTGGCCGAGATCATCATGATCCCGCTGACCGCCTGGCTGGTGCAGTTGCTCTCGGCGCGGCGCCTGGCGGTGTGGGTGTCGCTCGGCTTCCTGGTGTCGTCGCTGCTCTGCTCCATGGCCTGGAACCTGGAAAGCATGATCCTGTTCCGCGCCCTGCAGGGCTTCACCGGCGGTGCACTGATCCCCCTGGCCTTCACCCTGACCCTGATCAAGCTGCCGGAACACCACCGCGCCAAGGGCATGGCGATGTTTGCCATGACCGCCACCTTCGCCCCGTCCATCGGCCCGGCGCTGGGCGGCTGGCTCACGGAGAACTGGGGCTGGGAGTACATCTTCTACATCAACATCCCGCCGGGGTTGCTGATGATCGCCGGCCTGATGTACGGCCTGGAGAAGAAGGAAGCGCATTGGGAACTGCTGAAAAGCACGGACTACGCCGGCATCGTCACCCTGGGCGTCGGCCTGGGTTGCCTGCAGGTGTTCCTCGAGGAAGGCCACCGCAAGGACTGGCTGGAATCGAGCCTGATCGTCGGCCTCGGCAGTATTGCCCTGGTCAGCCTGATCACCTTCGTCATCATCCAGTTCTCCCGGCCCAACCCGCTGATCAACCTGCGTATTCTGGGCAACCGCAATTTCGGCCTGTCGAGCATTGCCAGCCTGGGCATGGGGGTCGGGTTGTATGGCTCGATCTACCTGCTGCCGCTGTACCTGGCGCAGATCCAGAACTACAACGCCTTGCAGATTGGCGAAGTGATCATGTGGATGGGGATTCCGCAGCTGTTCCTGATCCCGTTGGTGCCCAAGCTGATGAAGGTGATTCCGCCGAAGGTGCTGTGTGCGCTGGGCTTTGGCCTGTTCGGCTTTGCCAGCTTCAGCTCCGGGGTACTCAATCCGGACTTTGCCGGGGCGCAGTTCAACAACATCCAGATCATTCGTGCCCTGGGGCAGCCGATGATCATGGTGACCATCTCGTTGATCGCCACGGCCTATATCCAGGCGCAGGATGCGGGGTCGGCGTCGAGTCTGTTCAATATCCTGCGCAACCTTGGCGGGGCCATTGGTATCGCCTTGCTGGCGACGCTGCTGGATGCGCGGACCAAAGTGTATTTCGACTATCTGCGCGAAGCGGTGGTGCCGACCAATCCGCAGGTGGCGGAACGCCTGGGGCAACTGGCGGAGAAGCTGGGCAGCGATGGCGCGGCATTGGCAAGGTTGAGCGAGATCACCCATCAGCAGGCGCTGATCATGGCGTACAACGATGCCTTCCATTTTGTCGGGATCGGGCTGGCGATCAGCATGATTGCGGTGTTGATGACCCGGAAGCTGCCGCAGGGGCTCAAGGCTGGAGAGGCGCATTGACCTTCAGGGCCCTATCGCTGGCAAGCCAGCTCCCACAGGTATCGCGTGCGCCGCAGACCCTGTGGGAGCTGGCTTGCCAGCGATGAGGCCCTCAAGAGCAATAAAGAACTTCAGGCAGTAATCAGCTTCTCACGCAACTTGGCAATATCGTCGCGCATCTGCGCCGCCGCTTCGAACTCCAGGTCCCGCGCCAGCTGGTACATCTTTTCTTCCAGTTGCTTGATGCGCTTGGTGATCTCCCCCGGCGAACGCAGCTCGGCCTCGTACTTGGCACTCTCCTCCGCCGCCTTGGCCATGCCCTTGCGCTTCTTGCTGCGCGAGCCAGGGACATTGGCGCCTTCGAGGATGTCGGTGATGTCCTTGACCACACCCTTGGGCACGATGCCGTTGGCCTCGTTGAAGGCAATCTGCTTCTCCCGGCGCCGCTCGGTCTCGTCGATCGCCCGCTGCATCGAACCGGTCATCTGGTCGGCATAGAGAATCGCCCGGCCATTGAGGTTGCGCGCCGCCCGACCAATGGTCTGGATCAACGAACGCTCGGAGCGCAGGAAGCCCTCCTTGTCCGCATCGAGGATCGCCACCAGCGACACCTCGGGCATGTCCAGGCCCTCGCGCAGCAGGTTGATCCCCACCAGCACATCGAAGGTGCCCAGACGCAGGTCGCGGATGATCTCGACCCGCTCCACCGTGTCGATATCCGAGTGCAGGTAGCGCACCCGGACATCGTGGTCGGCGAGGTAGTCGGTCAGGTCCTCGGCCATGCGCTTGGTCAGGGTGGTGACCAGCACGCGCTCTTCCAGCGCCACGCGCTTGCGGATTTCCGAGAGCAGGTCGTCGACCTGGGTCAGCGCCGGGCGGATTTCCACCTGCGGGTCGACCAGGCCGGTCGGCCGCACCACCTGCTCGACCACACGGCCGGCATGTTCCGCCTCGTAAGGCCCCGGGGTCGCGGACACGAAAATGGTCTGCGGGCTGACGCTCTCCCACTCGTCGAAGCGCATCGGCCGGTTGTCCAGCGCCGAGGGCAGGCGGAAGCCGTATTCCACCAGGGTTTCCTTGCGCGAACGGTCGCCCTTGTACATCGCCCCGACCTGCGGAACGCTGACGTGGGATTCGTCGATTACCAGCAGCGCATCCGGCGGCAGGTAGTCGTACAAGGTCGGCGGCGGCGCACCGGCCGGGCGGCCCGAGAGGTAGCGCGAGTAGTTTTCGATGCCGTTGCAGTAGCCCAGCTCGAGGATCATCTCCAGGTCGAAGCGGGTGCGCTGTTCCAGGCGCTGGGCTTCCACCAGCTTGTTGGCCTTGTGCAGGTACTCCAGGCGGTCCTTGAGCTCGTCCTTGATCCCGTCCACCGCCTCCAGCAGGGTTTCCCGCGGGGTGACGTAGTGGCTCTTGGGGTAGAAGGTGAAACGCGGCAGTTTGCGGATCACTTCGCCGGTCAGCGGATCGAAGGCCGAGAGGTTTTCCACCTCGTCGTCGAACAACTCGATGCGGATGGCTTCCAGGTCCGATTCGGCCGGGAACACGTCGATCACATCGCCACGCACGCGGAAGGTGGCGCGGGCAAAGTCCATTTCGTTGCGGGTGTATTGCAGGTCGGCCAGGCGGCGCAGCAAGGCGCGCTGGTCGAGCTTGTCGCCGCGGTCGATGTGCAGGACCATCTTCAGGTAGGTTTCCGGGCTGCCCAGACCGTAGATGCAGGACACCGTGGTGACGATGATGGCGTCGCGCCGCTCCAGCAGGGCCTTGGTGGCCGACAGGCGCATCTGCTCGATATGGTCGTTGATCGAGGCGTCCTTCTCGATGAAGGTGTCCGACGACGGCACATAGGCTTCCGGCTGGTAGTAGTCGTAATAGGAAACGAAATACTCGACCGAGTTGTTCGGGAAGAACGCCTTGAACTCGCCATACAGCTGCGCGGCGAGGGTCTTGTTCGGCGCCAGCACCAGGGTCGGGCGCTGCACCTGGGCGATGACGTTGGCGATGCTGAAGGTCTTGCCCGAGCCGGTCACGCCGAGCAGGGTCTGGTGCGCCAGGCCCGCCTCGATGCCTTCGACCATCAGGCGGATGGCTTCCGGCTGATCGCCGGCCGGCTGGAAACGGGTGACCAGTTGAAACTCGGACATGACGGACCTCTGCGCAAGTGCGGATACAGCTAACTGTATTTTTAGCCAGTAGTTATACCCAATTAAAGGCGCTCTGCGCCAGTTTCAAGACCGGGCACCCACGGTTGACCGGGGGATTCGACTAACGGTCGAAAAATATTCCCGGAAACAGCCGGAAAAGCTGCGGCAGACTGTCGCCGTGACCGAGCGGTATCACTATACTGACTCCCCGTTTGTGCACCGCTCTAGTGCATTCGGCTGGAGCGTGCGGACCCTACTCACCCTCCATTCAGAGCCAAGGTAATAATGAGCCTGTTTTCCGCTGTCGAGCTGGCACCACGCGATCCCATTCTGGGCCTCAACGAAGCATTCAACGCCGACACCCGTACCGAGAAAGTCAACCTCGGCGTAGGCGTTTACTGCAACGAAGAAGGACGCATCCCACTGCTGCGTGCGGTCATCGAAGCCGAAACCCAACGTGCCGCCCAGCACGCTTCCCGCGGCTACCTGCCGATCGACGGTATCGCCGCCTACGACCAGGCCGTGCAGAAACTGCTGTTCGGTGCCGAGTCGCCGCTGCTGGCCGAAGGCCGCGTGGTCACCGTGCAGGCCGTCGGTGGTACCGGCGCCCTGAAGATCGGTGCCGACTTCCTCAAGCAACTGTCGCCGAACGCCGTCGTCGCCATCAGCGACCCGAGCTGGGAAAACCACCGCGCGCTGTTCGAAACCGCCGGCTTCCCGGTGCAGAACTACCGCTACTACGACGCCCCGAGCAACGACGTCAACCGCGCCGGCATGCTGGAAGACCTGAACAACCTGCCATCGGGTTCGATCATCGTCCTCCACGCCTGCTGCCATAACCCGACCGGCGTCGACCTGAGCCTGCAGGACTGGAAAAACGTTCTGGAAGTGGTCAAGGCCAAGGGCCACGTGCCATTCCTCGACATGGCCTACCAGGGCTTTGGCGACGGCATCGCCGAAGACGCCTTCGCCGTGCGCCTGTTCGCCGAGTCGGGCCTGGAGTTCTTCGTTTCCAGCTCGTTCTCCAAATCGTTCTCGCTGTACGGCGAGCGCGTCGGCGCCCTGTCGATCGTCACCAGCGCCAAGGAAGAAAGCGCTCGTGTGCTGTCGCAGGTCAAGCGCGTGATCCGCACCACCTACTCCAACCCGCCAACCCACGGCGCCAGCATCGTCGCTGCCGTGCTGAACAGCGCCGAGCTGCGTCAGATGTGGGAAACCGAGCTGGGCGAAATGCGTGGCCGCATCCACGGCATGCGCAAGCAGATGGTCGAACTGCTGGCCGAATACGGTGCCAAGCGTGATTTCAGCTTCGTCGGCCGCCAGCGCGGCATGTTCTCCTACTCGGGCCTGAGCGTTGAGCAAGTGGCGCGGCTGAAGAACGAATACGGCATCTACGCCCTGGACACCGGCCGCATCTGCGTGGCCACCCTGAACCAGAGCAACATCCACGTAGTGACCAAAGCCATCGTCGACGTGCTGTAAGCGATATTTGCCAAGGGGAAGCTTGACTTCCCTTTGGTAATCAGTAAGATACGCCACAGATTCCGCGATAGCTCAGTCGGTAGAGCAAATGACTGTTAATCATTGGGTCCCTGGTTCGAGTCCAGGTCGCGGAGCCAAATACTGAAAACCTCCAGATGCGTAAGCACTGGAGGTTTTTTATTTCAGCCGCAAGCTGCAAGCTTCAAGCCGTAAGAAAAAGCAGTCAGCGGCGCAATCGCTTTTTCTTGCAGCTTGAGACTTACGGCTTGCAGCTCAAAGCCGCCCGATCGGATAGAACTCTCCGGAACTCCACACGCCGAGCCAGGCCTCGCCTTCGATCTCACGAGACACCGCCAGCTCCACCAGTTCGTAGAACACATTGCGATGGATCAGCGCTTCGAGATTGGCGCGCATATGCACGTAGGGCGATGGCTCCTGGGTCACGGGATCGATGACGAAACGCAGCGGATGCCCGGGACCGGCCTCGACCTGATCCTCGACATTGCTGGTAAAACGCAGCACCTGCGCCTCGCCACTGCCCTGCACGTCCACGCTGACCGCCACGAACGGCGCATCATCGACCTTGATCCCGACCTTCTCCACCGGCGTTACCAGGAAGTAATCGTCAGCGTCACGGCGAATGATGGTGGAGAACAGGCGCACCATGGGTTTGCGGCCGATCGGCGTACCCTGGTAGAACCAGGTGCCATCCCGGGCGATACGCATGTCGATATCGCCGCAGAAATCCGGATTCCACAGGTGCACGGGCGGCAAGCCTTTTTCCGCCTTGGGGATTTGCGCCAGCAGGTCACCGGCCTTGCCCGTGTCAGCCATGTTCGATACTCCTCAGTTGCTCAAGCCCAACAAGGCACGAGCGTAGTCTTCCAGGGGAGGACCAATCAAATCTTCCGGCTTGTTGTCGTGGAACGTCAGCAAACCGCCACGGGTGTGGATACGCGCGGTGTCTATCAGGTAGCGGGTGCTGGTTTCGATCAGCATCATCTGAATGGTGCCGGTATCGATGCCGAGGCGATCCACGGCCTGTTCGTCATACCACTCGTCGCCGTTGCCGATGCGGTTGTCCGCCCGGGCGAAACGGGTGTAGAGCAGGTAGTGGGCGCCGACGGAGCGAGCTTCAGCCAGCGCATCCTCCAGGCCAATCGGCCCTTGCGCGCGACGCACCAGCGGGAAGTATTCGACGAAGCCCTTGAAGGCCTCCTCCGCCACCACGTTGGGACGCGGATACGCCCGGCCCGGCGGCACGAACACCCCCTGGGCAATGAAAATGAACGAGTCGGGTTGCAGGCGCAGCGACATCGAGCGCTGGGTGTTGGCGTGATCCAGGAAGCCGGCATCACTCATGTGATAACGGGTGGCCTCACCCATGTCGCTGACAGTCATGCAGCCGCCCAGCGTGATGAACGCCAGCAGCAGAACCAGGCTACGCATCTTTCCTCCAGAGGCCGGCGACGGAAAACCGGCGAACAGCCCGCTGATGCAGGTTCTGTTCCAGATTGATTGGAGGATTAGCCGCCGATGATCTTCATCACAGTCGCGCCGCCAGAGAAGGCCACGCTCTGCTTGTCGCCGATGGCCTTGACCAGCAGGCCCTGCAAGGCCGGGAGGGCCAGGTGGCGAGGACGATCGAGAAGGTCGCCGATGTAGTGGCGGTTGCTTGACGACAGGCAGCCGTGCAACCAGCCGGTGGAGGACAGGCGCAGGCGGGAACAGGTCCGGCAGAACGGCACGCTTTCGTTGGCGATCACCCCGAAGCAGCCCTGCCCCGGGATGCGGTAGCGCAAGGCGGTGGCGTCGATCGGCGCTTCGGCCTGGGCATACTCATAGCGCTCGCCGATCACCTGCAGCAAGGTTTCCAGACCGACGAACTGCTGCAGGAAGGCATTGTTGTCCCGGGCCAGATGGCCCATGCGCATCAGTTCGATGAAGCGCAACTCGTAGCCGTGCTCCAGGCAGTACTCCAGCAGCGGCAGGACCTGGTCAAGATTCTGCCCGCGCAGCGGCACCATGTTGACCTTGATGTTCATGCCCGCCGCCGACGCCTGGGCCATGCCGTCGAGCACCGTCGCCAGATCGCCACCGCGGGCAATGGCACGGAAGGCCTGGGGATCGAGGGTATCGAGGGACACGTTGAGACGGCGGATGCCAACATCCACCAGCAGCGGCAGCTTGCGCGCAAGCAACTGGCCATTGGTGGTCAGGCTGATGTCGTCGAGGCCGAAGCCGGCCACGGTGGTCAGGAAGGTTTCCAGCTTGGGACTGACCAGCGGCTCGCCCCCCGTCACCCGCAAACGCTCGATGCCGGCCGCCTCGATCAACCAGGCCACGCCACGGGCCATAGCCTCGGCGGAGAGTTCGTCCTGGGCGGCGACCAGGCGCTTGCCGTCGGGCACGCAGTAGGTGCACGCGTAGTTGCAGGCGGCGGTAAGGCTGACACGCAGATTGCGAAAACGCCTGCCTTGACGGTCGACGATCATGGATTACTCCGGCATGGGTGAATCGGGCCTGCAAAACCTGACTCAAAAATCAGGTTTTTGCAAGCCTACCCTCCAAGTATATTCCTGTGCCGTCGCATCCAATAGCGGACGTGTCGCCAGCGGATATCAGCTGGCGGACGGCTCCGGGTCACGCTTGCGCTTGTTGCCCATGCGCACGCCGATGTCCATCAGGAACTGGAAGAAGCCTTCCTGGTCTTCCAGGACGTTGCTCCAGAACGGCGAGTGATACAGCGCCACCGCGCCATGCACCAGCGCCCAGGCGGCGCAGTAGTGGAAGTACGGCGGTACGTCCTCGAGCTTGCCTTCGCTGATGCGGCCCTTGATCAGCAGGGTCAGGCGGTCGAAGTTGGAGGCGCGGATCTTGTGCAGTTCCTCGACCATCTCCGGCACCTGATGGCCCTTGACCACTTTCTCTTCCAGGCGATCGAACAGGCGGTAACGCTGTGGATCGCGCATGCGGAATTCGAAGTAGGCGCGCGACAGGGCTTCCTTGTCACGGTCGACATCGGCGGAGTGCAGCAACTGGTTCAAATCGCGCTCGTAGTCGAGCATCAGGCGCAGGTAGATCTCCGCCTTGGACTTGAAGTGCTTGTAGATCGTGCCTTTGCCGATACCCACAGCATCAGCGATCATCTCGACGGTGACGCTGTCTTCACCCTGTTCGAGAAACAGCTTGAGGGCGGTATCGAGAATCTCTTGCTCACGGCGACGAAATTCACGGACCTTGCGAGGTTCTTTCTGCATAAGAAGGACTGATCAAAATCGAAGCCAGGTATTATGCCTAACTTGCGGGAAAATGCACGGATCATCCAAGCATGTCCCCGCGTTCGAGAACCTTTGCCAGGAGCGATGCGCTCTCAGCAGCGCCGGGCGTATTCCAAATCTGTTTAAAAAACGAGCAATGTTCGCTGGAAGCCCATCAATCCTGATTAATACTTGAATTGTTGGCGGGGCATATCCCCCCAAGTGTCCTGCCGATAAAGGTGAACAAGGAGCGCTCGCCTTTGTTTTACTCCTAATGGTCTTAACCCGGATTCCTCCCCCAGAACCCGGGTTTTTTTTGCCCGTTCGCCGGCCTCAGGCCTGCCGCACTCGCGCCAGCGGGAACAACCGGCGGAAATTCTCGGTGGTCTGCTCGGCCAGTTGCTCGTAGCGCTCACCGCGTACAAGGGCGATGAACTCGGCGACATCACGCACGTATTCCGGCAGGTTCGGCTTGCCGCGATGGGGAATCGGCGCCAGATAAGGGGAATCGGTCTCCACCAGCAGGCGATCGGCCGGCACCTGGCGGGCCACGTCGCGCAGGGCGTCAGCATTGCGGAAGGTGACGATGCCGGACAGGGAGATGTAGTAGCCGAGGTCCAGGGCGGCCTTGGCCATGTCCCAGCCCTCGGTGAAGCAGTGCAGCACGCCGGCCTGGGGCAAGGCGGCCTCGCGCAGCAGGGTCAGGGTGTCGGCCCGGGCGGCGCGGGTGTGGATAACCACCGGTTTGCCGGTGATGCGCGCGGCATCCAGGTGCAGGCGGAACGAGGCCTGCTGCAGCTCGGCCGCTTCCGGCTCGTAGTGATAGTCCAGGCCGGTCTCGCCGATCGCCACCACGTTCGGGTGGTTCAGCTCCTGCAGCAGCCAGTCCAGCGCCGGCGCTTCGCCGGGCGCCAGGTCCAGCGGATGGATGCCCACCGAGCAATCGACATCGGCGTACTGCTCGGCCAGGGCCTTGACCTGGGCGGCGTTGTCGGCGCTGACCCCGATACACAGGAAATGCCCGACGCCACGGGCCCGCGCTGCCGCAAGCGCGGCATCCAGGGAGCCATCGTGGGCAGCGAGATCAAGACGGTCGAGGTGGCAATGGGAATCTACGAGCATGGCGAAATCACGGTCTGAAAAGGGAAATTGAAGAACTCAGCGCTGGCCCGGCAACATCGCCCAGGAAGCCAGCAAGGCTTCGAGCAGCAGCACGCGGTTGAGGTTGGCCTTGCCGAGGACCTTCTGGCGCTGCTCGAGAATCCAGTCCTGGATCTCCAGCACCCTGCCCTGCGGGCTTTTCTGCGCGAGGTATTGCACCACCTTGCGCATATCGGGCAGGCCCAGGCCTTCCTCGTCCTGGGTCAACTGGTAGCGCAGGACCAGGTTCGACCAGTCGCAGAACCAGTCGAACAGGTGCAGCAATGACACATCCTTCCAGGCTTCAGCGAGTTGGGTCGGCGATTGCTGCTGCTTGAGCAGCTTCTTCACCCCATCGACCACCTGGGCACGGTGCTCGCGCACGCCCTGGGCCTGCAGGCTGACCGCCATCAGCGGCGAACCGGCGGCCAGGCTCAGCAGCTCGACACGCTCCTGCTCCTCGCACTCCGGCAGCGCTGCGGCCAGCCAGGCGAGGCTCTCGGCCTCCTTCGGCTGCGGACAGGCAATTTGCTGGCAACGGCTCTTGATGGTCGGCAGCAGGCGGCTCGGCTGGTGACTGACCAGCAGCAGCACGGTGTCGCCAGAAGGCTCTTCGAGGCTCTTGAGCAAGGCGTTGGCGGCGTTGACGTTCATCGCCTCGACGGGCTCGATCAACACCACCTTGCGTCCGCCAAGCTGGGCGGTCTGGGTGACGAAGCCGACCAGGTCACGGACCTGGTCGACCTTGATCGGCTTGTCCGCTTCTTCCGGCTCCAGCATGTAGTTGTCCGGGTGACTGCCGGCCGCCAGGAGCATGCACGATTTGCACTGGCCACAGGCCTTGAGCTCCGCGGGGCGCTGGCACAGCAGCAGCGCCATCAGGTTCTCGGCCATGGCCCGCTTGCCGATGCCCTGCGGGCCGTGCAGCAGGTAGGCGTGGGCATGCCGGGCGCGCCCGGCCAGTTGCTGCCAGAGCGCCGCCTGCCACGGGTAGGCCTCAGCCACGGCAACGCTCCACGATCTGCCCGACCAGGCCATCCAGCGATTGCTGCACGGCGGCCAGCGGCTGGGCCGCGTCGATCAGGCGATAGCGTTGCGGATCGGCCTTGGCGCGCTCCAGATACGCCTGGCGCACAGCCTCGAAGAAGGCCTGGCCTTCCTGCTCGAAGCGATCCAGGCGGCCACGGGCCGCGGCACGGGACAGGCCGACTTCCACCGGCAGGTCGAACAGCAGGGTCAGGTCGGGTTGCAGGCCGCCCTGGACGAAGCGCTCCAGGGTGGCGATGCGCTCGACGCTGAGGCCGCGACCACCACCTTGATAGGCGTAGGTGGCATCTGTGAAGCGATCACAAAGGACCACCGCCCCACGGGCCAGGGCCGGACGAATCACTTGCGCCAGATGCTGGGCGCGGGCCGCGAAGACCAGCAGCAGCTCGGTGTCGGCATCCATCTTTTCATCACTGGGTGCCAGCAGCAGCTCGCGGATCCGCTCGGCCAGCGGCGTGCCGCCCGGCTCGCGGGTCAGCAGCACGTCCAGGCCCTGGTCGCGCAGATGCCCGGCCAGGTAGTCGCGGTTGGTGCTTTTGCCGGCGCCTTCCGGGCCTTCCAGGGTAATAAACAAACCGCTCACTCAGCGTCCTCGAAAATGGTCATTGCTTGGGGGCATCGCCGCTGTCCGGCGCTTCGGCAGGTGCTTCGGCCGGGCCGATGGCCGGCGGCACGGCAGGCGCTTCCTGCTGCACGGGGACATCCGGCAGGCTCTTGCCATTGCCATTGCCGTTCTGCGGGGCCGGGCTGGAACGATAGTCGGCGCGGCGCTTCAACTGGTACTCGCGGACCGCCGAGTTGTGCGCGTCGAGATCGTCGGAGAAGACATGGCTGCCATCGCCACGGGCGACGAAGTACAGGCTGCTGCCGGGCACGGGGTTGAGCGCGGCATGGATCGCCTCACGACCGACCATGGCGATCGGCGTCGGCGGCAGGCCGCTGATCACATAGGTGTTGTAGGGCGTCGGCTCGCGCAGGTCGGCACGGGTGATCTTGCCGTTGTAGCGTTCGCCCATGCCGTAGATGACGGTGGGATCGGTCTGCAGTTGCATACCGATCTGCATGCGCCGCACGAAGACCCCGGCGATCTGCCCACGCTCCTGGGGTACGCCGGTTTCCTTCTCTACCAGCGAAGCCATGATCAGCGCCTGGTAAGGGTCACGATACGGCAGCTCGGCGGGGCGATCGGCCCACTCTTTCGCCAGCACCTCTTCAAGGCGCGCATAGGCTTGCTGCAACAGCTCGACGTCGCTCATACCACGCACGAACTTGTAGGTATCGGGGAAGAAGCGACCTTCAGGGAAGACGGTAGGGTGACCGAGCTCGTCCATCACCTCGGCATCGCTCATGCCGTCGAGGGTGTGCTTGATCTTTTCATGCTTGGCCAGCGCCGCGCGGACCTGACGGAAATTCCAGCCCTCGACCAGAGTCAGGTTGTACCGGACCACGTCGCCACGTCGCCAGGCGTCGAACAGGTCACGCACGGTCATGCCGGGGGTCATGCGGTATTCGCCGGTATGCAGGGCGGTGCCGGCCATGTTGAAGCGCCAGTAAAGGCGCAGCCAGAAGGCGTCCTTGATCAGACCCTGACCTTCCATGCGATAGAACATGCGGTTGGGATTGGTGCCGGTGGGGACATCCAGCAGTTCCACGCCACCCAGATGCAGCGACTGGTCAACCGAGGCACTGACTTTCCAGGCGGAATACCCAAGCACCAGGCCACCGAGGATCAGCACGACCTCCAGCAGCAGCAACAATTTACGTCTCAAAATCAGGCATCCAGTAGCGTACGGGCAATGGCCTGCAGTTTACGGGTGAGAGGCCCCGGCGACCAGTTCAGCGACGCAAATGAACGCACCGGCCAGACACCGTAGACACTGTTGCAGAGAAACAATTCATCAGCCTGCTCCAGGTCGTCGAGGCTCAGGTCGCGGACCTCGGCGACGATGCCTTCGCGGGCCGCAGCGTCCAGCAGCGCGGCACGCATGACGCCAGCCACGCCGCAGCGACTCAGGTCGGCAGTGAGCAGGCGCCCGCCACGCACCAGGAACAGGTTGCTGTAGACCCCTTCGATGACCCGGCCGGACATATCCAGCATCAATCCTTCAGCGTATTCAGTGCCCTGCCACTCGGCACGGGCCAGTACCTGCTCCAGGCGATTGAGGTGCTTGAGGCCGGCCAGGAGTGGCTGTTCGGCCAGGCGGGTACGGCAGGGGAAAAGGCTGACGCCCTGCTCGGCATTTTCAGCGGGATACACAGGTGCCGGATTACCCTGGAGGATTCGCCGCGGCATGGCGTCGGCGGCGGCGGCGTAGCCACGCTGGCTGTCGCCACGGGTCAGGATCAGCTTGAGCACGCCGTCGCCGAGCAAGGCGGCGTACCGACAGGACTCGTCGCGGATCAGCTGGAAATCGGCCTCGATGGCCAGGCGCCGGCAACCGGACGCCAGGCGATCAAGGTGGTAGTCAAGCAGCGAGGGCTTCCCCGCCTTGACGGCGATGGTCTCGAACAGACCATCGCCATAGGCCAGGCCGCGGCTTTGCAGCGCCAGGGTATCGGCGCTCTGCCCATCGACCCAGGCCTGCATCAGCCGGCGAACCGACGGAACACCAGCGAACCGTTGGTACCGCCAAAACCGAACGAGTTGGACAGCACCACGTCGATCGACATGTTGCGCGCTTCGTGCGGTACGAAGTTGAGGTCGCAACCGACATCCGGCTCGTCGAGGTTGATAGTTGGCGGCGCTACCTGGCTGTTGATCGCCAGAACGCTGAAGATCGCCTCTACCGCGCCCGCCGCACCCAGCAGGTGACCGGTCATGGACTTGGTGGAACTGACCGCCAGGTTGTAGGCGTGCTCGCCGAACACCGACTTGATCGCTGCCACTTCGGCCAGGTCGCCCGCAGGGGTCGAGGTGCCGTGGGCGTTGATGTAGTTGACCTGGCCCGGATCGATCTGCGCATCACGCAGGGCGTTGGCCATGCAGCGTGCAGCGCCGGCGCCATCTTCCGGTGGCGAGGTCATGTGGTAGGCGTCACCGCTCATGCCAAAGCCGACCAGCTCGGCGTGAATGGTCGCACCACGGGCCTTGGCGTGCTCCAGCTCTTCCAGGACCAGGGCACCGGAACCGTCGGACAGGACGAAACCGTCGCGACCCTTGTCCCATGGACGGCTGGCACGGGTCGGGTCGTCGTTGCGGGTCGAAAGCGCCCGCGAGGCACCGAAGCCGCCCATGCCCAGTCCGCAGGCGGCCATTTCGGCACCGCCGGCAATCATCACGTCGGCTTCGCCGAAGGCGATGTTGCGTGCCGCCATGCCGATACAGTGGGTACCGGTGGTGCAGGCCGTGGCGATGGCATAGTTAGGCCCCTGTACACCCAGGTGGATGGACAGGAAGCCGGAAATCATGTTGATGATCGAACCCGGCACGAAGAACGGCGAAATGCGCCGCGGGCCTTGATCATGCAGGGTACGGCTGGTTTCTTCGATATTGGTCAGGCCGCCGATACCCGAGCCCATGGCCACGCCAATGCGCTCACGGTTGGCATCGGTGACTTCCAGGCCGGCATTGCGCACTGCCTGGAAACCGGCCGCCAGGCCGTACTGGATGAACAGGTCGAGTTTGCGAGCTTCCTTGAGCGACAGGTACTGCTCGACATCGAAGCCCTTCACCGAACCACCGAAGCGGGTGGAATAGGCTGAAAGGTCAGTATGCTCGATCAGACCAATGCCACTGCGGCCAGCCAGAATGCCCTGCCAGGTGCTCGGTACATCGGTACCCAGTGGCGACAGCATGCCCATACCGGTGACCACGACGCGTCTACGCGACACAGCGCTCTCCTTTTTCTATATGTCTACATCTCTTGCAAAGAAAAAACCGCACGCCGGCAAAGGCAGTGCGGTTTTTCCCTGACAAGAAGCGACGACTACAAAAGTCTTAAGCCTGGTGGCTGTTGACGTAGTCGATAGCAGCTTGAACAGTAGTGATCTTCTCGGCTTCTTCGTCAGGAATCTCGGTTTCGAATTCCTCTTCCAGAGCCATCACCAGCTCAACGGTATCAAGGGAATCGGCACCCAGATCGTCAACGAAGGAAGACTCTGGCTTCACTTCTTCTTCCTTGACGCCCAGTTGCTCGGCAACGATTTTCTTGACGCGTTCTTCGATGGTGCTCATACCTTGTTTTCACTCCTAATGGACATATGTCAGGCAGCTGGCCGGTGTGTAAGTTTATAGAAAGGCGCCTGCTTTTCAAGCTCAACGCGCCCCTCCCCCATCACACCCACCGACTCCCCTGGAATTTGGTTGCAGCTTTATAACGGATTTTAGTCAGCTCGTATGACATTTTTTTAAAACAATCCGTCACATTTAACTACATGTACATCCCGCCGTTGACCGGAATGGTGGCGCCGGTCACGTAAGCCGCACCGTCGGAAGCCAGGAATGCGACCACCTTGGCGATCTCATCGGCCTGACCCAGACGACCCAGCGGAATTTGCGTCTGCAGCGCTTCGCGCTGTGCTTCAGGCAGCTCGCGGGTCATATCGGTGTCGATAAAGCCCGGAGTGACCGAGTTCACGGTGATGGAGCGGGAACCGACTTCACGCGCCAGCGCACGGCTGAAGCCTTCCAGGCCAGCCTTGGCAGCAGCGTAGTTGGCCTGGCCGGCGTTGCCCATGGCACCCACAACCGAACCGATGCTGATGATACGACCCCAACGAGCCTTGGTCATGCCGCGCAGGACGCCCTTGGACAGACGGTAGAGGCTGTTCAGGTTGGTGTCGATGACATCGAACCACTCGTCGTCTTTCATGCGCATCATCAGGTTGTCACGGGTGATGCCGGCGTTGTTGACCAGGATCGCCGGCGCGCCGAACTGCTCCTGGATCGTCGCCAGGACAGCCGCCACGGACTCTTCGCTGGTAACGTTGAGTTCCAGGCCGGTGCCGGTGATGCCGTGTTCCTTGAGGGTCTCGGCGATACGCTCGGCGCCGGACGCGGAGGTAGCGGTACCGATCACGGTAGCGCCCAGGCGACCCAGCTCCAGGGCGATGGCCTGGCCGATGCCACGGCTTGCGCCAGTGACCAGTGCAACTTTACCTTGCAGACTCATGCAAGCTCTCCTAATCAGGCCAGCGCCGCACGGGCGGCGGCGAAGGCATCCGGGGTATTGAGGTTGTAGGTGGTCACGGCGTCGGCGCAACGCTTGTTGAGGCCGGCCAGCACTTTACCAGGACCGCACTCGACCAGTTGCACCGCACCCTGGGCAGCCAGGGTCTGCACGCACTCGACCCAGCGGACCGGCTTGTACAACTGCTCCAGCAGGTCGCGCTTGAGGACTTCCAGATCAGCCGGCACGGCCGCGCTGACGTTCTGCACCACGGGAATGGCCGGGGCCTTCCACTCGATGGCGTTGACCGACTCGGCAAAGCGCTCGGCCGCCGGACGCATCAGCTCGCAGTGCGACGGCACGCTGACCGGCAGCGGCAGGGCGCGCTTGGCGCCGCGGGCCTTGCAGCCTTCCATCGCACGCTCGACCGCCGCCTTGGCACCGGCGATGACCACCTGGCCTGGCGAGTTGAAGTTAACCGCGCTGACCACATCGCCCTGGGCCGCTTCGGCACAGATGGCCACGACATCGGCGTCGTCCAGGCCGAGGATCGCCGCCATGGCGCCCTGCCCGGCCGGCACGGCTTCCTGCATCAGCTGGCCACGGCGCTCGACCAGCTTGACTGCATCGGCCAGGGTCAGGCTGCCAGCGGCGACCAATGCACTGTATTCACCCAGGCTGTGACCGGAGACATACGCCGGACGCGCGCCGCCTTCGGCTTCCCACACACGCCACAGGGCGATCGATGCGGTCAGGATGGCCGGCTGGGTTTTGTCGGTTTGATTGAGTTGCTCTTCCGGGCCGTCCTGGATCAGCGCCCAGAGATCGTAGCCCAGTGCCTCGGAGGCCTCACGGAAGGTATCGATGACCAGCGGATACTGGGCACCCAGCTCGGCGAGCATGCCGAGGGACTGCGAACCTTGACCGGGAAAGACGAATGCGAGGGATGCAGACATTGAACAAGCCCCTAGTGATCTTGTCGTCGAAAATGAGTGTCCAGCCGAAGCTGGACACAAGAAAACCGAAAGTTGGATGGTAACGAGAACCAAGCGGTCACATTTAACCACTTCCTGGCGATTATGCCTAAAGCAACAGATCCTCGAGGCGGCCGTGCAGGCGTTCGGGCAGGTTTTCCTGGATTTCGATCAGGGCCCGCTGGATCGCGCTCTGGAAGCCCTGCACACCGGCGGAGCCATGGCTTTTGATGACGATGCCCTGCAGGCCGAGGAAACTTGCGCCATTATGTCGCGCCGGCGCCAGGTCGGCCTTGAGGCGCTTGAGCAGCGGCATGGCCATCGCTCCGACCAGGCGCGAGGCCACGCCACCGCGGAACAGCGCCTCGATGCGCGCACCGATCATGGTCGCCAGGCCTTCGCTGGACTTGAGCAGGATATTGCCGACGAAACCGTCGCACACCACCACATCCGCCTCGCCGCGATACAGGCCGTCACCTTCGATGAAACCGATGTAGTTCAGGCCACGGGCCTGCTGCAGGAGGCTGGCCGCCAGCTTGACCTGCTGGTTGCCCTTGATGTCCTCGGTGCCGACATTCAGCAGCGCCACCCGCGGCCGGGAAACCCCCAGGGCCTGGGCCGCCACCGAGCCCATCACGGCGAACTGGTACAGGTGCTCGGCACTGCAATCGACGTTGGCGCCAAGGTCGAGCAGCTGGCAGTAGCCGGTCTGGGTCGGGATTGCCGCCACCATCGCCGGGCGATCGATGCCGGGCAGGGTTTTCAGCACATAGCGTGACAACGCCATCAAGGCACCGGTATTGCCGGCGCTGACGCAGGCCTGGACCTTGCCATCACGCAATAATTCGAGGGCGACGCGCATCGACGAATCGGGTTTGCCACGCAACGCCTGGGAAGGCCGCTCGTCCATGCCGATCACCTCGCTCGCCCCGACGATTTGCAGGCGCGCGCGATCCGCAGCCGACTGGCCAGCGATCAGATCTTCAAGGAGGGAGGGTTGACCGACGAGGGTCAGGTGCAGCGAGGGAGTAGCCGAGAGACAAGCAAGGCTTGCCTGGACAATGCTGCGGGGACCGAAGTCCCCGCCCATTGCGTCGATCGCAATGATCTGAGCGGACAAGGATTACTCGTCAGCGCCCTTGTCGATCACTTTACGGCCACGGTATACGCCTTCTGGCGAAACGTGGTGACGCAGGTGAACTTCACCGGTGGTTTTCTCTACGGACAGGGCGTTGGCTTCGAGGGCATCGTGCGAACGGCGCATGTCACGGGCAGAGCGGGATTTTTTGTTCTGCTGAACAGCCATAATTGATTAACTCCTAAACGTTTGGGTCACGCTTTAACTGCGCCAATACACTGAACGGGTTGGACCGCTTTACCTCGTCCTCGCTCGGTTCGGGCTCATCGGCGCCCGCCGGCTGCTGGCATTCTTCCGGATGATGAGCAGGCACGATGGGCAAGGCGAGCAACAGCTCTTCCTCGACCAGCGCCCGCAGATCCAAAGGATCCTCGCCCAGTTCCAGCACGTCATAACCTTTCGGCAACGACTGGGTATTCGCACCCTCCTTCACCACGGCGTAAGTACATTCGCTGTGGATCGGCAGGGTGACCAGCTCAAGACAACGCTGGCAAACCATCTTGACCGAAACATTCAGGTCGGTGTGGAAAACCACCGAACCTTGCTCGTCTCGCTCAAAATCGAATTTGGCCTGCACCGTACCGACAGTGTCGGAAAGCGGGTCGCAGAGTCTCTCCAAATCGGCGAGCGGTACGCTTCCTTCGATGGAAACGCCACGATCGGCCAATTTGCGCGGGTCAACGTGAGGTGGAATCGGGTCATTCAACATAGGCGCAGCATTCTAGGGATGCCCCCTGCCTCTGTCAAAGGAAATTCCGTCCCGGCCCAACATGTTAGAATCGGCGAACCTGCACTGGAGTACTTCATGCTACCGCTGATACTGGCTTCCAGCTCACCTTACCGGCGCGAATTGCTGGCGCGCCTGCACCTGCCCTTCGATTGCGCCTCGCCGGATATCGACGAACGGCGCCTCGAAGACGAACCCGCCGTCGACCTGGTGGAGCGCCTGGCCCGGGAAAAAGCCCTCGCCCTCGCCGACCGCCACCCTGCCCACCTGATCATCGGCTCCGACCAGGTGGCAGTGCTCGGTGAACAGATTCTCGGCAAACCGCACACCTTCGACAAGGCCTGCGAGCAGTTGCTGGCGGCGAGCGGCAATCATGTCACCTTCCTCACCGGCGTCGCCCTGCTCAACAGCGCAACCGGTGAATGCCAGGTGGATTGCGTGCCGTTCAGCGTGCATATGCGCGAACTCGACCTGGCGCGCATCGAGCGCTACCTGCGGATCGAGCAGCCCTATGATTGTGCCGGCAGCTTCAAGTGCGAAGGGCTGGGTGTGAGCCTGTTCCAGAGCACCCATGGCTGTGATGCGACCAGCCTGATCGGGCTGCCGCTGATTCGCCTGGTGGACATGCTTATAAAGGAAGGCGTGAGCGTGCCCTGAACCTCGACCACACCTCAACCCCTGTGGGAGCTGGCTTGCCAGCGATAGGGCCAGACCTGACAGCATCATTGCTCAAGCCGGCCTCATCGCTGGCAAGCCAGCTCCCACAGGGGTTTGTGCCTGGCCGGACGCCCAGTAAAAAGCCGACCCTTGAGGTCGGCTTTTTACTAGCAGCGCAGCATCAGCGCAGACTCGGCCCCTGGAAGCCCATCCACATCGCCAGATGCTCGGCAACGCTCGCCCCCAAACGCTTGGAGAAGCGATCGAACGGTGACTCCTCGATGGTGAAGTCCACCAGGTCCTTTTCCCCGACTACTTCACGCGCCACATACCCAGCGCTGCCCAGGGCATCCACCAGGCCCAGGCCCACGGCCTGCTCGCCAGACCAGATCAACCCGCTGAACAGCTCGGGATGCTCCTTGTCCTTCAGGCGTTCGCCACGCCCTTGCTTGACGCTGGCGATGAACTGCTTGTGGGTCGTATCCAGCACGCTCTGCCAGAATGCGGTTTCCTCCGGCTTCTGCGGCTGGAACGGATCGAGGAAGGCCTTGTGCTCGCCGGAGGTGTAGGTGCGACGCTCGACACCGAGCTTTTCCATGGCCCCGACGAAGCCATAGCCGGCCGCAGTCACCCCGATGGAGCCGACCAGACTGGCCTTGTCGGCGTAGATCTGGTCCGCCGCACTGGCGATGTAGTACGCGCCGGAAGCACCGAGATCGGTGATCACCGCATACAGCTTGATATCCGGATACTCGCCACGCAGACGACGGATCTCGTCATACACATAGCCAGCCTGTACCGGACTGCCGCCCGGGCTGTTGATGCGCAGCACCACGGCCCTGGTCTTCGGATCCTTGAACGCCGCACGCAGGCTGCCGATGATGTTGTCGGCGCTGGCCTCTTCCTTGTCGGCGATCACCCCGCGCACCTCGATCAGCGCGGTATGCCCATTGCCGCCGACCGCGTTCTTTTCCATCTTCGCCAACGGCGAGAACAGGAACAGCAGACCGAACAGATAGCAGAAGGTCAGCAGCTTGAAAAAGATCCCCCAGCGCCGCGCGCGACGCTGCTCCTGGACACTGGCCAGCAGGGTCTTTTCCAGCAATTTCCAGCTTTTCTGCTCTTCGCCGTCCTCGTCACGAGGCGCTTTCCACTCGTCAGCCATGCTTTACCTACCCTGGAAATACTGGTGCTGCCGCCCGGGCGAGCCAGGCCGGCAACTGTGAGAAGTGTTCGATAGACAACTGCGGCTGGTGAACGCTCAACGTCTCCAGCGACATCGCACCATAACCCACCGCTACCGAGTGCATGCCGGCGTTCTGCGCCATCAGCAGGTCGAACGACGAGTCGCCAACCATCAACGCCCGCGAGGCCGGCACCTGGCAGTGCGCGAGAATTTCCTCGAGCATCAGCGGGTGCGGCTTGCCGCGGGTTTCGTCGGCGGCGCGGGTGATATCGAAGAAGTTTTCCCAGCCATTGGCCTTGAGCACACGATCCAGCCCGCGCCGGGCCTTGCCGGTGGCCACCGCCAGGTGGTAGCCCTCGGCGCGGAAGCCATCCAGCGCCTCGACCACGCCAGGGAACAGCGGCGAAGGACGATCGTCCAGGGCCATGTAGATATCGGCGTAGTGCTGACGGAAAGCCATGACCTCGGCTTCGACCAGGTGCGGATACAAGGTGCTGATCGCCTCGGGCAGGGCCAGGCCGATGATGCCCTTGACCGCCTCGTCGCTGCACAGCGCATAGCCGGCACGCTCGGACGAGGCATGCATCGCCTCGACGATGCGGCCAATGGAATCGGCGAGGGTGCCGTCCCAGTCGAAGATCAGCAGGTCGTAATCACGTTGCACTCAGGCGCTCCACGGTCTGGGCCCACATTTCGTCCACCGGGGCCTCGAGTTTCAGCTCGCCGCCATCCGGCAGCGGCACGGTCAGGGCATAGGCATGCAGGAACAGGCGCTTGCCGCCCAGGTCACGGATCTCGCGAGTGAAGTCTTCATCGCCGTACTTGCTGTCGCCGGCAATGCAATGGCCGGCATGCAGGGCGTGAACACGAATCTGGTGGGTACGACCAGTGATCGGGCGGGCCTCGACCATGGTGGCGAAATCGCCGAAGCGGCGCAGCACGCGGAAGACGGTCAACGCCTCCTTGCCTTCGTCATTGACCTCGACCATGCGCTCGCCGGAACGCAGGTTGCTCTTGAGCAACGGTGCATTGACCTGCTTCTTGCTGGTCGCCCAATGGCCACGGACCAGCGCCATGTAGCGCTTGTCCACGCCATCACCGCGCAGCATGGTGTGCAGGTGGCGCAGCATGCTGCGCTTCTTGGCGATCATCAGCAGGCCGGAGGTGTCGCGGTCGAGGCGATGCACCAGTTCCAGTTCCTTGGCATCCGGACGCAACTGGCGAAACGCCTCGATCACGCCGAAGCTCAGGCCGCTGCCGCCATGCACGGCGATGCCGGCCGGCTTGTTGAGCACGATCAGCGCCTTGTCTTCGTAGACGATGGCCGCCTCCAGGCGCTGCAACAGGCCCTGGGCCACCGGCACCGGCTCGTCGCGCTCGGGCAGACGAACGGGCGGGACCCGCACGATGTCACCGGCCTGGATCTTGTATTCGGGCTTGATGCGGCCTTTGTTCACCCGCACCTCGCCTTTACGCAAGATGCGGTAAATCAAGGTCTTGGGAACGCCCTTGAGGACATTGACAAGGAAGTTGTCGATACGCTGGCCGGCAAGTTCCGGCGGGACTTCGATCAGCTGGACGCTGGAAGCCGGGGGGGTAGAGGTCGTCATTTGGCGGATCATAACAATTTTTTATGGAATTGAAGCACTTAATCATTGCTGCTATAGTCGCGAACGCCGCCAAAAGCGGCTGGCCAGCGGACCAATGGCTTCAAGCCGGCCCTGACCTACGCAATTCTCGAGGACGCGAGGCCGTCCGACGGGGCTTTCGCCAGTTTACAGAAATGCCTGGAATCGCCACCAGCGCCGATGAGAGAAGACCGATAAAAAACAACAAGAGCGGCTTTTTGACCCTCCCTTCCCGTTTTTTTTCGATGCCACTCTTCTCAGTGCCAACGCTTTCACGCAGTCATGGCGGATGCTTCGGAAATACCTGCCTTAGCCATAAACTGCGCGGGCTCCCGTACGGAGCCGGCGATAAATGCAACCCGTTGCGGATTCAGCGCGCGGCAGCACCCGATTATCAGGGATACGTGTAGGGTGGAGATGCACAACCGTCGGACCGTGTAGTACCGCGTCCAGGCTGCAACGCCGGACCTGGTCTCGAAACAGGATGCCTCCGGGCGTCCACGGACGAAGGCTGATTCCTCCTCCTGACTGACGTGCATATGACACAACAGCAAGCAGGACGCGTCGTCGCGGCTTCGGCAGCACTGGTCAACAGTCAACCGCAAGTCGCTGGACACGGGATGGCCCGCCACCCCTGACGCACCCTGACACCGACCGTGAGAAGTCGTGTGTGCCGAACGCCGTTTCCGGCAGCCCGGAAACCGACGGTATTACATGAAAAGAATGCTGATTAACGCGACTCAACCCGAAGAGTTGCGTGTTGCTCTGGTAGATGGCCAGCGCCTCTACGACCTGGACATCGAGTCCGGTGCACGCGAGCAGAAGAAGGCCAACATCTACAAGGGCCGGATCACCCGCATCGAACCCAGCCTCGAAGCCGCTTTCGTCGACTTCGGCTCCGAACGCCATGGCTTCCTGCCACTAAAGGAAATCTCCCGCGAATACTTCAAGAAGAACCCGGAAGGTCGGGTCAACATCAAGGAAGTACTGAGCGAAGGCCAGGAAGTCATCGTCCAGGTCGAGAAAGAAGAGCGTGGCAACAAGGGCGCCGCCCTGACCACCTTCATCAGCCTCGCCGGCCGTTACCTGGTGCTGATGCCGAACAACCCGCGTGCCGGCGGTATCTCCCGTCGCATCGAAGGCGAAGAACGCAATGAACTGCGCGAGGCCCTGAACGGCCTGGTCGCCCCGGCCGACATGGGCCTGATCGTGCGCACTGCCGGCCTCGGCCGCAGCAGCGAAGAAATGCAGTGGGACCTCGACTACCTGCTGCAACTCTGGACCGCGATCAAGGAAGCCTCCCAGGACCGCGCCGCACCTTTCCTGATCTACCAGGAAAGCAACGTCATCATCCGCGCCATCCGCGACTACCTGCGCCAGGACATCGGCGAAGTGCTGATCGACAGCATCGACGCCCAGGAAGAAGCCCTGACCTTCATCCGCCAGGTGATGCCGCAGTACGCCAGCAAGATCAAGCTGTACGAAGACAGCGTCCCGCTGTTCAACCGCTTCCAGATCGAGAGCCAGATCGAAACCGCCTTCCAGCGCGTGGTCGACCTGCCGTCCGGCGGCTCGATCGTGATCGACCCGACCGAAGCCCTGGTCTCCATCGACATCAACTCGGCGCGCGCCACCAAGGGTAGCGACATCGAGGAAACCGCCCTGCAGACCAACCTGGAGGCGGCCGAGGAAATCGCCCGCCAACTGCGTCTGCGCGATATCGGCGGCCTGATCGTCATCGACTTCATCGACATGACTCCGGCCAAGAACCAGCGCGCCGTGGAAGAAAAAGTCCGCGAATGCCTGGAAGCCGACCGCGCCCGCGTCCAGGTCGGCCGCATCTCGCGCTTCGGCCTGCTGGAAATGTCCCGTCAGCGCCTGCGTCCGTCCCTGGGTGAAAGCAGCGGCATCGTCTGCCCGCGCTGCAGCGGCACCGGCATCATCCGTGACGTCGAGTCCCTGTCCCTGGCGATCCTGCGCCTGATCGAAGAAGAAGCCCTGAAGGACCGCACCGCCGAGGTCCGCGCCCAGGTGCCGATCCCGGTCGCTGCATTCCTGCTCAACGAGAAGCGCAACTCGATCACCAAGATCGAACTGCGTACCCGCGCACGCATCATCATCCTGCCGAACGATCACCTCGAGACGCCGCACTTCGAAGTCCAGCGCCTGCGCGATGACAACCCGGAAGCCCTGAGCGCCCAGTCCAGCTACGAGATCGCTGCTGCCGAAGTCGAGGAAGCGCCGCAAGCCGCCGCGACCCGCACCCTGGTTCGCCAGGAAGCCGCCGTGAAGACCGCCCCGGCCCGTGGCAACGCCCCGGTGGCCGCCGAGCAACCTGAAGCCGCCGCGCCTGTCGCACCTGTGCACAGCGCACCGGAACCAAGCCTGTTCAAGGGCCTGGTCAAGTCGCTGGTCAGCCTGTTCGCCGGCAGCAAGGAAGAGCCTGCCGCTCCGGCTGCAGCCGCCGAGAAGCCAGCCGCTGCCGAGCGTCCGCAGCGCAACGAAGAGCGCCGCAACGGTCGCCAGCAGAGCCGCAACCGCAACGGCCGTCGCGATGAAGATCGCAAGCCGCGCGAAGAGCGTGCACCGCGTGAAGAGCGCCAGCCGCGTGAAGAACGCGCCCCACGTGAAGAGCGTCAGCCTCGCGAAGAGCGCGCACCACGTGAAGAGCGTCAACAACGTGCTCCGCGCGAAGAGCGTCGCCCTCGTGAGGACCGCCCGGTCCGCGAACTGCGCGAGCCACTGGATGCCGCTCCGGCTGCACCGGTCGTGCGTGAAGAGCGTCCTGAGCGTGCCCCGCGTGAAGAACGCGCGCCTCGCGAAGAACGTGCGCCGCGTGAAGAGCGTCAACCACGTGAAGAGCGTGCACCGCGTGAAGAGCGTCAGCCTCGCGAAGAGCGTGCTCCACGTGAAGAGCGTCAACCGCGTGAAGAACGCGCCCCTCGTGAAGAGCGTCAACCGCGCCCACCGCGCGAAGAGCGCCAGCCACGCCCTGCCGAGCAGGCTGCCGAAGCTGTCGAGGAGCAACTGCCGAACGAAGAACTGCTGCAGGATGACAACCAGGAAGGCGCCGAAGGCGAACGTCCGCGTCGTCGCTCCCGTGGCCAGCGTCGTCGCAGCAACCGTCGTGAGCGTCAGCGTGATGCCAATGGCGAGCTGATCGAAGGTAGCGAAGAGGCCGGCGAAGAAGGCCAGGAAGCTAGCGGTGCCGAACTGGCTGCCGGCCTGGCCGTCACTGCTGCTGTCGCCACCAGCGCCATCAGCGCCAACGCCGAAGCCGAGGCCCACGCCCAGGCCGAACGCGCTACCGCCACCGTCGAGGAAAGCGCGCCACAGGTCGAACCTGCGCCTGTGCAATCCCAGGCTGCCGAGATCGCCGAAGTCGCCGAAGCCGTGAAACCGGCCGAGGAAGTGGCTGAAGTGAACATCGCGCCAGTGGTCGAGCAACCGGCTGCCGTAGTCGAAGCGGTCGAACCGAGCGTCGAGCCGGTGGTCGAAGTCGTTCCACAGCCTGTCGAGCAGCCTGTCGAAGCGCCTGCCGCCGTGGTCGAAGCCGCGCCTGAGCCGGTGGTTGTCGAAGAGCAGCCGCAAGCCCAGGAGCCGGTGGTCGAGGTTCAGCCAGTGGTTGAAGCGCCAACGCCAGTCGTTGTCGAAGAAACCCCGGCAGTGATCGTCGAAGCGCCAGCCGCCGAGCCTGCTCCGGTTGAAGCACCTGCCGCGGTCCCATCGAACGGCCGTGCGCCGAACGATCCGCGTGAAGTCCGCCGTCGCAAGCGTGAAGCCGAAGCAGCCGCTGCTGCCGCGGCCGCCGCAGCGGCCGAGGCTGAAGCGCAGGTCACCGAGGAAGCACCGAAAGCCCTGGAAACCACCGAAGAGCAGAAACCGCACTTCTGATTTCCAAAGGCTGAAAAAAAGCCCCGCCAGTGAAGACTGGCGGGGCTTTTTATTACCTGGTCCGAAAGAACAACGGAGGACCCTGTGGGAGCTGGCTTGCCAGCGATTGCCATGGTGAATTCACTACCGCAATCGCTGCGGTTCGGCGCCCCGACAAGCCAGCTCCCACAGGTTCTGCGCAGGCCCTTTAATACAGATTCGGCTCCATCTCGAGCTCGACACCGAACCGCTCGAGAATGTCGCCCTGGATCTTCTGTGCCAGCTCATGCAACTGCTCGCCAGTCGCCTGGCCATAGTTCACCAGCACCAGCGCCTGCATCTTATGCACCCCGGCATCGCCATCGCGATAGCCCTTCCAGCCCGCCTGCTCGATCAGCCAGCCCGCCGCCAGCTTCACCTGGCCGTCAGCCTGCGGATAAGCCACGACACCCGGGTGCCCGTCACGGATACCCTGGGCCAGCTCGGCACTGACCACCGGGTTCTTGAAGAAGCTCCCGGCATTGCCCAGCACCGCCGGATCCGGCAGCTTCTCCGCACGAATGCTGCAGATCGCTGCACTGACGTCACTGGCCGTCGCCTGCTCTATGCCCCGCTCCGCCAGGCGCTGGCGCACCGGGCCATAGTCCAGATGCAGCGGCGCTACCCGACTAAGGGCGAAACGCACCCGCAGAATGATCCAGCGCCCCGGATTACGTTTGAAGTAGCTGTCGCGGTAGGCGAAATCACACTCTTGCAGGCTGAAGTCGCGCAGGTCACCGGTCTGGCGATCCAGCGCGGTCAGGCCGGCGAAGACATCCTTGATCTCCACACCATAGGCGCCAATATTCTGCATCGGCGCCGCTCCGACAGTGCCGGGAATCAGACTGAGGTTTTCCAGACCGACCAGGCCTTGGGCCAGGGTCCACTGCACGAACGGATGCCAGGTCTCCCCCGCCTCCGCCTCGACCACCACCCGCTCGCCATCATCCGAAAGCACGCGGATGCCGCGGCTGTTCATGCGCAGGACCAGCGCGGTGACGTCCCGGGTCAGCAACAGGTTGCTACCACCGCCAATCACCAGGACCGGCAGGTCCTCGGTGGCAGCGTAGGCCAGCAGCTGACGCACCTCGTCGTCATTACGCGCCTGGGCAAAATGGCGCGCCTCGGCATCGATACCGAAGCTGTTGTAAGGCTTGAGGGAAACCTGCGATTCAACCTTGGCGCTCATAGCCGCCCCTTCAATTCGATGACCAGGCCGCGACAGGCCGCCTCGATCAGGTCGAGCACATGCTCGAAGCCCTGCTCGCCGCCATAGTAAGGATCCGGGACTTCGTCCAGCGCCCCTTCGTAGCGGCGCAGGAACAGGTCCAGCTCGGCACTGGCATGACCCGGACGCATCGCCTGCAGGTTGGCCAGGTTGCTCTTGTCCATGGCCAGGATCAGGTCGTAGCGATTGAAGTCCTCGACGCCGACCTGCTGCGCCCGTTGCGCCGACAGGTCATAGCCGCGCAACTGCGCGGCACGCCGGGTACGGCTGTCCGGGGGATTGCCGACATGCCAGTCGCCAGTGCCGGCTGACGCCACCTCGATCACTTCGGCCAGACCGGCTTCGGTCAACTGATGGCGCAGCACGCCCTCGGCAGTCGGCGAGCGGCAGATATTGCCCAGGCACACGAAGAGGACGCGCATCAGACCTCCAGCAAGCGCCGTACGCGCTCGAGGTCTTCCGCGGTGTCGACACCCACTGGCGGCGCTTCCAGGGCGTCGGCGACGTGAATGCGCACGCCATGCCAGAGGGCACGCAACTGCTCCAGGGCCTCGGTCTTCTCCAGCCAGCATGGGCCCCAGCCGACGAAGTCCTGAAGGAAGCCGGCACGGTAGGCGTACATGCCGATATGGCGGCGATATGGCACGCCTTCCGGCAGTTGCTCGCGCGTTTGCGCCAGCGCATCGCGGGCCCAGGGCAGCGGCGCACGGCTGAAGGTCAGGGCCAGGCCATTGAGGTCGGCAACTACCTTGACCACATTGGGATTGAACAGCGCCTCGACCGACTCCAGCGGCTCGCCGAGGGTGGCGATACCGGCTTCCGGATGGGCAGCCAGGTTGGCGGCCACCTGGTCGATGATCGACGGCGGAATCAGCGGCTCATCGCCCTGCACATTGACCACGATGGCATCGGCAGGCAGGCCGAGCGCCGCGGCCACTTCAGCCAGGCGGTCAGTGCCGGATTCATGGTCGGCACGGGTCAGCAGGACCTCGGCGCCAAATGCCTTGCAGGCCTCGACGATGCTCGCGTCATCGGTGGCGATGACCACGCGATTGGCGCTGCTCTTGCGTGCCTGCTCCCAGACATGCTGGATCATCGGCTTGCCGGCGATCAGCAGCAGCGGCTTGTTCGGCAGCCGCGTCGAGCGCAGGCGTGCCGGAATCACCACGGTAAAGGCCAGGCTCATTTGTCCAGGCGCTCGTCGTCGCTCAGGGTGCGGGCTTCGCTTTCCAGCATCACCGGGATGCCGTCGCGAATCGGGTAGGCCAGGCCGGCGCCCTTGCTGATCAGCTCGGTCTTGTCGGCGCTGAGCTTGAGCGGGCCCTTGGTGATCGGGCAAGCGAGGATATCGAGCAGTTTGGTGTCCATGGTTGTTCCTCAGGCCGGTGGCCGAAAACGAAAAGAATCAGGGCTGCCGGACGTTCGGCAGCAGGCGTGACAGTTGCGCGTCGAGCCAACCCACGAAGGCCGGCGACGGCTGCGCGTCCACGGCAAGATACCACCAGTCATCCGCCGCGAAACTGCGGCATTTGACAGCATCCTTCTCGGTCATCACCAGCGGCAAAGACGGCGTGAAGGCCAGGGCTTCGGCGCTGAAGGCGGCATGATCGGCGAAGGGATGCTCGACCGGCTTCCAGTCCAGTCCGCGCAGGGTATTGAAGAAGCGCTGCGGGTTGCCGATCCCGGCCACCGCGTGCAGGGCCTGCCCGGCAGGGAAATGCGTCAGCGGGCGACGCTCGCCGCTGCGCAGATTGACCAGCGCAGTGGGCTGGAGGGTAAAGGCAAAACCGTCATCGCGATCGGCCGTGGCGCCGTTGTAGAGCAATGCATCCACCTCGGCCAGACGCTCGACCGGCTCACGCAGCGGTCCGGCCGGCAGGCAACGGCGATTGCCAAGGCCGCGGGCGGCGTCGATCAGTACCAGTTCCAGATCCCGGGCCAGGCGGTAATGCTGCATGCCGTCGTCGCAGAGGATCAGGTCCAGCGGCTCGGCCTCGAGCAGCGCGCGCACGGCCTGGGAACGGTCCGGATCGATCATCAGCGGCACGCCGCTGCGCTGCACGATCAGCAAGGGTTCATCACCCGCGTGTTCAGCCGGCTGCTCGGCCCGCACCCGCCACGGCAACTGCGGCGGCTTGGCCCCGTAGCCACGGCTGACCACGCCCACCTTGAGCCCGCGCTGGCGGCAATGCTCGATCAGAAAGAGGATCAGCGGCGTCTTGCCGGTGCCGCCGACGGTGATGTTGCCCACCACCAGCACCGGCACCGGCGCGCGATAGATCATGCCCTCGCCCGCCAGGAAGCGCTGGCGCTTGCCGCGCACCACCTTGCGGTACAGGGCTTCGAGGGGCGACAGCAGGGCGAGCAGCGGATGGCCCTTGTACCAGGCCTGCAGCAGACGGTCGGAGAAGGCCATCAGGGCGTCCCCGGCGCCGCCTCGACCGTGGTCATGCGCAGATGGCTGAAGCCGAGCTTGCCGGCCGCGTCCATCGCTGTGACCACCGCCTGGTGCGGGGTCTTGCCGTCGGCGCTGATCGCCAGCGGCAGCTTGGTGTCACCACCGGACTCCTTCTGCAGGGCCTCGGTCAGGGTCGCCAGGTCGCTCTTGGGCAGCAGGTGGTTGTTCACCGAATACACACCCTCGGCGCTGATGGTGATTTCCACCAGCTTCTGCTCGGACTCGGGCATCGGCGCGCCGCTGGACGCTTCCGGCAGCTCGACGCGCAACTGGGTTTCGCGGGTGAAGGTGGTGGTGACCACGAAGAACAGCAACAGGATGAACACCACGTCGATCAACGACGCCAGGTTGATATCCACGTTCTCGCGTTGCTTGCGCCGGAATTTCACGCCTTGCCCTCGGCCAGATCGACGTCACGGTCGCCCTGCAGTACTTCGACCAGCTTGATCGCCTCCTGCTCCATGCCCACCACCAGTTCATCGATGCGGCGCTGCAGGAAACGGTGGAAGAATACCGCCGGGATACCCACCATCAGGCCGGCCGCCGTGGTGATCAGTGCCTTGGAGATACCACCGGCAAGCACGGCGGCGTTGGCGGTCATGCCCGAGCCCATGAACGAGCTGAAGATGTCGATCATCCCCAACACGGTGCCGAGCAGGCCCAGCAGCGGCGCCATCGCAGCGATGGTGCCGAGGGCGTTGATATAGCGCTCCAGCTCATGGATGACGCGGGCCGCGGCTTCCTCGATGCACTCCTTCATGATCTCGCGACCATGACGGGAGTTGGCCAGGCCGGCCGCGAGGATCTCGCCCAGGGGCGAATCGGCGCGCAGTTCCTTGAGTTTATCGGTAGTCAGCTGCTTGTCCTTGATCCAGCGCCAGACCTGGCCAAGCAGGTGCGGCGGGGTCACGCGGGCAGCACGCAGGGTCCACAGGCGTTCGGCGACGATAGCCATGGCAGCGATGGAACTCAGAATGATCGGCAGCATCATCCAACCACCGGACTTGACCAATTCCCACACAGTAAGGACCCCCTCGGAAAAAGTCCTGCACTCTACCATAGGGGCCGTGACTGCCGAAGGTTGTCATGTCGGTTCGCGCCAGAATCTGCGCTGCTCGCGCAGGCCACGGGGGACACTGGAACTGCCGAGGCGCAGATGCACGGCGCCGAGCAGCGCAGTGTCGTAGGTGGCGATCTGCCTTGCGGCGTAACGGGCCATGACGAGGGGCGACGGATGACCGAAGCCGTTGTGGCGGCCACGGGAGATGAACACGCCACGCGGGCGCAGGACATCGAGGAAGCGCGCACTGGAGGAGGTGCGACTGCCGTGGTGCGGCGCCTGCAGCCAGTCCACCGGACCTGCCTGGGGGCCTTGCAGCCAGGCGTCCTCGGCGAAGCGGTCGATATCACCGGCCAGCAGCAGGGTTTCGCCGGAGGCTTCCACCTTCAATACGCAGGAATGCTGGTTGCTGTCATCTGCATCCGCCCACTGCCACAGGGAAAAGCGCACATCGTCCCACTCCCATGCCTCGCCGCTCGCGCAAGGATCCTCCGCCTCGCCCGGCTCGCCAGCGATCACCCGGCGCACTCGCAGGCCGCGCTGTACCGCCAGCGCACCTCCGGCATGGTCGGCATGGGCGTGGCTGATCAGCATCAGGTCCAGTTGGCCAACGCCAAGCTTGAGCAGGCTCGGCAGCACGACGCGCTCGCCAAGGTCCACCTCGCCGCGCACCGGACCGGCGTCGTAGAGCAGCGCATGCCCTCGGGTTCGCAGGAAGAAGGCCTGCCCCTGGCCGACATCCAGTTGCCAGACATCCACCTGCCCCGGCGGAAGCGCCTCGCGCGGGCTGAATCCGGCCAGCAACAACAAGGGCCAGCCCAGCACGCGCATCGGCAGGCCGGCGGGCAACAGCAGCAGAACGGCACCGATACAGACCAGCAGCCAGCTCCACAGCGGCAATGCCGGAGGAATCCAGGCCGGACGCCAGGCGGCCATCCCGCCGAGCAGATCGAACAGCCAGCCAAGCAGACCGCCCGCCAGCCACAGCAAGCCTTCGCCCACGACTGGCAGCGGCAACAGCACCGTTCCCGCCAGGGCCAGCGGCAATACCAGGATGCTCAACCAGGGCACCGCGAACAGGTTGGCCAAGGGCGCGCCAAGACTGACCGGCAAACCCAGCACCAGCAGTACCGGGAGCAAGCCGATGGCGATAAACCATTGCACCCGCCCCCAGGCCAGCCAGATCGGCCAGGCCCCCAGTCGACCGCTGAGCACCATCACCAATACCGCCACTGCGGCGAACGACAGCCAGAATCCCGGCAGCAAGGCGGCCAGCGGCTCGAACAGCAGCACGCCATTGGCCGCAATCAGCACTGGCCAGGCAACGCCCAGGTGGCGAAAGCGCAAACGCCAGAGCAGCACCACCGCCAGCATGATGCAGGCGCGCTGTACCGGGACCTGGAACCCGGCCAGCAAGCCATAGCCGAGGGCGGCGGCAAAGGCCAGGCCGCATGCCCAGGGTAGCCAGGGCTGGCGCCGCGGCCACCAGCCGAGACGAAACAGCATGACCACCAGGCCATAGACGAGCCCGGCGAGCAGGCCGATATGCTGGCCGGAAATCACCAGCAGGTGCACGGTCCCGGTGGCTTGCAGCACATTCCAGTCCTCCCGTGCCAGCCCGGCCCCGTCACCCAGGACCAGGGCGGCGAGCGCGGCCTCGCGACCCTGCGCATCAGTCGCCAGCAAACGCTGGCGGATGCCGTCGCGCCAGGCACCGCTGGCCGGCACCAGAAGCTCGCCGTCCTTGACCGAACCCAGGGCACCGATGCCGCGGGCCAGTAAAGCGGCTTCGCTATCCAGGGCATGGGGATTGAGCAGCCCCTGCGCACGCTTCAGGTTGACCGCCAGGCGCCAGTGCTCACCGCTGTTGACCGGCGGGCCGTCCTGCCACGTCAGCCGCACCCGCTGCGGCAGTTCGGCACGGCGCGACCGGGGATCCTGCAACTCGAAACGGACCCGCCCTCCATCCTGCTCCGGCAAACCCACCACCCGTCCCTCGATCCACAAGGTACGGCCATCCAGTTCACGCGCCAGACGATCATCCAGCGCACTCTGCGCCGACAGGCTGGCCCAGCACAGCCCGAAAAGGAAAAAAGCCAACGGGAAAACACGCCGCCACAGGCACAAAAACCCCAGCACCGCGAAGATCACCAGCGCACCGACAGACGGCAACACGGGCAGAAAGACCGGACACAGAAGCCCGGACAAGAGCGCCAACATCCTTGTGCGCATGAGCCCAACCCCGGAGAAACACAAACGACCCAGCAGGCTTAGTCCATGCCGGGGCAGGGCTCACTTATTAATTGTCACAAAGTCTGAATGGGCACAGTTTGTAATACGTGCATACTTGCCCCCTTTCGACCGCCGAGACCCCACATGCCGCGTCGACTTTTCAAACGCTACATGCCCGATCCGACGAGCATCCGGGAACACAAGTCCTTACGATTTCTCGGTCGGTTGCTGCATGACGCCAACCTCTGGCACCTGAATCGCCATTCCGTGGCCCGGGCCATGGGCGTGGGGATCTTCGCCGCGTTCATCCCGATGCCGCTGCAGATGCTCCTGGCCGCTAGCCTGGCGGTGCTGGTGCGCGGCAACATGCCGATCGCCGTCAGCCTGGTCTGGCTGACCAACCCCATCACCATGCCACCGGTGTTCTATTGCACCTACCAGATGGGCGCGTGGCTGATGGGCATCCCGCCGCGCACCCTGCCCGAGGAAATCACCTTCGACTGGATCACCGAGCAGCTGTCGACCCTGTGGCAGCCGTTCCTGCTGGGTTCGGTGGTGTGTGGCGTGCTGCTCGGCGCCCTCGCCTACTGTCTGACCATGCTCTATTGGCGCTGGTGGGTGGGCAGGCAGTGGCGCCGGCGCAAGGCCAAATCAGCTGCGCATTCCGCGCCCGCTGATCAGTAGGCGCACGCAGCCGAAATACAGCACGGCGGTCGCTACCAGCATGAAGGTAATGGCCACGCCGATCCTGATGTCGGACACGCCGAGGATGCCGTAGCGGAACGAGTTGACCATGTGCAGCACCGGGTTGGCCAACGACACGGTCTGCCAGAACGGCGGCAACAGGTTGATCGAGTAGAACACCCCGCCCAGGTAGGTCAGCGGCGTCAGGACGAAGGTCGGGATGATCGAGATATCGTCGAAGTTGCGCGCGAACACCGCGTTGATGAAGCCCAGCAGGGAGAAGATGGTGGCGGTCAGCACCACCACCAGCACGGTAATCCCCAGGTGGTGCACCTGCAGATGGGTGAAGAACAGCGACAGCATGGTCACGATCACGCCCACCGCCAGGCCGCGCAGTACACCGCCCAGGGTGTAGCCGATGAGGATGATGTGCGGCGACACCGGCGAGACCATCAGCTCCTCGATCGAGCGCTGGAACTTGCTGCCGAAGAAGCTCGAGACCACGTTGCCGTAGGAGTTGGTGATCACCGACATCATGATCAGCCCCGGCACGATGTACTCCATGTAGCTGAAGCCACCCATGTCGCCGATCTGCCGGCCTATCAGGTTACCGAAGATGACGAAGTACAGGACCATGGTGATCGCCGGGGGCAGCAGGGTCTGCGGCCAGATCCGCGTGAAACGGCGTACTTCGCGATAGACGATGGTGTTGAGGGCGACCAGGTTGGCGCGCAGTTCCGAGCTCATATCGCCACCTTGGACAGATTCTTTTCAACCAGGGACACGAACAGCTCCTCGAGACGGTTGGTCTTGTTGCGCAGGCTGGTCACCTCGATGTTCTGCAGGGCCAACTGGCCGAACAGCGCGGTGATGCCCACATCCTTGTCCACCTGGACTTCCAGGGTATGGGCATCGATCAGGCGGCACGGGTAGCCAAGCAGTTGCGGTGCCTGGGCCAGGTCATGCCTGAGGTCGAGGACGAAGGTCTCGACATGCAGCTTGCCCAGCAACTGACGCATGCTGGTGTTCTCGACGATGGTGCCGTGGTCGATGATGCCGATATTGCGGCACAGCTGCTCGGCCTCCTCGAGGTAGTGCGTCGTGAGGATGATGGTGATGCCCTTCTGGTTCAGCTCGGTGAGGAAGCTCCACATCGACCGGCGCAGCTCGATATCCACGCCGGCGGTGGGCTCGTCGAGGATCAGCAGGCGCGGTTCGTGGATCAGCGCACGGGCGATCATCAGGCGGCGCTTCATGCCGCCGGACAGCGAGCGGGACGGCACGTCGCGCTTGTCCCACAGGCCCAACTGGGTCAGGTACTGCTCGGCGCGCTCCCTGGCGAGCTTCGCCGGGATGCCGTAGTAACCCGCCTGGGTCACGACGATATCGAAGGTCTTTTCGAACTGGTTGAAGTTGAACTCCTGCGGCACCACGCCAATGCTGCGCTTGAGCGCGGCGGGCTGGCGATCGAGGTCATGGCCGAAGACGCTGACGCTGCCGCTGGTCTTGTTCACCAGGGTCGAAAGAATGCCGATGGTGGTGGATTTGCCGGCGCCATTGGGGCCGAGCAAAGCGAAGAAGTCACCTTCGGCGACATCCAGGTCGATGCCCTTGAGGGCCTGGAAACCGTTGCCGTAGGTCTTGGTTAGCTGCCGGATGGACAGGGCTGAACTCATAGCGGGTCTGTGTACCGTTGGAATTGTTCGGAAAATCAGGCGGTGCCGGACGTACCGGTCACGAGTAATGTGGCCATGGTGCTGGCCTTGGCCACACAAGTACAGTCAACACTATCGATATTAACTATCGAACCGGGCGAAGCGATCAGGTCAGCGCGGTCATCACCGCGGCCTGATAGGCCGGACGCTCGCGCAGGCGCTCGTACCAGGCGCGCAGGTGGCGCATCTCGGGACGCTCGATAGGCATCTCGAACCAGGCGTAGACGAAGCAGCCCAGGGGAATATCACCCATGCCGACTTCCGCGCCGGAAAGGTACGGCTGCGAGGCCAGGGCCTCATCGGCGATCGACAGCAGGTTGGCGCAGGACTTGTGCGCGGCGTTGATCGCCACCCAGTCCTGCTGCTCCGCCGGCGTGCGCAGGATGCCCCAGAACAGCGGGCGGAACGGCGTGGCCAGGGACGAGGTGGTCCAGTCCATCCATTTCTCCGCCTTGGCCCGCACCACCGGATCCTCCGGGTACCACGGCGTGCCCGGGGCGTGCTTGGCGCCCAGGTAGCGCACGATGGTGTTGGACTCCCAGAGCACCAGGTCGTCATCCTCGATGGTCGGCACCACGCCATTGGGATTGAGCGCCCGGTAATGTGGCTCGTTGACCACGCCAAAGGCACCGCCGGCATCCACCGCCTGGTAATTCAGCCCCAGCTCTTCCGCGCACCACAGCACTTTGCGTACGTTGCTGGAATTTTTCCGACCCCAGATCTTGAGCATTTTTTACATCCTGTTACCTGCAAGGGAGGCCCAGTCTACCCCAGCACGGCGCCCAGGCAATCGCCGCCGAACTCCTCCGGAAAGCTCCTGTCACTGTTCAGACGAGGCCGTTACGCCCAGAGCAACTACGCTCTGACGGATGTCCTGACACGTGAAAGGTTTCCAGGAGGAAAGACTATGTTGCTGTTGTGGTTGCTTGTGCTCGTACTCGGGGCCGCCTGGCTCGCCCATCGGCGGACACCGGCCCTGCCTGCCCTGGCCGTGGTGGCGGTGTACGTGATTGCCATGGGTATCTTCTCCCGGGCGCCGGGCTGGCTGACCTTCCTGCTGCTGCTGGTGGTCGCGGCCATCGCCCTGCCCCTTCTGCTCCCGGACCTGCGCCGCAAGTTCTTCAGCGCACCGCTGTTCGCCTGGTTCCAGCGCACCCTGCCGCCGATGTCGGTGACCGAGCGCGAGGCCATCGATGCCGGCACGGTGTGGTGGGATGGCGAACTGTTCAGCGGCCGGCCGAACTGGGACACCCTGCTGGGCTACTCGAAATCCGAACTGACTGCGGAAGAACAGGCCTTCATCGACGGCCCGACCGAAGAACTCTGCGCCATGGTCAGCGACTGGCAGATCGGCCAGGACATGGACCTGCCACCGCAAGCCTGGGAACACATCAAGACCCACGGCTTCTTCGCCCTGATCATTCCCAAGGAATATGGCGGCAAGGGTTTCTCCGCCTACGCCCACTCCCAGGTGGCAATGAAGCTGGCCACCCGCAGCGGCGACCTGGCGTCCACCGTGATGGTCCCCAACTCCCTCGGCCCGGCCGAACTGCTGCTGCACTACGGCACCGACGAACAACGCAACCATTACCTGCCGCGCCTGGCCCGCGGCGATGAGATCCCCTGTTTCGCCCTGACCGGACCGCTGGCCGGCTCCGATGCCGGTGCTATGCCGGACACCGGGATCATCTGCAAGGGCCAGTGGAAAGGCGAGGAAGTCATCGGCCTGCGCCTGAACTGGGAAAAGCGCTATATCACCCTGGGACCGGTCGCCACCCTGCTAGGCCTGGCCTTCAAGGCCCATGACCCGGAACATCTGCTCGGTGACCAGGAAGAACTGGGCATCAGCCTGGCGCTGATCCCCACCGATACACCCGGCGTCGAGATCGGCAAGCGCCACCTGCCCCTGGGCGCGGCCTTCATGAACGGCCCCAACGAAGGCAAGGACGTGTTCATCCCCCTGGACTACCTGATCGGCGGCCAGGAGATGCTTGGCAAGGGCTGGATGATGCTGATGAACTGCCTGTCGGTGGGTCGCTCGATCTCCCTGCCGGCAGTGGGCACCGGGGCGGCCAAGTTCACCAGCCTGGTCAGCGGCCAGTACGCGCAGATCCGCGAGCAGTTCAACGTGCCGCTGGCGGCGTTCGAAGGCATCCAGGAGTCCCTGGCACGCATCGGCGGCAACGCCTGGCTGATGGACAGCGCCCGCCTGCTCACCGCCAAGGCCGTGGACCTGGGCGAGAAACCCTCGGTGCTGTCGGCGATCCTCAAGTACCACCTCACCGAACGCGGCCGCGAATGCATCCAGCACGCCATGGATATCCACGGCGGCAAGGGCATCATCATGGGCCCGAACAACTACCTGGGGCGCAGTTGGCAGGGGGCGCCGATCTTCATCACCGTGGAAGGCGCCAATATCCTTTCGCGCAACCTGATGATCTTCGGTCAGGGCGCGATCCGCTGCCATCCATTCGTGCTCAAGGAAATGGCCCTGGCCGGACGCGAGGACCGTGACCAGGCGCTGCGGGAGTTCGACCAGTTGCTGTTGCAGCACGTCGGTTTCGCCGTAGGGAACGCGGCCAGTACGCTGGTGCTTGGCCTGGGCCTCGGGCATTTCGAGAAAGTCCCGGGTGATCCGCTGAGCCAGGGTTATTTCCGTGCGCTGAACCGCCAGGCTGCGGCCTTCGCCCTGCTTGCCGACCTGTGCATGATGCTGCTGGGCGGTGAGCTCAAGCGCCGCGAACGCCTGTCGGCGCGACTGGGCGATGTGCTCAGCTACCTGTACCTGGGTTCGGCAGCACTCAAGCGCTATCACGACCTCAACTCGCCCTCGCACCTGCAACCACTGCTGCGCTGGGCCATGGAGGAAAGCCTCGGCCAGGCGGAACAGGCGCTGGACCGTCTGCTCGACAACTTCCCCAGTCGCCTGCTCGGCTGTGCGCTGCGGGTGATCGTGTTCCCGTTCGGGCGCCGGCACACCGGGCCGAGCGACGAGCTGGACGCGGAGATTGCCGCCTTGATCGGTCGCGGCGCTGGCGATCCGGCACTGGAGGCCTTGCTCGCCGGGTGCTATCGCCCGACCGATCCACAGGACCCGGTCGGGGCACTGCAACACGCCAGCGCGTTGCTGACTGACAGCGCCGAGGCCCACAAGAACCTGCGCCATGCCTTGAAGAAAGGCGAATTCACGGTGAATGCCGGCGAATCGCTGATCGACGCGGCGGTGCGCAGTGGCGCTCTGGACACAGCGCAGGCGGAGAAACTACGTGCGGCCGAAGCGGCGCGGCGCAAGGTCATCGATGTCGATGCCTTCACCAAGGAGGAGTTGCTGCCGAGCGCCGGCAAGGTGCGCTGATCGTCATCCGACCGGGACATCGGGCGCGGGGAGCCGTATACTCCCGCGCCCGTTTTTGCTTTAGAGGATCGCCAGCATGGCCAATGCACACCTGGACTACCACCTCGTCCTGCTCAACCACCTGCGCAGCATCCTCGCCGCCCTGGGCGAAGCCGAGCAGGTCCCGGAAGAAAGCCACGGACTGTTTCTCGAGCGCTTCGACGAACTGCTGGAACAACTGCCGCAGGATCCACTGGAAAGCCAGTACCTGGGCCAGGACCTGATGTGCCAGGTCATTCAGCGTTATCCACAGATCGCCCACCTGGTCCCGCGGGACCTGTTGTGGTTCTTCGGCGGTGACTGCCTGCACTTCATGCCGGATGAAGAGCTGGACCTGTATCAGGAACTGGAAGAGCGCCGTTACGCCGCCGAGCAGAACGACGAGCCGTTCGACTGGAACCAGGAGAAGCAGTTGCTGAGCATGTCCGAGCAGGACAGCAAGCACTAAGCAACTGAGCAAAAGCACGACGCGGACCCTGTGGGAGCTGGCTTGCCAGCGATAGCGATGGTGAATTCACTACCGTAATCGCTGGCAAGCCAGCTCCCACAGGGTCCGCGCCGCATTTATGAATTGTGTTTTTCAGCAGAAACGAAAAAAGGACCCGAAGGTCCTTTTTTCTTGGCTACCCGACCCGAAGATCCAGTAGCGCCATATTTGGAGCGGGAAACGAGACTCGAACTCGCGACCCCGACCTTGGCAAGGTCGTGCTCTACCAACTGAGCTATTCCCGCATATTGGCGTCCCCTAGGGGACTCGAACCCCTGTTACCGCCGTGAAAGGGCGGTGTCCTAGGCCACTAGACGAAGGGGACTCTTCCTGAAACGACTTTCGTTCATTTCAGTGACCAGCATCAGAAGCATGGGCCTCGATACTGGATTTTTACAAGCCCCGCCGTTAAGCGAAGCCTTTGTAAACTGGAGCGGGAAACGAGACTCGAACTCGCGACCCCGACCTTGGCAAGGTCGTGCTCTACCAACTGAGCTATTCCCGCATTGGCGTCCCCTAGGGGACTCGAACCCCTGTTACCGCCGTGAAAGGGCGGTGTCCTAGGCCACTAGACGAAGGGGACACGCTACAACTTTTCACTCCCTGCCGCGTTTCGCTGTGTGCTTTACGCTGCAAGTGGCGCGCATTCTAGGGATGCTTTGAGAGGTCGTCAACCCCCAAATAGAAATTTATTTAAATCAATGACTTCGAAGCGTTTTCAGACTTCCGGGCAGCCCCCGCCCTCTTGTTTCCAGCAGCCATGCCGACACAGAAAAAGCGGAGATCCTGTTGTCCAACTGTGACTCACGGCAAATTGCCATCAATCCCCTGCCGGCTTCTGCCAAACTGCTCTATCCGGGCAAATGGGAAGCCACTACACTCAATCGGTATACCTGACTGACGAGGCGTGAACGGTGACACCACTAATGATTACCCTGCTTATAGTGGCGGGTATCGCCTTGCTGATCGTGATCGGCTACCTGAACAATGTGGTCGAGAACAACAAGCTGGAGCGCGCGCGCCTGAAGGTCGAGCTGGCCGACCGCCTGCGTCGCGTGGGCGAGATCACCGAAACCTTCCCCGGCCAGTTGATGAACCCGGCCCTCAAGCTGCTGCTGACCCGCCTCGAACTCAACCTCAACCAGCGCCAGTTGGCCCTGGACAAGAGCAACGATGCCATCCGCGCACGCATCGGCGAACTGGACACCCTGATCGCCCAGGGCGAATCGCTGCCGGTGACCAACCCGCCCTCGCCGATCCAGACCGAAGCCAAGGCCAAGGACATCCGTTTCCTCCTGGAGGCGCTGCACAGCCAGGTGGTGCGTGCCTGCCAGGAAGGTTTCCTGGCCACCAACGAAGCCAAGTACTGGGTCAAGGAAATCCGCCACATCCTCGTGGTGCTGCATATCGAGTTCTTCAATAACCTCGGCCAGGCGGCCCTGCAACAGAACCAGCCGGGGCATGCCCGCCTGGCCTTCGAGCGCGGCGTGCAGTACCTGCGCAAGCAACCGGAGCCCGCGCAGTATCGCGAGCAGCTGGAATATATGGAGAAGATGCTGAACCGGGCCAACGCCATGGTCCTGGACACCATCGAACCCAGCGCCGACGACGTCAACGCCCTGACCGAGGGCTTGAAGTCGGACGAGGAAGAGAACTGGAAGAAGAAGGTCATCTACGACTGAACAACCAGCCACAAGCTTCGAGCCTCAAGCTGCAAGAAAGCCGTCCGCGGTAACCGGGCTTTTTCTTGCAGCTTGAAGCTTATGGCTTGCCGCTAGAAGTTGCAGTCAGTCGCCTGCAGGAAAATCTCCACCAGGCGCTCCAGCCCCACCTGATCCGCCACAGCGAAGCGCGCCAGCTTCGGGCTGTCCAGATCCAGTACACCAATCAACCGGCCTTCCTTGACCAGCGGAATCACCAACTCGCTGTTGGAAGCGCTGTCGCAGGCGATATGCCCGGGGAATGCATGCACATCCTCGACACGCTGGGTCTCCAGGCTCGCCGCCGCCGCGCCGCACACGCCACGCCCGAAGGCGATGCGCACGCAGGCCACCTGGCCCTGGAACGGACCCAGGACCAGCTCGCCATCGCGGTTGAGATAGAAACCTGCCCAGTTCAAGTCCTCGACCTGGCTATAGAGGAAGGCAGAAAACTGCGCGGCGTTGGCAATGAAATCACGCTCACCGGAAAGCAGGGCCTCCAGTTGCGCCGCCAGCAGCGCGTAACCACCCAGGCCGGCGCCCGCCGCATTCAAATCGATCATCTATGTTGCTCCAGCAGTTTGAGTCCGACCCAGTAGCGGGCGAACTGATAGGCACAACGGCCATTACGGTTGTCGCGGCCGGTTGCCCAGCGGATCGCGGCCTTGTCCAGTTCTTCGTCGCGCGCCCAGGCCAGCCCCGGGCCCTTGGCCAACTGGCTGATCCAGTGCTCGACGACATCGAGGAAATGCTCCTGGCTGAACGGGTAGAACGACAGCCACAAGCCGAAACGGTCGGACAGGGCAATCTTGTCCTCCACGGCTTCGTTGGGATGCAACTCGCCGTCGACCATCTTCCAGTTTTCGTTGTCGCTTTGCTTTTCCGGCACCAGATGGCGGCGGTTCGAGGTGGCGTACAACAACACGTTGTCCGGCGCCTGCTCCAGGGAACCGTCGAGCACGCTCTTCAGTACCCGGTAATCGCCCTCCCCGGCTTCAAAGGAAAGGTCATCGCAGAACAGCACGAAGCGCTGCGGCAACTTGTGCAGTTGCTCGACCACCCGCGGCAGGTCGGCCAGGTGATCGCGCTCGATCTCGATCAGGCGCAGGCCGGCGCCGGCGTACTCGGCAAGCAAGGCGCGCACCAGCGACGATTTGCCGGTGCCCCGGGAACCCCACAGCAACGCGTGGTTGGCCGGCATGCCATCGAGGAACTGACGGGTATTGCGGCCCAACTGGTCACGCTGCTGATCCACCCCGATCAGGTCGGACAGGCGAATGTCCAGGCTCACGTCCAGCGGCAGGAGAAAACCGCTACGCCCGTCACGCTGCCAGCGCGCAGCCAGGCACGTGCTCCAGTCGATCTCCGGGCGAGACATCGGCAACAGGGGTTCGAGACGCGCCAGGACACTTTCGGCGCGATCGAGAAACGCATTCAAACGAGAGTCCACGAAGAATTCCTCGGTCAGATCAGTCAATAACGAGTGAACTGAATGTGTGACAGTACATGCCAGCAGCCGGGGTTGATCGGCTATGCTTGCGCAGCGCATGGAATGTGGAACTGGCTCGGGACCATGGATATCAAGTTCACCAATCGCCTGTCGTACAAGCAAGCCCGGTTGACCGTCCTCGTCGGCTTCATCCTGGGAACCTTGCTCAGTCTCATCCAGATAGGCATCGATTATGCCAGCGAAGACGCTTCCATCAACCGCGAGATGCAGGCCCTGCTGGATATCAGCCACAACACCGCATCGCGTATCGCCTATAACATCGACGCCGAACTGGCCCAGGAGCTGACCCTCGGCCTGCTGCAGTCCCCGGCGATCATTCGCGCCCGCCTGATCGATAACAACGACACGGTCCTCGCCGATATGCAGCGCCCCCGCGAGGAAAGCGCCTACCGGGCGATCAGCGACTTCCTGTTCGGCAACACCCGGGAATTCCGCAATCGCCTGTTTCTCAGCCACATGCCCAGCGAGTACCTGGGCACCCTGTACATCGACGTCGACACCTTCGCCTTCGGCAGCCGCTTCCTCAAGCGTGCGGAAGTCACCCTGCTCAACGGCTTCGTGCGCAGCCTGCTGCTGACCGGCCTTCTCCTGGCGCTGTTCTACATGATGCTGACCAAACCGCTGGTGCGGGTCATCAGCGCTCTGAGCCACAGCGACCCACAGAATGGCAAGCAAGGCAAACTGCCCTTTCCGGTCGGCCACGAACACGACGAAATCGGGGTACTGGTCAAGGTCGCCAACCAGCAGTTCGTCACCATGGCCACCGAGATCCAGCAACGGCGCACGGCAGAAAACCGCCTCACCGATTACCTCAACCAACTGGAAAACATCGTCTCGGCGCGCACCAACGAACTCAAGGCGAGCAACAATCGCCTCAGCCAGTCCAACCTCGAACTGGAAGACGCCCGCCGCCGCGCCCTCGACATGGCCCAGGCCCGCGCCGCCTTTCTGGCCAACATGAGCCACGAGATCCGCACCCCGCTCAACGGCCTGCTGGGCATGATCGCCCTGTCGCTGGACAGCCCGCTGACCACCGAGCAGCGCCAGCAGCTGTCGATTGCCCACGATTCGGGCAAGGTTCTGGTGGAACTGCTCAACGATATCCTCGACCTGTCCAAGTTCGACGCCGGCCAGCTGGAGTTGGAACGCATTCCCTTCGACCTCGGCGCGCTGGTGGAGGACACCGCCAACCTGTTGTCGCAGAACACCGCGCCCAACGTCGAACTGACCTGCCTGATCGATCCGAAATTTCCCTACCTGGTTCTTGGCGACCCGACCCGGGTCCGGCAGATCGTCAGCAACCTGCTGTCCAATGCCCTCAAGTTCACCCGTTTCGGCCGTGTCGACGTGCGCCTGACCACGCAAAACGGTGGCGTGCGCATCGATGTCTGCGATACCGGCATCGGCATCGATGCAGAAGCCCAGACCCGTATCTTCCAGCCCTTCACCCAGGCTGCCGCCGGCATCACCCGGCAGTACGGTGGCACCGGCCTCGGCCTGACCCTGACCAACAACCTCTGCGAGGCCATGCACGGACGCCTGAGCATCAGTTCAGAGAGCGGCTTTGGCAGCCAATTCAGCGCCGAACTGCCGCTCCCCGCCCATACCGCGGCGATCATGCCGGACCCGCTGCGCGGCCAGGTGGTGGCCATCAGCAATGCCAAGAGCGGCCTGGCCGAGCTGTTGCAGACCCTGCTGCCCCGCTGGGGTCTGCACTACAAGCGCCTGGATAGCCACGATCAACTCGATGGCGACAGCCCCGACCTGCTGATCACCGATGACCTGGACTGCGTCCTGACCCTGCGCCCGGCGAGCAAGGCGCCGATCCTGCTGATTACCGCCTACGGTAACTTCCTTCCGGGCGAGCAGGCGGCGAGCCTGGCGCCGCTGCAGCAACAGGCCCGGCCGCTGGCGCGCAGCGCGCTGTACCAGGCCTTGCGCCGGGTGCTTGCACGGGTGGACGAAGGAGCGTCAGTGGAACAGACCGACAAACCGGCCAGTACCGGCCGGGGACGGATCCTGCTGGTCGAGGACAACCCGGTCAACCAACTGGTGGCCAAGGGCATGCTGGCCAAGCTCGGCTGCGAAGTGAGCGTTGCCGCCCATGGCGCCGAAGCCCTGGAGCAACTGGAGGGCGGCCCGTTCGATCTGGTCCTGATGGACTGCAACATGCCGGTGATGGACGGCTACGAAGCCAGCCGGCGCATCCGCCAGAGCGGACGCTGGCCGAACCTGCCGATCGTCGCCCTGACCGCCAATGCCATGCCCGAGGAGCGCGAACGCTGCCGCGCTGCGGGCATGAACGACTACCTGGCCAAACCGTTCCGGCGCGAGGAACTGGAGGCCCTGATCGACCACTGGGCCTCGCCGCCGATCACTTGAGCAGCGCTTCGATGCTGGCGCTCAGGGCATCCGGCTTGGTGGTGGGAGCATAACGGCTGACGCTGCCGGTCTTCGGGTCCAGCAGGAACTTGGTGAAGTTCCACTTGATCCCCTGGGAACCGAGCAGGCCCGGCGCACGCTTCTTCAGCTCGACGAACAGCGGGTGGGCGCCCGGGCCATTGACGTCGACCTTGCGGAACAGCGGAAAGCTGACGCCGAAGTTCAGCTCGCAGAACTGCGAAATGGCCTTTTCATCCCCCGGCTCCTGCTTGCCGAACTGGTTGCAGGGGAAGCCAAGGACCACCAGGCCACGCTCGCGATAATCCTGCCAGAGCTTTTCCAGCCCCTTGTACTGCGGGGTGAAGCCGCACTGGCTGGCGGTGTTGACGATCAGCACCGCCTTGGCCGGAAAGTCCGCGAGGGTCTTCTGTTCGCCCTTGATGGTGGTGCAGGGAATCTCCAGCAAAGCCATAGGCCACTCCTTGATTGTTGAGAACCCGCGCTTCAGCGCGGTTGCAGTTCCAGACAGACGGAATTGATGCAGTAGCGCAGGCCGGTCGGCGGCGGGCCATCGGGAAACACATGGCCCAGGTGCGCGTCGCAGCGCGAGCAGGTGACTTCGGTACGGATCATGCCGTGGGACGTGTCGCGGATCTCGATCATCGCGCTGTCCTCGATCGGCTCGTAGAAGCTCGGCCAGCCGCAGCCGGAGTCGAACTTGGCGCGGGAATCGAACAGCGGCGCCTGGCAGCAGATGCAATGGTAGACGCCATCGGTCTTGGTCGAATTGTACTTTCCGCTGAACGGGCGTTCAGTGCCCTTCAGGCGACAGACCTGGTACTGCGCGGGGTCGAGCATCGCACGCCATTCTTCTAGGGTATTCTCAATCTTTTCCATGGGCAGGCCTCGGCAAATAAAAAGCCCGTGCTGCTTCTTTTCGTCGGCACGGGCGAGACGTATTATTGCGCCTCAATTCAGACATCAGTCTGGCACCCGGGTTACCCGCTTTTCAAACCTTTTAAAGGCGCGGCAGGCGGCGATATCTTCATTATCGGGATCACATCATGCAGGTCAGCAAATCGAACAAGCTCGCCAATGTCTGCTATGACATTCGCGGCCCGGTGCTCAAGCACGCCAAACGCCTGGAGGAGGAAGGCCATCGCATCCTCAAGCTGAACATCGGCAACCCGGCGCCCTTTGGTTTCGAAGCGCCGGAAGAAATTCTCCAGGACGTGATCCGCAACCTGCCGACCGCCCAGGGCTACAGCGACTCCAAGGGCCTGTTCAGCGCGCGCAAGGCAGTCATGCAGTACTGCCAGCAGAAGCAGATCGAAGGCGTCGGCATCGAGGACATCTACCTCGGCAACGGCGTGTCCGAGCTGATCGTGATGTCGATGCAGGCCCTGCTCAACAACGGCGACGAAGTGCTGATCCCGGCTCCCGACTACCCGCTGTGGACCGCCGCCGTGAGCCTGGCCGGTGGCCGTCCGGTGCACTACCTGTGCGACGAGGGTGCCGACTGGTTCCCTGACCTGGAAGACATCAAGGCGAAGATCACCCCGAACACCAAGGCCCTGGTGATCATCAACCCGAACAACCCGACCGGCGCGGTGTACTCCCGCGAAGTCCTGCTGGGCATGCTCGAGCTGGCACGCCAGCACAACCTGGTGGTGTTCTCCGACGAGATCTACGACAAGATCCTCTACGACGAAGCCGTGCACGTCAGCACCGCTTCCCTGGCCCCCGACCTGCTGTGCCTGACCTTCAACGGCCTGTCCAAGTCGTACCGGGTCGCCGGCTTCCGTTCCGGCTGGCTGATCATCTCCGGGCCCAAGCAGCACGCCCAGAGCTACATCGAAGGCCTGGATATCCTGGCCAACATGCGCCTGTGCGCCAACGTGCCGTCGCAGCACGCGATCCAGACCGCCCTTGGCGGCTACCAGAGCATCAACGACCTGGTCCTGCCCGCCGGCCGCCTGCTGGAACAGCGCAACCGCACCTGGGAGCTGCTCAACGACATCCCCGGCGTCAGTTGTGTCAAGCCAATGGGTGCGCTCTATGCCTTCCCGCGGATCGACCCGAAGGTCTGCCCGATCTTCAACGACGAGAAATTCGTCCTTGATCTGCTGCTTTCGGAAAAACTGCTGGTCGTCCAGGGTACCGCCTTCAACTGGCCAAGCCCGGACCACTTCCGCGTGGTGACCTTGCCACGGGTCGATGACCTGGAGCAGGCCATCGGACGTATCGGAAATTTCCTGAAGTCCTATCGGCAGTAACCTACAGTCATACCCGTGTAGGAAAAACGCGGGTATCGACACTCCTCTCGTCAGATTTTTCCACCCGCGGCTCTGGGCCGCGGGTTGGATTGGCGTGCCCGACGGTCAGACGCGTACACAGTTTGAAATAGTCGATCAGTTGAATCACCGGGGCGCGCACCTTATATAGCCGCATACGCTACATATCCATCCGTCAGGAGAACGTAACAACCATGATGCGCATTTTGCTGTTTGTAGCCACCAACCTTGCGGTCGTGCTGGTTGCCAGCATCACCCTGAGCCTGTTCGGCTTCAACGGGATCATGGCGGCTAACGGGGTCGACCTGAAACTCGACTCGTTGCTGGTGTTCTGTGCCGTGTTCGGCTTCGCCGGCTCACTGATCTCGCTGTTCATCTCCAAGTGGATGGCGAAGATGAGCACTGGCACCCAGATCATCAGCCAGCCGCGTACCCGCCATGAGCAATGGCTGCTGCAGACCGTCGAGGAGCTGTCCCGCAACGCCGGCATCAAGATGCCGGAGGTGGGTATCTTCCCGGCCTACGAGGCCAACGCCTTCGCCACCGGCTGGAACCGCAACGATGCCCTGGTCGCGGTCAGCCAGGGCCTGCTGGAGCGGTTCTCGCCCGATGAAGTGCGTGCCGTGCTGGCCCACGAGATCGGCCACGTCGCCAACGGCGACATGGTCACCCTGGCGCTGGTCCAGGGCGTGGTGAACACCTTCGTGATGTTCTTCGCGCGGATCTTCGGTAACTTCGTCGACAAGGTGATCTTCAAGAACGAAGAAGGCCAGGGCATTGCCTACTACATCGCGACCATCATCGCCGAGCTGATCCTGGGCATCCTCGCCAGCATCATCGTCATGTGGTTCTCGCGCAAACGCGAATTCCGCGCCGACGACGCTGGTGCCCGCCTGGCCGGCACCGGGGCGATGATCAACGCGCTGCAGCGCTTGCGTTCGGAACAGGGCGTGCCAGTGCAGATGCCAAGCACCATGAGCGCCTTCGGCATCAACGGCGGCCTGAAGAACGGTCTGGCCGGCCTGCTGATGAGCCACCCGCCGCTGGAAGACCGCATCGAAGCCCTGCGTCGCCGCGGTTAAGCGATACCCGTAACAGGAAAAGCCCGCTTCGGCGGGCTTTTTCATGGCACACCGTCAACCTCTGTGGGAGCTGGCTTGCCAGCGATAGCTGTGGTGAATTCACCGCCGCAATCGCTGGCAAGCCAGCTCCCACAGGTTAGGCGTTCAGCTTCTGAGAATGTAGGCCCGTTCCAACAGGCTACCGACACCCGCCTGCACGAACTTCCAGCTCTCCCCAAGAATGTCCTGCACCGCCTCCTCACTCACCTGCCAGCGCCCGGCATACAGCGCCTGCACCTCAGCATCCGCCACCGAGAACGGCGGGCCGTCCAGCTTCGACTGGTCATAGTCCATGGTCACCAGCACGCCACGGCAGCCCTTGGGCAATATTGCCCCCAGGTGCGCCACGTAGCGCCGGCGCATCTCCGGCGGCAAGGCAATCAACGCCGCACGGTCGTACAGCCCCACGCAATCAGCTACATCCTCGGCAGTCAGCGCGAAGAAATCCCCGCACCAGATCTCCACACCCTCACTGCGATAGCAACTGAAAGCACCGTGCTGATAGCGCTCCGGCTGCACCTGCTGTTCGGCAAAGAAATCCTCCACCGCCCGCTGCGACAGTTCCACGCCCAGCACCCGCAGCCCCTGCCCCGCCAGCCAGGCCAGGTCCAGGCTCTTGCCGCACAGGGGCACCAGCACCCGGCTGCCAGCGTCGATCATCAGGGTTGGCCAATACCGCGCCAGATAAGGATTGACCTGGTCCTGGTGGAAACCGATCTGATTGCGCTCCCAGCGCTTGTGCCAAAAATCCGCTTGCATGCTGACCTCGAAGATTTCGATCAAATACTGCGAAAACTTATATTGGAATTAGATCAATGATCTGCCTGAAGATAGTGGCCATCATACCTCTCAGGACACTCAGCATGCTTCCCAGCCTGTTCATTTCCCATGGTTCACCCATGTTGGCCCTGGAACCGGGCGAAAGCGGTCCGGCCCTGGCACGGCTGGCCGCCAGCCTGCCGCGACCCAAGGCCATCGTCGTGGTCTCGGCCCACTGGGAAAGCCACGACCTGCGGGTCGCCAGCGCAGCGCACCCGGCCACCTGGCATGACTTTGGCGGCTTCCCGCCTGCGCTGTTCGCCGTGCAGTACCCGGCGCCCGGCGATCCGGCGCTGGCCGAGCGTGTGGCCGGGCTGCTCCAGGAGGCGGGCCTGCCCGCCGGGCTGGATCCGAAACGGCCGTTCGACCACGGCGCCTGGGTACCGCTGTCGCTGATGTATCCGCAGGCGGATATTCCGGTGGTCCAGGTCTCGCTGCCCAGCCGGCAGGGCCCCGCCTTGCAGGAACGAGTGGGACACGCCCTCGCTTCGCTGCGGGCTGACGGGATTCTGCTGATCGGTTCGGGGAGCATTACCCACAACCTCGGCGAGCTGGACTGGCGTGCGACCGACAACGGCTCGACGCCATGGGCCCTGGCCTTCCGGGACTGGATGGTGGAGAAGCTGGCGGCTGACGATAGTGCAGCGCTGTTGGACTACCGCAGGCAGGCACCGTTTGCGGTGCGCAATCATCCGAGTGATGAGCATCTGCTGCCGCTGTACTTTGCCCGGGGGGCCGGGGAGCGGTTCGGGATCGAGCACCAGGGGTTCACCCTGGGGGCGCTGGGGATGGATATCTACAGGTTCGACTGATGCTTTTCTGTGTTTCTGATGGCCTCATCGCCGGCTTCCACAGGGATCTGCGTCGCCGCAACCATTGTGGAAGCCATCCAGACAGGCAAAAAAAATCCCCGAACCAGTCGGGGATTTTTCATTCAGCCGAGGATCAATCCTCGCGATAACGGCGCAGCTTCAGCTGCTTGCCGGCAACGCGGGTGTCTTTGAGCTTGGCCAGCAGACGGTCCAGACCTTCTTCCGGCAGCTCAACGAGGCTGAAGCTGTCACGCACCTGGATGCGGCCGATGGCTTCGCGGGCCAGGCCGCCTTCGTTGAGGATGGCGCCCAGCAGGTTCTTCGCGGCGATACCGTCACGCGCGCCCAGCGCGGTACGGCAACGGGCACGACCTTCGCCCAACGGCATCGGTGCGCGACGCTCGCGCTCACCACCGCTACGCTCGGAACGCTCGCCACCGGTACGCTCACGCGGCGTGTAGGACGGCACCAGCGGTTGCTCTTTCTCCACGGCTTCCAGGGTCAGGGCCTGACCGTTGGTGGCCTTGCGCAGCAGGGCTGCGGCCAGGGCACGCGGGCTGCAACCGATATCGGCAGTCAGGCGGTCCAGCAGGTCGCCATGAGTAGCTTCGGCATCGGCAACCAGCGGCGCCAGGCTGTTGGTCAGTTTCTTGATGCGTGCATCGAGAACGGCCTGAGCGTTCGGCAGGCGAACTTCGGCAACCTTCTGCCCGGTCACACGCTCGATCACCTGCAGCATGCGGCGCTCACGCGGGGTGACCAGCAGCAGCGCACGACCTTCGCGACCGGCACGGCCGGTACGGCCGATACGGTGTACGTAGGACTCCGGATCGTACGGCATGTCGACGTTGAACACGTGGGTGATACGCGGTACGTCCAGACCACGGGCAGCGACGTCGGTAGCGACGACGATGTCCAGGCGACCGTCCTTGAGCGAGTCGATCACGCGCTCACGCTGGTTCTGGGCGATGTCGCCATTCAGCGCAGCGGCCTTGTAGCCTTTGGCTTCCAGGGCGCTGGCCAGGTCCAGGGTGGCCTGCTTGGTGCGCACGAAGGCGATCAGGGCGTCGAACTCTTCCACTTCCAGCAGACGCAGGACAGCGGAAACCTTCTGGTCGGCATGGACCATCAGGTGCGCTTGCTCGATGGCGGTCACGGTCTGGGTCTTGCTCTGGATCTTGACGTGCTTCGGCTCGCGCAGGTGGCGCTCGGCGATGGCACGGATCGATGCCGGCAGGGTGGCCGAGAACAGTACGGTCTGACGGCTTTCCGGCATGGCCTTGAAGATCACTTCGAGGTCATCCATGAAGCCCAGCTTGAGCATTTCGTCGGCTTCGTCGAGAACCAGGTGGTTCACGGTGGCCAGGACTTTCTCGTCGCGACGCAGGTGGTCGCACAGACGGCCAGGGGTTGCCACGACGATTTGCGCGCCGTTGCGGATGGCTTTCAGTTGTGGGCCCATCGGGGCACCACCGTATACAGCTACCACGGTTACACCCGGCATCTGCTTGGCGTAGGTTTCGAATGCGGTAGCGACTTGCAGCGCCAACTCACGGGTTGGCGCCAGGATCAGGGCTTGCGGCTCGCGCTTGCTCGGGTCGATGCGGTTCAGGATGGGCAGGGCGAAGGCGGCGGTTTTACCGGTACCGGTCTGCGCCTGACCGATCATGTCATGACCGGCGAGAATGATCGGGATCGATTGTTGCTGAATGGCGGACGGCTCTTCGTAGCCGGTAGCCAGAACGGCAGCAACAATACTTGGATGAAGATCGAGAGCGGCGAAGCCGCCGGTTTCCTGGGTCATGGGTCTGCCTCTAAGTGCATCCGCAAAGACCCATGCTCCAAAGCTGCGCATGCCTTGTAAGACCCGAAGGTCACCCTGGCAGCTTTGTCGGCGGGGATTTGCGAAAACGATTGAAGATAAAGAAAAGAACGTCCCGGAAGCGTCCGCGAAGCGGACACGCAGCCGAAGTTGACTTCGGAGCACTGCCTTGAACGAGGTCCGTTAAAAGACCGGCGCGCACTATACCTGAATTCGTTCGTTCGGTGAGAGGTTTTTTTCGGAAAACGACAAGCGCAAGCCTTGGAACGACAAGCCCTGCCGATCTCCAAGGCCCCCAGGTTGCCTGACACGGGGGCTTGCTCGCTGAAACGATTTACTCAGGACGCCGGGCGGATCACCTCGATCAGGTATTGCAAGGAGTAACCCAGGCGCGGCGCCAGGGCTTCGGCACGGGCGCGCAGCCCGGCTTCGTCGAGGGTCTGGTCGAGGTCGGCGGGCACCAGCAGGATCACGTTGCCCTCCTTCACCGGCAGTTCCCAGTAGTGCCGGGAATACAGGCCGCGCAGCAAGGCCGCGCCCAGCGGTCGGCCATCGTCGCCGGCCCACTGGTTGATCACCAGCCAGCCGCCGGGATTCAGGCGCTTCTGGCAGTCTTCGAGGAAACCCCAGGCCAGATGACCGACGCCCGGACCGTGGTCGGTATACAGGTCGACGAAGATCAGGTCCGCCGGCTCGGCGCTGGGCAGCAGTTCCAGGGCATCGCCGACGCGGATGTAGAGGCGTGGATCGTCGTCCAGGCCGAGATACTCGATGGCCAGGCGCGGCACGTCCGGGCGCAGTTCGATGGCCTCGACGTCGTCCAGCGGCAGGAATTTCAGGCAGGCCTGGGTCAGGGTGCCGGCACCGAGGCCGAGAAACAGCGCGCTTTCCGGCTGTTCATGGCACAGCGCGCCGACCAGCATGGCGCGGGTGTAGTCGTACTCCAGCCAGCTCGGATCGGCGGTGAACACGCAGCTCTGCTCGATGGCCTCGCCGAACTCCAGGAAGCGGTAGTCCTCGACCTCGTACACGCTGATGGTGCCGAACTGGTCGTGCACCTGCGCCAGCAGCCGCTCTTCCCGCTCTGTCATGCTGTCTCCCGGCAACCCTGTGTGCCCCAAGCAAAAGCCGGCATTGTCCGTCAATGCGCGCAGTGCAACAAGGCGTGTCCCGGGTGATAGCATGGCAGGCATGCATTTTTGCCTCAGCCAATAAAACAACCGAGCCTGTGATGAGCCAACCCTGGAGTCCCGAAAGCTGGCGCGCCCTGCCGATCCAGCAACAACCCGTCTACCCCGACGCCGCCCACCTGCTCAAGGTCGAACAGACCCTGGCCAGCTACCCGCCGCTGGTGTTCGCCGGGGAAGCCCGCGAGCTGCGCCGGCAGTTCGCCGAGGTGACCCAGGGCCGTGCCTTCCTGCTCCAGGGTGGCGACTGCGCGGAAAGCTTCGCCGAGTTCTCCGCCGCGAAGATCCGCGACACCTTCAAGGTCCTGCTGCAGATGGCGATCGTCATGACTTTCGCCGCCGGCTGCCCGGTGGTGAAGGTCGGGCGCATGGCCGGGCAGTTCGCCAAGCCGCGCTCCTCCGGTGATGAAACCATCGGCGGCGTGACCCTGCCGGCCTACCGCGGCGACATCGTCAACGGCATCGGCTTCGACGAAAAAAGCCGCGTGCCGGACCCGGAGCGCCTGCTGCAGTCCTACCACCAGGCCACTGCCACCCTCAACCTGCTGCGCGCCTTCGCCCAGGGCGGTTTCGCCGACCTGCACCAGGTGCACAAGTGGAACCTGGACTTCATCGCCAACTCGGCCCTGGCCGAAAAATACAGCCAGCTCGCCGACCGCATCGACGAGACCCTGTCCTTCATGCGCGCCTGCGGCCTGGACACCGCACCGCAACTGCGCGAGACCAGCTTCTTCACGGCCCACGAAGCACTGCTGCTTAATTACGAGCAGGCCTTCGTGCGCCAGGACAGCCTGACCGGCGACTGGTTCGACTGCTCGGCACACATGCTCTGGATCGGCGACCGGACCCGTCAGCTGGACGGCGCCCATGTCGAATTCCTGCGTGGGGTAAACAACCCGATCGGGGTCAAGGTCGGCCCGAGCATGAACACCGAGGAGCTGATCCGCCTGATCGATATTCTCAACCCGGCCAACGACCCGGGGCGCCTCAACCTGATCGTGCGCATGGGTGCGGAGAAAGTCGGTGATCATCTGCCCAACCTGATCCGCAGCGTCGAGCGCGAAGGCCGCCAGGTGCTGTGGAGCTCGGACCCGATGCACGGCAACACCATCAAGGCCAGTAGCGGCTACAAGACCCGGGATTTCGCGCAGATCCTCAGCGAGGTGAAGCAGTTCTTCCAGGTGCACCAGGCCGAAGGGACCCATGCCGGCGGGATTCATATCGAGATGACCGGGCAGAATGTCACCGAGTGCATCGGTGGCGCGCGGCCGATTACCGAGGATGGCTTGTCCGATCGGTATCACACGCACTGTGATCCGCGGATGAATGCCGATCAGTCGCTAGAGCTGGCGTTTCTGATTGCCGAGACCCTAAAGCAGGTTCGCCGCTGAATACACCTGTGGGAGCTGGCTTGCCAGCGATTTGGCCGGCAATGACAAAAATGACAAAGATGTTGTCAGGTCTGGCCTCATCGCTGGCAAGCCAGCTCCCACAGGGTTTTGTGTTGTTCCGTGGATTTGGGTCTAGATTTTGAAGCCGAGCATCAGCGCGCAGACCACCAGGAATCCACAGAACAGCGAGCGCAGCATCTTCTCCGGCATCGCATGCGCCAGCTTCACCCCCCAACTGATGCTGAGCAGGCCACCTACCGCCAGCGGGATACCCATGGTCCATTCCACATGCTGGTGGAAACCGTAGGTCGCCAGAGTCACCGCCGTACTCGGCAAGGCCAGGGCCAGCGAAAGGCCTTGTGCGACCACCTGGGTCGTGCCGAACACACTGGTCAGCACCGGCGTCGCCACCACCGCGCCACCAACGCCGAACAAGCCCCCCATCACCCCGGAAAAACTGCCCAGCACACCCAGCCACGGCCAGGGATGACGCAGTTCACTGGAAGGCGGCGAAGTCTTCATGAACATCCTCACCACGTTCCAGGCCGCCAGGGCCACGAGAAACGCGACGAAACCAATGCGCATCGCCCGCGCATCCACACCCACGGCCCACAGCGAACCGAGCCAGGCGAAGACGAAACCGGCCGCCGCCAACGGCAACGCATGCCGCGCCTCGATGCGGTTGCGCTGGTGATAACGCCACAGCGCCAGCATCACGTTGGGCACCACCATGACCAGCGCCGTCCCCTGGGCCAGTTGCTGATCCAGGCCGAACAGCACCCCCAGCGCCGGAATCGCGATCAGGCCGCCACCAATGCCGAACAGACCACCCACGGTGCCCAGGGCCGCGCCCAGGACGATATACATCAACCACTCGATCATGCCGGCCTCACCCGCTATTCAATGGCAAGCATGCTACCGATGTGCGCCTAGCGGGGAAACGCATAGCAACGCACAATGGCTGTGCCAATTCCGCACAAGCAAACGATCACCATGAACCCCGATGCCCTGACCGAACAGCTCACGCTGTTTCTCGATGTCCTCGAAACCGGTAGCTTTTCCGCCGCCTCGCGGCGCCATCCGTTGACGCCGTCGGCGGTGGCGCGGCGCATCGACAACCTGGAGAACGCGGTAGGCAGCCGCCTTTTCGTTCGTAGTACCCATGCCGTACGCTCGACTCCGGCCGGCAACGCCTTTGCCGAGCGGGCCCGGCGGATCGTCGAGGAGCTGCGCCTGGCCCGGGCCGAAGCAGTCTCACTGAGCAACGCGCCGGAAGGCCTGATCCGCATCGATGCACCAGCGGCCTTCGGTCGACGTCACCTGGCGCCGGCCATCGCCGATTTCCTCGTCGCCTACCCCGGGCTCGATGTGCAACTGCGCCTGATCGACAGCTTCGTCGACATGCACGGCTCGCACCTTGGCGAGGTGGACCTGGTGCTGCGCGCCGGCCCGCTTGTCGATACCCGACTGGTGGCCACCCCGCTGGCCTATATGGTGCGCATCGCCTGTGCCAGCCCTGCTTACCTGCGCCAGCGCGGTGTGCCGGCGAGCCCGGCCGAGTTGACCGAACACGACGGCCTGGACTGGGATGGCCTGGCCCCGCCCTTCGCCTGGCGCTTCGAATTGGAAGGACAGATGCGCCTGTTCCGCCCATCGCGGATGCGCATGACCGCCAACAACGCCGAAACCCTGCTGTTCGGCGCGCTCGCCGGCCTGGGCATCGCCCACCTGCCGACCTGGCTGATCAGCGAGTATCTGCTGCGTGGCGATTTGCTTCCGCTGTTCTGCGAAAACGGCCTGCCCGCTACCGAGACCAGTAGGGTCTATGCGCTTCGTCTTGAACATGAAACGAACTCTCGCAGCCGTTTGCTGCTCGAATTCCTCAAGAGCCGTTTTAGCCCGGTGCCGCCCTGGGATCTCGCGCTGCAAAGCGAACTAAGCTGGCGATCGCGCTAAAAACTTGCGTGCTAACATTCAAGGGCCAGACGATTACAAGGATCTGCATGAACGCCGATACCCAAGCTCCCGACCGTTGCGACGAACTGCTCCTGGATAACCAGGTGTGCTTTGCCCTGCATTCCACTTCGCTGCTGATGACCAAGGTCTACAAGCCCTTGCTGCAGGCTCTCGGGCTGACTTATCCACAGTACCTGGCGATGCTCGTGCTGTGGGAAGAGGACGCCCTGACCGTCGGCGAAATCAGCCAGCGCCTGCTCACCGATCCGGGTTCCCTCACCCCGCTGCTCAAGCGCCTGGAGGCCGAAGGCCTGCTCAAGCGCACCCGCAGCCGCGAGGATGAGCGGGTGGTGATCGTCGAACTCACCGAGGCCGGACGTGAACTGCAGCAGCAGGCACGCAAGGTTCCGCATTGCATTCTCGGCGCCAGCGGCCAGTCGATGGAGCAACTGCAGAGGCTCCAGGCGCAATTACTGGCGTTGCGCGAACAACTGCAAAAGAGCCTCTGATGGCTCTGCGACGGGGCTTTTGAGGCAAGCGCCTGCCCTGTCGCCTGGCCTGACCGGAAAAAGTCATAAAATTTATCTTGCGCACTAAATATTTGTGAACTAACTTAATCCTCGTACCCAGATGGCACCCTTCTCCGGTGCCAAACACTTATCAAGGTTCGAGGACATTTCCATGAAAGCGCTCTACACCGCACACGTAACCTCCACTGGTGGCCGCGATGGTCGTGCCGTTTCCAACGACGGCATCCTCGACGTGAAACTGGCCACCCCGAAAGAACTCGGCGGTGCCGGCGGCGCGGCGACCAACCCGGAACAACTGTTCGCCGCCGGCTACTCGGCCTGCTTCATCGGCGCCCTGAAATTCGTTGCCGGCCAGAGCAAACGCCAGTTGCCTGCGCAAACCGCGATCACCGCCGAAGTCGGCATCGGCCAGATCGAGGGCGGCTTCGGTCTCGATATCGACCTGCGCATCAGCCTGCCGGGCCTCGAACAAGCCGACGCCCAGGCCCTGGTCGACGCCGCGCACAAGGTCTGCCCGTACTCCAACGCCACCCGCGGCAACGTCGATGTACGCCTGCACGTAAGCGTTTGATGAAGCGAGCTGTAAGCTTCAAGCCGTAAGCTGCAAGAAACAGCGGTCCGCGCCGCTCTTGCTTGAGGCTTAAAGCTTGAGGCTTGGAGCTCAGAAATGAAAAAACCCGGCCGAGGCCGGGTTTTTCGTGGACGCCAGGAAGATTACTTCTTGGAACGGCCCTTGAAGCTGTTGTCGCGAGTGTCGATGTCGATCCACTCGTCGATCTGGATGAAGTCGGCAACCTGGATCTCGGTACCGTTCTTCAGTTTGGCAGGCTTCATGACCTTGCCGGAGGTGTCGCCACGAGCAGCGTTCTCGGTGTAGACGACCTGACGGCTGATGGTGGTCGGCAGCTCTACGGAAACCAGGCGGCCTTCGAAGAAGACGGCTTCGCAGATGTCTTCCATGCCTTCTTCGATGTACGGCAGAACGGCGTCGATGTCTTCGGCGTTCAGTTCGTACATGGTGTAGTCGGAAGTGTCCATGAAGGTGTACGAGTCACCGCTGATGAACGACAGGGTCGCTTCTTTGCGATCCAGGATCACGTCGTCCAGCTTGTCGTCCGCACCGTATACGGTTTCGGTCTTGTAGCCGGTCAGCAGGTTCTTCAGCTTGGTCTTCATGATCGCGCTGTTACGGCCCGATTTGGTGAACTCAGCTTTCTGAACCAGCCACGGGTCGTTGTCGATACGCAGTACGGTACCGGGTTTCAGCTCTTTACCAGTTTTCATTACGAAGTATCCGAATCTGGATGGATTTATAAAAATCGAGGCCGCGTATCATATCCAATTTCGGTAAAACTGTACCAGCGCCTTGGCAAGGTCCGGCCGAGCGGCCTGCTCCGCGCACCAGCCACGGGCGTGCACGGCCAGTTCATGCCAGTGCGGCAGCAGCTGTTTCCACGCCTCGCCCATGTCCCGATCCATGTTCCAGGCCCGCCACAATTCCACCAGCGCTGCCGCGGCGGCAGGCGCCAGGCCCTGGGTGTAGCGGTCGAGGAACGCTTCGAGCTTTTCCCAGTGGGCGTACTCCTCCTGCACATAGATATGCCAGAGCAGCGGCTGGCCGGCCCATTGCGCGCGGACGAAGGAGTCTTCGCCACGCACCGCGTTGAAATCGCAGCTCCACAGCAGGCGGTCGTAATCGTCCTGGCTGACGAAGGGCAGGATCTGCACGGTCAGGGCGCCGCGCCTGTGGATATCTCCGACAGCGAGGTTATCCACAGCCAGCCAGGCTTTTACATCGCCGAGTACCCGCCCTTCCGGGACCAGCACATGGTTGGGCCGGGCGTCTTCGGCGAGGGCATCGAACCAGCTGGCAAGTCCGGGATTTTCATAGGCAAACAGGGAAATCAGCCGAGCCTCGGGCTGAGGATGGATCTGCAGACCATTCAGAAATGCCTGACGATCAAAGGCGCCGCGCCGCTCCAGCAATCCCGATTCGCGCAGCAAACCACCGGTGCGTTCGGTGAAGCCGGGGAAGAAGAACACCTTGCGCAACCCGTTGGCCTGCGGCGACGGCAGGCCATGGCAACCTTCGACCCAGTCCTCGGCGCTGAGGTAATCCAGGTTCAGCCACAGGGCCGGGGCGGTGCGTTCGGCCATCGCCTCGACATAGGCCGCCGGCAACTGGCAGGCGAAGGCGCCGATCACCACGTCGGCTACCGCCACCGGTTGCCACTCTGCCAACCAGCGGCGTACCTCGACGCCATCGCGGACCTGGCACAGTGCCTCGCCGTCCGCCTCCGGACACAGACGTACGAAGGCCTTTGGCTCATCGACCCACAGGCGCACCGCCAGCCCGTGCTCGGCCACCAGTTGCCGGGCCAGGCGCCAGGTCACGCCGATATCACCGTAGTTGTCGACGACGCAGCAGAAGATATCCCAGGTCGGTTTCATGGCAGGCCCTCTTGCGCCGCGAACAAATAATCGTCGATTGTCCGGGTTATCGGGCCCTGAAAAAAGATCCGTCGTGCGACAATCCCGTCCCTGTCCTGGCCAGGAGGCTGTCATGTCCTACCGAACCCGTCCTCGTACCTTCAAGATTTCTCCGAAAATCCTGCCGCTGGCCCTGGGTGTCGCCCTCGGACTGTGGCTGGGTTTCATCGCCATCGGCCTGACCCTCTGGGGTGTCTGGCAGTTCGTGCCCGAGGTGCGCGAACCGGTGACGGCGGTGATCAGCCAGCCGCTGACGCCCCCTGCCCCGCCGCAACCACCCGCAGCACGGCGCCCGGGTGCGCAGGAACAGTCGCCGGAGCAGAACCACATGTTCGAGCAGTACCAGCAATCCTTGCAGACACAGCAGATCGAGGATGCCGTCGAGAGCGCGGAGAGAAACCCGCGCAACCTGTCCAACCCCAAATGCCAGTTCTGGCTGCAACAGAACCGCACTGCACCTACCGAGAAAAGCCGGGCCAATGTCCTTGAATTCTGCCGCTGAACCGAACAAGCACGAGCTGCTGCAGGCCATCGTCGAGCGCCTGGGCATCGACCTGGACATGATCCAGCGTGCCGCGCAAACCGCGTATGAAGCGGCCACCGCGGAAGAGAACATCGCCGAGAACAAGTACGACACCCTGAGCCTGGAAGCGTCCTACCTGGCCACCGGACAGGCCCGGCGCATGGAAGAGATTCGTCAGGCGCGGGCGGCTTATCAGCAGTTGGTCGTGCGTGAGTACGACGCCGAACGCGGCATCCAGGTGAGCAACCTGGTGTTGCTGGAGGATCAGGACGGGCGCCGGCAGTGGCTGTTTCTCGGGCCCGAGGCGGCCGGGTTGAAGATTGGCGAGGGGGATGGGCTGGTGACGGTGATTACCCCGAGATCGCCGCTGGGGCAGCAACTGTTGGGCAAGTTTGAGGACGATGAGCTGGATTTGGTGGTGGGTAATGGGCGGCAGGTGTTGGCCGTTATTTCTGTGAGATAGAGGTTGTTCTTCCGGGCCTAATCGCTGGCAAGCCAGCTCCCACAGGTACAGCAGTGCTCTCAAGAACAGTGGTGAACCTGTGGGAGCTGGCTTGCCAGCGATTAGGCCCGAGAGAGCAAAGCAAATTCCGGATCAGCCCAACGCATCAAACCGCCCCGCCAACCCCTGCTCCAGAAACTTCTCCCTCACGAAATCCACGAACACCCGGGTCTTCCCCGGCAGCAGCTTGTGCTGCGCGTAGTACAACGAGATATTCCCGTCATCCACATACCAGTCCGGCAACACCCGCACCAGGCTGCCGCGCTGCAGATACGGCACGGCAAACGGCATGCTCACCAACGCCACCCCCAGGCCCTGCTCCGCCGCCGCACAGGCCGCTTCGGAATCGGTCATGGTCATGCGCTGACGCAAACTCAAGGGACTCTGCTCCTGCCAGCGGCTGGTCAACGGCCACGAACGCACCCGCCCGGTCTGCGGCGAGCGGATCAGTATCCCGTCCGCCCTGGCCAGGTCCTCCGGCGTGCGCACCTCGCCGCAGCGCGCCAGATACCCGGTCGACGCCACCAGGATCCGGTGCGCCGGCGCCAGCTTGCGTGCCACCACCCCGGGCGGCAGGTCGAAACCACCGCCGATGGCCGCATCGAACCCCTGGGCAATCAGATCCACCTGACGGTTATCGAAGTGCCAGTCCGGCGTGATCGCCGGATAACGCCCCAGGAATTCTCCCAACAGCGGCAGGATGTAGAGCCGCCCGAACACCGTCCCCATGCTGACCTTCAAGGTCCCCGCCGGCTGCCCTTCGGCGCTGGCCAGGTTGTTCACCGCATGCTGGATGGTCTGGAAACTGTCCCGCACTTCGGCAAGAAAACGCTGCCCGGCCTCGGTCAGGGTCAGACTTCTGGTACTACGCTGGAACAACCGCACGCCCAGGCGCGCCTCCAGACCGGCGACATTCTTGCCCACCGCAGCCGGGGTAAGGCTCAGGCGCCGTGCGGCTTCAGCGAAGCTGCCGACCTCGGCGCTACGGATAAAACACTCGATGCTGCTGAAGCTTTCCATCGGGGATTCCATACCAAAGGTTTATTAAGACTATAGCGATTACCGGCTTATCGGGCGCTAATCCCAGGCAGATACTCGGTTCCATTCACAAGGCATCCAGCCTTGTTCTTTCGGAGCATCAAGCATGTCGACTCAACACAACCTCAGCGGCAAAGTGGCACTGGTCCAGGGCGGCTCACGCGGTATCGGCGCGGCCATCGTCAAGCGTCTGGCCGAACAGGGTGCGGCAGTGGCCTTCACCTACGTCAGCTCGCAGGCCGTTGCCGAACAGCTGCAGGACGAGATCCGCCAGAACGGCGGCAAGGCCCTGGCCCTCAAGGCCGACAGCGCCGACGCGGCCGCCGTGCAGCAAGCGGTGGACCTGACCGCCGAACACTTCGGCCGCCTCGATATCCTGGTCAACAACGCCGGCGTGCTGGCCATCGGCGATATCGCCGAGTTCAGCCTCGACGACTTCGACCGTACCCTGGCGGTCAACGTGCGCAGCGTCTTCGTCGCCAGCCAGGCCGCGCTCCGGCATATGGGCCAGGGCGGGCGGATCATCAATATCGGCAGCACCAACGCCGAACGCATGCCCTTCGCCGGTGGCGCCACCTATGCCATGAGCAAGTCGGCGCTGGTCGGCCTGACCCGTGGCCTGGCCCGCGATCTCGGCCCACGCGGCATCACCATCAACAACGTGCAGCCCGGCCCGGTGGACACCGACATGAACCCCGCCGACAGCGAATTCGCCGACAGCCTGATGGGCTTGATGGCGGTCGGGCGCTACGGGCATGTGGAAGAGATCGCCAGCTTCGTCGCCTACCTGGCCGGCCCGGAATCCGCTTACATCACCGGCGCCAGCCTGACCATCGACGGCGGTTTCGCCGCCTGATGTTCACCGCGCCGCCAGATGCCGTTCCAGCAACTGGATAAAGGCACTGGCGGCCGGGGTCGGGGTTTTCGACCAGATGGCATACACATGACGCACCGGCGCATCGCTGATCGGCAGCACCTTCACCCGCTGGAAACCGGCGGCCACCCGCTCGGCCACCAGCCCCAGGGCCAGACCGCGCTGGACGAACTTCTCGATCAGGTTGGTGGTGCCCACTTCGAACTGCACCCGGTGGCGCAGACCGGCGGTGGCGAAGGCTTCATCGGTCTGCCGACGCGCCCCGGTGCCGGCCTGGAAGTCCACCAGCGGCTGGTCCTCCAGTTGCGCCAACGACAGGCGCCTGTGGATAACCAGCGGATGCTCCCGCGGCAACACCGCCACCAGCTCCTCCTTGGCCAGCAGGCGATGCTCGACCCCCTCCAGCGACTCTCCCGGCCAGACCCCGATAAACGCCACATCCAGGCGCCGCTCGCGGACATCGCCGATCATCAGCTCGCTCTTGCCCATCAGCCAGCGGATATCCACCTTGGGGTATTCACGGTGAAAGCCGGCCAGCAGGTCGACCAGGTCCAGCTCGGTCAGCGAACTGATCTCGCCGATGGACAGGCGCCCGCGGACTTCACCGGTGGCCGCAGCCACCTCGTCGGCGATCCGCCGCGCTGCATCCAGGGCGATACGGGCATTGGGTACGAAGGCTTCGCCGGCGGTGGTCAGGCGGACCCAACGCGAACTGCGCTCGAACAACTGGGTGCCCAACTGTTCTTCCAACCGGGCGATCTGATGACTCAGCGCCGACTGCACGACATGGCAACGCTGCGCTGCCTTGGTGAAGCTGCCGGTTTCGGCGACGGCCAGGGCGTATTCGATCTGCTTGAGGTTCATTTATCCATCTGCTTTCGAGATTGATCCGATGAAAACTATGCGTTGGCGTCATGCTAGTCGATTTCCGATACTGTCGGCTCTTGAAAGGAGACACCCATGAGTTCCACACCTGCCCTGAGCCGCGCCCTGATCCTGCTGATGGCCACCGCCACCGGCCTGGCGGTGGCCAGCAACTATTACGCGCAACCGCTGCTGCACAGCATCGCCGAGCATTTCGGCCTGAGCACCGCCAGCGCCGGCTGGATCGTTATCGCCGCGCAACTCAGCTACGGCGCCGGCCTGTTCCTGCTGGCGCCGCTGGGCGATCTGTTCGAGCAGCGCCGCCTGATCGTCAGCATGATCAGCATCGCCACCGTCGGCCTGTTGATCAGCGCCTTCTCCCCCAGCCTGCCGTGGTTGCTGCTGGGCACCACCCTGACCGGCCTGTTCTCGGTGGTGGCCCAGGTCCTGGTGCCGATGGCCGCCGGACTCAGCGACCCAAGCGAACGCGGCCGGGTGGTCGGCACCCTGATGGGCGGCCTGCTGCTGGGCATTCTCCTGGCCCGTACCGCCGCCGGCTTCATGGCCAGCCTCGGCGACTGGCGCAGCATCTATATGCTCGCCGCCGCACTCATGGCCCTCAGCGCCATCGCCCTGTACCGCGCCCTGCCCCAGCGCCACCAACATGCCGGGCTGGCCTATCCGGCGCTGATCGGCTCGGTGTTCCGCCTGTTCGCCGACGAGCCGGTGCTGCGTCTTCGCTCGTTGCTCGGGGCGATTTCCTTCTGCCTGTTCGCCCTGTTCTGGACACCCCTGGCGTTTCTGCTGAAGGCCGAGCCCTACCAATATTCTGATGGCGTGATCGGACTGTTCGGACTGGCCGGTGCCGCCGGTGCCCTGGCCGCCAACTGGGGCGGGCGCCTGGCCGACAAGGGCAAGGGCGCGCAAGGCACAACGGTCGGCTTGTTGGTGCAGTTGCTGTCCTGGGTGCCACTGGCCTTCGCCCCGACCTCGCTGGCAGCGTTGCTGGCCGGCGTGCTGCTGCTTGACCTGGCGGTGCAACTGGTCCACGTCAGCAACCAGAACGCGGTGATCGCCCTGCGCCCGGAAGCGCGCAACCGCCTGAACGCCGGCTATATCACCTGCTATTTCATTGGCGGCGCCACAGGTTCGCTGCTCGGTACCCAACTGTTCCAGGCCTGGGGCTGGAACGCCATCGTCATCGCCGGGCTGGGCATCGGTGTCGCCGGCCTGCTGATCTGGTGGCTGGCCGGCAGGAAAGTGATGCAGGTCAGAACCGTCTGACGGACGTCCTACCCTCCGTCGCCTGGCGATTGACTTGGGGGTATCCGGAGAGCTGAGTAGGCGCTGGTCAATAGCCCTCTCAACCTGGATACCCTTATGACAAGACTCACGGTTCAATCCGGCGATTTCTTGCAAGGTGACGGCGAGTACCGCAATGGATCGCTCACACTCAAGACCGCCGCGAGCCCCTCACCGGGCGAAAAAATCGCACTCTCACGCATCAAGGACATGAAGGTCGCCAACCAGGAAACCAGCCGCAATCTTGGCAGCGCCCTCGGCTGGGGCTTCGCCGGCTGCCTGATGGCCGGGCCGCTGGGCCTGCTGGCCGGGCTCTGGCTGGGCAGCAAGGATGAGGAAATCACCTTCCTCGCCACCTTCAAGGATGGTCGCAAATTACTGGCCGTGACCGACGGCAAGACCTGGTCGAAACTGGACGGCACCTGGCGCCGCCGCACCCAGCCGCCGCAACCGGCAAAATCCTGAATTTGCGCCCTCCTTCTTCGTTCTTCCTGTAGGCAGCATCACGGCAAATCGGGGCACCGCAACGCGGTCGCCCCTGCTAAGATGCGCCCGCGCTCCGGCGCCCTCTGGCGCAATGCCAGTCCCCCTTCGCCCGTGCCTTCTTCTCGCCGTACCGGGTCTTCAGCCAATGGCAGCTCCGAACACTAACGGTGCGCCCGCTGCGGGCCCCCAAGGAGTTTTGCCGCATGTCCTTGCAACGCCCCCGCCTGCCGCTCAGCCTGCTTACCGTCGGCCTGGCCCTGAGCACCCCGTACGCCCTTGCCGAAGACAGCGTCGTCCTCGCCCCGGTGAAAGTGTCCGACACCTGGAGCGATGGCTATCAGCCGCGTCAGGCCCAGGTCGCCGGATTCTCTTCAGCACCGCTGCTGGATACCCCGGCCTCGGTCTCGGTGTTCACCGAGCAGCTGTTGCAGGACCGCCAGGTCCGTTTGCTCAGCGAAGTGCTGCAAAGCGATGCCTCGGTGGGCGAGTCCTACGCGCCGATCGGCTACTACGAGAACTTCAATGTGCGCGGCTTCAGCCTCGACGCGGCGCACAGCTACAAGATCAACGGCCAGACCATCACCGGCGAGCAGAACGTGGCGCTGGAGAACAAGCAGCAGGTTGAGCTGCTCAAGGGGCTGTCCGGCTTGCAGAGCGGCGTGTCGGAGCCCGGCGGGGTGATCAACTACGTGACCAAGCGTCCGGAGGATGTGCGCTCGGTGACCCTGTCCAGCAACGAGCAGGGCGAACGCTATATCGCCACCGACCTCGGCGGCTGGTTCGGCAGCGAGCGCCAGTTCGGCCTGCGTGCCAACCTGGCCCATGAGGACATCCGCAGCTATGTCGACCATGCCGACGGCAAGCGCGACTTCGCCTCCCTGGCCTTCGACTGGCAGATGAACCCGGATGCCCTGCTGCAACTGGATGTCGAGTACCAGCACCGCGAGCAGTACTCGGTGCCGGGCTATCAGTTGCTGGGCGGCACCAGCGTGCCCCATGGCATCGACCCGAAGGACCGCCTGGCCTGGCAGGATTGGGCGCGGCAGGTGCAGAGCGACTCGCTGAACCTGGGTGGACGGTTCGAGTATCGCTTCAACGATGCCTGGACCGGGGCGGTGAGTGCGTCGCGTAGCCGGGTGGTGATCGATGACTACAGTTCGTTTGCCTGGGGCGGCTACGGCAGCCTGGGCAACACCTTCAGCCCTGAAGGCAATTACGACATCTACGACTACCGCAGCCCGAATGACACCCGACGCATCGACGAAGCCCAGGCCACCCTCACCGGGCGCTTCGACGCACTTGGCGTGAACCATGAACTGACCCTCGGGACCAGCGCACAACGGCGTACGGTCGACCAGCGAGGTTACTTCAACGAATGGGTAGGCAACGGCAATATCTATCAGCCGACGCCCGCCTTCCCTTCGGCGCCGGGCACGCCAGCCCCTTCCGAGCGCCGCCTGGACAGCCGCCAGTACGGCGTATTCTTCAGCGACCGGATCAGTTTCAACGAACAATGGCAGACCGTCATCGGTGCTCGTGAAGTGCGCCTGGACGAGGAGTCTTTCGACGCGTCTGGCGTTTCGGATCGCCATACTCGGCAGTATGAGCTGCTACCCAATGCCGCCGTCATCTACAAACCCCGGCCGGACATTTCGATCTACACCAGCTACAGCAAAGGGCTGTCGTCTGGCGGGGCTTCGCCATGGTTTGCGGGGAATTACCCGGACATCCTCCCGCCCACCACTTCGCATCAGATCGAACTGGGCATCAAACGCGACTGGCAACGCATGAGTTTCAGCGCTGCCGTGTTCCAGCTTCGCCAGGCCTATCAATACACCCAGCCGGGCGGTGACTATGTGCAACAGGGCCAGCAGAAGAACATCGGCCTGGAACTGGGCGCCAGCGGCTGGCTGACCTCGGACCTGCAGATCAACGCCAGCGTCGCCGCGACCCGTGCCCGCGTCGAAGACAGCGGCACCGACACGTACGACGATCACCAGGCCCTGAACGTGCCGCGTCTGCGTGCAGCCTTGCAGGCCGACTACAGCATCCCCGGCGTGCCTGGCCTGGCCCTGCTCGGCGGCATGCGCTACAGCGCCAGCAAATACGCCAACCAGGAGGGGACGGTGGAAGTCGGCGGGTATACCGTGTTCGACCTGGGCAGCCGCTACAGCACCAAGATCGCCGGGTACGACACGGTGCTGCGCCTGACGGTGGATAACCTCTTCGACAAGCGCTACTGGCGGGATGTGGGGGATTACCTGGGGGACAACTATCTGTTCCAGGGGGCGCCGCGGACGGCGCGTGTTTCGGCTTCGGTCAGTTTCTGAGAATTGTGGGGCTCTTTCGGGCCCTATCGCTGGCAAGCCAGCTCCCACAGGTTAGTGTGCACCGCTGAACCTGTGGGAGCTGGCTTGCCAGCGATGAGGCCCGAGAGAACAACACTAAAACCCCGGAATGCAAAAAGCCCCCGGAAACTCACGTTTCCAGGGGCTTTTCGGTACATCGAAAGTGGCGGTGAAGAAGGGATTCGAACCCTTGATACAGTTTCCTGTATACACACTTTCCAGGCGTGCTCCTTCAACCGCTCGGACACTTCACCGGATCTCTTCAAGCCTTTCAGCCTGTCGAGGCGCGCTAATTTAGTCGAAACCTTTTCAATTGGCAAAGGTTTTTTTCAGAATTTTCAGATATTTATGCCGAAGCCCGGAAATCCGCGAGGCGACATGGCAATTTGGCCAATCCGTGGTGTGCTTTGACAGGTTCTGCCGCGGTTTCGCCAGAAGACGCGGCCGCCAGCCTGAACGGTGACCGCACGGTCAGTCATCGTGCTTTACCTGACCGCAGCGGCTGGGTAACGTCGTGCCACTTTCTCGCCACTTGTCCTTATAAGGAAACCCGTCATGAGTGAGCTGATCAACTACCACCTCGATGATGGCATCGCCACCCTGACCCTGAACAACGGCAAGGTCAACGCCATTTCGCCCGACGTGATCGCCGCCTTCAACGCTGCCCTGGATCAGGCGAAAGAAGACCGCGCCGTGGTCATCGTCACCGGCCAACCAGGCATTCTTTCCGGCGGCTACGACCTCAAGGTCATGACCTCCAGCCCGCAAGCCGCCATGGCCCTGGTCACCGCCGGCTCGACCCTGGCCCGGCGCATGCTCTCCCACCCCTACCCGATCATCGTCGCCTGCCCCGGCCATGCCGTGGCCAAGGGCGCCTTCCTGCTGCTGTCAGCCGATTACCGCATCGGCGTCGAGGGCCCGTTCAGCATCGGCCTGAACGAAGTGCAGATCGGCATGACCATGCACCACGCCGGTATCGAACTGGCCCGCAATCGCCTGGACAAGGCAGCGTTCCAGCGCTCGGTGATCAACGCCGAGATGTTCGACCCGGCCAGCGCCATCGCCGCCGGCTTCCTCGACAAGGTGGTGCCTGCCGAACAACTGGCCGAAACCGCCCTGGCCGCCGCCCGCCATTTGAAGAAGATCAATATGCTGGCGCACAAGAACACCAAGCTGAAAGTGCGCAAGGACCTGCTGGAAACCCTCGACGACGCGATCATCCGCGACCAGGAACACTTCGCCTGATCACGAGGGCCGGACACGCCACGCTGTCCGGCCCTCGTCGCATTTCCCCAAACAGTCCGTTTGCCGCCATCGGAGTACACCCGTACACTGCCTCGCGTTTTGTCGAGTGAGTCATCCGATGCTCTTTCTTCCTCGCATGCTCCTGCTGGGCATCCATTTCATCCTGGTGGGCCTGATCGGCCTGGTGATCGGCCTGTGCCGTCCGTTCAATCCGGATAACAGCCGCCTGTATGCGCGCCTGTACGCCTGGCCGGCCAGCTGGCTGCTGCGCCTGGAGATCAAGGCCGAGGTCGGCCCGCTGTTCGACCAGCCACCCGGCTGCGTGATCATTGCCAACCACCAGTCCAACTTCGACCTGTTCGTGCTCGGTCATGTGGTGCCGCCGCGCACCGTGTGCATCGGCAAGAAGAGCCTTGGCTGGATTCCGCTGTTCGGCCAGTTGTTCTGGCTCGGCGGCAACGTGCTGGTGGACCGCGGCAACGCCTACCAGGCCCGCCGCGCCCTGCAGACCACCAGCCAGACCCTGCAGAAGGACACCTCGATCTGGATTTTCCCGGAAGGCACGCGCAACCCCGATGTTGAGCTGAAGCCCTTCAAGAAAGGCGCCTTCCATATGGCCATCGACGCTGGCGTGCCGATCGTGCCGGTGTGCGCCAGCCGCTATGGCAAGCGCCTGAACCTCAATGGCTGGCGCAAGACCCAGGTGGAAATCCGCTCGCTGCCGCCGATCTCCACCGCCGGCCTGACCCAGCAGGATATTCCGGCACTGATGGAGCAATGCCGGACCCAGATGCAGGCCTGCATCGATCAGATGGAACGGGAACGCACTCGCAGCTGAGCAGTTGCCGTTTCGCCGAGGTCAGACCAAGCTGTCTGACACGTCAAACGGAGGATTCGCGCAACCATGGGTCGAGTCGTAGCAGCAGCGGTGTACAGCGCCGGGCGCAAGGTCACCAATATCAGCATCGATGAAGGGGCCGAATGGGCGAGCAAGCCCGGGCACTTCGTGTGGATCGGCCTGGAAGAGCCCAACGCCCAGGAGCTGGCCAACCTGCAATGCCAGTTCAACCTGCATGAACTGGCCATCGAGGACGCCCTGGAGAAACACAGCCGGCCGAAGCTGGAAACCTTCGGCGACGCACTGTTCATCGTCACCTATTCGCCGGTGCGCCAGGACGGCAAGCTGGAATTCATCGAAACCCATATCTTCGCCGGCAAGGGCTACATCATCACCTGCCGCAATGGCCATTCGAAGTCCTACGCCCTGGTGCGCCAGCGCTGCGAAGCGCGGCCGCTATTGCTGGAGCACGGGGAGGATTTCGTGCTGTATGCCCTGCTGGACTTCGTCACCGAGAACTACCAGCCGGTCAGCGAAGCCATTCACGGCGAGATCGAGGAACTGGAACAGAGCGTGCTCGCCGGCTCGCTGGTGGAAGAGGATATCCGCCGCATCCACAACCTGCGCCGCGACATCCTGCGCCTGCGCCGCTATGTGGCGCCGATGGTCGAAGTCAGCGAGGAACTGCAGCGCCTGACCTTCCCCTTCATCGACAAGAACATGCGCCCGTACTTCCGCGATGTGCAGATTCACGTGACCCGGCAGATGGAAGACCTGGCGGGGATCCGCGACCTGGCCAGCCAGACCATCGAGATCGGCATGCTGCTGGAGTCGTCACGGCAGAGCATCGTGCAACGCAAGTTCGCCGCCTGGGCGGCGATCCTCGCGTTCCCCACGGCGATCGCGGGAATCTACGGCATGAACTTCCAGAACATGCCGGAGCTGAGCTGGCACTACGGCTATTTCGCCGTGCTGGGCGGGATCGCGGTGGGCTGCGCCGCGCTGTTCGCCAGCTTCAAGCGTTCTGGCTGGCTTTAGGCTGGGCGACGAATCGCATCATCCATTCAGCGACGGTCTGGCCCTGGTGATCCACGCCCAGGCTGTCGATGCCCTTCTGGTAGACCTCGCTGCCGAGGCTATCCTGGCGCAGGTCGAGCAGCGCGCGGGAATAGTCGTGGATGAACTCCGGGTGGCCCTGGAAGCACAGCACCTGGTCGCCGATGTGGTACGCCGCGTACTGGCAGAAATCGCTGGAGGCGATCACCGTGGCGTTTTCCGGTAGCGCGGTGACCTGGTCCTGGTGACTGATCAGCAGGGTCAGTTCTTCCACCTGCGGGCTCATCCACGGGGCGCGGGCCGCCATCACGTAGCGATGGGTACCGACACCCCAACCCTGGGTGGCGCGCTCGGTCTTGCCGCCGAGCAACAGCGCCAGCAACTGGTGGCCGAAACACACGCCCAGCAGCTTGTCGCCACGCTGGTAGCGATCCAGGAGGAATGCCTTTAGCCGGGCGATCCACGGATCATTACCGAACGAATCCGCCTTGCTGCCCGTCACAAGGTAGGCATCGAAGACTTCATCCTCCGGTGGATAGTGGCCGTTCATCACGTTGTAGACGCTGAATTCGGCGGCGATCGGCTGGCGGGTAAACAGTTGCTCGAACATCCGTCCATAGCCCTGATACTGCTCGACCAGCTCGGGTCGCAGGACGTCGGTTTCCAGGATGCAGATGCGTAACGACATAGACTTGGCCCTGAACGACAGTGGTGAAAAACACCGGTGAAGCCTGCCGCGAATATTGGTATCAAGCAAGTATTCCCTCGGACGAACGGTCATTTCCTTGTAATCCGCGCGTGTACCCGATGCATGTGTCTAGTCAGGGAGGTCGTACGCAGATGGCATAAGGCCTCATAAACGAATGGTCTTTGTCGACCAAAGTACAGACGAAAGCGTTCTAAATCGGCGGTAACGTTGAGGCATTCCAGGTTGTATACCCATTGATAGCAGGTCCGAAACAAGTGCCCCCAGAGACACCCACCGGACCGGAGACACGGATGCCATCCGGCTTGCAGGAATAACAACAAAAAGGCAGATAGCCATGTTCAAACAACACAAGGTACGTCAGGCGGGACTTATTCTGTTCGCCACCACACTGCTGCTGATCCTGCCCAACCTGACGCGCCTGTTCGGTTGAGCGATCGCCTTCCAGTGTCATTTCAGCTCTGGTGTATGCTGCCGACCCTCACTGGTTGGAGACTCGTCCATGCGCCGTTGCCTCATCTTCCTGCTTGCCCTGGCGAGCCTGCCGCTGCACGCCGCGCAACTGACCCTGGAACTGGGCAGCACCCGCAAGCAGTGGGATAGCGAGGCGCTGCTCACGCATCCGCAGGCCCGGGATATCCGCATCGACCAGGACGTTTCCTACAAGAAGACCATGGATTATCGCGCCGTGCCGCTTGCTGCGCTGCTCGAGGGCATCACGCCGGATGATCACCTGCAAGCCGTGGCCCTCGACGGTTTCGCCGCGGAAATGCCTGCCGGGCCGCTACTGAAATCGGGACCGGCACGCGCCTGGATCGCCGTGGAAGATCCGGCAAAACCCTGGCCGCCGCTGGGCCAGGACAAACCGGGGGCCGGCCCTTTCTACCTGGTCTGGACCAACCCAAAGGCCGGCAATATCAGCCCCGAACAATGGCCTTACCAGGTGGCGACCATCCGCCGTCTTGAGCCGGTCGCGACGCGGTTCCCCGCCCTGCTGCCGGCCAAGGATGCCAGCGCCACGGTCACCCGCGGCTTTGAACTGTTCCAGAAAAACTGCCTGGCCTGTCATCGCCTCAATGGCGCCGGTGACGCCCAGTTCGGTCCGGACCTGAACCGGCCGTACAACCCGACCGAGTACTTCCGCCCGGAATTCCTCAAGCGCTATATCCGCAATCCGCAAAGCCTGCGCCAGTGGCCCCAGGCGCGCATGCCGGAGTTCACCGCCGAGGTGCTGCCGGACGCCGATCTCGACGCCCTGCTCGCCTATCTCGGCCATATGGCCCGGCACAAGCGCTGACGGCTACTGGTTGAACCCGGAAGTCACCAGCACATTGGCGTGCATCTGCTCGTAGCCGCCGCCGCGACGCATGCCGCGCACCGGGCAGGCGTCCAGGTAGTCCAGGCCCACCGCCAGCTTCAGATGGCGCTCCGGCACGGCGAGCTGGTTGGTCACGTCGAAGCTGTACCAGGCGTCGTCCAGCCAGGCCTCGGCCCAGGCGTGGCTGGCCATGTGCTGGTTGTCGTTGTCGAACAGATAGCCCGAGACGTAGCGGGCCGGCACCTGCAGGCTGCGGGCGCAGGCGATGAAGGCGTGGGCGTGATCCTGGCAGACACCAGCCGCACCGGCAAAGGCCTGGGCGGCACTGGTGTCCACCGCCGTGGCGCCGGGACGATAGGCGATATGGTCATGCAGCGCGCCCATCAGGCCGATCAGCGCGCCGCGATCGCGATACTCACCGCAGTGCTGGCTGGCGAAGGCGCGCAAGGCTTCGTCGGCTTCGGTCAGGCGGGTGGAGCGCAGAAAGGGCAGCGGTGACTGGCTGTCCTGTTCGGCTTCCAGGTCCGGGTCGATTTCCACCTCGCCACGGGCAGCGATCAACAGGTCGGCATGCGGCTCTTCCAGGCTGAGGACGTGCAGGATATTACCGAACGGATCGCGCCGGGCCTGGACCGGGCGCGGCAGGTCCAGTTGCCATTGCAGTACCTGCTGGCGCTGGTTGTCCGGCGGGGTCAGGCGCAGGTACTGGATGCTGGTGCGCACCTGATCTTCATAGTGGTAAGCGGTTTCGTGGCTGATTGTCAGTCTCATACGACCTCCAGGTAGGCACTGTGGATGGCGTTGCCCAGTTCGCGCACCAGCGGAATGTAGTGGTTCAACCAGGGATGCAGGCCTTGCGAGAGCACTTCGTCGATGCCGGTGTAGCGCAGGCGGGCATCCACCTCCGCCGCCAGGCGCTGGGCCGGACGGCCGTTGCTGCCCTGCAGGCTGGCGAGGATCTGGTCGATTTCTTCGGTGCAGGCGCGCAACGAACGGGGCACATCGGCACGCAGGAGCAGGAGTTCGGCTACATGGCGCGCCGTGGGGGCGTCGCGGTAGATCTCGGTATAGGCCTCGAACGAGGACAGGGCGCGGAGCAAGGCGCTCCATTGGTAGTAACCCCGGGCGGAGCTGTCGCTGACACTCTCCGCCGCCTCGCCGAACATCTCGTAGCGGGCGTCCAGCAGGCGCAAGGTGTTGTCGGCGCGCTCGATGAAGGTCCCGAGGCGAATGAAGCGGAAAGCATCGTTGCGCATGATGGTGCCGTAGGTGGCGCCACGGAACAGGTGCGAGCGCTCCTTGATCCACTCGCTGAAGCGGCTCATGCCATAACGGCCCAGGCCCTGCTCGGCGATGCCGCGAATCTCCAGCCAGGTGGCGTTGATGTTCTCCCACATGTCGGCGGTGATCTTGCCGCGCACGGCGTGGGCACAGGCCCGCGCCGCACCGAGGCAACTGTAGATGCTCGCCGGGTTTTCCGGATCGAGGGCGAAGAAGTGCAGCAGGCGCTCGGCGTGCAACTCACCGTGGCGCTCCAGATAGTCGTCGAGCGTACCGGTGATGCGCAGGGCCAGGGTCATTTCATCGAGGCCATCGCCACTGCCATCCTGGGGCATCAGCGACAGCGAATAGCTGACATCGAGCATGCGCGCGAGGTTTTCCGCGCGCTCCAGGTAACGTGACATCCAGTACAGGTCGGAAGCGGTTCTGCTGAGCATGGTTCAGTCCTCCACCACCCAGGTGTCCTTGGTGCCGCCGCCCTGGGACGAGTTCACCACCAGCGAGCCTTCGCGCAGCGCCACCCGGGTCAGGCCGCCGGGGACCACGCGGGTCTCGCGTCCGGACAGGACGAACGGCCGCAGGTCGATATGCCGCGGCGCGATGCCGTTCTCGACGAAGGTCGGGCAGGTCGACAGCGACAGGGTCGGCTGGGCGATATAGGCCGCCGGGCGGGCCTTGATGCGTTCGGCGAAGGCGGCGATCTCGGCCTGGGTCGAGGCCGGCCCGACCAGCATGCCGTAGCCGCCGGACCCCTGGGTTTCCTTGACCACCAGCTCCGGCAGGTTGGCCAGTACGTGGGACAGCTCGGCAGGGTTGCGGCATTGCCAGGTGGGCACGTTCTTCAGGATCGGCTCCTCGTCGAGGTAGAAACGGATCATCTCGGTGACATAGGGGTAGACCGACTTGTCGTCGGCCACCCCGGTGCCGATGGCATTGGCCAGCACCACGTTGCCGCAGCGATAGGCAGACAGCAGGCCGGGCACGCCGAGCATGGATTCCGGGTTGAAGGCCAGGGGGTCGAGGTAGGCATCGTCGAGCCGGCGGTAGATCACATCCACCGGTTTCGGACCGCCCGTGGTACGCATGAACACCCGCTCGTCGCGGACGAACAGGTCGGCGCCCTCCACCAGTTCCACACCCATCTCCCGGGCCAGGAACGCATGTTCGAAGAAGGCGCTGTTGAAGCGCCCCGGAGTCAGCACCACGACGCTGGGGTTATCCAGCGGACTGGAGCTTTTCAGGGTTTCCAGAAGCAGGTTGGGATAATGATCGATGGGCGCGATGCGCTGGGCGGCGAACAGCTCGGGAAACAGCCGCATCATCATCTTGCGGTCCTCGAGCATGTAGCTGACCCCGCTGGGGGTGCGCAGGTTGTCTTCGAGGACGTAGTAGCTGCCATCGCCATCGCGCACCAGATCGACCCCGGAAATATGCGCGTAGAGGTCGCGGTGCAGGCTCAGGCCCTGCATGGCCAACTGGTACTGGTCATTGGCCAGGACCTGTTCGGCGGGAATGATCCCGGCACGCAGGATGCGCTGCTCGTGGTACAGGTCGGCGAGGAACAGGTTCAGCGCCTTGACCCGCTGGATACAGCCGCGCTCCACCACCCGCCATTCGCTTGCCGGGATGGCCCGGGGAATGGTGTCGAAGGGGATCAGGCGCTCGGTGCCCTGCTCGTCGCCGTAGAGCGTGAAGGTGATGCCGGCGCGATGGAACAGCAGGTCGGCCTCGCGGCGCCGCTGGGCCAGCAGTTCCGGCGGCGTTTGCCCCAGCCAGCGGGCGAATTCCCGGTAATGCGGACGGAGCTGACCGTCGGCGGCGTACATCTCATCATAGAAACTGCGAATCATGCCGAACTCCTTGTCACCCGTGCCCAAGGAGTATCGCAAAGCCCGTGCCAGCGACAATAAGGCTTATGAATCAAGCAGTTGCGAAGAGTCGAAAAAGATGCCGCACCAGACTTGTGCAGCTATCGCCACGCTTGTGGGGCGCACGCTTCATTGCGAAGCGCGGGTGAAACCGGGGCCGCGCCAGGCGCCGCCCCGGCAGGGGTTTCAGGTCAGCACACGCTCTTGCTTGACGCCCCAGCCCTGGGCTTCGCCACCCAAGGGCCTGACCACAGCCTCGAAGTCATGCTCGAACTCGTCGATCCCGCCATGGGTGGCGTACATGATCTTTTGCAATTCCAGCTGCCAGCCTTCGTCGCTTTCATGCACCGAGGCACACAGCGACTCGCCACGAAACTTGCCTGCAGCCCTGCGCGCCCGTTCCTCGTCCGGGAATACCGCGTAAAACTCGATGGGATGGATTTGGGTGAAGTCGAAACCGCCCTCTTTCATGCGGCGCAGCACGATGCTGCTGATGTCTTCGTACAGGTTGCTCATTGAATCGTCCTCCTCAATCACGATGGATAGACTTTCGGCGCTGTAACGCCACCCCCAATGCACCCGTGTCGGGTGGGGGTCTCGAGCGGATGTAACGACGGCAACGGCCGTCGCCGGAAAAAACGACGACCGTGTTTGCAGCGTAGCGTCAGGCTGGGCAGATCGCCAGCTGTGACGATTCAGGGCCTTTCGGCGATGCCGGTGATTTCCACGCCGTTCTGCTCTTTAAGCCACTTGGCGGTCGGACAGGCGGCGCGGTCCTGGAAGTCATTGAGGTCGAGTTCGTCCATGATCGGGAAGAGGTGGCCCCTCACCCGCCGCGCAGCGTCTTCGATGCTCGGGCGGTGTTCGCAAGCGAGCAGCAGCGAGGTGCGTTCGCCCTTCTGGTCCACAAAGGTGATTTCCCACTCTTTCATCTGGCGTTGTCCTCGAAGGGAAGTACAAGGTATTTCCGGCCTACCTTCCGTTGACCTTGGGCGGGGGGCGTTGTTCCGGTTTTTTGATCCTGCCTCAAGCCATAAGCCTCAAGTCATAAGAAAAAGCTCGACGGCAGCGCTATCGCTTTTTTCTTATGACTTGCAGCTTGAAGCTTGCCGCCAAAAAACAAGACCCCGGCAATGCCGGGGTCCTGGGTTTTCAGCGCGGACAGCGGTCAATCAGTCCGGAATGCCATGCACCACGCCGGCCGTGTTATCCAGCAAGCTCTTGGTCGCAGTCTGGATAAAGGCTTCGAGCTTCTGCGCCATGATGGCCTTGTCGGCATCGTCGATGCGCTCGGCGCTGAACTTGCGACCGAGCTGGTAGCGCCACATCATCGGGGCCGAATCCTTGGACTCCATGAGAATGCGGTCGCCCTGGATCAGGAACACGTTCTGCTCGCTGCCGGATGGCTTGACCATACCGATGCCCTGGTCGCCTTCCGGCAGGTTGAGCAGGTCGCGGCCCCAGCACTGATGACGGGTTTCGCCACCGAGACGACCCATGATGGTCGGCACGATGTCGATCTGCGTACCGACGGTATGGTTGCGCTTGCCGAACTTCTCCTGGATGCCCGGCGCGATCAGCAGCAGCGGCACGTTGAAGCGCCCCAGGTCCATTTCGGTGACCTGCTGGGTGTTGCCAAAGCCGTGGTCGCCGACGATGACGAACAGGGTTTCCTTGAAGTACGGCTCCTTGCGCGCTTTCTCGAAGAACTGGCCCAGGGCCCAGTCGGAATAGCGCATGGCCGTCAGGTGCTCGTCCAGACGGCCCTGGCCAGTGACCGGCTCGACCGGCAGGTTCTTCGGCAGCGCATATGGCGTGTGGTTGGACAGGGTCTGCAACAGGGCATAGAACGGCTTCTTGCCGTAGTTGTGGGCCAGCTCCTGGGCACCGCGGTCGAACATGTCCTGGTCGGACACGCCCCAGGTCGGGTCGGAGAACACCGGGTTGACGTAGTCGTTGCGGCCGATGAAGGTGGTCATGCCCTGGTTGCCGAAGAAGCCGGACTGGTTATCCCAGGCGAAATCACCGTTGTAGACGTAGACGTCGTCATAGTCGCGGGCACTGAGCAGCGCCGGCAGGCCGGACAGCTTGTGACCACCTTCCGGGGTCTGCATCAGGTATTCGAAGCCCGGCAGGTTGGGGAAGCAGGCCATGGTGGCGAACATGCCCTGGTGGGTATGGGTGCCGTTGGAGAAGAAGCGGTCGAACAACAGGCCTTCCTCGGCCAGCTTGTCGAAATACGGGGTGATATTGCCCTCGGCGCCAAGCGCGCCGACTGAGTGGCCAGCGAAGCTTTCCATCAGGATCACCACCACGTTCTTGATCGGCAGGGTGTTTTCCGCCGGCGGGGTGAAATCACGTCGAACCGCTGCACTGTCGGCATCCACCAGCTTGTCGTGTGGGGTCAGCAGCATGTCGCGCACGGTCTGCTGGGCCACTTGCGGATCGAGGGTGGCCTTCCAGATGTTGTCGCGATCTTCGGAGAAGCGGCTTTTGGCGGCGTCGATCAGGGTCAGGGTACCGTTCAGACCGAGCTGGTTGATGAAGTTGGAATCGGTGGTGTAGGCATCACCCCAACGCATCGGCGGGCCCTGGCGCAGGGTACCGCGGGCGGCGATCACGGCCACCAGCAGGATCATAAAGAACACTACGCCACGCACGTACCACGGCGCCACGCTGCGCACGCCGGCGACGTTGCTCTGGTACTGGCCGCGCGGACGGGTCAGGCGGTCGATGGCCTTGAACGCCAGGCTCATGATCACCGTGCCGGCGACCCAGGCCAGCAGGTAGCGAACCACCGGGAAGCCGTACCAGAGCATGCTGGACACGGTCTTCGGGTCTTCCTTGATGTACTGGAACACCAGGCCGTTGAGACGCTGGTGGAACTCGCGATAGAAGTCCATCTCCACCAGGCCGAGGAACAGCGTGGCACTGCCGGCGACGGTCAGCCACAGGCGGAACAGGCCGCGGGCCGCCATGGCCCGGGCGCTGAGGATGGCCAGCAGCAGCGGGATGCTCAGGTACACCACCACGCGCAGGTCGAAGCGCAGGCCGTTGAAGAAGCCTTCGGCAACGGTCGAGTACGGGGTGTCGCCGATCATGTCGCTGTTGTAGACCAGCAGCGCGAACCGCACGGCGCTCAGCATCAGCATGATCACCAGGCCGCACAGGAGGGTGTAGAGCAGGTGTGATTTGACCGTCGGTTGCAGGCGCGAGGCGTCCGTTTTAGCCATGAAGTGGAGGATCCCTGGGATTCTGGTTATAGAAAGCACATCGACGCAAAACGGCGCCGCTCCGGGGAAGAGGTTCCGGAGGGTCAGCGATTGGACGAATGGGTAAAAACGCGCGCGATTGTCTTCAATCGATTGTGAAAATTTCGTTGAAGCGGCGTGAACGCGGATCAGGCTAGCCGGGTTGCCCGGCTAACACAAATCCGCGTGTGAATCGGCCTGTTGCCGACCTAGATCCGCACGTTGCCCCGCGGCCCGGCGATGGCCCAGATGATCAGACCGAGGACCGGCAGGAGGATGATCAGGAGGATCCACAAGACCTTGGCGCCGCCGCCGGCGCTGCTCTTGACCACGTTGAGGATCGCCCAGATATCCAGGGCCAGGATAATCAGGCCGGCCAGGCCATTGAACATCGAACCCATGTTGAAACTCCCAGTAAACGCTACCCAAAGAATAGATGGCTATCGGCCTTATAGACGCCCTTGCATCGTTGGCGTTCCGATCGCTTCGTTACACTCGCTTACATAAGTCTTGCCGGAGAGTCTTCATGCCACCATCCCAGAACCCCAGCGCCCCTGCCTCGATGTACAGCGCGTGGCTGCAACAGGTGCAAGCCACGCCCTGGCTAAGTGCCGGCCTGGGCCTGAGCCTGCTGGCAGTGTTGTGGTTGATGGGCGCCAGTGCCTGGAATGCGATCCATGGCGACCATCAGGAAAACCTGCACATGGCCATGCTCGGCGGTTTGGCCGGGTTTTCCGCCACCGCGCTGGGCGCGATCCTGGCCGTGGTGCTGCGCGAGGTCAGCTCCCGCACCCAGGATGTGATGCTTGGCTTCGCCGCCGGAATGATGCTCGCCGCCAGCTCGTTCTCGCTGATCCTGCCGGGGTTGGACGCGGCCCGCGAGATCACCGGCAACGGCCCGTTCGCCGCCCTGACGGTAGTGGTCGGCATGGGCCTGGGGGTGCTGCTGATGCTCGGCCTGGACCGCTTCACTCCGCACGAGCACGAAAGCACCGGCCCCTGCGGCCCCGAGGCGGAAAGGATCAACCGAGTCTGGCTGTTCGTGCTGGCGATCACCCTGCACAACCTGCCGGAAGGCATGGCGATTGGCGTGAGCTTTACCACGGGCGACCTGAATGTCGGCCTGCCGCTGACCAGCGCCATCGCCATCCAGGACATCCCCGAAGGCCTGGCCGTGGCCCTGGCCCTGCGTGCCACCGGGCTGTCGAGCCTGAAAGCGGCGCTGGTGGCGATCGGTTCAGGGGTGATGGAGCCCATCGGCGCGGTGATCGGCCTGGGCATTTCCAGCGGGTTCGCCCTCGCCTACCCGATCAGCATGGGCCTCGCGGCGGGGGCGATGATCTTCGTCGTGTCCCACGAAGTGATTCCGGAAACCCACCGCAACGGCCACCAGACCTCGGCAACCCTCGGCTTGATGGGCGGTTTCGCGGTGATGATGTTCCTCGATACGGCGCTCGGTTAAACGTGAACCGCCACCCGCAGCGCTTCCAGGGCGGGCGCTGCGGCGATGTTCAGCTCGGCGCACAGCTCCAGCACCCGCGGCAGGTCGTTGCCGCAGACCAGGACCATCTGCAGTTCATCGTCGAGCAACTGGCTGAGGTTCATCAGCACATAGCCGCCGGCTTCCTTGTTCATGCTGCCCATCTGCACCTGGATGCGGTTCAGCGCGGTCAGCGCCTCGACCTTGGCCAGTTGCTTGGGCTTGATATTGAACGGCACGCTCTTGTCGAAGGAGGCGACGATGCTGGCGAACAGGTCTTCGTAGGCGTCGGCCTGGAACAGCACGGTATCCGGCAGGCTGCCGACCACGACCCATTCGCCCAGGGGAATCGGGAAGGTGTCGTCGTAGTTGATGTCGGGATTGGCGGCGAGGAAGCCTTCCGGGTCGGCGTAGGCCTGGGCCGCTTCGTCGGCGATGCGCTCGATATCCTGGTCGGACAGGCAGCCGGAGCTGATCTTGCCGATGAGTTCGACGAGTTGTTCTTTCATGGGGAGGCCCTGTGACACCTGTAAAAAGGCGCCAAGGATAGCCGCCCGGGGGTCAGCCGGCCAGCGCCAGCAGGCGCGCGGCGGTTTCGCTCGCGCCCATGGCCCGGGCCGAGGCCAGAGCGTCAGCGCCACGGGTATCGCGCCGGGTCGGGTCGGCGCCCTGTTCCAGCAGGTAGTCGAGGATGGCCACGCGGTTGAACATCGCCGCCATCATCAGTGCCGTGCGCCCGTCGCCGGCGGCGGCATCCGGGTCGCCACCCTGTTCCACCAGCAGGCGGACCATCTCCAGGTTGCCCTTGAACGCCGCGCCCGCTACCGGGAGCTGGCCGTTGTCGTTGGCGATTAGCGGATCGGCGCCGTGCTCCAGCAGCACCCGGGTTGCCTCGAGATGACCGTGATAACTCGCCAGCATCACCAAGGTATCGCCCTTGTGATTGCGCAGATTGGCTGGCAGACCGTTTTCCAGCAGGCGGCGAAGCATGTCGGCATCGCCCTGGCGAGCGCGGTCGAAGACCTGTTCGGCGAAGGCCTGCTGTTCATCGGCGTTCATGCTGGCGGGTTGCTGGTCGGACATCGGGAACCTCCTGAACGGCACAAGGCCAAATCGTCTGTCAGGGGTTGATCCGCGATTCGCGGGAATAATTCCATCGGCGTGCCAGGAAAATCGCACCTTGCAAAATGCACTGTGCAAATTGCACGACCTTGCACGATGCACGACAGTGTCTTTGGTTCAATTTTTTAAATCATTGATTTATAACGATTTTTTAATCCTGAAAAGCTGGCACGCACGCTGCACCCATCACTCCATGTCTGCCAACCACAGCCAGGAGCTGATATGGACCTTATTCAGGAAAAATTCGCCTCGGTATTCTCCGCCTACCAGGTCGCCACTCAGGCCCGCCCCGACGGTGGCATCCTGCTGACCCTGCGCGCTGCCGATGGCAAGCAGACTCGTCGTTGCCTGTCCTATGCCCAATTGCACAACGCCGAGCAGCTGTCCTGGGCGATCAGCGCGATCCGCCGTGACCTGGCCGAGCAGGCCAGTGAATTGCCGGTGATTTCGATGCTGCAGAGCCAGCAGCGCTTTGCCCTGCCGACCTACCGCTAAAAGCATCGCTGGCAAGCCAGCTCCCACAGGTCCGCTTACACCGCTAACCCTGTGGGAGCTGGCTTGCCAGCGATGAGGCCTTAGAAGGTGTCATCCAGCCCCGGGTACGCCAGAGCACTTTCATCCCCAGTCAGCTGAGCCTTCTGACCTTCCTTGCTCAGGAACCGCACCAGCACAAGGTTCGGCTGCTCGCCCATATCGAACCACTGCGCCACCCCAGCCGGCACCACCAGCAGATCCCCCCGCTCCCCGATCAGCCCATAGACGTACTCGCCGATCCGCATATTCACCAGTCCACGCCCACTGACGAAAAACCGCACATCGTCCCCCGCATGCGTGCGCTCATCGATCAGCCCGGCGCGCAGCTCATCCTTCTGCTGATGCTCCGGATTGACGCTCAACACCTCGACCAGCGCCGCCGAAAACTCGCCACGCAAGGCCTCGACCTGACCGCCCAGACTGGCGATCACCTCGGCCTCGGGCGTGCCCGGCCGGATCCGCTGCACCACCTCGCGCTGCTCGAACCGCACGCCCTGCTCGGCCAGGGTCGCGGCGATATCGTCGGCGTGGGTGAGGACCTTGTTCGGACTGTCGGGGCTGGACTGGTGATAAACGCTGAGGATGCTCAAGGGGCAACTCCTGATCTTTCGAAATCTGGGAAAGGACGCTAGGCCGCGTCCTCTTTCAAGCGGGTGACAATGATAACGGCTGCAGCCAGCGCCGCGACGCTGGCAATACTAAAGGTGAGGGTCGGGCCCAGGGTCTTCCAGCTGTAGCCCGCATACAAGGCGCCCAAGGCACCGCCGGTGCCGGACAGCGCCGCATAGAATGCCTGTCCCTGCCCTTGCTGGCGCGCGCCGAAGCTGCGCTGGACGAAGGCGATGCATGAGGCATGGAAAGCACCGAAGGTCGCCGCGTGCATCAACTGGGCAAGCAGCAACACCGCCAGATGCTCGGCGAACGCCCCCAGCAGCAACCAGCGCAGCGCCGCCAACAGGAAGCTGGCCAGCAATACCCGACGCAGCGAGAAACGCGCGAGAATCCGGCTCATCACCACGAACAGCAGCACCTCCGCCAGCACTCCTAGGGCCCAGAGCATGCCGATGATGCCGCGGCTGTAGCCGAGGCTTTCCAGGTGCAGGGTCAGGAAGGTGTAGTACGGACCATGGCTGAGCTGCATCAACGCCACGCAAACATAGAACGCCAACACGCCGGGCCGGCTCAGTTGCTTGAGAAAACCACCGCCGGCCGGCCGCCCGGCATGTTCCACCGGCTGCGCATTGGGCACCCACAGGCTGGCGCAGACGATACCGGCCATGATGCACACCAGCGCCACCGGATAGACATCCAGGCTCAGCCATTCGAACAGCCGGCCCAGGCCGACCACGGTGAGGATGAAACCGATCGAACCCCACAGGCGGATCTGACTGTAGCGTCCGGTCTGGCCCTGCAGGTGGGCCAGGGTGATGACCTCGAACTGCGGCAGCACGGCGTGCCAGAAGAAGGCATGCAGTGCCATCACCAGCGCCAGCCAGGCGTAGCTCTTGTCGACGAAGATCAGGGCGAAGCTGGCCAGGGTACAGAGCGCCCCCACCCGCACGATCAGCAGGCGCTGGCCGCTGCGATCCCCGAGCCAGCCCCAAAGATTGGGCGCCACGCAGCGCATCAGCATCGGGATGGCGACCAGCTCGCCGATTCGCGCACTGGAAAAACCGAGGTGGTCGAAGTACAGCGCCAGGAATGGCGCGGTGGCACCCAGCAGGGCGAAATAGAACAGGTAGAAACTGGACAGGCGCCAGTAAGGCAGCGCCACGGCTAAAGGGCCGTGGCGCGCGGGGTGGTGCGGGGCATCAGAGCTGGCCCAGTACCGGCGTGCTGACCCGGACATCGGCGTTCTGCCCGCGATGACGCAGCAGGTGATCCATCAGCACGATGGCCATCATGGCTTCGGCGATCGGCGTGGCGCGAATGCCTACGCACGGGTCGTGACGGCCCTTGGTGATCACGTCCACCGGGTTGCCGTCCTTGTCGATGGAGCGGCCCGGGGTGGTGATGCTGGAGGTCGGCTTCAGCGCCAGGTGGGCGACGATTGGCTGGCCCGAGGAAATCCCGCCAAGGATGCCGCCGGCGTTGTTGCTGAGGAAGCCTTCCGGGGTCAGCTCGTCGCGGTGCTCGGTGCCACGCTGGGCGACGCAGGCGAAACCGGCGCCGATTTCCACGCCCTTGACCGCGTTGATGCTCATCAGGGCATGGGCCAGTTCGGCGTCGAGACGGTCGAAGATCGGCTCGCCGAGGCCCGGCATCACGCCTTCGGCGACCACGGTGATCTTCGCGCCGACCGAATCCTGGTCACGGCGCAACTGGTCCATGTAGGCCTCCAGCTCCGGGACCTTGTCCGGGTCGGGGCTGAAGAAGGCGTTTTCTTCCACCGAGTCCCAGGTCTTGAACGGGATCTCGATCGGGCCGAGCTGGCTCATGTAGCCGCGAATGCGGATGCCCTGGCTGGCCAGGTACTTCTTGGCGATGGCGCCAGCGGCCACGCGCATGGCGGTTTCCCGCGCCGAGCTGCGGCCGCCGCCACGGTAGTCGCGCTCACCGTACTTGTGGTGGTAGGTGTAGTCGGCGTGGGCCGGGCGGAACAGGTCCTTGATCGCCGAGTAGTCCTTGGACTTCTGGTCGGTATTGCGGATCAGCAGGCCGATGGCGCACCCGGTGGTGCGGCCTTCGAACACGCCGGAGAGGATCTCGACCTCGTCGGCTTCCTGGCGCTGGGTGGTGTGGCGGCTGGTGCCGGGCTTGCGCCGGTCCAGGTCGCGCTGCAGGTCCTCGAGGGAAATCTCCAGGCCCGGCGGGCAGCCATCGACAATGGCGACCAACGCCGGACCATGGCTTTCGCCAGCGGTGGTGACAGTGAACAGCTTGCCGTAGGTATTGCCGGACATGCAGACGCTCCGCGAAATCAGCCTGATTTGAACAAGGCCGCCAGTATACGCAGGCTAACCAATCAGTTCATCCCCGATGCAGAACCTTCCTCTGCCGCTTCGGTCTTACTGGCATCCCCCCATGTGTGTTCGATGATGCCGCGCCTCGCCGCCCTCCTCCTGCTGTTCGTCTCCTGCTTCGCCCAGGCTGCCCCGACGGTGTTCCAGCGTCCGGTCAGCCTCGATACCGGCCAGGGCATCCTGCGCGGCAGCCTGCTGTTGCCGCGCACCGAGACGCCACCGCCGGTGGTGCTGATCATCGCCGGCTCCGGGCCCACCGACCGCGACGGCAACAACCCGGCCGTGGGCCGTATCGATATCCTCAAGCGCCTGGCCCTGCAGCTGGCGCGCAACGGCATCGCCAGCGTGCGCTACGACAAGCGCGGGGTTGCCGAAAGCCTGGCGGCGACCCCGGACGAACGCAATCTGAGTGTCGAGCGCTACGTCGCCGACGCCGTGGCCTGGAGCCGCACGATCAAGACCGATCCGCGCTTCGGGCCGCTGATCCTGCTGGGCCATAGCGAGGGCGCGCTGATCGCCAGCCTGGCCGCCGGGCCGGCGGGTGCCAACGGGGTGATCGCCCTCGCCGGCAGTGGTCGGCCGATCGACCAGGTGCTGCGCGAGCAATTGGCGGAGCAACTGCCACCCAAGGAGCTCACGCGCGCCCAGACGCTGATCGACCAGCTCAAAGCCGGCCAGCAGACCAAGCAGATACCCGCACCACTGAAAGACGTTTTCCGCCCCAGCGTGCAGCCCTACCTGATTTCCCTGTTCCGCCAGGACCCGGCGGCGGCCTTCGCGGCCTTGAAAGTGCCGGCGCTGATCATCCAGGGCCGCAACGATATCCAGGTCAGCCCGGCCGATGCCCGCGCCCTGCATACCGCCAAACCCGATGCGGAACTGGCCCTGATCGACGGCATGAACCATATGCTGCGCATCAGCCCGCCGGGCATCGGCCAGCAGCGCGACGCCTACACCAATCCCGAACTGCCCCTGGCCAGCGCCCTGGGCGAGCGGATCGTCGCTTTTGTGCGCCAGTTGACACCGGGTTGAGCAAATTGCCCTCCAGTCCTTGCCGCGCCGGCCGATAGACCGATTGCAGGCAACGCCATTGCAGGCTGCCTGGCGCGCATAAAAGAGGACCTCCGTGATGACTGATGCACCCACCCAGGACGCTGCCGAAGCGACCGACGAGCCGGCTGCGCCGGAAGCTGCCCCGCTGCCCTGGGCGGACCTGGCCCCGGAGCATTTCCAGCTGCTGCGCCTGGCGCCGCTGCCCACCGACCGCGCCAGCGGTCCGCGCCCGCTGCGCTTCGTCCAGTACGGCTATGCCGAACGGCACAGCAAGGAGCACAGCCTGCTGCGCATGGAGATCCGCCTGCCCGGGCAGAAGACCCGCAAGGAACAGAACGTCCTCGATATCCGTGTCGATCACGCCCAGCGCCTGGTGACCATCGGCCCGGACAGCGGCCTGCAGGTCGAGCCGCTGAACCGCGGGATCGGCCGCTTCCTCGTGGCCCAGGGCGTACAGTGGGCGCAGCGGCGCTGGTCGGGCTACCAGCTCGAAGGCGGCCTGCTGGCGAACAAGGATGCGCTCAACGAAGACACCCGCCTGCGTCGCGACCATGTACTGCAGGCCAGTGGCGTGCAGGTGGAATACGCCGATGCCCAGCATCTGAAGGGTAGTTACGCGCAAACCCAGGTCGGCCAGCTCAAAGGCGGCTGGAACACCGACAAGCTGCAGCGGGTGGACATCATCGATGCCGCCAGCATGCTCCAGCAGGCCGAGCAGAAGCTGCACGAGAAGGAAGCGCAACTGCGCGAGCGGGATGAACGGGTGGCCAAGTTCAAGCGCGAGGACAGCGGTCTGCGCTTTACCATCACCTGCCTGGTGGCGTTTGCCGTGTTCCAGGCCGGGTTGCTGATCTGGATCGCAACCCACCGCTAAAAAGCATCGCTGGCAAGCCAGCTCCCACAGGTTTACCGCTGCCCCTAAGGGCGGCGCGGTCCCTGTGGGAGCTGGCTTGCCAGCGATTGCAATAGTGCAGCCGACACAGGACCTAGGTAATTTCTTAGACCCGCGAGGCGAACAACGCCTGATGCTGGCGGCACTGCTCCGCCGTCAGCATGAACACCCCATGCCCACCGCGCTCGAACTCCAGCCAGGCGAAGTCCACTTCCGGGTACAGCTGCTCCACATGCACCTGGCTGTTGCCCACCTCGACGATCAGCAGACCTTTCTCGGTCAGGTGCTCCGCCGCCTCGGCCAGCATGCGCCGGACCAGGTCCAGGCCATCGTTGCCACAGGCCAGGCCCAGCTCGGGTTCGTGGTGATATTCCGCTGGCATGTCGGCGAAGTCCTCGGCATCGACATACGGCGGATTGGACAGGATCAGGTCGAAACGCTGCCCCGGCAGGCCGGCGAAACCATCACCCTGGACGGTGTAGACGCGCTGGTCCAGGCCATGCCGCTCGATATTCTGGTTGGCCACTTCGAGGGCTTCGAAGGACAGGTCGGCCAGGACCACTTCGGCGTCGGGGAAGACCTCGGCACTGACGATACCGATGCAGCCGGAACCGGTGCACAGGTCGAGAATCCGCGCAGGCTCCGCCGCCAGCCAGGGCTCGAAGCGCTTTTCGATCAGCTCGCCGATCGGCGAACGCGGTACCAGCACGCGCTCGTCGACAATGAACGACATGCCGCAGAACCACGCCTCACCAAGCAGATAGGCGGTGGGCACGCGGTCTTCGATCCGGCGCTTGAGCAGGCGCTGCAGGTTGACCAGTTCGTCGTCTTCGAGGCGGCAGTCGAGGTAGCTGTCGGCCACTTCCCATGGCAGGTGCACCGCGCCCAGCACCAGCAGGCGGGCTTCGTCCCAGGCGTTGTCGGCACCGTGCCCGAAGAACAGGTCGTGTTCATGGAAACGGCTGACAGCCCAGCGAATATGGTCGCGCAATGTGCGCAGGCGGGAAGTGATCACGGCAGACTCCTTGGAAGACGACCGGCAAGTCTACCAGCCCCGCGCCAGGATTGGCCGCCACGGCGAAAATGAGCCAATCGCTGACATGGCTGGGAGCCAATAACTGCGCCACTTGTGCGCGAAGCGATTCACATCGGCGGCCAAGCAAGGGAGAATAGCCAAAAAGCCCTAGCCAAAGGAGCCCTTAATGTCTGTTCCAACGACGATGTTCCACCTCAGTGGACGCGGCTACCCGCCAGCCAAGCTGAGCAATGCCAGCCTGGTGATTATCGATGCGCAGAAGGAGTACCTCAGCGGTCCCCTGGCGCTGTCGGGCATGGACCACGCCGTGGCGAACATCGGCAAACTGCTCGAAGCGGCACGCAAAGCCGGTCGTCCGATCATCCATGTGCGTCACCTGGGTACCGTCGGCGGCCTGTTCGACCCGCAAGGCCCGCGCGGCGAATTCATCCCGGGCCTGGAGCCGCAGGGCGATGAAATCATCATCGAAAAACGCATGCCCAACGCGTTCAAGAACACCAAGCTGCATGAAACCCTGCAGGAACTCGGGCACCTGGACATCATCGTCTGCGGCTTCATGAGCCACTCCAGCGTCAGCACCACCGTGCGCCGGGCCAAGGACTACGGCTACCGCTGCACCCTGGTGGAAGATGGCTGCGCCACTCGCGACCTGCCGTTCAAGGACGGCGTGATCCCCGCCGCACAGATCCAGCAGAGCGAAATGGCGATCATGGCCGACAACTTTGCCTGCGTGACTCCGGTCGACAGCCTGATCTGACCCGGCTGGCGTACGGAACCACCTCGACGATTTCCGGTCAAAAGCCGGATCTTTACTGAGGAGATCGGCATGAAAATATCCGACGGTTTCGACGCCAAACGCCTGCGCCCGCGTCAGCCGGGCGCCTGGGGTGCGCGTCTGGCCGCGATCTTCGCCATGCTCCTGACCACCCTCGGCGTGCTCCTGACCATGGCCGGCGCCGCCAGCCTGCTCGGGCGCCCCGCCGCCCTGGGCGAGCTCAATGACAATCCCGCCGCCGCCAGCCTGATCCTGGTTGGCGGCTTGTTCGTGCTGTATCTCGGCATCTGGGTCTGGCGCCGCCGCCGCTTGCGCCTGCGCCGGGGCCGCGAACTGAACCTGTCCCCGCACCTGATGAAAAAACACGACTGACTGCGTAGACTCTGCGCGGTTCTGGCGGAGGCTTTACATGCAAGACGATGATTTTTCCCTGTTCAAGAGCGAGATGCGCGGCGTCAAGCAGATCAAGCATGACCGCGCCGACACCGGCAAACCCAAGGCCGACCGCAAGCAGCTCGCCAGCCTGAGGCAGAACGCCACGGTGCGCAGCGACCAGACCGTGGTCGATGGCCTGTCGGACCAGTTCGTTATCGATGTCGGGCCGGAAGACGACCTGCACTGGAGCCGCGACGGCGTGCAGGAAAGCCAGATGCGCAAGCTGAAGATCGGCCAGATCCCCTTCGAAGGCAGCCTCGACCTGCACGGCATGAGCGTGGAGAAGGCCCGGGAGATCCTCTGGGACTTCCTCGCCGAGGCCACCCGCTTCGAAATTCGCTGCGTGCGCGTCACCCACGGCAAGGCCGTGCGTCTGGACGGCAAGCGGCCAATGATCAAGAGCCACGTCAACACCTGGCTGCGCCAGCACCCGCAAGTCCTCGGTTTTACCTCGTGCCAGGCCCGTCACGGCGGCACCGGCGCGGTGTACGTGATGCTCAAGCGGACCATGCTCGAAGGACGCGACGAGTAACGCCGCACTTGCGGCGGCGCCACAGCCGCCGTACCCTTCGCGTTTGCGAAATACACCACAGGTAGATCCATGTCCCTGGAACAGCATTACACCGCGATCCTTGGCCAACTCGGCGAGGATGTCTCCCGCGAAGGCCTGCTCGACACGCCGAAACGGGCCGCGAAGGCCATGCAGTACCTTTGCCGCGGTTACAACCAAACCCTGGAAGAAGTCACCAACGGCGCACTGTTCAGCTCCGACAACAGCGAAATGGTCCTGGTCAAGGACATCGAGCTGTACTCGCTGTGCGAACACCACCTGCTGCCGTTCATCGGCAAGGCGCATGTCGCCTACATCCCGAGTGGCAAGGTGCTGGGCCTGTCCAAGGTGGCACGGATCGTCGACATGTATGCCCGTCGCCTGCAGATCCAGGAAAACCTCAGCCGCGAAATCGCCGAGGCGGTGCAGCAGGTCACCGGCGCGACCGGCGTGGCCGTGGTCATCGAAGCCAAGCACATGTGCATGATGATGCGCGGTGTGGAGAAGCAGAACTCGTCCATGATCACTTCGGTGATGCTCGGCGCCTTCCGCGACAATGCGGCGACCCGCAGCGAGTTTCTCAGCCTGATCAAGTGATCGGGTGCGTTGTTCGAGCCGACCTCTTCAGGTCGGCTTTTTATTGCGAGGAATCACCATGATCGTCAAAGCCCTGCGGGTCGGCCTCGGCCAAATGATCGTCTTTTTCGACTGGATCAGCCGTCCGGCCAAGCTCAAGCGTGACCCGGCGGCGCAAGCCCGGGTCGAGGAACAGGCACGCGGCCTGACCCTGTACCAGTTCCATGCCTGCCCGTTCTGCGTGAAGACCCGCCGCACCCTGCACCGCCTGAACGTGCCGGTGGCGCTGCGGGATGCGAAGAACAACGAGCAGGACCGTCAGGCGCTGCTCGAAGGCGGCGGCAAGATCAAGGTGCCGTGCCTGCGGATCGAGGAAGATGGCAAGACTACCTGGATGTATGAGTCCAAGGTGATCATCGAGTATCTGGACAAGCGATTCTCGGCGGTGTGAGTACTGGCCTCATCGCTGGCAAGCCAGCTCCCACAGGATCGCGGTGCATGCAATTCCTGTGGGAGCTGGCTTGCCAGCGATAGGGCCAGCAGCTTCAACATCAACCCAGCATGGTTACATGCCGCGGATGCTCCGCCACCCGCGCCAGCCACTCCCTGACCTTCGGATACACCGCCAGGTCGAAGCCGCCCTCATGGGCTACATGGGTGTAGGCATACAACGCCACATCGGCGATCGAGTACTGGTCCCCCACCAGGTACGGCGTCACTTCCAGTTGCCGCTCCATCACTTTCAGCGCCTTGTGCCCGCCCTTGTGCAGCTTGCGGTATTCCTCCAGGCGCTCGTCCGGCAGCCCCAGGTAGAACTGGATAAAACGCGCCACGGCAATGTACGGCTCATGACTGTACTGCTCGAAGAACTGCCATTGCAGGACCTGGGTGCGCAAGCGCGGCTCGCTGGGCAGGAACTCGCTGCCGTCGGCGAGGAAATTGAGAATCGCGTTGGACTCCCACAGGCAGGTGCCATCTTCCAGTTGCAACACCGGTACCTTGCCGTTGGGGTTCATCGCCAGGAATTCCGGGGTCTGCGTCTCTCCCTTGAGAATATCCACCGGCAGCCAGGTGTACGGCAGATCAAGCAGATGCAGCATCAGCTTGATCTTGTAGCAGTTGCCCGACTGGTAATCCCCATAGACCTTGTACATCGTGCCCCTCCCCTCTTTTACGCCAAACGGAATCGCTGACTGTACGGCTAAATGCAACGCTCGCTGTACCGCACTCGCGGGCAGTACGCACGGTAGTCTGAAAAATCTGCTTACACCCGAAGAACAAGGAATTTCCCATGCCCAACGCCACTTCCGCACACCTGCGGCCGCTGGCCGACTCGTCTCCCTCGGCGGTAGTCGCCGGCTTTATCGCCATGCTCACCGGCTACACCAGCTCGCTGGTGCTGATGTTCCAGGCCGGCCAGGCCGCAGGACTCACCAGCGCGCAGATCTCCTCGTGGATCTGGGCCCTGTCCATCGGCATGGCAGTGTGCAGCATCGGCCTGTCATTGCGCTACCGCACACCAGTGACAGTGGCCTGGTCGACCCCCGGCGCGGCGCTGCTGATCACCAGCCTGGGCGGCGTGACCTACGGCGAGGCGATCGGCGCCTATATCACCTGTGCGGTGCTGGTGGTGATCTGCGGCCTGACCGGCAGCTTCGAGCGTCTGGTGCGGCGCATCCCGGCGTCCCTGGCCGCGGCCTTGCTGGCGGGGATCCTGTTCAAGATCGGCAGCGAGATCTTCGTCGCGGCGCAACACCGCACCACGCTGGTGCTGGGGATGTTCTTCAGCTACCTGCTGGTCAAGCGCCTGTCACCGCGCTATTGCGTGCTGGCGGCGCTGCTGGTGGGAACCGGACTGTCCGCCGTGCTCGGGCTGCTGGACTTCAGTCATTTCAAGCTGGAGGTGGCAACCCCGGTGTGGACCACGCCGAGCTTCTCCCTGGCCGCGACCATCAGCATCGGCATCCCGCTGTTCGTCGTGGCGATGACCTCGCAGAACATGCCCGGGGTCGCCGTGCTGCGCGCCGACGGTTACCAGGTGCCGGCCTCGCCGTTGATTTCGGTCACCGGCATCGCTTCGCTGCTGCTGGCGCCGTTCGGCTCCCACGGGGTCAACCTGGCGGCGATCAGCGCGGCCATCTGCACCGGCCCCCACGCCCATGAAGACCCGAACAAACGCTACACAGCGGCGGTCTGGTGCGGGATCTTCTACGGCATCGCCGGGACCTTCGGCGCCACCCTCGCTGCCCTGTTCGCCGCGCTGCCCAAGGAGCTGGTGCTGTCCATCGCCGCCCTGGCCCTGTTCGGCTCGATCATGAACGGCCTGAGCGTGGCGATGAACGAGGCCAAAGAACGGGAAGCGGCGCTGATCACCTTCATGGTCACCGCCTCCGGTTTCACCCTGTTCTCCATCGGCTCGGCCTTCTGGGGCATCGTCGCCGGGGTGCTGACCCTGCTGATCCTCAACTGGCGCAAAAACGCCTGACAGACGCTTGCGGACTCAGATCCGGAAGTGTCCGACCATTCCCTTCAGCTCCGCCCCCAACTGCGCCAGCTCGATACTCGAGCTGGCGTTGCCGCGCATGGCCATGGCCGACTGATCGGCGCTGCTGCGGATCTGGGTGACACTGCGGCTGATCTCCTCGGCCACCGAGCTCTGCTGCTCGGCTGCGGCGGCGATCTGCTGGTTCATCTGCTGAATCAGCGACACCGCGCTGGCGATGCTGCCGAGGGCGCTTTCGGTCTGCAGGGCATCGGCCACCGCCAGCTTGACCAGCTCGCCGCTGTCCTGGATCTGCGCGACCGAAGCCTGGGCGTTGCTGCGCAGGCTGCTGACCAGGCGTTCGATCTCACCGGTGGATTGCTGGGTACGCTGGGCCAGCGCGCGCACCTCGTCCGCCACCACTGCAAAGCCACGGCCCTGCTCGCCGGCCCGGGCCGCTTCGATAGCGGCATTGAGTGCCAGCAGGTTGGTCTGCTCGGCGACGCTCTTGATCACTTCCAGCACCGAGCCGATGTGCTGGATCTCTGCGCTGAGGCTTTCGATGCTGTGGCTGGCGGAATCCGCCGCACTGGCCAGGCGCTCGATGCGCTGCATGCTCTGGCGCACCACCTGCTGGCCGCTCTCCACCTTGCCGTCCGCCGATTGCGCGGCCTGGGCCGCTTCCTCGGCATCGCGGGCGACGCTGTGCACCGTAGCGGTCATCTGCTGCATGGCGGTGGCGACCTGGTCGGTCTCGTCCTTCTGGCTGCTGACTTCGCGGTTGGTCTGCTCGGTCACCGCCGACAGGGTGTGGGCGCTGCTGGCCAGCTTGTCGATGCCGGTCTGCAGGCCACTGACGATGCCGCTCAGGCCGCTGCCCATCTGCTGCATGGCCAGCAGCAACTGGCCAACCTCGTCACGGCGGTCGACGACGATCTGCCCGCGCAGATCACCGGCGGCAATTTCCTGGGCCCGGCCGATGACCCGGCGCAGCGGCTGGACGATGGCGCGGGTGATCAGGATGGCCGCCACCACACCGACCAGCAGCGCCGCGAGTGACGACACGAGGATCAGCAGGGCATTGCGCTTCAGCTCGCTCTGCATGCTGGCATCGATCGCCCCGTTGATCTGTTCGACCCGGGTCGTGACCTGGTCGGCGCGCTCCTGCAACTGCTTGCGCAATTGCGCCTCGCGAGCCAGCAGGTCGGTGTATTCACCCAGCTTCTCGCCAAAGCTGGCGATATGGGTGATGACTTCGCCGAGTACGCTCTGGTAGCCGGGATCCTGGATCACCCCCTTGAGCTGATCGGCCAGTTGCGCGGCCTGTTCGGCCTGTTCGATACGGCCCTGGCGCAGGTCTTCGGCGCCCTTGCGGTTCTGCTCCAGGCGCACCCGCGCTTCATCCATGGCTTGCAGCATCAGGCGCGCCACCTGGGCGACCTGGCCGGCCTGCTCGACGAACTCGGCGCCCTTCTGGCCCTGGGAGTCCTTCAGGGTCCAGGTGCCGTCATCCGCCAGCCCGGACTGCAGCACATCGAGGTTGTTGGCTACACTGGACACCGACCAACTGGCCATGTCCAGGGCCAGCTCCTTGGACTGGGTCAGCTCGACGAACTCATCGAAGGCCTTGCGGTAATCGGCCAGTGCGCTGCCGACATCGCTGCCGCCCAGCTGGGGCAACAGCGCGATCTGGCCTTCCAGCGCTTCCACGCCCTTGCGCAGGGCCTCGGCCTCCTTGGGATCGGAACGCTGGGCGTAACGCTGTTCATGCAGGCGCAAGGCCAGGACACCATTGTTGAACGCGGTGACCTGCTTGAGCCCGTCAAAGCGTTGGCCCAGGCCATACAGCGCAGCGATCCCGATTGCCGCCACCACCGCCGTCAGCAACAGCACGAGGGTGAATCCCAGCCCCAGCTTGCGGGCCATGCCCAGATTGGCAAAACCGCCATTCGTGCCTGACTTCATTGCGCGCTGCCCTCTCCTGCTGCCCTTGGAAAACCCCGGATATCCAGGAACGCAGAGTGGCAACGGCGCCGGGCGCTGCACAAGCCACCCCTGTCGCAATCATGGCAAAAAGCTACGAGGCCGTCGTTTTCAGGATGCTGGAGGTCGCCGCGACGATGCTTGCGCCACCGCCTGGAAAAAGCCCTGGGCGCGGTGATCCCGGGCGTAGGCGACATTGATGCGCAACCAGTCGCTGTCGCGGCCTTGCGGGTCGAAGGCCGAACCCGGCGAGAGCAGCACGCCCTGCTCCTGGGCGATGCGCTGCAGGCCGGCAAAGTCGACACCCGGGTAGCGGGTCCAGACGAACATGCCACCGTAGGGTTCGGCGAAGACTTCCCAGCCATGGGCTTCGAGCAGGCGCAGGGCACTGGCCATATGCTCGGCCAGACGCAGGCGCAAGCGCTGCACGCTCTTGCGGTAGACCCCGCTGCCGAGCAACTGCGCTACCACCTGTTCGGCAAAACGCGAGGCGCCGATGCCAGTGATCATCTTTACCTCCGCCAGACGTGCGACCAGCGCGGGCTCTGCCACCAGGTAACCGACCCGCAGCGAACTGCTGAGGGTCTTGGAAAAGCTCGCCAGGTAGATAACCCGCTGTTGACTGTCGAGGGTGATCAGGCGGGTCGCCGGGCCTTCCTGGAAATCGGCGTAGATATCGTCCTCGACGATGCGCAGATCGTGCTCACCGGCCAGTTCCAGCAGGCGCTGGGCGGTACGCGGGGTGAGGCTGGTGCCGGTGGGGTTCTGGTACAGGCTGTTGATGAACAGGTAGCGCGGACGGTGTTCGCGCAGCAGCGCAACCATCACCTCGAGATCCGGCCCTTCGGGCGTGCGCGGCACCTCCAGCAGGCGCACACCATGCAGGCGCAGCAGGTTGTAGAGGTTGTAGTAACCGGGGCTTTCCACCAGCACCGCATCTCCGGGCTTGAGCAGGGTGCGCACCAGCAGGTCCAGGGCCTGGCTGGCGCCCTGGGTGGCGAGGATCTGCTCGGGCTGCACCTGGATGCCGATCAGGGCCAGGCGCTTGCGCACCTGCTGGCGCAAGGCGGTCAGCCCCAAGGGCGGGCCATAGCCGAACAGGTCCTGCTCGGCACCGCGACTGACCTGGCGAATCGCCAGGGCGATCTCCTCGCTCTGCCGCCAGTTGCCCGGCAACCAGCCGCAACCCAGGCGCAGCAGGTCTTCCTGCTCGTCGCTGAACAGCCGCCAGCGCCCCTCGGCGCCTTCGTCCCAGGCCGGTTCCTCGGCGAACGGCGCCTGGCCCCTGCGCTCGGCGACGAAAAAACCGACACCGTGGCGGGCTTCCAGCCAGCCCAGCGAGACCAGGCGGTCGTAGGCTTCGATGGCGCAGGACTGACTGACACCCTGCTCGCGTACTACCTGGCGAATCGACGGCAGTCGCGTACCGGGACGCAGGCGCTGGCTGCTGATCCAGTCGCGCAGGCCGTCAGCCAACTGTTGCACCAGGGGAATGGAACGTTGCCGGTCGAGATTCAGCTGCATGGCGAAAGTGTTCGTCTGTTTTGACCGAACAGTTAATCACAAAAGCCCCGGGGCTGTGCCTTTTCCCTCCGTGGCGCGGCTCGGACAATCGGCGGGCCATCCAAGGAGTTCGTCATGATCAGCCGTCACGCCCCCGCCACCCTGGCCTTCGCCTTGTGCCTGGTGACCTTCGCGGTCAATCTCCAGGCCCCGCTCTACACCGCCTATGCGGCCCTTTCCGGGCAGGGCGCGGCGGCGACGGCGGTGGCCTTTTCCGGGTATGTGATCGGCGTGTTGCCAGTGCTGTTGCTGCTGGGCGGGCTGGCAGACCGGGTCGGACACAAGCGCCTGATCCTCGCGGCGCTGGCGTTGTCGATACTGGCCACCCTGCTGATGCTGCTGGCACCCGGCCTGACCCAACTGGCCTTCGCCCGCACCTTGCTGGGTGTCGGTACGGCGTTGGCGTCAGCCACCGGCACCGCCTACATGTGCGAACTGATGCAGGACGGCGACGCCCGCGCCGCAGCCAATCGGGTGACTGCAAGCACGTCATTGGGTTTTGGCCTGGGGGCTGCGGTGACCAGCCTGTTCCTGTTGCAGGGCCCGAGCCTGGCGCCGGGGAGCTTTCCCTTGCATTTGGCCCTCGCTGCGTTGGCGTTCGTGGCGGTACTGGGCCTGCCCGATCCGGTACAGCGGCGCAACACCGCCCTGCTGCGCTTGCCGTTTTATCCACAGGGCAGCCTGCCCTACGGCCTGGCGATCCTGCTGGCCTGGGCCTGTGTCGGCCTGGTGATCGCCCTGATGCCGTCGATCCTGGCCCGGCACCAACTGGCCAATTGGTCGGGGCTGTCGACCTTCTGCGTGATCAGTTGCGGCCTGCTGTTCCAGCCGCTGGCGCGGCGCATGACCTCGGCGCGCTCGACCTTGCTTGGCCTGCTGGTGCTGCCGTGCAGTTATGTCCTGCTGGCCTGGGGCGCCCACGGCGGGATGCTCGTGGCGGTACTGCTGGGCGCGATCGGCGCCAGCAGTGCCTGCTACGGGTTTATCTATCTGGGAGGATTGTCAGCGGTGAATACCTTGGCCGGCTCGGAAAAAACCCGCGCCAGCGCCGGATTCTTCCTGCTGGCCTATCTCGGCTTCAGCCTGCCGGTGATCTTTACCGGATTACTTGCCGACCGCTTCGGCGCCGGCACCGCGCTGGCACTGTTCGGCGCCCTGCTGCTGACCGGCTGCGTGCTGGTGGCTGGCGCGCTGGTGCGCGCCAGTCGTAACGCCACGCTCGCCGCGATCAGATAGCCGTCGCCCCACCGTCCACGGCCAGGGCCTGGCCGGTGGTGAACGCGGCACCATCGCTGCACAGGTAAAGCACGGCGGCCGCGATTTCCTCGACCTTGCCGATGCGCCCGACCGGGTGCATCGCTGCGGCGAACTCGGCCTTGCGCGGGTCGGCCTCGTAGGCGCGGCGGAACATATCGGTGTCGATCACCGCCGGACACACCGCGTTGACGCGGATCTGCTTCTTCGCGTATTCGATGGCGGCAGACTTGGTCAGGCCGATCACCGCATGCTTGGAGGCCGCATAGATGCTCATCTTCGGTGCCGCACCCAGGCCGGCCACCGAGGCGGTGTTGACGATCGCCCCGCCGCCCTGGGCCAGCAGCAGCGGCAACTGGTACTTCATGCACAGCCACACGCCCTTGACGTTGACGCCCATGATCGCATCGAACTCCGCCTCGCTGCCGTCCGCCAGACGGCCCTGCTCGATCTCGATGCCGGCGTTGTTGAACGCATAATCGAGGCGGCCGAAGGTTTCGATAGTGCGGGCCATTAGGTGCTGCACCTCGGTGTCCCTGGTCACGTTGCACGCCACGAAGATCGCCTCGCCACCCGCCGACCGAATCTCCTCCACCGTGGCTTCGCCACCGGCCACGTCGAGGTCGGCGACCACCACCTTGAGCCCTTCCCGGGCAAATGCGAGGGCCGTGGCCCGGCCGATACCGGCGGCGGCACCGGTGACCAGGGCAACCTGGCCGCTGAACGTCATACTCATCGATAGCTCCTGCAACAGGGGTGAGGACAATGGCCGAGAGTCTAGTCAGGCTACAGGGCGCTTGGGCAGCATCATCAGGACGCCGGTTGGAGCACCATGCGACGCGATGATTATCCACGCCCTGGTTTATCATCCCGCTGGATAGTCGGATATTCGTGGCTCAGGACGAACTTGCCGAACGGGCAGCGAACGTCTATCACAAGACTTTTGCCCAACCTTCGCGAGGCTTCCATGACTGCCCAGACCAACCGCCGCTTCCTGCTCGCCAAACGCCCGGTGGGCGCCGTGACCCGAGACGATTTCAGCTTCGAACAGGTACCGGTGGGCGAACCCGCCGACGGCCAGGTACTGGTGAAAAACCTCTACCTGTCGCTCGACCCGGCCATGCGTGGCTGGATGAACGAAGGCAAGTCCTATATCCCGCCGGTCGGCCTGGGCCAGGTGATGCGCGCGCTGGGTGTCGGCGAGGTGATCGCCTCGCGCAATCCCAAGTTCGCCGTGGGCGACCACGTCAATGGCGCGTTGGGCGTGCAGGACTACTTCCTCGGCGAACCGCAAGGCTTCTATAAGATCGACCCGAAGCTGGTGCCGCTGCCGCGCTATCTCTCCGCGCTAGGCATGACCGGCATGACCGCCTACTTCGCCCTGCTCGAAGTCGGCGCGCCGAAGGAAGGCGAGACCGTGGTGATCTCCGGTGCCGCCGGGGCGGTGGGCAGCATTGCCGGGCAGATCGCGAAGATCAAAGGTTGCCGCGTGGTGGGTATCGCCGGTGGTGCGCAGAAGTGCCAGTACCTGAAGGATGAACTGGGCTTCGACGGGGTCATCGACTACAAGGCCGAGGACGTGCTCGAAGGCCTCAAGCGCGAGTGCCCGAACGGCGTGGACGTGTACTTCGACAACGTCGGCGGCGACATCCTCGATGCCGTGCTCAGCCGCCTGAATTTCAAGGCGCGGGTGGTGATCTGCGGCGCGATCAGCCAGTACAACAACAAGCAGGCGGTGAAGGGGCCAGCCAACTACCTTGCGCTGTTGGTCAACCGCGCGCGCATGGAAGGTTTCGTGGTGATGGACCATGTCGCGCAGTATGGCGCAGCGGGTCAGGAGATCGCCGGCTGGCTGGCCAGCGGCAAGCTGAAGAGCAAGGAGGATGTGGTCGAGGGGCTGGAGACCTTCCCCGAGACGCTGCTCAAGCTGTTCAGCGGGGAGAACTTCGGCAAGCTGGTGCTGAAGGTCTGAGAACAGCGGGAAGCTTCAAGCTTTAAGCAGCAAGAAAGAGCGGCCGGAGTGATGACCGCTTTTACTTGCCGCTTGCAGCTTATGGCTTATAACTCAACCGCGGATTTCCGCGACCACCGCCGCCAGCGCCTTGGCCGGGTCGGCGGCCTGGCTGATCGGGCGACCGATCACCAGGTAGCCGGAGCCAGCGTCCAGCGCCTGGCGCGGGGTGAGGATGCGGCGCTGGTCGTCCTGGGCGCTGCCCGCCGGACGAATGCCCGGGGTCACCAGTTGCAGCGACGGGTGCGCGGCCTTGAGGGCCGGGGCTTCGAGAGCCGAGCAGACGAGGCCGTCCATCCCGGCTTTTTCCGCCAGCGCGGCCAGGCGCAGGACCTGCTCCTGCGGCTCGATGTCCAGGCCGATGCCGGCCAGGTCCTCACGCTCCATGCTGGTCAGCACGGTCACGCCGATCAGCAGCGGCTGCGGACCGCTGCGCTTGGCCAGCTCTTCGCGGCAGGCCGACATCATGCGCAGGCCGCCGGAGCAATGCACGTTGACCATCCACACGCCCATCTCGGCCGCAGCCTTGACCGCCATCGCCGTGGTGTTGGGGATGTCGTGGAATTTCAGGTCGAGGAAGACCTCGAAACCCTTGCTGCACAGGGTTTCGACGATGCCGGAAGCGCTGCTGGTGAACAGCTCCTTGCCGACCTTCACCCGGCACAGCGCAGGGTCCAGCTGATCGGCCAGCTTCAGGGCGGCGTCACGGGTGGGAAAATCCAGGGCGACAATCAGGGGCGTCTGGCAGGCGGACATGGGCAGGGTCTCTTGGCAAGTCGAAAACGGCGCGCATTGTAAACGATGCGAAGGCGCAGCGGGGGCCGGTGATCGTGAATCAGGGTTGAATGCTGCAGCCTATAATTGAACCATCTGTGCCAAGTTTTACTCGATATTACAGATACGGACTCATTGCCGTATGAAGGAGAACGTCATGCCCTGGTATGCCTGGTTGATTCTGTTGGTGGCGCTCGGTTCGATCGTCGGTGGCCTGATGATGCTCAGGGACACCGCGAAGAAGCTGCCGTTGACGGACGAGCAGTTGAGAAAGATCCATGAGCGCAATGCGGAGATGGATGCGAAGGAGGCGCGGGATCGTTAGCGACCATCGCTGAAAAGGCCGATCGACAGGATCGGCCTTTCATCTCTGCTGACCTCAGTTCACGGTCAGCTTGTCCCGGTTGCGATCCAGCAAGGCTTTACCGATTCCCTTTATCTCCAGCAGTTCGTCAATCGAGGCAAAGTCACCGTGCTCCTCGCGATAGGCCACGATGGCCTCTGCCTTGCTCTTGCCGATACCGCTCAACTGGCTTTGCAAGGCCATGGCGTCTGCCTTGTTCAGGTCGAGCCTGGCTGACTCGGCTTGCGCAGAAGTCACGCCTGCAGATGCCGGATTGCCTGGCGCCGCATTCAGTGGCAGGGAAAGGATGCCGAACAGGGCGATCAGGAGTGAGGCGAGATAGGTTTTGCGCATGGGTGAAGCTCCTTGGGTTTGAATGAAGGTGGCAGCGTTTCCTTGGCCGCCTTTCAAACCTAGTCGTTCACCGTACAGGGTCAAATATGTATTCTTTACCAAATCTTGAATCTACCCGAGCGCGAGGCCATGCCCCACAAAAACCGATCTACTCTTGCATCCTGCACCTGACCAACGCAGCAAACGCTTGAGGCCATTCTGATGAAAAGCCCAGCCAGGCAGTGAAGCCAACTTCAGAAAAGTAAACCATTAGCTCGCCAGAGCTGAAGCCATTGATCCAACCCAGACCGTCATGGATCACAGCGCCCAGGCGCATCTGTGGCTACCGGGCCGCTCAAGCCGTCTGCGCATATCGCCGACCAGCTTCTGCCAACGCCGAACTCACATCGACTCGCGGCGTCCACCCCAACAGAGCCCGGCTCTTGGAAGAGTCCAATTGCAAAGAGCAACACAGTTGCGTATGGATGTTGCGCTTGCCTACAGCTGTGGCCAGTACCGCCAGGAGAGGCGAAGGAACAGGCAGCAACAAAGACTTTTTCCCCATGCCTTGCGCCAGCAGCCTAAGCATGTCAGCGGTGGAAACATCCTCACCATCACTGATCAGAAACAGCTCGTTTGCAGCCGCAGGATGACGCGTACAGGTGATGATGAAGTCGACCAGGTTGTCGAGCGCGACAAGACTCCTCTGATTCCTCAAGCTGCCGAATGGCATCGGTATACCAGAGGAGACCAGCTTCAGCAGGCGCTTGAAGTTACCCGGTGCGTGAGCAGCATAAACCAGCGGCGGGCGAATGATCACAAGCTCCATTGCTGAACCCGCACACAGATGCTTCAAGGCTTCTTCAGCTTCGTATTTCGTCCTTGCATAATCCGCATGGGGTGCAGGCGACGAAGTTTCGGAGAACGGCTGCGTATCAGTGACATTACCGTTAACGCCGATTGAGCTGATGAAAATGAAGCGCTTCACGCCCTGCCTGATGGCACTTTGGGCCAATGCCACTGCGCCATCGACATTGATGCGACGAAATGCAGCTAAGGGATCAGTACTGGAGTCATTCAAAACGTGGGCACGAGCTGCCAAATGGATGACGACATCAACACTCTCAAGCGCTGCAGCCCAGTTGGTCTCCGCTCCAATGTCACCAACGGCATGCAGTAATCCATCAGTTGGAGGACTCCCGGCAAGGGAGCGTACAGCTCCAGTTACGACCGTGGAGGCATCGGCTTGCAGCCGCGCGAAAACCGCGCTACCAACAAAACCATTCGCTCCGGTTACCAACACTCGCATGGTTTTCTCCCCGAAATGCTCTTCGACCAAGAACGGATTCGTTTATATGTAAAAGCAATCGCCAGCCCAGATGGACTGACGATAGAGTCGTGTTGAAAAACCAATTGAAACATCACGGATTATGGCGGCGCTGCATATGAATCCAGTCGACGATATCGCCTTCGGGTGCATAGCCACTTACCGTTTCCCGTAGCAACTGGCGAATCCGATCGTAGTCGTCATCGGCGATGGCAGACAGCAGGGCATTCAGCCTGTCCTTGAGAACATCCCAAGAGAGATAGTCCTCGGTTGCAGTCATGATCATCGGATGGCGTGTCGCAGCGACATTGTCACCGATCAGGAGCTCTTCATAGAGCTTCTCGCCTGGACGGAGGCCGCTGAAGACGATGGCAATATCGCCATGAGGGTTGCGCTCGGAACGTACGCTCAGCCCAGACAGATGTATCATTTTCTCTGCCAACTCGACGATCTTGACTGGCGCGCCCATGTCCAAGACAAAAACATCACCACCTTGCCCCATCGAACCCGCCTGGATGACAAGTTGCGCAGCTTCAGGAATAGTCATGAAGTATCGCGTGATATTGGGGTGCGTAACAGTCAGTGGTCCACCGGAGCGGATCTGCTTGTAGAACAGCGGAATGACAGAACCAGACGACCCCAACACGTTGCCAAAACGAACCATGGTGAAGCGCGTCTTGTTGACTTGAGAAACGTTCCCCTGATCAGCGAACAATACCGGCGCCAACTCCCGACTTAATGCTTGCAAGGTCATTTCCGCCAGGCGCTTGGTGCTGCCCATAACGTTGGTCGGGCGAACCGCCTTATCCGTGGAAATCAGCACGAAGTTTTCAACTGCCGCCTGCAGGGCAGCTTGAGCAGTATTCAGGGTTCCGATCACATTGTTTAACACGCCTTCCGCAATGTTGTGCTCCACCATGGGAACATGCTTATAGGCGGCCGCGTGATAAACGGTATCTACACTCCACGTTTTCATGATATCGAACAACTGTGGCTGATTGCGTACCGATCCCAGGATCGGAATCAAACGCACAGGCAAGGACTCGCGGGAGACACGCTGCTCAAGTTCGGAAAGAATTGAATAAAGGTTAAACTCACTATGTTCGAACAACAGCAGGGTTTTGGGACCTTGATTCAGTATCTGCCGACACAGTTCTGAACCAATGGAACCTCCGGCTCCCGTGACCAGAACAGCTTGCCCCGCGATACAGCGCTCAAGCAAGTCCTCTTGCGCGGGAACCGCGTCACGCCCCAGCAGGTCTGCAATGTCGACCTCTTGAATGTCATCGACTTTGACCCGACCACTGGCAAGATCCATGAACCCGGGGATGCTTCTCACGTGCAGCGGGAACCCCTCTAGAAATCCGAGGATCTCACGTCGGCGTCCGCGTGAAGTTGATGGAATCGCCAACAGGATTTCCTGGGCGCCGGTCATATCGATCATGCGTTGAATATGGCGCGGCTTGTAGACCTGAAGCCCAGAAATGACCCGATCAGCGATACTGCTATCATCGTCGATGAAGGCAACCGGTCGCATCACTTTGCCCAAACGCAATGCGGCAACCAATTGGTTCCCCGCTGCGCCGGCTCCATAGATTGCAACCTTCGGCAAGCCGTCGTCGCGATTGGTGGTAAAGGGTACGTGCTGTACCGCGCTATACCAATCCCCGAGGAAATATTGGCGCATGGCAAGGCGCAGGCCCCCTACCATTATCAAGCTCAGCCACCAGAAGTTGAAAATAATAGAGCGCGGCACGACATTGTTGTGCCCACTGTACCAATACACCACCACCGCGAGGATGAGCGAAGCAAGAGAGACGGCCTTGATGATAGTGATCAGTGCGTCGTTGCCAAAGTAGCGCATTACAGCACGATACATTCCGAAGCGAACGAATAACGGAATTGCGATGACTGGCGCAGCTAGGAACAGCCAAAGGTGATCCTCCACGGGATTGGCCAAGTCGTCGATCCCAAGGCGCACCACGAATGCAAGCCATAGCGCACCCCAGACCAGAATCACGTCCGTCATAACCTGCAACAATCGCTTCTGGCGCCTGGGCAGCCCAAGCAACGATGCGCGCATTCTATCCAAAACCCTGTCGAACACCTGTACCGCTCCCATGTTGAATCTTTGTCACGTCGGGTATCCCAATTGATACGCCGCAGTCATCCCGCTGACTATTTTGTTTCGAGGCTGCCAGCTTTGTAGAGAAAAGCCAGCACCGTCAAGGGCGCATATGCCACGAGCAACCCGAGGAAACCATCAAGATCGAACAGCATGACGCAGACCGCTATCGGTAACAACCATAGAAGATTGAGCGCGGCGACCCCGAGGGTGACCGGCAGGTGCTTGCCGTGTTGACGGGACGCAAATTGATAGCCATGACTACGATGCGCTTCGTAGACCTTATCTCCCCGGGCCAGACGGCGTACGAGGGTCAAAGTCGCATCGACAATGAACACCCCCAACAAAATCAGCCAGCACCAAAACAGCTGGGACGAAGCCCACGCGGCTTGTAACGACAGAACTCCGAGAATGATCCCGAGGAAGCCGCTGCCTGCATCTCCCATGAAAATTCGTGCGGGGGGAAAATTCCAAAAAAGAAAACCTCCAACGGCTGCGGCGAGCATCAATGGCAGGGTTATAAGTTGGTCGAAACCAGACAACCAATACAACAGACATGCACCAAGACAAACACAGACAGCCTCGACGCTGGCGATACCATCAATACCGTCCATGAAGTTGTAAAGGTTAAGCATCCAAACCAAATAGAGGGAGCCGATGAGATAGCCGAACCACCCCATATCTACGCTCATGCCGAACAACGCTATCGGCGGCAACGCCTGCAGCCATAGCAATACCCACACCGCAGCGCTGAAGTGTCCCAAAAGACGCCAACGTGCGGCGATATGACCATGATCATCGAGAAATCCTAGCAGCGCGACAGCAACCCCGGCCCCCAGCAAAGCCCAACCGATTGCGATATCGATATTGTCCGTGGCCAACAGAGCCCCGGTTGCCAGAGAAAAGGCGACAACAATTGCCACCCCCCCGCCACGAGGGGTAGGCACGGAATGGGAACTGCGTGCATTGGGGACATCCATCAAACTATGCGAAAGTGCATATCTTCGAAGCGCCCAAGTCAGCAATAACGAAATCAATAACACAATGATTGAATAAACTAACCAACTAGTCATGTATCTCAAAAGCTCCGCAGAATTACGTGGATACACCATATCCCTTAGTGAAATGCTCTCCGGGCCTACCCCGTCAGAATCTGACGACGCCCCCCCGGCGCAGCGTCAATGCAATGCTGCACGAATAAAACTGGCAAACTCATGGACAATCAATGACTGCGAGAAATCCCCATGAGCCCGCTCATTAGCACGGGCCGACAAGCGGGCTCTCATGTCTTTGTCGGTGTACAGAGTCTTCATCGCTGCACCGATCTCCTCCAGCGCGCCCGGCGCATGGAACAGACCGGAGCCCCCCTCCTCCACCGCATCCGATAACCCATAGATCCGGGAAGCGATTGCGGGTAAGCCGACACCTGCGGCCTGGATGGTTGCAGAGCTGAAACCCTCGCGATAGCTGGGAATACAAAATACATCTGCGGCAGCCATATAACCCTCTGGATCGTAGGTGAAACCAACGCGGTGATATCGATCGGTAAAGTCGCTCATGATGACTGTCAATTCGCTCTCGATCCCCTCTTCATCTTCAGGGCCGATGACAAGCAAATGAGCATCGGGCATCTCGGCAGCTACCCGACAAAAAGCACGGGTCACATCGAGCGCGCCCTTGACTCGGGTTAGTCGAGCCATGAAGAGGAATACCACCGCGTGATCATTGATACCCAACTCCTTACGGTACTTCTCGCGTACCACGGGATTCGGTCTGAAACGCTGGACATCAACACCACTGATGGATCCCTTGCCGAAAACCGTTATCTTTCGAGGGGTGACGACACCTTCTTCGATTAGAAACTGACGTTGAGAAGGGCTATCAGCCATCACGTGAGTAGCGCAGAGTGCAAGAACATTATCAAGTTTTTTTAGCCCCCAGCGTACAACGCCGCCATTAGTGAACCACACCTGCCCCGTGAACATATGAAACCGGTGGGGAACACGCGCCATAAACCCAGCGACCATCGCCAGCAAACCCGCTTTGGGCATAATGGAAAATACGCAGTCAAACTTTTCCCTGGCGAAGATTCGATAGAGTAGCCACAACGTTCTCACATCGCTGAATACTGAAGGTTTTCGCTCGATGGGCAAGCGTATGAAGCGAACATGCTCATTGAAGAGTCCATCCATCTGATGGTTTTCAGCATTCGCCATCAATGTCACCTCATGATCTCGGGAGAGCTCACGAATATGCTCCAGCATGAAGACTCGGAGCGCGTAAGGCACTGTTGCTACAATACAAATCTTCTTCTTGATCGCCATGAAAACTCACCACTAATCGCTTGAGCCTGGGAGAACGTTACCCCTCAGCACATCTGGGACACTCTCGGGAATCGGATACTCAAAACGGAAGCCAAGCACTTCGCGAATATGCCGGTTTGCGTACCCACCCTTCTTCACTAACGCATCAACACGCTGGGGAGTCAGCGGCAACCGTACCGAGGACGGAATAATACGCATGAGGAATCGCAGCACGGACTCCGGAATCTGCAGCGAGGGTTTTTTTCGACCCGTAAACTGCGCAAAGGCATCGATCACGTCCTTCTGGGCACAATCATTAGCGATGATGAACGTATGACCTGCTGCCCGTGAATCATTACCACAGGCTATCAGGGCGCTGACTACATCGTTGACGTGCACATAGGTCGAAACATTGGACGCAGCCTTGCCAATATAGAAGAACCAACCTTTCCCGACCATCCTCGCCAACTGGAAGAAGGACTGATTGGGCATACTCTGTCCGATTACCACAGTGGGACGAACGATAGTGAAGGTAAAAAGCGGTTCGATAGCGGCCAAGGCAACCACCAACTCATCGGCAATTGTCTTGGTCACCTCATATTCCCCAACCGGCGCGGGATCAAAGGACTCATCAATCTGTGCAAGATCTGCCTGACGGCCATAAGCGCCTGTGCTGCTCAATTGCACCCAATGAACGGGGATGCCTGTACGCTTGATGCGTCGCTGCACAGCAGCGAGCAAGCTAGTGGTGCCCTTGACGTGCAAGCGATGCATAAGGGCTGTATTAGCGATCTCGCCGGCACAGTGATAGAGCACATCGCAGTTCGCGACGAAACTATCGAGACTTGCTGAATCTTCAGTCAAGTCCCCTACCACGACCGCGACGTCTTGCTCAACCCGCCCCTTTCGCGAGAGCAATGTGACGACATCACCCCTAGAGACCAAAGCCTTGCAGAGCAGCTTGCCAATAAAACCGCTACCGCCTGTCATAGATACGTTCATTACATCAGTCCATTTTCACTGGATATTTTTCGCCCTGGCGACACAATCCAAAACAGCCATGAGCGCCATCAGCCTGATAGCACCCTGTCCTGAGCCCAGACACACTCCGCGTATTTTTTTCTCTGATAGACAATAGCGAAGGCAATCAAGACCCCCAAATAGTTGTACATTCGCAAGCGCGCCGCCGTCCCCAGATTGTCATTACCCAACAGCCAGATGATCGAATAAACAATAAAGAATACGAAAATGAAGTCGACAAAGCGGTTAGAGAACCGACGATTTCTGACCAAATAAACCAGCGCAACAAAGAAAGGAAGGCTTTCGACTAAAAAAATCAATATCGCCGTCAAATTCGGATAAAACAGCCCAAGCATCTGACCAGAAAAACTATGAATAAATTCAGGAATGAATGTGTATATTGATTCGAAGCGAATCCCTAAATCACTTCCACCTTGAAGCGCATTGAACAACTCGCGATACTTCATCAGGGGCTGAAGATATCCAAGCGCGAACAGTACGTTCAGCGCAACCAGTATCGGCAGGACATAAACGAGCAAAGGCAACTTACTGAAGCGCACGAACCTGAATGTTATAAATGAAACTGCAAATGCAAATCCAAGGTACCCGCGTAAGAGGAACATCACGTAGCTGAGTATCAGAATCGCGAGGGCAGACAACCACCGATTGATCTGATGCGGGGACTCCAACGAGCTGCGGACCAGCGCCAGGCCAACTAGAAACACGAATAACATCAGGACATCCCTATAGATATCCATGGTGTAATAAAAAAGAGTAGGATAACAACTGACACCAAGCACCAACAACAAACAGACCTTACGATCGGCGGCAGCACCACGAACCAGTGCAAGTCGCCCCACCAGCAGAGGGATGGCGATAACACCGAGCAACATCATGAAAAAACTGACTCCTTCCCTAGAATATAGCCCGATGCTATTCAGCGAACGAAGCACGTCCGGCCAGATACTGGAAGTAACCAAATCTGCTCCTCGCGCATACGCATCATAGTAATCGCCATCATTCCCACCCGAGAATAATTTTTGCGGACTCACTATAAATATCGTAAACACAATGATCTTAACGAAGACCATAATCGCAAAGAGCAGAACGTAGATCAAACCAACGTCCCCCAGTAGTTTACATACTGCTGCGCGACAGTGAGAGGTGAGTGGTACTTCACCACAAATTCGCGCGACGCCACTGATCGCTCAGGAATGGTGTGACGCTCGTCAAGAATACGCTCGAGCACGGCCGTTAGCCCCAGCTGTTCAGCTGGCAAGTTATAAATAGGCGGCAAAGTCCCCCCATACAGGATGGCCGACTCAGGCTCCGCACCTCCCGCTACAACCTTGCCTTGGGCCATGGAATACAAGGCGTTCATCGCCAAGCTATGAGAGAAAACCTGGTCAACTGAAACGTGGGTTTTCGCGAGGACTTCCATATACTTATCGAATGGTAGGTGCCCCTCGATCAAGCATTCCACATCATTCGGGTACTTTCGTTTGAGCTCATCGAAGCTCTTCTCCACCAGAAATGTCCCTTTGAAGCCCCGGCGATTCAACCCATGGAAGAAACACAGCTTGCTTCGACTGGCGTCATTCTCAACGAATTTGATCTTGCTGGCATCAATCGGAATCGGGATAGGTTGCGAAACCTTATCTGCATAACCGGCGGCACAAAATGTAGAGTAATATTCATACATGATAGGTATCACGCCATCGATACATTTCATGTAGGCGTGCATTGCCGAAAGGTGATTCTTTCCACGCATGTAATACGGACCACCACGATCGTACTTTTCATGCCACGGGATAGGGCTATATCGCATAGCCTCTTCCGAATACCTGACAAAGAACGGATCATCCCCGGAACCGGACAAAGTTACTATTTTATTGTGTTGTTTCAGATAACGAACAAAAAACAAATTCAACGCAGGAAAGCGGGGAACAATATAGAAATTTATAATATGAACGACATCGTAGCCCTTGAAGGCTGGCAGCTTTACCAGCGGCAGCAATAACTGTCGAGCCTTGTAGCTGTAGATATTGGAGCCGTAACCAAGATTGATGTCAGACTCGAATTTTTTCCAAAAGTCACTCGCCGCTGCCAGCGTCACGTCGTGGCCCAGCCTTACCAGTGCGTTCTTCAGCTCCTTGTGCAGTCCGCTGTACTCACCAATGAGCAATATCTTCACGCTTTAATACTCCCTGAAGCAATGGATGAAAGGACACCGCCTGTCACGTCATTACTGGACTAAGACTTTCCACCAGCGAATCGATTATCGTCATCCGCCTTCAAAGAAAACACCTTGTGTCTCTTCAGCACTACGAAAACAAAAATAAAGTACAACAGGTAGTTCATGGCATGGGCCATGGTCGCCCCCACCGCACCGTATTGATCAAACACCACGACCCAGCCATAGAACGACGCACCAAACAACAGTTCACCGATAATATAAGGCTTCCAGAGTGCTCGCGCGGTCATGACGTAGGCAAGTACCCAGCTCAAGACCTTTAGCGTGTCACCTATGATCTGCCAGAAAAAAAGATCTCGCATCTCATAGAATTCAGAACTGAACAGGATGACCACCACCCAGTCTCTCAGCGCATACAGGACGACGCCTATCACGATCGTTGCAGGAACAATAAACTTGTAGCCCAGCAGTACTTCCGACGTCAGTTCGCGAGCAGACTTGATCTCTGAAAATCGCGGCAGGAAATACACACTCAACGTCGTAGTCAGCACCATCAGGTAAGCGGTACTCAGACGCCAACTGGCCTCCCAGTATCCTGCCGCCACCCAACCATGATGCTCTCCAAGGTGGTTACGCACGAGAATCTGCGAGAGCGGCACTACAATCGCCGAGACCAGCGCCATCAAGGTGAACTTGCCCAGATTCAGCGCAGTCGTCTTGTCGATCCGGCCAAATAGAGAAGCGATACGGAACCAGGGCGCTTTGATGCAGAGGAGCAGGGTCACAAAAAACGCGAGAGACTGATAGATGGCCAACGCTACCAATGCGCCATAAAGCCCGAACATCACGGTCATGACCGCAGTCACGAGCAAGGCGAAAACACTGCCTGAAATGTTCGCCAGCACGTAACGGGGAATGTCCTTCTTGCCGTTCAGAATCGCCAGAAGCATGGCGTTCAGGGTAAACAGCAGCAGCGACGCAGCGAACCAGAGAAACACGCCGCCGTAAGCCTCATCCTTGAGGAACCAAGCTGCCAGACTCCGGTTGAACAGCGCGATCAAAAGCCCGACGACGACAGAGCTGAAAAATACGATGGTGCCCGCCGTAGACCAGACCCGGTGCTGCTTTTCTTCATCACCATCGTATTCAGCCGTGTACTTCGTCACGCCAGTATTGATCGCCCCGGAACCAAAGGTGGTGATCATCTGCACGGCATTCTGAAACTGACCCAATGCCGCGTAACCGGCCGGCCCCACGTAGACCGCCAGGATCTTGTTGATACCCAGCAAGGTGAGCAGTTTGAAAAGAACGGCTATGCCGTTTAACAAACTAGTCTTCAGAAATGTCATTTAACACTGGCCACGCTGAAGCTGTTGCAGGCAGCCACGACCTGCTCGGCCTCCTCGCCGGACAGCGTTGGCCCCATGGGCAAGCTGAGCACTTCTTCATGCAGACGCTCGGTCAACGGGAAAGACAGCGTGTTCCACTCCGCATACGCCTGTTGTTTATGTGGCGGAATCGGATAATGGATCAGCGTCTGTACACCGTTGTCCGACAGATGCTTCTGTAGCGCCTCACGATGTTCGCTGCGAATCACGAACAAGTGCCAAGCGTGCTGATGGTAATCAAGCACACTGCCGGCATCGACCACAGGTAGCTTGATCAGCGGATTATCGATGCCTTGCAGATACTGCTGTGCGATTTCCCGGCGACGCTGGGTTTGTTCGTCCAATGACTTCAGCTTGACACTCAACACGGCAGCCTGAAGTTCGTCGAGCCGACTGTTGACACCCTTGAAAAGATTCTTGTACTTCTCATGGGAGCCGTAATTACGCAGTGCCCGCAATGTTTCCGCCAGCTTGGCATCATTGGTGGTGATCGCCCCGCCATCACCCAAGGCTCCCAGGTTCTTCCCCGGATAGAAACTGAAGCCTGAGGCATCACCCCAGTTGCCCGCGCGACGACCGCCGATGGCGGCGCCGTGGGATTGTGCCGAGTCCTCCAGCAACAGCAGATTTTTGCGCTTCGCCAGGCTGCTCAATGCAGGCATGTCTGCCAATTGACCATAGAGATGCACCGCGAGGATAACCCGGGTCTTGTCGGTGATGGCCGCCTCGGCAGCTATTGGACACAGGTTGAAGCTTCCCTCGTTCGGCTCGACCAAAACCGGCACCAGTTGGTTCTGGCTGATTGCCAGAATGCTGGCAATATAGGTATTGGCTGGAACGATCACCTCATCACCTTCGACCAGCAAGCCAAGCTGCTTCCATGCTTGCAGAGTAAGGATCAGTGCGTCGAGCCCGTTGGCGACGCCAATGCAGAACTGCGTACCGCAAAACTCGGCGAATTCGCGCTCAAAGCTTGCGAGCTCCTTGCCGGAGATGTACCAGCCTGAATCAATTACACGAGTGCAGGCTTCAATCATTGCCTCGCGATCGAGTTTGTTAATTGATTTCAAATCGAGGAATTCAACCATGGGATACCATCCTGATAACTTTTCCGGTTTTCCTGGGCAAGGATCAATCGCCAGGGAGCGCGTCGACAAGTGCCCGCACCGGGTACTTGATGAGCGCATGTAGAGGGGACGACGCCAGTTCCTCAGGCACTGCCAACGGCCTGCAGGAACTGCTCGTAACTGCGAATGTAATCGCTCTCATCGTAGTAGTCGTTGGCCAGGACCAGCAGAACGCAGTCCTCGGTAAAATCGTGCATCTCGTGCCAGACCATCTTGCCGACATGCAGCACTTTGGCCGGAGAGTCCAGTATGACCTCCTCCGAACGACGGCCATCATCCATGATCATGCGGCAGCTCCCGGCGACGCAGACTGCCATTTGCTCCAGTTCCTTGTGGGCATGGAAACCGCGCGCGACGCCTGGCTGGGTGCCAGTGAGGTAGTAGACACGTCGGATATCGAACGGAATGTTCCTGTTCGCCTCAAGAACGTTCAGGTGACCACGCTCATCGCCGAGAATCTGAACTTCAACAAGATTAATCAGATTCATTTTTCCGCCCCAGCTTCCATCCTGGCAACCTCTTTTTGATAATCATTTACATTCCACGCATTCTGCCTCTCTACGCCTTGGGGGCTAATCCGTCCCAATGCTAGCGGCGTCCATTGGATGGCGGACGCGCCCGACATATAAGTCCAGCCTTGATGGAAGTCGTACCGCAATGCGTCTGAAATACGGCGAGCCGTATAGACATTGATGTCATACGGCCACGCCTCAGCATGTTTGAGCCGGCCAGAAAACCAGGCCGTTACCTATAGGCCTGTCGATTTATGGCCGCAGGGATTATACGTATCTAACCCACCGAGCGCATTGTAAAAACACAGCCCACGACGGCAAACGCACACTCACTCGATCCTTACCGTTTCCGCCGGACGCAAGAGCGGGTCCTGAGCCTCCAGCACACGAGGAGGAGCAGACCTCAGAGAGCGGATCCGCATGTACTGGACCTGAAAGCGAGCAAATGCGACCAAAAGCCCCAGCCCCAAGCCAGTAATAAGACCTGCGAGTACGATCAAAGCACGGCGCGGCTTGACCGGGCTCTCCGACGGTAGCGCGCGCTGATCGATCGAAACCAGTTGAACCTGACTAAAATCGGTGCTCAAGCTCTGAAGGCGGGCAGCTTCAGCGTGCAGAGGCTGAACGTTGTCGAGGAACAGATCCTCATTGAGGCGTGCCTTCAGCCCCTCAACCTCTCGGTTGACCTGCAACATTTGCAGTTCCTTAGCGATTTCCGAGGTACGCGCTGTCACAAAGTCATCGGATTTGCGCGCGCGAAGCGTGGCCAGTTCTGCCTCCAGCGCGTCGGTCCCCATGAAATAGAGAGGCGCCTGCTGGCTGTTGACCTCAGTCTTGATGACACTACCGGAACCGGGCATCGCCTCCTCAGCCAAGGAGGACTGCGTAGCAGGTTTCCTGATACCCAGACTACGAGCAACCGAGATGGCCTCACTCAAAACCGCGACGCGATCAGCGCGCAGCAACTTGAGTTGCATCCTCAGCGCGCTCAATTCGTCCTGGAGGCGGGCCCTCTTCACATCATCAGCTTCGGTCAGCGCGGCGATCCTGGCTTCTTTGTCCATCTGGTAGTTTGCACGGGCCGCATCGATCTTGCCCTGGATTTCAGCCAGTCGATTCTTGATCAATTTACTGACATCAGCCGAGATATGCTTGCGCTCAACATCAATAACATAGTCGACAAACTTGTTGAGGATGAAGGCACCATCCACCCCTCTTGGATAATCAAGGGTCAGATTGACAGCTCGGGCAAAGTCGGCAGCGTCCTTGCCCACATCAAGGGCATCCAAAGCAATGACGCTTCTGTTGAACGCATCGAAGCTCTGCTCGATCGATTGGTTCGGAATAATATAAGGGGAAAAGAGCTGCTGGTTATCACGGAAGAAGCTCAAACGCATCTCATACGAACCTAGCGAAGAGGCAATCCTCGCCAACGCAGCAGCGGGTGGGAGGGTGTAGACCTCCGATCGATTAAGGGCATCGAGTTCGTTGATCGGTGCGGGCTTCAGGATGCTGTGGGCCTGAAAGATGGGTGTGCTGAGCATGGCATAACCAACGGAGCAAGCCCCGGCCACTAGCACAAACCCTCCAACGATCAGTTTCTGCCTCCAGAGCGACTGGAATAGCGCCCAAAAGTCCAGCTCGTCCCCGGAGGATCTGTCGGGTACCTCAAAATAGCCGCTCAATCTAATGCCCGCCTTCGAAAAATTGATTATTCGGACGCACGCTCCCAAGCAGTAATTTTTCGAAGAAGATCAGGGCCGCCAGAATTCGTCCTTGAACTGTAATCCATGCTTGGAATCCCGTCGCATCCGAGTTCCTGCGGCAGTGTGACATCAATCCCTTGCATTTCAAGACTTGACAAATCTAACCAACTACCTATTTCCGGCTCATCTCATACAACCAGCGACCCAGCGCAACTATCACACCCAATACGCCGCCCAACAACAATCCGATTGCCAGAATCAAACCGATCTTTACCCGCACTGGTGTATCGGGAATTTCGATAGGCCCATCCTGGCGGTAGACAGATACATTCTCCGGCGCAACCTCAAAGCTGTTGAACAGACTGTATTTGACCTGCAGGGCGCGCAAGCCCGGAATGAATGGATCATCCGACTGACGGCGCTGCAGATTCTCGATTTCGGCTCGCAGGGCACGAGAACCGCGCATATAGGTCAATTGCCCGCCCATATCCGCTGACACTTCTCCCCCCAGACCACCCGACAGGATCGGTGGATTCTCGAGACCAATGCTTTGCGCGATCTTCAAAGCCTCTTGCAACTGGATAACGAGATCCTCGCGAGATCTTTGCCCCCGCTCACGTAATGCCACAATTTGCTGATTCAAATTGCGAGCACGCACTTCCGCTTCACGTGAGGCGTTCTTGATAACTTCCTTCCTGGCGGTATCTTCTGCACTCTGGATGTAAAGGTGAACCCAGTCGGAAATGACGGCAGGATCTTCGCCGCGGAGGGTCAACGAATATCCGTCAGGAGACGCTTTTGCATCCCCAGACACTACCAGGCTTTGTGAAAATTCAGAATACAGGCTGTCGAGCGGAGCTTTTCTTTCGGAATCACTCAATGACGGCAGGTAGTAGCGGGTAAAAAAATCACGCCTGAGGGACTCTGCCTGCAAATTGCGCAGAAAAACGTCATAAACATCTTTCACGCTAAAAGGTATCAACTCACTCTCGCGCGTCCGTCCATAGTTCAAGTCGGCAATGCCATTCTGCGTGGGGGGAAGCACAAATACCTTCGCTTCGTAGAGCGTCCGCTCTGAGAAAATATAACCTGCAGCCGCCAGTACCCCCAGGAAGGAAAACACCAAAATAATGATTTTTGAGCGCCACAATACCCAGACAACATCAAGAATATTGGCCTCCTGCTCTGAAAAAACCTTGCTGACGTCATTTTGCATCTATCAACTCATTCCCATCTCGGTTGGCATTTAATTATTATTAGTTATAGATTACTGAAACAAAATACTGATCAAATCCCTGAAAACAGCCAACCTCTACAACAAGCATTAACTGACTGCTATCAATCACGAAAATCAGTCAGACCGCACCCTGCCCTTGCGAAGCCGCAACCCCGCTAGAAAAACAGCGCCACTCAACGCCCCCAAAACAAACGCTAAAAGCACTAGCACTGATACAGGCAACACAGGGGAAGACCAACCAACAATCGCCAGACTGACTGGCTGCTGGTTTTCGATGGCGAAAATAAAGGCTACAAGACCAACCACCAACGTCAGTACGACCAAGAAAAAACGGCTAAAGTTCCGCACAGGCTACTCCTTCCGTCGCACCATTAGTCATGAACCTCCTCCTCGTTAACCCGATCCCGCAACTCCTTCCCCGGCTTGAAATGCGGCACGAACTTGCCATCAAGCTCCACGGACTGCCCGGTCTTCGGGTTACGCCCCACCCTAGGCGCACGATAATGCAGCGAGAAACTGCCAAACCCGCGGATCTCGATACGATCCCCCGTGGCCAGGCATTGGGACATCTGCTCAAGCATGGTCTTGATTGCCAGCTCCACGTCCTTGGACGAGAGCAACCCCTGATGGGTGACAATGCGTTCGATCAGCTCCGACTTCGTCATGTTTTTCCCTTCTGTATCAAGCAGCTAGGTCATTGCCTCCATTGGTTGTAGCACGGCTTGATGAATTTGAACAGTACGCTTCTTGACTTGCACGAAATCCCGAGAGTCGAAAAATGCCGACCCGCCCCGCAAAGCCAGCAGCTACGGGGGGCTACGCTTAACCGACTGAAATTTCAGGCATAAAAAAAGGCGACCGAAGTCGCCTTTTTTTGATCAAGCAGAACTTAGTTCTGTTTGGCCTGTGCCGCACGCAGCAGGTCGCCCAGAGTGGCGCCAGTGGCTTCTGGAGCCTTGGCGATGCTCTGCATGACTTCTTTCTCTTCCTCAACGTCTTTCGACTTGATGGAGAGGCTGATATTGCGGGACTTGCGGTCAACGCTGATGATCTTGGCTTCGATCTCTTCGCCTTCCTTCAGGACGTTACGCGCATCTTCAACGCGGTCACGGCTGATTTCGGAAGCTTTCAGAGTGGCTTCGATATCGTCGGCCAGGGTGATGACGGCGCCTTTGGCGTCGACTTCTTTGACAACACCCTTGACGATGGCACCCTTGTCGTTGATGGATACGTAGTTGGAGAACGGATCGTCTTCCAGCTGCTTGATGCCCAGGGAGATGCGCTCGCGCTCCGGGTCAACCGACAGGATGACGGTTTCCAGCTCGTCGCCCTTCTTGAAGCGACGTACGGCTTCTTCGCCGACTTCGTTCCAGGAGATGTCCGACAGGTGAACCAGGCCGTCGATGCCGCCGTCCAGACCAATGAAGATACCGAAATCGGTGATCGACTTGATAGTGCCGGAGATCTTGTCGCCCTTGTTGAACTGGCCAGAGAAGTCTTCCCATGGGTTCGACTTGCACTGTTTGATGCCCAGGGAGATACGACGACGCTCTTCGTCGATGTCCAGAACCATGACTTCCACTTCGTCGCCAACCTGAACGACTTTCGACGGGTGGATGTTCTTGTTGGTCCAGTCCATTTCGGAAACGTGCACCAGGCCTTCAACGCCTTCTTCCAGCTCAGCGAAGCAGCCGTAGTCGGTCAGGTTGGTGACGCGCGCCATGACGCGGGTGCTTTCTGGGTAACGAGCCTTGATAGCAACCCATGGGTCTTCGCCCAGTTGCTTCAGACCCAGCGAAACGCGGTTGCGCTCGCGATCGTACTTCAGAACCTTGACATCGATCTCGTCGCCAACGTTGACGATTTCCGATGGGTGCTTGATACGCTTCCAGGCCATGTCGGTGATGTGCAGCAGGCCGTCCACGCCGCCCAGGTCGACAAATGCGCCGTAGTCGGTGAGGTTCTTGACGATACCCTTGACCTGCTGGCCTTCCTGCAGCGATTCCAGCAGAGCTTCGCGCTCGGCGCTGTTTTCGGCTTCCAGGACGCTGCGACGGGAAACGACAACGTTGTTGCGCTTCTGGTCCAGCTTGATGACCTTGAATTCCAGCTCTTTGCCTTCGAGGTGGGTGGTGTCGCGCACTGGGCGGACATCAACCAGGGAGCCCGGCAGGAACGCACGGATACCGTTAACGTCGACAGTGAAGCCGCCTTTAACCTTACCGTTGATAACGCCCTTGACCACTTCTTCGGCGGCGAAAGCTGCTTCCAGAACAATCCAGCACTCGGCGCGCTTGGCTTTTTCACGGGACAGTTTGGTTTCGCCAAAGCCGTCTTCCACCGCGTCCAGCGCAACGTGAACTTCGTCACCGACCTTGATGGTCAGCTCGCCAGCTTCGTTGTAGAACTGCTCGAGCGGGATGACGCCCTCGGATTTCAGACCAGCGTGGACAGTAACCCAGTCACCGTCGATATCGACAACGATACCGGTGATGATCGCACCTGGTTGAAGGTTGAGGGTTTTCAGGCTTTCTTCAAAGAGTTCTGCAAAGCTTTCGCTCATTTTAATTCCTGTAGATTCGGGCGATAAATCCGCCCATCAGCCACACTCCAGACAATGTGGGTTTCGTTCATAGTAAGGGTCGCCTGCAGGACGTTGACTGGTAATCCTGCAGCCTTCCCGGGTCATCCGGTGATGTCGCGCAGGGCGACTTCACTCAGAATGCGTTCCAGCACCTGCTCGATGGACAGCTCCGTGGAATCCAGCTGTATCGCGTCGGCCGCCGGCTTGAGCGGGGCCACCGAACGCTGGGTATCACGCTCATCGCGTGCACGAATCTCATCCAGCAGACTCGACAGACTAACATCATCGCCTTTCGCCTTCAACTGGAGGTAACGGCGACGTGCCCGCTCCTCCGCGCTGGCGGTCAGGAAAATCTTCAGCGGCGCATCGGGAAACACCACGGTGCCCATGTCCCGGCCATCGGCGATCAGGCCCGGCGCCTCGCGGAACGCACGCTGGCGCTGCAGCAGCGCCTCGCGTACCGCCGGCAGCGCGGCGACCTGGGAGGCACCGGCACCGACCTGCTCGTTGCGGATGTCATTGCTGACATCGTCGCCCTCGAGAATGATGCGCTGCAACTGGCCTTCGTCCGCGGCGAGGAACTGCACGTCCAGATGGGCGGCCAGGGCCTTGAGCAGTTCTTCGTTGGTCAGGTCGACGCCGTGATTGCCCGCGGCGAACGCCAGCAGGCGATACAAGGCGCCGGAATCCAGCAGGTTCCAGCCCAGGCGACGGGCCAGCAGGCCAGCTACCGTGCCTTTGCCCGAGCCGCTCGGGCCGTCGATGGTGATGACCGGCGCTTGCAGGTTCACGATTTGCCCTCTTCAGCAACGCGGATGCCGACTTCGGCGCACAGGGCGAGGAAGTTCGGGAACGAAGTGGCGACGTTGGCGCAGTCATGGATGCGGATCGGCGCGGTGGCGCGCAGCGAAGCGACGCTGAAGGCCATGGAGATGCGGTGGTCCCCATGACCATGGACTTCGCCACCACCGATCACGCCGCCATCGATGATGATACCGTCGGCAGTCGGCTCGCACTTCACGCCCAGGGCCAGCAGGCCATCGGCCATGACCTGGATACGGTCGGATTCCTTGACCCGCAGCTCTTCGGCGCCGCGCAGCACGGTGCGCCCTTCGGCACAGGCGGCAGCGACGAACAGCACGGGGAATTCATCGATCGCCAGCGGCACCAGGTGCTCGGGGATCTCGATGCCTTTCAGCTTCGCGCCGCGAACACGCAGGTCAGCCACTGGCTCGCCGCCGACTTCACGCTGGTTTTCCAGGGTGATGTCGCCGCCCATCAGGCGCAGGATGTCGATCACGCCGGTACGGGTCGGGTTGATGCCGACGTGCTCCAGCACCAGCTCGGAACCCTCGGCAATCGACGCCGCCACCAGGAAGAACGCCGCCGAGGAGATATCCGCCGGCACTTCGATATGGGTCGCGGTCAGCTTGCCGCCGGAGACCAGCGAAGCGGTCGGACCGTCGACATTCACTTCGTAGCCGAAGCCACGCAGCATGCGCTCGGTGTGGTCGCGGGTCGGGGCCGGCTCGGTGACGGTGGTCTTGCCTTCGGCGTACAGGCCGGCCAGCAGCAGGCAGGATTTGACCTGGGCACTGGCCATCGGCAGCGTGTAGGTCAGCGCCTTGAGCGCGTGCCCGCCACGAATGGTCATCGGTGGGCGACCCTGCTCGGCGGTTTCGATGACCGCACCCATTTCCCGCAGCGGGTTGGCGACGCGATTCATCGGGCGCTTGGACAACGAGGCGTCGCCGGTCAGCACGGTGTCGAAGCTCTGCGCAGCCAGCAGGCCGGAGAGCAGGCGCATCGAGGTACCGGAATTGCCCAGGTAGATCGGGCCAGGTGGCGGCTTCAGGCCATTGAGGCCGACGCCGTGAATCGTCACGCGACCATGGTGCGGACCTTCGATCACTACACCCATGTCACGGAAGGCCTGCAAGGTCGCCAGGGCGTCTTCGCCCTCGAGGAAGCCTTCGACTTCAGTGGTGCCCTCGGCCAGGGAGCCGAGCATGATCGAACGGTGGGAAATCGACTTGTCGCCAGGAACACGAATGCGTCCGGACAGGCGTCCACCAGGTTGTGCCAGGAAAATCAGGTCGTTGGAGTTCATAGCGTCCACATAGGCCCGGCGGGCCAGGATTTTACTGAAATGCTCGCGGGCAACCCGGGCGCGTGTGAAAACGCCCAACAACTGGTGCCCATCCCCTGCATCGACCGCATCGCGCAAAGCGTCGAGGTCGCTGCGAAAAGTGTCCAGTGTGCGCAGGACCGCCTCGCGATTGGCGAGAAAAATGTCATGCCACATGACCGGGTCGCTGCCTGCAATCCGCGTGAAGTCACGGAAACCGCCGGCAGCGTAGCGGAAGATATCGAGGTTTTCATTGCGCTTGGCCAAGGAATCGACCAGACCGAACGCCAAGAGATGAGGAAGATGGCTGGTCGCAGCCAGGACTTCGTCGTGACGCTCGACCTGCATATGCTCGACATCCGCGTCCAGCGCACGCCACAGGCGGTCGACCACGGCCAGCGCCTCGGCATCGGTCTCGGCCAGCGGCGTGAGGATCACCTTGTGCCGACGGAACAGCTCGGCATTGGAGGCCTCCACCCCGCTCTGTTCGGAGCCGGCGATCGGGTGACCGGGCACGAAGCGCGCCAGGCGCTCCGGCATGACCGCACGGGCAGCGCGGACCACGTTGCCCTTGGCGCTGCCGACATCGGTCAGCACCGCCTGGCCGAGATCCATGCTGGCCAGACGGGCCAGCACCTTCTCCATGGCCAGGATCGGCACCGCCAGCTGGATCACGTCGGCACCGACGCAGGCGGCCTCGAGGTCGTCCTCGCAGCGGTCGACCACACCCAGCTCTACCGCCAGCTTGCGCGACTGCGGATCCAGGTCGACGCCGACCACCTCGCGGCACAGGCCGCTTTCGCGCACGCCCTTGGCGAAGGAACCACCGATCAGGCCCAGGCCCACGACGACCAGGCGGCCGATCAGCGGACCGCCTCTTTGCGTTTCGACTTCAATCACTGCGCTTGGACCCTGTTCAAAACATCACGCTTCATCACGCCTCAAAGCACCGCTTTCGGGTAGGAACCCAGCACTTTCAGGGCGACCGCTTCCTGGCTGATCTTCTCCAGCACGGCCTTGATCAGCGGATCGCGGTGATGGCCGACGAAATCGATGAAGAAGACGTAGGTCCATTTACCGCTGCGCGACGGACGGGTCTCGATACGGGTCAGGTCGATACCGTTCTCATGGAAGGGCACCAGCAGTTCGTGCAGCGCGCCCGGCTTGTTGCTCATCGACACGATGATCGAGGTCTTGTCGTCGCCAGTCGGCGGGACTTCCTGGTTGCCGATCATCAGGAACCGGGTGGAGTTGTCCGGACGGTCCTCGATCTTCTCGGCCAGGCGGGTCAGGCCGTACAAGCCGGCCGCCATGTCGCCGGCAATGGCCGCGGAGTTCCACTCGCCCTTGACCCGCTTGGCCGCCTCGGCATTGCTCGCCACCGCGACGCGCTCGACGTTCGGGTAGTGCGCGTCCAGCCACTTGCGGCACTGGGCCAGGGACTGGGCGTGGGAATAGATGCGGGTGATGCTGTCGGTCTTGGTGTTCTCGCCCACCAACAGGTGGTGGTGGATACGCAGCTCGACTTCGCCGCAGATGACCATGTCGTGTTCGAGGAAGCTGTCGAGGGTGTGGTTGACCGCGCCCTCGGTGGAGTTTTCCACCGGCACCACGCCGAAGTTGACCGCACCGGCGGCCACTTCGCGGAACACTTCGTCGATCGCCGCCATCGGCTTGCTGATCACCGCATGCCCGAAGTGCTTCATCGCCGCAGCCTGGGTGAAGGTACCCTCAGGGCCGAGGTAGGCCACTTTCAGCGGCTGCTCCAACGCCAGGCAGGAGGACATGATTTCGCGGAACAGACGGGCCATTTCCTCGTTGCCGAGGGGCCCCTGGTTGCGCTCCATGACCCGCTTGAGCACCTGCGCCTCACGCTCGGGCCGGTAGAACACCGGCACCTCGCCTTCGGCCAGGGAACCCATCTTGACCCGCGCCACTTCCTGAGCACAGCGGGCACGGTCGCTGATCAGTTCGAGGATCTTCTCGTCGAGGCTGTCGATGCGTACCCGCAGCGCCTTGAGTTCCTGTTCGGACATCAGGAATGTTCCTTCTCGAATTCGGCCATGTAGCCCACCAGCGCTTCCACGGCCTCCAGGCCCAGGGCGTTGTAGATCGAGGCACGCATGCCGCCGACCGAACGGTGACCCTTGAGGTTGAGCAGGCCGCGGGCGTCGGCACCGGCGAGGAAGGCCTTGTCCAGGCGCTCGTCGGCCAGGCGGAACGGCACGTTCATCCACGAACGGGCGTTGACGCTGATCGGGTTGCTGTAGAAATCGCTCTTGTCGATGAAGCCGTACAACAGCTCTTTCTTGGCCCGGTTGCGCTGCTCCATCGCGGCGACACCGCCCTGCTCCTTCAGCCACTGGAAGACCAGGCCGGACAGGTACCAGGAGTAGGTGGCCGGGGTGTTGTACATCGAGCCGTTGTCGGCGGCGATCTTGTAGTCGAGCATGGTCGGACAGGCGCTGCGGGCACGACCCAGCAGGTCTTCACGGACGATCACCACCACCAGGCCGCTCGGGCCGATGTTCTTCTGCGCACCGGCGTAGATCAGGCCGAACTGCGAGATATCGACCGAACGGGAGAGGATGTCCGAGGACATGTCGACCACCAGCGGAACATCACCGGCTTCCGGTACCCAGTCGAACTGCAGGCCACCGATGGTTTCGTTGGAGGCGTAGTGCAGGTAGGCGGCACCCGGGGTCAGCTTCCACTCGTTCTGACCGGGAATGGCCAGGAAGTCATAGGGCTTGGCCGAGGCGGCGACATTGACGTTGCCGAAGCGACGCGCTTCCTCGATGGCCTTCTTCGACCAGATGCCGGTCTCGATGTAGTCGGCAGTGCCGTTCTCGGGCAGCAGGTTCAGCGGAATCTCGGCGAACTGCTGGCTGGCGCCGCCCTGGAGGAACAGCACCTTGTAGTTCGAGGGGATGGACAGCAGGTCGCGCAGGTCCTGTTCGGCCTGCTCGGCGATGGCCACGTAGTCGTCGCTACGGTGACTCATCTCCATGACGGACAGGCCTTTGCCGTTCCAGTCCAGCATTTCGGCCTGGGCGCGCTGCAGAACAGCGTCCGGGAGCGCGGCAGGGCCTGCGCAGAAGTTAAAGGCTCGTTTGCTCACATCCACTCTCGCTCTGCTCAAGATAACGGCGGAAGCGGGGACCAGCCCCGCTTCCGTATTTCACGCGTTCTACAACTCAGTCCTGTACGGCTTCTTCCTCGCCGGCAGCATCCGCCTGCGGCGCCTCGAGGTTGTCGCCGTCTGCCTCGGCATCCAGCAGCTCGTCGTCTTCACCTTCGTCGGAAGGCTCCTGGACCCGCTCCAGGCCGACCAGGGTTTCATCGCTGGCCAGCTTGATCAGGGTCACGCCCTGGGTGTTGCGACCCAGACTGGAGACTTCGCCAACACGGGTACGCACCAGGGTGCCCTGGTCGGAAATCAGCATGATCTCCTCGCCTTCCTGCACCTGTACCGCACCGACCAGACGGCCGTTGCGCTCGTTGCTGACCATGGCGATCACGCCCTGGCCGCCACGCTTGTACTCGGGGAACTCGGCGATCGCGGTGCGCTTGCCGTAGCCACGCTCGGAGGCGGTGAGGATCTGGCTGCCCTCCTCCGGGATGATCATCGAGATCAGCTTCTGCCCTTCGGCCAGGCGCATGCCGCGGACACCGCGGGCGGTACGGCCCATGGCGCGGACATCGGATTCCTTGAAGCGGGTCACCTTGCCGGCGTCGGAGAACAGCATGACCTCACGCTCGCCATCGGTGATGGAGGCGGAAATCAGGATGTCACCTTCGTCCAGCTCCAGGGCGATCAGGCCGACGCTGCGCTGGCGGCTGAACTGCTCCAGCGGGGTCTTCTTCACGGTACCGTTGGCGGTGGCCATGAAGATGTAGTGACCCTCGGTGTATTCCTCGACCGGCAGCATGGTGGTGATGTGCTCGCCTTCGTCCAGCGGCAGCAGGTTCACCAGCGGACGGCCGCGGGCAGCACGGGATGCTTCGGGGATTTCGTAGGTCTTCAGCCAGTACACCTTGCCCTTGCTGGAGAACAGCAGCAGCGTGGTGTGACTGTTGGCGACCAGCAGGTGCGAGATGTAGTCCTCGTCCTTGACGCCGGTCGCCGACTTGCCTTTGCCGCCGCGACGCTGGGCCTGGTAGGCGGCCAGCGGCTGGGTCTTGGCATAACCGCCGTGGGAAATGGTCACCACGCGGTCTTCTTCCGGAATCATGTCGCCCAGGGTCAGATCCAGGCGCGCATCGATGATCTCGGTGCGGCGCACGTCGCCGTATTCGGCGCGAATCAGCTCCAGCTCTTCGCGGATCACTTCCATCAGGCGCTCGGCGCTGCTGAGGATGCGGATCAGTTCGCCGATCTGGTTGAGGATCTCCTGGTACTCGGCCAGCAGCTTCTCGTGCTCCAGGCCGGTCAGGCGGTGCAGGCGCAGGTCGAGGATCGCCTGGGCCTGTTCCGGCGACAGGTAATACTTGCCGTCGCGCAGGCCGTACTGCTCGTCGAGGTTCTCCGGACGGCAGGAGTCGGCACCGGCGCGTTCGACCATCACCTGCACGGCGCTGGATTCCCACGGCGTGCTGGTCAGCGCTTCTTTGGCCTCGGACGGGGTCGGCGAGGCCTTGATCAGGGCGATGACCGGATCGATGTTGGACAGCGCGACCGCCTGGCCTTCAAGGATGTGCCCGCGCTCACGCGCCTTGCGCAGTTCGAACACGGTCCGCCGGGTCACCACTTCGCGGCGGTGACGGACGAAGGCTTCGAGCAGGTCCTTGAGGTTGAGCAGGCGCGGACGACCGTCGATCAGGGCGACGATGTTGATGCCGAACACGCTTTGCAGTTGGGTCTGGGCGTAGAGGTTGTTGAGCACCACCTCCGGCACCTCGCCGCGGCGCAGCTCGATGACCACGCGCATGCCGTCCTTGTCGGACTCGTCGCGCAGCTCGGTGATGCCTTCGAGCTTCTTCTCCTTGACCAGCTCGGCGATCTTCTCGATCAGACGCGCCTTGTTCAACTGGTACGGCAGCTCGGTGATGACGATCTGCTGGCGGCCACCGGCCTTGTCGATGTCCTCGATGGTCGAACGGGCACGCATGTAGATGCGACCACGGCCGGTGCGATAGGCCTCGATGATGCCCTGGCGGCCGTTGATCAGGCCGGCGGTCGGGAAGTCCGGGCCCGGGATGAACTGCATCAGTTCGTCGACCGTGATCTCGGAGTTGTCGATCAGCGCCAGGCAACCGTCGATGACTTCACCGAGGTTGTGCGGCGGGATGTTGGTCGCCATGCCCACGGCAATACCGCTGGAGCCGTTGACCAGCAGGTTGGGGATTCGGGTCGGCATGACCGCCGGGATCTGCTCGGTGCCGTCGTAGTTGGGCACCCAGTCCACGGTTTCCTTGTGCAGGTCTGCCAGCAGCTCGTGGGCCAGCTTGGTCATGCGCACTTCGGTGTAACGCATCGCCGCGGCGTTGTCGCCGTCGACCGAACCGAAGTTGCCCTGGCCGTCGACCAGCAGGTAGCGCAGGGAGAAAGGCTGGGCCATACGCACGATGGTGTCGTAGACCGCAGTGTCGCCGTGGGGGTGGTACTTACCGATAACGTCACCGACCACACGGGCGGATTTCTTGTACGGTTTGTTCCAGTCGTTCCCCAGTTCACTCATCGCATACAGAACGCGGCGATGCACGGGCTTCAAGCCATCACGCGCATCGGGCAGTGCACGCCCGACAATGACGCTCATCGCGTAGTCGAGGTAGGACTGTCTCAGTTCGTCTTCGATATTGACCGGGAGGATTTCTTTGGCCAGTTCGCCCATGAGAAGCCTGATTCCTTTTTCGGGTGAAACTTCGTCACATCCATATGGGACGAACGAAGCTCGCCGCCGCGAAGGGCCTCCTGCGCGGCGACTTACGACAAATCAACGAGTTATGCCATGGATCTGCGTAGTGAAGAACGCCCCGCTGGGCGCTCTTGGAAACCGCCGGATGTTACCACAGTCGCCGGGGGCATGGGAGTATGGCAAAGCGCCGCTTGGCGTGAGGAAAAATGCTCCTTGCAGGACCTGATTCTGCGCCTGTTCCGGCCTCATCGCTGGCAAGCCAGCTCCCACAGGGTTCGCGGCGCACGTACAGACAACAAAGGAATCAGTGCAGGCGCTTGCGGCACATCAGCTGCGCCAGCTTGGCGGTATCCGGGCGCTCCACGATGCCTTTCTCGGTCACGATCACATCGATCAGGTCCGCCGGGGTCACGTCGAACACCGGATTGCAGGCCTCGACCTCGGGTGCGATACGGGTGCCGGCAATCTCCAGCAACTCATTGCCATCGCGCTCCTCCAGGACGATTTCGTCGCCGCTGGGCACGTCCAGGTCGATGGTCGAACTCGGTGCCACCACCATGAAGCGCACACCGTGGTGCATGGCGTTGACCGCTAGCTGGTAGGTACCGATCTTGTTGGCCACGTCGCCATTGGCGGCGATGCGGTCCGCCCCGACCACGACCCAGGTGATGCCCTTGGTCTTCATCAGGTGCGCGGCGGCCGAATCGGCGTTGACCATCACCGGAATGCCCTCGTTGGCCAGTTCCCAGGCGGTCAGCCGGGTGCCTTGCAGCCAGGGCCGGGTCTCGTCGACGTAGACGTGCTCGATCATGCCTTCCAGCCAGGCCGCGCGGATCACCCCGAGCGCCGTGCCGAAGCCACCGGTGGCCAGGGCCCCGGTGTTGCAGTGGGTCAGCACGGTCTGCTCGCTGCCCTGGTACTTGCGGATCAGCTCCATGCCGAGCTGGGCCATGGTCAGGTTGGCTTCACGATCGCTTTCATGAATTGCCAGGGCTTCGGCCTCCAGCAACTGCGACGGATCGTCGCCCTCCTTCACCCGCTGCAGGCGTTCGCGCATGCGGTTCAGGGCCCAGGACAGATTCACCCCGGTCGGCCGGGCCTCGCTCAGCACGGTGAAATCCGCCTCCAGCGCCTCGCGCCAGTCACCCCCGTCGGCAAGGCGCCGACGCAAGCCCAGCAACAGGCCAAAAGCAGCGCTGATGCCGATGGCAGGGGCCCCGCGCACCACCATCGAGCGAATCGCTTCAGCCACTGCGGCGGCATCCCTGTACGCCAGCCAGGTCTCCTCGAAAGGCAACGCGCGCTGATCGAGCAAGTAGAGGGTGCCATCACGCCAATCGATACCCCTTACTTTCTCTGCAGCCAGAAGTCGATCGCGCATGCCTCACCCCGTCATTCGGACATCAAAAACCGGCGATTATAACGAGCCCCAAGCGCGGACGCTCGGGTATACTTCGCCACCACCCCATGATCCAGGGAAATCCGCCCCGATGCCCAAGTCCAGCGCCCCTCTCGACCTGCTGCTCCTGCCGACCTGGCTGGTGCCCGTCGAACCGGCCGGGGTGGTCCTGGAAGAGCATGCCCTGGGCGTGCGCGACGGCCAGATCGTGTTTATCGGCCCGCGCAGCGAGACCGGGCGCTTCAGCCCCACCGAGGTCCGCGAACTGCCCGGCTGCCTGCTCGCCCCCGGCCTGATCAACGCCCACGGCCACGCGGCCATGACCCTGTTCCGCGGCATGGCCGACGACCTGCCGCTGATGACCTGGCTGCAGGAACATATCTGGCCGGCCGAAGGCCGCTGGGTCGACGAGGAGTTCGTCCGCGACGGCACCAACCTGGCCATCGCCGAGCAGCTCAAGGGCGGCATCACCTGCTTCAGCGACATGTATTTCTATCCGAAGATCGCCAGCCAGTGCGTGCACGACAGCGGTATGCGCGCGCAGATCTGCGTCCCACTGCTGGACTTTCCGATCCCCGGCGCGCGCAATTTCGACGAAGCCCTGCACCTGGGCGTCGAGCTGTTCGGCGACCTGCGCCATCATCCGCGTATCCGCATCGCACTCGGCCCCCACGCGCCGTACACGGTCAACGACGAGAACCTGGAAAAAGTCCGGGTGCTGGCCGACGAGCTGGACGCGCCGATCCAGATGCATATCCACGAGACCGCCAGCGAAGTCCACGATTCCGTGGAGCAGCGCGGCGAGCGCCCGTTGCAGCGCCTGGCGCGCATTGGCCTGCTCGGGCCGAACCTGCAGGCCGTGCATGTGACCCAGGTCAGCGATGAGGACCTGGCATTGCTGGTAGAAAGCAACACCAGTGTGGTGCACTGCCCCGAATCCAATCTCAAGCTGGCCAGCGGCTTCTGCCCGGTGGAGCGCCTGTGGCAGGCCGGGGTGAACGTCGCCGTCGGTACCGATGGCGCCGCCAGCAACAACGACCTCGACCTGCTGGGCGAGACCCGCACCGCCGCCCTGCTGGCGAAGGCCGTGGCTGGCTCGGCCAGCGCCCTGGATGCCCATCGCGCCCTGCGCATGGCCACCCTCAATGGCGCCCGCGCCCTGGGCATGGAAGACGTCACCGGCTCCCTGGAAATCGGCAAGGCTGCCGACCTGGTCGCCTTCGACCTCAGCGGCCTGGCCCAGCAACCGGTCTACGACCCGGTGTCGCAACTGATCTACGCCAGCGGCCGCGACTGCGTGAAGCATGTCTGGGTCGCCGGCAAGGCGCTGCTCGACGAGCGTCGCCTGACCCGCCTGGACGAACAGGCCTTGCATGCCAGCGCCGTGGCCTGGGGCAAGCGTATCGCCGGCCGTACCGAATGACCTGCCGGCAGCCGCGCTGCCGCACCGAATTTTCACCGTTTCAGAGGACTGTTCCATGAGCAACGTCGACCACGCCGAAATCGCCAAGTTCGAGGCCCTGGCCCATCGCTGGTGGGACCGCGAGAGCGAGTTCAAGCCGCTGCACGACATCAACCCGCTGCGGGTCAACTGGATCGACGAGCGGGTCAGGCTGGCCGGCAAGAAGGTCCTCGACGTCGGTTGCGGCGGCGGCATCCTCAGCGAGGCCATGGCCCTGCGTGGCGCCACCGTGACCGGTATCGACATGGGCGAGGCGCCGCTGGCGGTGGCCCAGTTGCACCAACTGGAATCCGGAGTGAACGTCGAATACCGGCAGATCACCGCCGAAGCCCTGGCCGAAGAGATGCCCGAGCAGTTCGACGTGGTCACCTGCCTGGAAATGCTCGAGCACGTCCCGGACCCGTCCTCGGTGATCCGCGCCTGCTTCAAGATGGTCAAGCCCGGCGGCCAGGTGTTCTTCTCCACCATCAACCGCAACCCCAAGGCCTACCTGTTCGCCATTATCGGCGCCGAATACATCATGAAGCTGCTGCCCCGCGGCACCCATGATTTCAAGAAATTCATCCGCCCTTCCGAACTCGGCGCCTGGAGCCGTGCGGCAGGCCTGAGCGTCAAGGACATCATCGGTCTGACCTACAACCCGCTGACCAAGCACTACAAGCTGGCCGCCGACGTTGACGTCAACTACATGATCCAGACCCTTCGCGAGGAATGAACATGCGTTTGCGAGCAGTACTTTTCGACATGGACGGCACCCTGCTCGACACGGCGCCGGATTTCATCGCCATCTGCCAGGCCATGCTCGCCGAGCGCGGCCTGCCACCGGTGGCCGACAAGCTGATCCGCGACGTGATCTCCGGCGGTGCCCGGGCGATGGTCGCGGCGACCTTCGGCATGGACCCGGAGGCCCCTGAATTCGAGCCCCTGCGCCTGGAATTCCTCGAGCGCTACCAGCGCGACTGCGCCGTGCACAGCAAGCTGTTCGACGGCATGGAAGAGCTGCTGCAGGACATCGAGCGCGGCAAGCTGCTGTGGGGCGTGGTGACCAACAAGCCGGTGCGCTTCGCCGAACCGATCATGCAGCGCCTGGGCCTGGCCGAGCGTTCGTCGCTGCTGATCTGCCCGGATCACGTGAAGAACAGCAAGCCCGACCCGGAGCCGATGATCCTCGCCTGCAAGACCCTCGGCCTGGACCCGGCCAGCGTCCTGTTCGTCGGCGACGACCTGCGCGACATCGAGTCCGGCCGCGACGCCGGCACCCGCACCGCCGCCGTGCGCTATGGCTATATTCATCCCGAGGACAACCCCAACAACTGGGGCGCGGACGTGGTGGTCGATCACCCCCTGGAACTGCGCAAGGTGCTCGACGGCGCCCTCTGCGGCTGCTGATCACCCGCCCATAGGCACAGGTGTACGCAACCAAGGTAGGAGCTGGCTTGCCTGCGATGGACCGCAAAGCGGTCCCAAAACCTGCCACCCCATACATCAGGGTCACCGAATCCAGATAAGCGCCGTGACAGACGCTCGTGCTGGATGGTTTTGGGACCGCTGGCGCGCTCCATCGCAGGCAAGCCAGCTCCTACAGTGACAGGCGGCACCTGTGCGCCATAGGCCACGCAGCGGCGTGGCCTGAAGCCATTTCCTTTTCGAGGCAATTCCCATGTTCGACTATTCCGCCCGTCCAGAACTGCTCAAAGGCCGGGTCATCATGGTCACCGGCGCCGGTCGCGGGATCGGTGCCGCGGCAGCCAAGGCCTTTGCCGCCCATGGCGCCACCGTGCTGTTGCTGGGCAAGACCGAAGCCAACCTGGCAGCGGTCTACGACGAGATCGAGGCCGACGGCCATCCGCAACCCGTGGTCATCCCGTTCAACCTGGAAACCGCCCTGCCCCACCAGTACGACGAGCTGGCGGTGATGGTGGAAAACGCCTTCGGCCGCCTCGACGGCCTGCTGCACAACGCCTCGATCATCGGCCCGCGCACGCCGATCGAGCAACTGAGCGGCGATAATTTCATGCGCGTCATGCACATCAACGTTAACGCCATGTTCATGCTGACCCAGACCCTGCTGCCACTGCTCAAGCTGTCGGAAGATGCCTCGGTGGTGTTCACCTCCAGCAGCGTCGGACGCAAGGGCCGGGCCTACTGGGGTGCCTACGGGGTATCGAAGTTCGCCACCGAGGGCCTGATGCAGACCCTGGCGGACGAACTGGAAGGCGTGGCGCCGGTGCGGGCCAACAGCGTCAACCCGGGTGCGACCCGCACCAGCATGCGGGCCCAGGCGTATCCGGCGGAAAATCCGCAGGACAACCCGCTGCCCGAGGCCATCATGCCGGTCTACCTCTACCTGATGGGCCCGGACAGCACCGGGGTCAACGGTCAGGCGTTCAACGCCCAGTAACGATCAGGCCAGGGCGCCCCGACGACGGACGTCCTGGCCTGCTTCACCGTGTTCCAGCTGCATGCAGCGTTCGAGGAACAGGAACATATAGTCGTAGCTCTTGCAGATCGCCCGCTTCAGCTCGTTCTGCAGGGCCTTGCCCGGGCTGTTGCCGGCCAGGGTGCAGATGATTTCCAGCGCTTCCCACGGGTGGGCATCGTCGTACTGGGCGTGCATCTTCAGCCACTTCATCGCGCGCTTGCGGCCTTCCTCGGGGAAGCCCTGGGCGTAGGTGTCGGTCGAACAGACCACTGCCGACCACTCGCCCACCGCCCCTTCGATCGCATAGTTGGTCGCCGCCATGGCCACCACCAGCGAATCCGCCGTGCAGGTATGCACGCACCAGTCGCTCAGGGCCTGGAGCTCTGCCGGCACGTCCTGCGCCTGCAGGTCCTCCAGGCTCACGCCATGGGCCTCGCACCAGTGCACCCAGTAGTCGGCATGGTTGAGTTCGACACGGATATTGCGCATCAGCCAGCGCCGCGCCATGTCCTCGCCGGGATGGCGGCCATAGACGGTCTTGGTCAGGTTGCGGGCCATGTACACCGAGAATTGCTCGACCACCGGCCAGCCACCCACCAGGTACTGGTGCATGGTCCGGCTGGAAACCTGGCCGTCGCGCAGGCGCTGGTAGAACTCATGTTCCACCACACGGCGCTTGCTGGGGGCGCATTCCTGGATCAGGCGTTGGGCCCAGAGGGGATAACTGCTGGCGTCCATCAATGGACCGGTCCGGGTAAAGGTATCAATCACTGTCAGCTCCTTGTCCTTGTGATTTGGATAGAAGCGTCAGCGCAATGTCCCCGGCGAGCCGAACAGCAAGGGCCTGGCCGCGTCGCGCTGACGCTGCAGGCTGGCGCAGGTAAAGACCTGGGGCCGCTCGATCAGGAAGCCCTGGGCGTAGTCGACACCGATCTCCCGCAAAGCCTGTTCGATCAGCGGCGTCTCGACAAACTCGGCGATGGTGCGCTTACCCATGACGTGGCCGATATGGTTTATCACCTGGACCATCGCCCGGTTAATCGGATCGTCGAGCATATCCTTGACGAAACTTCCGTCGATCTTGAGGAAGTCTACAGGCAAATGTTTCAGATACGCGAACGACGACATCCCGGCGCAAAAATCGTCAAGGGAAAATTTGCAACCCAATCCCTTCAATTCGTTGATAAAACGAATGGCACTGCCAAGATCGGCAATCGCGCTGGTCTCGGTTATTTCGAAACAGATCAATTCAGGCGGGATAGCGTGCTCGCAGAACTGCCGGCGCAGGTACTCAAGAAACTTGTCGTCGCCAATGCTGTTGCCCGAGAGGTTGATCGAACACATCGCCAGCGGCGCCTGCGCCCCCTCGTCCAGGCACTGGCGGATGGTGCCGAAGACGCTGTTCACCACCCAGCGATCAAGGGCGGTGATCAGGCCGAAGCGCTCGGCCGCCGGAATGAAACTGTCCGGCAGGATCATGCGGCCGCTTTCATCGTGCAGGCGCAGAAGGATCTCCAGATGCCCGCCATTGCCCTCCTCGGGATGCAGGGCGGCGATTTCCTGTGCGTACAGGCAGAAGCGGTTTTCTTCCAGGGCGATATGCAGGCGCTGGATCCAGGCCATCTCGCCGAAGCGCACCGATAGCTCGGTATCGTCGGCCTGGTACAACTGAACGCGGTTGCGGCCCTTTTCCTTGGCCATGTAGCAGGCCATGTCGGCGGCTCGCAGCGCCGCCTCCAGTGTTTCCGGTGCTTGCGCCAGATGGACCAGGCCAATGCTCACGGTATTCATGAACGGCCGGCCCTTCCACACGAAATGCAGGCTCTGCACCGACTGGCGCAGGTTCTCGGCGATGCGTTCGGCCTGCTCCGGCGGGCAATCGTGCAGCAGCACGCCGAACTCGTCGCCACCCAAGCGCGCCAGCACGTCGCCCTCGCGCAGGGCCGACTGCAAGACCGCGCAGATATGCCGCAGCAGTTCGTCACCGGCGGCATGCCCGCTGGTGTCGTTGACCAGCTTGAACTGGTCGAGATCGAGGAACATCAGCGAATGCCGGCCGCTGTGCCGGGCCAGTTCGTTCAGGGCCTGCTCCAGGCGGTATTCGAATTCGCGCCGGTTGGACAGCCCGGTCAGGGCATCGTGGGTCGCCTGCCAGGACAGGTTGGCGATGTACTGGCGCTCCCGGGTCATGTCGTGCAGCACCAGCACGGTGCCGCTGATGCGTCCCTCGCTGATGATCGGCGCACCGACCAGGGCCACGGCCACGGTACTGCCGTCCAGACGCTGGATCTGCCGGACATGCTCCGAACCGCCGCTCAGCGCACCGTTGAGGATATGTTCGGTGAGGGTCAGGCTGTCCTTCTCGGCGTTGTCGTCGAGCAGGCTGAACAGCGCCGCCAGCGGCAGGCCCTGGGCATGCAGGGCATCCCAATGGGTCAGTTGCTCGGCGGCGGGGTTCATATACAGGATGCAACCGTCGACATCGGTGGTGATCACCCCGTCACCGATGGACGCCAGGGTGATCTGCGCCCGCTCCTTCTCCACCTGCAGGGCGCTGGCGAAGGCCTGGCGCTGGGCCAGCAGCTTGCTCGAGCGTAGCCAGGCCAGGGCGATGAGGAACACTGCAGTAGCAAGGTTGATCAGCAACAGCAGGCGCAAGAGCATGCGCGAGCCTTCGCCCAGGGCATCGCTGAAGGCCCGGGCGGCCGGGGTGACGTTGTCGTTGATCGCGACGATGCGGCGCTTCCACTCCGCCAGGTACCAGGGCGTGGCCTGGTTGGCGCGAATGCCGGCGTGGACTTCCTGAGCCAGGGTGTCCAGCTCCTGGAGGAAACTGTCGCCCACCTGCCAGCGGTCGATGGCCTTCTCCAGGTAGCTGACATGGCGGAAATTCAAGTAGAACCAGATCACGCTGGCCACATCGTCCGGGTGGTTGCCGCCCGCCAGGATGCCCTGGCGCGCGCCTTCCAGGTCCGGCGGGTCCAGATCCAGCGCCAGGCGCAGGCGATGGCTGCCTTCGGGAATGGCAAAGGCCTGCTGGTATTTGCGAAAATTCTCCTCGTCGCGGGTGTCGACGTAGAGGCTCAGGTAATAGATGGCGTCCTTCTGGCCCTTGGACCAGAGGCTTTCCCCCGCCACATAGGCGCGCATCGCCGACAGCGCGTACAGGCTCATGCTGCCGAGCAGCGCCTGGAACAGCACCACAGCGATAAATGGCCAGATAAGCCCCAGGAGCCTGGGCGTTTCGAGCGTCCGTTTTCCCTTCATGAAGTCCCTTGCGACAGCACCGGTGAGTAGCCTCACTCTGTTCCGATACAGACTAGGCCATTTGCCTTCATGCGGATAAGTGATTTCGCACAATAAACACTCAGCTTTGCTGCAAGTGACCGTACAGCTTGGCGTACAGGCCGCCTTCGGCGATCAGTTGCTGGTGACCGCCATCCTCGGCGACATGCCCACCGTCGAAGACCAGCACGCGATCGGCCTGTTTCACCGCCGACAGGCGGTGGGCGATGATCAGCGTAGTACGGGCGCTGAGGAAGCGCGCCAGGGCATGGTGCAGGTTGTACTCGGTGGCGGCGTCGAGGGCCGAGGTGGCCTCGTCGAGGATCACCACCTTGGGCTTGGCCAGGACCATTCGGGCAATCGCCAGGCGCTGGCGCTGGCCGCCGGACAGACGCACGCCGGAGCGCCCGACCACGCTGTCCAGGCCTTGCGGCAAGGCAGCGATGGTTTCATCGAGCTGGGCGATGGCCAGGGCCTGCCAGCATTCCTCGTCACTGCAGTCACGGCCCATGGTCAGGTTGGCGCGTACCGTGTCGTTGAACAGCGACGGGTGCTGGAGCACCACCGCAACGTTCTCGCGCAGGGTATCCAGGCCGATTTCCTGCTGGGTCGCGCCACCAAAGCGAATGGTCCCCGCCTGCGCGGTGTACAGGCCGAGCAGCAGTTGCACCAGGGTGCTCTTGCCACCGCCACTGGCGCCGACGATGGCGACCTTCTCGCCCGGGGCGATGGACAGGTTCAACTGATCCAGCACCGGTTCCTCGCCGTAGCCGAAGCGCAGGCCGCGGACCTCGATGCCCACCGTGGTCTGGCCCTGGAACGGGTCGGTACCGCCAGCGAACTGCGGCTCGTCGGCACGGGCCAGCAGCTCGTTGATCCGGCTCAGGGCGCCACCGGCCGCGTAATAGGCGTATTGCAGGTTCAACAACTGCTCCACCGGGCCGATCATGAACCACAGGTAGCTGAACACCGCGAGCATCTGGCCGATGCTCAGGTCGGAAAACAGCACGGTGAGCATGGCCGCCGCACGGAAGATATCGATGCCGAACTGGAACAGCAGGCCGCTGGCACGCCCGCTGGCGTCGCTTTTCCATTGCGAGGCCACGGCGTAGTTGCGCACTTCCTGGGCGCGCAGGCCAAGGCGTCCGAGGAAGTAGCCCTGGCGGTTGCCGGCACGCACTTCCTGGATGGCGTCGAGGGTTTCGGTGAGGGCCTGGGTGAAGCGCGAGGTGCTGTCGTTCTCCAGCTTCTTCAGGTGCTTGACCCGCTTGCCCAGTTGCACCGTGGCGAAGATCACCAGCGGGTTGAACAGCAGGATCAGCAGCGCCAGTTGCCAGTGCATCCAGATCAGGATCGCCGCGGTGCCGGTCAGGGTCAGCATGGCCACGAGGAAACGGCTGAGGGTTTCGCCGACGAATTTGTCGAGGGTGTCGAGGTCGGTCACCAGGTGGGTGGTGACGGTACCGCTGCCGAGGCTTTCGTATTCGCTCAGGGAAATGCGCTTGAGCCGCTCGATCAGGCGGATGCGCAGGCGATAGACGATGTCTTTCGCCAGGCCGGCGAACAGCTTGGCCTGGACCACGTTGAAGATCAGCGCCGTGCTGCGCAGCAACAGGGTGACGAAGAGCATCAGGCCGATATAGCCGGCCGCCACCTGCCAGTTGCCCGGCAGGAACTGGTTCATCCACTTCAGCGCCGCGTCGCCATGGCCGAGCAGCACTTCGTCCACCAGCAACGGCAGGAGCAGCGGGATCGGCACGCTGCACAGCGCCGCCAGCACGGCAACGCCATTGGCGATCCACAGGGCTTTCTTGTGGTGCAGCGCCAGGCGGCGGATTTCCGCCCAGCTCAAGCGATCGGCAGACGCCGCCGCAGGCCCGGGTACCGGGTCGGGCGAGCCTGGCAGATCAAGCATAGGCAGCCCGCTCCAGCCAGCGGCCGAGCAGCGGTTCGAGGGACTCCAGCGCCTGGTAGCCATTGGTCAGCAAGGCCAGTTGGCCGTTGCGCTCGGCGAGCAGGGTCGGGAAGCCGGCGATGCCCAGGTCCTGGACCCAGGTGAAATCGGCGGCCGTGGCCGTGCGCTGTTCGCTGCTGGCGAAGGCCGCGGCGAAGCTGGCGCGGTCGAAACCGGCCTGCTCCGCCAGGTTGACCAGGGTCGGCGCCAGGGTGACGTCTTCGGCCCGCTGGTAGAACGCCTGCTGGATCAGCGCCAGCAGGTCCCAGACCTTGCCCTCGTCCAGGCTGCGCGCCGTCACCAGGGCGCGGCAGGCCGGCTCGGTGTCGTAGACAAAGCCGTCGGGCATGGCGCCCTCAAGCTGGAACGGCTGGCCGGTGGCTTCGTTGACCGCTTGCCAGTGCTCGAGGATGTAGCGCCGGGTCGAGGCGTCCAGGGCCGAACTGCCGGTGCGCAGGCCGCCGACCACCAGGCGGGTTTCAATCCCTGCCTGGCGCGCCTGGGCGATCAGGGCCGCAGCCACCGGCGCGAACCCCCAGCACCAGGAGCACATCGGGTCCATCACATAGAGCAGGCGAGCGGTCATGCATCACACCTCGGCTTTGCGGTAGTTGAACCCGATCGGGTGCGGCTGGTTGCGGGCCTTGGCCAGTTCGATCTGCTTCTGCCGGTCGATGGCGCTGCGGCGGGTCTTCTCGCTCAGGCTGTCCCAGCAATGCGGGCAGCTGATGCCTGGCAAGTAGTGCTCCGAGGCCCGGTCCTCGACACTGACCGGATGGCGGCACGCGTGGCACTGGTCGTACTCGCCTTCGCTGAGGTCGTGACGCACGGTGACCCGGTTGTCGAAGACGAAGCAGTCGCCCTGCCACTTGCTCTGGTCCTGAGGCACTTCTTCCAGATATTTCAGGATCCCGCCTTTCAGATGATAGACCTCTTCGAAGCCCTCACCGAGCATATAGCTCGACGCCTTCTCGCAACGGATGCCGCCGGTGCAGAACATGGCCACCTTCTTGTGCCGCGCCGGGTCGAAGTTGGCCTTGATGTACTCGGGGAACTCGCGGAAGGTGGTGGTCTTCGGGTCGATGGCGCCTTCGAAAGTGCCGATGGCCACTTCGTAGTCGTTGCGGGTGTCGATCAGCAGCACTTCCGGGTCGTTGATCAGGGCGTTCCAGTCCTGCGGCTCGACATAGGTGCCGACCGCCTTGTTCGGGTCGACGCCCGGTACGCCCAGGGTGACGATCTCTTTCTTCAGCTTGACCTTGGTCCGGTAGAACGGCTGCTCGTCGCAGTACGACTCCTTGTGGTCGACATCCACCAGGCGCGGGTCGTTGCGCAGCCAGGCGAGCAGGCCGTCGATGCCTTCGCGGGTGGCGGAAACCGTGCCGTTGATGCCTTCCTCGGCCAGCAGCAGGGTGCCTTTGACGCGGTTGGCTTCCATGGCAGCCAGCAGCGGCTCGCGCAGTTCGACGTAGTCTTCGAGGGTGACGAACTTGTACAGCGCCGCCACGACGATCGGTTGGGTCATGCTTGCAACTCTCCAGTGGTCACCCTCGCAAAGGGCGGACCGGGTTTGAAAATACAAAAAATACAAATAAAAACGCGCCGACAAGCGGCGCGGTTGCGGATTCTAGCAAAACCTGATCATGAAATCAGTGCTTGCTGCCTCCGGCACAGGTGGGGGAAGCCGGTGCAACACCGACCTTTTCCCATTCCTGCTGGGTGTAGGTATGCAACGCCAGGGCATGGAACTGGCCCATCAGGTCACCGAGGGTGGCGTAGACCTTCTGGTGCCGCTTGACGCTGTTCAGGCCCTCGAACTGCTCGCTGACCACGACCGCCTTGTAGTGGGTCTCGGTGCCACGGCTATGCATATAGCTCTCGTCCAGGACCTGCAGGTGCCGGGGCTCCAGCGCCGACAGGCTCTGTTCGATCTTCTGCTGCATCGACATCGGTGGCTCCGCTTATGGCTTCTTGGCCGGCGCGGCGGCCTTGCCGGCGTTCGGGTCGAGTTCGTTGGTCATGTCGGCGAGCAGCTTGTTGACCACAGGCACAGCGCTTTCCAGCTTCTGCTGGGTCAGCTGGGCGGACTGCTGGGTCACCACCGGCATTTTCTCCAGGACTTTCTTGCCCAGCGGCGACTGGTAGAAGGCCACCAGGTCTTTCAGTTCCTGCTCGGTGAAGGTGCTGGTGTAGAGCTTGACCATATCCGGCTTCAGCTTGTTCCAGCCGATGGCGTTGTCCAGGGCAGCGTTGGCCTTGGCCTGGTAGCTATCGAGCACGGCTTTCTTCGAGGCAGGCGCCTTGGTCTGCTCGAAGCGCTGGGCGAACATCTGCTGCACCTGCATGTACACCGGCGTACCGAGCTTGTCGGCGTGCGCCAGGGTCAGAAACTTCTCGGCCGCAGCGTCGTGGCTTGGGCCGGCAGCGAATACCTGGCCGCTTGCGCAAACCAGGGCGACGGCCGTGCAAAGGGCGCGGAGACGGGTCATCGGAATTCCTTAAAAGAGTAAGTGAGTGTTTCCAGCGTAGAGCATTCTGCGCCCACGGACGCAGCCGCTCAATAGGACGAGTGGGCTATGGAACCTGCCTGGCGAATCAAGACCTAAACTGTCTGGTCAAACTTGCATCTTGCAAAGGAGTGGGTAGCACATGAGCCGCATCGAAACTGACAGCCTCGGACCGGTCGAAGTTCCTGATCAGGTCTACTGGGGTGCGCAAACGCAGCGTTCGCTGATCAATTTCGCCATCGGCAAGGAACGCATGCCGCTGGCCGTGCTGCATGCCCTGGCCCTGGTGAAGAAGGCGGCGGCGCGGGTCAACGACCGTAATGGCGACTTGCCAGCGAATATAGCCCGGCTGATCGAGCAGGCAGCCGACGAAGTGCTCGACGGCGAGCATGACGACCAGTTCCCGCTGGTGGTCTGGCAGACCGGCAGCGGCACCCAGAGCAACATGAACGTCAACGAGGTGATCGCCGGGCGCGCCAACGAGCTGGCCGGCAAGGGCCGCGGCGGCAAGGACCCGGTCCACCCCAACGACCACGTCAACCGCTCGCAGAGCTCCAACGACTGTTTCCCCACTGCCATGCACATCGCTGCCGCCCAGGCGGTGCATGAAAAGCTGCTGCCGGCCATCGCCGAACTGTCCTCGGGGCTGGCCGAGCTGTCGGCGCGCCACACCCACCTGGTGAAAACCGGACGCACCCATATGATGGACGCCACGCCCATCACTTTCGGTCAGGAAGTGTCGGCCTGGGTCGCCCAGCTGGATTACGCCCAGCGCGCCATCCGCAGCGCCTTGCCGGCAGTCTGCGAACTGGCCCAGGGTGGTACGGCGGTGGGCACCGGGCTGAATGCGCCCCATGGTTTCGCCGAGGCCATCGCCGCCGAGCTGGCAGCGCTGTCCGGCCTGCCGTTCGTCACCGCGCCGAACAAGTTCGCCGCCCTCGCCGGCCATGAGCCCCTGACCACCCTGGCCGGCGGTCTGAAAACCCTGGCCGTGGCCGTGATGAAAATCGCCAACGACCTGCGCCTGCTCGGCTCCGGCCCCCGCGCCGGGATCGCCGAAGTACGCCTGCCGGCCAACGAGCCGGGCAGCTCGATCATGCCCGGCAAGGTCAACCCGACCCAGTGCGAGGCCCTGTCGATGCTGGCCTGCCAGGTGCTCGGCAACGACACCGCGATCGGTTTCGCGGCGAGCCAGGGGCATTTGCAGTTGAACGTGTTCAAGCCGGTGATCATCCACAACCTGCTGCAATCCATCGAACTGCTCGCCGACGGCTGCCAGAACTTCCAGCGCCATTGCGTGGCCGGGATCGAGCCGGACGCCCAGCAGATGGCCGCGCACCTGGAGCGCGGGCTGATGCTGGTGACCGCGCTGAACCCGCATATCGGCTACGACAAGGCGGCGGAAATCGCCAAGAAGGCCTACGCCGAAGGCACCACCCTGCGCGAGGCGGCGCTGGCCCTGGGTTATCTCACCGATGCCCAGTTCGACCAGTGGGTACGTCCCGAGCAGATGCTCGAAGCCGGCGGCAAGGGCTGAGTCAGGCGGCCGGGCGCACGCGCCTGGCCTTCCAGCCGGCGCTGATCGACGGCCCCAGGGCGGTCAGCGCCGACCCCGCCACCACCACCAGCGCGCCGAAATAGCCCAGGCCGTTGATCTGCTCGGCGCTGACGTACGCCGGCCACACCCATGCAGCCAGGGCCACGGTCACGAAAGTCACCAGCGGCGTAATCGCCAGGGTCGCGCTGACCCGCGACGCCTCCCAATGCGCCAGCGCTTCGGCGAAGGCGCCGTAGGCTACCAGGGTGTTGAGGCAGCAGGCCAGCAACATCCAGCCCTGCAGGGCGCTCAATTGCAGCACTTCCAGCGGTTTCGCCCAGGGTGTCAGCAGCAAGGCGCAGCACAGGTAGATCACCATCATCACCTGCTTGGAATTCCACACCGTGAGCAACTGTTTCTGGCCGAGGGCGTAGAACACCCAGACCGAGGACGCCGCGATGATCACCAGTACCCCAGTGGTGTAGGCACCCAGGGAGGTGAGCAGCTCATCCAGGCGCTGGTTGAAGAACAGGCCGAAACCGACCATCAGCAGCGCCAGGCCGATACCCTGGCCGACGGTGAAGGATTCCTTGAACACGAAGACGCTGCCGATCAGCAGCAGCACCGGGCCGATCTGCACCACCAGTTGCGCGGTACCGGCGCTGACCAGGTTCAGGCCGATCAGGTAGAGCACGTAGTTGCCGGTGAGCCCGAGCACGCACACCGCCACCAGCCACTTGCCACGGCGACCCAGGGCGGAGAACGAGGGAAGGTTGCGTTGCGCCCCGAGCCAGGCGAACAGCAGCCCGCCTGACACCAGCAGGCGGTACCAGGTGACGCTGACCGGGTCCATCACCTGCAGGACCTGCTTGAGCTTCACCGGCAGGATGCCCCACAGCACGGCGGTCAACAGCGCCAGGAACAGCCCGTAGGCCCAGCGTCCGGAAGAGATATGCATGACGGCCTCGATAGCCCGGGGTGGTGGATGGCGAGAGTCTAGTGCGTAGGAAAGGGATTACAAAAGATCGTGAAGCTCAAAAAGAACCCTGTGGGAGCTGGCTTGCCAGCGATAGGGCCAGAACTGACGACATGTTTGTCAGTGCCGGCCTCATCGCTGGCAAGCCAGCTCCCACAGGGTTTGGTGTCAGCTTCAAGAATTACTTCTTGTGCTTGCGGAACGCCGCCTCCAGCGCTTCGTTGATGGTGCGCAGCACCTTCACCCGCGCCCAGCGCTTGTCATTGGCTTCCACCAGGGTCCAGGCGGAAATCTCGGTGCTGGTACGGTCGACCATATCCCCCACCGCCCGCGCATACAGGTCCCATTTTTCGCGGTTGCGCCAGTCTTCCTCGGTGATCTTGAAACGCTTGAACGGAATGTTCTCGCGCTCCTGGAAGCGCTCCAGCTGGGTCTGCTGGTCGATGGCCAGCCAGAACTTGACCACCACCACCCCGGCATTGCTGATCTGCTCTTCGAAATCGTTGATCTCGCCATACGCGCGCATCCAGTCGGCCTGGCTGCAGAAGCCCTCGACCCGCTCCACCAGCACCCGGCCATACCAGGAACGGTCGAACACGGTGAACTTGCCGTAGGCCGGCAGGTGCCGCCAGAAGCGCCACAGGTACGGATGCGCGCGCTCCTCCTCAGTCGGCGCGGCGATCGGCACGATGCTGTACTGGCGCGGGTCCAGCGCCGCCGCCACCCGACGGATCGCCCCGCCCTTGCCCGCCGCGTCATTGCCTTCGAACACCGCCACCAGCGAGTGATGCTTCATGCGCTTGTCGCGCAGCAGCCCGGCGAGCCGCGCCTGCTCGAACACCAGTTGCTCCTGGTAGTCGTGCTTGTCGAGATGAACGCTCAGGTCGAGGCTGTCCAGCAGGCTGCGCTCGTCGATGCTTTCGCCCAGTGGCGCAATCGGCGTCGGGTCCTTGAGCGCCTTGGCTTTCAGGGCATTCTGCAGGCCTTCGAGCAGGAGCTTGCCCACGGCCAGGCTGCGATAGTGCGGATCGGCACCTTCGATAATGTGCCACGGCGCATACTCGCGGCTGGTCCGGCGGATCACCCGCTCGCCAAAACGCACGAAACGGTCGTAGGTTTCCGACTGCTGCCAGTCCAGCGGGCTGATGCGCCAGCGGTGCACCGGGTCGTCCTTGAGCGTCTTGAGGCGGGCCTTCATCTGCTTCTTGGACAGGTGGAACCAGAACTTGAAGATCAGCGCGCCTTCATCGCAGAGCATCTGCTCCAGGCGCTCGGAGGCGCTGATCGCCTGGTCCAGCACGGCGTCCTTGAAATGCCCGTGGACCCGGCCCTGGAGCATCTGGCTGTACCAGTTGCCGAAGAACACGCCCATCCGCCCCTTGGCCGGCAGCGCCCGCCAGTAGCGCCAGGCCGGTGGCCGGGCCAGTTCCTCGTCGGTCTGCTGGTCGAAGGTGCGCACTTCGATCAGGCGCGGGTCCATCCATTCGTTCAGCAGCTTGACCGTCTCGCCCTTGCCGGCGCCCTCGATGCCGTTGATCAGCACGATGACCGGGAAACGCGCCTGCTGCTTGAGCTCGAACTGGGCTTCGAGCAGGGCTTCGCGCAGGGCGGGGACTTCGGCGTCGTAGGTTTCTTTGTCGATCGAGTGACCGATTTCAGCGGATTCGAACATACCAGGCTCCCTTCATGGATAAGCAAGACTAGCGGATTGCCATTGGTTTTGTCCGGGATCAAACAGCGTTTCACCGATCGGCTAGAATGGCGCATCCGCTGAATCCGAGCCCCTCATGACCGACACCCCTCCTCCGCGCCACGCCCAGATCGACTGGGACGAACTGGGCCGCCCGCATTCGCGGCAGTACGACGACATCTACTTCTCCAAGGACCAGAGCCTGGCGGAAACCAGCCATGTGTTCATCGAACAGAACGACCTGCGCCAGCGCTTCGCCGCCCTGGGTGCCGGCGAATGCTTCGTGATCGGCGAGACCGGCTTCGGCACGGGCCTGAATTTCCTCTATGCCTGGCAACTGTTCGAACAACTGGCCCCGGCCGACGCGCGCCTGCATTTCATCAGCGCCGAAAAATTTCCCCTGACCCGCGACGACCTGCGCCGCGCCCTGGCCCTGTGGCCGGAGATGGCCCGCCAGGGCCAGGCCCTGCTGGCGCAATACGTGGCGGTGCACGAGGGTTACCAGACGTTCCTCTTCGACAACGGCCGGATCAGCCTGACCCTGATGATCGGCGATGCCCGCGAGCAGTTCGAAAAGCTCGACGGGCGCATCGACGCCTGGTTCCTCGACGGCTTCGCCCCGGCGAAGAACCCGGACATGTGGACCCCGGAGCTGTTCGCCCAACTGGGCCGGCTGTCGGTGCCCGGAACCACCCTCGGCACCTTCACCAGCACCGGCTGGGTACGCCGGGCGCTGATCGCGGTGGGCTTCGGCATGAAGCGTATCCCGGGGATCGGCAAGAAATGGGAAGTGCTGCGCGGGTTGTTCAAGGGCTGGCCCGAAGAACAGCCACTGCCGGCCCAGATCGCGCCCTGGTATCGCCGACCTGCGGCGCTTGAAGGTCCGCGTCACGCCTTGGTGATCGGCGCAGGCCTCGCAGGTTGCAGCAGCGCCGCCAGCCTGGCAGCACGGGGTTGGCAGGTCAGCCTGCTGGAACGCCATGACCAGCCGGCCCGCGAAGCCTCGGGCAATCCTCAGGGCGTGCTCTATCTCAAGCTCTCGGCCCACGGCACCGTGCTGTCGCAACTGATCGTCAGCGGATTCGGGCACACCCGGCGCCTGCTCGAACACTTGCAAAGGGGTGCCGACTGGGACGACTGCGGCGTACTGCAACTGGCCTTCGACGCCAAGGAAGACCAGCGCCAGGCGCAACTGGCCGGGGCGTTCAGCGATGAGCTGGTGCAACGGCTGGACCGCCAGCAGGCCGAGGCGGTCGCCGGGATCACCCTGCCCAGTGGTGGCCTGTTCTATCCGGAAGGTGGCTGGGTGCATCCGCCGGCGCTGTGTCGCTGGCAGGCACAGCAAGCGAATGTGCGTTTGCTCACTCACCACCATGTGCTGCAACTGCGCCGGGTCGACGGGTTGTGGCAGGCGCTGGAGGGCGAGCGGGTGCTGGCCGAGGCGCCGGTGGTGGTGCTGGCCGGGGCGGCGGAGATTCGCCAGTTCGAGGGTTGCGCCGGGCTGCCGCTCAAGCGCATTCGTGGACAGATCAGCAAATTGCCGGTGACCGCCGCCAGCCAGGCCCTGCAGACGGTGGTCTGCGCCGATGGTTATGTCGCACCACCCCGGCATGGCGAGCACACCCTGGGGGCCAGTTTCGATTTCCACAGCACCGATACCGTACCGACGGTCGAGGAACATCGCAGCAACCTGGAGCTGCTGCGGGAGATTTCGCCGGACCTGGCTGAACGGCTGGACATAGATCAACTGGATGCGCAGCGCCTGGAAGGACGGGCGGCGTTTCGCTGTACCAGTCCGGATTACCTGCCGCTGGTCGGGCCGCTGGCCGAAGCCGGGGCCTTTGCCGAGACCTATGCGGCGCTGACAAGGAATGCGCGGCAGGTGCCGGATGATCCGTGTCCATGGCTGGAGGGGTTGTTCGTCAACAGCGGGCATGGTTCGCGCGGGCTGATCACTGCGCCGTTGTGCGGCGAGCTGCTGGCCGCCTGGGTCAATGGCGATGCCCTGCCGATGCCGCGGGAGATGGCGGAGGCCTGTCACCCGAACCGGTTCATGTTGCGTGAGCTGAAACGCGGCAAGGCTTGAGGGCCTCATCGCTGGCAAGCCAGCTCCCACAGGTTCACCTGTGTTCTTGAGAGCACCGCTGTACCTGTGGGAGCTGGCTTGCCAGCGATGAGGCCCTCAAAAACACCATCATCCCTCAAGGCCCTACCCAAGGCCTTATTCCATATCGATCTAAAACTCCCACAACCCCATCCGGTCAGTTTCTGAGTGTCCCTTGTTCGGGCACCTTCCCCAACGGCAAAACCGGTAAGGACTTATGTGCGGATTAGCTGGAGAGTTTCGTTTCACCCCTGTAGCCACCCCTTCGCGCCCGGCGGACCTCGCCGCGGTCGAGCGGATTACCCACCATCTGGCCCCTCGCGGCCCGGATGCCTGGGGCTTCCATAGCCAGGGCCCGATCGCCCTCGGCCATCGTCGCCTGAAGATCATGGACCTGTCCGACGGCTCGGCCCAACCCATGGTCGACCCGAACCTGGGCCTGTCCCTGGCCTTCAACGGCGCCATCTACAACTTCCCGGAACTGCGCGCCGAGCTGGAGAGCCTTGGTTACGTGTTCTACTCCGGTGGCGACACCGAGGTCCTGCTCAAGGGCTACCACGCCTGGGGCGAGCAACTGCTGCCGCGCCTCAATGGCATGTTCGCCCTGGCCATCTGGGAACGCGACAAGCAGCAGCTGTTCCTCGCCCGCGACCGTCTGGGCGTCAAGCCGCTGTACCTATCACGGACCAACGAACGCCTGCGCTTCGCCTCGACCCTCCCGGCCCTGCTCAAGGGCGGTGATATCGATCCGGTGCTGGACCCGGTGGCCCTCAACCACTACCTGAACTTCCACGCCGTGGTCCCCGCGCCACGCACCCTGCTGGCCAATATCGAGAAACTGCCGCCGGCCACCTGGATGCGCATCGACGCCCAGGGTCGCAGCCAGCAGCAGCAATGGTGGAGCCTGCATTACGGGCCACGCACCGATGAACAGGACCTGACCCTGGAGGACTGGCGCGACCGCGTGCTCGACAGCACCCGCGAAGCCGTGGCCATCCGCCAGCGTGCCGCCGTGGATGTCGGCGTGCTGCTGTCCGGCGGTGTGGACTCCAGCATGCTGGTCGGCCTGCTCCGCGAAGTCGGCGTCGAGGACCTGTCGACCTTCTCCATCGGCTTCGAGGATGCCGGTGGCGAGCGCGGCGACGAGTTCCAGTACTCCGACCTGATCGCCAGGCACTACGGCACCCGCCACCACCAGTTGCGCATCGACGAACGCGAGATCATCACCCAGCTGCCGGCGGCCTTCCGCGCCATGAGCGAGCCGATGGTCAGCCATGACTGCATCGCCTTCTACCTGCTGTCGCGGGAAGTGGCCAAGCATTGCAAGGTAGTGCAGAGCGGCCAGGGCGCCGACGAGCTGTTCGCCGGCTATCACTGGTACCCGCAGGTGGACGGCGCCGCCGACCCGGTGGCGGCCTACCGCGCAGCCTTCTGCGACCGCAGCTTCGATGAGTACCGCGACACCGTGCAGCCGTCGTGGCTGGTGGACAGCGACGTGGCCGGCGACTTCGTCCGCCAGCACTTCGCCCAGTCCGGTGCCCGCGACGCCGTGGACAAGGCCCTGCGCCTGGACAGCACGGTGATGCTGGTGGACGACCCGGTCAAGCGCGTCGACAACATGACCATGGCCTGGGGCCTGGAAGCGCGCACGCCGTTCCTCGACTACCGCCTGGTGGAACTGTCGGCGCGCATCCCGGCGCGCTTCAAGCTGCCCGACGGCGGCAAGCAGGTGCTCAAGGAAGCCGCGCGCATGGTCATCCCCAGCGAGGTGATCGACCGCAAGAAGGGCTACTTCCCGGTGCCCGGCCTCAAGCACCTGCAAGGCGCGACCCTGGACTGGGTACGCGACCTGCTGCTGGACCCGAGCCAGGATCGCGGGCTGTTCAACCCGGCGATGCTCGACCGCCTGCTGAGCGACCCGCATGGCCAGCTCACCCCGCTGCGCGGCTCGAAACTCTGGCAACTGGCGGCCCTGAACCTGTGGCTCAGCGAACAAGGAATCTGACCGATGAAAGCCCACGCAACTGCCTACGGCCAACGCTTGCTGCGCGGCCAGGTGCCGTCCTATGAACGCCTGCAGGCGCGCCTGGCCGGCGAAGGCAGCGAACCGCAGGATGAACCGCGCTCGCTACATTGCGGCTGGGGTCGCCTGCTGATCGGTCATACCTACGCCGAGCCCGGCCAGTTGGCCGAGGCGCTGCTGGAGGAGCAGCCCGGTGAGCGGGATATCGCTCTCTACGTGGCGGCGCCGCAGCAGGTTCTGGCCCAGGCGCCGCACCAGCTGTTCCTCGACCCGTCCGACACCCTGCGCCTGTGGTTCAGCGACTACCGCCAGGCCAGCCGGGTGTTTCGCGGCTTCCGCATTCGCCGGGCACAAAGCGACGAGGACTGGCAGGCGATCAACACCCTGTACCAGACCCGCGGCATGCTCCCGGTGAAGACCGAGCTGCTGACCCCGCGCCATCTCGGCGGCCCGGTGTACTGGCTGGCCGAGGACGAAACCACCGGCGCGGTGATCGGCAGCGTCATGGGCCTCAATCACCTCAAGGCCTTCGAGGATCCCGAGGCCGGCAGCAGCCTCTGGTGCCTGGCCGTCGACCCCAACACCACCCGGCCCGGGGTCGGCGAGGTGCTGGTGCGGCATCTGGTGGAGCACTTCATGAGCCGCGGCCTCAACTACCTCGACCTCTCGGTGCTGCACGACAACCGCCAGGCCAAGCGCCTGTACGCCAAGCTCGGCTTCCGCAACCTGCCGACCTTCGCGGTCAAGCGCAAGAACGGCATCAACCAGCCGCTGTTCCTCGGCCCGGGTCCGCAGGACGGGCTCAACCCCTATGCGCGGATCATCGTCGAGGAAGCCTACAAGCGCGGCATCGATGTGCAGGTGGACGACGCCGATGGCGGCCTGTTCACCCTCAACCACGGCGGGCGCCGGGTGCGCTGCCGGGAATCCCTGAGCGACCTGACCACTGCCGTGAGCATGACCCTGTGCCAGGACAAGCGCCTGACCCACCGCGCCCTTGCCGGCGCCGGGCTGAATGTGCCGGCGCAGCAACTGGCGGGCAATGCCGACGACAACCTGGCCTTCCTCGAAGACCACGGTGCGGTGGTGGTCAAGCCGGTGGATGGCGAACAGGGCAATGGCGTGGCGGTCAACCTCACCACGCTGGACGAGGTCACCCACGCCATCGAACAGGCCCGGCGCTTCGACAGCCGGGTGCTGCTGGAAAGTTTCCATGAAGGCTATGACCTGCGCATCGTGGTGATCGGCTTCGAAGTGGTGGCCGCCGCCATCCGTCACCCGGCGCAAGTGATCGGTGATGGCCAGCACAGCATCGGCCGGCTGATCGAAGCCCATAGTCGCCGGCGCCAGGCCGCGACCGGTGGCGAAAGCCGGATCCCCAAGGATGACGAGACCCTGCGCACGATCCAGGCCGCCGGTTTCGACTACGACAGCATCCTCCCCGCCGGCCAGCGCCTGGCGGTGCGACGCACCGCCAACCTGCATACCGGCGGCTGCCTGGAAGATGTCACCGCGCGCCTGCACCCAACCCTGGCCGAAGCGGCGATCCAGGCCGCCCGCGCCCTGGATATCCCGGTGGTCGGCCTCGACCTGATGGTCCGCGCCGCCGACCAGCCGGATTACGTGTTCATCGAGGCCAACGAGCGCGTTGGCCTGGCCAACCATGAACCACAACCCACTGCCGAACGTTTCGTCGACCTGCTGTTCCCCCACAGCCGGGCGACACCCTGAATCAGGAGTGCCCATGACAGCCCCGCTACCCGAACCGGACCTGAAGTATCTGCAAAAAGTCCTTCTGGAAATGCTGGCGATCCCCAGTCCCACCGGCTTTACCGACACCATCGTGCGCTACGTCGCCGAGCGCCTGGAAGAACTGGGCATCCCCTTCGAGCTGACCCGGCGCGGAACCATCCGCGCCACCCTCAAGGGCCGCAAGAATTCCCCCGACCGCGCGGTTTCCGCACACCTCGACACCATCGGCGCCAGCGTCCGCGTGTTGCAGGACAACGGTCGCCTGGGCCTGGCGGCGGTGGGCTGCTGGTCGAGCCGCTTCGCCGAGGGCAGCCGGGTCAGCGTGTTCACCGACAGCGGCGTGCTGCGCGGCAGCGTGTTGCCGCTGATGGCCAGCGGGCACGCCTTCAATACCGCCATCGACCAGATGCCGGTGAGCTGGGAGCACATCGAACTGCGCCTGGACGCCTACTGCGCGACCCGGGCCGATTGCGAGTCGCTGGGGATCAATGTCGGTGACTTCGTCGCCTTCGATCCGCTGCCGGAATTCACCGAGAGCGGGCATATCAGTGCCCGTCACCTCGACGACAAGGCCGGTGTCGCCGCGCTGCTGGCGGCGCTCAAGGCGGTGGTGGAAAGCGGGCGCATGCCGGAGATCGACTGTCATCCGCTGTTCACCATCACCGAGGAAACCGGCTCCGGCGCGGCGGGCGCCCTGCCCTGGGATGTCAGCGAGTTCGTCGGCATCGATATCGCCCCGGTCGCACCGGGACAGCAGTCCAGCGAGCATGCGGTGAGCGTGGCGATGCAGGATTCGTCGGGGCCCTATGACTACCATCTGTCGCGGCATCTGCTGCATCTGGCCAATGAGCACAGCCTGCCGGTGCGGCGGGACCTGTTCCGTTATTACTTCAGCGATGCGCATTCGGCGATTACCGCAGGGCACGATATTCGGACGGCGTTGCTGGCGTTTGGTTGCGATGCGACCCATGGCTATGAGCGGACCCATATCGACAGCCTGGCGGCCTTGAGTCGCTTGCTCGGGGCTTATCTGCTGAGCCCGCCGGTGTTCGCGGCGGATTCGCATCCGGCGGGGAGTTCGCTGGAAAGGTTCAGTCACCAGCTGGAGCATGATGCGCAGATGGAGAGTGATACCCGGGTGCCGACGGTGGATGAGGTGCTCGGTCGGAGAGATTGATGTGATCTTGAGGGCCCTATCGCTGGCAAGCCAGCTCCCACAGGGTCCGAGTCGCTGCAGAACCTGTGGGAGCTGGCTTGCCAGCGATGAGGCCCTCAAGAGCAACAAAGCAGGTAGCATGTGCCATCAATTTAAAGGCAGGCCCCCATGCTCATCCCCTACGACCAACTCGAAGCCGAAACCCTGACCCGCCTGATCGAGGACTTCGTCACCCGCGACGGCACCGACAACGGCGACGATACCCCGCTGGAAACCCGCGTCCTGCGTGTGCGCCAGGCATTGGCCAAGGGGCAGGCGTTCATCCTCTTCGATATGGACAGCCAGCAATGCCAATTGCTGGCCAAGCACGATATCCCCAAGGAACTGTTCGACTGATCAGCCCGCCTTCTGCTTCTGCGCTTCCTCCGCCAGGCGCCGATAGATCTCGGCGCGGTGGATTTCCACGTTGCGCGGCGCACTGATACCGAAGCGCACCGTGCCGCCGTCCACGGAAATCACCTTGAGCTTGATGTCGTTACCGATGTTGATGACCTCGCCAATCTCGCGTCCTATGACCAGCATCGCCAAATCCTCCATATCCGGGTGAATCTGGAGACTGGCTGTCGGCGTAGTCCGCTTCAATGGTCTGGCCGGCAAATAGAGCTGTCCTACAACAGCTAAAGAAACGCCCTACTGAAAATTCCTACAAAATCAGCCTGCGCTCTGTAGCCGCGGGCCCAGCAGGATGACCGTCGCCCCCAGTACGCACAGCGCAGCGCCGAGCCAGTCGCTGGTCAAGGGACGGCCTTTCTCGACGAACGCCAGCCACAACAGCGAGGTGACGATGTAGATCCCGCCGTAGGCGGCATAGGCACGCCCGGCGTAGGCCGCTTCGACGCGGGTCAGGAGCAGGGCGAAGAGGGTCAGGCTGAGCAGCGCCGGGGCGATCCACCAGGCGCTCTTGCCCAGCCGCAGCCACATGTAGAAGGCGTAGCAACCGGCGATCTCGAACACGGCGGCGAAGAAGAACAGCAGGTAATTGACCACAGGTATCCCCGGTACTGGCAAAACGCCGAGGATACCTGATCAGACGCGTCAGGATTGGCTCGGCCGGCCCTTGGCACGCATCTTTTCGGCCATGCTGGCCATCTCGTCGTAGAGCGCCTGCGGGTCATGCTGCTTGAGGTGCCAGGCCATGCGCCCCTGCTCGTGGGGCAGGATCATGAACTGGCCGCGGGCGACCTCCTGGTAGATGTACCCGGCGATATCCGCCGCGCTGATCGGCGAGCTTTCCAGGAGCTTGCCGACCTGGGCCTTCATCGCCGGGGTCGGGCCGCGGAAGGAGTCCAGCAGGTTGGTCTGGAAGAAGGATGGGCAGACCACATGCACATCGACTTCCAGCTGGCGCAGTTCCACCAGCAGGCTTTCCGACAGCGCCACCACCCCGGCCTTGGCCACGTTGTAGTTGCTCATCGCCGGGCCCTGCATCAGCGCGGCCATGGAGGCGATATTGATGATCCGCCCCTTGCTGCGCTCCAGCAGCGGCAGGAAGGCCTTGCAGCCCTTGACCACGCCCATCAGGTTGATTGCGATCTGCCAGTCCCAGTCTTCCAGGGACAGTTCGGCGAAGAAGCCACCGGAGGCGACGCCGGCGTTGTTGACGATCACATCGATGCCGCCGAGGTGCTCCTCGCAGGCCTGGGCCAGGGCGATCAGCTGGCTGTAGTCGCGCACGTCGCAGCGCTGGGTAAAACCGTCGCCGCCGGCTTCGCGAACCAGGGCCAGGGTCTGTTTCAGGCCCTCCTCGTTGACGTCGCTCAATGCCAGTTGCCAGCCCTCGCGTGCCCAGCGCAGGGCGATCTCGCGCCCCAGTCCGGAACCCGCGCCGGTGATCATCATGCGGTTCTGCATAGCGCCTGCCTTGTGTCTTTCGTGATGGTGAGGGGCAGTGTAGCGAAGGGTTTGCGCGGGTCGGAGGGGTATCAACCGGCTGAATAGGCCGACCGCGATCCCTGTAGGAGCTGGCTTGCCTGCGATGGACCGCGCAGCGGGCCCGAAACCATCCAGCACGAATTCGCTTGTGTCAGTTTTTCTGGATTCCCAGCGCCTGCTCTATCGAATCCATCCAGATCCTCAGGAGTGGCAGGTTTTGGGACCGCTGCGCGGTCCATCGCAGGCAAGCCAGCTCCTACAGACGGCGCATGGCGGGCAAGAAAGTTGATTAAACTTTCCGCGCCCGGCGGGGATCACACTATTAAGCGGACCTGACCAGCAGGTCTGCCCATCCGACCGAAACCAGAGGAATCCGTCATGGGCACAATTCTCATCATCATCCTGATTCTCCTGCTGATCGGTGGTCTGCCGGTCTTCCCGCACTCCAGAAGCTGGGGCTACGGGCCATCCGGGGTCATCGGGACCGTGCTGATCGTGCTGCTGATCCTGCTATTGCTGGGCTACATATGACCCACGACTGAATCGCAGGCAAAAAAAACGGCCCTTCATCGAAGGGCCGTTTTTCATTCAGGGCTCAGTGATCAGTGGGAAACCGCACCACTGGCACCCAGGCCGGTCTGCGAACGGACGAACTGCGGGAAGAACAGCGCACGTTCTTCATCAGCCGCCTTGGACTTGTCGGTGATCGAGAAGAACCAGATACCGACGAAGGCAATGATCATCGAGAACAGCGCCGGGTACTCGTACGGGTAGATCGGCTTCTCGTGGTGCAGGATCTGCACCCAGATGGTCGGGCCGAGGATCATCAGCGCGACCGCACTGATCAGGCCCATCCAGCCGCCGATCATGGCGCCACGGGTGGTCAGCTTCTTCCAGTACATCGAGAGCAGCAGTACCGGGAAGTTGCAGCTCGCCGCGATGGAGAACGCCAGGCCGACCATGAAGGCGATGTTCTGGCTTTCGAAGAGAATGCCCAGGCCGATGGCCAGCACGGCCAGGGCGATGGTGGTGATCTTCGAAACGCGGATCTCGTCCTTCTCGTTGGCCTTGCCCTTGCGCCAGACGCTGGCGTACAGGTCGTGGGATACCGCCGAGGCACCGGCCAGCGTCAGGCCGGCAACCACCGCGAGGATGGTGGCGAAGGCCACGGCCGAGATGAAGCCGAGGAACACGCTGCCGCCAACCGCGTCAGCCAGGTGCACCGCTGCCATGTTGTTGCCGCCGATCAGGGCGCCAGCAGCGTCCTTGAAGGCCGGGTTGGTGCTGACCAGCAGGATCGCGCCGAAGCCGATGATGAAGGTCAGGATGTAGAAGTAACCGATGAAGCCGGTGGCGTAGAACACCGATTTACGCGCTTCCTTGGCGTCGCTCACCGTGAAGAAGCGCATCAGGATGTGCGGCAGGCCGGCGGTACCGAACATCAGCGCCAGACCCAGGGAGAAGGCCGAGATCGGGTCCTTCACCAGGCCGCCAGGGCTCATGATCGCCTCGCCTTTCGGGTGCACGGCAATGGCTTGCGAGAACAGCTGGCTGAAGTCGAAGTTGACGTGCTTCATCACCATCAGCGCCATGAAGCTGGCACCGGAGAGCAGCAGCACCGCCTTGATGATCTGCACCCAGGTGGTTGCCAGCATGCCGCCGAACAGCACGTACATGCACATCAGGATGCCGACCAGGATCACCGCGATGTGGTAGTCGAGACCGAACAGCAGCTGGATCAGCTTGCCGGCACCGACCATCTGGGCGATCAGGTAGAAGGCCACCACCACCAGCGAACCGGAAGCGGACAGGGTGCGGATTTCCTTCTGGCCGAGGCGATACGAGGCCACGTCGGCGAAGGTGTATTTACCCAGGTTGCGCAGGCGTTCGGCGATCAGGAAGAGGATGATCGGCCAGCCGACGAGGAAGCCGATCGAGTAGATCAGGCCATCGTAGCCGGAGGTGAACACCAGGGCGGAAATCCCCAGGAAGGACGCCGCGGACATGTAGTCGCCAGCGATCGCCAGGCCGTTCTGGAAGCCGGTGATCTTGCCGCCGGCGGCGTAGTAGTCGGACGCCGAGTTGTTTTTCTTCGAGGCCCAGTAGGTGATGCACAGGGTGGCACCGACGAAGGCGACGAACATCAGGATCGCCGCAATGTTCAGCGGTTGTTTCTGCACTTCGCCGGTGAGGGCGTCAGCGGCCCAGACGGCGGGTGCGAACGCGCCGATGGCCAGGGTTGCCAGTACGCGCGGGATCATTGCTGAGCCTCCTTGAGGATTGCGGCGTTCAGCTCATCGAACTCACCGTTGGCGCGACGCACGTAGATGCCGGTGAGAATGAAAGCCGACAGGATCAGGCCGACGCCGAGGGGAATGCCCCAGGTGATCGACGAGTCAGGGCTGATCTTGGCGCCCAGTACTTGCGGGCCGTAGGCAATCAGGAGAATGAAAGCAGAGTAGAGACCGAGCATGATCACCGAGAGAATCCAGGCGAATCGTTCCCGTTTTGACACCAGCTCCTTGAACCGCGGGCTGTTTTGTATCGATAGGTAAATGCTGTCGTTCATTGTTTTTGTCCTCGCAGCACAGATTAGGTAGAACCCGTCACCACTTTATGCTGCCCATGAACGCGCTCCAGACGACCTTAGTCTTAGATGTAAAAGTCTTTTGCGAACCAGGTAACAACCTGCGAAGCCCCCACAAACACAAAGGCCGCCCGCCGGAAAACCGGGGGGCGGCCCTGCAAGGCTCAGGCTAGAGGCATCAAGCCATTATTTGGCGGTCCACTCGGCGACGCGCTCAGGATGCTTGGCGACCCAGTCCTTGGCTGCGGCATCGGGCTTTGCGCCCTCTTGAATGGCCAACATGACCTCGCCGATTTCGTCTTTCGACTGCCAGGAGAACTTCTTCAGGAACTCGGCCACTTCCGGCGCCTTGGTCGCCAGTTCCTTGCTGCCGATGCTGTTGACGGTCTCGGCGGCGCCGTACACGCCTTTCGGGTCTTCGAGGAAGCGCAGTTTCCACTTGGCGAACATCCAGTGCGGCACCCAGCCGGTCACGGCGATGGATTGCTGCTTGGCATAGGCGCGGCCCAGTTCGGCGGTCATCGCCGCGCCGGAGCTGGCCTGCAGTTTGTAGCCGGTCAGGTCGTAGTCCTTGATCGCCTGGTCGGTCTTGAGCATCACCCCGGAGCCGGCGTCGATGCCGACGATCTTCTTCTTGAAGCTGTCATCGGTCTTGAGGTCGGCGACCGATTGCGCCTTGACGTACTCCGGCACGATCAGGCCGATCTTGGCATCCTTGAAGTTCGGGCCGTAGTCGACCACTTCGTCCTTGTTCTTGGCCCAGTATTCGCCGTGGGTGACCGGCAGCCAGGCCGAGAGCATGGCGTCAAGCTTGCCGGTGGCCACGCCCTGCCACATGATCCCGGTCGCCACGGGCATCAGCTTCACGTCGTAGCCCAGTTTCTGTTTGATGACCTCGGCTGCCACATGGGTGGTCGCCACACTGTCGGACCAGCCATCGACATAGCCGATGCTCACTTCCTTGGCCATCGCCTGTACGGCGCTCATTGCCAATACCAGGGCGGCACCCGCCCCCAGGAGTCGTCGCATTTTCATCAAAGCTTCCCCTTCACTTCACGGATAGTCACTTCACGGATAGTCAGGCGCCCGACACAGTTCGGGCCATGTCTTGTTCTGGTGCAAGGCGCCCCCTTCACGCCTGGATACCACCACAGGGACCGCATCAGCGGAGAACTGATGGCTGCCATCATCAACCCCGGCCCGCCACGATCCTGTTGTGTCAGCGACCTTGAAACACCGAGAAACGACATCAACAGGCCAGTAGCTGCCCGGCCTGCGGGGCCTGTAGGAAAACCCGCCCGAACTTTGCATGCCAAGGAAATATCCCCGGGGTTTTGCAGGTAGTATTGGCGGCTTTGTTTCCTCAGCCGGATCGCTCCATGTCCTCGACTGCCCGCTTTGCGCTGCCGCCCTACCTGTTCGCCTGCCTGCTCGGCCTGCTCGCTCTTGCCGGGCTCTGGTACGGGCTGGGTCGGCCGGTGCTGCTGCCGGATGCCGCCAGCGCCACGCACAAACTGCAGTGCGCTTCCTACACGCCGTTCGACAAGGACCAATCGCCCTTCGACCAGCCCTTCACCCTGCGCCCGGAGCGCATCGATGCCGACCTGGCGCTGTTGTCGAAGCGCTTCGAGTGCATCCGCACCTATTCCATGACCGGGCTCGAAGACATCCCGGCCATTGCCCGCAAGTACGGCTTGAAGGTGATGCTCGGGGCCTGGGTCAACGGCAACCCGGTGGATACCGACAAGGAAATCCGCGCCCTGATCGCCTCGGCCAATGCCAACCCGGACGTGGTCCGCGCGGTGATCGTCGGCAACGAAACCCTGCTGCGCAAGGAAATCACCGGCGACCGCCTGGCCGCGCTGATCGGCCAGGTGAAAAGCCAGGTGCAGGTGCCGGTCACCTACGCGGACGTCTGGGAATTCTGGCTGCAGCACCCGCAGATCGCCCCGGCGGTGGACTTCTTGACCATCCATTTGCTGCCGTACTGGGAGGATGACCCGCGCGGTATCGATGACGCCCTGGCCCACGTCGGCGAGATCCGCCAGGTGTTCGGCAACAGGTTCGCGCCCAAGGACATCCTGATCGGCGAGACCGGTTGGCCCAGCGAAGGCCGCCAGCGGGAAACCGCAGTGCCGAGCCGGGTCAACGAGGCGCGCTTCATTCGTGGTTTCGTGGCCATGGCCGAGGAACATGGCTGGCACTACAACCTGATCGAAGCCTTCGACCAGCCGTGGAAGCGCGCCAGCGAAGGGGCGGTCGGAGGTTACTGGGGGCTGTATGACGCGGATCGCCAGGACAAGGGCGTGCTGGAAGGCCCGGTGAGCAACCTGCCGTTCTGGCCGCAGTGGCTGGTCGCCAGTGGCGTGCTGTTCTTCACCACCCTGCTGCTGGCGGGGCCGGTACGCAATGCGCGCAATGCCCTGGCCTTGCCGCTGCTGGCAGCGCTCGGCGCGGCGAGTATCGGCCTGTGGGGCGAACTGGCGCGAACCAATGCACGGTTCATCGGCGAATGGACCTGGGTGGTATTGCTGTTGGGCTTGAACCTGATTGTCCTGGCCCATGGCGCACTGGCACTTTCGGCGCGGGATGGCTGGCGCGAGCGGGCGTTCGCCTGGCTGGAAGCGCGGGGGGCCTGGTGGGTGATCGCGGCGGGCTTCGCGGCGGCGGTGAGCATGCTGGCGCTGGTGTTCGATCCACGCTATCGGAGCTTCCCGAGTGCAGCGTTCGTGGTGCCGGCGCTGGTCTATGTGCTGCGGCCGGTTCGGGTGGCGCGGGCCGAGGTGGCGCTATTGACCTTGATCGTGGGCGCGGGGATTGCGCCGCAGTTGTATCGGGAAGGGTTGGTAAGTGAGCAGGCCTGGATCTGGGCGGGGGTCAGTGTGGTGATGACTGCTGCCTTGTGGCGCTGCCTCAGAACTCGATAGTCCTTGAGGGCCTCATCGCTGGCAAGCCAGCTCCCACAGTGACCGCGTGCACCGCCGAACCTGTGGGAGCTGGCTTGCCAGCGATGAGGCCCTGAAGTTCAACGCACAGACCGGCGAACCAACCGCAACCCCGCCAGCACCACCGTAAATACCGCAATACTCGCCGTATAGAGCACCAACGCCGGAATCCCCGCCACCAGCGCCAGCACCGCCAGCCACCATCCGGCCTTGCGCGGTACCACGGTCGCCAGCACCGCCAGCCCCAGGCCGATCCACGCCAGGATGCGGAAGTGAATGGTCAGCCCCAGCATCGAACGCACCGAACACTCCCACACCTGCACCTGCGCCGAGCACACCCCGACCCACTGCGGATCCTCCATGAACCCATAGCGCACGCCATAACTGGCGGCCAGCCACGCCGGAATGAACAGCAACAGTGCGATCAACGGCAAACGCTGGGACATCAGCAACTCCAAAGTCAGAAAAAACCGCCGGCCAGCATAATCCCTCGGACCGCAGGCGCAAGGCGAAAGCGCTATCCTGGGCTATTTTTACCCTCAAGATAAATGGAACCAATTGTTGCAACGGCCAAAGCGGGCGCGGCAACATTCTGGGCAACAAAGACAGTGGCACTTGGCAACTTCTTCGGTAACGCAAGTGTCCTAGGCTGCATCGTGCTATTTGTCTTTTTTCGGGGACCCGTCATGTTTCGACCACTGCGCCTCGCTGCCTTGCTGGGCGGCCTACTACTGTGTGCGGCCGCGTCGGCGGCGGATATCGATGCCGCCACCTATGGCTATCCACTGACCAACCCCTTCGAGGCGACCATCGCCACCACGCCGCCGGACCTGCGTCCCGAGCTGCCCACCGACGATGACATCAGCCAGAGCGACTACACCCTGAACATGCGCCCCGAGCGCGAGTTCAGCCTGCCGGACAACTTCTGGCCGGTGAAGAAACTCACCTACCGCCTGGCCCGCCAGGACCACGAGGCACCGCTGATCTTCCTGATCGCCGGTACCGGTGCGCCGTACAACGCGAGCATCAACGAATACCTCAAGCGCCTGTACTACAAGGCCGGCTATCACGTGGTGCAGTTGTCTTCGCCGACCAGCTACGACTTCATGAGCGCCGCCTCGCGCTTCGCCACGCCGGGCGTCAGCAGCGAGGACGCCGAGGACCTGTACCGGGTCATGCAGGGCGTGCGTGCCCAGCACCCGCGTCTGCCGATCAAGGAGTTCTACCTCAGCGGCTACAGCCTCGGCGCCCTCGACGCGGCCTTCGTTGCCCATCTCGACGAAACCCGGCGCAGCTTCAACTTCAAGCGCGTGCTGCTGCTCAACCCGCCGGTCAACCTGTACACCTCGATCACCAACCTCGACCGCCTGGTGCAAACCGAAGTCAAGGGCGTGACCAGCCACACCACCTTCTATGAACTGGTCCTCGCCAAGCTGACCCGCTACTTCCAGCAAAAGGGCTATATCGACCTCAACGACGCCCTGCTCTACGACTTCCAGCAATCGCGCCAGCACCTGACCAACGAGCAGATGGCCATGCTGATCGGCAGCTCGTTCCGCTTCTCCGCCGCCGATATCGCCTTCACCTCGGACCTGATCAACCGTCGCGGCCTGATCATCCCGCCGAAATTCCCGATCACCGAAAGCAGCAGCCTGACGCCCTTCTTCAAGCGCGCCCTGCAATGCGACTTCGACTGCTACCTGACCGAACAGGTGATCCCGATGTGGCGTGCCCGCACCGACGGCGGCAGCCTGCTGCAACTGATCGACCAGGTCAGCCTCTATGCCCTGCAGGACTACCTGAGCAAATCGCCGAAGATCGCCGTGATGCACAACGCCGACGACCTGATCCTCGGCCCGGGCGATATCGGGTTCCTGCGCAAGACCTTCGGCGACCGGCTGACCCTGTACCCCCATGGCGGCCATTGCGGCAACCTCAATTACCGCGTCAACAGCGACGCCATGCTGGAGTTCTTCCGTGGTTAAACGTCTGCTGATCACTGCCCTGCTGCTGTCCGCCGCCCCGGCCTTCGCCGATGAGCCCGCGCCTGCGGCCAGCGTCCTGGATACCGACGGCTTCACCGAGCCGTTGAAGGAACTGAAATTCAACCCGGGCCTGGACCAGCGCGAGTTCGAGCGCGCGACCCTCGATGCCCTGGAGGTCTACGACCCGATGGAATCGTGGAACCGCCGGGTCTACCACTTCAACTACCGCTTCGACCAATGGGTGTTCCTGCCGGTGGTCAATGGCTACCGCTACGTCACCCCGCAATTCGTGCGCAGCGGCGTAAGCAACTTCTTCAGCAACCTGGGCGATGTGCCGAACCTGCTCAACAGCCTGCTGCAGTTCAAGGGCAAGCGCTCCCTGGACATCACCGCGCGCCTGCTCGTCAACACCACCATCGGCGTGTTCGGCCTGTGGGACCCGGCGACCATGATGGGCGTACCGAAGCAGAACGAGGACTTCGGCCAGACCCTCGGCGTCTGGGGCGTACCGAGCGGGCCGTATGTGGTGCTGCCGATCCTCGGCCCGTCGAACCTGCGCGATACCGGCGGGCTGGTGGTGGACTATGGCGCGGAGAACCAGATCAACTTCCTCAATGTCGCCGAAGTCAGCAGCGATCACCCGGAAATCTGGGTGCTGCGGGCGATCGACAAGCGCTACACCACCAACTTCCGTTATGGGCAGATGAACTCGCCGTTCGAGTACGAGAAGGTGCGGTATGTGTATACGGAGTCGCGCAAGCTGCAGATAGCTGAGTAGCTTTCAAGATCGCAATCGCTGGCAAGCCAGCTCCCACAGGTTCACTACTGCCCTCAAGAGCGGTGGGGTACCTGTGGGAGCTGGCTTGCCAGCGATGAGGCCGGATCAGCCAACCCAAGAAAGCTGCAAAGCTGCGCGCGCTTGGCCAGCGCATCCCGCCGCCCCAGCTCGATCAGCTCACTGCAATACGCCGCCTCGAACAACAGGTAGCTGAGCACCCCCGCCCCGCTGGTCTTGGTCGCCCCTGGCCCACGCAGGAACAGGCGCAGCGCCGCCGGCAACTCGCGCCGATGCCGCGCCGCGATCTCGTCCAGCGGCTGGCTGGGTGCGACCACCAGCACCTCCACCGGCGCCAGCCCCAGGCGCTGCGGATGATCCTGCGGCGGCACCAGATGACTGAGATGGTTGAGACGCTGGAGCAACTCCAGGTCGTCTTCCAGGCTGTCAATGAAGGTGCTGTTGAGCAGGTGCCCGCCAATCTGCGCCAGGGTCGGCGGCTGCCCGCTGTAGACCCGCGCATGGGGCATGGTGTCCGCCGGACCGCGCGGGTTGCCACTGACCCCCACCACCAAAATCCGGTTGGCCCCGAGGTGCAACGCCGGACTGATCGGCGCCGACTGGCGCACTGCGCCATCACCGTAATACTCATGACCCAGCTTGACCGGGGCGAACAACAGCGGAATCGCCGAACTGGCCAGCAGGTGCTCGATACTCAGGCGCGTCGGCAGGCCGATGCGCCGATGACGCAACCAGGGATCGATGGCGCCACGCCCTTGATAGAAGGTCACCGCCTGGCCGGACTCGTACCCGAAGGCGGTCACCGCCACCGCGCGCAGATGACGCTGCTCGATGGCCTGGCCGATGCCGCTCAGGTCCAGGTGCTCGGTGAGCAGCCCGCGCAGCGGCGAGCTGTCGAGCAAGGCCACCGGCACCTGGCGCCCCAGGCCCAACAGGCTGTGGCCCAGGAAACGCCCGGCCTGGCGCACCACGCCCGGCCAGTCGCTGCGCAACACCTGATGGCTGCGAAAACCCTGCCAGAAACCGGTCAGGCGACGGATCGCCTCGGCGAAATGCAGGGCGCCGCTGGCCAGGGTCACGGCATTGATGGCCCCGGCCGAGGTGCCGACGATCACCGGAAAGGGATTGGCCGCGCCTTGCGGCAGCAGATCGGCGATGCCCGCCAGGACCCCGACCTGATAGGCGGCACGGGCGCCGCCGCCGGAGAGGATCAGGCCGGTGACCGGTTCTGCTGCCATGCATGTGCTCCCTGAGATGACGGATAACAGCTGATTACTTCTTGTACAGCTTTGGCTCTCCCGGCGGCCGCGACTTGAAGCGCCGGTGCGCCCACAGGTACTGCTCGGGGCATTCGCGCAGGGCCTGTTCGATCCACTGATTGATACGCAGGCAGTCGGCTTCCTCGGTCTCGCCGGGGAAGTCGTCGAGCGGTGGATGAATCACCAGGCGATAGCCACTGCCGTCGGCCAGGCGCTCCTGGGTGAACGGAATGACCCGGGCACGGCCCAGGCGGGCGAACTTGGTGGTGGCGGTGACCGTCGCCGCCTGGATGCCGAACAGCGGCACGAACAGGCTCTGCTTGGCGCCGTAGTCCTGGTCCGGCGCATACCAGATGGCGCGGCCGGCGCGCAGCAGCTTGAGCATGCCGCGCACGTCCTCGCGCTCCACCGCCAGGGAATCGAGGTTGTGACGCTCGCGACCACGACGCTGGACGAAGTCGAACAGGGCGTTCTTGTGCTCGCGGTACATGCCGTCGATGGTGTGCTCCTGGCCAAGCAGCGCCGCACCGATCTCCAGGGTGGTGAAGTGCAGGGCCATCAAGATGGCACCCTGGCCATCACGCTGCGCAGCCTGCAGATGCTCCAGCCCTTCGATGTGCGCCAGACGCGCCAAACGGGCCTTTGGCCACCACCAACTCATGGCCATTTCGAAGAAGGCGATGCCGGTGGAGGCGAAATTTTCCTTGAGCAGACGGGTTCGCTCGACGAGCGGCAATTCCGGGAAACACAGTTCCAGATTGCGTGCGGCAATCGCCCGGCGCGCGCCGGCCACGCGGTACATCACCGCCCCCAGGGCACGGCCGATCCCCAGCAAAACCGGGTACGGCAGCTGAACGATCAGCCAGAGCAGGCCGAGCCCCAGCCACAGCGGCCAGAAACGCGGGTGCAGGAAGTAAGGACGAAAACGCGGGCGATCCATTCAAGATTCCGGAAAGAAAAAGGCCGGGCATTCTACAACGGTTCGGCGCGGGTTGCGGCTAACCGGCGTTCTCGTTATAAGTCTGGGCACTTTTCGCAACAAAGCCGCCTCGACGCAGACCATGAGCCAAAGCCAGACGCCAGACCAAGCCACCGTGTTCCAGCTCAAGGGCAGCATGCTCGCCATCACCGTGCTGGAGCTTGCCCGCAATGACCTCGAAGGTCTCGATCGGCAGTTGGCGGCCAAGGTCGCCCAGGCGCCGAACTTCTTCAGCAACACGCCGCTGGTGCTGGCCCTGGACAAGCTGCCGGCCGGCGAAGGCAGCGTCGACCTGCCGGGCATGATGCGCATCTGTCGCCAGCACGGCCTGCGCACCCTGGCGATCCGCGCCAGCCGCATCGAGGACATCGCCGCCGCCATCGCCATCGACCTGCCGGTGCTGCCGCCCTCCGGCGCCCGCGAGCGGCCGGTGGACCCGGTGGAGATCGAGCCGGTGAAAAAGCCCGAGCCGGCCCCGGCGCCACCGCCGCCGCCCGCTGAGCCAACGGTGCGCCCGACCAAGATCATCACCGCGCCTGTACGCGGCGGCCAACAGATCTATGCTCAGGGAGGCGACCTGGTCGTCGTGTCGGCGGTAAGCCCGGGTGCGGAACTTCTCGCCGATGGCAATATCCATGTGTACGGGCCAATGCGTGGTCGCGCCCTTGCCGGTATCAAGGGCAACACCAGGGCACGGATTTTCTGCCAGCAGATGACCGCCGAACTGGTTTCGATCGCCGGGCAGTACAAGGTCTCCGAAGACCTGCGCCGCGATCCGCTGTGGGGGGCCGGCGTGCAGGTCAGCCTGTCCGGGGACGTGTTGAACATCACCCGCCTTTAACGGATACTGCCGCCATTTTCCGTGCAACTTTAGTCAGTTAGTTGCCGTTTTTGCATTTTGGGACCGCACGTCCTTTTTCATCATTTTTAGGGGTGATACACCTTGGCCAAGATTCTCGTGGTTACTTCCGGCAAGGGTGGTGTGGGCAAGACCACCACCAGTGCCGCCATCGGTACCGGCCTCGCGCTGCGCGGGCACAAGACTGTGATCGTCGACTTCGACGTCGGCCTGCGTAACCTCGACCTGATCATGGGCTGCGAACGTCGCGTGGTGTACGACTTCGTCAACGTGGTCAACAACGAGGCCAACCTGCAGCAGGCCCTGATCAAGGACAAGCGCCTGGAAAACCTGTACGTGCTGGCCGCCAGCCAGACCCGTGACAAGGACGCGCTGACCCAGGAAGGCGTCGAGAAGGTCCTGATGGAACTCAAGGAAACCTTCGACTACGTGGTCTGCGACTCCCCGGCCGGTATCGAGAAGGGCGCGCACCTGGCGATGTACTTCGCCGACGAAGCCATTGTCGTGACCAACCCTGAAGTGTCCTCGGTCCGTGACTCGGACCGCATGCTCGGCCTGCTGGCCAGCAAGTCGCGCCGTGCCGAGCGCAACGAAGACCCGATCAAGGAACACCTGCTGATCACCCGTTACCACCCCGAGCGCGTGAGCAAGGGCGAGATGCTGGGCGTCGAAGACGTCAAGGAAATCCTCTCCGTCGCGCTGCTGGGTGTCATCCCCGAATCCCAGGCCGTGCTCAAGGCCTCCAACCAGGGCGTCCCGGTCATCCTCGACGACCAGAGCGATGCCGGCCAGGCGTACAGCGACACTGTCGACCGCCTGCTGGGCAAAACCGTGGAACACCGGTTCCTCGATGTGCAGAAGAAGGGATTCTTCGAGCGCCTGTTTGGAGGCAATTGACCCATGAACCTTTTTGACTTCTTTCGTGCCAGCAAAAAACAGAGTTCCGCGTCGGTTGCGAAAGAGCGTCTACAGATCATCGTGGCGCACGAGCGCGGACAGCGCACTACCCCCGACTATCTCCCGGCCCTGCAGAAAGAGCTGGTGGAAGTGATCCGCAAGTACGTCAACATCGGCAACGACGACGTGCAGGTAGCGCTGGAGAACCAGGGTAGCTGCTCGATTCTCGAACTCAACATCACCCTGCCCGAACGCACGTAAGCGCTCGCGGGTAACCTGCCACGGCGACGGCCGGGCTCGGACTGCAGAGTCCGGGTTCCGGTCGTCGCCGTTGGCGTTTGCAGAGAACACGCAATGCCGTTGTCCAACGTCGAAGTCCTCTACCAGGATGACGCCATCCTGGTGATCAACAAGCCTACCCTGCTGCTCTCCGTGCCCGGCCGGGCCGAAGACAACAAGGACTGCCTGATCACCCGCCTGCAGGAAAACGGCTACCCCGATGCCCTGATCGTACACCGGCTGGACTGGGAAACCTCGGGGATCATCCTGCTGGCGCGGGATGCCGACAGTCACCGCGAGCTGTCCCGGCAGTTCCACGACCGCGAAACCGAGAAAGCCTACACCGCCCTGTGCTGGGGCCAGCCGGAGCGCGACAGCGGCAGCATCGACCTGCCTTTGCGCTACGACCCGCCGACCAAGCCGCGGCATGTGGTGGATCACGAACAGGGCAAGCATGCCCTGACCTTCTGGCGCATCGTCGAACGCTGCGGCGACCACTGCCGGCTCGAGCTGACCCCGATCACCGGGCGTTCGCACCAGTTGCGCGTGCATATGCTGTCGATCGGGCATCCGCTGCTGGGGGATCGGTTGTACGCCAATCCGGAGGCGCTGGCGGCCCATGAGCGGCTGTGCCTGCATGCCTCGATGCTGAGCTTTACCCACCCGGTGACGGGCGAGCGCCTCAGGTTCGAGTGCCCGGCGCCCTTTTGAGCTACAAGCCGCAAGCTACAAGCTATAAGAGAATGCGCGGTCACCGCCTCTTGCAGCTTGGAGCTTGCAGCTTCAAACTCCCGGCACTGCTGTCTGGAGTGACTTATGCGCGACGCCCTGAACCAAGGCCTGATTGATTTCCTCAAAGCCTCTCCCACCCCCTTCCACGCCACTGCCAGCCTGGCCAAGCGCCTCGAAGCGGCCGGCTACCAGCGCCTGGACGAGCGCGACAGCTGGGCCACGGTGCCCGGCGGTCGCTACTACCTGACCCGCAACGACTCCTCGATCATCGCCATCAAGCTCGGCCGCCATTCGCCGCTGCTCGACGGCATCCGCCTGGTCGGCGCCCACACCGACAGCCCGTGCCTGCGGGTCAAGCCGCAACCCGAGCTGCAGCGCCACGGTTTCTGGCAACTGGGCGTGGAAGTCTACGGCGGCGCCCTGCTCGCGCCGTGGTTCGACCGCGACCTGTCTCTGGCCGGCCGCGTCACCTTCCGCCGTGACGGCAAGGTGGAAAGCCAACTGATCGACTTCAAGCTGCCGATCGCGGTGATCCCCAACCTGGCGATCCACCTCAACCGCACCGCCAACGAAGGCTGGGCGATCAACCCGCAGACCGAGCTGCCACCGATCCTGGCCCAGGTCGCCGGCGACGAGCGCGTCGATTTCCGCGCCCTGCTCACCGAGCAACTGGCCCGCGAACACGGCCTCAACGCCGACGTGGTGCTGGATTACGAACTGGGTTTCTACGACACCCAGGACGCCGCCCTGATCGGCCTGCACGGCGAGTTCATCGCCGGTGCCCGCCTCGACAACCTGCTGTCGTGCTACGCCGGCCTGCGCGCCCTGCTGGATGCCGACAGCGACGAAACCTGCGTGCTGGTGTGCAATGACCACGAGGAAGTCGGCTCCTGCTCGGCCTGCGGCGCCGACGGCCCGATGCTCGAACAGACCCTGCGCCGCCTGCTGCCGGATGGCGACGAGTTCGTCCGCACCATCCAGCGCTCGCTGCTGGTCTCGGCCGACAACGCCCACGGCGTGCACCCCAACTACGCCGACAAGCACGACGGCAACCATGGGCCCAAGCTCAACGCCGGCCCGGTGATCAAGGTCAACAACAACCAGCGCTACGCCACCAACAGCGAAACCGCCGGCTTCTTCCGCCACCTGTGCATGGCCGAGGAAGTCCCGGTGCAAAGCTTCGTGGTGCGCAGCGACATGGGTTGCGGCTCGACCATCGGCCCGATCACCGCCAGCAACCTGGGCGTGCGCACCGTCGATATCGGCCTGCCGACCTTCGCCATGCACTCGATCCGCGAGCTGTGCGGCAGCCAGGACCTGGCCCATCTGGTCAAGGTGCTGACCGCGTTCTATCGCAGCCGCGAACTGCCGTGAATCCGGGGCGGGGCGCTCTGCCCCGCCGCTTCCTGCGCGGTTTGTGACACCAGTCAACCTCGCGCTGTCATTTAGCGCCTATGCTCAAGTCAGAATTTTCGCAGTCGGGAGAAGGATCTTGAGCCTGTCAACGTTCCAGTCGATGTTCCTGCCGGTCCTCGCGGGCCTGATTCTGTTGACCATCGGCTTCAACAAGCGGGAAAACAATTCCGGGGTGCTGATGATGTGGCTCGGCATGCTTTCCATACTCGGCATCATGGTCTGGAAGATCCTCGAGAAACTCCACTGACGGATGCTCTACACTGCGCCGATTACCTGTGTTCGAGGTTGATCGCCCAGTGTCCGCCCTTCTGCGTTGTTTCACCCTGCTGCTGTTGCTCTTCACTGCCCAGACCCAGGCCGCCGGCCTGCCGGGGCTGCTCGGTGGCAGCGCCCCGGCCCAACCCCAGGCCAGCGAGCCGCTGGGCAAGTCCCTCGATGAAGTCATCACCACCCTGGAAAACGACCAGCAGCGTACGCGCCTGCTCAACGACCTGAAGAAGCTGCGCGACAGCACCCGCCAGGCCCAGCCGGAACCGGAGCAGGGGGTGCTCGGCCTGATCGGCGGCACCCTCGCCGAGCTGGAAAAACAGTTCAGCGGCGACGCCAGCCCGTTCAAGCGCTGGGCCGACGAGATGGAACTGGCCGGCATCGAACTGGCCGCCCTGCAGGTGCCGGTGCAGCAGTTGCCCGGCCTGCTCTTCGGTTTCATCGCCATCCTCGCCCTGTGGAGCCTGCTGGCCTACGCCCTGAACTGGGTGGGCCACCGCCTGCGCCTGCGCTTCGGCCTGACCGAGGAACTGCCCCAGCATCCGCGCACCTGGGACCTGGTGCGCTTCGCCCTGCGCAAGCTCGGGCCCTGGCTGGTGGCGCTGATCATCACCGTCTACCTGAGCTTCGCCCTGCCCTCGTCCCTGGGCAAATCCATGGCCATGGTCATCGCCTACGCCCTGGTGGTGGGCACGCTGTTCTCGGCCATCTGCGTGATCGCCTTCTCCCTGCTCGACGGCCCGCACCGCCACCGCGCCCTGCATATCCTGCGACACCAGGCGTTCCGTCCGCTGTGGCTGATCGGCAGCTTCGCCGCCTTTGGCGAAGCGATGAACGACCCGCGCCTGTACCTCGCCCTCGGCACCCACCTGGCCCACGCCCTGGCGACCCTGGCCAATATCCTCGCGGCGCTGTCCACGGCGCTGTTCATCCTGCGTTTCCGCCGGCCCATCGCCCATCTGATCCGCAACCAGCCCCTGGCCCACCGCCTCAAGCGCCGGGCCCTGAGCGACACCATCGAGGTGCTCGGCAGCTTCTGGTTCCTGCCGGCGCTGGTGCTGGTGGGCATCTCGCTGTTCGCCACCTTCGTCTCCGCCGGCGATACCAGCACGGCGTTGCGCCAGTCGCTGATGTGCACTGTGCTGGTGATCCTGTGCATGGTGATCAACGGCCTGGTGCGCCGGCATGCGGTCAGGCAGCAGCAGCGCAACAACCGGCGCCAGGCGGTGTACGCCGAGCGCCTGCGCAGCTTCGCCTACACCCTGGTGCACTTGAGCGTGTGGCTGCTGTTCGTCGAGCTGGGCCTGCGGGTCTGGGGCCTGTCGCTGGTCAGCTTCGCCGAGGGCGACGGCCATGAGGTGGCGATCCGCCTGGGCGGCCTGGCCGGCACCCTGATCGCCGCCTGGCTGGTGTGGATCCTCGCCGACACCGCCGTGCATCACGCCCTGACCCGCTCGCGCAAGGGCCTGGCCAATGCCCGGGCGCAGACCATGATGCCGCTGATCCGCAACGTGCTGTTCGTGGCCATCGCCATCATCGCCCTGATCATCGCCCTGGCGAACATGGGCATGAACGTCACCCCGCTGCTCGCCGGTGCCGGTGTCATCGGCCTGGCCATCGGCTTCGGCGCGCAGTCGCTGGTGGCCGACCTGATCACCGGGCTGTTCATCATCATCGAGGACTCCCTGGCCATCGACGACTACGTCGATGTCGGCGGCCACCTCGGCACGGTCGAGGGCCTGACCATCCGCACCGTGCGCCTGCGGGACATCGAGGGCATCGTCCACACCATCCCGTTCAGCGAGATCAAGAGCATCAAGAACTACTCCCGGGAGTTCGGCTACGCGATCTTCCGCATCGCCATTCCGCACAACATGAACATCGACCAGGCCATCACCCTGGTCCGCGATGTCGGGCAGAAGATGCGCACCGACCCGTTGCAGCGCCGCAATATCTGGTCGCCGCTGGAGCTGCAGGGGGTGGAGAGTTTCGAGTCCGGCTCGGCGGTGCTGCGGGCGCGCTTCAAGACTGCGCCGATCAAGCAGTGGGAAGTGTCCCGGGCCTTCAACCTGGCGCTCAAGCGCCAGCTCGACGAAGCCGGGCTGGACCTGGCCACGCCGCGGCTCTCAGTGCAGGTGCTGACCACGGCGGGCGGTGCCGCGAGCGAAAGCAGCGGGAAAAGCTAGCCGACGTCGGCACGAATGCGGATCGCATCGTGCCGCCAGTATTCAAGGTCGCAGTCGATCAGGCGCCCGGACTGATCGCTGTTGACCCGGGTGATGTGCAGGCCGGCACTGCCCGGCGACACCTTGAGGGCCGACGCCGCCGCCACTGGCAAGGCGGTCGGCAGTATCTCGAAACACACCCTGCCGTACTGGATACCGTAGTGCTGGCCGTAGATCTCGGTCAGCGACTGGCCAAGATCGTGTTCAAGGATGCCGGGGAAATACTCGGGGTTCAGGTAGTGCTCGGCATACAGCACCGCGCGCCCGTCGATACGCCGCAGGCGGCAGATCTGGATCACGCTGGACAGCGGCGGCAGCTTCAGCCGCGCACAGATCGCCGCAGCCGCCGGTTGCAACCGCGCCGAGAGCAATTCGGTGGCCGGCGTGCGCCCCTGGTCCCGCACCATGGCATGGAAGTGGCTACGCTCGATCAGGTCGTAGGTCAGGCGTTCGGGCGCGACGAACCAGCCACGCCGTTCCTCGCGATAGATCAGGCCCTGGGCCTCCAGTTGCACCAGCGCTTCGCGCAGGGTAATGCGGGTGGTGTCGAAGACTTCGCTGAGCTTGCGTTCAGCCGGCAGTTTGCATCCCGGCGGGAGCAGGCCGTGTTCGATCTGCTCCTGCAGGGCATGGCAGATCGCGGTAACGGCGCGGGGCGGCAGTGCTTGCATCGAGGGCTTCCTGTCTGGACTAGTCCAGCCTCACATTGCGCCCCGCAAAGGTGCGCCCTGTTCCGCCGGAAAAACCCCATGAGCTTAGGCAATGCAGATGAACGCCAGATGACATGGCCGCCCAACGGTTGTCCGCCGTCGCCCTGTAAGCCCCGCCAAACGTGCCTTCAAGGCTGGTCTACGCTGTAAAGCCAAGGTCAGTTGGCGAGCCCAGGCGCCCGTGTGCGACATGAAACTGTCACGCAAGGCGCCTACCTTGGCTCAGGTATTGCTGACCTAGACCAACCGAAACGCAACACGCCCCAACCTCTCATGTTGTGCAAGGCACCCATTAAGGAGCTTCGGATGAAACAGCTTTTCCTGGCCTCTCTGTTAGGCGCGAGCATTGCCCTGTCGCATACCGCCGTGGCCGCAGACACCGACCTCAAGGCACTCGAAGACGCCGCCCGCAAGGAAGGCACCGTCAATAGCGTGGGCATGCCGGATGCCTGGGCGAACTGGAAAGGAACCTGGGAAGACCTGGCGAAGAAATACGGCCTCAAGCACATGGACACCGACATGAGCTCGGCCCAGGAAGTGGCCAAGTTCGACGCCGAGAAAGACAACGCCAGCGCCGATATCGGTGACGTCGGCGCCGCCTTCGGCCCCATCGCCGTGGCCAAGGGCGTGACCCAGCCGTACAAACCGAGCACCTGGGACCAGGTCCCGGCCTGGGCCAAGGACCAGGACGGTCACTGGGCACTGGCCTATACCGGCACCATCGCCTTCATCATCAACAAGCAACTGGTGAAGGAAGCGGACATGCCAAAAACCTGGCATGACCTGGAAAAGGGCAAGTACAAGGTCGCCATCGGTGACGTCAGTACTGCCGCCCAGGCCGCCAACGGCGTGCTGGCTGCGGCCATCGCCTACAAGGGCGACGAGAAGAACATCGAGCCGGGCCTGCAGCTGTTCACCAAGCTGGCCCAGCAGAAGCGCCTGTCGCTGGCCAACCCGACCATCCAGACCCTGGAGAAGGGCGAAGTGGAAGTCGGCGTGGTCTGGGACTTCAACGGCCTGAGCTACCGCGAGCAGATCGATCCCAAGCGCTTCGAAGTGCTGATCCCGTCCGATGGCTCGGTGATCTCCGGCTACACCACCATTATCAACAAATACGCCAAGCACCCGAACGCGGCCAAGCTGACCCGCGAATACATCTTCAGCGATGCCGGACAGACCAACCTGGCGATCGGTCACGCCCGTCCGATCCGTGCCGAGCACCTGAAGCTGCCGGCTGAAGTGCAGGCCAAGCTGCTGCCGAACGAGCAGTACCGTGCGGCCCAGCCGATCAAGGATGCGGCGGCGTGGGAAGCGACCTCCAAGGCACTGCCGCAGAAGTGGCAGGAGCAGGTCATCATCGAGATGGAGTGAGGCCCAATCGCTGGCAAGCCAGCTCCCACAGGGATCGCGTGCACCGCCGAACCTGTGGGAGCTGCGGTTCGGCGCCCCGACTTGCCAGCGATGCTGCACACACGGTCCCCGGAGCCTTACATGAACCACAAAGTCATCCTGGTCCTGCTCGACGGCCTCAACCACCAGGTCGCGCACCATGCCATGGGCCACCTGCACGCCTACGTCGAAGCCGACCGCGCCGCCCTCTACCGCCTGGAATGCGAACTGCCGGCGCTGTCGCGCCCGCTGTACGAATGCATCCTCACCGGCGTTGCACCAATCGACAGCGGCATCGTGCACTACCAGGTCTCGCGCCTGTCGACCCAGCGCAGCATCTTCCACTACGCCCGCGAAGCCGGCGTGCCCACCGCCGCCGCGGCCTATCACTGGGTCAGCGAGCTGTACAACCGCACGCCCTTCGACCCGGTCCGCGACCGCCATACCCACGCGCCGAAACTGCCGATCCAGCACGGCCTGTTCTACTACGCCGACCACTACCCGGACTCGCACCTGTTCGCCGATGCCGAGTACCTGCGGCGCAAGCATGACCCCGGTTTCCTCCTGATCCACCCGATGAACATCGACGACGCCGGCCACCGCCACGGCCTGGACAGCAGCCAGTACCGCAACAGCGCACGCTCGGCCGACATCCTCCTGGCCGACTACCTGGCCACCTGGCTCGCCGAGGGCTACCAGGTGCTGGTCACCGCCGACCATGGCATGAACAACGACCGCTCGCACAACGGCCTGCTCCCGGAAGAACGCGAAGTGCCGCTGTTCGTCTTCGGCGACGGCTTCAGCCTCGACCCCAATGCCAAGCCCCTGCAAACCGAGCTGTGCGGCAGCATCTGCCAACTGCTGGGCGTGGCCCACGACAAACCGTTCTGCCGGGAGCTGCTCTCGTGAATCCGTTTTCCCGCGGCAAGTGGCTGGCGCTGCTGTGCCTGCTGCCCTTCGCAGTGTTCTTCATCATCTTCCAGATCGCCCCGCTGGCCTGGGTGGCGATCCATAGCCTGCAAGGCGAAAGCGGCTGGGGCCTGGACAATTTCAGCAAGATCCTGGCCTCGAAGTTCTACCGCCAGGCGATCCAGCACAGCCTGGAGATCAGCTTCTGGTCGAGCCTGTTCGGCATCCTCATCGCGGTGCTCGGCAGCTATTCGCTGCAACGGGTCGACTCGCGCCTGCGCGACTTCGTCAACGCCTTCGCCAACATGACCAGCAACTTCTCCGGGGTGCCGCTGGCCTTCGCCTTCATCATCCTCCTGGGCTTCAACGGCGCCCTGACCCTGGCCCTGAAACAGGCCGGGCTGATCGAGGACTTCAACCTGTACTCCAAGACCGGGTTGATCATCCTCTACACCTACTTCCAGATTCCCCTTGGCGTGCTGCTGCTCTACCCGGCCTTCGACGCCCTGCGCGAGGACTGGCGCGAGTCGGCCGCGCTGCTCGGCGCCGGCCCCTGGCAGTACTGGCGGCATATCGGCCTGCCGGTGCTGACCCCGGCACTGCTGGGCACCTTCGTCATCCTCCTGGCCAACGCCCTCGGCGCCTACGCCACGGTGTATGCCCTGACCACCGGCAACTTCAACGTCCTGCCGATCCGCATCGCCGCCCTGGTGGCCGGCGATATTTCCCTCGATCCGAACCTGGCCAGCGCCCTGGCGATCATCCTGGTCGGGCTGATGACCCTGGTGACCCTGGTCCATCAATGGCTGTTGAAGAGGAGCTACCATGTCGCGCGCTGAACCCGGGCGCAGTGCCGCCTACCACCGCGTGGTGGTCTGGGTGCTGTTCCTTATCCTGCTGCTGCCTTTGGCCGGCACCCTGCTCTACTCCATTTCCACCAGCTGGTCGGCGAGCCTGCTGCCCAGCGGGCTGACCTTCAAATGGTACGTGGCGCTGTGGAGCGACCCGCGCTTCCTCGCCGCCTTCGCCCAGTCGCTGCTGGTCTGCGTCGGCGCCCTGGCGCTGTCGGTGCTGCTGATCCTGCCACTGCTGTTCGTGGTGCATTACCACTTCCCCAAGCTCGACGGGCTGATGAACATCCTGATTCTGCTGCCCTTCGCGGTGCCGCCGGTGGTGTCCTCGGTGGGGCTGCTGCAGCTCTACGGTTCGGGGCCGATGGCCATGGTCGGCACGCCGTGGATCCTGATCGGCTGCTACTTCACCGTGGCCCTGCCGTTCATGTACCGGGCGATCACCAACAACCTCCAGGCCATCAACCTGCGCGACCTGATGGACGCCGCCCAACTGCTCGGCGCCAGCACCTGGCAGGCGGCGTTCCTGGTGGTGCTGCCGAACCTGCGCAAGGGCCTGATGGTCGCCCTGCTGCTGTCGTTCTCCTTCCTCTTCGGCGAGTTCGTCTTCGCCAACCTGCTGGTGGGCACCCGCTACGAAACCCTGCAGGTGTACCTGAACAACATGCGCAACAGCAGCGGCCACTTCAACAGTGCCCTGGTGATTTCCTACTTCCTCTTCGTACTGGTGCTGACCTGGGCAGCCAACCGCCTGAACAAGGACAAGACCTGAAATGAGCTTCGTCAGCATCCAGAACCTGGAAAAGACCTACGCCGGCAGCCCGGTGTTCAAGGACATCAACTTCACTATCGCCCGCGGCGAGTTCATCACCCTGCTCGGCCCCTCCGGCTGCGGCAAGTCGACGCTGTTGCGCTGCATCGCCGGCCTGACCCCGGTGGACAGCGGCCAGATCCTCCTCGACGGCACCGACCTGGTGCCCATGAGCCCGCAGAAGCGCGGGATCGGCATGGTGTTCCAGAGCTACGCGCTGTTCCCCAACATGACCGTGGCGCAGAACGTCGCCTTCGGCCTGCGCATGCAGAAGGTCGGCGGCCAGGACAGCCAGGTGCGGGTCGACGAGGCCCTGCGCATGGTGGAACTGCAGGACTTCGCCGCGCGCTACCCGCACCAGCTCTCCGGCGGCCAGTGCCAGCGCGTGGCCCTGGCCCGCTCGCTGGTGACCCGCCCGCGCCTGCTGCTGCTCGACGAGCCTCTGTCGGCGCTTGATGCACGGATCCGCAAGCACCTGCGCGAGCAGATCCGCGGCATCCAGCGCGGGCTGGGGCTGACCACGGTGTTCGTCACTCATGACCAGGAAGAAGCGCTGACCATGTCCGACCGCATCTTCCTGATGAACCAGGGCAAGATCGTCCAGAGCGGTGATGCCGAGACCCTCTACACCGCGCCGGTGGACGCCTTCGCCGCCGGTTTCATCGGCAACTACAACCTGCTCGACGCCGACAGCGCCAGCCGCCTGCTGGAGCGTCCGGTCAGCTGTCGCCTGGCGATCCGCCCGGAAGCCATCGCCCTGAGCCTGGACGGCGTGCTCGACGGCCAGGTGCGCAGCCACAGCCTGCTGGGCAATATCATCCGCTACCGGGTCGAAGCCCGGGGCGTCGAGTTGCTGGTGGATGTGCTCAACCGCTCGTCCGCCGATCTCTATCCGGACGGACAACGGGTATCCTTGTCGATCGATCCAACTGCCCTGCGCGAAGTCGCGTAGGGATGCACGGGAGTTTTGCGTTATGGCTTTAGCGATCTTCGACCTCGACGAAACCCTGATCCACGGCGACTGTGCCTCACTGTGGAGCGAGCAGATGGCCCGCCTCGGCTGGGTCGACGGCCCGTCCTTCCTGCGCCGCGACCATGAGCTGATGGAGGCCTACGGCAAGGGTCACCTGGCGATGGAAGACTACATGGCCTTCAGCCTGGAGCCGATTGCCGGGCGCACGCCGGAAGAGGTGGAGCATCTGGTGGAACCGTGGGTCGAGGACTTCATCGAGCCGATCATCTTCAGCGATGCCTGCCGGGCAATCGCCGAGCACCGCCGCCTGGGCGACCGGATCCTGGTGATCTCGGCGTCGGGCAATCACCTGGTAGGGCCGATCGCGGCGCGCCTGGGGATCGACGAGTTCCTGGCGATCGATCTCGAGGTGGTCAACGGGGTGTACAGCGGGCGCACCCAGGGTGTGCTGACCTACCGCGAAGGCAAGATCACCCGGTTGCTGGAATGGCTGGATCAGGAGGAAGAAAACCTGGAAGGGGCGAGTTTCTATTCGGACTCGCGCAATGACCTGCCGCTGCTGTTGAAGGTGGACCACCCGCATGTGGTGAATCCGGATCCGGTGCTGCGCGAGCATGCGGAGAAGAATGGTTGGCCGGTTCTGGCCTGGAGCTGATTTGTCGTTCTTGAGGGCCTCATCGCTGGCAAGCCAGCTCCCACAGGTCCGGCGGTGCATGCGGTCACTGTGGGAGCTGGCTTGCCAGCGATAGGGCCCTCAGAATTCACACAAGGCTTGGATCAACCACCAGCACCAGCTTCCCGGACACCTGGTTCCCCGCCAGCTCCTCGAACGCCGCCTGGGCATCCGCCACCGGATAACTGCCCACCAGTTGCGGCTTCAAGCGCCCTTCGGCAAACAGCGGCCACACCTGCTGGTGCAGGTCGCTGAGCAGGTCGGCCTTGAACTGGTCATCCCGGTTACGCAGGGTCGAGCCGGCCACCTGGATACGCTTGCCCAGCAGCAACGCCATGTCCAGCTCGGCCTTGCGCCCGCCCATCAAACCGATGACCACCCAGCGCCCGTCACGCCCCAGCACCTTCAGGTTCAGCTCGGTGTAGCTGGCCCCGACCGGATCGAGCACCACATCGAACGGCGCGAAATCGTTCAGCGCCTGCAGGTCTTCGCCACGGATCACCCCGCCACTGGCCCCCAGGCTTTCGCAATAGGCCAGCCGCTCGGCCGAACCGACACTGACCCAGCACGGGCTGCCAAAGGCCTTGCACAACTGGATCGCCGCCGAGCCCACGCCACTGGCGCCCGCATGCAACAGGACCTTCTCACCCGGACGCAAGCCACCCAGCTGGAACAGGTTGAGCCAGGCCGTGGCATACACCTCCGGCACCGCCGCCGCTTCATGCAGGCTCAGGCCTTCCGGCACCGGCAGCACATGCCGGGCATCGACCACCACTTCCTCGGCCATGCCGCCACCGGCGAGCAGCGCGCAGACCCGGTCGCCCACCTGCCAGGACGAGCCGGCACCCACCTCGGTGATCACCCCGGAGCACTCAAGGCCGAGGTATTCGCTGGCCCCCGGTGGCGGCGGATAGAGCCCGGCACGCTGCAACAGGTCGGCACGGTTGAGGCCAGCGGCGGCAACCCGAATGCGCACTTGACCTACATCGCATGTTGGACTTGTCGCCTCAACCCACTCCACATGTCCTTCAACGCCTTGCAATGCCTTCACAGTGCCTCCATAGTTGATGTCAGACGGGGCCTGGAGCTGCTAGCTCCAGGCTTTTTGCATTCTGCGCCCGGCTCTTTGGAGCCGGCGAATCAAAGACGGCCCACTATGCGTTATCAATTGCCCCTGCGTCGAATCGGCATGAAGCACTTCTTCTCCAGCACCGCCCTCGCCCTGCTGATCGGCCTTGGCAACCTGCCCCTGGCAGACTCTGCACTGGCGGCGGCCAGCACCCCGGCGAACAACAGCTGGGACTCGCTTCACCCCGACCGCGAGCAGGCGATGGCCAGCGTCAATATCGTCGAGCTGCTCAAGCGCCGTCACTACAGCAAACCACCGCTGGACGACGCGCGCTCGGTGATCATCTACGACAGCTACCTCAAGCTGCTGGACCCGGCGCGCAGCTACTTCCTGGCCAGCGATATCGCCGAGTTCGACAAGTGGAAGACCCAGTTCGACGACTTCCTCAAGAGCGGCAACCTGGAGCCCGGCTTCGATATCTACAAGCGCTACCTGGACCGGGTGAAGTCGCGCCTTGACTTCACCCTGGCCGAGCTGGACAAGGGCGTCGACAAGATCGACTTCACCACCCACGAGACCCTGCTGGTCGACCGCAAGGACGCTCCCTGGATCAAGACCGGGGCCGAGCTCGACGACCTCTGGCGCAAACGCCTGAAGGACGAGGTCCTGCGCCTGAAACTGGCCGGCAAGGAACCCAAGGCAATCCAGGAGCTGCTGGTCAAGCGCTACAAGAACCAGCTGGCGCGCCTGGGGCAGACCCGCTCGGAAGATATCTTCCAGGCCTACATCAACACCTTCGCCCAGTCCTACGACCCGCACACCAACTACCTGTCGCCGGACAACGCGGAAAACTTCGACATCAACATGAGCCTGTCGCTGGAAGGCATCGGTGCGGTCCTGCAAAGCGACAACGACCAGGTCAAGATCGTCCGCCTGGTGCCGGCCGGCCCGGCCGCCAAGACCAAGCAGGTCGCCCCTGCCGACAAGATCATCGGCGTCGCCCAGGGCGACGGCGAAATGGTCGATGTGATCGGCTGGCGCCTGGATGAAGTGGTCAAGAAGATCCGCGGCCCGAAAGGCTCGGTGGTACGCCTCGAAGTGATTCCGGCGAACAACGCACCGAACGACCAGACCAGCAAGATCGTCACCATCACCCGCGAAGCGGTGAAGCTCGAAGAGCAGGCGGCGAAGAAATCCATCCTGCAACTCAAGCAGGACGGACACAGCTACAAGATCGGTATCATCGAACTGCCGGCCTTCTACCAGGACTTCAAGGCCATGAAGGCCGGTGATGCCGAGTACAAGAGCACCACCCGGGACGTGAAGAAGCTGCTGGGCGAACTGAAGCAGGAGAAAGTCGACGGCGTGGTCATCGACCTGCGCAACAACGGCGGCGGCTCACTGCAGGAAGCCCAGGAGCTGACCAGCCTGTTCATCGACAGCGGCCCCACCGTGCTGATCCGCAGCGGCGATGGCCGCCTGGCCGTGCTCGAGGACCAGAACCCGACCGGCGCCTACTACCGTGGTCCGCTGGCGGTGCTGGTGAACCGCCTGTCCGCCTCGGCTTCGGAGATCTTCGCCGGTGCCATGCAGGACTACCACCGCGCGCTGATCATCGGTGGCCAGACCTTCGGCAAGGGCACCGTGCAGAACCTCGAACCGCTCAACCACGGCGAGCTGAAGGTCACCATGGCCAAGTTCTACCGGGTTTCCGGGCAGAGCACCCAGCACCAGGGCGTACTGCCGGACATCGATTACCCGTCGATCATCGACACCAAGGAAATCGGTGAAAGCGCGCTGCCCGAGGCCATGCCATGGGACACCATCCGTGCCGCGATCAAGCCGGCCAGCGACCCGTTCAAGCCGTTCCTGGCCCAGCTCAAGGAACGTCATGACGTGCGCAGTGCCAAGGATGCCGAATTCGTCTACATCCGCGACCGCCTGGCCCTGACCCAGAAACTGATGAGCGAAAAAACCGTCAGCCTCAACGAGGAAGAACGCCGCGCCCAGCACGCCGATATCGAGAGCCAGCAACTGGCCCTGGAAAACACCCGGCGCAAGGCCAAGGGCGAAGAACCGCTCAAGGAACTGAAGAAGGAAGACGAGGACGCGATTCCTGCCGAGCCGGACGACAGCAAGCCGGAAGACGACGCCTACCTGAGTGAAACCGGGCGTATCCTGCTCGACTACCTGAGCCTGAATTCGTCGGTGGCCAAGCACTGACAGACGCGCTGAACCGATAATGGCGAAATACTATGACCGCGTAGCATTGCGTCATTAAACAGTCATCAAACTGTCGTGAAATAAGGGACCGGGCGTACCAACGCCCAGTCCCTTTTTTTCAGGCAGTTTTCAGGTAGTCACGATATGACCATGACCGAACAGCTCAGCGCATTGAGTTCCATCCTGACTCAAGGCGGCTTGCACAGCCTGTTCCAGCCTATCGTCTGCCTTTCCGAACGGCGCATTCTTGGTTATGAGGCCCTGAGTCGCGGCCCGTCCAACAGCCCCCTGCATTCGCCGATCAACCTGTTCGCCGTGGCCCGCCATGCCGGGCGCCTGACCGAGCTGGAGATCGCCTGCCGGGAGAGCGCCTGCCGGCGCTTCAGCCAGCAAAAGCTCGAAGGCAAGCTGTTCCTCAACGTCTCTCCGGAGTCCCTGCTCGAGCCGCAGTACCAGTCCGGGCTGACCCTCAAGCTGTTGCAGAATCTCGGCATCCCGGCGAGCCAGGTGGTCATCGAACTCACCGAGCAGACCCCGACCGACGATTTCCAGTTGCTCTACAACGCCCTGCACCACTACCGCGACATGGGCTTCTCGATTGCCCTCGACGACCTCGGCGCCGGCTATTCGAGCCTGCGCCTGTGGTCGGAACTGCGTCCGGACTACGTGAAGATCGACCGCCACTTCATCGACGGCATCCATCTGGATGCGGTGAAGCGCGAATTCGTCGGTTCCATCCTGCAGATCGCCAAGGCGTCGCGGGCCAAGGTGGTCGCCGAAGGGATCGAGCTGCCCGAGGAACTGGCGGTACTGACGGAAATGGGCGTGGATCTGGTCCAGGGCTACCTGGTCTGCCGGCCCCAGGAACATCCGCCCAAGGATGTTGCCCTGCTCCTGCCGAGCCCGATGCTGAGCAGCCTGCCGGTGCTGGCCGATGAAGTCTCGGACCTCGGCGCGCTGCTGATCGAACAGACCGCCGTCACCCGCGATACGGCGACGCCGCTGGTGCTGGAAGCCTTCCGCCGCCAGGCCAACCTCAATTCCCTGGCGGTGCTCGACGAACAGCAACGACCTGTTGGCATCGTGCACCGCTACTCGCTTTCCGATGCCCTGCTCAAGCCCTTCGCCACCGAGCTGTTCGCGCGCAAGCCGATCAGCCGGCTGATGAGCGAGGACTTCCTCGCGGTGGAACTGAACCAGTCGCTGCAAAGTGTCAGCCGCCTGCTCACCAGCCGGGCGCGGCAGCGCATCGAGGAAGACTTCATCATTACCGACCAGGGCCGCTATATCGGCCTGGGGCGAGTGATCGACGTGCTCAAGCTGATCACCGAACAAAAGATCCAGCAGGCCCGCTACGCCAACCCGCTGACCCTGTTGCCGGGCAACGTGCCGATCCAGCAATGCCTGGCGCGCCTGCTGCAGCAGAAGCGCCAGGCGGCGATCTGCTACGTGGATATCGACAGCTTCAAGCCGTTCAACGATATCTACGGCTATGCCCGCGGCGACGAGGTGCTGCTGTGCCTGGCGCAGTGCCTGAACGAGCGGGTCGATCCGAGCCGGGACTTCGTCGGGCATATCGGTGGCGACGATTTCATGCTGGTGTTGAGTTCACAGGACTGGCAGCAGCGCCTGGATGTATTGCTGGCGGACTTCGAGAAACAGTGCCGGCGCTTCTATCGCAGCGAGCACCTGGAGGCGGGGTGTTTCATTGCCCATAACCGGCTCGGGCAGCGGCAGGAGTTTCCGCTGTTGTCGTTGTCGATCGGGGTGGTGCAACTGCGCCCGGAAACCTGCGCCGAGCTGGATGCGGACCAACTGGCGGATCTGGCCTCGCAGGCCAAGCACCATGCCAAGGAGGTTCAGGGGGCCAGTGTGTATCTGATCGATACTGCGGCAGCCTGAAGGGCCTCATCGCTGGCAAGCCAGCTCCCACAGGGATCGCATAACCTGTGGGAGCTGGCTTGCCAGCGATGAGGCCCTTGAAGTCTCAAGCTTCTTCGGGATAGGCATACTCGAACACCCGCACCACCTCCGACGCATGCCACGACGCCGCCGCCATGCCATCCGACGGCCCGGAAAACCGCCCAAGGCGCTCCACGCACTCGAAGAATCCGGTCCGCGGCAAACGGCTCGCGCCCTGGCTGATCACCAGCGAGCTGCGCAGCGGCTGCTCGGCACGGGCATCGAGCACCGCCAGGTATTCCAGCGCCGCAGTCAGGGTCTGCATCGCCGGGCTCGGCAACTGCAGGCGCTCCAGCAGCGCACGGTAGGTCAGCAGATGACGCTGCCGGCGCGCGACATCCAGCTCGCCGAGCAACCCTTCCCAGTGTTGCCGGCTGATCCGTACCGCGCTCATGACGGATCGCTCCAGCCGGATAATCCCAGTTCCCAGGCCAGGCTGCGGCGAATCGCCGAGTCCGGCACCCGCTCGCCACTTTCGATCATCGCCAGGTACACCGGGCTGATCCCGACCTTGCGCGCCAGTTGGTCGGCAGCAATGCCCTTGGCCTGACGCAATGCGGCCAGCTCGCCAAACGCTGGCAGGCTGGCCGCAGTCAAAGGTGCTTCAGTGCTGGCTGGCTCGTCGGGGGACAGCGCCTCCGGTTGCCCCGCCGCCTTGAGTAACGCCTGATATTGATCCCAGGGAACAACCGCGTACTCGGGTTGACCATCTCGGCTAATAACCTGAATAGCCATCACAACCCCCTTGTCGGACTTCTCGCATGTAATCTGTAGGCATAATCGTTATGCCAATAATATTACCAGCCCTCGGGGGAATTGCAGCACGTCGCGCTTGTCAGCTGTGGTTTCGCTCCAGGCGCAAGGCTTCAGGGGTGTCCGGCAAGCGCTCGACCACCCGCAGTTTTTCCGGCGACTGGCGCTGGCGCCAGGCGCGGAAGGCGTCCAGTTCATCGCTCACGGTTTTCAACACCCAGCCAAGCACGGCGATGTCATCGAGAAAGCCGACGCCCAGCAGCCAGTCGGGAATCGCATCCAGCGGGCTGACGAAGTACAGCAGGCCGGCGACGATGGTGACCAGCGCCTTGGGGCTGACCGCCCGGTACTCACCCCGCCACCAGGCCGCGCAGAGGGCCTGCAGCAGACGCACGTCCTCCTTCAGTTGCCCCAGTCGCGGGCCCTTGCGGGCCACCGCGAACAGCAGCGTCGGCAGGCGCCCACGGCTGAGCAGACGCTCGGCGAGCGGCAGGAAGCGGGCGAAATTCCACGGTGCTTTCATGAGACCTCCATCAGCGGTGGCGGGAAGGTTATCCACATTAATTGTGGATAACCTTGTGAACAGAGCTTCATTTCCGGCCCAGGGCTCCCGGCGGGCAAGGGCCGGGGTCGGATCGGGCGTTTTTTACACACTTGTTTCATTGCGCAATCGTTTTGCGGAAGCTTTTGTGAACCTTGTCACAGCTGGCCTGGCGACGCTACTCCCACCCTCCTGCAAAAACGACAACGCCCCAGGGCGGTGAGGCCATGGGGCGTTGGACAACAGCAGCAGCCGAATTACTTGGCGGGTGCAGCGTCGGCAGCAGGGGCGTCAGGAGCGTCGGCCTCCGGAGCTTCCAGCTTGGACATGTCCTTGATCGCCAGCAGTTCCAGGTCGAAGACCAGGACCGAGTTGGCCGGGATCTGCGGGCTCGGGCTCTGGGCGCCGTAGGCCAGGTCAGCCGGGATGAACAGCTTGACCTTCTCGCCCACGTGCATCAGTTGCAGGCCTTCGACCCAGCCCGGGATCACGCCGCTGACCGGCAGGTCGATCGGCGCACCACGCTCGACGGAGCTGTCGAAGACCTTGCCGTCGATCAGCTTGCCTTCGTAGTGAACGGTGACCACATCGGTCGGCTTCGGCTGGGCGCCGTCGGCCTTCTTCACGACTTCGTACTGCAGGCCGGAAGCGGTGGTGACCACACCAGGCTTCTTGCCGTTTTCCTCGAGGAATTTCTTGCCGGCTGCGGCGGATTCTTCGCCCAGCTTGGTCAGGCGCTCTTCAGCGCGCTTCTGCAGGGCGGCGAAGGCTTCGATCAGCTCGTCGTCCTTCAGGCGCTGTTCCTTCTTGCCGATGGCATCTTCGATGCCCTGGGCAACGGCCTTGGAATCGAGGTCGTCCATGCCTTCCTGGGCCAGGCTCTTGCCCATGTTCAGGCCGATACCGTAGGAGGCTTTCTGTGCCGGGGTTTTCAGCTCGACGCTGGTCTGCGAATCGCAACCCGCCAGGACCAGGCTAACCAGGGCAACCGCAGCCGCCAACCGATGCTGTTTCATGCTATTTCCTTGTTCATGCGCCAAAGGGGCAATCGGGGTAAAGCCGCGAGAATATCAGGCGGCCCCGACCAATGGCTACCGGCAATAAGAGCAAGAAAAGCCCCGGAAGTTCAGGACCATGAACAGTTCTTCATGCAGGCAGCCGGCACCGGGCCAGCAGGGGCGACCCGACAGGCGTCAAGGGTAGTCGCCATCCCGGTATTGCGTTGCAACTTCACGCAACACTTCGCATAGCCATTGCGCCGGAAGGGCCGACGGCAAGGCCGCATTGCTGCAGATACCGACCGAGCCGCCGGGCTCGCTGACGCCCAGGTCCAGCTCGCGCAGTTCGCCGCGATCGAGGTCGACCCGCACCGCATCCCGGGGCGCGACCCAGACGGCATTGCTCTCCTGCACATAACGCCGGCTCAAGGCCGGGGACAGGGTTTCCAGGCGCTGCAGCGGCTGCTCGATGGCGCACTGCACGAACAGGCTGTCGGCATGCTTGCGGATGGTCGTGCCGGCCAGCGGCAGCACCAGCGGATAGTCGGCGAGGCGCGCGCGCTCCAGCGGGTCGCTGGCCAGCAGCGGATGGCCAGGACGCACCACCAGCGACATGGATTCGCTGTACAGGTGTTCGAACAGCAGGCCCTGGATCTGCGGGCTGTCGGTCATGCGGCCGATCACCAGGTCCAGTTCGCCAACGTGCAACTGGGCAAGCAAGTGGGCGCTGGGGCCGGTGGCAACGCTGACCACCAGGGCCGCGTGGCGCTGGTGCAGACGGCGGATGACTTCCGGCATCAGCAGGCTTTCCACGGTGGACAGCACCCCGACCTTGACCTGCGGCGGCGCGTGTTCCTCGCCGCGCAGGCTGCTCACCCCTTCGCGCAGGGCCTGCACGCAGGGGCCGGCGTAGCGCATGAAGCGCACACCGGCGGGCGTCAGCTCGACGCCCTGGCGGCCGCGTTCGAACAGGCGGGTCTGGAGCAGGTCCTCAAGTTCCTTGAGGGTCTTGGAAATCGCCGGCTGGGTGATGGCCACGGCGTCTGCGGCCTTGGCGAAACTGCCCTGGCGGGCTATTTCGAGAAAGCACAGGAGATGGCGGAATTTGATACGGGAGTCGAGGTTCATGGGGTGGGAGTGTATCTGTGTCCTGACATTTTTGTGCCGGGTTTGAGGGCCCTATCGCTGGCAAGCCAGCTCCCACAGTGTTCGCGGCGCACGCAAAACCTATGGGAGCTGGCTTGCCAGCGATAGGAGCAACCCGATTACCTGTCAGGCCCCAATTTCCACCCGCCCCTCATTCACCCGCACCGGCCACACCCGCAACGCCTGCTCGTCATCCTCCAGACAGCGCCCATCGCGCAAGCAGAAATGCTGCTTGTACAACGGCGAAGCCACCACCAGTTCGCCCTTCAGGCTGCCGATCAAGCCACGCCCGATCACATTGGCCCCGGACACCGGGTCATGGTTATCCAGCGCATGCACCTCGGTCTCCGCCCCCGGCACGTAGAACAGCGCCACCTGCGCCCCCTCATGCCAGACCACCACCCCGGAACGGGCCACCAGGTCGGATTCGGCACAGACCGGCGTCCAGGCCACCGGCGTTTTCATCACAGCATTCGACAGGCTCATCAGAGCACCTCCTCGGTGACAGGGATCAGGTGAAGTTCGGCCGCGGCAATCGGCCGGCGCTGGCCGCGTTCGCGGACGAAGTGCACGCCCGGGTCGGCGCGGTGATCGTTGACGAAGGTACGGAAGCGCTTGAGCTTTTCCGGGTCCTTCAGGGCGTTGGCCCACTCGCATTCGTAGCGGTCGACCACATGCTGCATCTGCGCTTCCAGTTCGGCGGCAAGCCCGAGACTGTCGTCGAGGATCACCTGCTTGAGGTAGTCCAGGCCGCCTTCCAGGTTCTCGCGCCACACCGAGGTGCGCTGCAGCTTGTCGGCGGTGCGGATGTAGAACATCAGCACGCGGTCGATCAGGCGCACCAGGGTCTCGTCGTCGAGGTCGGTGGCGAACAGCTCGGCGTGGCGCGGACGCATGCCGCCGTTGCCGCAGACATACAGGTTCCAGCCCTTCTCGGTGGCGATCACACCGATGTCCTTGCTCTGCGCCTCGGCACACTCACGGGTGCAGCCGGACACCGCGAACTTGAGCTTGTGCGGCGAACGCAGGCCCTTGTAGCGGTCTTCCAGGAGCAAGGCCATCTTCACGCTGTCCTGTACGCCATAACGGCACCAGGTGCTGCCGACGCAGGACTTCACCGTGCGCGTCGACTTGCCGTAGGCATGCCCGGTCTCGAAGCCGGCGGCGATCAGTTCTTCCCAGATCAGCGGCAGCTCATGCAGTTGCGCACCGAACAGGTCGATGCGCTGGCCGCCGGTGATCTTGGTGTAGAGGTCGTATTTCTTCGCCACCTCGCCGATCACGATCAACTTGTCCGGGGTGATCTCGCCGCCGGGAATCCGCGGTACCACCGAGTAGGTGCCGTTCTTCTGCATGTTGGCCATGAAGGTGTCGTTGGTGTCCTGCAGCGGCACCAGCGCCGGGTCCATGATCGGCTGGTTCCAGCACGAGGCGAGGATCGAGCCGACCGTGGGCTTGCAGATATCGCAGCCCAGATGGCCCTTGCCATGGCGGGTCAGCAGTTCGTCGAAATCACGGATGCCTTCGACCCGCACCAGCGCATACAGCTCCTGGCGGGTGTAGGCGAAGTGTTCGCAGAGGCTCTTGTCCACGGCCACGCCGCGGGCCGTCAGTTCATGCTCGAAGACCTGCTTGAGCAAGGCCGCGCAACCGCCGCAGCCGGTGGCCGCCTTGGTGCAGCCCTTGACCGCCGCGAGGTCGCCGCAGCCGCTGTCGATGGCGGCGCAGATCGCGCCCTTGCTGACGTTGTGGCAGGAACAGATGGTCGCGCTGTCCGGCAGGGCATCGGCGCCCAGGGCCGGGGCGCCGGAGGATTGCGGGAGGATCAGCGCCGACGGATCGGCGGGCACGGCGATGCCGTTCTGCGCGTATTGCAGCAGGGTGTCGTAGTAGCTGTTGTCGCCCACCAGTACCGCGCCGATCACCCGCTTGCCGCTGGCATCCAGCACCAGCCGGCGATAGCTGCTGCCGCCCTCGTCGATAAAGCGGTAGCTGCGCGAACCCGGGGTGGCGCCGTGGGCGTCGCCGATGGAACCGACATCGACGCCGAGCAGCTTGAGCTTGGTCGACATATCCGCGCCGGTGAAGGCGCTGGACGGTTGCCCGGCCAGGGCTGCCGCCAGGTTGCGCGCCATGCTGTAGCCCGGCGCGACCAGCCCGAACACGCTGCCATTCCACGATGCGCATTCGCCGATGGCATAGATGTGCGGGTCGCTGCTGCGGCACGCGTCATCGATCACCACGCCGCCGCGCTGCGCCACCTCAAGGCCGCAGGCACGGGCCAGGGCATCCTGCGGGCGGATCCCGGCGGAGAACACGATCAGGTCGGTCTCGAGGAATTCGCCGCCGTCGAAGTTCATCCGGTAGCGGTACTCCTCGCCGGCGACGATGGCCTGGGTGGCGCGGGACAGGTGCACGCCAACCCCCAGCGCCTCGATCCGCGCCCGCAGCGCCGCGCCGCCCTCGCCGTCCAGTTGCACCGGCATCAGGCGCGGGGCGAACTCCACCACATGGGCTTCCAGGCCGAGGGACTTGAGCGCGTTGGCCGCCTCCAGGCCGAGCAGGCCACCGCCGACCACCACGCCGCGTCGGGCGCTGGCAGCGGCGGCGCGGATGCCGTCGAGATCGTCGAGGGTGCGATAGACCAGGCGCGCCGCCCCTTCGGAGCCCTGGATCGGCGGCACGAAGGGATAGGAGCCGGTGGCGAGGATCAGGCGGTCGTAGGCGTAACGGCCGGCGCTGGTCACCACCTCGCGGCGTTCGCGGTCCACTTCCAGCACTGCCTCGCCCAGGTGCAGGGCCACGCCGTGTTCGGCGTACAGGCCGGCTTCACCGAGCGCCAGGGCTTCGGCGTCGCTGCCGCCGAAGTACTCGGACAGGTGCACCCGGTCATAGGCGCGCTGCCGTTCCTCGCCGAATACCCGCACCTCGAAGCGGGCCAGGGCGCCGCGTTCGATCAGTTGCTCGACGCAGTGATGGCCGACCATGCCGTTGCCGACGATTACCAGCTTTTCTCGTTGTTGGATGGACGCGAAGGCGTTCATGCGCGGTTCCTCACGGTGTGGGGCGTGCCCCAAAAAAAACACAAAAAAAGGCGCCTGGAGCCGAAGCTCCAGGCGCCTTTGCCTGGTCTTGATCGTTATGGTCCCGAGAGGTGATCGACGTTGACCACCGAGGACGTTGTGGAAATGTAAAAGCAGGGACTGTGCCAAGTGCTGGCGGGGCGTGATTTCAGGGGATTTCGGGGTTAAGGGGGTGGTTTTCTGAACCATGGTGGTGCGGGAATCACCGTTTTGGAGCATGTTTCCTGATGGTGTGCCTGCTAAGGCGAAAGATCCAGCATGAATACAATATCTATGCATTTATGCGCAGTCTTTGCAGGATAAACCCCCTTTGAATAGTGGATGAAATTGAAATCGAGGAGTAGAGTGACCTTGTTATTTTTAGCTGTAGTGGGGGCACCTTATGAAACTCGAAGACCGGATGGTTCGCTCCATCACGCAGCGTGCGGGCTTGGTGGTCTTGCGCTCGGACTTCGCGAGCATGGCCAGTGACTCTCAAATCGGGCGAGTGCTGGCGCGTTTTGTCGCAGAAGGCAGGCTCGTACGCGTGAGCAAAGGCGCATTTGCCAAAACCCGCATCAATAAATTCACAGGCCTGCCAACACCGGCCGGGACTCTGGAGATGATCGCTGCCGAACTGTTCAGCAAGCTCAATATTTGTGTGGAGCCCAGTTCGCTGGTCGCGGAGTACAACAGCGGCAAGTCGACCCAGATTCCAATGGGCGCGACGATCAACACCGGGCGTCGGCGCATCTCGCGGAAGGTCAAGGTAGGGAACAGCACTTTAGCGTATGAAAAAAATTCCAGACGCGCTTCGATCTGATATCGAAGATGCTGCTACTGCGGGGATGTTGGGTGATCTCCCACCAGCAGTGGCTGAGAAGGACCAGCACATCACTGACGCACTTCGCGCTCTAGCTCAAATCGAGATGGTAGATACCGCACGTCAGCGGGATCGTCGTAAAGGGGACCCTGCCCCAGCCTCTATTGATGTAGCTACGCGCCTGGTTTTCGCAGGTGGCACCTGCCTTTCGAAAGCACACGGCCTGATTGAGCGAATGTCCGAAGACATCGATATCAAGGTTGTGCTGGAAGAAGTACCGGAAGGTTATAGCCTGGGAGACAAGGGAAACCGCGGGCGGTTGAAGGATTTGCAGGAAGAAATCGAGCGCCGCTTGGCCGAGATGGGCTTTCAATGTGTCGTTCATGACAACGAAGAAAACCCGATCATGCGGGATAGCCGACGCTATCACTGCCTGCTGGTTTCATACGGTGCGCATTTCCAGGACACCTCCGGTGCACTCCGCCCCCAGCTCAAGCTTGAGCTGATTCACCGTCCTCCGGTGCTGGCTGGCGAGGCACGTGAAATGGGTTACATGCTTGACGACTTCATCCCTCGCGAAGCACCCGAACGCTTCTCGATGACCTGCATCAGCGTAGCGGAGACGCTAGGCGAGAAGGTGTTATCACTGCTGCATCGCTGCGCCTGGAACTGGGATGGGCATCAACGCGGGACATTCGATACCGCGCTGGTGCGTCACGTTTACGATGTTTGGCGTATCGCCGAAAGCCAGCCCGATGCCATCGAGCCTGCGTGCCAGGTATTCGCTGCGCTGGTCGCCAAGGATGTGGAAGAGTTTCAACGGCAGCATCCTGAATTTGACCAGGATCCCTATGCAGTACTTCGACGTGCCCTGGCCAATGCTGCCACCCACGAAGGACTCAGGGAGAACTTCGAATATCGTCTGAAGCCATTGCTTTACTCAACGGACAAACCGGATTTCCAGACGTGCTACGCCTCGTTCGCTGCGGTGGCAGAACGACTACTCAACCATCCAGCTTGAGGCCGGCCTCAAGCCTCAAGCGGCGAGAAAAAGCGTTCCGCGCCACCGCTTGCGGCTTGAAGCCTGTGACTTGACTCTCAGTACACATCCCGCAGATACCGCTTGTCCTTCCCCATTTGCGCCACATACGCCGCCGCCTCATCGGCACTCATCCCGCCATGCTCCGCCACCACCGCCTTCAGCGCCGCATCCACATCCTTGGCCATCCGCGCAGCATCCCCGCACACATAGAAAAACGCCCCCTCCTGCAACCAGCGCCACAACTCCGCGCCTTGCTCCTGCATGCGCTGCTGCACATAGATCTTCTCCTCCTGGTCCCGCGAGAACGCCGTGTCCAGCCGGGTCAGCAAGCCACTCTCGCGCCATGCCATCAGTTCGTCACGGTAGTAGAAATCACAGGCCTCACGCTGCTCGCCAAAGAACAGCCAGTTGCGCCCCTTGGCCCCGCGCCCTTCCCGCTCCTGGAGAAACCCGCGGAACGGCGCGATCCCGGTGCCCGGACCGATCATGATCACCGGCAGCTCATCGTTCTGCGGCAAACGAAAGCTCGCCGAAGGCTGCGGGAAGATCGCGACCTTCAGGTCCTGCGCGCGATCGGCGAGGAAGCTGGAACACACACCCTTGCGCTGACCATAACGCACGGTGGACAGGGTCAGGTGCACCTGCGTCGGGTGCCGCTTCGGGCTGGAGCTGATGGAGTACAGGCGCGGCTGCAACGGTTTGAGCAGTGTCAGCCATTCGGCCTGGGACAACTTCAACGGAAACTCGGCCAGCAGGTCCACCAGTTGCCGGCCCCACAGCCAGTCGTTCAGCGCGGCCTTGTCCGTGGGCAGACCGTCGATTTTCTGCAAGATCTGCGGAGTGATGCGGGTGACATCCAGGTGCTCGGTCAACGCGGTCGCCAGGGGCATCGGTCCTTTACAATCGACCTCGGCACTGCCATCCAGACCGGAGCAACGCAGGAACTCGGCCACCAGCTCCGGACAGTTGCGCGGCCACACCCCAAGGGCATCGCCCGCCTGATAGCTCATGCCGCTGTCGCCCAGATCGAAGACGATTTGCCGGGTTTCCTTGCTCGCCCCCGGTCCATTGAGCAGGCGGTTTTCCAGCAGTCGCGCGGGGAGCGGAGTCTGTTTGCCGAACGCCGGTTTCTCCACCGCGGTCAATGCGACCGGCGCCTGCGCCAGCTTGGCCGTCAGCGCCTGCAACCACCCGGCGAAGGGCTCGTCGAAGTCCGGCTCGCAGTCCACCCGCTCCAGCAAGCGCTGGCCGCCCAGCTCGGCCATGCGCTGGTCCAGCCTGCGTCCGAATCCACAGAACTGGTCGTAGCTGGAATCGCCCAAAGCCAGCACCGCGTAAGGCCGTTTCGCCCAGTCCGCGGCCTCGCCCTGCAGCGACTGCCAGAACGCCGCGGCGCTGTCCGGTGCTTCGCCATCGCCAAAGGTACTGGTGATCAGCAGCAGGCTCGCCGCCGTGCCGACCTGCGCCGGCTGGGCAGCTTCCATGCACTCCAGTTGCACCGTCAGGCCGGCCTCGCGCAGATGACTGGCGCAGCGTTCGGCCAGGGCCTGGCTGTTGCCGGTCTGCGAGGCCCAGAGCACCAGATGCCGGGGCGTTTCCACCAGCGCCGGCAAGCTGGCCGGCTCGGCGCGCGAATAGACGCCCGCCAGCAACCCATCGATAAACAGCCGCCGCTCCAGCGCCAGCGGCGCACTCGCCGGCAACACCGGTACGCCGTGCGGCTGGGCGGCGCCGAGTCCTTGCAGGAAACCGTGGAGATACTGCTGCTCGCTCTCGGCCAGGGCCATGGCGGGCGGCGCGCCCAGGCCGAGGGCCTTGCGCAGGGTGTCGGTGGGCATCGGCCGGGTCTCCTCGGGGAGGGCAGGGTTCAGTTCAAGGGCATCGATTCGTTCACCGCCAACCCGGGTCAGGGCCACGGCGCAGTGCTTGAAAGCCGGTTGCAGCGAGATCGGGTCCACCGCATCGCTGGTCACGGCGTTGATCGCCAGTTGCTCGCCATACAGGTCGTTCCAGTGGAACGGGGCAAAGCAGTTGCCCGGCATCACCCGGGTATTGATCCGCGCCGGCAACACCGCCTGACCGCGACGCGAGCGGACCTGCACCTGGTCCTTCTCGGCAATGCCGAGGGCGGCGGCATCGTCCGGATGGATCTCCAGGAACGGACCCGGCTCCAGCTTGTTCAGGCTGGCGACCTTGCCGGTCTTGGTCAGGGTGTGCCACTGGTGCTGGACCCGTCCGGTATTGAGCACCAGGGGGTAGGATTCGTCCGGCAGCTCGGCCGGCGGCAGCCACGGACGGGCGAAGAAGCGCGCCTTGCCGGATGCGGTGGCGAAGGTGATCGCCGGGCGCTCGCCGTCGGCGTTTTCCCGCAGGTTCTGGCTCAGGCCGTTGTTGATGTAGCGCAGCGGACTGCGCGCCTCGCTGCGGCCCGGCTCGAAGGGCCACTGCTGTGGACCGGCGCGTAGTTTTGCGTAGTCCAGGCCTCGCAGGTCGTAGCCGGTGGCGGGGTTCCAGGCCTCGCGGATTTCGTCGAAGACTTCGTCGGCACTGGCGTAGCTGAAACCCTCCGCATAGCCCATGGCGCAGGCCACCCGGGCAATGATCTGCCAATCCGCGAGGCTTTCGCCCGGTGCGTCCACAGCCTTGGCGGTCAGGGTCAGGTTGCGCTCGGAATTGATCATCACCCCTTCGGATTCGGCCCACAGCGCGGCCGGCAAGAGGATGTCGGCGTAGCGGTTGGTTTCCGTGTCGAGGAAGGCGTCCTGGCTGATCACCAGCTCTGCCTTGCGCAGCCCGTCGATCACGTTCTGCCGGTTGGAAACGCTGGCCACCGGGTTGCTGCAGATGATCCAGCACGCCTTCACCTGCCCCGCCGCCATCTGCTCGAACAGGCCGATGGTGCCCTCGCCCGCCTCGGCGCGCAGGCTGCCGACGGGGAGTCTCCAAAGCTTTTCGATGAACTGGCGATCAGCCTCGACCAGCGCCGAACGCTGTCCGGGCAGTCCCGGCCCCATGTAGCCCATTTCCCGTCCGCCCATGGCATTGGGCTGGCCGGTCAGGGAGAAAGGACCGCTGCCCGGGCGGCAGATGGCGCCGGTGGCCAGGTGCAGGTTGCACAGTGCATTGCTGTGCCAGGTACCGTGGATGCTCTGGTTCAGGCCCATGGTCCAGCAGCTCATCCAGTCCTTCGCACCACCGATCAGGGCGGCGGCCTGGCGGATGGCGGCCTCGCTCAAGCCGGTGATGTCTGCGACCCGTGCCGGGGTGTAGTCGGCGAGGAAGGCTGGCAGCTCGTCCCAGCCCTCGGTGTAGCGTTCGATGAAGGCGTTGTCGGTGTGGCCGTTCTCCAGCAGCAAGTGCAGCAGGCCGTTGAGCAGCGCCATGTCGGTGCCGGGACGGACCTGCAGGAACAGGTCGGCCTTGTCCGCCGTGGCGCTGCGCCGTGGGTCGACCACGATCAGTTTGGCGCCGGCCTTGAGCCGGTCGAGCAGGCGCAGGAAAAGGATCGGGTGACAGTCGGCCATGTTCGCGCCGATCACGAAGAACACCTCGGCGCGGTCGAAATCCTGGTAGCTGCCCGGCGGCCCGTCGGCGCCCAGGGACAGCTTGTAGCCGCTGCCGGCACTGGCCATGCACAGGCGCGAGTTGGATTCGATATGACGGCTGCGGATATAGCCCTTCACCAGTTTGTTGGCGAGGTACTGGGCCTCCAGCGACATCTGCCCGGAGACGTACAGGGCAAAGGCATCCGCGCCGTGGGTGTCGATAATGTCCCGCAGGCGCCGGGCGGTCTGTTCGATGGCCTTGTCCATCCCCAGGCGTACCGGATCGCGCTGGCGCTGGTCGCGCAGCCAGGCCCACTCCATGCGCCCGGAGTCGCGCAGCGGCTGATGGCAACTCAGGCCCTTGGTGCACAGGCGGCCGAAATTGCTCGGGTGCTGCTTGTCACCGCTGACCTTGGTCACCCTGTTGTCGGTCACGCTCATGACGATGCCGCAACCGACACCGCAATACGGACAGACACTGCGCACCGTCGTGCTGGTCATGGCCCTGACTCCCCTGCCTTACTGCGCAAAAACAAAAAGGCGCCCTGCCGCTCCGGCCTGAAGGATCAGGGGGAGCAGCACGGCGCCTTTGTCGTGAACGGGGCAATCGACGTTGATTGCCTGATACGCAGGTAAAGCAAGGGGCGCGCCAGATTGTTCGCAAGCCGGCACTCAGAGCAACGCGGACCACTGTGGGAGCTGGCTTGCCAGCGATGAGGCCAGCCCGGGCAACGATGTTTTCAGGTCTGGCCCTATCGCTGGCAAGCCAGCTCCTACAGGGTCCGTGGCGAGCACAAACGTCATGACTAGCCCCAAGGACCCGCGTAAAGCTGCACCGTCGTGGTGAGGCCCGCACCAAAGCGCGGCAGACGTGGTCGTAGCCTCTAACGTCTGGTTACAATTCGTCCGTCCCGCCTCCGGAGTGCTTCATGGAAGAGATCGAACAGCGCTGGCTCTATGCCTTGTCAGCGCCAATGGCCGCGCTCAACGGCGCGAGCTACACCTCGCCGTACTATTACGACGAAGAACGCAAGATCAACCTGGGCGAGTCGTGGAACGTCGATTCCCGCGAGCAGTTGCTCGATATCGTCAGGCGCATGGCCGACAACGGTCACGCCACCGACCTCAACACCGCTTACTGGCGCTATCAGCGCGCACTGCCCGGCGAGTGGCAGACGCTGCTGGAACAGTTGAGCCTGCGCGAACGAATCCTCCACGACTACGCCGCGCGTACCTTCCTCGACTGCGGCTTCGGCGGCACCCGTTCCTGGGATCTGGGACGGATGGGCTTCCTGCTGCGTTGCGGGCTGCGCAACGAGTGGATCAGCTTCGAGGAAAGCCTCTGGCTGCAAGGCCGCCTGGCGGCACGGGCCCGGCATTACTACGGCAGCTGGTCGTCCTATGTGGCGGGCTATGTGATCGGCCGCGGCCTGTGGGGCTGCTCCGACCTGCCCGATGAGCAGTTCAGCCGGCAACTGGAACGCCAGGGCTCCGAGCACTGGAACCAGCACATCATCGCCAGCCTGAGCAACGACCCCGACTCGCCGCTGATCGACCTGCCCTGGCACCTGGAACTGAACCTGCCGGAACAACCCGACTCCCTCGCCGAAGGTAACTGGTCATGAGTTGCTGGATCCGCCTTGGCATCGAACCGACCAAGGATCAGAACACCATTCGCGGCGCCTACCGCGCGCGCCTGCCGGAACATCACCCGGAAACCGACCCGGAAGGTTTCCAGGCCCTGCGCGAAGCCTATGAAAGTGCCCTGCGCCACGCGCGCGAGGAGCCATCAAGGGAAGAGCCGCCACGGGAAGAGCCAGAGTCCGCAGCCCCACCGGGCATCCTCGACGAATTCCGCGCCCTGCTCGAAGACAGCACCCGGCGCTACGACCCGCCGGCCTGGCAGGCCTTCGTCCGCCAATTGGACCAATTGCCGCTGGAAACCCTCGAGGACGTCAGTTGGTCGTTGCTGCAAGGCGTGCGCAGTTGCGGGATGATTTCCCGCGAGTGCGTAGGCCTGCTCGCCAAACGCCTGGCCTGGTCCCAGCAACTGCTGCGCCTGGACTTCGACGCGGCGCGGGAGATCGAGGGCTTTCTCGAGCACCTCGAACAACCCGACCCCTTCCCCACCGGGCTGATGGGCCAGTGGTCGGCGATCGCCCAGCAGGAAACCCTGTGGTACCTGAACTCCCTGGAGTACCTGTTCCACCAGCGCCCGCTGTTCGAGTACGCCAGCTTCGCCAACCTGCATACCTGCCTGCCCCTGCCGGCGGACGACAGCCTGGTGCAGCGCCTGATGGTGCAGTTCGCCAAGGCGGAAGTGCCCAGCCAGAGCCTGTACGAGCGCTGCGCCGAACAGCAGGCCGCTGATCCGGAGAATATCGACCTGCTGTTCCTCCTGGCCCAGCACGCGACGATCCTGGATCAGGTCCCGGAAGCGCTGGTCAGCTGGACGCGGCTGCATTGGGAGTTCCAGCATCCGCAGGCGCCGCGCCGGCTGATCGAGCTGTGCCACGGCCAGCAACCGCAGTTCGTGCCACTGCTGGTCCAGGCCTTCGACCGCCAGCAGGACATCGATGCCTGGCCGCCAGGCCTGGAGGAACAGGGCCAGCTCTTCGGCAGCTTCGCTCAATCCCCGGAGACCTTGTCGCGCTGGTACATCGCCAGGCGCACGGAGCTGGATGGCCTGGCTGCCGCCTACGTCGACTGGCGTCTCGATGACAGCACCGAGGTCAATCTGCTGGCCCTGCTGCTGGACGACCATCCGCAGCCACACCTGCAACGCCTTTACCGCTACGCCTGGGGCCTGGCCCGTGGCAACGACGCGCTGCTGCGGGAAATCAGCGAAGCGCCCGACGCTACGGAGCTGTTCGAGGAACTGGTGCTCAAGGCTTTCCGCCGCCAGGCCGCACAGCGCCTGCGCTGGCTGACAGAGGCGCCGGTGCCGCTAGCCCTCAGTGGCTATCTGCACAGCGAAGCAAAATACCCGGACTTCCCACGCCCACTGGGCAAGGAATTCGGCCCCCTCGCCTGCCGCAACTGGCTGCGGCACATGCGCGCCTACGACCTGCGCGCCCTGCAGCGACTGTTCGAGCATTTCGCCCCCGGCCAGATGCAACCCGCTCCGTTTGCCCTGGACCACCTGGGACGCCTGGCCAACCGCGACCTCGAACTGAGCGCGCCGGACCCTGCCGAGGATCCGTGGACCTGGCACGCCCGTGGGCTGTTCATCCTTGCCCTGCTGGAGCAACCCGAGCGCTGGCTGGCCCTGATCACCCCGTCGATGCTGCGCAACCTCGACTACCCGGCCGGGCATCCGTTCGCCCAGACCCGCGACCTGCTCGGCCAATGGCTGGAATCCGGGGCGCCAGTCGAGACGCTGCTGGCTGGCCTGGACCGCGACAACCCGGTACAGGAACTGCTCGCCGACGAGCTCTGCACCCTCGACAGCGTCCTTGCAGACGCCCGGCTGCCGCGCCACAACCTCCTGCTCAGAACCTTCGGCAGTGACCCCGAGGCCTTCGGCGGCGATCGCTACAGCATGACCCTGTTCCTCGGCGCGCTGTTCTTCCACCCGCGCTTCAGCGACGAGGATCGCGGCCAGGTGCTTGACCGGATGCAGGCCGTGGCCGGCGACGACCCGTGGTGCGAGCAATTCCGCCAGCACCTGCCCAAGCGCGAGATCCAGCGCCCGGCGCGCAAGGCGCTGGAAGGCAAGGATAGCGATACCTTCTACCTGGCCCTGGACGCGCTGGAGAAAATGGCAGCGGTCAACACCGCCTGGCCCGCCTCCCGAGCCCTGGCGACCCTGCAGATGGCCAAGGACGACCCGGCCAACGGCACAGGCCTGCGCCTGGCAGTGACCGCAGTGCTGGGGCTGGCCGAAGCCATGATGGAAGTGAATACCCCGGAAGACTCGGTCGGGGCCTGGCAGTTCTGGAGAATCGACCGGCGCCTGGGCCGGCGCGACTACGGGCTGATGCTGGCGCTCTGGGCCGGGTTCGGCGCCAGCATCCCGCTCATGCCGAACGAGCTGCATGTGCTGGCCGCGATCTTCTGCATCGTCGGCACACTGGGAACCGGAATCCGCCGCCTGCGCGACCGCGAGCAGCCGATCTGGCTATGGATCGCCCTGGTGATCGTGCCGGTGCTGATCCCGCTGTACCTGCTGGCACTCCTGGTGCTGCCCGGCGACATCCTGCCCAGTCGCTTCGGCAAGCCGGCCAACGGGCAGAACCCGAAAGCCGGTGGTCTGCAGGCGCTGCTGCGCCAGCTCAAACCTAAACGCCGAGCTCGTCCAGCAAGCGTGTTAGAGCCTGGCGACGGCTGGTGATCTCTTCGGCGCGCTGGTTGGCGAGTACCGCATTGAACTCGTCCAGCCAGGCGCCGATACGCTCGCGCTCCTCGCCCAGGCTGTGCATCCAGGCCCGCTCCAGACGGGCCGTGAGGGCTCGGTTGGGCAAGGTGTCGCGGGGGTGGATCTTCAACGCGGCCAGGCGCGCACGGCTGTTGGCCCGGGCTTCCTCGTCGAGGCCAGTGGGGCTGCGGTCAATGCTGTGACTGTGGCGCTCGCCGCTTTCCAGCAGGGTCACGTCCACTTCCAGCAGGCCGTTGATGTCGTAGCTGAAACGCACATCCAGTTCCTGCTGGCGCCCGACCTGGGGCAACTGCACCTCGAAGGCATCGATGAAGATGTTGTCGCGCACCCACGGGCGCTCGCCCTGGTACACCTCGATGCGGATCACCTTCTGCTCGGGGTGGGTGCTGTAGAAGCGCTGCACCTTCGAGGTCGGGATCACCGTATTGCGCTCGATGATCGGCGAGAAGGCGCCGCGCACCTCCTCGCCCCGGGTGGTCGAGATGCCCAGAGTGTAGGGGCAGACGTCGGTCAGGATCAGCTCTTCGATCGCCGCGTCCCGCGCCTTGCAGGCCGCCTGGCTGGCGGCGCCGAGGGCGACGATGGTGTCCGGATCGAGGTGCCGGTACGGCAGGCGCCCGAACAGGGTGGCGACCATCTGCTGCACCGCCGGCATGCGCGTGGCACCGCCTACCAGCACCAGGCTGTCGAGGTCACGCGGGCTCAGGCGGGCATCGCGCAGGGCCTGCTCGATCGGTGCGCGCAGGCGCGCCAGCAGCGGCTCCCAGATCGACTGGGCACGGGCTTCGTCCAGTTGCCATTCACGCACCTCACCCGCACCTTTCCAGCTCAGCGACTGCGGGCCCTGGGCCAGGCGGCATTTGAGCTGTTCAAGGGCATCGCACAGGGTGGCCAGGGCCTGAGGCTCGATCTTCGCGATATCGAGCTGCCAGTCCTTCAGGCAGGCTTGCAGCAACGCGGCAGTGAAATCCTCGCCGCCGAGGAAGTTGTCGCCGGTGGAGGCATGCACCTCGATCAGCGGCAGCGAATATTCCAGCACGGTGACGTCGAAGGTGCCGCCACCGAGGTCGAAGATCAGGGTGCGTTCGAACTTCTGCTCGTGCAGGCCGTAGGCCATGGCGGCGGCAGTCGGTTCGTTGATCAGGCGCTGCACCTTGAGGCCGGCCAGTTCGGCGGCGAAGACCGTGCGTTTGCGCTGTTCGTCGCTGAAATAGGCCGGGACCGAAATCACCGCCTCGTTGACCGGGACGCCGAGAAAGGCTTCGGCATCCTGTTTCAGCGCACCCAGCACCAGGGCCGAGAGCTCTTCCGGGCTGAACGACTGGCCGCCCAGCTCGAAGCGCTTGTCGCTGCCCATGAAGCGCTTGAACGCCGCGGCGCTGCGCTCGGGGTGGGTGGTCAGGCGCGAACGGGCGGCGCGGCCGACCAGGATGCTGCCGTCTTCGTCGACACTGACCACCGAAGGGGTCAGCACATCGCCGAGGGCGTTGGGGATGAGTTGGGCACGGCCTTCCTGCCAGACGGCGATCAGGCTGTTGGTGGTACCGAGGTCAATGCCCAGCAACGGGGCGGAGGGAATACTGGCGTCCTGCATGGTCGATCTCTTGCTCAGAAAAGGTGCTGGCAAGTGACACCAGCGCGCTGGTTTGATTCTGGACGAACGACATAATGGAACAGCTTCAAGCCTTAAGCCGCAAGCCCTAAGAAAAAGTCGCCAGCACCGCGCCTGCTTTGACTTGCAGCTTGCGGCTTACAGCTTTCAGCTCAAAAAAAAAGCGACCCTAAGGTCGCTTTCTTTGTAACTTCCGGGTGTTCAGTGGGCCCTGGAAGTTGAATATGGCGCAGCGGACGGGACTCGAACCCGCGACCCCCGGCGTGACAGGCCGGTATTCTAACCGACTGAACTACCGCTGCGCTAACACTGAGAAGTGGTGGGTGATGACGGGATCGAACCGCCGACCCTCTGCTTGTAAGGCAGATGCTCTCCCGGCTGAGCTAATCACCCATCGTCTCGGTGTGGCGCGCATTCTACGGAGCACCCCAAGCTCTGTAAAGCACTTTTTGAAAAAATTTTTTCAGGCGATCCAACGACTTAGCGGGCTTGGCCTGGAAGCGTCAGCCGGAGAATAATGCTCCCCTTATATAGAGAGGAGAGATCCGCCCCATGTGGTTCAAAAACCTGCTGAGCTACCGCCTGACCCAGGACATTCCGTTCGATGCCGAAGCACTGGAAGCCGCACTGGCCAGCAAGCCCGCCCGCCCGTGCGCCAGCCAGGAGTTGACCACCTACGGTTTCGTCGCCCCGTTCGGCAAAGGCGAAGACGCGCCCCTGGTGCATGTCAGCGGTGACTTCCTGCTGATTTCCGCGCGCAAGGAAGAACGCATCCTGCCGGGCAGCGTCGTGCGCGACGCGGTCAAGGAGAAGGTCGAGGAGATCGAGGCCGAGCAGATGCGCAAGGTCTACAAGAAGGAGCGCGACCAGATCAAGGACGAGATCGTCCAGGCCTTCCTGCCTCGTGCGTTCATTCGCCGGGCGATGATCTTCGCCGCCATCGCGCCGAAGCTCGGCCTGATCCTGGTCAACTCGGCCAGCGCCAAGCGTGCCGAAGACCTGCTCTCGACCCTGCGTGAAGTGATGGGCTCGCTGCCGGTACGTCCGGTGACCGTGAAGATCGCCCCGAGCGCCACCATGACCGACTGGGTGAAGAACCAGCAGGCCGCGCCGGACTTCCACGTTCTGGACGAGTGCGAGCTGCGTGATACCCACGAAGATGGCGGCATCGTCCGTTGCAAGCGCCAGGACCTGACCAGCGAAGAGATCCAGATGCACCTGGGCACCGGCAAGCAGGTGACCCAGCTGGCCCTGGCCTGGCAGGACAAGTTGTCCTTCGTGCTCGATGACAAGACGGTGATCAAGCGCCTGAAGTTCGAAGAACTGCTGCAGGACCAGGCCGAGGAAGATGGCGGCGAGGAAGCGCTGGGCCAACTGGATGCCAGCTTCACCCTGATGATGCTGACCTTCACCGAATTCCTGCCGGCGCTGTTCGAGGCGTTGGGTGGGGAAGAGATTCCGCAGGGGATCTAAAGTCCCGAGGACGCTGAATAAACCTGTGGGAGCTGGCTTGCCAGCGATAGCGGCAGTGAATTCACCATCGCAATCGCTGGCAAGCCAGCTCCCACAGGGTTCGATGTGAGCCTTGAAGTTTGCTCCAGGCACCAGAACGGTGCACCATATCGCCCACTGCGAGGACGACCTCGCGACGCAGTGCGTGAACGTTCGGGGACGGCCCCATCACCCTGATGGAGTACCAAGCATGTCCTGGATCATCCTGTTCTGCGCCGGCCTTTTCGAAGTCGGCTGGGCCGTCGGCCTGAAATACACCGACGGCTTCACCCGTCCCCTCCCCACCGTCCTGACCATCGCCGCCATGGCCATCAGCCTGGGCCTGCTCGGCCTGGCCATGAAGGAGTTGCCGCTGGGTACCGCCTATGCCATCTGGACCGGCGTCGGCGCCGTCGGCACGGTAATCGCCGGGGTCATCCTGTTCGGCGAGTCCATGGCCCTGGTACGCCTGGCCAGCGTGGCGCTGATCATTGCCGGTCTGATCGGCCTGAAGGTCAGCGCCAGCTGAATCTAGCGAATCTCGCCGCGTAACGCCCCGACCCGTTCGCGCAACAGCGCCGGCTGCGCTTCCTCGCCAGGAATCGCATCGCCGGCCACCAGGGTCACCCGCGACCAGAAGCGGCGGAAAAAGCCCTTGGCCGGATCGCGACTGAAGAAACTCCCCCACAAGCCCTGCAGCGCCAGCGGAATCACCGGCACCGGGGTGCGCTCGAGGATCAGCCTGACCCCGCCCTTGAACTCGTCGATCTCGCCATCCCCGGTCAGCTTGCCTTCGGGGAAGATGCACACCAGCTCGCCCTCCTCCAGGTACGCGGCAATGCGCTCGAAGGCCTGGTCGAAGGTGGCGCGATCCTCGTTGCGCCCGGCAATCGGAATGGCCCCGGCGGTGCGGAAGATGAAGTTGAGCACCGGCAGGTTGTAGATCTTGTAGTACATGACGAACCGCATCGGCCGGCGCACCGCCCCGGCGATCAGCAGCGCATCGACGAAGGACACGTGGTTGCACACCAGCAACGCCGCGCCCTCGTCGGGGATCCGCTCCAGGTCGCGGTGCTTGACCCGGTACATGGAATGGCTCAGCAGCCAGATCATGAAGCGCATGCTGAATTCCGGGACGATCTTGAAGATGTAGGCATTGACCGCGATGTTCAGCAGCGACACCACAAGGAACAGCTGGGGAATCTCCAGCCCGGCCACGCCCAGCAGCAGCATGGTGAAGATCGCCGAGACCACCATGAACAGGGCATTGAGGATGTTGTTCGCAGCGATCACCCGGGCCCGCTGGTCTTCTGCGGTACGGGCCTGGATCAGGGCATACAGCGGCACGATATAGAAGCCGCCGAACACACCCAGGCCAACGATCGACAGGAGGATCCACCACGCCTTGGTCATTTCCAGCAGCGCCAGCCAGTCATAAGGCGCGGCGGCGGCCGGGATATCCCCGGAGTGCCACCACCAGAGCAGGCCGAACAGGGTCAGGCCGAAGGAACCGAAGGGCACCAGGCCGATTTCCACCTTGCGCCCGCTGAGGCGTTCGCAGAGCAGCGAGCCCAGGGCGATGCCCACGGAGAACAGGGTGAGGATCAGGGTCACCACGGTTTCGTCGCCATGCATCCATAGCTTGGCGTACTCGGGAATCTGGGTCAGGTAGATGGCGCCGACGAACCAGAACCACGAGTTGCCGACGATCGAACGCGACACGGCCGGGGTCTGGCCGAGGCCCAGGCGCAGGGTCGCGGCGGTCTGCGAGAAGATGTTCCATTGCAGCTTGAGTTCCGGCGACGCCGCGGCGGCGCGGGGAATGAAGCGGCTGGCGAGGTAGCCCAGGGCGGCGGTGAGGACGATGCCGCAGGCCACCACCGGGGCGTAACCCGTGGAGGACATCATCACCCCGGCCGCGATGGTCCCGGCGAGGATCGCCAGGAAGGTGCCCATTTCCACCAGGCCGTTGCCGCCAACCAGTTCTTCTTCACGCAAGGCCTGGGGCAGGATCGAATACTTGACCGGGCCGAACAGCGCCGAGTGGGTGCCCATGGCGAACAGCGCCAGGAGCAGCAGCCACAGCTGGTTGAAGACAAAGCCCACGGCACCGACGGCCATGATCACCACTTCGGCCAGCTTGATGGTGCGGATCAGCGCGTCCTTGGCGTATTTCTCGCCGAACTGCCCGGCCAGGGCCGAGAACAGGAAGAACGGCAGGATGAACAGCAGGGCGCAGAGGTTGACCAGCATCGAGCCGTCACCACCGAGGCTCAGCTTGTAGAGGATCGCCAGGATCAGCGACTGCTTGTACAGGTTGTCGTTGAAGGCACCCAGGGACTGGGTAATGAAGAAGGGCAGGAAGCGACGCTTCTTCAGCAAGGCGAACTGCGAGGTGTGGCTCATCGTCCATGTACCTGTTCGGGGCGTTGGTTATTTGAGGCGCCGAAAGCGGGAAAAGCCACACTTTGCCGGATAAGCATTGCTTCTGGCCAATGGGACCGCTTTGCGGTCCTTCGCGGGCAAGCCACGCTCCTACAGATGACCGCATTCCAAGGTAGGAGCGTGGCTTGCCCGCGAAGGGCCGCAAAGCGGCCCCAAAATCTCAAGCCTGTTTGATGCAGGGAGAAACAAATAGCTCCCCACGCCAGGCCCCGCACAAGGTCCGCCAGCCCACCAGCGACCACAACCCCACCAGCGCCAGCACCAGCACCGCGCCCATCCCCTTGAAGAACCCCAGTTCCAGCCACACCCCGAGCTTCAGGGTCGCCAGCGCATACACCCCCAGCGGAAAGGTAAAGCCCCACCAGCCGAGGTTGAACGGCATGCCCTGGTGCACATGCTTGAGGGTGATCAGCAGCGCCGTCAGCAACCACCAGAACCCGCAGCCCCAGAGCACGATCCCGGCAATCAGCCCCAGCCCCCGGGCCGTCTCGCCAAAGCCGTGCAGACCATTGGCGGCAAAGATCGCCGGCGCATCCCCGCCCAGCAGCAACATCCCCAGCGCCCCGGTCCCGATCGGCCCCAGGGCCAGCCAGCTCGACGCCGCCATATGCGCCGGCGGCAACTTATGCAGGGCCATGCGCAGGATCAGGATGGTCAGGATGCTGAACGCCACCGGCAACGACACCGCCCACAGCACATAGCTGGTGACCAGCATCTGCAACTGCCGCGCACTGTCCGCCAAATGCGGCGCCAGCAGGCCACCGCTGGCCGCCGCCACTTCCGCAGCCACCACCGGCAACAGCCACACCGCCGTCATCTGGTCGATGCTGTGCTCCTGGCGGGTGAACATCAGGAAGGGAATCGCCACGCCACACAGCAGGGCCAGCCCCACATCGATCCACCACAGCGCTTCGATCCACGGCAGAAGGCCGTCGCCAAAGCGCGCCAGGCCGAATACCAGCGCACCGTTGAGCAGCGTCGCCAGCCCCATGGGAATGGTGCCGAAGAACATCGAGACCGTGGAGTGGGCGAAGATCCGCCGCGCTTCATGGAAGAACATCAGCCAGCGCGCGCCATACAGGACGCTGAACAGCACGAACAATCCGCTCGCCAGCCACCACAGTGCTTCCGCCACGCCATGCAGCCCCGCAAAAGCCTGGGGCAAGGCCAGCGCCAGCACGCCGGTGCCCATGACCACAGCGAACCAGTTGGGGGTGAATTGGCGAATCACCTCCCGCGGGTGGGCCAGCTGATTGAACGGGCGCAAAGCGTGAACGGCGGTCTGGCAAGGCATGATGATCTGTCTCCTGTCCTCTCATGAGGTGATCACCACGCTACAACCAAAAGGAATATCCATATAACGGTTATTTTCTCTATCTGTTATCGGTTTTACCTATAAACAACCCGGCAAATCCGCCGTGAGGCGTCTGCAATGCCCTTTCCCTGCGACGTCCTGCCACCGCGACTTTGGTCGGCGCTGACGAAGCCCGGGCGGCATGCCAGACTGATTGATCGAGGTGGTTTTTTTCGTTCGGAGTCTTCATGTCGTTGTCCAGCGGGCTGATCGCCGGGGTCGCCCTGGTCTATATGGCCATCATGTTCGCCATTGCCTTCTACGGCGATCGCCGCGGCACGCCCCTGCCACCTCGCTTGCGCGCCTGGGTCTACAGCCTGTCGCTGGCGGTGTACTGCACCAGCTGGACCTTCTTCGGCGCGGTCGGCCAGGCCGCCGAACAGCTCTGGGCCTTCCTGCCGATCTACCTCGGGCCAGTGCTGCTGCTGATCTTCGCGCCCTGGGTGCTGCAGAAGATGGTGCTGATCAGCAAGCAGGAAAACATCACCTCCATCGCCGACTTCATTGCCGCGCGCTACGGCAAGTCCCAAACCCTGGCGGTGGTGGTCGCGCTGATCTGCCTGGTCGGCGTGCTGCCCTACATCGCCCTGCAACTGAAAGGCATCGTCCTCGGCGTCAACCTGCTGATCGGCGCCAACGCCGACGCCACCGGCAGCCGGGTGCAGGACACGGCGCTGGTGATCTCGCTGGTCCTGGCGCTGTTCTCCATCGTTTTCGGCACCCGCAGCCTGGACGTGACCGAGCACCACCGCGGCATGGTCCTGGCCATCGCCTTCGAGGCCATCGTCAAGCTGCTGGCCTTCCTCGCCGTCGGCGCCTTCGTGGTGTTCAACCTGTACGACGGCTTCGACGACCTGTTCAGCCAGGCCCGGGTCGCCCCGGCGCTGGACAGCTACTGGCAGGAAACCATCAACTGGCCGTCGATGATCGTCCAGACCGGCGTGGCGATGATGGCGATCATCTGCCTGCCGCGGCAGTTTCAGGTCACCGTGGTGGAGAACATCGAGCCGCAGGACATGCGCCTGGCGCGCTGGGTGTTCCCGATGTACCTGGTGCTGGCCGCGCTGTTCGTGGTGCCCATCGCCCTGGCCGGGCAGATGCTCCTGCCCGGCTCGGTGATCTCCGACTCCTTCGTGATCAGCCTGCCCCTGGCCGAGGCCCACCCGAGCCTGGCCCTGCTGGCCTTTATCGGCGGCGCCTCGGCGGCCACCGGCATGGTCATCGTCGAGGCGGTGGCGCTGTCGACCATGGTCTCCAACGACATGCTGCTGCCCTGGCTGCTGCGCCGCAACAACGCCGAGCGACCGTTCGAGGCGTTCCGCAGCTGGATGCTGACAGTGCGCCGGGTGACCATCGTGGTCATCCTCCTGCTCGCCTATGTCAGCTACCGCCTGCTCGGCTCCACCGCGAGCCTGGCCACCATCGGCCAGATCGCCTTCGCCGCCGTGACCCAGCTCACACCGGCCATGCTCGGCGCGCTGTACTGGAAGCAGGCCAACCGCCGCGGCGTGTTCGCTGGCCTGGCCACCGGCACCTTCCTGTGGTTCTACACCCTGGTCCTGCCGATCGCCGCCCATAGCCTGGGCTGGCCGCTGACCCTGTTCCCCGGCCTGACCTGGCTGGACGGCAATCCGCTGGGCCTGCCAATCACCCCGCTGACCCAGGGCGTGGTGCTGTCCCTGGCCGGCAACTTCACGGTCTTCGCCTGGGTCTCGATCCTGTCCCGCACCCGGGTCACCGAACACTGGCAGGCCGGGCGCTTCATCGGCCAGCAGAGCAGCTCGCGGCCGAGCAACCGTTCGCTGCTGGCGGTGCAGATCGACGACCTGCTGCACCTCGCCGCACGCTTCGTCGGCGAGGAACGTGCACGGCAGAGCTTCATCCGCTTCGCCTACCGCCAGGGCAAGGGCTTCAACCCCAACCAGAACGCCGACGGCGAATGGATCGAGCACACCGAGCGCCTGCTCGCCGGCGTGCTCGGCACCTCGTCGACCCGGGCGGTGGTCAAGGCGGCCATCGAAGGCCGCGACATGCAGCTCGAAGACGTGGTGCGCATCGCCGACGAAGCCTCGGAGGTGCTGCAGTTCAACCGCGCCCTGCTGCAAGGCGCGATCGAGAACATCAGCCAGGGCATCAGCGTGGTCGACCAGTCGCTGCGCCTGGTGGCCTGGAACCGCCGTTACCTGGAGCTGTTCAACTATCCGGACGGGCTGATCAGCGTCGGCCGGCCGATCGCCGATATCATCCGCTACAACGCCGAGCGCGGCCTGTGCGGGCCCGGCGAGGCCCAGGTCCATGTGGCCCGGCGCCTGCACTGGATGCGCCAGGGCCGCGCGCATACTTCCGAGCGCCTGTTCCCCAATGGCCGGGTCATCGAGCTGATCGGCAACCCGATGCCCGGCGGCGGCTTCGTCATGAGCTTCACCGACATCACCCCGTTCCGCGAAGCCGAGCAACTGCTCAAGGACTCCAACGAAAGCCTCGAACAGCGCGTGGCCGAGCGCACCCGTGAACTGTCGCAACTGAACCTGGCGCTGACCGAGGCGAAGAGCCATGCGGAAGCGGCGAACAAGTCCAAGACGCGCTTCCTCGCCGCGGTCAGCCATGACCTGATGCAGCCGCTGAACGCCGCCCGGCTGTTCTCCGCCGCCCTCTCGCACCAGGCCGAAGGCCTGTCCGACGAGGCCCAGCAACTGGTCCGGCACATGGACAGCTCGCTGCGCTCGGCGGAAGAGCTGATCAGCGACCTGCTGGATATATCGCGCCTGGAAAACGGCAAGATCACCCCGGACGCCAAGCCCTTCGCCCTCAGCGAGCTGTTCGACACCCTCGGCGCCGAGTTCAAGGTCCTGGCCCGCGAACAGGGCCTGGACTTCCGCGTGCGCGGCAGCCAGTTGCGGGTGCACAGCGACATGAAGCTGCTGCGACGGATCCTGCAGAACTTCCTGACCAACGCCTTCCGCTACGGCAAGAGCCCGATCCTGCTGGGCGTGCGCCGCAGCCAGGGCCATCTGTGGCTGGAAGTCTGGGACCGCGGCCCGGGCATCGCCGACGACAAGCTGCAAGTGATCTTCGAAGAATTCAAGCGCCTCGACAGCCACCAGACCCGCGCCGAGAAAGGCCTGGGCCTCGGTCTGGCGATCGCCGACGGCCTGTGCAAGGTGCTCGGCCATCCGCTGGAAGTACGCTCATGGAGCGGCAAGGGCAGCGTGTTCCGCGTCAGCGTGCCGCTGGCCACGGCCCGCACACCGGAGCCGGTGAAGACCCCGGAACAGGCCGGCCAGCCGCTGGCCGGCCTGCAGGTGCTGTGCGTGGACAACGAGGACAGCATCCTGATCGGCATGAACAGCCTGCTCAGCCGCTGGGGCTGCCAGGTGTCCACCGCACGCAACCGCGAGGAATGCGCAGCGCTGCTCGACCAGGGCCTGCGCCCGCACCTGGCGCTGGTGGACTATCACCTCGACGAGGGCGAGATCGGTACCGAACTGATGGCCTGGCTACGCACGCGCCTGGGCGAGCCGGTGCCAGGGGTGGTGATCAGCGCCGACGGGCATGGCGAGACCATGGCCAAGGTGCATGCCGCCGGCCTCGATTTCCTCAGCAAACCAGTCAAGCCGGCGGCCCTGCGCGCTCTGCTCAATCGCCATCTGAGCCTGGTGCAATAAGCCCGTCGTTGGCCGGGTTGCCCTCCCCGGCCATGGCCCGCTCCAGCAGGTCCCCCGGCAGGCTCTTGCTGGCCCGGGCACCGAGCAGCTTGAGCTGTTCGCTGCGGCTGATCAGGTTGCCACGCCCTTCGCAGAGCTTGTTGCGCGCCGCCGCATAGGCCTTGTCAACCTGCTGCAGGCGGTTGCCCAGCTCGTCCAGGTCCTGGATGAACAGCACGAACTTGTCGTACAGCCACCCCGCCCGCTCGGCGATTTCCCGGGCGTTCTGGCTCTGCCGCTCCTGCTTCCACAGGCTGTCGATGACCCGCAGGGTGGCCAGCAGGGTGGTCGGGCTGACGATCACGATCTGCCGGTCGAAGGCTTCCTGGAACAGACCCGGCTCGGCTTGCAGGGCAGCCGAGAACGCCGCTTCGATAGGTACGAAGAGCAGGACGAAATCCAGGCTGGTGAGGCCGTCGAGGCGGTTGTAGTCCTTGCTCGACAGGCCTTTGACGTGGCTACGCAGGGAGTGCACGTGCTGCTTGAGGGCGGCCTGGGCGACATCGTCCTCGCTGGCCCCAATGAACTGCTGGTAGGCGGTCAGGCTGACCTTGGAGTCCACCACCACCTGCTTGTCGCCGGGCAGCATGATCAGCACGTCGGGCTGGTAACGCTCGCCATCGGCGCTCTTCAGGCTGACCTGGGTCTGGTATTCGCGGCCTTTTTCCAGGCCGGCGTGTTCGAGGACCTTTTCCAGGATCAACTCGCCCCAGTTGCCCTGGGTCTTCTGGCCCTTGAGGGCCTGGGTCAGATTGGTGGCCTCGTCGCTCAGGCGCAGGTTGAGCTGCTGCAGGCGCTCCAGCTCCTTGCCCAGGGAGAAACGCTCGCGGGCTTCCTGCTGGTAGCTTTCTTCCACGCGCTTTTCGAAGGCCTGGATGCGCTCCTTGAGCGGGTCGAGCAACTGCCCGAGGTGCTGCTGGCTGGTCTGGGCGAAGCGCTGCTCGCGTTCATCGAAGATCTTCGTGGCCATCTCGGCGAACTGGGCGCGCAGTTCGTCCCGCGAGCCTTGAAGGTCGGCGAGGCGCTGCTGGTGGCTGTCCTGCTGCTCGCGCAGTTCGGCCTCGAGGGCGGCGCAGCGGGCGTCGAGGCGGCGCAGTTCGGCTTCACGGGCGCTGCGTTCGAGGTTCCAGGCGTGGGCGGCATCACGGGCGTTGTCGCGGTCGATCTGCAGCAGGTCCAGTTCCCGGGCCTGGGCCGCGAGGCTGGCCTGCTTGGCGCTGTTGGCCTGGCTGAGATCGCTGATTTCGTCGCGGCTGGCGTCCAGTTGCGCCTGCAGGCCTTCCTGGGCGAGCAAGGCACCGCTCAGGCGCTCTTCCTGCAAGGCCAGTTGCGCCTGGCGTTCGCTGTGCTGGCGCTGCCAGCGCACCAGCACCACGGTCGCCGGCACCGCCGCCAGCAACATACCCAGCACCAGGCTGGTCAGATCCATTGCAACCATCGACAGCATGCTCAACCCTCGGAAAAAATCCCGCAGAGCTTATCAGTCGGGCTGCTCAGTCGCGCAGCAATTCCTCCAGCTCTAGCTGGGCACTGGAGTCGCCGGCGCGGGCCGCCTGGCGCAGCAGCTCGTGACCGATGCGACGGTCGCGGGCATTGCCGCACTCGCGGCAGAGCATCTGCCCCAAACGGCTTTGCGCGACCACCACGCCTTCGCGCGCCGGTTGCTTGAGCAGGCGCCCGGCAAAATGCTTGACCTTGGGCTTGTCGCCCAGGCGCGGGCTGTCGAGCAGCCACAGGGCGACCTTCAGCGAAAAGCGCTTGGCTTCGGCGGGGGATTTTGTGGAAGGAGCAGCAGGCGTTGACTCGGTGGATCGACCGCGAAACTTCATAAAAACAGGCAGGATATTTCTTGGGGCGCGCACTCTACCCGATTTTTCCGACGATCGCCCGTGCCATTTCTGAAGTTTTTTCAGAAATTTCTGATCTTTTTTCTTGACCTTTCCGAGGTGATTTTTTAGCCAGTACCACCGCTTCGGAAAATTGTCCGACAGCCTTCGACCTGCTGGCACGCCCGTCCTAGAGCAAGCGCCCGGGACAATCCACAGAAGCTGTGGATAACTCAGTGGACAACCGCCTCCGGCACCCCGCAAACCCCCATGGAATGGGGCCTGCGCTCAAACTGACGATTTTTTCACCAGCTAAAAAAAGTGTTTTTTTTCATTGACTTGTCAGATCGGAGCGGTCAATGGGGGAGCCATGCAGGGCCATGACCGGGTTGTGACAGCAGTCGCCCCAAGTGTGTACAAACGCCCCAAAGCGAGGCGATCAGACGCACCATCGCGGCCATTGGCAATGAGCCATGGGGCTTCCCAGAGACCGGTAAAATGGAGATAATGCTCGGCTCGCCGGATGGAAGATGAAAGTACTTGCCAGCGAGAGCGGAAGCGAGTATCTTCGCCGCCGTTAGTACCAAGCTGAAAGTCAATTCTGGCCAAAGCGGTCCTTGCAGCATTGCCCTACACTCACGGGCTTTCCTGCTGAAACCAGGACCCGCCAACCGAAAAAGCTCACCAGGCACATCCATACCGCCCTGCCGAGCCCTCCAGCAGACTGAACAGGATCCTCACCCAGAGGCGCAGAACCTATTGCCCTGGCGTGTTGCCCGTCTTCCGAAGTACCTACCAGTCAGCCCAAGGCGCCACCATCTATATTGCGCTCATTCACTGGCTGCCCTGTTCCAGGGGTTCTGCCGCACGTCCAAGGGTTTTGCACGAGCAAGCCTTAATACTCGCGTCACTGGAACGTTTGAAATATATACGGCTCAAACTTGCCGTATCTAATGCAGGAACGTCCAAACAATGATGACTCACAACAGCCACACCCAAGCGGCCATCCGCACCCTCTCCCAGGCCTTCGCGCCGCTGAACTGCATCATCCTTGCCTCGCGCAAGAACAGCTTCAGCTTCACCCTGGTCGACGAACACGGCATCGCCCAGCACAGCGAACGCCTGTACCCCGAGCAGTACACCGGTGCCGAGCCGCTGCAGGCGGTGATCGACCGGACCCGTCAGGCGCTCGTCGCCTGATGGAACACTCACTTCAAAGCCCCTCATTCGAGGGGCTTTCGCTATCCGCCCCACCCTCGCGCATCGCCTGAAACGCCCCGCCTTTTTAAGTCCGGTTCGGTATATGGCTTATGCCCTCATGCCGGAAACGATTTAAAAACAGCCCTTTACAGCCGGAATATGACACTACACTTCAACTCAAGCGGACCTGTCCGCTTCCGGCGGGCCTGACCCCGATCCACCCTGCTGCCAAGCACCAGCGACCTGCCGGCCATTTTCCTGTTCGAGGGCATCATGGGTATCGCCGCGAGCGAGTTGAGCCAATACGTGATCCGGCCGACGCTGATCTACCTGGACCGCCATAGCCCCTGCGCCGAAGCCTTGTTGCTCGGGGTAGCGGCCAGCCAGTCGGCCCTTGGCGCGGCCCTTCACGATCGCCGTGGAAACGGCTTGTATCGAATTGGCGCATTGCGTCATCAAGCGGTCTGGGACGACTTTCTTGCCCGCGATCCGGAACTGGCGAGTCTGGTCCGCGGTCTGGCTAGTCAGCATGCTTTTCTCAACGGCCCGCACCTGGAACTGACGGTGAACCTGCGCTACGCCACCGCCATCGCATGGATGCTGATCGAAGAGCAGGCGCCCCGTTTGCCGGAAGCCGACGATCTGCTCGGGCTGGCAAAAATCTGGCGTCAGATTTTCCAGCCGCAAGGCCGGTTGCGCGACTTCACCCGGGCCTGGCAGGCCTGCGTCGCGCCCGTGGAACATCAGGCATGTTAGGAAAACACCTGCAACATCAAACGGATTAAATTGCCAATTCTGGTCGGATTGTCCTACAAAACCGCTCTATCTCCTGCGATACAGGCTATAGCGCGGTCCAGAAAATGTTGGTAATTTGCGCCACGGTGATCCCCTGGAGTTTCTAATAATGAAAAAAGTCACACTCATCAAAAGCACCCTCGCCATTGCCGTTACCCTGGCCTCTTCCAACCTGCTTGCCAGCGGTTTCGCACTCAACGAACAAAGCGTCAGCGGCATGGGCACCGGTTTTGCCGGCCGTTCTTCCTCCGCCGATGATGCCAGCACCGTGTACGGCAACCCTGCCGGCATGTCGCGCCTGAAAAGCGAACAGATTACCGTCGGCGGCGCTGCCGTGATCGCCAAGACCGACATCAAGAATGGCCGTGGCACCTTCGGTGGCAGCAACGACGGTGACATGGTGCCCGTGGTCGGCGTCCCGATGGGCTACTACGTCAAGCCGATCGATGAGCACTGGAGCGTCGGCTTCGGCATGTACGTGCCCTTCGGCCTGGTCACCGATTATGAAACCGGCTTCGCCGGCCGCTACTTCGGCAGCAAGTCGGAAGTCCAGGTGGTCACCTTCCAGCCGACCGTCAGCTATGCCTTCAACGACGTGGTGTCCATCGGTTTCGGCCCGACCATCAACCGCATCGACGGCAGCCTGCAGTCCAACGCCCTGAACGCCGGCTCGCCGGGCCGCAACGATGGCCAGGTGAAGATCTCCGGCGATGACACTGCCGTTGGCTACAACATCGGTATCCTGGTCCAGCCGTCCGAGCACACCCGCATCGGCCTGACCTACCACTCGATGGTCGACTACAAGCTCGAGGGCGATACCAAGATCCAGGGCACCGGCTTCGGTCCGTTCAACGGCGGCAAGTTCGATGCCTCGCTGAACATCAAGACCCCGGAATCCGTGGACCTGTCCGTCACCCACGAACTGGATGACCAGTGGACCCTCTACGCTGGCAGCACCTGGACCCGCTGGAGCCGCCTGGAAGCCATCACCGTCAAGAACGACGGCGTGCCGGCTCCTCTGCGTCCTAACCTGGGTACCATCAGCGAAGAGCAGAACTGGCACGACACCTGGGCCCACGCCATCGGCGCGTCCTACAAGGTCAACAAGGAGTGGGTACTGCGCACCGGCTTCACCGTCGACCAGTCGCCGACCAACAACACCAACCGCTCGCCACGCATCCCGACCGGCGACCGCAAGATCTTCAGCGTGGGTGCTGGCTGGACTCCGACCGAAGCGATGACCATCGACGTGGCTTACTCCTACCTGTGGGAAGAAGACACCAAGGTCAACCTGCGTGACCCGAGCAAAGGCGCCTACAGTGCCAAGTACGAGAACAGTGCACATGGCCTGGGCGCATCCCTGACCTACCGCTTCTGATTTCGCCTCTGGCTGCACGAAAAAACCGCCCTCGCTGGCGGTTTTTTCATTTCAGGTGCGAGCCTTGACCTTCCATTCGTCACCCAGGCTGGCCTTGAGGAACGCCATGAAGGCACAAACCTTGGGGGTCATGGCAAAGCGGTCGGTAACGCAAAGATAGATGTCCATGGGCTCGGTCTGGGCGTAGGCACGGGCACCACCGGCCTCCTCGAACAAGGGCACCAGCTCGCCACGCTCCAGCCAGGGCCGGGCGACAAACTCGGCCAGCCGGGTAATGCCGCCGTCATGCACCGCCATCTGCGCCAGCACGTCGATGTCGTCGCTGATCAATACATCGCCGAACTCGGCATCGAAACGCAGGCCATCACGCACGAAACCCCAGCGCAGGAAGCGCCCGTCCACCGGATAGCGGAACACCAGGCAGCGACGCTGCTTCAACTCTTCGGGACTTTGCGGCCAGCCCTCGCGCGCCAGGTAACCAGGCGAGGCACAGCAGATAAAGGGCACCTGGGCGATATGCCGGGCCAGCAGGCCATCCTCCAGTTGCGGGGTGATACGCAGGCTGACATCCACCCCTTGCCGGGCGTGATCGACCTTTTCGTCACTCGTAAGCAATTCGATTGAAAGACGCGGATAGAGCGCACTGAACTCCGGGATCAGTCGCGCCAGTACATGGCGCCCGAAGGCCGAGGTAGTGGCGATGCACAGGCGCCCTCGCGGCTCGCTGTCGGCTGTGGTGATCGCCAGTTGCGCCTCTTCCAGGTCCCGCTCGATATGCCGGACCTTGTCGTAATACAGGCTGCCGCTGGGCGTCAGCACCATGCTGCGAGTGGTACGCGAGAGCAGGCGCACCTGCAGGTGCGCCTCCAGCCGGGCGATGTTCTGGCTCACCGCCGCCGCACTCAGGCCGAGACTGCGCGCGCCGCCGGCAATGCTGCCGGCCTCGACCACCTTGATGAAGCTCTTGATCAGGCCCAGCAGGTTCACGCGGGAGGTCTCCACAGGATTCGTAAGTTTTCCTTTATAAAGACCTAAGCCCTGCCCGTCTACTTGCCCCGCGGCCCCGTTGCTAACCTGCGCCGACTCACCCAAGCCCCGCAGGAGGCCGCATGGAATCACAGGTCACTACCCGTCCCCGTTCCCGCAAACTTGGCGTACGCGCCACCCCCTACGTATTCGCCTTCTACATGTCGTCGATCATGGCCATGCTGATGTGCTTCGTCATCACCGCAGCCAACAGCGGTATCGGCGAGCAGTACCTGAGCCATGTGCTCAAGGCCTATCAACTGGCCATGCCGGTGGCTTTCGCCTGCGTGCTGGTGGTGCGCCCGATCGTGATCAAGCTGGTAGCGCTGACCGTACACCCCGGCAAATAGGCGTTCAGGGCTTGGAGGCGATGGCCTTCTCGATGGCTGCACGGAATTCGGGGTCATCCGGCTTGGTCAGGCTGGAGAAACTGGCGACTACCTTGCCCTGGCGATCGACCACGTACTTATAGAAATTCCACTTCGGCGCGGCGCTCTGGCTGGCCAATTCGCGGAACAGCGGAATGGCGCCATCGCCGCGCACTTTTTGCGCCTCGGTCATGGTGAAGGTCACGCCGTAGTTGGCGTAGCAGACCTTGGCGGTCTTCTCGCTGTCGGCGTCTTCCTGCTTGAAGTCGTTGGACGGCACGCCGAGCATTTCCAGGCCCTTGCCGTGGTACTCCTTGTAGACCGACTCCAGCCCCTCGAACTGTGGGGCAAAACCGCAATAGCTGGCGGTGTTCACCACCACCAGCGGCTTGCCGCCGAACTGCTGGCACAGGTCGATGCTTTCCTTGGCCCGCAACTTGGGCAGATCGCCCTGGAGCAGGGCCGGGCAGCCGTCGGCCAGGGCCAGACCACTGAAGCCGAGGGCCACGGCGGCGATCAACAGGCGTGCTTGCATGACGATTCTCCATTCGTTGTACGAAGAATCAGAGTACGCCTAACACACGCCCATGCCCAACTGCATCAGCGCCAGCCCGCCGCGCTGCCAGCCCCACCAGGCCAGCTCCAGCAAGAGGACGGCCAGGCCCAGACCGATCAGCCAGAAGCGCGCATGGCTCATGCCGCAGCCGCCTGCAGGCGCGCCACCGGACGTTCGCGCACCGGCCAGGTCAAGGCGCCGGCCAGCAGGCTGAGGGCGATGGAGATATGCCAGACCAGATCGTAGTTGCCGGTCTGGTCATACACTACCCCGCCCAACCAGCCACCGAGGAAGGCGCCCAACTGGTGGAGAAGGAAGACGATCCCGCCGAGCATCGACAGGTTGCGCACGCCGAACAGGGTGGCCACGGTGCCATTGGTCAGCGGCACGGTGGACAGCCACAGCAGGCCCATGGCGATACCGAACAGGTAGGCACTGAACTGGGTCACCGGCGCCCACAGGAACAGCACGATCACCACCGCGCGCAGCAGGTACAGGGCGGTCAGCAGGCGCGGCTTGGACATCCGTCCGCCGAGCCAGCCGGCGGTATAGGTACCGACGATATTGAACAGCCCGACCAGGGCCAGCACCGTGGTCCCGGTGGTCGCCGGCAGGTGCTGGTCGACCAGGTAGGCCGGCAGGTGCACGCCGATGAACACCACCTGGAAACCGCAGACGAAGAAGCCCAGGGCCAGCAGCCAGAACCCTCTGTGGGAACAGGCTTCACGCAGGGCTTCGCCGAGGGTCTGCTCATGACCTTGGGCCGGCAGCGGACGGTCCTTGAGCATGCCCACCAGCGGCACGATAAAGGCCACCATCAGCCCCAGCACCAGCAGGGCCAGGGACCAGCCCAGCCAGTTGATCAGGCCGAGGGTGCCGGGGAGCATGGCGAACTGGCCGAAGGAGCCGGCGGCACTGGCGATGCCCATGGCCAGGCTGCGCTTCTCCGGGGCAACCGCACGCCCGACCACGCCAAGGATCACCGAGAACGAAGTGCCGGACAGGCCGATACCGATCAGCAGGCCGGCGCTCAGGGACAGGGTTATCGGCGAATCCGACATGCCCATGAGGACCAGGCCAGCGGCGTAGAGAACGCCACCGATGATCACCACTTTCGCGGCACCAAGCCGGTCCGCCAGGGCCCCGGCAAACGGCTGGGCCAGGCCCCAGACCAGGTTCTGCAGAGCGATGGCGAAGGCGAACACGCCGCGGCCCCAGCCGAATTCGGCGCTCATTGGCGCAAGGAACAGGCCGAAGCCGTGGCGCACGCCCAGCGACAACGCGAGAATCAGGGCCGCGCCCAGCAGCACCCAGCCACTGGTACGCCATACGGATGTCATTGTTTTTCTCTCCTGTTGCGCAAGGTCGTGAAAAAGCTCAGGCCAACTGTTCCAGCAGACGGATCAACTGATCGCGCTGATCCGCACCCAACGTGTCTACCAGGCCCGCCTGGGCCTTTTCCCAGGCCGGTTCGGCAAGGCGCACCCGCTCGGCGCCTTCGGCGGTCAGCAGCACCACGCGATTGCGCAGGTCGCTGCCCTCGGCCAGGGCCACCAGGCCGTCGGCCTCCAGCACCTTGAGGTTGCGCCCCAGGGTGCTGCGCTCCAGGCCCATGGCTTCGGCCAGGGTCGAGATGCTCGGTTTATCCAGGCGTTGCAGATGCCGTAGCAGGGAAAACTGGGCGACATTGATCCCGAAGCCTTCGAGGGCCTCGTCGTAATGCCGGCTCACCCCACGGGCAGCGCGACGCAGATGGGTGCAGATGCAGGTACTGGTCAACATGAATGCGTGTATATACCCGCATCCGGAAGTGACGCAAGAGAAAGTTACGAAATATTGCAAGCCAGGGTCAGGACGACGGCCAGTTCGAGCAGTTCCAGCAGGGCGCCGGCGGTGTCGCCGGTGGTGCCGCCGAGGCGGCGCAGCATGGAGCGGCGCAGGGCGAAGAAGGCCAGGCCAGCAACCAGCAGCGGCAGCCAGCCGCCCAGTAGCAGGCAGCCGAGGGCACTGACGATCAGGACCCACAGTGCGGTTTGCCGAGGTAGATGATCCTTCAGTGCTTGCCCCAGTCCGCCGGGGCGCACGTAGGGGGTATCGAGGAACAGCGCCAGCATCGCCGCCCGGCCGATCACCGGCGCCAGGATCAGCAAGGCGCCTTGCCCGGCTTCGACCAGCGCCAGCAGGGCGCAGAATTTCAGGAGCAGGACCAGTACCAGGGTGACCACGGCGATGGGTCCGCTGCGCGGGTCCTTCATGATGGTCAGGGTGCGTTCGCGGTCGCCGAAACCGCCGAGCCAGGCATCGGCGCTGTCGGCCAGGCCGTCCAGGTGCAGGCCACCGCCAAGGATGACCCAGGCGCTGAGCAGAAGAGCGGCGTGGAGCAGCGGCTGGGTGCCTTGCAGCAGGGAATTCAGGGCACAGAGCAGGACGCCGAAAAGCAGGCCGACCAGCGGGTAGAACAGCAGGGAGCGGCCGTTCTGCTCAGGGGTCGGCATGCCCGGCAGGGTGACGGGCAGGCTGCTGAGAAATTGCAGGGCGATCCAGAATGGCAGCATGGCCGGTCTCTCCAAGACATACATCGATGGTTTGGCTTGCCGCCAACCCTGTGGGAGCTGGCTTGCCAGCGATTAGGCCCGATCTGACAACATCACTGCTCCTGCCAGCGATGAGGCCCGACCTGACAACATCACTGCTCCTGCCGGCCTCATCGCTGGCAAGCCAGCTCCCACAAAGTCAGCGCTGGCCACAGACTCTCCAGCAGACACAAATCCTGTGGGAGCTGGCTTGCCAGCGATTGGGCCCGACCTGACAACATCACTGCTCCTGCCGGCCTCATCGCTGGCAAGCCAGCTCCCACAGGGGTTCTTCATAGGGATTCGGATAATTCGTCGCCAGCACCAACGCACAACCGATGCAAAGCCCCATGCCCCACCTGCACCTGCAACAACTGCTCCCTCGGCAACCCCCGGGCCCGGGCCAGCAACAGGCGCATCACACCACCATGGGTCACCAGCAACACCCGCTCCCCTGCATAGGCCGTGTGCAAACGCGCCAGGCTGGCCAGAACGCGCCCGGAGAAGTCGATAACCGGCTCGCCACCCGGCGGCGTGAAGCCATAAGGATCCGCCCAGAACCGCCCCAGCGCTTCCTCATGACCGTCCATCAACTCCAGCGCACTGCGCCCTTCCCACTCGCCGAAATGCAATTCCTGCATCCCCGGCTCCAGCGTCAGCGGCAACTTCAGCTCCGCCGCCAGACGCTCGGCAAATCGCGCACAGCGCTGCAACGGTGAACTGACCAGGCGATCCCACGGCCCGCCGCCTTCCACCGCCGCCTGCATCTGCGCCCAACCCAACCCGGTCAACGCATCATCGAGACTGCCGCGAAAACCGCCACCGAGCTCGGTTTCACCATGGCGCAGCAGGTCGAGGATCATGCCGGCCGATCCGCCACTGCCGCTTCGGCGAAGGTCGCCATCTGCCCGTGCAGGTCACAGGCCAGGCGCAGCAGCGGCACCGCCAGCGCCGCACCGCTGCCTTCGCCAAGCCGCAGGCCCAGCTCCAGCAGCGGCTCGCCGTCCAGCTCGGCCAGCACCCGGCGATGACCCGGCTCGGCACCACGATGACCAAAGAACAGCCAGGCCCGGCACGACGGATTCAAGCGCACCGCCACCAGCGCCGCGACCGTGCAGATAAAACCATCCACCAGTACCGCGACACCTTCCTGGGCACAGGCCAGGTAGGCCCCCGTCAGCGCGGCGATCTCCAGCCCGCCGACATGCAGCAATGCCTGCCACGGATCACCCGCAATCCCGGCATGGCGCTGCAAGGCCGCCTCGATCACTTCGGCCTTGTGCCGCACCCCCGCCGCATCCAGCCCGGTGCCCGGCCCACTCAGCTCGACCGCCGCGCACCCGAGCAAGGCACAGGCCAGCGCACTGGCCGCCGTGGTATTGCCGATACCCATCTCGCCACCGATAAACAACCGCGCCCCGGCCTGCACCGCTCGCAAGGCACTGTCACGCCCGCCCTGCAAGGCACGCTCACCCTGCTCCGCCGTCATGGCCGGCCCTTGGGCAAAGTTGGCGGTACCCGGTGCGATGCGCAAGTGACGCACGCCTGGCAGATCAAGGTCGAGATTGATCGTCCCAAGGTCCACCACTTCAAGACGCGCATCCAGTTGACGAGCGATCACGCTGATCGCCGCACCGCCACTGACGAAGTTGAGCAGCATCTGCCCGGTCACTTCCTGCGGATAGGCAGAGATGCCCTCGGCCACCACGCCATGGTCACCGGCGAAAATGCTGATCCATACCTGGTCCAGCGTCGGCTTGAGCTGCCCCTGCAACGCCGCCAGCTCCACCGCTACCTGCTCCAGGCGACCCAGCGAGCCGGCCGGCTTGGTCAGTTGCTGCTGGCGCGCCAGGGCCTCGGCGCGTACCTGTTCGTCCGGCACGCGGCACGGGTTGAGCCACCAGGCTTGGGTCATGATGGGTTTCCTTTGAGGTAGAGCGGCAGGCCGGCGACGGTGAGAATCACCCGCTGGCAACGTTCGGCGACGGCCTGGTGCAGCCAGCCGGCTTCGTCGACATAGCGCCGGGTCAGTTCGCCCATGGGCACGACACCGAGGCCGGTTTCATTGCTGACCAGGATGATCTCCCCCGGCAACCCGGCCAGGCAGTCGAGCAGCGCATCGCGCTCGGCAACGAGGCGGGCCGGGTCTTCGAGCATCAGCAGGTTGGTCAGCCACAGGGTCAGGCAATCCACCAGCAGGCAGCGGTCGGCGGCAGCATTCGCGCGCAGCACCGCGGCCAGGGCCAGCGGTTCCTCGATCAGCGCCCATTCGGCCGGGCGCCGCTCGCGGTGCAGTTGCACCCGGGCATTCATTTCGCCGTCCAGCGGCTCGCTGGTGGCGATATAGGTCACTGCCAGGCCACTGGCCGTGGCCCGTTGTTCGGCGAGGCGGCTCTTGCCCGAGCGGGCGCCGCCGAGAATCAGGTTGAGCATGTCAGTCGAGCCCGCAGAGTTGACGAAGCAGCGCCTGGTCCAGGTGCTTGTCCACCAGGTCGGCCAGGCGCTCGATATCCCGCTCGCGCAGGGCGTGGTAGTCGATGCGCTCGACCTGTTTCAGCCCGGCCCAGCGCAACAGTGCGGCGCAGGAGTCTGGGGATTCGAACAGGCCGTGCAGGTAGGTGGCGAGGATCTGGCCGTCAGCGCTGATGGCGCCGTCGTCGCGACCGTCGGCCAGTGTCACCGCCGGACGCTCCAGGGCAGGACCGCTGGTGACCCCGGCGTGGATCTCGTAGCCGCTGATCCCGGCCTGCTCCAGGGTCAGGCTGCCGCTGACGTTGCGCAGCTGCTTTTGCGCTTCCAGCACCGTCGAGTAGTCCAGCAGCCCGAGGCCCGCGCTGCTCCCCGCGGGCCCTTCCAGGCCCAGCGGGTCATGCACTTCGCGGCCGAGCATCTGCAAACCGCCGCAGATACCCACCACCTTGCCGCCATAGCGCAGGTGCCGGGCGATCGCCTCTTCCCAGCCGCGCTCGCGCAGCTGCGCCAGATCGCCACGCACGCTTTTCGAGCCGGGCAGGATGATCAGGTCGGCCGGCGGGATCGCCTCGCCGGGGCCGATGAATTGCAGGTCCACCTGCGGGTGCAGGCGCAGTGGATCGAAGTCGGTGTGGTTGCTGATGCGCGGCAGCACCGGGACGATCACCTTGAGCACCTGCGCGGCCTTGGCGCCCTGGCGGCGGTCGAGGCCATCCTCGGCTTCGAGGTGCAGGTCCATCACATAGGGCAGCACGCCCAGCACCGGCTTGCCGGTGCGTTCTTCCAGCCAGTCGAGACCAGGCTGGAGCAAGGCGATATCGCCACGGAAGCGGTTGATGACGAAGCCCTTGACCCGCGCCTGCTCGCTCGGCGAAAGGAGCTCGAGCGTACCGACCAGGTGGGCGAACACCCCGCCGCGATTGATATCGGCCACCAGGATCACCGGGCAGTCCACCGCCTCGGCAAAGCCCATGTTGGCGATATCGCCGGCGCGCAGGTTGATCTCGGCCGGCGAGCCGGCACCTTCCACCATCACTACCGGATACGCGGCGCTCAGGCGCTGGTGCGAAGCGAGCACCGCCTGCATGGCGATGGCCTTGTAGTCGTGATAGGCCACCGCATTCATGCTGGTGACCGCACGGCCATGGACGATGACCTGGGCGCCGGTATCGCTGTTGGGCTTGAGCAGCACCGGGTTCATGTCGGTGTGGGGTTGGAGGTTGCAGGCCTGGGCCTGCACCGCCTGGGCCCGGCCGATCTCGCCGCCGTCGGCGGTGACCGCGCTGTTCAGCGCCATGTTCTGCGGCTTGAAGGGGACGACGCCGACGCCCTGGCGTTTCAGCCAGCGACACAGCGCGGTGACCAGCGTGCTTTTGCCGGCATCGGAGGTGGTGCCCTGCACCATCAGGGTGGTCATGGCTGTTCCTTGCGGTAGGCGGCCAGCGCGGCGGCCAGGCGTTGCCAGTCGGCTTCGTCGGCGGGCAGGCCGAAGCGCAGGCTGGGCGGTTGATCGAACAGGCGCAGGAGAATGCCGCGCCGGGCCATGAAATCGTGGAAGGCCGCCGCCTGGTCATGGCGCAGGTACTGGAACAGGTCGCAGCCACCGGCAGGCTTCAGGCCGGCGGATTCCAGCAAGGCGGCGAGACGGGCGCTGGCAGTGGCGCAACGTTCGGTCTGCAGGCGCTGGCTTTCGCTGTCGGCAAAACTTGCCTGTCCAAGCACGCGGGTCGGTCCGCTGATCGACCAGGGCCCCAGCTCTTCCCCCAGCGCCCGCAATAGCGGTGCTTCGGCCAGCACGAAGCCGAGGCGCACCCCGGCCAGACCGAAGAACTTGCCGAACGAACGCAGCACGATCAGCCCTTCGCGCTGGCTGAATGCAGCGATGCTCTGGGCCGGAGTGTTGTCCATGAAGGCTTCGTCCACCAGCAGCCAGCCACCGTGCCGGGCCAGGCGTTCATGCCAGCCGAGCAGGGTTTCCGGGCTGAGCAGCCGTCCGGTTGGATTGTTCGGGTTGACCAGCACCAGCACGTCGAGGCTGTCCAGTTGCGCCTCGACCTGTGCTTCATTGAGTTCCAGAAGACGATGCCCGACACGGCGCCATGCCTCGGCATGCTCGGCATAGCACGGCGACAACACACCGACCTTGCCCAGCGGACGCAGGCGCGGCAGCGCCTGGATCGCCGCCTGGGAACCGGCCACCGGCAGCAACTCTTTTACGCCGTAGTACGCGGCGGCGGCCTGTTCCAGACCGTCGTCGGTCTCCGGCAGGCGCGCCCAGGCACGCAATGGAATCTCGGGAATCGGGAAGGCCCAGGGCGCGATGCCGCTGGACAGGTCCAGCCAGTCCTCGCGGGCGATGCCGTAGCGCGCGATCGCCCGCAGCAGGCGGCCACCGTGTTCAAGCATGGAATTCAGCTCCCAGGCACAGCAGCAGCAACCACAGCCACACGCCCTTGCACACCAGTTGCCAGCCGCGCTCGATGGCGCCGGCATCCGCTGGCGGGCCTTCGCCCAGTTGCGGGCGCTCGTGCAGCTCGCCGTGATAGACCGCCGAGCCGCCCAGTTCGACACCCAGGGCACCCGCGCCGGATGCCATCACGGGACCTGCATTCGGGCTGTCCCATTTCGGGCCCTGCTGACGCCAGCACTTCAGCGCCAGGCGGGTCTTGCCCAACAGCGCGTAGGTCAGCGCCACCAGGCGCGCCGGGAGGTAGTTGAGCACGTCGTCGATCCGCGCCGCGGCCCAGCCGAAGCGCTCGAAGCGTTCGTTGCGATAACCCCACATGGCATCCAGGGTATTGCTCAGGCGATAGAGCACGACGCCCGGCGCCCCCGCGATGACAAACCAGAACAGCGCGGCGAAGACCGCATCGCTACCATTCTCCAGTACCGATTCGGTGGCGGCCCGGGCCACGGCCGTCTCATCCAGTTCGGCGGTTTCCCGGCTGACCAGATAGCCGACCCGCTTGCGCGCCTCGTCCAGGTCGCCGCCGCGCAAGGCGTCGGCCACCGGCTGCACATGTTCGCCAAGGCTGCGCAGGCCCAGGGCGCAGTACAGCGCGAGAATCTCCACCAGCCAGCCGATGTAAGGCAGCCAGGACAACGCCGTCGCCAGCAGGGTCAACGGAATCACCGCCAGGAACCAGGCCGTGACGCCATGGCTGCGCCAGCCGCGCCCACCGGAATTGAAGCGCTGTTCCAGGCGCCCGGCAAAACGGCCGAAGGCCACCAGCGGATGCCAGCGCCGCGGCTCGCCCAGCAGCGCATCCAGCGCCACCCCGGCCACGGTCAGCAAGGCCACACTCATTCGGCTTCTCCCCATTGGTTTTCGTAGAGCATGTCGGCCAGCGGCCGTGGCGTGGTCCAGCCTTCCAGCGCGAGCATCGGCGCCGGGTAGAACGCGTGGACCGGGCCGAGACAGAGAATCGCCAGCGGCTTGGCCCCGGCGGGCATGTGCAGCAGATCGGCCAGGGCCTGCGGATCGAACAGCGACACCCAGCCCAGGCCCAGCCCTTCGGCACGGGCCGCCAGCCAGAGATTCTGGATCGCGCAGGACAACGAGGCCAGGTCCATTTCCGGCAGGGTGCGACGGCCGAAGATATGCACCTCGCGCTTGTCCATCAGCGCCGCCACCAGCACTTCGGCGCAGTCGTTGATGCCTTCGACCTTGAGTTGCATGAATTCGTCGGAACGCTGGCCGAGGGCTTCGGCGGTGCGCTGGCGTTCGTCCTCGACCAGGGCCTGGATACGCTGGCGCAGCTCGCGCCGGGTAATGCGGATAAAGCGCCAGGGCTGCATCAGGCCGACGCTGGGTGCCTGGTGCGCCGCTTCCAGCAGCCGCGCCAGCAGCTCGGGCGCCACCTCGCCGCCGCTGAAGTGGCGCATGTCACGGCGTTCGCCGATGGCGCGGTAGATCGCCGCGCGCTCGGCTTCGCTGTAGGCGTGTTCGCTCATGGCGCCAGCAGCGCCGCCATCGCGTCGGGGTTGGACGGGAAATAGAAATGCACGTAGGAGGCGGTCAGGCGGCCGATGCGGTACACCGCTTCCGCGCCACGTCCGCCGTTGGGGCTCACGCCACGGGCGATGGGCTCCAGTTCGGTGCTGGTCAGGGAATGGTGGTAGGTGTGGCCGCGCAGGGTACCCTCCGGCAGTTCGACCGATTGCAGGGCGAGTGCCGCCAGGCGCTTCTGCATGGTCGCTTCGCCCGGCAGCAGGCCGGCCAGTTCGGCGCGTTCCCCGGCGACATCGGTCAGGGCATCGAGCAGGTAGAGCATGCCGCCGCACTCGGCCAGCAACGGTTTGCCGGCCTGGTGATGGGCGCGAATCGCTTCCAGCATCGGCGCATTGGCCGCCAATGCATGGTGATGCAGTTCCGGATAGCCGCCGGGCAGGTACAGGCTGTCGGCGTCTGGCAGTTCCTGGTCGTGGATCGGCGAGAAGAAGCTCAGTTCGGCGCCCATCTCGCGCAACAGGTCGAGGCTGGCGCCGTAGGTGAAGGCGCAGGCCTCGTCACGGGCCACGGCGATGTGCACGCCTTCCAGCTTGCGCTCGATATGGCGGGGTGCAGGCGGCTCGAAGGCTACTGGCGGCGGCAAGGAGGACTGGCAGCTATCGCCCAGGGCCTTGGCCGCAGCGTCGAGACGCAGGTCGAGGTCGGTCAGTTCGCTGGCCTGGACCAGGCCGAGATGGCGGCTTGGCAGTTCGATCCCGGTCTCGCGGGAGAGCCCGCCATACCAGCGCAGGCCCTCGGTCAGGCTGCCTTCCAGCAGTTGTGCGTGGCGCAACGAGCCAACCCGGTTGGCCAGTACGCCGGCAAACGGCAGGTCCGCCTGGTAGCGCGCCAGCCCCAGGGCCAGGGCGCCGAAGGTCTGGGCCATGGCGGTGCCGTCGATCACCGCCAGCACCGGCACGCCGAAGTGACGGGCCAGGTCGGCGCTGGACGGGGTGCCGTCGAACAGGCCCATCACGCCCTCGATCAGGATCAGGTCGGCCTCGCCGGCCGCTTCCCAGAGCAGGCGCCGGCTTTCCTCGGCGCCGACCATCCACAGGTCGAGCTGGTACACCGGCGCGCCGCTGGCGCGTTCGAGGATCATCGGGTCGAGAAAGTCCGGGCCGCACTTGAACACACGGACCTTGCGTCCCTGGTTGCGGTGCAGGCGGGCCAGGGCGGCGGTCACGGTGGTCTTGCCCTGGCCGGAGGCCGGCGCGGCGATCAGCACCGCCGGGCAATGCCGGGTGTCGCTCATAGTTCGACGCCCTTCTGGGCACGGATGCCGGCCTGGAAAGCGTGCTTGATCATGCCCATCTCGGTGACGGTGTCGGCCAGTTCGATCATCTCGTCCTTGGCGCCGCGACCGGTGACGATGACATGTTGCATTGGCGGACGGGCCTGGAGGTCGGCGAGGACGGTATCGAGGTCGAGGTAGCCGTGCTTGAGGGCGATGTTCAGCTCGTCGAGGACGACGAAGCCGATGCCCGGGTCGCGCAGCAACTCACGGGAAACCTCCCAGGCGGCTTCGGCAGCAGCGATATCACGCTGGCGGTCTTGGGTTTCCCAGGTGAAGCCCTCGCCCATCACGTGGTAGCGCACTTCCTCGGGGAAGCGGCGGAAGAACAGTTCTTCGCCGGTGGCATTGCGGCCCTTGATGAACTGCACCACGCCGCAGTGCATGCCATGGCCGAGGGCCCGGGCGAGCATGCCGAAGGCCGAGCTGCTCTTGCCCTTGCCGTTGCCGCTGAGCACCAGCAGCAGGCCGCATTCGTTGGGGGCATTGGCGATACGCTCGTCGATCACCGCCTTCTTGCGCTGCATGCGCGCCAGGTGGCGTTCGTCACGTTCGGGGGATTCGCTCATCGGGGGTCTCCGCGGGCCACTGTCGCAGGGCGGCGACAGCTGAGGGGATGGGGGCACGGAGGGAAGCGCAGGCACCGGACGCCAGGGCCCGGAGAACCGCGCACCACCCGCCGTGGTGCCGTTGACTGTTTGCAGCCGGTCTCCGGGCTCACGAGCGGATCGCCAGGCGATCCTGACCGGGCGCCTTCCCGGGTTTCGACACCCAGTGGCCGTGCACAGTCTTGACTCGATTTACCGTTGCGGGGGCAGCGCCGGAGTCGCACCGGCTTCCCTGTTTCACCCGGTCGACCTTGCAGTCACGGGGCACCTGAAACAAGTCGCGAAGGTTAGAGGGTTGGGCCCGGAGCGTCAATTGGAGACCGCCGTCACATTGCGACCAACGGCGCAACTTTCACGTTGTGCCACACTCCAAACGAGTGATATCACATTGACATGATTCAACGCTGTCGCTGTAGCTCGTACAACAATTACGAAGGAGAGCAGCATGCAAGGTCTGATCATCAACAACCCCCGTCTTGAGTTTCTACGTCCGGCACTGGAGCGCTGGGGCGAATGCATCGAGCGCTTCAACGAGACCCTAGGTGACAACGAGGGTCCGCACTGGCAAGGGGTGCAGGGCAACATTGGAATGCTGTCGGCAGCGCTGTGGCAGGCCGAACTGGTGACCCTGCAGGGTTACCAGAGCAAGAAGCAGCGGGACGAAGGCGAACGGGGCGCGCGCTGCGATCTGTTGATCGCCAGCAAGGATGAATCAGCTTACCTGCATGCCGGGCAGCGCTGGCCGAAGGTCGGACGGCTTGATCTGAGCGGGGCCTTGCAGGAGACGGTGCAGGCGGCCAAGGCTATCGCCTACCCGAGCCAGTTGAAGGTCGCGGCGCTGTTCGCCAGCCCGTGCAAGCTGGGCCAGCATGCCAGCCCGGAAGAGCTGCAGGACCTGGTGGATGATCTGCAGAAGCATACGGCCTGTGCCATTGCCTGGTGTTTTCCGTATGGGTATCGGAAGTTGCATGATGAGGTGGGGCAGTATTATCCCGGGGTTGCGCTGTTGCTGAAGCAGGCGTGAGTTCAGCCGCAAGCTGCAAGTCATAAGCTGCAAGCAAGAGCAGCGGCGCCTTTTCTTGCAGCTTAAGGCTTATAGCTTGAAGCTGACTGAACCTCCCTCGCCCCCGTCACCTCTGACTCTTTAGGACCTATCCCAAGGAGTCAGACCATGCCCACCCTGCGCCTTGCCATCTTGCTGGCCATCACCACCGGCCTGACTGCCTGCGGCGAATCCGCCCGGCTCCAGGTCACCGACGGCAGCGGCCCGTCGCCGCAACTGCCGGAACCGAACAAGACCCTGATCCCCACGGTGAACATCGCCCCGGCCGTCGGCTGGCCCGATGGCGGCAAGCCCAAGGCGGCCCAGGGCACCCAGGTGGTCGCCTTCGCCGGTGGCCTGGATCACCCGCGCTGGCTCTATGTGCTGCCCAATGGCGACGTACTGGTCGCGGAAACCAACGCACCGGAGAAACCCGACGACGGCAAGGGCATCCGTGGCTGGGTGATGAAGAAGGTCATGGCCAAGGCCGGCGCTGGCGTACCTAGCCCCAACCGCATCACCCTGCTGCGCGATGCCGACAAGGATGGCGTGGCGGAAACCCGCACGGTGTTCCTCAAGGACCTCAACTCGCCGTTCGGCATGACCCTGGTCGGCAATGACCTGTATGTGGCCGACACCGATCGCCTGCTGCGCTTCAAGTACCAGGAAGGCGCCACCTCGCTGAACGGCCCGGGCGAGCCGGTCAGCGAGCTGCCGGGCGGGCCGCTGAACCACCACTGGACCAAGAACGTCATCGCCAGCCCTGACGGCAGGAAGCTGTATGTGACCGTCGGCTCCAACAGCAATGTCGCCGAGAACGGCATGGACAAGGAAAAGGAACGGGCAGCGATCTGGGAAGTGGACCCGGCGACCGGGCAGCACCGGATCTTCGCCTCGGGCCTGCGCAACCCCAACGGCCTCGCCTGGGAACCTCACAGCGGGAAGCTGTGGACGGCGGTGAACGAGCGCGACGAGATCGGCAGCGACCTGGTGCCGGACTACATCACCTCGGTGCAGGACGGCGGGTTCTATGGCTGGCCCTACAGTTATTACGGCCAGCATGTGGATGTGCGGGTGGAGCACCAGGACCCGAACCTGGTGGCCCGGGCCATCGCCCCCGATTACGCGGTGGGCCCGCATACCGCCTCGCTGGGCCTGGCCTTCGCCGAAGCCGGGGCGCTGCCGCCGCCGTTCGACCAGGGCGCGTTCATCGGCCAGCACGGCTCGTGGAACCGCAAGCCGCACAGTGGCTACAAGGTGCTGTTCGTACCGTTCAGCACCGAGGGCAAGCCGGCCGGGAAACCGGTGGACCTGTTGAGCGGGTTCCTGAATGACGAGGGCAAGGCCATGGGGCGGCCGGTGGGGGTGGTCACGGACCGCAGAGGCGGGGTGCTGGTGGCGGATGATGTGGGGAATGTGGTTTGGCGGGTGAGCAAGCTTCAGTAATCGAGGTTGTCTGTACTGGCCTCATCGCTGGCAAGCCAGCTCCCACAGGTCCAGCGGTGCACGCGGTCACTGTGGGAGCTGCGGTTCGGCGCTCCGACTTGCCAGCGATGAGGCCATCAGCCCCACCCAAAAGCTAGGGGTTGTGCGCCAGATGAGCTGGCGCCACCAGAACCCGCTTGGCATTCAGATAAGACTTCTGCCAATAGTTGTTCGACAGATAATCCAGCCGCACCGTCCCACCGGTCGACGGCGCATGCACGAAGCGCCCTTCCCCGACATAGATGCCAGCATGATTCACCTGGCTCGCACCGTTCGTCGCAAAGAACACCACATCCCCCGACTGCAGCGCATCGCGCTGCACATCCGGGGCACGCATGACGATCATCTCGCGGGTCGAACGGGGCAGGGAAATCCCCGCCGCGTCCCGATAGACGTACCCGATCAGCCCGCTGCAATCGAACCCGGAGTCCGGCGTGTTGCCACCCCAGCGATACGGCGTACCCACAAGCCCGAGCGCGCGGAAAAGCACGTCCTCAGCGGCTGGCGAGTAGGTGATCTGGGCAGGAACATAGGCCGGCTGGACCACCGGAGGCGGGGTCGGAGCATGGCTGGAGCAGGCACCGAGCAGTGCTGCCAGGGACAATACCGCTAAACGCGCCATCATCGTCTTCATCAGAACATCCTGTCTGAAGCTGCCGGCGCGAGGCCGGAAAAGTGGTGAGAAATTAGATTAGACGTTTTCTGTAAACACGCACGGCGACTAGCTTTTCAGCATAGTCGCCGTGTGTCTGACACCGAGGGAATTCGCTTAGTTGCGCGAAAGTGTCTCGGCCGGTGCCGCTGGAGCCAGCGCGAGGGCGCGCTTGGCTTCCATGAAGGTCTTGCTCCAGTAGCGATCGCCCAGGCTGTCGATCCGCACCCCGCCACTGCGGCGGCTGCTGGAGTGGATGAACTGGTTGTCGCCAAGGTAGATACCGGCGTGGCTGACGCGACCGCGGCCGTTGGTGCTGAAGAACAGCAGGTCACCCGGCTTGAGGTTGTTGCGCGAGACCAGCGGCGCATCCACGTTGATCATCTCGCGGGTCGAACGCGGCAGGGTCATGCCGGCTTCCTCACGGAACAGATAACCGATGAAACCGCTGCAATCGAAGCCCGACTGCTCGGAGGTGCCACCGAAGCGGTAACGGGTACCGATCAGCGACATGCCGCGCTCGAGGATGCTGTCGGCCAGGGCTGGCAGTTGGTAGGACTTGTTGCCGGAGAATTCTTCCAGATCCTGCTCGGTCGCCAGCTCTTCGTCGAACACCGAAGCGTCAACGGGGGACTGGGTGGCGGACTTGGCAGAAACAGCGAAGTGATCCTGCTGTTGCGGTGCCGGGCTATGAGCTGCGCAGCCGAAAAGCAGTGTCACGAGTGCGAGGGGCACGAGGGGTGCGAAGCGATTCAGCATGGGCACGACCGTGTCTTGAATTTGATGAAGCCGCGACTATGCCTTCTATGGATTCGATTTGCAAATTCAATCGAAAAAAATGTGACTTTTATGTGCGGTAGGTCAAGGACGGGGTTTACCAGCCCAATGTTTCCTTCAGGAAGGGGATGGTGAGCTTGCGTTTTTCCTGCAGCGAAGCCTGGTCCAGACGCTCCAGCAGGTCGAACAATGCGCTCATGCTGCGGGTTCCGCGGGTGAGGATGAAGTGCCCGACTTCGTCGGTCATATGCAGGCCGCGGCGCGAGGCACGCAGTTGCAGGGCGCGCAGCTTGTCTTCGTCGGACAGGGCGCGCATCTGGAAGATCAGCGCCATGGTCAGGCGGGACTTGAGGTCCGGCAGCTTGATCGGCAGTTCGCGGGGCGAGGCGGAGGCGGCCAGGAGCAGGCGCCGGCCGCTGTCACGCAGGCGGTTGAACAGGTGGAACATCGCCTCTTCCCACTCCGGCTTGCCGGCGATGACGTGCAGATCGTCCAGGCACACCAGTTCGTACTGCTCCAGGTAATCCAGCAGTTCGACACCACGATCGAGGAGTTGCGCCAGCGGCAGGTAGACGGCGGGTTCGCCCAGTTGCTCGAAACGCAGGCAGGCCGCCTGCAACAGATGGGTACGCCCTACCCCCTGCTTGCCCCACAGATAGATCAGGCTTTCGGTCCAGCCGGCGTCGGCTTCGCAGAGTCGCTCGACGTAGCCCAATGCTGCGGCGTTGGCACCCGGATAGTAGTTGATGAAGGTGGCGTCATCGCGCAGACGCACACCCAGGGGCAACTGGATCGGTTTCATGCTGGCTGGGCGGTCGTGAGGAACCGCAAAGGGCCCTTGGTAAAAGTTTGCAAAGTCTATACCCGCGCCGTCGGTCGCACAATGAGCGAAGGAAATCAAAGGGTTGGGACAGCTTCAAGCCACAAGCTGCAAGCGACAAGAAAAAGCAGCGGCGACGCGCACTGCTCTTTCTTGCCGCTTGCAGCTTAGGGCTTGCGGCTAAAGATCCGGATCGATCTTCTCGCCATACACGTCCGACCTTTTATAGAAGTCATGCATGTGCCGCAGCAGCACCATGATCACCGCCGCTGCCGGCAAGGCCAGGAGCACGCCGGTAAAGCCGAACAGTTCGCCGCCGGCGAGGATGGCGAAGATCACCGCCACCGGGTGCAGGCCGATCCTGTCGCCCACCAGCAGCGGCGTCAGGACCATGCCCTCCAGCGCCTGACCGACCATGAACACGGCAAGGATACCCAGCAGCGGGTAGAGGTCGCCGCCAAACTGGAACAGCCCGGCCACCAGCGCCGCGCCGATACCGATGATGAAGCCCATGTACGGCACGATGGCCGCCAGCCCCGCCAGCAGGCCGATCAGCAGGCCCAGCTCGAGGCCCACCAGCATCAGCCCGGAGGCGTAGATCACGCCCAACGCCAGCATCACCAGCAACTGCCCGCGAACGAAGGCACCCAGCACCTCGTGGCACTCCCCCGCCAGTTCCACCACCTGCGGTTCGCGCTGGCGTGGCAGCAGGCTGCGCAGCTTGGCCATCATCAGGTCCCAGTCGCGCAGCAAGTAGAAGCCCACCACCGGAATCAGCACCAGGTTGGCCAGCCAGCCGACCAGGGCCAGCCCGGACGCGGTCACCTGGGACAGGACCATGCCGACGATATCGGTGGTCTGGCCCATATGGGCGCTGATGGCCGCCTTGACCTTGTCGAACTTCCAGAAGCCGTCGGCCAGCCCCAGCTTGACCTGGACCCAGGGCAACGCCACGTGCTGCAGCCAGTCGAGCATCTGCGGCGCGACCTCATAGAGGCGCACCAGTTGCTTGGCCAGCATCGGGATCAGCACCAGCAGCATGGCCAGCAGGATCAGGCTGAAAAGGGCGAAGACCACCGCCACCCCGGCGGTGCGCGACAGCCCCATGCGTTCCAGGCGATCCACCAGCGGATCGCCCAGGTAGGCCAGGAGGATGCCGACCAGGAACGGCGAAAGAATCCCGTGCAGCAAATAAAGAAGGAGGCCCAGCGATAGCAGGGCGATCGGCCACATCCAGCGGCGCACGTCGATCATCATGGCTCCTTACCAGCGAAAACGCAGGCCGGTGAACGGCGCCGGCGCAGGCGCCGGTGCTGCAGCTCCAGCTTCGGCCGGCGTTGCAGGTGCCGGTGCCACTGGCGTCGCCGGTGCAGGCTCTGGCGGCAGTTCCTGCAGTTTCGCCAGGCCCAGCTGGGCGCGCAGTTGATCATTGCTGCCGGTAGCCTTCCAGGTCATCACGTCACCCTGAACCAGGGTGACCCGACCGCCGAAGGGTTCCAGCACCCGACCCAGTTCGGCATAGCGCTCCAGGTTCATGCCCTGGACCTGGAACAGCTGCTCGCTGCTGGAGCCCGGCTTGACCACGAAACGCGGCGCCAGGCGCTGGCTGACCGCAAGCATCACGGCATCGGCCAGGGCCGCCTGATCGGCACCTTCCACCTTGCCCTGCTCGCGCTGCTCGCCCAGCCACAGGCGCCAGGTGCCGTTCCACTTGCCATCGACTTCGCTGGCATGCACCGCCAGCAGGGCATCGGCGCCGTAACGCCCGGACGCAGCCTGCAACGGCGCAGGGTCGGTGCCTTCGAGGTTCTTCGGCGTCGCCACCAGTTGCTCTTCAAGATCCGCCAGCGGCAGGCGCAGCGGCAGGCCACGATGCTGGGCGGCGCGGCGCAGCACCTCGGCATTGCCCTGGCCGTCGCCAACCAGGTTCGAGCCCTCGGTGCTGTCGTTCAACCACCAGCCGAGAATCGCCGGGCGGTTGCTGCCCCACAGCGCCAGGCCGGCCTTGCGCAGGGCGCGCTCGGTGCTGCCCGGGTCGAAGTCCACCAGCAGGGTCTCCGGCGGGCCGGCCTCGGTGCCGAACTGGCTGATGATCTGTTGCGGGTCCTTGCGCAATTCGGCAAGCCCGGGGTTCTGCGGCGCCTTGGGGTCGCCGGTCAGGCGCAGGACCAGGGTGTCCAGCGCCGCCTGGGTGGCCTGGGCGCGGGCGTCGGCGCCCTGCCCGACCGGCTCGCGCACCTGGTACAGCCCGGAGACGCTTTCGGCCTGGGCCGCCACGGCGAACAAGGCCACGCAGCAACCGAACAGATATGAACGCAAAGGCATGAAGAATTCCTGTCCAGATATAGAAAGAAGCGAAGTCCAGCGCCCTCGCCGCAGCGCAAAATACACGCAAGGGGCACTGTTTCACCTCCTATACCTTATACAGGCCGTGACAAGGCAACCAGCCGCCCGCGGCGATTCATGTTTTTTCCTGATATTCCGGCCCTGCCCGTCGGCCTGAGGATGGCCGCTGCCGGGCAACCCTGATAAAATCGCGCGCCTTCGCAGACCACTGACGGTCGGGCAGGCGGATCCAGTTTTCCCCGCAGCCTGGCAGGTCAGGGTCGATTTTCCCGAATCCCTCCCTCCTAAAGGCCTGGATCACATGAGCAAGCAACCCTCCCTTAGCTACAAGGACGCCGGTGTAGACATCGACGCCGGCGAAGCCTTGGTCGAACGCATCAAAGGCGTGGCCAAGCGCACCGCGCGCCCGGAAGTCATGGGCGGCCTGGGCGGCTTTGGCGCCCTCTGTGAAATCCCGGCCGGCTACAAGCAACCGGTCCTGGTCTCCGGCACCGACGGCGTTGGCACCAAGCTGCGCCTGGCGCTGAACCTGAACAAGCACGACTCGATCGGCCAGGACCTGGTCGCCATGTGCGTCAACGACCTGGTGGTCTGCGGCGCCGAGCCGCTGTTCTTCCTCGACTACTACGCCACCGGCAAGCTGAATGTCGACGTGGCCGCCACCGTGGTTACCGGCATCGGCGCCGGCTGCGAACTGGCCGGCTGTTCGCTGGTCGGTGGTGAAACCGCAGAAATGCCAGGCATGTACGAAGGCGAAGACTACGACCTGGCCGGTTTCTGCGTGGGTGTGGTCGAGAAGGCCGAGATCATCGACGGCTCGAAAGTCGCCACCGGTGACGCCCTGATCGCCCTGCCATCCTCCGGCCCGCACTCCAACGGCTACTCGCTGATCCGCAAGATCATCGAAGTCTCCGGCGCCGACATCGAGCAGGTGCAACTGGACGGCCAGCCGCTGACCGAACTGCTGATGGCCCCGACCCGCATCTACGTCAAGCCGCTGCTCAAGCTGATCAAGGCCACCGGCGCGGTCAAGGCCATGGCCCACATCACCGGCGGCGGCCTGCTGGACAACATCCCGCGCGTCCTGCCAAAAGGCGCCCAGGCGATCGTCGACGTGGCGAGCTGGGAGCGTCCTGCGGTGTTCAACTGGCTGCAGGAGCAAGGCAACGTCGACGAGCACGAAATGCACCGCGTCCTGAACTGCGGCGTCGGCATGGTCATCTGCGTTGCCCAGGACCAGGTCGAAGTGGCCCTGAACACCCTGCGTGAAGCCGGTGAGCAGCCATGGGTCATCGGCCAGATCGGCGTCGCCGCCGAAGGCGCCGCCCAGGTCGAGCTGAAGAACGTCAAGGCGCACTGATGCCCGCAGCGAAGTGTGATGTGGTGGTGTTGCTGTCGGGTTCCGGCAGCAACCTGCAAGCCCTGATCGACAGCGCCCGTGCCGGGGATTCCCCGGTACGGATCCGCGCCGTGATTTCCAACCGCGCCGATGCCTATGGCCTCGAGCGCGCGCGCAATGCCGGCATCGATACCGCCGTGCTCGACCACAAGGGGTTCGATGGCCGCGAAGCCTTCGACCGCGCCCTGATCGAGCAGATCGATGCCTTCTCGCCGCACCTGGTGGTGCTCGCCGGCTTCATGCGTATCCTCAGCGGCGATTTCGTCCGCCACTACGCCGGGCGCCTGCTGAATATCCACCCGTCCCTGCTGCCCAAGTACAAAGGCCTGCACACCCACCAACGGGCGCTGGAGGCCGGCGATGCCGAGCATGGCTGCAGCGTGCACTTTGTCACCGAGGAACTCGATGGCGGGCCGCTGGTCGTACAGGCAATCATTCCGGTGGCTACGGATGACACGCCAGAGACCCTGGCGCAGAGGGTTCACAGCCAGGAACACCAGATCTACCCGCTGGCCGTGAGCTGGTTTGCCGCAGGCCGTTTGCGCCTCGGTGCAAGCGGTGCTCTACTGGATGGCCAGCCACTGGCGGCCAGCGGCCACTTGATTCGACCCTAGGAGATTTTATGCGTCGCGCCCTGCTTCTCGCCCTCGCCGTGCTCGCGCTGCCGCTTCAGGCAGCCGACCTGAAACCGTTCTCGGCCAGCTACACCGCCGACTGGAAGCAACTGCCCATGAGCGGCACTGCCGAACGCAGCCTGGAAAAGAACACCAACGGCACCTGGAGCCTCAACTTCAAGGCATCGATGATGATCGCCAGCCTGACCGAGCAGAGCACCCTGTCGCTGGACAAGGACACCCTGCTGCCGCAGAGCTACCACTTCGAACGGGGTGGCCTGGGCAAGGCGAAGAAAGTCGACCTGGACTTCGACTGGTCGCAGAAGGTCATCACCGGTACCGACCGTGGCGACGCGGTGAAGCTGCCGCTCAACCGTGGCGTGCTGGACAAGTCGACCTACCAGCTGGCGCTGCAGCATGACGTGGCGGCGGGCAAGAAGAGCGTGAGCTACCAGGTGGTGGATGGCGACGAGATCGACACCTACGACTTCCGCGTGCTGGGTACCGAGAAGGTCAGCACCCGTACCGGCCAGGTCGATGCGGTCAAGGTCGAGCGCGTGCGTGATCCAAGCCAGAGCAAGCGCATCACCGAGCTGTGGTTCGCCAAGGACTGGGACTACCTGCTGGTGCAACTGCGCCAGGTCGAGACCGATGGCAAGGAATACGTGATCGTGCTGCAGGACGGCACGGTGGATGGCAAGGCGGTCAAGGGTAACTGACTGGCTGGTTGTTCGTTGTATCCGGAAACCCCGCCTTGTGCGGGGTTTTCTTTTGTCTGTGAGGGCCTCATCGCTGGCAAGCCAGCTCCCACAGGTTCCGCGGTGCATGCAATTCCCTGTGGGAGCTGGCTTGCCAGCGATGAGGCCGGTGCAGACAACCATGAAAGATCTTTCATGGCGCTTTTAATTTACTTAGCCAGCTAACAAATTCTATAAAAGAGTCCTGCGACAGAGTGCCGCAGTTAACCGGATTTGGAGTTTGCACATGACTGTCAAAGTAACTGAGCGCGACGAATCGAAACTGTCCCATGAAGGTGTCGCCGCCGGCGTGCGCATCTGGGATGTGCACCAGCAGGGCCAGTTGGTCGGCATGTTCCACACTGAACACGAAGCCCACCGCTACCGCATGGAACTGGAAGTCTGGGAAACCCGCCGCAACCCGTCCTGACACCGCCCTCCCCCGCAGAAACGACAAACCCCGCCAAGGCGGGGTTTGTCGTTTCTGCGGAGTCAGATCACCACATCAGGTCATCCGGGATCACGTAGGCCGCGTACGGATCGTCGGCATCCGGCTCTTCCACCTGGGTGTTGAGCAAGAGGATGCGCTGCGGATCGCGCTCCTGGATCTTCACCGCCGCTTCCCGCGGGATGATCTCGTAGCCGCCGCCATGGGCGACGATGGCCAGCGAGCCGCTGCTCAGCTTGCTGCGCACCAGGGCGTTGACCGGGATGCGCTTGACCTTCTTGTCATCGACGAAGTTGTAGTAGTCCTCGGTGGTCAGCTTGGGCAGGCGCGAAACTTCGATCAGTTGCTTGATCTGCGCGGCACGGGCCTTCTGCTCGGCCTTTTCCTGCTGCTGGCGGTTGAGTTCCTGGTCGCGCGCGGCCTTCTCGGCCATCGCTTCCTTGGCCAGGCGCTGCTGGCTGTCGTCGACTTCGACCTGGCCTTTTTGCTCCAGGCGTTTCTGTTTCTTCTGGTCTTTGTTGACCTGCTTGACCTGCTTCTGGTTGACCAGGCCGGCTTTGAGCAATTGGTCGCGAAGGGAAAGGCTCATCGTGTTCACTCACTTAATGCATCGCGCTCAGCCGCAGCTGGGCAGGTTCTTTTCCTGACGCTTGGCTTCGCCCCAGAGTGCGTCCAAGTCTTCGAGGGTGCAATCTTCAATCGGACGCCCCATGTCGCGCAATGCCTGCTCGATAAAACGGAAGCGGCGTTCGAACTTGGCGTTGGCGCCACGCAGGGCGTTCTCCGGGTCGATCTTCAGGTGCCGGGCCAGGTTGACCGTGGCAAACAACAGGTCGCCCACCTCATCGGCCAGGGCCGCGGCGTCGTTGTCGGCCATGGCCTCCAGCACTTCGTCCAGCTCTTCGCGGACCTTGTCCAGCACCGGCAGCGGGCCCGGCCAGTCGAAACCGACCTGGGCCGTGCGCTTTTGCAGCTTGGCCGCGCGAGACAGGGCCGGCAGCGCCGCCGGGACGTCGTCGAGCAACGAAAGCTGCTCGGGGACGCCTTTCTCGGCACGCTCCTCGGCCTTGATCTCTTCCCAGCGCTGCTTGACCTGGTCTTCGTCCAGACGCGGAGCGTCCAGCGGCGCGTACAGCTCGCCGGTGGGGAATACGTGGGGATGACGACGGATCAGCTTGCGGGTGATGCTGTCGATCACCCCGGCGAATTCGAAGCGGCCCTCTTCCAGCGCCAGCTGGCTGTAATAGACCACCTGGAACAGCAGGTCGCCCAGCTCGCCCTGGAGGTGCTCGACGTCGCCGCGCTCGATGGCGTCGGCCACCTCGTAGGCTTCCTCGAGGGTATGCGGAACGATGCTCGCGTAGGTCTGTTTCAGGTCCCACGGGCAGCCGTATTGCGGGTCGCGCAAACGGGCCATCAGGTGCAGCAGGTCTTCCAGGGTGTACATCGTGGTCTCTCGCAACAGGCAAGGCCCGCCGTGCTGGCGGGCCTGCTCGGTCAAGGGGTGCGGTTGCGCCGGGTCTCGATGATGTTCGGCAACTGCGAGATACGCCCGAGCAGACGGCCAAGGGCGTCCAGGCCGGGGATCTCGATGGTCAGCGACATCAGCGCGGTGTTGTCTTCCTTGTTCGAGCGGGTGTTCACCGCCAGCACGTTGATCCGCTCGTTGAGCAGGACCTGGGAGACGTCACGCAGCAAGCCCGGACGGTCGTAGGCACGGACCACGATATCCACCGGATAGGTCTGCACCGGCACCGGGCCCCAGCTGACCTGGATGATCCGCTCCGGCTCGCGCCCGGCCAGTTGCAGCACCGAGGCGCAGTCCTGGCGGTGGATGGTCACGCCGCGGCCCTGGGTGATGTAGCCGACGATGGCATCCCCCGGCAGCGGCTGGCAGCAACCGGCCATCTGGGTCAGCAGGTTGCCGACGCCCTGGATCTGGATGTCGCCGCGCTTGCCCGGCTTGTAGCCGGTGGCCTTGCGGGTGATGAGGTCGATTTCCTCGATCCGCTCCGGCTCCACCAGTTGCTGGGCGGCGTTGACCAGGTGCGCCAGGCGCAGGTCGCCGGCACCGAGGGAGGCGAACATGTCCTCGGCGGCGCGCAGGTTGGCCTTTTCCGCCAGGCGCTCGAAGTCCACCTGGGGCAGGCCGAGGCGGTTGAGCTCGCGCTCCAGCAGGGTCTTGCCGGCGGCGACGTTCTGGTCGCGGGCCTGCAGCTTGAACCAGTGGACGATCTTCGCCCGCGCCCGTGAGGTGGTGACGTAGCCGAGGTTGGAGTTCAGCCAGTCGCGGCTCGGGTTGCCGTGCTTGCTGGTGATGATCTCCACCTGCTCGCCGGTCTGCAGGCTGTAGTTGAGCGGCACGATGCGCCCGTTGATCTTGGCGCCCCGGCAGTTGTGGCCGATCTCGGTGTGCACCCGGTAGGCGAAGTCCAGCGGCGTGGCGCCCTTGGGCAGGTCGATGGCGTGGCCGTCGGGGGTGAAGACGTAGACCCGGTCCGGCTCGATATCGACCCGCAACTGTTCGGCCAGGCCGCCGATGTCGCCCAGTTCCTCATGCCACTCCAGAACCTGGCGCAGCCACGAGATCTTCTCTTCGTAGTGGTTGGACCCGGACTTGACGTCGGTGCCCTTGTAGCGCCAGTGGGCGCAGACGCCCAGCTCGGCTTCCTCGTGCATGGCGTGGGTGCGGATCTGCACTTCCAGCACCTTGCCCTCGGGGCCGATCACCGCGGTGTGCAGCGAGCGGTAGCCGTTTTCCTTGGGGTTGGCGATGTAGTCGTCGAACTCCTTGGGAATGTGCCGCCACAGGGTGTGGACGATGCCCAGCGCGGTATAGCAGTCGCGCATTTCCGGGACCAGCACGCGCACCGCACGCACGTCGTAGATCTGGCTGAATTCCAGGCCCTTGCGCTGCATCTTGCGCCAGATCGAATAGATGTGTTTCGCCCGGCCGCTGATATCGGCCTTGACCCCGGTGGCCAGCAGTTCGTTCTGCAACTGGGCCATGACGTCGTTGATGAAGCGCTCGCGGTCGAGGCGGCGCTCATGCAGCAACTTGGCGATCTGCTTGTACTGGTCCGGCTCCAGGTAGCGGAAGGACAGGTCCTCCAGCTCCCACTTGATATGGCCGATACCCAGGCGATGCGCCAGCGGCGCATAGATGTCGAAGACCTCGCGGGCGACGCGGTGGCGCTTCTCGTCGTCGGCGCCCTTCACCGCGCGGATCGCGCAGGTGCGCTCGGCCAGCTTGATCAGGGCCACGCGCACGTCGTCGACCATGGCCACGAGCATCTTGCGCAGGTTCTCGACCTGGGCCTGGGAGCCCAGCACCAGGGAATGGCGCGGGTTGAGGCTGTCGCTGATGGCGGCCATGCGCAGCACGCCGTCGATCAGCTTGGAGACCACCGCGCCGAAGCGCTGGGCGACTTCGGAGAGGGTCGCCTTGCCCTCGCGCACGGCGCGGTAAATGATCGCGGCGACCAGCGAATCCTGGTCGAGCTTGAGGTCCGCGAGGATCTCGGCGATTTCCAGGCCGGCCTGGAAACTCGACGTACCGTCGGCCCAGGAGTGTTTGGCCTGGTTGCCCTTCTTCTCGATTTCCTGGGCGTACTCGCAGGCAATCTTCAGGGCTTCACGGTCCAGCGCTGCATCGACGCTGCATACGTGATCCAGCCATGCTTCGAGATTGATACTGCCGTCGGTGTTGACCGGCTGGTGCACTCTCACCTGTACCATCTTTGTTTACCTTTTCCTGCAGCGCATGCTCGATGCGCCTGATAACTCGGGTGCCGTGCCTATGAACGATGAAGGCACGACACCGGGCGATTAGCGGTGCTAACCCACCTCGAATAACGCCATGGCCTCGACATGTGCTGTCTGCGGGAACATGTCGAGGATCCCGGCCCTTTTTAACCGGTAACCCTGCTTGATCAATTCAAGCGTATCGCGGGCCAGGGTCGCCGGATTGCACGACACATAGACCAGACGCTTGGCACCCAGTGCTGCGATTTTTCTGACGACCTCGTAGGCACCGTCGCGCGGTGGGTCCAAGAGTACCGCAGAAAAGCCTTCAGCCGCCCACTCGGCAACGGCCAGAGGTTGGGATAAATCCGCCTGAAAAAAGCGAACATTATTCAAATTATTGCCAAGGGCATTGGCGGCGGCCCGATCGACCATCACCTGCACCCCTTCCACCGCCACTACCTCGGCGGCTTTCTGCGCCAGCGGCAGGGCGAAATTGCCCAGGCCGCAGAACAGGTCGAGCACGCGCTCGTCATTCTGCGGGGCGAGCCAGTCGAGGGCCTGTTCGATCATCGCCGTATTGACCCCGGCGTTGACCTGGACGAAGTCGCCCGGGCGGTAGGCCAGGGTCAGTTTCCAGGGCTCCAGTTCGAACCCGAGGAACTGATCCGGTTCCACCGCTTCAGGCTCGCCTTCACCTTGCAGCCAGAGCTGCACGCCGGCTTCGGCGCAGAAGGCGTTCAGCTTGCCCAGGTCTGCCTCGCCCAGTGGCGCGGTGTGACGCACCAGCATGGCCAGGGCGGTGCCGCTGAACAGCTCGACGTGCCCGACCACCTGGGGCTTGCCCAGGCTTTGCAACAGCAACGGCAGATGGCGCATCACCGATTGCAAGGGCTGTACCAGCACCGGGCAGTCGTCGATGGCGATGATGTCCTGGCTGGCTTCGGCGCGGAAACCGACGTCCAGCTTCTTCGCCTTCTGGTCCCAGCGCACCGCGATGCGGGCGCGGCGGCGATAACCGAATTCCGGACCGCTCAAGGGCGCGGCCCACTGCTCGGGAGCAACGCCGGCCACCCGCTGCAACTGTTCGGCGAGCAGGCGCTGCTTGAGTTCGAGTTGGTCGGCGTGGGGCAGGTGTTGCAGGTTGCAGCCACCGCAGCGGTCGAAGTGCTTGCAGGGCGCCTCGCGGCGCTGCTCGCTGGCCGTGAAAACCCGCTCCAGGCGCGCCTCGACCACCTTGCCATGGGCATTGAGCACCCGCGCCTCGACCTCTTCGCCACCCAGCGCGCCACTGACGAACCAGGTGCGGCCTTCGAGGAAGGCGATGCCACGACCGTCACCGGCCAGGCGCTCGATGCTCAGGCGCTGCTTCTTGCCCGTCGGCACCTGGGGCGCACGGCTGCCGCCGGCCGGCTGGAAGCGCAGGCCGCCGTTTCGTTTAGCTTTGGACATCAGCGATCCGCGTCGAAAATGCCGGTCGACAGGTAACGGTCGCCACGGTCACAGATGATCGCCACCATCGTGGCGTTTTCCACTTCACGGGACAGGCGCAGCATCGCCGCCACCGCACCACCGGAAGACACACCGCAGAAAATGCCCTCTTCCCGGGCCAGGCGGCGGGTGGTGTCCTCGGCTTCGCTCTGGGCCATGTCGACCACGCGATCGACGCGCTCGGCCTGGAAGATCGACGGCAGGTATTCCTCCGGCCAGCGGCGGATGCCCGGGATGGCCGAACCTTCCATGGGCTGCAGGCCGACGATCTGCACGTTGGGGTTCTGCTCCTTGAGGTAGCGCGAGCAGCCCATGATGGTGCCGGTGGTGCCCATGGAACTGATGAAATGGGTGATGTTGCCGCCGGTCTGGCGCCAGATCTCCGGGCCGGTACTGACGTAGTGGGCCTCGGGGTTGTCGCCGTTGCCGAACTGGTCGAGGACCAGGCCACGGCCTTCGTCACGCAGGCGCTCGGCCAGGTCACGGGCGCCTTCCATGCCCTCTTCCTTGCTGACCAGGATCAGCTCGGCGCCGTAGGCGGTCATTGCCGCCTTGCGTTCGGCACTGGAGTTGTCGGGCATGATCAGGATCATCTTGTAGCCCTTGATCGCCGCCGCCATGGCCAGGGCGATCCCGGTGTTGCCGGAGGTCGCCTCGATCAGGGTGTCGCCTGGCTTGATCTGGCCGCGCAGCTCGGCACGGGTGATCATCGACAGCGCCGGACGGTCCTTGACCGAACCCGCCGGGTTGTTGCCTTCGAGCTTTACCAGGAGCGTATTGCTGGTCTCACCGGCCATGCGCTGCAGGCGAACCAGGGGGGTGTTGCCGACGCAATCGGCGATGGTGGGGTACTGCAAGGTCATGGCGTTTTCGCAATCCAGACTCACGGGGCCGCCTATCATACCGGCAAACCGTCGCGCCCCATATCACGCAATCTGCGGGACTTATAGCGGATGGCTATAACCCCTTGCCCAGGCCAGCCGGATCGGCTGCGCGCAGATGGAAATTCAGGCGCAGGCCGCGGGCGCCGTTCTGCGCCCAGAGCCGTCCGCCCTGGCGCTGCATGGCATTGCGGGCGATGCTCAGGCCAAGGCCGAAGCCGCCATCACCCGGGCGTGAACCATCGAGACGGGTAAAGGCGGCGAAAATCCGTTCCAGCTCCGCTTCGTCCACCCCGCCCCCCTGGTCCTCCAGCCACAGCAGCCAATACTCGCCCTGGCGCTGGCCACCGAGGCGGATCACCCCGTCGGCGGGTGAATGGCGAATGGCATTGCGCAGGATGTTCTCCAGAGCCTGGGCCAGGCTGTTGAGATGGCCCTGCACCCAGCACTCACCGTCCAGCTCGCAGACCAGTTGCGCCCGCGGCCAGGCGCTTTCGAAGCTGGCGTCCTCGCAGAGCATTTCCCACAGCGCCGGAATCTCGATCGGCTCGCAGGGCAGCGGCGCACGCTCGGCATCCAGCCAGGCCAGTTGCAGGGCATCCTCGACCAGACGCTGCATGCCCTCCACTTCCCGGCCCAGGCGCTCGCGCAGGCGGGGCAGGTCTTCTTCCGTGTCGCTTGCCACCTGCAGGCGACTCAGCGGTGTGCGCAACTCATGGGACAGGTCGCGCAGCAGTTGCTGCTGCAAGGCCACCGTGCCTTGCAGGCGCTCGGCCATATCGTCGAAGGCGCGGCCCAGCTCGCCGAATTCGTCATGGCGGCTGGTGGTGGTGCTGGCGACCCGTGCGGTCAGACGCTCGGAGCGCCAGGCATTGGCCTGGTCACGCAACTGGTGCAGCGGGCGGATCAGCATGCGGTACAGGCCGACGCAGAACAGCAAGGTCAGCAGGCCGGGGATCAGGCCATTGGTGACCATGCGCCAGAACAGCAGGTTCCAGCGGTCGGGGATCAGCCGGTGCGGCAGCTCGATCACCAGGCTGCCGAGGGACGAATCACCGGGAAACGGCACGCGCATCCACGGCGCCGTGGACGAATGCCGGCTGACCGGACGATCCACGCCGCGCAGGTTGGTCAGGCGCTCGACCTGGCCATCGGTCAGCGGCAGGCTGCCCAGCGGTTGCAGGTCCGGGCCGATCACGCTGATAAAGCCCTGTTCGCGTTCGCGCATGCCGGTCAGCCACAGGTCGACGCCGGCCGTGCCACCGCTTTCCAGGGCCCGTTCGGCCTCGGCGGCGTAGCCTTCGAGCAGCGCCCGCGCCTGGGGGCCGAGGTAGGCGTTGCGCACCTCCATCTGCTTGCCCCAGGACAGGGTCAGGCCGATCAGCAGCAGGCAGAAGCCCACCATGAGGATCGCCAGCTTCCAGAACAGCGAATGACGGTTGGGCAACTCACTGGTCCTCGCCGGCGCTCAGGATGTAACCCTGGCCCCACACAGTGCGGACCTGGCGCTCCTGGTAGCCGATGGCCTTGAGCTTGCGGCGGATCTGGCTGACATGCATGTCGAGGCTGCGGTCGTGGCGCGAGTAACCGCGCTGCAGCACATGCTGGTAAAGGAAGGGCTTGCTCAGCACCTCGTCGGGGCTGCGCTGCAGGGTATCGAGCACCCGGTATTCGCTGGGGGTCAGCCCGGCCCACTGGCCGTCGTGGCAGACGTCACTGGCCTCGTCGTCGAAACGCAGTTCGCTGGCTGGCGCCTTGCTCACCGGCGAATAGCGCCTTTCCAGGTCGACCCGCCGCAGGATCGCTTCGATACGCACGCGCAGCTCGGTCATGCTGAACGGCTTGGGCAGGTAGTCGTCGGCGCCGCGCTGGAAACCGGTGATGCGGTCCGCCTCGGCGCCGAGGGCCGACATCATGATCACCGGCGTGCCACTACGCTCGCGCAACTGCACCAGGGCATCGAGGCCGGTCATGCCCGGCAGCAGGATATCCATCAGGACCACGTCGAAATGCTGCTGGCGCGCCTGGTCCAGGCCGTCCCGACCATTGCGGCACCAGGTCACGAGAAAGCCACTACGCTCCAGTTGCTCGTGCAGGTAGGCACCGAGTACCGGATCGTCTTCGATCGCGAGAATGTTGGGATTGCGGATGACGGCGGGATTCATTGGCGGCTGCTAGCAATTCTCAATCGCGCGATTATTGAGCAATAAATTGCCCCAGGCAACCCGACCCTAGTACAAAGGCCGGTTCGTCATGAAGCGATAAACCAGTGCAATACCTTGAAACACGCGGTAGCTTTCTTCCCATCCAGCGCCGCGCAGACACAGGAGACCGGGCGTGCTGAATCGATTTGGAATCAGGACCCGCGTGCTCCTGCTCGCCGTGGTGCCCGCCGGGGCCATGGCCCTGGTGCTCGGTGGCTATTTCACCTGGCTGCAGCAGAACGAGCTGCAGACCCAGTTGCTCCAGCGCGGCCAGATGATCACCGAAAGCCTGGCACCGCTTGCCGGCCCGGCCCTGGCCCGCAGGGACCGGGCGCAACTGGAGCGGATCGCCGCGCAGAGCCTGGAACAGGCCGATGTGCGGGCCGTGTCCTTCCTCGGACCGGACCGCGGCAGCCTCGCCCATGCCGGACCGAGCATGCTCAACATGCCGCCGGCCGGCGGTGGTACGCAGATGCTCCAGCGCTCGGGCAGCGATGCCACGCGCTACCTGCTGCCGGTGTTCGGCCATCATCGCGACCTCGCCGACGATCCGGTGCCCAACGAAGCCGATCGCCTGCTGGGCTGGGTCGAAATCGAAATTTCCCATAGCGGCACCTTGCTGCGCGGTTATCGCGCGCTGTTCGCCAGCATGCTGCTGATCCTCCTCGGGCTGATGGCCACCACCCTCCTCGCCCTGCGCATGAGCCGGGCGATCAATGGCCCGATCGGGCAGATCAAGCATGCGGTCAGCCAGCTCAAGGACGGCAACCTGGAAGAACGCCTGCCAAACATGGGCAGCTACGAACTGGACGAACTGGCGGCCGGGATCAACCGCATGGCCGAGACCCTGCACAGCGCCCACGAAGAGCTCCAGCACAGTATCGACCAGGCCACCGAGGATGTGCGCCAGAACCTGGAAACCATCGAGATCCAGAACATCGAGCTGGACATGGCGCGCAAGGAGGCGATCGAGGCGAGCCGGATCAAGTCCGAGTTCCTCGCCAACATGAGCCACGAGATTCGCACACCGCTCAACGGCATCGTCGGCTTCACCCACCTGCTGCAGAAAAGCGAGCTGACCCCGCGCCAGCACGACTACCTCGGCACCATCGAGAAATCGGCCGACAGCCTGCTGGGGATCATCAACGAAATCCTCGACTTCTCGAAGATCGAGGCCGGCAAGCTGGTGCTGGAGAGCATTCCGTTCAACCTGCGCGACCTGATCCAGGACACCCTGACCATCCTCGCGCCGCAGGCCCACGCCAAGCAGCTCGAACTGGTCAGCCTGGTGTACCGCGACACACCGCTGTCGCTGATCGGCGACCCGCTGCGCCTGAAGCAGATCCTCACCAACCTGGTGAGCAACGCGATCAAGTTCACCCGCGAGGGCACCATCGTCGCCCGCGCCATGCTCGAGGACGAGCGCGAGGATTCGGTGCAGTTGCGCATCTGCATCCAGGACACCGGGATCGGCCTCTCGGCCCAGGATGTGCGCGCCTTGTTCCAGGCCTTCAGCCAGGCCGACAACTCGCTGTCGCGCCAGGCCGGCGGGACCGGCCTGGGGCTGGTGATTTCCAAGCGCCTGATCGAACAGATGGGCGGCGAGATCGGCGTCGACAGCACCCCGGGCGAAGGCTCGCAGTTCTGGATCAGCCTGAGCCTGCCCCGCGCCCGCGACACCACCGAGGACCAGCCGCTGCCGGCCCTGCACCAGCGGCGCACGGCGATCACCGACAACCACGAACTGGCCCGCCAGGCACTGGAGCATCAACTGGAGGATTGCGGCCTGGCGGTGAGCACCTTCGGTTCGCCGGAGCAGTTGCTGACCGCAGTGCAAGCCGCGCACCTGGCCGGACAGCCGTTCGAGCTGGCGGTGCTCGGGGTCAACCTGCATGACATGGCCCCGGAAAGCCTCGGCCAGCTGATCCAGCGCCTGGAGCAGTTCGCCTGCCAGGCCCTGGTGCTCTGCCCGACCACCGAGCAGACCCTCTACCACCCGTTCCTGCCCAATGCCCACGGCCAGCTCTACGCCAAGCCGGCGTGCACGCGCAAGCTGCGCCGCGCCCTGCTCGAACTGGTCCAGCCGCGGCGCAGCCAGGGCGAACTCAAGGCCGTCCCGGGCCAGCGTTTGCCCAAGGTGCTGTGTGTCGACGACAACCCGGCCAACCTGTTGCTGGTGCAGACCCTGCTGGAGGACCTCGGCGCCGAGGTACTGGCGGTGGACAGCGGCAAGGCGGCGCTCAAGGCCGTGCAGCAGGACAGCTTCGACCTGGTCCTGATGGACGTGCAGATGCCGGGCATGGACGGTCGCGAATGCACCGAGCAGATCCGCCGCTGGGAAGCCGGGCATGGTGGCCAGGCGCTGCCCATCGTCGCCCTCACCGCCCATGCCATGGCCAACGAAAAGCGCGCCCTGCTGCATAGCGGCATGGACGACTACCTGACCAAGCCGATCAGCGACCGGCAACTGGCCCAGGTGGTGCAGAAATGGACCGGGCTGACGGTCAAGGTCACCCGCGACGACCGCAGCAGCGCCAACCAGTACGGCAGCAACGAGCTGAAAGTCCTGGACCCGGAGGAAGGCCTGCGCCTGGCCGCCGGCAAGCCGGATCTGGCGGCTGACATGCTGGCGATGCTCCTGGCCTCGCTGGAATCGGACCGCCATGCGATCCGCGCCGCCCGCGATACCGGCGACCGCGCCGCGACCATCGAGCGGGTGCACCGGCTCAATGGCGCCACCCGCTACTGCGGCGTGCCGCAATTGCGTGCGGCCTGCCAGCGCAGCGAGACCCTGTTGAAGCAGGACGATCCGGAAGCCCAGCAGTCCCTCGACGACCTGGAACGGGCCATCGACCGCCTCACCCACGCGGCGCGCCAGAGCGCCTGACCTGAGGCAAGGCGGGCGCGCGGCGCTCTGGCTACACTGGCGGTTCGACCGTTAGGGAGCTTGAACGATGCGCGTCCTGTTTTTCAGCAGCCAGTCCTATGACCAGAACAGCTTCACCGCTGCCCGCGCCGTGCGCGGCTTGGAGCTGCACTTCCAGCCCGCCCGCCTGAACGAGGACACCGCCGCCCTCGCCGCCGGCCATGAAGTGGTCTGCGCCTTCATCAACGACGACCTGTCGGCGCCGGTGCTGGAGCGCCTGGCCGCTGCCGGCACGCGGCTGATCGCCCTGCGCTCGGCGGGCTACAACCATGTCGACCTGGCGGCGGCGAAGCGCCTGGGCCTGAGCGTGACCCGGGTCCCGGCCTATTCGCCGCATGCCGTGGCGGAACATGCGGTGGCGCTGATCCTGGCCCTGAACCGCCGCCTGCACCGCGCCTACAACCGCACCCGCGAGGGCGACTTCAGCCTGCACGGGCTGACCGGCTTCGACCTGCACGGCAAGACCGTCGGCGTGGTCGGCACCGGGCAGATCGGCCTGGCCTTCGCCCGCATCATGGCCGGCTTCGGCTGCCAGTTGCTGGCCTACGATCCCTATCCCAATCCGCAAGTCGAAGCCCTGGGCGCCCGTTACCTGCCCCTGGACCAGTTGCTGCGCCAGGCCAATATCATCAGCCTGCACTGCCCGCTGACCTCGCAGACCAAACACCTGATCAATATCCACAGCCTTGCCGACCTGCAGCCCGGCGCCATGCTGATCAACACCGGGCGCGGTGCCCTGGTGGACACGCCGGCGCTGATCGAGGCGCTGAAAAGTGGCCACCTCGGCTACCTGGGCCTGGATGTGTACGAGGAAGAAGCGCAGATCTTCTTCGAGGACCGCTCCGACCAGCCTTTGCAGGACGACGTGCTGGCGCGACTGCTGACCTTCCCCAATGTGATCATCACCGCGCACCAGGCCTTCCTGACCCGCGAGGCCCTGGCGGCCATCGCCGAGACCACCCTGGACAACATCGCCCGATGGATGGTCGGCGAGCCGCAGAATCTGGTGGAGGGATAAGGTAGGATACGCGGCAAATTTGGAGGCCCCATGGTCGAACACGATTTCCGCTACACCCTCTTCAACCCGCAACACACCCTGATCGAATGCCGCGCGCTGGCGGCCGGTCGCTACCAGGTCACCGGCAACGGCGGCTCGATCCAGAAAGGCGACGTCCTGCTGGTGACCCTCAAGGGCAGCAAGGACCTGTCGATGCGCCTCAGCGTCGACAGCGTCCGCCACCTGATCAACCCGCGCGGTCAATGGGTCGCCACGGCCAACGGTCCGGTCTTCGGCGAGCTGGCGATCCACCAGTGGAAAGTGCAGTGCAATGCCTGCGACGCCGAGCTCGGATTCGAATTCGCGGTAGACGCCAAGCTGGGCAAGAAAGCCCAGCAGCCGGCGGCAGTGGCGCGGATTGCCGAGCTGGGTTGGGCGACCAAGGGTGAGAAACACCTGTGCCCGAAATGCCGGGAGCAGGCGCAGTGAACAAGCTGTTGATGAGCGGCGCGGTACTGGCGGCCCTGGCGGGCTGCGCGGCCGAGCCGGTGAAGCTGCAGAAGGAACGCAGCTATGTGCTGGAGTGGATCGGCGAACGTCCGCTGATGGACTACAGCCACCTGACCCTGACCCTGGCCGATGATGGCCGGGCCTATGGCAATGCCGGGTGCAACCACTGGTTCGCCCAGTACAGCCTGCAGGGTGACAAGCTCAGCTTTGGTACCGTAGGCAGCACGCGCAAGCTGTGTGCGCCGGCGTTGATGGAGCAGGAAAAGCGCTTCTTGCAGGCGCTGACCCAGGTCGAACGCTGGGATGTTTCGCCGATCGAGCAGGTCAGGTTCTGGCCGGCCGAGGGCAAGCCGCTGCGGTTCTGGCCTGAAGAAGGCTGATCTCCCTTCTCAAGGCCAGCACAAAACCCTGTGGGAGCTGCGGTTCGGCGCCCCGACTTGCCAGCGATGAGGCCGGCACTGACAAAGATGTTGCCAGATCGGGCCCAATCGCTGGCAAGCCAGCTCCCACAGGGGTCATGTGTTGCCTGCCAGAACTGATCAGGCGCCCTTGAGCGCCTTGATCTTCTCCACCAGCCCCGCCTCGGTCTGCTCACCCATCAACTGCTCGCGCACCTTGCCCTTGTCATCGATGATGTAGGTCACCGGCAGCCCCTCGGCACGCGGCAGGTCATAGCGCTCGGCCGGGTCCTGGGCCAGCACGGTGAAGCCGATGCCCATGGTTTCCACCGACTTCTTCAGTTCCTCACCCTGCAACCCGTCGAAGTTCACCCCGACCACGGTCACGCCCTGGGCCTGCCATTCCTTGGCGAAGTGATTCAGTTCCGGGATCTCCACCCGGCACGGGCCGCACCATTCGGCCCAGTAGTTGAGCACCACCCAGCGCCCGTCGAGTTGCTCGGCTTTCACCGTGTTGCCGTTCTGGTCGAGGCCGTAGTCCGCACCGCAACCACCGAGCATCAGGCTCATGCTGATGGCCAGGGCTGCTGCCAAACGCCTTGTCATGGGTCAATCCTTCTTCAAGATTCAGGCAAAATGCCGGTTTGCTGCGGTTAGAATACCCGCCACTCACAGCCGGATGCGACCCTGACATGACCGACCTGACGCTTTACCACAACCCGCGCTGCTCCAAATCCCGTGGCGCGCTTGAGCTGCTCGAAGAGCGCGGCCTCACCCCCACCGTGGTGCGCTACCTGGAAACCCCGCCGGACGCGGCGACCCTCAAGGCCCTGCTCGGCAAGCTGGGTATCGGCGCACGCCAACTGCTGCGCACGGGCGAAGACGAATACAAGAACCTCGACCTGGCCAACCCGGCCCTGAGCGACGAACAGTTGATCGCTGCCATGGCCGAGCATCCCAAGCTGATCGAACGGCCGATCCTGGTGGCCGGCGACAAGGCGGTGATCGGCCGTCCGCCGGAGAAAGTGCTGGAGATCCTGCCGTGAGCCAGCCGTACATCCTGATTCTCTATTACAGCCGCCACGGCTCCACCAGCGAAATGGCCCGGCAGATTGCCCGTGGCGTCGAACTGGCCGGCCTGGAAGCGCGCCTGCGCACCGTGCCGGCGATCTCCACCGAATGCGAAGCGGTGGCCCCGTCGATCCCCGAGACCGGCGCCCTGTACGCCACTCTCGACGACCTGCGCAACTGCGCCGGCCTGGCCCTGGGCAGCCCAACCCGCTTCGGCAACATGGCCGCGCCGCTCAAGTACTTCATCGACGGCACCAGCAGCCTGTGGCTGAGCGGCGGCCTGGTGGGCAAGCCGGCGGCGGTGTTCACCTCCACCGCCAGCCTGCATGGCGGCCAGGAATCGACCCTGCTGTCGATGCTGCTGCCGCTGATGCACCACGGCATGCTGATCATGGGCCTGCCCTACAGTGAGTCGGCGCTGATCGAAACCCGTGGCGGTGGCACGCCCTATGGCGCCAGCCACCATGCCGGGGCCGATGGCAAGCGCGACCTGGATGCCGACGAGATCGCCCTGTGCCGGGCACTCGGCCAGCGTCTGGCGAGCACCGCGAAACAGCTGGAGAACGGGCGTGGCTAAAAAGCCGAAGATCCTGCCGCCGATGCAATGGCTGGAACCCCGGGTGCGCCTGACCCGGGCCCTGAGCCTGGCGGCCTTTGCCAGCCTGGTGGTGCTGGTGGTGGTGAATACGCTGTTCTTTACCGACCTGCACGGCGCGCGCAGCTGGGTGATCCTCGGCGTGCAACTGCTGCCGCTGGCGCTGGTGGCGCCGGGGATGATCGGCGGCAGTGCCCGGGCCCATGCGTGGATGTGCTTCGTGCTCAACCTGTACTTCATCACCGGGGTGGAAGCGGCGTTCGACCCGGCGCGGGCGCTGTTTGGCTGGCTGGAGGTGGTGATCAGCCTGACGTTGTTCGTCAGTGCACTGCTGTATATCCGCTGGCGGTTTCAGCTGGATCGCAGGTTGGCAGGGGAAGGGTCGGTTTGACTTGAGGGCCTCATCGCTGGCAAGCCAGCTCCCACAGGGATCGCGTGCACCGCAAAACCTGTGGGAGCTGGCTTGCCAGCGATGAGGCCCGGAAGAACACCATCAATGATTGACGGTATGCGCCAGCATCACCGACAACTGGCACAGCGGCCGCCCACTCTCGGCATGCCACTGATTGAAAGCAGCCTGCACCAAGGCCAGGTCCTTCAGACTGGTCGGCTTCTTGTCGATCACTTCCTGGGCAATCAACGCCGCCATCATGTCATCGGTCGGAATGAACGTATCCTTGCCCACCATCCGCAGGAACCGCGGCGCCGACAACCCGCCCAGCTGATTGCCATGCCTGGCCAGGTACTTCCACAGCCCGGTGATATCGGTCACCGGCCAGTCGGCGATCAGCGCCGCGAAGCTGCCCTTCTCCTTCTGTACATCCAGCACCATCTGCGCATTGCGCGGCACGCTCTTGAGCTTGCCCAGGTGGCGGATCAGGCGGGTGTCCTGCATCAGCCGCTCCAGATGCTCGGCGCCCATCAGCACCACCTTCTCCGGGTCGAAGCCGAAGAACACCTGCTCGAACGCCGGCCACTTGGCGTCCACCAGGCTGTGCTTGAGCCCGGCGCGGAATACGCGCAGGGCCAGGGTCGAGAGGTAGCGGTCATCACTGATCGCGCGCAGTTGCGCCGGGCTCTTCGGCTGCGGCAGGTAGGCCTCCAGCGCGGCCGCGGAGCCGAAGCGGTTCAGGCAGTACTCATGCAGCCACTGGTAGTCGCGCATGGGTCAGATGTTCAGCACGTCGAGGAAACGCGGGGTGGCGTTCTCGTCGATGCGCAGGCTGGTGAAGTCGAACAGGTTGCGGTCGGCCAGTTGCGAGGGCACCACATTCTGCAGGCTGCGGAAGATGCTGTCGGTACGCCCCGGCATCTTGCGCTCCCACTCCACCAGCATGTCCTTGACCACCTGGCGCTGCAGGTTTTCCTGGGAGCCGCAGAGGTTGCACGGGATGATCGGGAATTCCTTCATGTCCGAGTAGGCCTGGATGTCCTTCTCCGAGCAGTAGGCCAGCGGGCGGATTACCACGTTGCGGCCGTCGTCGGCACGCAGCTTCGGCGGCATGGCCTTCATGGTGCCGTTGAAGAACATGTTGAGGAAGAAGGTCTCGACGATGTCGTCGCGGTGGTGACCGAGGGCCATCTTGGTCGCGCCGATCTCGTCGGCGAAGGTGTACAGGGTGCCACGGCGCAGGCGCGAGCACAGCGAGCAGGTGGTCTTGCCTTCCGGGACCAGCTCCTTGACCACCGAGTAGGTGTCCTTCTCGACGATGTGGTACTCGATGCCGAGGGTCTTCAGGTAGGCCGGGAGGATCTCCTCGGGGAAGCCGGGCTGCTTCTGGTCCATGTTCACCGCGACGATCTCGAACTTGATCGGCGCCACTTTCTGCAGGTGCAGCAGAACGTCGAGCATGGTGTAGCTGTCCTTGCCGCCGGACAGGCAGACCATGACCTTGTCGCCATCCTCGATCATGTTGTAGTCGGTGATGGCTTCGCCGGCGAGACGGCGCAGGCGTTTTTGCAGCTTGTTCTGATTGACCGAAAGGGTGCCCATGGCGCTTGAATCCGCGAGGTGTGACAAAAGGCGCGTATTTTACGCACAAACCGCCGCGCGACACAGACCCATCCGATAAAGACTGCAAGGAAATGAAGCAGCCCGCTGAGAGCGCGATTTGCTCTAAAAAAGCGGATTTGTGCAGCGAACGCCTTCCTATACTGCGACATAAGACCGCAACAATAGCGGCCTGTCCTGTCCGGCCCGTGCCTTGCGGGCTAGCGAGCGCTCCACTGGGGGGCGATTGGAAACGGCGTAGGAGTGATTGGCATGATCCATCACGTTGTTGGTCTGTTCACCCATCCTGACCAGGAATGGCGGGAAATCCGTGGCGAAGAAGAAACCATCAGCCACATGTACCTCACCCACACCCTGATACTGGCGGCGATCCCCGCCGTATCGGCGTTTATCGGCACCACCCAGGTCGGCTGGGTCATCGGCGAGCGCGCCCCGGTCATGCTGACCATGGACAGCGCCCTGTGGATGACCATCATGTCGTACATCGCCATGCTCGCCGGCGTTGCGGTGATGGGCGCCTTCATCCACTGGATGGCGCGCACCTACGATGCCAACCCGAGCCTGGCGCAGTGCATCGCCTTCGCCACCTACACCGCCACCCCGCTGTTCATCGGCGGCCTTGCGGCGCTGTATCCGCACCTGTGGCTGGGGATGATCGTCGGCACGGCGGCCATCTGCTACACGGTGTACCTGCTGTATGTCGGGCTACCGACCTTCATGAACATTCCGTCGGACGAAGGCTTCCTGTTCTCCAGCTCGGTGCTGGCAGTGGGGCTGGTGGTGCTGGTCGCCATCATGGCCTTTACCGTGATCACCTGGGGACTGGGCGTGGGGCCCGTCTACACCAACTAGAAAAGATGCCAGCATAGGGGCAACACCTCGGGCCGCCTTCGGGCGGCCCGATTTCGTGTGCAGACCGGGTTTGCGGCATAATCGGCCGCCTCAGGAGTACCGTCACGCATGCCAGAGCTGCTCAGAACCCGCGTCGAAGATTGCTACAAGCAAGCCGAAACCTTTTTCAAACGCCCCTTCCAGCGCCCCGAGGTCAGCTTCAAGCTGCGCGGGCAGAAAGCCGGTGTCGCTCACCTGCACGAGAACCTGCTGCGCTTCAACCTGCAACTGTACCGCGAGAACAGCGAGGACTTCCTGCGCCAGACCGTGGCCCACGAGGTCGCACACCTGGTGGCCCATCAATTGTTCGGTGACCGTATCCAGCCCCATGGCGAGGAATGGCAACTGATCATGCGCGGGGTGTATGAGCTGCCGCCGAATCGTTGCCACAACTATGAGGTGCAGCGGCGCACGGTGACCCGGTATATCTACCGGTGCCCGTGTGCGGGGAGTGATTTTCCGTTTTCGGCGCAGCGGCATGGGCTGGTGCGCAAGGGTAGGCGGTATTTGTGTCGGCGGTGCCGGCAGACGCTCGTGTTCACTGGAGAGGTTCGGATGGAATGAGGGCCCTATCGCTGGCAAGCCAGCTCCCACAGGGTTCGCGGTGCACACAAAACCTGTGGGAGCTGGCTTGCCAGCGATGAGGCCCTGGAGGACAACACAAATGAAAAAGCCCATCCGAAGATGGGCTTTTTTTGCATCACGCGATTCGCTTAGCGAACAGCAGGACCTTCAGCCACGCCCAGGTCGTCGACCGGACGGCTTTCAACCAGCGGCGAACCACCGGAATCCAGTTCCTTGTGCAGCTTGTCTTCGTCCAGTTCCTTGACCCACTTGGCCACGACCACGGTCGCTACGGCGTTGCCGATCAGGTTGGTCAGGGCGCGAGCCTCGGACATGAAGCGGTCGATACCGAGGATCAGGGCCAGGCCGGCAACCGGCAGGTGACCTACGGCCGACAGGGTGGCCGCCAGGACGATGAAGCCCGAACCGGTAACGCCCGCAGCACCTTTGGAGGCAACCAGCAGCACCAGCAGCAGGGTGATCTGGTGGGTGATGTCCATGGTGGTGTCGGTGGCCTGGGCGATGAACACCGCGGCCATGGTCAGGTAGATCGAGGTACCGTCGAGGTTGAACGAGTAGCCGGTCGGGATCACCAGGCCAACCACGGATTTCTTCGCACCCAGGCGCTCCATCTTGGTCAGCATGCGTGGCAGGGCGGATTCCGAGGAGGAAGTACCCAGCACGATCATCAGTTCTTCACGGATGTAGCGGATCAGTTTCAGGACGCTGAAGCCGTGGGCACGGGCGATACCGCCGAGGATGACCAGGATGAACAGCACGCAGGTGATGTAGAAGCAGGCCATCAGGTAGCCCAGCTGCACCAGCGAACCCACGCCGTACTGGCCGATGGTGAAGGCCATGGCACCGAAGGCACCGATCGGGGCCAGCTTCATGATCATGTTGATGATGTTGAACATGACATGAGCGAAGCGGTCGATCATTTCCAGCAGCGGCTTGCCGTAGGAACCCAGGCGATGCAGGGCGAAGCCGAAGATCACCGAGAACATCAGCACTTGCAGGATGTCGCCGTTGGCGAAGGCACCGACCACGGTGGCCGGGATGATGTTCAACAGGAAGCCGATGGTGGTCTGCTGCGCACCGGCGGCGGCGTAGGCGGCCACGCTGCTGGCGTTCAGGGTGGACACGTCGATGTGCATGCCGGCGCCCGGCTTGACCACGTTGACGACAACCAGGCCGATGATCAGGGCGATGGTGGAGACGATTTCGAAGTAGAGCAGCGCGTAGCCGCCGGTCTTGCCTACCGACTTCATGCTCTGCATGCCGGCGATACCACTCACCACCGTACAGAAGATGATGGGGGCGATGACCATCTTGATCAGTTTGACGAAACCATCACCCAACGGCTTGAGGGCGACACCGGTTTCAGGAAGGTAGTGGCCGAGCAGGATACCGATGGTGATCGCTACCAACACCTGGATATACAGCGATTTGTACAGTGGCTGACGGGCTGTCGTCATGGCTATGTTCCTCAAGGGTACCGGCCGGTCCTTCCCAGGACGCGTGGCACCTGAATCGCGAACCCTCCTGCACTGGAGGGATTTGTTGTGTCGAGCTGCGTGGCAGAACTCTGCGAGGTTCATAGCAAGCCCGATGCCAATTTGCGCTTTCGCGGTGCAGACCCCGTGTTTACGGGGTTTTCTCGCACAATCAGGTGGCACGCTTGAAGATCAGGGTTGGCGGATTTCCGCCCGGGGCGGAATTTCGCCAGCCCAGGTTGGCGGATATCCGCCTACGAAACGCAGGGAATTAGCCGTCAGTCGGCGGTGAAGCGGATGCGGAACGCGGCGCCGCCCAGCGGTGAATCGTCGAGGGTCAGGCGCGCGTCATAGCTGTCGATGATGTCCTTGGCCACCGCCAGGCCGATGCCCTGCCCCGGGTACTGGCGGTCGAGGCGCTCCCCGCGCTGGAGGATGCGCTCGCGCTGGTCAGGCGGCACGCCGGGGCCGTCGTCCTCGATACACAACTCGAGCGCGCCCTCCGTCTCGTGCAGGCTGATGCGCACCTGGCCCAGGCACAGGCGCCAGGCGTTTTCCAGCAGGTTGCCGAGCAATTCCATCAGGGCGCCCCGCTCCATCGGCACCCGGGCATCGTCGGCCAGGTCGAAGGCGACCTCGACCTGCTTGTCGCGATAGACCTTGGCCAGGGTGCCGCACAGGCTCTCCAGCAGCGGCCGCAACTGCACCTGATGGCGCACCAGGCCGCTTTTGCGCAGGCTGGCGCGCTGCAACTGGTAATCGATCTGCTGGCTCATGCGCTCGATCTGGCTTTGCAGGACCCGCGCCTGCTCACGGTCCGCAGGCCGTTGGGCCATGCCTTCGCTGACGCCCTGCAACACCGCCAGCGGGGTTTTCAGGCTATGGGCCAGGTCGCCCAGGGAGTCGCGGTAGCGCCCGCGCTGCTCGCGCTCGCTGCGCAGCAGGCGGTTGAGAGAGCGGGTCAGGCGCAGCAGCTCGCGGGGATGCTCGCCGCTGAGGCCTTCACGGGCGCCGGACTCGATTTCGTCCAGCTCCACGGTCATCCGCCGCAGCGAGCGCAGGCCCCAGGTCAGCCCGGCCCAGAGCAGCAGCATCAGGACCAGCAGCGCTGCACCGAAACCGAGATAAAGCTTCTCGCGCAGGCCATTCAGGGTTTCCCGGTATTCGCGCACCGGCTGCAGGGCGACGATGCTGTAGGCCGCATTCTTGCCACCGAGCAGCTTGACCTCGACGTCATAGACGAAGAACTCCTCGCCATCGTCCTGGTGGATCCGTGCGAACTCGTTGCCACGCCCGTCATAGCGCGGCTGGTAGTTGATGTTCTCGTTGGCGGTGGCCCGCGAGCGCCAGACCAGGCGGCCGTCGCGGTCATAGATGTAGCCGAGCAGGCGGCTGTCCGGCAGGTTGAAGCGTTCGTCCGGCAGCAGCACCGGCATCATCAGCCGGTTGTTCTCCACCCGGGCGGCGGAAATCAGGGTGGTCACGTCCGAGGCCAGGCGCTGTTCGATGGACTCCTGCAGGGCCAGGCTGAAGGTCTTCTGCAAGGCCGGCAGCAGCGCCAGCATGAACAGCAGCGCCAGCAGCGCCGCCGCCAGCATCAGGCGTACCCGCAGGGAGCGGATCATCGGCAGCGCTCGGTGAACAGGTAGCCGAGGCCGCGCACGGTGTCGATCGGCTTGAAGCCGCAGTCGCCCTCGAGCTTGCGCCGCAGGCGGCCGACCAGCACTTCGATGACATTGGGATCGCGTTCGTCGTCGTTGGGGTAAAGCTGCTCCATCAACCGCTCCTTGGCCACCACCTGCTGGTGATGGCGCATCAGGTATTCGAGGATGCGGTATTCGTAGGCGGTCAGCGCCAGGGGTTGCTCGTCCAGCACCGCCTGCTTGCGGTTCAGGTCCAGGCGCAGGGGGCCGGCGGTGATGGTCGCCTGGGTGAAACCGCTGGAGCGGCGCAACAGGGCATTCAGGCGGGCTTCCAGCTCTTCGAACTGGAACGGCTTGACCAGGTAATCATCGGCCCCGGCGGCCAGGCCCTCGACCTTGTCCTGCCAGTTGCCGCGGGCGGTGAGGATCAGGATCGGGAAGGTCTTGTCGAGGGCGCGCAGGCGGCCGATCAGTTCCAGGCCGCTCATGCCCGGCAGGCCGAGGTCGACGATGGCCAGGTCGTGGTTGAACTGTTCGGCCTGGTACAACGCCTCCTCGGCATCGCCCACGGCCTCGACCACATGGCCGCCTTCGCTCAGACGGCTGTAGAGGTGGTGGCGCAACAGAGCTTCATCCTCGACCACCAGCAATTTCATTGGCATCGCTCCTGGGTAGTGCGTGACGCGCAGAATAGCAGCGAACCGGCCCGTTCCTAGGGGCCGGTTCAGGCAACTGTGGCTCAGAATTTGTAGTTGGCCGACAGGTAGGTCTGCGCGCTGCTGGTCAGGCGCAGGGCGCCGAGCTTGCTGTCGCCGCGCTCGCCCAGGTCGGTGCTGGCGTTGCTGCGCAGGTAGCGGTAGCCCAGCTCCACCGAGGCATTGTCGGTGACTTGCTGGAGCACGCCGCCCTGCAGGCCGACCGCATAGCCGATGTCGCTATCGCGGCTGGCGCCTGGCGAGTCCTGGGTCAGCTTGGTCAGGCCGGCGCTGGCACCGCCGAACAGCTTGGTGGTGCTGCCCACGGGGTAGAACAGGTCGTAGCTGCCGAGGAGGTTTTCCTGACGCAGCTTCAGGCCGTTGTGGGTGCCGGAAACGTTGTCGTAGGTGGCGTAGTAGCGGCCCTCGTCGTTGATCCGGCCGAGGCGGATGCCCCAGGTATCGTCCTTGCCGATGATGCCGTCGGTGTTCTGGTTGCCGAGGTTCTGCTCCAGGCCGCTGGACTTGCGGACCTTGTCGCTGGTCTGGCCGTAGGTGAGGCCGCCGAAGGTATCGTCGGCCTGGACGCTCATGCTTGCGCCGAGGACGGTCAGCGCGGCCAGCAGGGTGTTGATGCTTTTCATGATGATGTTCTCCACGGTGATGCGCGGTTGGGGTATGGGCGCTAGAGTACGAAGCCGGCCCTGAACCGCGGCTGAACCCCGCCTGAACCTGGGCTGAACGAGTTTTCGCTTCTTCATGATTTAGAGAACAGGAGTACCGATCATGCGTTTGATGCTTGCTGCCGCCCTGCTGGGCGCCGCCGGACTGGCCCAGGCCGCCGTGCAGACCCGTGAAATTCCTTATCAGGACGCCGACGGCAAGCGCCTGGTCGGCTACTACGCCTACGACGATGCGGTGAAGGGCCCGGTGCCGGGCGTGGTGGTGGTGCATGAATGGTGGGGCCTGAACGACTACGCCAAGCGCCGCGCCCGCGACCTCGCGGCCATGGGCTACAGCGCCCTGGCCATCGATATGTATGGCGACGGCAAGAACACCGAGCACCCGGCGGATGCCATGAGCTTCATGCAGGCGGCGCTGAAGGATCCGGCCGCGGCAGCCAAGCGCTTCGATGCCGGCGTGGCACTGCTCAAGCTGCAACCGCAGACGGACAAGGAACGGATCGCAGCCATCGGTTACTGCTTCGGCGGCAAGGTGGTGCTGGATGCGGCGCGGCGTGGGGAATCGCTGGCGGGCGTTGCCAGCTTCCATGGCGCGCTGGTGACCAGCACGCCGGCGACGCCCGGTAGCGTGAAGACGAAGATCCTGGTGGAACATGGCGCGGCGGACAGCATGGTCACGCCGGAGCAGGTGCTGGACTTCAAGAAGGAGATGGATGCGGCCGGGGCGACCTATGAGTTCGTCAGCATCCAGGGGGCCAAGCATGGCTTTACCAATCCGGATGCCGATCGCTTGAGCCATGGCGAGCATGGTGGGCCGGATATTGGCTACAACAAGGCGGCGGACGAGAGCTCGTGGGCGGATCTGCAGGCGTTCTTCAAGAAGATCTTCTGACTCCGGGTACACAACAAGACCTGTGGGAGCTGGCTTGCCAGCGATGAGGCCATCAATGACAACATCGGTGTCAGGTCGGGCCCTATCGCTGGCAAGCCAGCTCCCACAGGGTTCTCTGCCAGCCTATCCAGCCAGCATGGCCCACGGCACAATACCCGCCATGAACCGACTCCCCACCTGCTGCTCCCCGCTCCAGCATCACTGGCCCCTGCCCCGCCCGGTCCCCGGCGCGCAGCTGGTCAGTTGCACCTTCGACCCGGCCGCCCTGCGCGCCGACGATTTTCAGCGCGCCGCCATCGAACAGACACCCGCCCTGCAACGCTCGGTGGCCAAGCGCCAGGCCGAATACCTCGCCGGCCGCGCCTGCGCCCGCGCCGCCCTGCAACACCTGGATGGCCGCCTCTACGTCCCCGCCACCGGCGATGACCGAGCCCCCGTCTGGCCAGCCGATATCGCCGGCTCCATCACCCACGGCAAGGGCTGGGCAGCTGCGGTAGTTGCCTACAAGAACGACTGCCAGGGCCTCGGTCTCGATCAGGAAACCCTGCTCGACGACGACCGCGCCGCACGCCTGGCCGGCGAAATCCTCACCGAAGCCGAACTCCAGCGCCTCGACCCGGCTCGCCGCAGCCTGGCCGTGACCCTGACCTTCTCCCTCAAGGAAAGCCTGTTCAAGGCCCTCTACCCGCTGGTGCTCAAGCGCTTCTACTTCGAACACGCCGAAGTGCTGGAATGGTCCGACGACGGCACCGCGCGCCTGCGCCTGCTCACCGACCTGTCGCCAGAGTGGCACCACGGCCGCGAGCTGGAAGGCCAGTTCTGCCTGATGGGCGATCACCTGCTCAGCCTGATCGCGGTCTGAACGCTATTCCCCGCCCGGCCCCTGCTGCTCCCGCGGCCAGCTCAGGCTGAAACAGGCGCCGCCGAGCCGCTGGCTCTGGCCCACCAGCGCCCGGCCGTTGTGCCAGTAGATGATCCGCCGCACGATCGACAGCCCCAGCCCATGCCCGCCGGACGAGCGGGTACGGCTGTCGTCGAGCCGGGTAAAGGGCGTGAAGATCCGGTCCCAGGCGCTTTCCGGAACCCCGGGGCCATCATCCTCGACATCGATCCGGCAACGCTGCAGGCCCAGTTGATAGCTAAGGGTCACCTGCGACTCGGCATGGCGCATGGCATTGCTCACCAGGTTCTGCAAAGCGCGGTGCAGATAGCGCGGCTCGGCCTCGACCCAGGCGCCCTCGCCGCCGCCCTGGGACACCCCGCGCAACACCTGCACTTCACGGCGCAGCGGCGCCAGCTCGGCAATCACCTGGTCAAGCAGCGCATCCAGGTCGACCCGCTGAAAATGCAGGGCCGGCGCGCCCTGTTCGAGGCGGGCGTACATCAGCATCTCGTCGACCAGCTTGTCGAGGTCCTGGATATCGCTGTCCATCCCGGCCAGGTGCTTGTCCCGGGCCTGCTCGGTGCTGGCACTGGCGATCATCTCCAGGCCGAAGCGCAGGCGCGCCACCGGGGTGCGCAGCTCATGGGACACCGCACGGACCAGTTCGCGCTGGATGGTCAGCGAGCGTTGCAGGTGCTCGGCCATGCCATTGAAGGCCTCGGCCAGGCGCCCCACCGAGTCGGCGCCCTCGGCGACCACCCGGGTGTCGAGGCTGCCTTGGGCGATCTGGGTGGCGGCCACCTCGACCTGGGACAGGCGCCGCTCCAGCTGGCGCACCAGCAGGTAGACCACCAGGCCGATCAGGCTCAGGCCAAGGGCGGCGATCAGGATCAGCAACTGCGGCGGATAGGGGTTCATCTGGTACAGCGGGCCGATTTCCAGGACCCAGGGCGTGCCGGCGATGCCGGCGAAGACACGGATCGAGTCACCGTCCTTGCCCAGGGCCATCACCGTGTCGCCCTCCTCGACCCGACGGCGCTGATCGTCATCCATATCGGCATCGTTCTGCGCCAGCAGGCGCAGGTCGAAGCCGAAGCCCTTGCTCTCTTTCAGCTCCGCCAGGCGCCGGCCCTGCTCGGCCACGGGATACCGCACCAGCTCGTCCACCAGCAGGTAGATGGTGGCCCGGGCCAGCTGCTCGCTGATCTGCTGCACTTCGCCGGTCAGCACCAGGTCACGGTTCTTGAGCTGGGCGACGATCCGCGCCTGATGCGGACCGAGGTGCTCGACCAGCACCTGGCCGCGTTGCAGGCGGGTACGCTGGCCGCCGTCGAGGTGGGCGTCGGTGCTGCTTTGTACATTCAGCGGAATACCCAGCAAGCGCTCCCACAAGGCCAGGGCGCGGGTGCGCTCGACGCCGTTCATCCGCGCCAGGTTGTCGGCCATCAGGGTGAAGGTACCGTGCGCCAGGCGCTCGCGGTACTGCCCGGCGCGCACTTCGTTAAGCAGGTGCAGGCTCAGGGTGCCGAGCACCGCCACCAGTACCAGGACGCCGAGCATGCCGCCATAGATGCGCAGGAAGATCGAGTTCATGCCTTGCTGCCCAGGGCCTCGGCGGCCTCGCGGACGAACAGGTAGCCCTTGCTGCGGATGGTCTTGATCATGCGGGGATGGATCGGGTCGTCGCCGATCTTCGGACGGATACGCGAGATGCGCACGTCGATGGAGCGGTCCTGGCCGTCATAGCCGACGCCGCGCAGGGAGGTGAAGATCTCTTCCCGGGAGAGGATGCGTCCGGCATTGCTGATCAGCAGCCAGAGCAGGTCGAACTCGGCGCCGGTGAGCTCGATGCCGGCCTCGTCCAGCCAGGCCTCGCGCAGGGTGTTGTCGACCCGCAGCGGGCCGAACTGCACGCTGCGCACCTCTTCCTCGACCGCTGGCGGCTCGGCCCGGCGCAACAGGGCGTTGATCCGCGCCAGCAGCAGGCGCGGGCGCACCGGCTTGCACACATAGTCGTCGGCGCCCAGATCCAGGCCCTGGACCTGGTCGAGGTCGTCGCTGCGCGCGGTGAGCATGAGGATCGGCCCGGGGTAGCGCTGGCGTACCTTGCGGCAGATGCTCAGGCCGTCTTCGCCGGGGAGCATCAGGTCGAGGATCACCAGGTCCGGCTGTTCATTGATGATGCGCGCCGCAGCCTTGGCGCCATCGCCTTCGACCTCGACGCTGAAGCCGTTGGCCTGGAGGTATTCGCGGGTCAGTTCGGCGAGCCGCTGGTCATCCTCGACGATCAATACCTGACAGCTTCGCTGCTCCACGGCCCCACTCCTGCGTCGTTGTTATTGGAATAGTGTCGCCAAAGGGCAACATCGGCCACGGATACTACGTGGCGCCCCGGGTACTGCCAACCGCCCGACCGGGTAAGGCAAATTGCCTGCCAGACGCGGCGGCAAGGCGCGCTTTTTGTGATAGGGTTCGCGCCCGCCAAAATCTCTCAGTCGCCTTTTCCTACATGAAAAAAGGATGACAGGCGGCGCGCTCTTGATAGGACGGGGCCTACAGCCAGTTGTCCCGATTCACACACAATCTACTCACAAGTTATCCACAGATCGTCGCCTTGCAATAGGCCCGATACCGCATTATCTTGTATCTCACGCACAACAAAACACTACATCTTGGGTTTTCATCAAAATCCCAAGCACAAGTCAAGCAGCGAACTCAAGCCCTTCAGCGGCTGTTTTTTTTGCTTGAACTTTAAGTGAATCCAGCAGCCAAACCGCTCCTGCGGAGGCGACCGTTGCAAGCCCTCGGGGGGCCTTGTTCCGGGTATGGATGCAGCAGGCCAGTGCCGCGCATCCGCACAGCAACAGATTTTGGGTTTTCGACCCAGGACTTTTGACTTCGGCCAGGGAGCGGCATGCGAATGCCCCTTTTTCCTGATCCGTCCCGAAGTCGGGTACACGCCCTGCCGCGGCGCGAGTGCTTTCGAGCCACGCCTGCGCCAGGTGCCTGTCGGACCTTTGGATGGAACGGTGGGCGCCCAAAAGGCGCCTGAACAAACATAGAGAACGTGGAGACACCCATGCACACCGACACAACTCGCGAGAACCCGCAGGCCAAGGCGCCGCAGGCCGCCGATTCGACTCAGGATCTGGCAGCGACCGCCCCTGGCCAACTGCGCGTGATCAAGCGTAACGGCACTGTCGTTCCGTACACCGACGACAAGATCACCGTAGCCATCACCAAAGCGTTCCTCGCAGTTGAGGGCGGCACCGCTGCCGCCTCGTCGCGCATCCACGACACCGTCGCGCGCCTGACCGAACAGGTCACCGCCACCTTCAAGCGCCGCATGCCGTCCGGCGGCACCATCCATATCGAAGAGATCCAGGACCAGGTCGAACTGGCCCTGATGCGTGCCGGCGAGCAGAAAGTCGCCCGTGACTACGTGATCTACCGCGAGCAGCGTTCCCGCGAGCGTGCCACCCGTGGCAACAATGGCGACGCCGCCGTGCAGCCGCACCCGAGCATCCGCATCACCCTGGCCGACGGCAGCCTCGCGCCGCTGGACATGAACCGCCTGAACACCATCATCTCCGAGGCCTGCGAAGGCCTGGCCGAAGTCGATGGCGACCTGATCCAGCGCGAAACCCTGAAGAACCTCTACGACGGCGTGGCCATCAAGGACGTCAACACCGCCCTGGTGATGACCGCCCGTACCCTGGTCGAGCGCGAGCCGAACTACTCGTTCGTCACCGCCCGCCTGCTGATGGACACCCTGCGCGCTGAAGCCCTGGGCTTCCTCGAAGTCACCGACAGCGCCACCCACCACGAAATGGCCGACCTGTACGCCAAGGCACTGCCGGCCTACATCGCCAAGGGCGTGGAATTCGAACTGCTCGACCCGGCCCTGGCCGGCTTCGACCTGGACCGCATGGGCCAGGCGATCAACCACGAGCGCGACCAGCAGTTCACCTACCTGGGCCTGCAGACCCTCTACGACCGCTACTTCATCCACAAGGATGGCGTGCGCTTCGAACTGCCGCAGGTGTTCTTCATGCGCGTCGCCATGGGCCTGGCCCTGGGCGAGAAAGACCGTGAAGCCCGTGCGATCGAGTTCTACAACCTGCTGTCGTCCTTCGACTACATGGCCTCGACCCCGACCCTGTTCAACGCCGGTACCCTGCGTCCACAGCTGTCGAGCTGCTACCTGACCACCGTTCCGGACGACCTGTCGGGCATCTACCACGCGATCCACGACAACGCCATGCTGTCGAAATTCGCCGGTGGCCTGGGCAACGACTGGACCCCGGTCCGTGCCCTGGGCTCCTACATCAAGGGCACCAACGGCAAGTCGCAAGGCGTCGTGCCGTTCCTGAAAGTGGTCAACGACACCGCCGTCGCGGTCAACCAGGGTGGCAAGCGCAAGGGCGCGGTCTGCGCCTACCTGGAAACCTGGCACCTCGACATCGAAGAATTCATCGAGCTGCGCAAGAACACCGGTGACGATCGTCGTCGTACCCACGACATGAACACCGCCAACTGGATCCCTGACCTGTTCATGAAGCGCGTCTTCGAAGACGGCAAGTGGACCCTGTTCTCGCCATCGGAAGTGCCGGACCTGCACGACCTGACCGGCAAGGCCTTCGAAGAGCGCTACGAGTACTACGAAGCCCTGACCGAGTACAACAAGATCAAGGTGTTCAAGACCCTCCAGGCCAAGGACCTGTGGCGCAAGATGCTCTCGATGCTGTTCGAGACCGGCCACCCATGGCTGACCTTCAAGGATCCGTGCAACCTGCGCAGCCCGCAGCAGCACGTGGGCGTGGTCCACAGCTCGAACCTGTGCACCGAGATCACCCTGAACACCAACAAGGACGAGATCGCGGTCTGCAACCTGGGCTCGATCAACCTGCCGAACCACATCGTCGACGGCAAGCTCGACCACGCCAAGCTGCAACGCACCGTGCACACCGCCGTGCGCATGCTGGATAACGTGATCGACATCAACTACTACTCCGTGCCGCAGGCGCGCAACTCGAACATGAAGCACCGTCCGGTCGGCCTGGGCATCATGGGCTTCCAGGACGCGCTGTACCTGCAGCACATCGCCTACGGTTCCGACGCCGCCGTCGAGTTCGCCGACCGTTCCATGGAAGCGGTCAGCTACTTCGCCATCCAGGCCTCCTGTGACCTGGCCGACGAGCGCGGCGCCTACGAGACCTTCCAGGGTTCGCTGTGGTCCAAGGGCATCCTGCCGCTGGACTCGCAACAGATCCTGATCGAAGCCCGTGGCGCCAAATACATCGACGTCAACCTGGACGAGACCCTGGACTGGGCACCGGTCCGCGAGCGCGTCCAGAAAGGTATCCGCAACTCGAACATCATGGCCATTGCGCCGACCGCGACCATCGCCAACATCACCGGCGTGTCGCAGTCCATCGAGCCGACCTACCAGAACCTGTACGTGAAATCGAACCTGTCCGGCGAATTCACCGTGATCAACCCGTACCTGGTCCGTGACCTGAAGGCCCGCGGCCTGTGGGACTCGGTCATGATCAACGACCTGAAGTACTACGACGGTTCCGTGCAGCAGATCGAGCGTATCCCGCAAGAGCTGAAAGACCTGTACGCCACGGCGTTCGAAGTGGAAACCAAGTGGATCGTCGACGCTGCCAGCCGTCGCCAGAAGTGGATCGACCAGGCGCAGTCGCTGAACCTGTACATCGCCGGCGCTTCGGGCAAGAAGCTCGACGTGACCTACCGCATGGCCTGGTACCGTGGTCTGAAGACCACCTACTACCTCCGTGCCCTGGCCGCGACCAGCACCGAGAAGTCGACCATCACCACCGGCAAGCTCAACGCCGTGTCCAGTGGTGGCGACAGCAGCGCCCCGGTCCAGGCCAAGGCCGCACCGGCCGCAGAACCGGCTCCAGCGCCAGTGCCTAAGGCCTGCGCGATCGACGAGCCGGACTGCGAAGCCTGCCAGTAAGGTGATCCGAGGCGTCCTGCGGGGCGCCTCGTTGCCGTACCAGGCCAGACACAACAAGACCGAAGCCAGCGCTTCGGCACTCAGATTCTGCGTGCACTGCTGTACCCCGACGCAAGCAACGCAACCAAGATCCACCGGCCATACTTTTCAACATGGCCCTCAAGCAGGAGACCCATCATGCTGAGCTGGGACGAATTCGACAAAGAAGACGGCGAAGCCGTCGCCAAGACCGGCGCTGCCGGCCAGTCCGCCGCTGCCGGCATCGACAAGCTGGACAGCGCCGGCGGTGCTGCCGCCCTCGAAGCCCGCGCCGTCACCTCCAACGACTCGGCTGCAGTGATGCGCGCCAAGGCGGCCCTGGACGAACTGGACATCGCCGAAGGCCTGGCCGAGCTGGAAGGCTCCGCTGCCCGTGTCGCGGTTGACGAAAAGCGCATGATCAACTGCCGCGCCGACCTCAACCAGCTGGTCCCGTTCAAGTACGACTGGGCCTGGCAGAAGTACCTGGACGGTTGCGCAAACCACTGGATGCCGCAAGAGGTCAACATGACCGCGGACATCGCCCTGTGGAAAAGCCCGGAAGGCCTGACCGACGACGAGCGTCGCATCGTCATGCGCAACCTTGGTTTCTTCTCCACCGCCGACTCCCTGGTTGCCAACAACCTCGCGCTGGCCGTGTACCGCCTGATCACCAACCCCGAGTGCCGCCAGTACATCCTGCGCCAGGCCTTCGAGGAAGCGATCCACACCCACGCCTACCAGTACTGCATCGAATCGCTGGGCATGGATGAAGGCGAGATCTTCAACATGTACCACGAGATCCCGTCGGTCGCGAAAAAGGCCGCCTGGGGCCTGCGCTACACCCGCGCGATCTCCGACCCGGAATTCGACACCGGCACCGTCGAGACTGACAAGGAACTGCTGCGCAACCTGATCGCCTACTACTGCGTCTTGGAAGGCATCTTCTTCTACTGCGGCTTCACCCAGATCCTCTCCATGGGTCGCCGCAACAAGATGACGGGCGTGGCCGAGCAGTTCCAGTACATCTTGCGTGACGAATCCATGCACCTGAACTTCGGTATCGACGTGATCAACCAGATCAAGATCGAAAACCCGCACCTGTGGGATGCCGAGATGAAGGAAGAAGCCACGCAGATGATCCTGCAGGGCACCCAGCTGGAGATCGAATACGCCCGTGACACCATGCCGCGCGGCGTGCTGGGCATGAACGCAGCGATGATGGAGGATTACCTCAAGTTCATCGCCAACCGTCGTCTGTCGCAGATTGGTCTGAAAGAAGAGTATCCAGGGACTACCAACCCGTTCCCTTGGATGAGCGAGATCATGGACTTGAAGAAGGAAAAGAACTTCTTCGAAACGCGAGTGATCGAGTATCAGACGGGTGGGGCGTTGAGCTGGGATTGATGGGCTTGCACCACACTGCTCTATGGAAAAGGCTGCCTTCGGGCAGCCTTTTTACTTTGTGTTTCAAAAGGCCCTCGGCAGGTTGACTGTTTGGTTTTGCTTTTCTAGCTTTGGTCCTCAGCGCCTAAGAACGCTCACGCGGCGGCAATCCGTTCCCGACAGAAACGGCTCTTCCATTACTGGCAGGCCGATCATGACCACCCTCTACGAACCAACCCTCTTCACCCGCCACAACCGCCCTCTCCACACCCTCTGGCTCGAATCCCAGGCCTGGTTCTGCGCCCGCGAACTCGGTCGCCTGATGGGGCGCTTCGTGGATGAGCGCTGTATCGGCCGGCTCGATCCGGATCAGTGGCGCACCCTGAAGCTGCTGCGCTACGGCCGGGAGGTGGAGGCGCTGATGGTTAGTGAGTCCGGGGCCTATACGTTGTTGGCACATCACTATGTGCCGGAGAACCGGTCGTTGCGGCATTGGCTGACCCATGAGGTGGTGGCGGTGTTGCGGGATGGGCAGGGAGCGGCTGGGGATGATGGACCGAGGTTGGGGCAGATGCGTTGGGGTGGGGAGCGGGTGGTGAGTTTGTTGTATTGGCAGAGCGAGCCTTGGGTGAGGTTGCGGGATATGCCGGTGGTGGTGGATGAGGTGGGGCCTGAGCTGCGGGAAACACGGTGGCGCGGGTGGGTGGGGCGGGTTTTGCGGTTTTGACGTCAGCTATAGGGTGAGGGCATTGCGCGGACCCTGTGGGAGCTGGCTTGCCAGCGATTGCGGTAGTGAGCCCACCATCGTAATCGCTGCGGTTCGGCGGTCCGACAAGCCAGCTCCCACAGGGACCGCGTGCGCCGCATCACCTGTGACAGCCGCCAAAAAACCATTTTGTAAGAGCTGCTATAGTCAGCCTTAAATTGATTAAGCCATGCTAAAAGAGCTCTTATGATGACCATTTTCCCGCTCGCCTGCGCAGACAGGCTAGAGAAAATAGGCCTGTTGGTCAAAACCCGGCGCCTTGAAAGGAAAATCCGGCAAAAGGACCTGGCGGCTCAAACCGGTCTGTCGACAGCAACCTTGGGCAAGATCGAATCCGGCGCCCCGAATGTAGAAATGCGCAGCTACATGACTGCCCTGTGGCACCTTGGTCTGCTGGACGACGCGTTCCAGGATCCCGGCGTTCCCGTCGTGGCGCCGCGAGTGACGGAACACCGGGTTCGGCTGCGCAAATTCTCGGAGGATGACTTCTGATGGCGTCCGTCTATATCTACATGCAAGTACCCAATTCGGATGAGGTCACCACACTGGGTCGGCTGGACGTCAACAATGGCGTAGGCCAGTTCGTCTACAGCCCCGCCTGGGTCGAAGCCGGTGGTTGGGTACCCGATCCGGTCAGGTATCCGCTGCGCTCGGCGCCCTACGTTCGCATCACCAAAAACCGTGGTGTTCCCGGCTTCATTCGTGACTCCGCCCCTGACGGCTGGGGCGAGCGACTGGCTTCCCGGGAATTCGGCGGTGAACTCGATGCCGTGGGCTTCCTGCTGAAATCTCCCAACCATGACCGTACCGGCAACCTGATGGCTGGCACCGGTCGAACACCACCGCAAGGCGTAGGCCAGGCCGGGCTGGGCACTATCACCCAGCTCGATGAGTTCATCCAGTTCGCCGACGGCGTACAGGGAGGATTTCCACCGGATGCAGACCGAGCCACTAAAGCGACCCTGCAACAGCGCTCATCGCTCGGTGGGGCTCGCCCCAAATGCACCTTGATCCACGAGGGACGGCTGATACTCGCCAAACCCAGGGATCGTCATGATCTCTACGATATTCCCGCCCTGGAATACGCCTGCATGTCCTTCGCTGCGGCAAAGGGCCTGACTACCGCTGGAGTACAACTGCACCGTGGCCGGGTGAATACGCTGCTGGTGGAGCGCTTTGACCGGGCGGCCACAGCGGATGGGCCTTTCCATCGCGTCCCGATGCTCAGCGGACTGACCTTGCTCGACAGCGATTGGAACTCACCCGGTGCTTGGGCCCGGGAATGGCATTACGGTTATCTGGCAGACGAAATGGGCAGGCGCGATGTCCCGGCGGAGGATCGGCAGGAACTGTTCAAACGCATCTGCTTCAACATTCTCGTCGGCAATGATGATGATCATCCGAAGAATACCGCGGTGCTGTTGCGCAACGGCGGATGGCGTCTTTCACCCATGTATGACGTGGTGCCGACTACCGAGGGTCAGGCACCCAACAGGCTGGCCATGGCTATAGGTCGGTATGGACATGAACTGTCGAAGCGCAACCTTCTGAGCCAGGTGGAACATTTCGGTTTGAGTGAGGCCGAGGCGGAGGCGATTATCGAGGAAGTTGCGGGTTGGGCGCCCCAGTTGGAACAGCATTTTCGGGAACACCTGCCAGAGCTGGAACTGGGGCTGGCAATAGCGGCGATGGGGGCCGGGAAACTACTGCGATAGCACTCGCCCGGGTCAGTAGAGTGCCTGAAAGTTATCCAGGAATTTGAGGGCCTCATCGCTGGCAAGCCAGCTCCCACAGGGTCCGCGCCGAACACAAACCCTGTGGCTGACTCGGGTGTTACAGCCTCACTTCCTGGCATCAATAAACGGCATGGTCCCACCCGGCAGCACGGTGGTCGGCAGCTTGCCGTCCCAGCGCTCGGCCTTGGTCAGCTCGACCAGGTTCTGGTTGCTGGCCAGCGCTTTCGCCCGCACCTCGATCGCCGCCGCCTCGGCATTACCGCGCAGTTCGATGGCCTGGGCTTCGGCCTTGGCCTTGGCCAATGCGGCATCCGCTTGAGCCTGGGCCTGGGTGACGCTGATCTGCGCCTGGATCTTCTCGGTCTCCAGTTGCTGCTCGCGGGTTTTCACCGCGACCTCGGCCTTCATGCGCTCTTCGATGGACTTTTCATAGGCATCGCTGAAGTCGATGTTCTCCACCTGGACGCTGTCGATCACCACCGGGCCGGTGACACTCGCCTTGATCGCCTGGGACATCGCCGCCACCAGCTCACCACGCTTCTGCACCGCATTGACCGCCGTGTACTGGCCGAACACGTTTTCCACCTGGGTCGGCACCTGCCGGGCAATGGCGCGGGACAGCAGGCCGTCGAGGTCGCTGTAACCCTTGTAGACATCCGCCACCTCGCCCGGGGTGACATGCCAGGAGACCGACACCACCAGTTGCGCAGCCTGCTGGTCACGGCTGTAGGCCTGCAGACCTTCCCACTTGGACGCCTGGTTCTGGATGGAGATCTCCTTCACCGTGTCGATGAACGGGATCTTCCAGTGCAGGCCCGGCTCCGCCACTTCGATGAAGGCGCCGTTGCGCAGGACGACCCCGCGCTCCTTTTCGTCCACGGTGTAGAAACTGCCGAGGATTGCAGTGAGCAAGGCCAGGCCCAGAACGACGGAAGCACTGGTCGCAATCCAGCGGCGGTTGGGGTTTTGCATCTTCAGTTCCTTTTGAAGGTAAATCGAATGACCTGTCTATTCCGCGTTGCGCGGCAAGGTCGAGCATGCCACGACACACTAGGGTGCGGGCCTGCTTTCTTGCAGAATCGTGTCGTGCCGCTGATTTCAGCGCTTTACGCAGGCGAACAAACCATTCCCGGAGACGCCATCCCACGGCGCCAGCTTCTCGTAGTCATGCTCCAGCACATGCACGTCGAAATACGGCGCCAGCAGCTCCCGCAGCTCATCGAATGTCACCGCCACCATCGGGTGCTCGTCATTCCAGACCTGCGTCTCCCCCGCCAACGTGCGCTCGATGTACAGTCGCAACGCTTGGCGCTCACCCTCCCCCGGATAATTCCAGGCCGAGCGGAAAGTGAAGTGCGCATCATCCAGCATCGCGGTGTGAGACACGAACGAACCATTGTCGATCCGCCGCCGGTCCACGCTGTTGAAACAGAACACCCCACCCTCCTCCAACGCCCCATGCACGCTGGCGATACAGGCCTTGAGCCGTTCAACAGAACCGCTGTAGTGCACCGAATAGAGGAAACAGGTAATCAGGTCCACCGGCTCCGCCACGCTGAAACCGCACATGTCACCCAGCGCGAACTGCGCCTCGGGGCAGCGCAACGCCGCCTTGTCGAGCATCGGCTGGTTGATATCCAGACCAGCACTTTGATAACCCGCATCGATGAAGTGGCGGACATGCGGCCCGGTCCCGCAGGCGAGGTCGAGGTGGCGCTGGCCGCCATTGCCGAACAACTGCTGCAGACGATGCACGCAGTGGCTTTGCGCGCGATAGTCGATATCGGCGCACATCAGGTCGTAGTAGCCCGACAGGTCGGTGTAGAGGGCATTGCCGGACATGAGCACCTGGACGTTCAAAGGGGTTCGAGGGGGCGGCATTGTAGCCGGAAGCACGGACGAAAAAAGGCCCGGTGAAGCAGAACTTCACCGGGCCTTGGTTTACCTCAGCACATCACCTCAAGCGAGGTCGAAACGGTCCAGGTTCATGACCTTGGTCCAGGCCGCGACGAAGTCCTTGGCGAACTTCTCCTTGGCGTCGCTGCTGGCATAGACCTCGGCGTAAGCCCGCAGGATCGAGTTGGAACCGAACACCAGGTCGTTGCGGGTCGCGGTGTATTTCACTTCACCGGTTTTGCGGTCACGGCCTTCGAAGACTTCGGTGGTCTCGTCCGCCGCTTTCCAGACAGTGTTCATGTCCAGCAGGTTGACGAAGAAGTCGTTGCTCAGCTCACCGACCCGATCCGTGAACACACCGTGCTGGCTGCCATCGAAGTTGGTGCCCAGTACCCGCAGGCCACCCACCAGCGCAGTCAGTTCCGGCGCGGTCAGGGTCAGCAGTTGCGCACGGTCCACCAGCAGCGATTCGGTGGTCGCGGCGCTGCTGCTTGCACGGTAGTTGCGGAAACCATCGGCCAGCGGTTCGAGGAATTCGAAGGACTCGACGTCGGTCTGGTCCTGACGCGCATCGACACGGCCCGGTGCGAACGGCACCTGGACGCTGACACCCGCTGCCTTCGCCGCCTGCTCGACACCGACCACACCGGCCAGCACGATGACGTCAGCCAGCGAGGCCTTGCCCGATGCCTGCTGTACCGCTTTCAGGCGATCCAGGGTACCGGCGGCGATCTGGTTGACCGCCCAGTCCTTCTGCGGCGCCAGGGCCAGGCGGGCACCGTTGGCGCCACCACGCTTGTCACCGCCGCGGAAAGTCGAGGCCGAAGCCCAGGCCACCGAGACCAGTTCACCCACCGACAGGCCGGCCTGGGCGATCTTCGCCTTGAGGTCGGCGATGTCCGCCGCGCTCGGGTTGTGCACCGCCTTGGGCAGCGGGTCTTGCCAGATCAGTTCTTCACGCGGCACTTCCGGACCGAGGTAGCGAGCCACCGGGCCCATGTCGCGGTGGGTCAGCTTGAACCAGGCACGGGCGAAGGCTTCGCTGAAGGCCTGCGGGTCGTTGAGGAAACGACGGGAAATCTTCTCGAAGCCCGGGTCGAAGCGCATGGTCAGGTCGGTCACCAGCATGGTCGGCCGGCGCTTTTTCGACGGGTCGAACGGGTCAGGCATGATCTCCGGGGCGTCAAGCGCTTCGAACTGGATGGCACCGGCCGGGCTGCGGGTCTGGGTCCATTCGAACTTGAACAGGTTTTCGAAGAAGTTGTTGCTCCACTGGGTCGGGGTCTGCGACCAGATCACTTCCAGGCCGGAAGTGATGGCGTGGGCGCCGACGCCGCTTTCATAGCCACTGGCCCAACCAAGGCCCTGGGACTCAATACCGCCAGCTTCCGGATCGACACCGACATGGCTGGCCGCAGAGGCGCCGTGGGTCTTGCCGAGGGTGTGACCGCCAGCGATCAGGGCGACGATTTCCTCGTCGTCCATGGCCATGTTGCCGAAGGTGGCGCGAATGGCTGCCGCAGCGGAGGCCGGGTCACCACTGGCGTTCGGGCCTTCGGGGTTCACGTAGATCAGGCCCATTTCGGTGGCCGACAGCGGATTCTTGGCCAGGGTTTCCGGGTTGCGGTGGGTCAGCCAGGCTTTCTCGTCGCCCCAGTTGACGTCGTAATCCGGTTCCCAGACGTCTTCACGCCCGGCACCGAAGCCGAAGGTGCGGAAGCCCGAGGCCTCCAGGGAGACGTTGCCGGCGAGGATGATCAGGTCGGCCCAGGAGATCTTCTGGCCGTACTTCTGCTTGATCGGCCACAGCAGGCGACGGGCCTTGTCCAGGCTGACGTTGTCCGGCCAGGAGTTCAGCGGCGCGAAGCGTTGCTGGCCACGACCGGCGCCACCACGGCCGTCCACGGTGCGGTAGGTACCGGCGCTGTGCCAGGCCATGCGGATGAACAGGCCGCCGTAGCTGCCCCAGTCAGCCGGCCACCAGTCCTGGGAATCGGTCAGGAGCTTCTTCAGATCGGCTTTGAGCGCGGAGTAGTCGAGCTTCTTGAACTCTTCGCGGTAGTTGAATTGTTCCCCGAGCGGATTCGAACGATCCGAGTGCTGGTTGAGCAGGTCCACACGCAGTTGATTCGGCCACCAGTCGCGGTTGCTGGTACCACTGCCGGATGTATTGTGGAACGGGCACTTACCTTGGTTCGACATTGCTGCTTTCTCCTTTTTCCTCAGCAGACCGGCCCTGTGCTGCGACCGACGATAGGCAAAGACTAAAACGGCAACCTTTATGGAACAAATTTATGAATATTATGGGATCGATAGCGATTTTCTTCTTTGCACCCGATCCGTAAGTTCCATTGCATCGTGGGAAGTCACGACAGGCGGTAAAGGTTGCGGGAGAAAGTAAAGCAGAGCCCCGGACATTCGGGGCTCGCCAACAGGACGAATACGGCTTAGCCGATACTCACCCCGTACGCTTCGGCCAGCGGCTTGAGACCGCCGGCAAAGCCCTGGCCGATCGCCTTGAACTTGAACTCGTCGTTGTGCCGGTAGAGCTCGCCGAAGATCATCGCGGTCTCGGTGGAGGCGTCTTCGGACAGGTCGTAGCGGGCGATTTCCTTGCCATCCGCCTTGTTCACCACGCGAATGTAGGCGTTGCTCACCTGGCCGAAGGACTGCTTGCGCGCCTCGGCGTCGTGGATGGTGACGGCGAATACCAGTTTCTTCACTTCGGCCGCCAGCCCGGTGAGCTTGACGTTGACCTGCTCGTCGTCACCTTCGCCCTGGCCGGAGCGGTTGTCGCCTTGATGCTCGACGGAGCCGTCGGCGGAGAGCTTGTTGTTGTAGAAGATGAAGCTGGCATCGTTCAGGACCTTGCCGCTTTCACCGGTGATGAACACCGACGCGTCGAGGTCGAACTCGGTACCGTCGGTGACGCGCGGGTCCCAGCCGAGGCCAACGATGATTTCGCTCAGGCCAGGTGCTTCCTTGGAGAGGGAGACGTTGCCGCCTTTGGACAGACTTACAGCCATGTTGTGTTTCCTTTATGAGTGCTACTGGGGATTGGCCGGCGACTCTTCCTTCTGCGGGAAGATCACGCTGGCGAGGATGCCAAGGGTCAGGACGACCATGACCACCAGCAGGCTGGTGTTCGGGTCGATGCTGATACCGTGGTGGAAGAGATGGTCCGTGGCGTTGAGGCCGAGCTTGGCGGCAATGAAGAACAGCAAGGCGACCACGGCTTTTTCCAGGTGGACCAGGTAGCGCTTAAGCGCTTCGAGCACGAAGTACAGGGTGCGCAGGCCGAGAATGGCGAAGAGCATCGCCGAGTAGACGATCAGCGGCTCGCGGCTGACCGCGATCACCGCCGGTACCGAGTCGAAGGCGAACAGCACGTCCGACACCTCGACGACCACCAGACAGAGGAACAGCGGCGTGGCGAACAGACCGCCCCTGGCGGCCAGGGTCATGCCCTGGTGCTCCGGTTTGCGAATCTCTACTTCGAGCGTCTTGCGGCTGACGAAGAAGTTGTTGCCATGGAGCTTCGGCCAGACCGGAAAGAGCTTCCTGGCAAAGCGACAGGCGATGTGGTCGGAGTAGTCCTCCTCCTTGTCGTCGTCACCACCGCCCCTGAGCATCATCACCGCCGTCCAGGCCACGATCAGGGCGAAGAGGATCTCGACCCAGGGACCGAATGCCAGCAGGCCGGTACCGATGACGACGAACACGCCACGGAACACGATGGCGCCGATGATGCCCCAGTACAGGATGCGGTGGCGCAGGCCGTCGGGGACCTTGAACCAGGCGAAGATCGCCATGAAGACGAACAGGTTGTCGACCGAGAGGACCTTCTCCAGGGCATAGCCGGTGACGAACAGGCTGGCCACCTCTGCACCGTGCTGGACGTAGAGGAAGCCGGCAAAGGCCAGGGAGATGGCCACCCAGAACACCGACCAGAGCGAGGCGCGCAGGAGGGTGATGGGTTTGTCGTTCTGGTGGGTGAGCATGTCCAGCAACAGCGCGGCAAGCGCCAGGCCGACGAAGACCGCCATGGTCAGCGGTGGAAAACCGAGAGTCGTTTCCAAGGGGGGCGTTCCTTACAATTGAAAATCGGCCGGGTTCAGGCCCAGCTCCAGGCAGATCACGCGGCCGACCGCCTTCTCTTTCGCATCGAAGTCGCCATCGGACGCACCGACGGCGCAGACCACCCGCACCAGCAGGCGCGCCTCGCCGTCCTTGCCCTTGATCCTGCCGATAGCCTTCAGGGCCTCGGCCTGGCCGATCTGGAAGTCGAATTCGAACTTGCCGCAAGCCGCGCTGAACACCCCGATCACCTCGTCGAGGTCGAACACCTTGAGTTCGGCGGAGCCCTTGATGAAGCCGGTCATCTTCAGCTTCTCTTGCGACTTGATCTCGCCGTCGGCTGCGGACATCAGCGCGCAGCCGTTGGCGACGGCCTCCATGAACGTGCGGTTGCGGTACTTCGCGACTTCGGCCGCCAGGGTTCCACGGGCCTTGGCCGCATTGGTTTTAAGCCATTCGAGCATTCAGGTTTTTCCTCGATGGACGGCACCAGGCAGGTCCCGCCCGGTCACTGTCATTTGGAGCCGGCCGTCCAGCGCATGCCCCAGTCATAAGCACGATCCAGGTCCTTGTGGCCCCGGTGGAAATCGATCCGGCGCGACACCTTCGCCGCGCCATCGATGTTTTCCAGCAGGGCGATCGCGCACATGCCGTGGCGCCCGCCCTCCTCGTTCATGCGCACTTCGATGTCCGGCTGGCCGGGGACGTGGAGCGTCACCACGCCGTCGGTGGCCTTCCAGTCCGGCGCGCCCTCGTAGATGTAGGCGAAGATCAGGATCCGCCGGATCTCGCTCCATTTCTGGCCGTTGATATGCAGCCACTCGCCACCCGCCAGCGAGCCGGTACGGTCATCACCCATCAACTTGATGTAGGGTTCGAAAACCAGGTCGCCGAAGCTGTTACCCAGCGCCTGGACCACACCCTTGTAGCCGTCCCGCAGTTCAAACAGGCAACCCAGGTCGAGGTCGACCGCCGTGCTGCGCTTGCCCAGCAGGCCGCCAAACAGGCCTCCCTTGGCTCTTTCAGCGCCAGGGCTGCGCTTCCAGTCCAGGTTGACGCGGATCTCGCCGAAGCCGGTGGGGGACTTGTCCAGGCTGATGCTGGAGCGGGTCTTGTCGAGGGAGACCTTGCTCAGGCTGACGCTTGCCGTCGGGGCCGGAGTTGGAGTTGGAGTTGGAGCTGGCGCCGGGGTCGCGATATCGACACCAAAGTGCCGTGCCAGCGGCTCAAGGCCACCGACAAAGCCCTGCCCGACACAGCGCAGTTTCCAGTTGCCCTGACGGCGGTACAGCTCACCCAGGATCAATGCACTTTCACTCATCCCCCGGGTCGGGATCTGCGCGTCGATGCCACCGGTCACGCTCAGCGCGAGCGTGGCGAGCTGGTCGAAACAGCCTTTGTTCTCGTGAAAGGTGGCGGTCAGGGCGATCTTTTCTACCTGCGGGTCAAGGCGTTGCAGATCGATATCGAACTGCGCCTTGCCCGCAGCGTTGGCGCCGAGCTGCACGGCACCGCCAAGAATGCTGGGCTGGCCGTAGAAACACATGTCGTCATCACCCCGCACCTTGCCGCTGGCGTCGAGGGCGAAGGCCGAGCAATCGAGGTCGATGCCTGGGCTGAAGTGCACGGCAACCCGCAGTTGCCCGCCCGTCACGGCAACGTTGCCACCTGGGGTGAGCGTGCTCATCCGCGCACCGCCTGGACGGCCAGGCTGACCAGGTCGTCCACGGTCCGGCCAAGGGTGCAGCGGCCAATGGCCGTGAAGATCCAGTCGCTGCCGCTACGGCTCAGGCTGGCCATGACGACACCGGTATGCGCACCTTTTTCCGCCAGGTCGAAGCGCGCCAGCTCTTGCTGCCCACTCTGGTCGACGACGCGGCAACAGGCATTCTCGACCTTGTCGAAGGTCTGCCCGCGAAAGCTGTTCACGGTGAAGACCAGGTGCTGGACCTTGGAGGGCAGACGTTGCAGGTCGACCTGGATCACCTCGTCGTCGCCGTCACCCTCTCCGGTCAGGTTGTCACCGGAGTGACGGACGGCGCCGTCACGGGAGCTCAACTGGCGGAACCACACCAGATCGACCTGCGCCAGCGCGCTGTCCAGCAGAATGCACGACGCGTCGAGGTCGATGGCCGTGCCGCCGCCCAGCATCCGGGAAAAGAGACCTGTCGGCTTGACCGGGTCCCAGCCCAGCCCGAGGCTGACCGCCGTCAGGCCACTGCCGGCAGTTTTTTCCAGGGAAATGCTCTGGTTCTTGCTAAGGGTGAGTGCCATGTTCAGGCTCCATGTCGGTCATTGTTTTTTGTTGCTTGCCGCACAGGCCGCCGGGCTTGAGCCCATGCCACCTGGCGCGTTCGAGAATGTTGAGTGCCCATTGGCAATGGGTGGCCGGCTCGCACATGGCATCGTTGTGGCGGAACACCGCGGGGGCTGCGTCGGTGGTTATCCGGCGCGCGCTGTCGAGGTCTTCGCGGGACACCCGCAGGGCATCCTGGATAACGCCGATCTGGCTGGGATGGATCGCGGTCTTGCCGACCAGGCCATGGGCCAGGTCCAGTGCCAGTTCGTCTTCCAGCAGGCGAGGTGAGCAGAGCTGCTCGAACACCGGCGCGGTAAGGGCGAAGCCCTGGGCCCCCATCACGCCGGCAAGCATCGGTATCACGTAGCCCAGAGGAGTGCTGTAGAGCGTGGTCGCCGGGTTGCGGCGCAGCCCGAGGCATGCCAGCAGGTCGTTGCCACCGATGCGCAAGGCGACGATGCGCTGGGCCAGCGTGCTTTTCAGGGCCAGGCCGAGTTCGACCATCGCCCCCGGTTGGTAGACCTCAGCAGTCTCCAGGGTCGGCATCAGGCACAGCCGCGGATCGCTCACCGCAGCGGCCCAGGCCGGCAGCGACACAAGGGTCAGCTTGGGCACGACGAAACCGTCGACATGCGTCATCAGGGGCCAGTCGTTGAGCTGCGCAGCCATCTGCGCATCGCGCGGACGAACGAACAGCAACGGGCCATGTCCACTGCGGCCACCCCGTGCGTCCAGATCCTCCAGAAGAGTACGCAGGCTGGCCAGGCCATGCTCGACATCACCTGCCGACACGGCGTCCTCAAGGCACACGACCAGCGAGCGCAAGCCAGGAATCCGCAGGCCACGGACCACATCCAGCAGATCGCGGCGGGTGGCCGGCATATACAGGGTCGCACCCAGGGCGAAGGGCGAAATCGTGCTCATCGATTCGCGCTCCGGATCAGGGTCAGTGCGCGGTACGGCCCCAGTTCGGTACCCGTCTCCTCGACTGCCACATCCAGGCTGCGGGCCAGGTGCAGGAGCAACTGAACGTCGGGGTCGCGGCGATCACGCACCAACACCCGCTCGGGGACACGCCGCAAGACGGCCCGGGTCGCCTCGGCGATACCGGGCTTCACCCGGTTCGGGTTGTCGATGCGAAAGCGTTCGGAACAGCTGGATACCACCGTGTCAGCCGCCGCCTGCTGGGCTTCGCGCTGCGCGTGGGTCCAAGGCCGGGCCCGCTGGATGGCACCGAGACTATGGCGCTCCGATTCGATGCGCTCGATGAATGCCCGGGTGACGTCATGTCCACGCAGGTGCTCGTACATCAGGCAGCCATGCAGGCCCCCGGCAGCGGGCCAGATCGAGCGCGACAACAGTCCGGATACCGTGGCCCCGAGCAGGCCGGAAGGAATCACCCAATCCTCGGCCGAAGCCGCCATCCAGGCGCGTCCGCAAGGGTCGGCGAGCACCACCAGGCGCGGCCTGCCGGGGAAGCGCGGATCGCCCGCGAGGCTGCGCTCCAGCTCACCGGCAATCGCGCCCTTGCCGGTCCAGCCGTCGACGAAGACGATATTTTCAGCACCATGCGCCAGGACGATGGCCTCTAGCGCTACCTGGTCGATACCCCGGTCACGGACGATGCTGATGCCGTAGTGATGCACCTCGCGTCCCAGGTCCAGCAATGCCCGGCGCAGCAACACACCCAGGGGCAGGCCGGCGCGGACCAGGGACACCAGGACGATGGCCGGACCAACGCAATCCGGGGCCAGGGCCAACGCCAGCCCCTGGACCTCGGCGGCCATGCGTGCACCATTGCGCGCCAGCGCGCTCACGTACAGCTGCTGGTGCAGCTCACCGGGCGCCAGCTCCTGGCCGATCATTTCCGAATAGTGCTTGCGGTTGGTCTGGATCAGGCGTTCCTTTTCCCGGACGTCGGTCACCGGCAGGCATACCGGTCGCAGCAGGACATGCACGTCATCGCGGGCATAGCTGCCGCTACCGACGGTTTCGAGGGAAGCGATGGCTTCAGTCACCGAGCAGATCCTCCACTGCCTGGGCCAACTGGCTGCGTGCTGGTGTCGCCCAGAAATGACAGAGGTCCATGAAGCCGAGGTCGGTGATGCTGTCACCGATGCCCATGACGGGACGATCACCGTGGCAGGCGCACGCGCGGCGTAACCACTCGGCAACCGCCAGGCGCTTGCCCAGGCCCTTGGGCAGGAATGCCAGGTTGTTGCCGTTGGCATGGACCAGCAGGCCGTCCAGCAGACCTCGTGCCCGGGCACGGGCCAGCACCTCGGCGAGCACGGTATCGTCGCTGCCGTTGTGCTTGGTCACCAGGTAGTGACGCAGGCCGGCCTCCCCCACCACCCAACTGCGCAGCGAGTGGCCCAGTTCCTCGCCGATGTCCAGCAAGGCCTGGCTCAGCACCGACAAGCGCGCCTGTACATCGCCCAGGGCATCGCACATCTGGGCATGCCAATCGCGGTCCAGCGAACCATCGGAATGCAGCAGGCTGCCGCCGTGGGAGCAGATCGCGCCGTGACGAAACGGCAGCCTGACCCGGCTGAAGGCTTCGCTGCTGCGGGCAGTGACCGGCACGACATCGGCGCAGGACAGCAACCAGCGAACCCACTGGTCCTGTACCGGATTCATGAAACCGTTGGGCTGCCCCTGCACATCCAGGCTGGCGACAATCCGTGGCTCGCCTTCGGGCATCTTGCGGGCGGTCTGGAACAGGGTGTCGTCGAGGTCGACGAATATCAGCGGGCGCTCAGTGACCATCGACGATCACCTCGGCGCCCAGCAACCCGACCAGCTCGACGGATACCGCCGCAGCAGGCGTTTCGCTGCACAGCAGGACCCGGTCGAACTGACCGGGGCGCACGTTGTAGAGGAAGTTGGGAATCCCCTGGCCATAGTTGTCCGGGAACGACAGCGCATGCCCGATGGCATGCCCCAGGGCGATCGGCGAACGACTGGTCGCGCTGAAATGCACCTCGGCTCCCGCCCGCTCCAGGCGCTCGGCCAGCAGGAAGGGGCGCCAGACGAACTCGCCGGTACCGAGCACCAGGACTTTCTCGCCAGCCTGGACCTGCAGGCCCGGCGCCAGGCTGTCGTCGACATGGCGCACGCCCAGGCGCCCCCAGTCGTTGCGCGGGTCGATGGGCCACTCACCCACGGACACCGCAGCGACCTCGGGCATGTCCGGCAAGGCAGCCGCCGGATCTTCATGGAAACGGTATGCGCCCTTTACCAGCGAGACGCTGCTCACCCCTCCGCCGATCGCATCGCCAACCGCCCCTGCGGACCAGTCCGTCAGTACGCAGGTGACCACCCGCTTGATCCGTGACAGGCCGGCGCCGACCAGGGCCCGGTGCAGGTTGACGAAGGTCTTGCCGGTGGAGATTTCGTCATCCACCAGGATCAGCGAACGGGCGGACAGTACCGCTTCGCGAAGCCCCGGGTCATCGGGCAGGTGGATAAGGTGGGCGCTGGCGTGGCTGTGCTCCTCCTCGAAACGACAGAGCAGTTCGCCACCCAACGGGTACCGGGTAGTGACAAGATAGACGCTGTCGCCACGGCGCTTGCTGTAGGCACGGTGCACGCCGGCACCGAGCCCGACGGCAGTTTCCGCCAGGCCCAGGACCAGCACCGGACCGGGCAGGTCGGTGGGAATCCCCGCCGCCAGGCGTTCGAAACTGGCCGCCATGACTGCGGGCCGTACCGGAACATGCCGACCCAGCACCCGGGAAACGAAGAGGAACGCGCGCCGGGGATTGTGCCGCTCGGCGATGCCGAACAGGGCTTGCGCCGAGTCCGCGTCGCCATCGACGAAGACCTCCAGCAACCCGCGCTTGAGCCGGGTGCCAAGGGTGGGAGCGACTGCGTTGGTGTCCATACGGCTTCCTGTTGGAGATGACGCACTGGCGGCGTTCATTCGGGCGAACAGGGTAAGCCGTATGCCCTTGGACGGGCCGTAGGACGATTCCGCAAGACAGTGGCGAAAAGGGGATTTTCGTGGGGACCGCCTCCCCGGTAACGGTCCCGGGGATAAACATCGTCCGCCAGGGCAAGGCCGCAACAGGTCATTGCCAGCGTTCCCGGCAAGACCATAGAATGCAACCCATTCTCAAATAGCAGTTCCAGCCCTGCCCTATGCCACCACCACCGCATCACGCTCCCGTGCAACAGCTCTACCGCAGCCATCACGCCTGGCTGCTCGGTTGGCTGCAGCGCCGCGTGCAAAACCATTGCGATGCGGCGGACCTGAGCCAGGACACCTTCGTGCGCCTGCTCTGCGCACCACAGCCCGAGCCGCGCTTGCGTGAACCCCGGGCCTACCTGGCGACCATCGCCAGGCGCCTGCTGGCCAACCTCTACCGCCGGCGCTCGCTGGAGCGGGCGTATCTGGAGGCACTGGCAACGCTGCCGGAGGAAGAGGCCCCGAGTGCCGAGCACCATGCGGCGATCCTCGAAGCGCTGAATGCAGTGGAGCAGGTGCTGGCACGTCTTTCGCGCAAGGCCCGCCAGGCCTTCCTGCTGTCGCAGATCGAGGGCCATACCCAAGAGGAAATCGCCGTGCTGATGGCGGTCAATGTGCGCTCGGTGCAGCGCTGGCTGGTGCAGGCCTACGCGGAGTGCATCGTGCTGGCATCGGGTGGATGGGCATGAGCGCTGCGCCCATTTCCCGGGAAATTGCCCACGAGGCCGCGCACTGGTTCATGCGTCTGCAAGCAGCCGATGCCGACCCGCAGGCACACGCGGACTGCGCCCGCTGGCGAGCCGCAAATAGCGAGCACGAACGCGCCTGGCAACTGGCGAGCCGCTTCAGCAGCCAGGTGCGCTGCATACCGACCGCCATCGGCCGTTCCACCCTGCAACGCCCCGCCAGCCTGGACCGGCGGACCGCGCTCAAGGCCCTGACCTCGTTGGTGGTGCTGGGCGCGCTGGGCCTGACGCTTTCGCGCAGCGGCACCTTCGACACCTTGATGGCCGACGCCAGCACCGGGGTCGGCGAACGCCGGCGCATCAGCCTGCCCGATGGCACTGAACTGCACCTGAATACCGACAGCGCCGTCGATATCCATTTCAACGCGGACATACGCAGCGTGCGACTACGCCGTGGCGAAGTCTTCGTGAAGACCGCCGGCGATCCCCGGCCTTTCCTGCTGACCTCCGACCATGGTTCGTTCCGTCCGCTGGGCACGCAGTTCTCGGTGCACCAGCAGGCCGGGAACGAGCTGTTGAAGGTGATCGAAGGCGCGGTAATGGCCACTCCGCGAGAGGCCAGCCACGGCGGGCTGCGCATTGCCGCCGGCGAACAGGCGACACTGACCGCACGGCAAGTGACGAAGCTGACCACGCCGGTGAAATCGATGGACTGGACCGATGGCGTCCTGCGCGTGGAAAGGATGCGTCTGTCAGATTTCGCCGAGGAACTGAACCGCTACCGCCATGGCTGGATCCGCTGTGCACCGGAGCTGGCGGAGCTGCGGATTTCCGGGGCCTTCCAGCTGGCTGATACGGATGCCGCCCTCGCCGCCCTCGCCCTGGCCTTCCCCGTGCGGGTGCAGTACATGACACGCTATTGGGTCACCCTGGTAGCCGCCTGAAAAAACCGTGTCGGGTTTTTCCGGAGCGGGGTGTCCTCTTCCTGAAACCGTCATTTTTCGCGATCAGGAATCCCCCATGCGCAAGCCCGTTCCGACTTCTTCCCTGTTCCGCCTGGCCCTGCTCGCCCGGGCCATCGCCACACCGCTGCTGACGGGTGGCAGCCTGCTGGCCGCGCCCCTGGCCCTGGCCGAAGGCACCCAGCGCTATGCCATCGCTGCCGGCCCGTTAAGCGAAACCCTGGCTGCCTTCGCCGCCCGCGCCGGAGTCAACCTACCCCTCGATCCGGCCATGCTCGGCGACCTGCGCAGCCCTGGCCTGCAAGGCGACTGGAGCATCGCCCAGGGCTTCGAGCAATTATTGCGGGGCACGTCGCTGGAGGCCGTACCACAGACGGGCAATACCTGGATCCTGCGCTCGCGCGCCACATCTTCGGCGCTGCAACTGGACGCGACGACCATCTCCGGCCTGCACGGTGTGCAGCACTCGGCCATCGGCCCGTTGACCGGCTACACGGCCTCGCACAGCACGGTCGGGACCAAGACCGACGCCGCCCTTCGCGATATCCCGCAGTCGATCCAGGTGGTGCCGCGCCAGGTCCTGGAGGACCAGCAGGCCAACAGCATGGCCGACGCCCTGAGCAACGTCAGCAGCATCCAGCGCGGCAATACCCATGGCGGCAGCGTCGAAAGCTTTATCGTGCGCGGCTTCCAGGGCACCACCTATGCCATCGACGGGATCCTCACCAACTCCCTGGCGGTGCGCCCGGAGATCCTCACCGACCTGGTCGGCGTCGAGCGCATCGAAGTGCTCAAGGGCCCGGCCTCGGTACTGTACGGGCGGGGTAATCCGGGTGGGCTGATCAATATCGTGACCCGCCGGCCGACGCTGACGCCCGAGGCGCAGGTCAAGCTGCAAGCCGGCTCCTTCGACTATCAGCGCGGCCAGGCCTGGCTCAGCGGCCCGCTGTCCGCAGAGCACGGTCTGGCAGGAAGCCTGGCCATGGCCTACCAGACCGAGGGCAGTTTCCGCGATCATTTCCGTGACAGTCATCGCCGTCACTTCGCCCCTTCCCTGTCCTGGAACCCGGACGACAGCACGCGCCTGGACATGGGCCTGGAATACACCGAGACCGACGCGCCCTACGACCGCGGACTACAAGTGATCGGCGATCGGGTCGATTCACGGCACAAGGTTTTTCTCGAGGAGCCGTGGTCCCACAGCGACAGCGACAAGCGCGCCGCCTGGTTTCGCCTGGAGCACGACCTCAACGACTGGCTGACCCTGCGCCAGATTACCCGCTGGGACGAGTCGAACAAGACCATGCTGAATATCTCCCAGCGCACCTTGCAGGCCGACGGCCGCACCCTGGTGCGGCGCGCTACCGACTTCGACGAAACCGCGCGCTCCCTCAGTGCCCAGTTCGAAGCCGTCGCCCGCTTCGACACGGCCGGGTTGCACCATCAACTGCTGGGTGGCGTGGAAACGGTCAAGGGGCGCCGCGCCGTGACCATGCTGCGGGCCTCCGTGGCCTCCATCGATATCTGGAACCCGGTGTACGGCGCGCAGCCGGGGCCGTTCACCTTCGGCGAGGACTCGCGCTTCGATCAGGAAAGCTACGGCGTGTATCTGCAGGATCAGATCGACCTGACGGAACAGTGGAAGCTGTTGCTCGGCGTGCGCTGGGACCAGGTCACCCAGCGCAACCGCAACTACACCGCCAGTGGCAGCTACAGCGATATCCATATCGATCCGTCGGACACTTCGCCCCGGGCGGGAATTGTCTGGCAGCCCAGTGAGAGATTGGCCCTGTATGCCAGCTACAGCACCTCCTTCGCCCCACAGAATCGCCTGACCCGGGATGGCAGCGTGATCGATCCGGAGACGGGCGAGCAGTACGAGATTGGCGCCAAGTACGAGCTGATTCCTGAGCGGCTGGCGGCCACCCTGTCGGCCTTCGAGATTCGTCGTGAGAACCTGTCCACTACCGATCCGCTGGACAGCAGTTACTCGATCCAGACGGGTGAACAGCGGGTGCGCGGGGTGGAGCTGGATGTCAGCGGCGAACTACAGGATGGCTGGAACGTTATCGGAAACATCGCATTGCTGGATGCGAAGCTGGTGAAGGACACCCGGCTGGAGGAAGGCAATCGACTGGAGGGGGTGCCGGTGGTGAGCGGGTCGTTGTGGTCGACCTATCAATTGCAGGAAGGGCCTTGGCGCGGGTTGGGCGCCGGTGCCGGGGTGTTCTTTGCCGGCAAGCGCTATGGCGACCTGGCCAACAGCTACAGCACGGGTGGGTATGCGCGGGTGGACATGAGCCTGTTCTATGACATCAACGAGCACCTGCGGGTGTCGTTGAATGCGCGCAATGTGCTGGATCGGGATTACATCGAGACGATTGCCAGTTCGGGGAATTATGCGGGAGAGCCGGCTTCGGTGGTGGCTTCGATCAGCGCTGGATTCTGAGATATTCTGGTTGACACAAAACCCTGTGGGAGCTGGCTTGCCAGCGATGAGGCCAACACTGACAACATCTGTGTCAGATAGGGCCCTATCGCTGGCAAGCCAGCTCCCACAGGGTCAGCGGATCGTTCAGAAATCCACGGTTGCCGATAGCTTCACGGTCCGCGGCTCACCTTGGGTCAGGTAGTTGTTCGCCGTCGACGCCGACGCCCAGTACGCCTTGTTCGCCACGTTCTCCACATTGGCGCGCAGGGTGATGTACTTGTCGTCCGCCTTGAAGCCATAGCGGGCGCCGAGATCGACCCGGGTCCAGGCCGGAATGCTCAAGGTATTCGCCGCATTCACGTATTCACCGCCCGTGCGCAGCAAGCGTCCGCTGAGCGCGGCGTCTTGGATACCCGGCACATCCCATTCGCCACCGAGGTTGAACTGGAAGCGCGGGACGCCGGCGGCGCGGTTGCCATCGGTGGCGCCATTGGCCGTGTTCTTCTGCTCGGTGTCCATCCAGGTTGCACCAGCCAGCACCCGCAGGCCCTCCAGCGGCTCGCCGAAGACATTCAGCTCGACGCCCTTGTTGATCTGCTCACCATCGACATTGAAGGTCCCCAGAGCCACACCCGGGGTGTAGCTGGTGGAGTTGTTGGGCTGCTCGATACGGTACACGCCGAGGGTTGCGCCGTAGCTGTCCCAGTCCAGCTTGACCCCGGCCTCGGTCTGCTTGCTGCGCTTGGGCGGGAAGACCTCGCCAGGGTTGGTGACGTTGGTCAGCGGCGCGGTCGGGCCCTGGGCCAGGCCTTCGATGCGGTTGGCATAGAACGACACATGCTCCCACGGCTTGAGCACCAGGCCGTAGACCGGAGTGGTGATGGATTCGGAATAGTTGCTGTTGCGCGCCCCGGTGGCGGTGTTCCAGGCATCGACCTCGAGGGTCTGGCGACGCACGCCGAGGGTCAGCAGTACGCGGTCGTCGATAAAGCCGAAGGTGTCGGACAGGGCGACACTCTTGATGCGGTTCTTGCCGACGATACGCGGGTCGTGGATATCACTGCCGAAATAGGTATTGGTCGGACGCGGCACCGGGATCGGGTCGTACAGGTTGCCCACCGGGCGATTGGCCACCAGGATCGCCTCGTACGCCGAACGCTGCTCGCCCCACATGCCGGACAGGCCCAGGTTCATCTGGTGGCTGACCGAGCCGGTGTTGAAACGACCATTGAGGCCGGCGACCGCGCTCTTGTTGTCTTCGTCATGGGGCGGATAGAGAAAGCCCGTACGACCGCTGCCGTCGTTGCCCACGTACAGCGAGGAATAGATACCGTTCTCCCGGGTGTGCTTGGCGCCAATGCCGGCGTAGGCCGTCCAGTTGTCGTTGAGGTCGTACTCGCCGTTGAGCATGCCGTAGGTGTCTTCCAGCTCCGACCAGCTCCAGTCCTGGGCGTAGTTGTTCTTCGCCGAGGGCGCATGGGGAACCTTGGTGCCATTGGGGTAGACCACCGCACGGCCGTTGTCGATGCGCTGCTTCTGGTAGCCGAAGTCGGTGGACAGGCGCAGGCGCTCGCCGCGGTAGTCGAGGCCGACGGCAATCAGCGAGGTCCGTTTTTTCTCGTCATCGATGGCGGTTTCTCCTCCGCGCTGGGCCAGGTTGATCCGCGCACCGAAACGGTTGTCCTCACCGAAGCGCTGGCCGAGATCAAGGTGTCCGCCAGCCTGGGTGTCGCTGGTGTAGTCCAGGGTCACGCTGCGGGTCGGGGTGTCCTCGGCGCGCTTGGGCACCAGGTTGACGCTGCCGCCAATACCGCTGCCCTGTGGGGCTACGCCGTTGATAAAGGCATTGGGGCCCTTGAACAGCTCGACCCGCTCGACCGCCTCGGTATTGATGATCTGCCGGGGCAGAACGCCGTAAAGCCCATTGAAGGAAATGTCGTCGCTCTGCAGCGGCAGGCCGCGGATGGTGAAGACCTGGGAGAAGTTGCCGAAGCCGGCCGACTGGCGCACGGCGGCATCATTGAGCAGGACGTCGCCAACGGTGCGGGCCTGCTGATCGGCGATGGCCTTCGAGGTGTAGCTGACGACGCTGAAGGGCACGTCGTTGATCGAGCGGTTGCCCAGTACACCGAGATGCGCGGTACGGGCCACTTGACCACCGGCATAGGTATCGTCGGCGAAGCCGGTGGAAGCATTGACGTTGGTGGCGTCCAGTTGCAGTACACCGTCGCTGGCGGCCGGAGCCAGGGTATAGCCGTTACTGCCGAGGCTTTGCAGAACGTAGCCGCTGCCCTGCAGCAGTTGTGCGAATCCGCCTTCCACGCTGTAGCTGCCTTGCAGGCCGGCGCTGTGCCGGTCGTTAAGCAGCTTGGCATCGAAGGACAGGGGCACGCCGGACATCACGGCGAACTGGGCCAGGACATCACCCAACGCACCCGGGGCGATGCTGTAGCTGCAAGTGACGCTGTTCTGCTGCGCTTCAGCGGCGGTAACGCTGTAGGCAGGGATCAGGGCCGCCAGGGCGACAGCCAGGCTCAGCGCCTTCATGGCAACACGTGGAGGGCTGATTCGGGAAACGGACTGCAACGGCCTGGACGTCATGCAAAGCTCCTGTCGGCAAAAGGAAAAGTGAGGATTCACTTCCTCACCGAAGGAGCTGGAAAAAGGTATCAGGCCAATCGCGATTTATTTCAGCGCGGCTCGATCGCCACCCAGTAACGGGTCAGGCTGCTGATGCGGATCGGCAGGGTGTCCTGGAGCAGGCGCAGGCTGGCGTCGGTGTCTTTCAGGGGGAAGGCACCGGAGACGGTCATCCCGGCGACCTCGTCGTGGCAACGCAGCACGCCGGAGCGGTAGCGGCCAAGCTCGGAGAGCAGATCGTCCAGGCGCATGTTGCGCGCGAGCAGCATGCCGTGTTCCCAACTGAGGGTGGCGGCGTCCAGGGGCTGCGCCGCGGCAAGCGCTTCGCTGCTGAAGGTGCTTTGTTCCCCCGCGTTGACGATCAGCGACTTGTCAGCGTGGGCCGGGCGCATTTCCACGGCACCTTCGGTGACGACCACCTGACTGTGCTGTCCATCGACCCGGACACTGAAGCGGGTGCCCAGCGCACGTGCAGTGCCGTGGCAGGTTTCGACGATAAAGGAGCGAACCGGGTCCTTGGCCGTAGTGATCAGGATTTCGCCCTCCAGCAGCTTGATCCGCCGCTGCCGGGCATCGAAGACGATGTTCACGGCACTGCCGGTGTTGATCAGCAGCTGCGTGCCATCCGGCAGGACGAGGTTTTTCTGCTCACCAGTGGCGGTGCGCTGGTCGGCACTCCACTGCTGCCAGGGAAGTTCGCGATAGGCCATCCACAATGCAGGTCCTGCCAGCAGGAACAGGCCAAGGCGGTGCAGGGCCTGGCGGCGACCCATACGCTTGCTGGTGTTCAGGCGCTGGAAGGTCTCGCTGGCAAGACTGCCGGGGACCGCGCGCAGATCACCGAGCAGGGCTTCGGCACGTTGCCAGGCAAGGGCATGTTGCGGGCTGCGGTTGCGCCACAACTGGATGGCACGGTGGTCCGCCTCGGTCGCGGCGCCGGATTGCAATTGCACCAGCCAGTCGGCCGCTTCGCCGAGGATCAGCGGGTCGATGTTGGGACTCATCAGGCGACGCTCAGGCAGGCGATGAAGGCGTCGCGCATATCGCGTTTGACCGTGATCAGCGATACGCCGAGCTGGTCGGCAATCTGCTGATAGGTCAGGCCGTCGATCTGCGAGAGAAGGAAAGTCTGGCGCGTGCGCCCGGGCATTTCGCGCAGCATGGCGTCGATGCGCTGCAGCGCTTCGAGGATCAGCCAGCGGGTTTCCGGCGACGGCACTTCCGCCTCGGGCAAGTGGGCAATGCTTTCCAGGTAGGCGCGTTCGACATCCTGGCGTCGCCAGCGGTCGACCACCAGGCCTTTGGCGATATGGGTCAGCAAGGCCCGGGGCTCGCTGCCGAAGCTGCGCGTCGGTCTGACCAGGAGGCGAATGAACGTATCGTGGGCCAGGTCAGCAGCATCGCAGGTGTTGCCCAGCTTGCGCTGCAGCCAGCCATGCAGCCAACCGTGATGCTCGCAATACAGGGATTCGATATGCGGATGGGAGGCGCGATCAGTCAACGACATAGAGACCACTGGGCGCCGGCTGAAGGGACGGCATTAATGTAAGTAAGAATTGCTATCAATTCTATCTGTGCCGAGGCCGCGCTGGCAATTGCAACAAGATGAGTACAGACCGACGGGACGCGGCATCTCGTCGCCCGGCTGTGAGAAAATGCCCGGCTTTTTTGTTCCGCAGCATGGAGATGTACTGTTTTGGTAATGCATTACTCAACGAATGGCGACAGCGTCGCCTGTGGTCGCGTCGGTAACAGCCTGAGCGTCAGCGCGGTAGAAGCCGAAGTGGATTGCAAATCGTGCCAGCGCTCGCTGGCCAAGGTGGAGGCCGCGCCGGTGAGGAAAGCACCGTCCCTGGCTGAACTGCGCAAGCAGCGCCAGGTGAGTCAGGTACAAGCGAAAGCCGCCGCCTTCTGCTTCAGGGCCAACTGGCGCACCCGCCTGGCCGCCCTTCCCGATCGTTGCCGTCTGCCACGAGGCGTTGCGCCCCAGGCATTCGTATAAATCTCACGGGGCCCTCAAGGCCCCGTGTTTTTTTGCCTTTTCGGGCCGGAAAAGACAAAACCCCTACCTGCATTCGCAGATAGGGGTTTCGGAATTGAATCTTGACGATGACCTACTCTCACATGGAGAAGCTCCACACTACCATCGGCGATGCATCGTTTCACTGCTGAGTTCGGGATGGGATCAGGTGGTTCCAATGCT
>NZ_MKZO01000024.1 GCF_001941965.1 Pseudomonas putida | reverse complement strand
GTTATCTTCGGCCCAATCATCCTTGGGAGGATCGATGAAAGAGATGCCATTGATGGCTATGTGACACTTCAAGTGTTACCTATGTGAGTGCACTTTTTTGTAACCCATGTGGGTGATCCGTACACCGGCCCGCATCCGGCCCTACGCTTCGCTCCGGGTCCCTTCCTTCCGCACTGATTCCGGGGGCCGCGCCATACGGGCTCCTGCCCTATGGCGCTTTCCGGGCCATCCATGGGCCTCCACCCCCTACATCAGCGCTCCACTCAGCCTCCTGAAGGCCGGGACAATCAAGATCAAGATCAAGATCAAGAGCCAGAGCCAGAGCCAGAGCCAGAGCCAGAGCCAGAGCCAGAGCCAGAGCCAGAGCCAGAGCCAGAGCCAGAGCCAGAGCCAAAGCCAAAGCCAAAGCACTCAGTATGGCACTGAGAGATATGTAGATACCCATGCCTTCGCGGGCAAGCCACGCTCCTCCCTGAACCGCGTCGGCCATCAGCCCACACACAAGGCCAGAGCCTCAGTCGAGCAACAACCCCACCCGCAGTGCCTTTGGCAACTTGCCCACCACCAACTGGTGTGAACGCTGCAACAGATCCTCCAGCGCCTCGCGCCCCAGGGCATAGGGCCGGGCCACGCTGATCCAGTGCGCCCGCGCCAGATACGGCGCCGGCCTGATCCCCGGCATATCCACGTAACCCACGAACAGATCCTTGTCGACCTTGAACGACAACCCCGCACCCGCCAGGTCCATCACCGCGAACATCTTGTTCCCGGCCACGGAGAACACCCGCACGCCGCCCCATTTGTAGTCTTCCCGGGCCCCGGGCAAGCCCAGGCAGAAGGCCGCGACCTGTTCTTCATTCAACTGCCGCTCAGACATAACGCTCTCCACATTCCTCGAACGATGCCACCAGATGGTCGATCCACGCCCGCACCGCCGGCAACACACCGCGTCGATGAGGGTAGACCGCCTGCAGGAAGCCGCTGGGCATCGACCAGTCCGGCAACAGGTTGACCAGTTCGCCCCGGGCCAGTTCTTCCTCGCAGTGCAACAGGGGCAGGGCGGTGAAGCCCAGGCCGGCGAGGGCGGCGGCCTTGCGCACGACGAAGTCGTCGATGGCCAGGCGGGCTTCCAGAGCCAGTTCCTCGCGCTTGCCGTCGGCATCCAGCAGGCGCAGGTGCACCAGGCGATCAGCCTCCACCGCGCCCAGCACCGGCAGCCCGGCCAGTTCCGACGGGTGCTGCAGCGGGTGCGCACGGGCAAAATCCGGCGACGCCACCAGTTGCATCTGCGCCCGGTTGAGGCGGCGGGTGACCAGCGCCGGGTCTTCGTCCCCGACATCGCGCACGCGCAGGGCCACATCGATGCCTTCGTTGATCAGGTCGACGCGGCGGTTGACCAGGACCATCTCCAGTTGCACCTGCGGGTAGAGCGCCAGGAAGCGGGTGATGACCACCGGCAGGAAGGCATGGGCCAGCCCGACCGGGCTGGATACCCGCAGGCGCCCGCGAGGTTCGCTGGTCATGCTGGCCACGGCCTCGTCGGCCATTTCCGCCTCCAGCAACATGGCCTGGCAGTGCCGCAGATAACGCTCGCCCACCGCCGTCAGCTTCAGTTGCCGGGTGGTGCGCTGCAGCAGGCGGGTGCCGAGACGCTCCTCCAGCTCGGCGATGCGCCGCGACAGCCGCGACTTGGGAATGCCCAGCTGGCGCCCTGCGGCGGCGAAGCCCCCCGCTTCGACCACGCGGGCGAAGTAGAACAGGTCATTGAGGTCTTGCATGATTGTTCCATCAGTAGGACGAACTAACGCGAATTCGGGATCTTATCACTCATTGATCCTATCGGTAGGATTCACCCCATCGTCACCGCCGACCAGCGGTCCTCAAATCAGGGAGAACCCCATGAAACTCTTGCATATCGATTCCAGCATCCTCGGCGACAACTCGGCTTCGCGCCAATTGAGCCAGCAAGTGGTCCAGGCCTGGCAAGCTGCCGAAGCGGGCGTGGAAGTGATTTACCGCGACCTGGCTGCCGACGCCATCAGCCACTTCTCTTCGGCGACCCTGCTGGCCGCCGGCACCCCGGAAGAGGCGCGCGATGCCGCCCTGGCCCATGAAGCCAGGCTCAGCGCCGAAACCCTGCAAGAGTTTCTCGAGGCCGACGCCGTGGTCATCGGCGCGCCGATGTACAACTTCAGCATCGCCAGCCAACTGAAAGCCTGGATCGACCGCATCGCCGTCGCCGGCAAGACCTTCCGCTACACCGAAACCGGCCCGGAAGGCCTGTGCGGCAACAAGAAGGTGATCGTGGTGTCCACTGCCGGTGGCCTGCACGTTGGCCAGCCTACCGGCGTGGGTCATGAAGATTTCCTCAAGGTGTTCCTCGGCTTCATCGGCATCACCGACGTCGAGTTCGTTCGCGCCCACGGCCTGGCCTATGGCGAAGAGCCGCGCAACAACGCGATGCAGGCCGCCCAGGCGCAGATCGCCAACGAGCTGTTCGTCGCCGCCTGATCCGGCTGTCAGGAGTTTCATCCAGCTTTCATCCGCTGCGTTTTGGCCCGCTCTATGCTTTGCATGGAGCGGGTCGTCGCCGTTTGGGTCAAGGTGAAACAGAATGCGGGTCTTACGGACATTGTTGGTGCTTTCGGTGCTCGGTTGCAGCCTGCTGGTGCAGGCCGAGCCCGCGCAGCACTGGAGCGTCGGCCTGCACCGCATGAGCATCCCCGACCCGCTGGATGGCCAGCCCATGCAGGTGCTGGCGTTCTATCCCTCCAGTGGCCAGCCCCATGTCCGGCGCATCGACGGCTATCGACTGAATGTGGCCGCCGAGGGTCCGGTCGTGATGGGGCGCTTCCCGCTGCTGGCCCTGTCCCACGGCAATACCGGCACGCCGATGGCCCTGCACGACCTGGCCAGTGCCCTGGCGCGGCGCGGTTTCGTGGTGGTCGCGGCGGTGCACCCGGGCGACAACAACAAGGACCACAGCCGCCTTGGCACCCTGAGCAATCTGTATGGGCGTCCCTTGCAGATCAGCGCGGCGATCACCGCCGCCCTCGACGACCCGTTGCTGGCGCCCGAAGTCAGCCCCGACCAGGTCGGCATGATCGGCTATTCGGCCGGTGCCGAGACGGCGTTGATTCTGTCCGGGGCACGGCCTGACCTGCAGCGCCTGCGGCGTTACTGCCAGGAACGCCCGCTGGACGCCGATGCCTGCACCCGCCACGGCGAGCTGGTCGCCGATCGCGCCGACCTGCTGCCGGAAGCTGATCCGCGGATTCGCGCGTTGCTGCTGATGGCGCCCTTGAGCCTGAGTTTCGGGCGTCAGGCATTGTCCGATGTGAAGGTGCCGTCGCTGATCTACAGCGGTGACCACGACCAGTTGCTGGCCGTGGACAAAAATGCCGAGGCTCTGGCCCGCAAGTTGCCGGTGACGCCCAACTATCGCCGCCTGGAAGGGGCGGGGCACTTCGTCTTCATGTCGCCTTGCGATGACGTGCAACGGGCGCGGATGCCGGCGCTGTGCAACGATGCCGAGGGCGTCGACCGCCTGGGCATCCATCTGTCGCTGCAGTCGGAAGCCTCGCACTTCTTCAACAAGGCATTGGGTGTGTCCAGTCGCGCTGGCCTACACACCGCCGGCAACTGAACGGCGCAGCAGGACCAGCACCAGTCCCACGCCGACCAGCGACAACAGCGCCGCGACGCAGAAGATCCAGGCGTAACCCAGGTGGGCGGCAACAAAGCCCATCACCGGCCCGGCGATCGCCAGGGCCAGGTCGAAGAACACCGCATAGGCACCGAGCCCGGCCCCGCGACTGGTGGGCGGCACCTGCTTGATCGCCTCCACACCCAGTGCCGGATAGACCAATGACAGGCCGAAGCCGGTCAGGCCGGCGCCGACCAGGGCCAGGGCCGGTGACGGGGCCAGCCACAGGAAGGCCAGGCCGAGGGTTTCCACGGCCATGCAGGCGATCGCCACGCGGTAGCCGCCCCATTGGTTGACCGCGTTGACGAACAGCAGGCGCGAGACGATGAAGCAGAGGCCGAAGGCGGTCAGGCACCAGGCGGCGCCGCTCCAGCCGCGCTCCAGATAGAACAGGGTGACGAAGGTGGTCAGGGTGCCGTAGCCGATGGAGGCCAGGGTCAGTGCCAGGCCGCAGGGCGCGACGCGGCCGAAGGCGGCCCAGAACGGCAGGCGCTCGCCGCGCACCACCGGCAGCGATGGCTGGCTGCTGATCACCAGCAGGGCGATCACCGCCAGGGCGGTCAGGGCCAGGCCGATGCTCCAGAAGCCGGTCTCGCCGGCCAGGATCACCCCGACCGGCGCACCGATGGCGATGGCGCCGTAGGACGCGATGCCGTTCCAGCTGATCACCCGCGCGGTGTGTTCGGCGCCCACCTGGCCGATGCCCCAGCTCAGGGTGCCGACGCCGATCAGGCCCTGGGCGATGCCCAGCAGCACCCGGCCGACCAGCAACAGCACCAGGCTCAGCAGCGGCAGGCTGATCACCAAGGCTGATGCCCAGGTCAGCAACCCGGCAAAGGCAATGCCGAACAGGCCGTAGGCGATGGTCCGGCGGGTCCCCAGGCTGTCGGCCAGACGCCCGGCCATGGGCCGGCTGAGCAGGGTCGAGAGGTACTGGATGCCGATCACCAGGCCCGCCACCACTGCGCTGTAGCCGAGCACGTCATGCACATGGCTGGGCAGTACCGCGATCGGCAGGCCGATGCAGATGAAGGCAATGAAGGTGTAGAAGACGATGGAAAGGATCTGCAGGGTGACAGACAGCGACGAGGGCGAAGCGGAGGGTGCGGCGGGCATGGGGTTTCGTTCGCAGGCAAGCGGTTGAAGGCTTACATCATGGCTGCGTGCGGAAATAAAAGAAAGCAGGCTAACGAATTAATCGATCAGCAACCGGCCCAGTCCCAACATATGGGACCGGGCCGACCTGTTTATCAGACCACGACGCCCTGGCTACGCAGGTAATCGTCGTAGGTGCCGCTGAAGTCCACCACGCCATCCGGGCTCAGCTCGATGATGCGGGTGGCCAGGGACGACACGAATTCACGGTCGTGGCTGACGAAGATCAGGGTGCCCGGGTAGTTTTCCAGGGCCAGGTTGAGCGCCTCGATGGATTCCATGTCCAGGTGGTTGGTCGGTTCGTCCATCACCAGCACGTTGGGCTTTTGCAGGATCAGCTTGCCGAACAGCATGCGGCCTTGCTCACCACCGGAGATCACCTTCACCGACTTGAGGATCTCGTCGTTGGAGAACAGCATGCGCCCGAGGGTGCCGCGGATCACCTGTTCGCCCTGGGTCCATTGGCCCATCCAGTCGAACAGGCTGACGTCGTCCTCGAAGTCGTGGGCGTGGTCCTGGGCGTAGTAACCGACCTCGGCGCTTTCGGTCCACTTCACGCTACCGGCGTCAGCGGCCATTTCGCCGACCAGCATGCGCAGCAGGGTGGTCTTGCCGATACCGTTCGGGCCGATCACCGCGACGCGCTCGCCGGCTTCGACGGTGAAGCTGAAGTTCTTGAACAGTTGCTTGTCTTCGAAGCCCTTGGAGACTTTCTCCAGGGTCACCGCCTGGCGGTGCAGCTTCTTGGTCTGCTCGAAGCGGATGAACGGGCTGACCCGGCTCGACGGCTTGACTTCGGCCAGCTGGATCTTGTCGATCTGCTTGGCGCGGGAGGTGGCCTGCTTGGCTTTCGAGGCGTTGGCCGAGAAGCGGCTGACGAAGGTCTGCAGCTCGGCGATCTGGGCTTTCTTCTTGGCGTTGTCGGCCAGCAACTGCTCGCGGGACTGGGTCGCGGCGGTCATGTACTCGTCGTAGTTGCCCGGGAACAGGCGCAGCTCGCCGTAGTCCAGGTCAGCCATATGGGTGCAGACCGAGTTCAGGAAGTGACGGTCGTGGGAAATGATGATCATGGTGCTGTTACGCGCCGTGAGGATGTTTTCCAGCCAGCGGATGGTGTTGATATCCAGGTGGTTGGTCGGCTCGTCGAGGAGCAGCACTTCCGGGTCGGAGAACAGCGCCTGGGCCAGCAGCACGCGGAGTTTCCAGCCGGGAGCGACTTCGCTCATCGGGCCGAAATGCTGTTCCAGCGGGATACCCAGGCCCAGCAGCAGCTCGCCGGCGCGGGATTCGGCGGTATAGCCGTCCATCTCGGCGAACTCGGTTTCCAGCTCGGCGACGGCCATGCCGTCTTCCTCGGTCATTTCCGGCAGCGAATAGATGCGATCGCGCTCGGCCTTGACCTTCCACAGCTCCTCGTGGCCCATGATCACCGTGTCGATCACGGTGAACTGCTCGTAGGCGAACTGATCCTGGCGCAGCTTGCCGAGGCGGGTGTTCGGCTCGAGCATGACCTGCCCGGCGCTCGGCTCCAGATCGCCGCCGAGGATCTTCATGAAGGTCGACTTGCCGCAACCGTTGGCACCGATCAGGCCGTAGCGGTTGCCGTTGTTGAACTTGACGGAAACGTTCTCGAACAGCGGCTTGGCGCCAAACTGCATGGTTATATTCGCGGTGGAAATCAAAATGCTTACCTATCAGTAACTTGGGTGACGCCTTGCAGCCCGGGGCAGACGTGCTCGTCCGCCGTGCACGGAAGGCACGTCAGGACCGGGCTGTCGGGGAGTGAAGGCGGGGTGAGGCCGGATTTTGGCGCGCATTGTCGCACAGCTTGCAGGGGAGTTGTATGACGGTGTTGTGGGGAATGTGTACGGCGGGAGGGCTGCCTCATCGCAGCGTGGGTATCTAAAGCCCCGTCAGCAGATCGCATCAGGGCTGACAGGTGCTTGTCATGACGTTTCTGGCGCCCTTGAGATCGAGCGCCGTCCGCACGGCGCTCGATCTGGAGAACGCTGAAGATCTGTCGGCTTGCGCCTGGTGGCCATCATGCGGTCTGTCGACAAGCGACCCGGGGTCACCTCGAAGGTCTCGGGCCCCTCGCCAAGGTGCATGGCAATTTGCTCGGCTTCGGCCTTGGGTAGACCAGGATCCCTCCACCGCCGCGCGACTTCTGCCACTTCATAACGACGTTGTAGCAATCTCACGCTTTGCTGCTCAGGATAGACGGCCCGGTCATGCAAGGAGCACCCCATGCTTTATCTGGTTATCGAACCCCACCGCAGCGAATTTCCCGAGCCCATCAGCTTCGTCAAGCACACACCCTTGGCGGTGGGCGAGCGCTATGAGGGCGACGAGGGCTGGGACAACTGGTACTTCTGCGACGTGCCCGGACAGCAGGGCGGTTGGGTGCCGGGGCAGGTGATCAGGATACTGGCAGCGGGGCAGGGGGTGGCGCTGGAGGATTACACGGCTCGGGAGCTGGATGTGGATTCAGGGCAGAGGGTTTTCGGGGCGCGGCAGATGAATGGCTGGGTCTGGTGTTCATATGTCGAGCCTGAGGGCCTCATCGCCGGCAACGCCGGCTCCCACAAGGTTGGCACTGAGTTGAAAAGCGGCTGGGTGCCCTTGCGTAACCTCCAGCCGGCCTGAGCTTCAGTCGATCTGCGTCACCAGCAACCGGCTTTCATCCAGCCTGGCCCGCTCGCTCCAGGAGACGATATGGCTCGCCTTGTTCCAGCGCACCTTGCTGATGCCGCTTTCCCCGGCGCGGGCCATGGCGTCGTCGATGCAGCGCAGGCCCACCGTCGCGCCGGCACAGGTGCCGTCGATCAATAGCGCTGCCTTCCAGGCTTCCAGCCAGTTCATGCCGTTGCGATTGGTCACCACGACCTTCTTCAGGCCGTTCTTCACATAGTGGATCTCGTACTTGTCCTGCATGTCCCTTCCCTGGGCGATGACTCAGAGTTGCGAAATATTATCATTTGAAAAGATCCAATGGTATTCGCACAAAGTCTTACTTTAACGCTATATGAGCCGTGATAGAGCGTTCGAGGTGAAAGCGCCAGCATCATTTGCGGCCTCGGAGCCCGTGTAGTTAACTGATCGACCGCCACCCAGTAAAGGTGAACCCCGTGACCCTGAGTTTCCGTACCGCCCAGCCTGGCGATATTCCCGTCGTCTGCACCTTCGCCCAATCTTCAGATGAGGCGTTCTTCTTCTTTCCCAAATGCACCTGGCCGCTGACCCCGGAGCAACTGGCCGCCGCCGTTGCGCAACGCAGTGATTCCAGCGTGGTGGTGGAGGGCGACGAGGTGCTGGCGTTCGCCAACTTCTACCAGTGGGAGCAGGGCGGTACCTGTTCCCTCGGCAATGTGCTGGTGTCGCCCAACGCCCGAGGCCGTGGGGTGGCGCGCTATCTGGTGGAGCAGATGATGGAGGTGGCCCGCCAGCGTCATCAGGCCCGGGAGATGAAGGTGTCCTGCTTCAACCACAATACCGCTGGCCTGTTGCTGTATCCGAAACTGGGTTTCGTGCCCTTCGGCATCGAGGAACGCCAGGACCAGAATGGCCAGCGGGTAGCCCTGGTCCAGATGCACCAGCGCCTCTGACCGTTGACGCCGCACGAACGACGCCCTATACAGGCGCGGTCATATCCCTTGAGCACGCAGGAAACCGCCCATGCACGACGAAGACGAACTCCACGAACCGGAGCACGATCATCTTCTTGACCACGAATTTCACGATGACGAGGAGGGCGAACAGTACGCCGACCCGATGTTCGATGACGTCGAGGATGAAGACGAGGAATACGGCCTGGATGTGCTGGACGACGAGGACCACGACGACCATCTGGACGACTGATCCTCAACATCCAGCCTAGTGGCGGAAGCGCGGTAGCGGCCTGTCCAGGTTGAGGGTGGTGAGGGTGCGCTTCACCAGCGCTTCATCGGCCTCCACCGCCCGCAGGCTTTCGCGGATCCTGCCGGCGGCGGGCAGGTCGCCCTGGCTGTCGATCCAGTCGGCGATGTCCTTGCAGGCACTGGCCAGGCGGTCCTGGCGGTGGTTGATGAGGGTGAGCAGGGTTTGAATGTCTTTGTCGGACATGACTCGTTCCTCCTGTAAGCGATTTCAGTGTAGCAGCGCCTGGAAAAAGGAACGGTTGCCTCAGGGTTTTACCAGTTCGCGGAACCAGTCGTTGAGCATGGCTTTTTCCGAGTACAGCGAGTCGTTGTTGCCCAGGCGTCCCGGGCGTTGCAGGTAGAACTTGTCGTCGACCCGTACATCGGCCTGTTTCAGGACCTGACCGCGCTGTTCCAGGCGGTAGTGCAGGTCGATGCTCGGCCAGGTGATATCGCGCATGAAGCGCACCGAGTTCGCCTGCGGCTGCCAGGGCTCGTAGCGCCCGGCCAGGTCGATATCGCGGATATCGATGTGCAGGCTCTGGCCTTCACCCAGATAGCGTTTGCCGAGGGTTTCCAGGTAGGCGCGGATCTGCTTGAGCACCTGTTCGTCGGCGCCGCGGGCATACCCCTCACCGCGCAGGCTGGCATCGCGGAATTTTTCCGGGTGGATGTAGGTGACCTCGACGGCTGGGGTAGCCGCCTGTGCCACGCTGGTGAAGAAAAGCACACCAAGGATGGCAAGTTTCGTGGGCAGGCGCATGATTGACCTCTGGAAACGATAACCGCGCAAATTGCTATTGTACGCCCGCAAAGGCGCAATGCAGAGCAGGAGCGAAGCCATGAGCAAGGTGATGTATCTGAGCCGCAATCTGCACGGGCGCGACCTGGCGGTCGGCGATATTCACGGGCACTTTTCCCGCCTGCGCGAGGCATTGGAGCGGGTGGCGTTCGATCCGACCCGGGACCGCCTGTTCAGCGTCGGCGACCTGGTGGACCGCGGCCCGGAATGCGAAGAAGCGCCGGACTGGCTGGCCCAGCCCTGGTTCCATGCGGTGCAGGGTAATCATGAGGCGTTGGCGATTGCCCATGTGCGCGGTGAGTGGCTCGACTATCGGATGTACCTCGCGGCAGGGGGTGACTGGTTCCTGGATCTGCCGGACGCTGAACAACTGCGTTTTGCCGAGGTTTTCGAGCGACTGCCGCTGGCCCTGCAGGTCGAGACCGAACGCGGACCTGTAGGACTGCTGCATGCCGACTGCCCGGTGAGCCGTTGGCGCGACCTGCGGCCCTTGCTCGAGGCGTCTCCGGTACCGGAGAAGATCCGTGAAGTATGCCAGTGGTCGCGACTGCGCCTGAAGGACGGTAACGAAAGCGGTGTGGCGGACCTGCGGGCGCTGCTGGTCGGGCATACCCCGGTGACCGAGGTGAAGGTGTTGGGGAATGTCTGGCACATCGACACCGGAGGCTGGACCAAGGGGCATTTCACCTTGCTGGATCTGGCGACGCTGGAGCCTGCCTAGCTACATAGGAACGACGGCGTACCCTGTGGGAGCTGGCTTGCCAGCGATGACGTCGGTGAATTCACTACAGCTATCGCTGGCAAGCCAGCTCCCACAGGTTACGTGGCGTGCTTCAGGTAATCCGCCACCTTGTCCAGCACCAGCGCTGCGTCCTCCCGGTGCGGCACATGATGATGGCCCTCCAGGATCACCGCCTCACCCCGATCCCCGGCCAGTGCGGCAATCCGCTGGGGGTGCAGGGTCGAGCCGTACTCATCCAGCTCACCGTGAAGGGCCAGCAGCGGACAGTGCAGGCGCCCGACGATACTCTCCAGCGTCCAGTGGGCGAACGCCTCCGACAGCCAGGTCTCGGTCCAGGCATCCAGTACCCAGCGGGCCTTGTCGCCGTGATAACGGGCCAGGCGCTCCAGTTGACCGGGCTCCCGGAACTGCGCCTTCGCTGTGCGAATGCCTTCCAGCGTGCGGTCCTCGACAAAGGCCTGGGCGGATTCGGTGATCAGCGCCTGACACGCCTCGCCATAGTGCGCTGCGCACGCGCTGGCCATGGCGCCGCCGACACTGTGGCCAAAGGCAATGAAGCGACCGATACCCAAGGCATCGCGCAGCAGCGGGAAGAAACGCCGCGCCTCGTTCTCGATGAAGTCCAGCGGCAGGGGTCCAGGCCAGGGGGTTGACTGCCCGAATCCCAGCCGGTCATAGGCCACCACCTGCAACCCGGTGCGGGCACACAACTGCTCGGGAAAATCCCGCCAGAGCGCCACGCAACCGAGTGAATCATGGAACAGCACGATCACCGGCCGAGTGCTGTCCAGCTGCGCCGGAAACCAGCGTCGGGCGAACAGCTGGCCATAAGGGGTTTCGATCCATACCGCTTCTGCACTGACGGGCGACGACATACGGGCTTCCAGATTCATGTCCAAGTGCTTGATGAATAACAAACCGCGACAGATGTGACAATCCTTAACGGAACCATGGTGCCAGGTTGTGATGTCCATCCATTCAGCAGATTGCTGCAACTAGTGCAGCAATGAAGTGCGCATAGCCCGTATTGTTGGTGTAGGAGGTGATACCCATACTGCGGGTCATACCGCAACCAGTTGCCTGAACAGGCAAGGAGAATGGCAATGGCTCACGCAATACGTTTCAGCGAACCCGGTGCGCCGGATGTCCTCGAGCTGCAGGCCGTGGATGACCTGGCTCCCGGTCCCGGCGAAGTCTGGCTGGAGCAGGAAGCCATCGGCGTCAACTACCTCGATATCACCCAGCGCAAGGGCGCGGTACCCGTGCCTTTGCCGGGCGGGCTCGGGCTGGAAGGTGCGGGTCGGGTGGTGCGGGTGGGGGCAGGGGTGAGCAATGTCGCCCCAGGTGATCGCGTCGCCTATGCCACAGGTCCCTTGGGCGGTTATGCCAGTGCCCGGCTGTTTCCCGCCGAGCGCCTGGTGAAGCTGCCGGATTCGGTGAGTGCGCAAGACGCTGCGGCGCTGTTGTTCAAGGGCATCACCGCCCAGTACCTGCTCACCTCCACCTATGCGGTAGGGCCGGGAACCACCGTTCTGCTGTACGGAGTGGCGGGCGGGCTGGGCTCGATCATGGCGCCCTGGGCCAAGCATCTTGGTGCCTTCGTCATCGGCGTGGTATCGCGCCAGTCCAGCGTCGACAAGGCCCGTGCCCTGGGCTGTGACGCGGTGCTGGTGTTCGATCCGCAGACCCTGGCGGCAGACGTTGCGCGCATTACCCAGGGCCGCAAGGTGGACGTGGTCTACGACCCGATCGGCAAGGCGTCCTTCGAAGCGTCCCTGGACAGCCTGCGCCCTCGCGGCCTGATGGTGTCCTTCGGCGCCTCGAGTGGTGCCCCGGCGCCGGTTGAAATGGCCACCCTCAATGGCAAGGGCTCGCTGTTCATCACCCGCCCGTCGCTCGCGGCCCATACGGCCAGCAGCGAGGAGTACCAGGCACGTGCCGCCGATGTGCTGGGAGCGCTGCAGGCGGGTATCATCAGTCCGCGCATCTGGGCTCGCTACCCGCTGGCCGATGCCGCCCAGGCCCACGCCGATCTGGAATCCGGACGATCCTCGGGAGCGATCATTCTCACACCATGAATCTCGACCTGCTGGACAACCCCCACAGCGATGAAATAGCTGCCTTTCTTGCCGTGGCTGCGCAAGGCTCCTTCGTCGCCGCCGGGCGCTTGCTGGAGCGCCATCCCACGGTGATTTCCAAGCGCGTGGCGGCGATGGAAAAGCGCCTCGGCGTGCGCCTGATCGAGCGTTCGACCCGTCAGGTGCGGGTCACTCCGACCGGCGAAAGGCTGGAGCAACGCCTGCGCGCCGCCCTGGGCATGATCGCCGAGGCCGAGCAGCAGGCGATTTCCGGGGCTGCCGAAGTGCGCGGGGTGTTGCGCCTGGCGTTGCCGGCGGCCATGGGACGCCTGTGCATCGGGCCCATGTTGCCGGAGTTTCTCGAGGCCTGGCCGCAGGTATCCATCGTTGCCGACTACAGCGAACGGCTGGTGGACATCATCGACGAAGGCTTCGACATCGCCATTCGTATCGGCGAGCTGGAGGACAACCGGCTGATCGCGAAAAAACTCTGCGATCACCGGCGGATTCTTTGTGCTTCACCGGACTACCTCGAACGCCGGGGTGTGCCGCAGCAGCCTCACGACCTGCAGCAGCACAATTGCCTGCGCTTCAGTGGCCTGGCGTCTTTTCCGCAATGGCGCCTGTACGCAGGGGAAGCGCAGTGCACGGTTACGCCCAAGGGCAACCTTACTGCCAATGACAGCGAATCGTTGCTGGCGGCTGCCCGGGCCGGCGCCGGGATTCTCGGTGCCGGGGAATGGCTGATGAGCCAGGACCTGGCTGCGGGTCGGCTGGTGCGGGTGCTGCCGCAATGGCAACTGGACCCAACCGGAGGCGTGTACCTGGTGCGGCCTTCGGCGCGGTTTCCGGCGGCGACGGTGCTGGCGTTCAAGCAGTGGATCGAGGGGCGGTTCGAGCCGCAGGCGCCCTGGTTGAATCCATGAGTCGAGAACACCGCGGCCCCTGTGGGAGCTGGCTTGCCAGCGATGAGCATGGGTATCTACACATCTTTTGAGGTGAGAAGGCCCGTCAGTAGATCGCATCAGGGCTGACAGGTGCTTGCCACGACTTTTCTGGCGCCCTTGAGATCGAGCGTCGCCCGCGCGGCGCTCGATCTGGAGAACGCTGAAGATCTGTCGGCTTGCACCTGGTGGCCATCATGCGGTCTCTCGACAAGCGCCCCGGGGTCACCACTGGACTTCGGAAAAGATGTGTAGATCCCCATGCAGCGATGAGGCCCGTTGCAGCACCATCAAAACTTGTTTCAAATAAAATGGATTCTCATTTACACTCCGGCCCCAGCATTCCTTCCCAGGCACTTTTCCAGGCAGAGTACTGTGCAGGCCGATCCTCCGAAGCCCTCGCTGCTGTCCACCCTGGTTCGTCATTACGACGAACTGGTGGAACATATCCGCCGCCGATTCGGTGAGCGCGGCTTTGCCCGCGAGGTGGTCCATGACGTCTGCGTGCAACTTCTGGAAAAACAGGAAAAGGAAGGTGTACGCACGCCCTTGGCCCTGCTGCGCAAGATCACCCACGACAACGCCGTCAGCCGCTACCGTGGCGAACGCCGTCGGCAGCGCTGGATCGTGGCGGTACCCGAGCTGCCGGAAGTGGAGGCGCATATCCCCAGCCAGGAGCGCCAGCTCGATGCCAGCCAGACGCTCGAACGTCTGGTCCGCGCCGTCGAAGGCCTGCCGCCGCGCTGCCAGATGGTGTTCGTCATGCACAAGATCCACGAACTGCCCCAGGCCGAGGTCGCCGAGCGTCTGGGGATCTCCCTGAAAACCGTGGAAAAGCACCTGCGCCTCGGTATGGCCGCCTGCCGCGAGTACCTGGCATGAGCGAACGCACTACACGGCCCGGCAAATACGCCGACGAAGACCAGGCCATTGCCCGCCTGCGCGAAGCGCTCAAGCAGCGCTTTCCCATGCCCGAGCCGAAGCCGCGCAAGAAGCGCGTCGGTGTGACGGCTGCGGGGCTGCTGTCCCTGGCGCTGCTGGGCACCTTGGTGTGGGTCGATCCGGCCTACCGCAGCGAGCACTACCGGACCCAGGTCGGCGAGCGACAGACCCTGGACTTGAGCGATGGCTCCCAGGTAACCCTCGACGGTGCCAGCGAACTCGGCGTCAGTTGGCATCTGTTCAGCCGACGCACCGAACTGCTGGGCGGTCAGGCCCTGTTCGAGGTGGCGCCGCGGGTCTACCGGCCATTCCTGGTGGAGGCCGGCGAGGCTTCGATCCGGGTGGTCGGTACACGTTTCAACGTCGATCGCCAGGCCGGCGAGGTTCGGGTCAGCGTGGCCGAAGGCCGCGTGGCGGTGAAGGCGGGCGCTGCGGACCGTGAGCTGGCGCCGGGTCAGCAAGTACGCCTCGGCAACGGTCAGTCCGGCGCCGTGACGGCGGTGGATGCCGGCGGTGTCGGCGCCTGGCGCAGCGGACAACTGGTCTTCGAACGGACACCGCTCAGCGAAGTGCTCGCGGTGATCCAGCGTTACCAGGACAAGCCCGTGCGCCTGCAGGACGCCAGGCTCGGCACGCTGCCGGTGTCCGGGGTATTCGACAGCGCCCATGTCGAGCGTCTGCTGGCGTTGCTGCCGAGCATCCTGCCGGTGCAGTTGAACACTGGCGCCGAGGGTGCCGTGTTGATCAGCCCCCGCGGGAAAAAATAATTTCACTATCAGGGTAGGGTTGCGCGGGTCGGCGGGCGGCTATCTCCATGACCCTTTCATTTCATGGAGCGCCTTGCGTGAGTCAGTCCCCGTTGTCCCTGTCGTTGCTGGCCGCCGGCCTGCTGTCGAGTTCGATCGCCCTGGCCCAGTCGGCGCCGCAGGAATTCGATGTCCCTGCTGCGTCGCTTGAACAATCCCTGAATGCCCTGGCCCGTCAGGCCAAGGCGCAGATCCTCTTTGCCAGCGATATCACCACCGGCAAGCAGGCGCCGGCGCTGAAAGGCCGCTACACCCTGGAGCAGGCCCTGCAACGGTTGCTGGGCAATAGCGGGCTGAGTGTCGAAGAGCGTGGCGAGCAGACCTTCGTGGTGGTGCCGGCTGCAGCAGTGGCGCCGGCTACCGAGCCCGAGGTCATGGAACTGTCCAGCCTGGAAATCACCTCGTCGCGCACCAGCAGCAACCTGGTGCCGCCGGCCCGTCAGGTCAATGTGATCGAGCGCGAGCAGTTGGAACAGTTGCGTGAAGGCTCCGACAGCCTGGCCACGGTGCTGGCCAAGAGCGTGCCGGGCATGGCCGACTCCAGCCGCACCATCACCGACTACGGCCAGACCCTGCGTGGACGGACCATGCTGGTGCTGGTCGATGGTGTGCCGCTCAACACCAACCGCGACTCCTCGCGCAACCTGGCCAATATCGACCCGGCGCTGATCGAGCGGGTCGAGGTGATTCGCGGCAGCAGTGCGATCTACGGCGCTGGTGCTACCGGCGGGATCATCTCCATCACCACCCGTCCGGCGGGCGGTGAAAACCGTGCGCAGACCTCCCTCAAGGCCGAATCGCCCCTGAGCAAGCTGGGCAACGATGGCCTGGGCGGGCAGTTGCAGCAGCATTTCTCCGGTTCCGAGGGCAAGGTCGACTACGCCCTCGATTTCGGTGCCCGGCATATTGGCGCCTCCTATGACGCCAAGGGCCATCGCATTGCCCCGGAGCCGAGCCAGGGCGACCTGTTCGACTCCAATACCTACAATATCGGCGGCAAGCTCGGCCTGCGCATCGACGACGCGCAACGCATCCAGCTCTCCGCCAGCCACTACAACGCCGACCAGGACAGCGACTACACCTCCGACCCGAGTGTCGCCCGCCTGCCGCCGGGATCGGTGCCGGCCCATGCGCTGTCGGGGTTGTCCCTCGACGAGCAGAACCAGATCAAGAACACCCTGGTCAACCTGGAGTATGCGCATGCCGATGTGTTCGGCAGCTCCCTCAATGCGCAGCTCTACTACCGCGACTACTTCACCCGTTTCACCCCGTTCGATGCCCGGGGGGTGGCCACCCGCGGACGCAATGTCGACCAGGTGATGCAGAACAGCGAGGTGTTCGGCAGCCGCGTGACCCTGCGCACGCCGCTGGGCACGGCGGGCGATACCGAGCTGCTGTGGGGCGCGGACTTCAACCAGGAACGCAGCGACATGCCCATCGACATCTTCGACCCGCGCCAGTACGACGCCAGTGGCGGACGGGTCTACGACAAGATCGGCCGGCTCACCTACATGCCCGACCTGACCACGCGCAGCCTCGGCGGTTTTGCCCAGCTACAGCACCGTTTCAACGAGCAATGGTCGATGGAAGGCGGGGTGCGCTACGAGTACGCCACGGCGCGTTATGACGACTTCGTGCCGCTGTCGGAGTCCACGGCAGTCTCACCCGCAACCGTGGCTGGAGGCGAGGTCAACTACGATGCGCTGCTCTCGAATATCAGCCTGACCTGGTCGCCGGTCAGCGGGCAGGAGCTGTATGCGGCGTTCAGCCAGGGCTTCCAGTTGCCGGATATCGGTGTCCAGGTGCGCAATGCCCGGCGCGGGTTCGATATCGACTCGTCGAACCTGGAACCGGTGAAAACCAACAACTATGAGCTGGGCTGGCGCGGCGCGGTGGGCGAGCAGACCCTCGCGACCCTGGCAGTGTTCTACACCACCTCCAAGCTGGGTGACGTGCAGAGCTTCAACAATGGCCTGATCCTCACCCGTACCCAGGAGCGCATCTACGGTATCGAGGGCAGTGCCGACTGGCTCAGCGTCGATGAGCGTTGGGGCGCGGGTGGTACCTTCAGTTGGCTCAAGGGGCGCGAAAAGCCGGACAACGGCGACTGGCAGGACATGACCGGCTACCGCATCCCGCCGCTCAAGGTCACTGGATACGTGGAGTACAAACCGGATGAAGACTGGAGCCACCGTGCCCAGCTCACCTGGTTCGATGGCCACGACTATCGCCTGGATGGCGTCGCCAGCTTTGGCCGGCGCAAGGTGGATGGTTATGCCACGGTGGATCTGGTCAGCCAGTACCGGGTCACGGCCAATGACCGGGTCAGCCTGGGCATCCAGAACCTGTTCAACCGTGACTACTACCCGCTGTACAGCCAGTTGATGCGTAGCAGTACCAATACCAGCCATCTGCCGGCGCCGGGGACGGTGTTGACGGTGGGGTATAGCCACGACTGGTAAGGGGGCCCGAACCCCCGGATCAGCAATGGATTTCTGCTGTTGCTGATGGCCTCATCGCCGGCAACGCCAGCTCCCACAGGGTCCTGAGTCAGCAGCAGGGTTGATGCCCGACTCGGACTTTGTGGGAGCTGGCGTTGCCAGCGATGAGGCCCTTGGCCGCGCCGACGATTCATCGATCTTGACGCCGCCCACCACCGCCACCCACTCTAGCCTCCTTGCCCAAGGAGCCCGCCATGGACCTGTCCACCCTCGCACTCTTCATCCCTGCCTGCTTCGCCCTCAACATGGCCCCCGGTCCGAACAACCTGCTGTCGCTGAACAATGCCAGCCGCTACGGCCTGCGCACCGCCTGCGTCGCCGGGATCGGCCGCTTGTTCGCCTTCGCCGGGATGATCCTCCTGGCCGCCCTCGGCCTGGCGGTGGTGCTGCACACCAGCGAATACCTGTTCCTGGCGATCAAGGTCATCGGTGCGTTCTACCTCTTCTCTATCGCCTGGCAACTCTGGCGTGCGCCGGTGGGCGAGGGTGGGGCGGTCGTCGAGCGCAAGGGCGGGGTGCTGAAGCTGGCGCGGCAGGAGTTTTTCGTAGCTGCAGGAAATCCGAAGGCAATACTCATATTCACGGCGTTTCTGCCGCAGTTCGTCTCGATGAACAGCGCCGTGCCGGTAGGCGAGCAATTCCTCTGGCTGGGGGTGATGTTCCTGCTGCTGGAGTGGTTCGCCATCGCCATCTACGCCTGGCTCGGCGCGTACCTGCATCGCTGGTTCAACCAGCCGGGGCCGCGACGCTTGTTCAATCGGGTGAGTGCGGGGTTGCTGAGTTGCGCGGGGCTGGGGCTGCTGGCAGCCCGGCGGGCGTGAGCTATCGATCCGATAACAGAGAAAAACCTTGCGGCTTATCGGGAAATGATCTTATTGCCTCGCGGCGGCTGGCCTACGCTTGAGAACGCACTGCAAGCACGGAGCTGCAGTCCCTCAACTGCCCTGGAGTCATGGACATGCTATCTACGCTGGAACTGCGCGATATCATCGAGAAGAGTTTCTTGCCGGTTCGCTGCCGCTGCACCCAGGCGGCGGACCAGTCACTGACCGTGCAGTTATTCAATCGCGGTTCCCCCCATCACGACCTGCAGGTCACCGGAATCCGCGCGGAACAGCTCGACAGCCGGGCGATCGCCAGCCTGGTCAGCAAGTTGCGTTGTGAGTTGCTGGATAAGCAGCCATTGCGGGATGCCGGCTAGATCATGGGTTGTTCTTGAGGGCCTTATCGCTGGCAAGCCAGCTCCCACAGTGTCGGCGGCGCTGCTGAACCCTGTGGGAGCTGGCTTGCCAGCGATGAGGCCTTCAGCAGCAACACAAATCCTCAATCCCGATAGAACGTCTGCACCAGGTGATAGCCGAACTTGCTCTTGATCGGCCCATGCACCGTGCGCAGCGGTTTCTTGAAGATCACCTGGTCGATCGCGCCGACCATCTGCCCCGGGCGGATCTCGCCCAGATCGCCACCGCGCTTGCCCGACGGGCAGGTGGAGTATTTCTTCGCCAGCACGTCGAAGGCCTCGCCCTTGGCGATGCGCTGCTTGAGCTGCTCGGCCTCTTCGGCGGTCTTGACCAGGATGTGACGGGCCTGTGCTTTCATGATGCGGGTGCCTCGGGGTTGCGGGTAAAAGCCGGCGATTATGCCTGATCGCGCAGCTCGATGCGGTCACGAAAATGCTCCAACGCCTGCGGATTGGCCAGGGCGTCGGTGTTTTTCACCGGCAAGCCGTGCACCACGTTGCGTACCGCCAGCTCGACGATCTTGCCGCTGATGGTCCGCGGGATGTCCGCCACCTGGAGGATCACCGCCGGCACATGGCGGGCGCTGGTGTTGTCGCGGATGACCTTGCGGATCCGCGCCTGCAGGGTATCGTCCAGTTCCACGCCGTCGGCCAGGCGGACGAACAGCACCACGCGCACGTCGTGTTGCCATTGCTGGCCGATGGCGACGCTGTCCAGCACCTCGCCGAGCTTTTCCACCTGGCGGTAGATCTCTGCGGTGCCGATGCGCACACCGCCGGGATTGAGCACGGCATCCGAGCGGCCATGGATCGCCAGGCTGCCGTCGGCGAACGCCTCGGCATAGTCGCCCTGGCACCAGACACCGGGAAACTGGCTGAAATAGGCGGCGCTGAAGCGCTCGCCGTCCGGGTCGTGCCAGAAGCCCAGGGGCATTGCCGGGAAATGCCGGGTGCAGACCAGCTCGCCTTTTTCCTCGAGCACCGCCCGGCCCTGGTCGTTCCACACCTCGACGGCCATGCCCAGGCCCTTGCACTGGATGACCCCGCGACGCACCGGCAGGGTCGGGTTGCCGAGGACGAAGCAGGAGACGATATCGGTGCCGCCGGACATCGACACCAGGCACACCTCGGTTTTCATCTCGCGATAGACATAGTCGTAGCTGTGCGGCGACAGCGGCGAACCGGTGGACAGCAGCAGGCGCAGGCGCTCCAGGCGGTGGCTATGGCGCGGTCGCAGGCCGGCCTGTTCCAGTGCCGCGAGGTACTTGGCACTGGTGCCGAATACGCTGATGCCTTCGGCGTCGATCAGGTCCAGCAGGCGCTCGGGGCCGGGATGGAACGGCGAGCCGTCGTACAACACCAGGGTCGCGCCGAGGGCCAGGCCGCTGACCAGCCAGTTCCACATCATCCAGCCGCAGGTGGTGTAGTAGAACAGGCAGTCGTCCTTGCCCAGGTCGTTGTGCAGGCCGTGTTCCTTGAGGTGTTGCAGGAGCACGCCGCCAGCGCTGTGGACGATGCACTTGGGTACCCCGGTGGTGCCGCTGGAATAGAGAATGTACAGCGGGTGATCGAAAGGCAGGGCGACGAATTCGGGTTCGCCGCCGGGCTGGTAGAAATCGTCCCACAGGCAGGTGGTGGCCGGGGTGTGGAAGGCGTCGGTGCGGGTGTCGCCGTGGGGCACCACCAACAGGTGATCGAGGGTCGGCAGGGCGGCCAGCACTTCGTTGATCTTGTCGACCTGGGACAGCGACTTGCCGGCGTACTGGTAGCCGGCGCAGACCAGCAGCAGCTTCGGCTCGATCTGGCCGAAGCGTTCGACGATGCCCTGGGTGCCGAATTCCGGCGAGGAACTGGACCAGATCGCGCCCAGGCTGGTGGCGGCGAGCATGGCGACCAGGGTTTGCCAGGTGTTGGGCATGCACGCGGCAACCCGGTCGCCGACGCCGATGCCGGCGGCCTTGAAGGCCCGTTGCAACCCGGCTACCTCGGCGGCCAGCTGGGCATGGCTCAAGGTGCGGCGCTGGCCGTCCTCGCGGACTGCGACCAGGGCGGTGCCTTGATCGCGGCGACGCAGCAGGTGTTCGGCGACGTTCAGGGTGGCGCCGGGGAACCAGCGCGCATCGGGCATGTGTGGGCCTTCTTCGAGCACACGGCTGGGCGCTGTGTGCCAGATGACCTCGAACTCGTCGGCCAGGGCCTGCCAGAAGGCTGGGCGCTGGTCGATGCTCCACTGGTGCAGCGCGGCGTAGTCCGCCAGTTCGAGGTTGAAACGCTGATTGATCGCATGCCGGAAACGCTCCATCCGGCTGGCCTGAATACGCGCCGCGTCCGGGCGCCAGAGCACATCGTTCATGCGGGGTTCTTCCTGGTGGTCTGTCAATGTCCTGAGTCTAGCTTTTATGGTGCCGCCGATGGCCCTTTCCACGCGATCCCTGTGGGAGCTGGCTTGCCAGCGATGAGGCCATGAGCAACCCAACACATCTACTGCGCCAGCCACCCCCCATCCACATTCCACGCCGCCCCCCGAACCTGGCTCCCGGCCTCGCCGCACAGGAACGCCACCAGCTCCCCCAAATGCCCCGGCGTGACAAACGCCAGCGAAGGCTGTTTCTCCGCCAGCAGATCATGCTGCGCCTGCTGCGGCTCTATACCCTCGGCGATGCGCGCATCGATCTGCTTCTGCACCAGCGGCGTCAGGACCCAGCCGGGGCAGATGGCGTTGCAGGTGATCGCCGTGGTCGCGGTCTCCAGCGCGACCACTTTGGTCAACCCGATCACGCCATGCTTGGCCGCCACGTAAGCCGCCTTGCCCACCGACCCCACCTGGCCATGCACGGAGGCGATATTGACGATCCGCCCCCAGCCGCTGCGCTTCATTCCCGGCAGAGCAAGGCGCGTGCAATGGAACACCGCCGACAGGTTCAGGGCGATGATCGAATCCCAGCGCTCCACCGGGAATTCCTCCACCGGCGCCACATGCTGGATCCCGGCGTTGTTGACGAGGATATCGACCCCGCCGAATTCCCGCTGTGCGTAGGCGAACAAGGCTTCGAGCTGGGCTACATCGCCCAGGTCGGCAGGATGGTGGGCGACCTTGCCGCCGAACTGGCCGACTTCCGCCAGCGCTGCCGCCGGGTCGCCGAAGCCGTTGAGCAGGATATCGGCACCGGCCTCGGCCAGGACCCGGGCGATGCCCAGGCCGATGCCGCTGGTGGAACCGGTGATCAGTGCGGTTTTTCCGGAAAGCTTCATACAGGTCCGATCCTCAAACGATGCCGGTGGCGTAGAAGGTGGCGATCACGACGAACACCGCCAGGGTCTTGATCAGGGTAATACCGAAAATATCCTTGTAGGCCTCACGGTGGGTCAGGCCGGTGACGGCCAGCAAGGTGATGACCGCGCCGTTGTGCGGCAGGGTGTCCATGCCGCCGCTGGCCATGGCGGCGACGCGGTGCAGCACTTCCAGCGGGATGTTGGCGGCGTTGGCCGCGCTGATGAAGGTTTCGGACATGGCGGCCAGGGCGATGCTCATGCCGCCGGACGCCGAGCCGGTGATGCCCGCCAGCAGGGTGACGGTGATCGCTTCGTTGACCAGCGGATTGGGGATTGCGCGCAGGGCATCGGCCAGCACCAGGAAGCCCGGCAACGAGGCGATCACCGCGCCGAAACCGTATTCCGAAGCGGTGTTCATAGCCGCCAGCAAGGCGCCGCCGACGGCGGCCTTGGTGCCATCGGCCAGGCGCGTCTTGATCGCCCTGAAGCCACTGACCAGCACCAGCAGGATGCCCAGCAACAATGCCGCTTCCACCGCCCAGATGGCGGTGAGCTTGGCGATATCGGTCTGCACCGGCGCGGCCATGCCCGGCAGTTGCAGGCTGTGGCTCTTGCCGTACCACTCGGGAATCCAGTGGGTGAACAGCAGGTTCATGATGCCTACCAGCAGCAGCGGCGACAGGGCCAGCAGCGGGTTGGGCAGCTTCAGGTCATCGGCGGTTTCCGGCTCGTTGCGCAGCTCGGTGCCGTAGCCTTCGCCGGCGCGCAGGGCCTTGTTGCGCTGGCGTTGCAGGTAGAGCATGCCGGTGCAGAAGACGAACAGGGTGCCGATCAGCCCCAGCCAGGGCGCGGCCCAGGCGGTGGTGTTGAAGAAGGTGCTGGGGATGATGTTCTGGATCTGCGGGGTGCCGGGCAGGGCGTCCATGGTGAAGGAAAATGCGCCGAGGGCGATGGTTGCCGGAATCAGGCGCTTGGGGATGTTGCTCTGGCGGAACATTTCGGCGGCGAATGGGTAGACCGCGAACACCACGACGAACAGCGACACGCCGCCGTAGGTCAGCAGGGCGCAGACCAGCACGATCACCAGCATGGCCTGGCGGGTGCCGAGCAGGCGGATGGCGGCGGCGACGATAGAGCGCGAGAAGCCCGACAGCTCGATCAGCTTGCCGAACACCGCACCGAGCAGGAACACCGGGAAGTAGAGCTTGATGAAGCCGACCATCTTTTCCATGAACACCCCGGTGAAGGCGGGCGCCACGGCGGACGGGTCGGTGAGCAGTACCGCGCCGAGGGCGGCGATGGGGGCAAACAGAATGACGCTGTAACCACGGTAGGCGGCCAGCATCAGCAGCGCCAGGGCTGCCAGGGCGATGATCACACTCATCGAGTGTCTCCTTGGTGAATCTTGTTTTTGTTGGTGGCAAGGAGATAGCAGGGATTGTGCCAGGTGTTTAAGTGACTGATTTACAAGGGTAAATTCTGTTTATTTGAATTGTTTGGTCGATTTTGTCTCTGAAATGAGACTTCTTTTGAGCCCAAGGGCCTCATGGTTGGCAAGCCAGCTCCCACAGGTTTCGTGGCGCACGCAGTACCTGTGGGAGCTGGCTTGCCAGCGATGAGGCCCTCAAGAACAATCTCTGTCGGGAGATACCGGTCTCTTTATTGAGACTGAATCCCCAAAGCCACCAACTTCTTGTACAGAGTCGACCGCCCCAACCCCAGCTGCCGCGCCGCTTCCGGCACATTTCCAGCACAACGCTCCAGCGCCTCCCGCAACAGCTGCCGCTCGAACGCCTCGCACGCCTCCCGATACCCCAGCACCGGCGTGGTCTCCTCAACCGCCCGGGGCATCAAGGTCCCCAGCGCCCCTCGAATATCTTCAAGCCCCAAGCGCGCCCGGTCCGCCAGCAGGGTCGCCCGCTCCAGCACATTCCTCAACTCACGGATATTCCCCGGCCAGGCATGCCGCCCCAGCAGGGCCAGGGCCTCATCCTCCAGCTCATGCCGACTGCCCAGGTCTTCGAGGATCGCCTCGGTCAGCGCCGGCAGATCCTCGATCCGTTCACGCAACGCCGGCACCTCGATGGGCAGCACATTCAGCCGGTAATACAGGTCGGCACGAAACTCCCCGCGGGCCATGGCCGCCTGCAAATCCCGGGAGGTCGCGGCAATCACCCGCACATCGCTCTGCAGCATCTGGTTCGAACCTACCGGCTCGTATTCCTTCTCCTGCAACACCCGCAGCAGCTTGCTTTGCAAGGGCAGGGGCATATCGCCGATCTCGTCGAGAAACAGCGTGCCGCCCTCGGCCAGTTGCAGCTTGCCAGCGCGGCCCTTGCGTTCGGCACCGGTGAAGGCCCCGGGCGCAGTCCCGAAGAACTCGGCCTCCAGCAAGGTTTCCGGAATCGCCGCGCTGTTGATGCTGACGAAGGCCTTGTGCGCCCGGGGCGAAGCGGCATGGATGGCATGGGCCAGCAACTCCTTGCCGGTGCCGGTCTCGCCCAGCAACAGGACCGGCGAATCACTGCTCGCCCCACGCCGCGCCCGGCGCTTCACTTCCAGGCTGGCCGGGCTGGTGCCGATGAACTGGTTGAAGCTGTACTTGGCCTGGCGCGCCTTGAGCAGCGAGCGGGTCGAGGCCAGTTCCTGCTGCATGCTGGAATAGCGCTTGAGCAGCGGCGACAGGCTGCGCAACTCGTCGAACAGGGCGAAGCCGATGGCGCCGATCACCTCGCCACCGGCGTCCTGGATCGGCAGGCGCATCACCACCAGCGGTTCCTTGGGCGTGTCGAGCATGTCCAGGAGGATCGGCCGCCCCTGGCTGACCACCTCGCGCATCAGGCTGCCGGGGATCACCTGCTCGCAGGGCTGGCCGATGGCGGCGCTGGCATCGGCCAGGCCGAAGCGCCGGGCATAACGCTCGTTCATCCAGACGATCCGCGCCTCGCGATCGACGATCACCGTACCTTCACTGGACTGCTCGATGATCTCGAACAGCGATTTGATCGCTAGGCGGCGCACCCGCTGGTAGTCCTTGAGGCTGTCGTCTTGCATGGGGTATTCCGTCAGGGAAAGTCAGGCTCGGGGGTCGAAGGCTTCACGCAAGGCGTCGCCGATGAACACCAGCAGGGTGAGGATCAGCGCCAGGGCGAAGAAGGCGGTAAAGCCCAGCCAGGGCGCCTGCAGGTTCTGCTTGCCCTGGTTGACCAGCTCGCCGAGCGAGGCGCTGCCGGCGGGCATGCCGAAGCCGAGGAAGTCCAGGGCGGTAAGCGTGGAGATGGCCCCGGTGAGGATGAACGGCAGGTAGGTCAGGGTGGCGTTCATCGCGTTGGGCAGGATATGCCGGACGATCACCAGGCGGTCCGACAGGCCCATGGCCCGGGCGGCCTGGACATACTCCAGGTTGCGCCCGCGGAGGAATTCGGCGCGTACCACGTCCACCAGGGCCAGCCAGGAAAACAGCGCCATGATCCCCAGCAGCCACCAGAAGTTCGGCTCGACGAAGCCGCTGAGGATGATCAGCAGGTACAGCACCGGCAGCCCCGACCAGACTTCCAGCAGGCGCTGGCCGATCAGGTCGACCCAGCCGCCGTGGTAGCCCTGCAGGGCCCCGGCCGTGACGCCGATGATCGTGCTGATGACGGTCAGGGCCAGGGCGAACAGGATCGAGACCCGGGTGCCATAGATCACCCGGGCCAGCACATCCCGGGCCTGGTCATCGGTGCCCAGCCAGTTGCTTGCGGTCGGCGGGCTCGGTGCCGGCACCTGGAGGTCATAGTTGGGCGTATCGGCGCTGAACGGAATCGGCGGGAACAGCATCCAGCCTCCCTTGCCCTCGATCAGCTCGCGCACGTACTGGCTGCGGTAGTCCGCCTGGAACGGCAACTGGCCGCCGAACTGCTGCTCGGTGTAGCGCTTGAACGCCGGGAAATACAAGCTGCCGTCGTACTTCAGGACCAGCGGCTTGTCATTGGCGATCAGCTCGGCGCCGAGGCTCAGGGTGAGCAGGGCGGCGAAGGCCCAGAGCGAGAACCAGCCCCGGCGGTTCTTGCGAAAGCGCTGCCAGCGCCGCTGGCTGATGGGCGACAGGCAGAACATCAGTGCGCCCTCGTGGAAAAGTCGATGCGCGGGTCCACCAGGGTGTAGGCGATATCGCCCGCCAGGCGGATCAGCAAGCCGAACAGGGTGAAGATGAACAGGGTGCCGAACACCACCGGATAATCCCGGCTTACCGCCGCGTCATAGCTCATGCGCCCGAGGCCATCGAGGGAGAAGATCACCTCGATCATCAGCGAGCCGGCGAAGAACACGGTGATCAGCGCCTGGGGCAGGCCGGCCACCACCAGCAGGATGGCGTTGCGGAACACATGGCCGTAGAGCACCCGGCGCTCGGTCAGGCCCTTGGCCTTGGCGGTGATCACGTACTGGCGGGTGATCTCGTTGAGGAAGGCGTTCTTGGTCAGCAACGTCAGGGTGGCGAAACCACCGATCACCAGGGCGCCCACCGGCAGCACCAGGTGCCAGAAATAGTCGGCGACCTTGCCGATGAAGCTCAGCTCGGCGAAGTTCTCCGAGACCAGCCCGCGCACCGGGAACCAGTTCAGCGAGGTGCCGCCGGCGAACAGCACGATCAGCAGCAGGGCGAAGAGGAACGAGGGCAGGGCGTAGCCGATCACGATCAGGCTGCTGCTCCAGGCATCGAACGCGCTGCCATGTCGCACCGCCTTGCGGATACCCAGGGGGATCGACACCAGGTAGGTGATGAAGGTGGCCCAGAAGCCCAGGGACAGGGTCACCGGCATCTTGTCGAGGATCAGGTCGGTGACCTTGGCGCCGCGGAAGAAACTCTCGCCGAAGTCCAGCCGGGCGTAGTTGCCGAGCATCAGCCACAGGCGCTCGGGCGCGGACTTGTCGAAACCGTATTGTTTCTTGATGGTTTCCAGCAGGGCCGGGTCGAGGCCGCGGCTGGCTCGGGAATCGAGCTGCATCGAGGACGCGCCCGGCGCGCCGCCGCCAATACCTTGCAAGCGTGCAACGGCTTGTTCGACCGGTCCACCCGGTGCGGCCTGGACGATCACGAAGTTGACCAGCAGGATCACCAGCAAGGTCGGGATGATCAGCAGCAGGCGCCGCAGGATATAGGCGGTCATGGCTTGCCCTTGGTACGTTCGGCCATCTGGTCGTTGGTCAGCGCGGTGGGGCTGATTTCCCACCAGGTGTCCAGCGCCGGGTCATTGGCCGCCGGGATCTTCGGCAGGCCGAAGCGGTTCCACCACACGCTGGAGGTGCCTGGCGGGTAGTAGTTGGGAATCCAGTAGTAATTCCATTGCAGCACCCGGTCCAGGGCATGGGCATGGCGCTGCATGCCGGCCTGGGTGTCGGCACGCACCAGGCCGTCGATCAGTTGGTCCACCACCGGGCTTTGCAGGGCCATGAAGTTGTTCGAGCCCGGGTCCTTGGCCGCCGCCGAGCCGAAATAGCTGTACAGCTCCAGCCCCGGCGAGGTGGTGACCGGGTAGCCGGTGACGATCATGTCGTAGTCCCGTGCCATCAGGCGGTTGACGTACTGCGCCGAGTCGACCCGGCGGATCTGCATGTCGATGCCGATCTGCGCCAGGGTGCGCTTCCACGGCAGCAGCAGGCGCTCCATGCCGTTCTGGCCGTTGAGGAAGGTGAAGCTCAGCGGTTCGCCCTGGGCGTTGACCAGGCGATCGCCGTCCGGGTGCCAGCCGGCTTCGGCCAGCAGGGCCAGGGCCTGCAGCTGCTTGTCGCGGATGATCCCCGAGCCGTCGGTACGCGGTGCTTCGAAGACCTGGGTGAAGACCTCGTCGGGGATCTGCCCGCGCAACGGTTCGAGGATCTTCAGCTCTTCGGCATCCGGCAATTCCCGGGCCGCCAACGGGCTATTGGCGAAGTAGCTCTGCTGGCGGATATACATATCGCGCATCATCCGCCGGTTGCTCCATTCGAAGTCCCAGAGCAGGGCGATGGCCTGGCGCACGCGACGGTCCTGGAACATCGGACGTTGCAGGTTGAACACGTAGCCCTGGGCGTTCTGCGGGGCTTCTTTCGCCAGATGGGCGCGTTGCAGGCGGCCGTCGTCAAGGGCGGGCCCGGCGTAGCCGATGGTGTAGCCGGTGGCGGAGAACTCGCGGTTGTAGTCGTAGCCGCCGCCGCGCAACACCTGGCGTGCCACGTCGGTGTCGCCGAAGTACTCGATGCGCATCTGGTCGAAGTTGTAGCGTCCGCGGTTGACCGGCAGGTCCTTGCCCCACCAGTCGCGGTCGCGTTCGAAGGTGATGCTGCGACCGTTGTCGATCCGCCCGACCTTGTACGGCCCGCTGCCCAGCGGTGCCTCGAAGCCGCCGCCATTGGCGAAATCGCGGCCGCGCCACCAGTGTTCCGGGAGCACCGGCAGTGAGGCGAGGTCCAGGGGCAGGGTGCGGTTCTGGTTGGTCTTGAAGTCGAAGCGCACCTGGGTCGGCGATTCGACCACCACGTCGGCGACATCGGCGAACTGGGTGCGGTACTTCAGGCTGCCGTCGCGCAGCAGCAGGTCGTAGGTGAAGCGCACGTCTTCGGCGCGGATCGGCTTGCCGTCGGCGAAGCGTGCCTTGGGGTCAAGGTAGAAGCGCAGCCACAGGCCATCGTCGGCCCGTTCCATGCGCCGGGCGACCAGGCCGTAGACGGTGTAGGGCTCGTCCAGCGAGCGCACGGCCAGGGGCGCGTACAGCCAGCCATCGATTTCGCTGACGCCGATGCCCTTGTCGATATAGGGAAGGATATGGTCGAACTGGCCGATCTCGATGGCCGAACGACGCAGGCTGCCGCCCTTGGGGGCGTCAGGGTTGGTGTACTGGAAGTGCTGGAAGTGCTGCGGGTAGCGTGGCGCCTCGCCGTAGACGGTGAGGGCATGGGTGGGGGCGGCCTGGGCGCTGAACCCAAGAAGGGCTGCCAGGCAGCCCCCAAAGGCCAGGATGGCCTTACGCATCAAGACCGATCAGTCCTGGCGGCTGGTGACTTCCAGCAGGTGGTAGCCGAACTGGGTCTTGACCGGACCCTGTACCACGTTGATCGGGGCGCTGAACACCACGGTGTCGAATTCCTTGACCATCTGGCCTGGGCCGAAGGAACCCAGGTCACCGCCCTGGCGGCTGGACGGGCAGGTGGAGTTGGCTTTGGCAACTTCGGCGAAGTCCGCGCCGGCTTCGATCTGTGCTTTCAGTTCGTTGCACTTGTCTTCGCTGCTGACGAGGATGTGGCGGGCAGTGGCTCGGGCCATGGGGACGTACTCCTGTTGGGAAAAGCCAGAGCCTACCGGAATTGGTGGGTGATTTCTCCTGAAACCTTGTAGGAAGTTTGCCGTGTTCTTGAGGGCCCTATCGCCGGCAACGCCGGCTCCCACAAGTATCCGCGTGCACCGCCGAATCCTGTGGGAGCCGGCGTTGCCGGCGATAGGGCCCGAGAGATCACGAAAAATCCCGCTCCTTGCGCAGCCGACCAGCCGCCTCACGCAACATCGCCTCGGTCCCGTCCCAGCCCAGGCAACCATCGGTAATCGACACCCCGTACTTCAACGGCCCCTTGCCCAGCACCTGGCAGCCGTCGAACAGATGGCTCTCGATCATCACCCCCACCAGCGAGCGATCACCCGCGACCCGCTGGTCGATCACATCGCGCAGCACAGCCGGTTGCTTGAGCGGGTCCTTGCCACTGTTGGCGTGGCTGCAATCGACCATGATCCGCGCGGCGATGCCGGCCTTGGCCAGCCCTTGGCGGGCCATGGCGACACTGTCCGCGTCATGGTTCGGGCCCTTGTGCCCGCCCCGCAGGACCAGGTGGGTATCCGGGTTGCCAAGGGTCTCGACAATGGCCGGGTGGCCCTGGGCGTCCAGGCCGAAATGCCGGTGCGGATGGGCTGCACTGCGGATCGCGTCACAGGCGATACCGACACCGCCATTAGTACCGTTCTTGAAGCCCACCGGCAGACCGAGGCCGCTGACCATCTCGCGGTGGATCTGCGATTCGGTGGTGCGCGCACCGATCGCCGCCCAGCTCAGCACATCATCGAAGTAGCCGGCGGCCATGGGTTGCAGCAGCTCGGTGGCCACCGGCAGGCCGCGTTCGAGCATGCCCAGCATCAGTTCCCGGGACAGGCGCAAGCCACCGTGCATATCGTCGCTGCCGTCCAGCTGCGGGTCGTAGGCCAGGCCTTTCCAGCCGACGGTGGTGCGGGGCTTTTCCACGTAGGCGCGCATCACCAGGAGCAACTGGTCATCCAGTTCGCGGGCCAGTGCGGCCAGGCGGTCGGCGTATTCGAGGGCGGAGCGCGGGTCGTGCAGGGAGCAGGGGCCGACCACCACGAGCAGGCGCGGGTCGTGACCGTCGAGAATCTGTTTCACCGCGTCACGGTGCTGCTGGACCTGGGCCGCGAGGGCCGCAGAGAGCGGCAACTGCTGCTTGAGTTGCACGGGGCTGGGCAGACGCAGGCTCACGGAAGTGTTGGCTGCGGCAGGGGTGTTCAGTGGCAGTGCCTGGGTAGTCGCTTGCATGTTCGGAATTCCCTGGGCGGAAGGCGGGTTCTGTCCCGCGCCTTCGGCCCTATCGTTGTGTTCGACAGATACTTGAATGTGTGTTGATGCCACCCGCAACGGACCGGTCGGAGGCGGCTGGCTGGCCCGAACGGCAGTGGCTAAATCGCCAGGCAGAGCTTTGGTAGCGGTAGTAGGTGGCGTAGTTCATGTGTCGATTCCTCAATGGTGTCTGGTGGTGACGGCGCAAAAAACAAAACCCCCGGAGGGCTGGGCCGTCCGGGGGTTCGAGAGTTCTCGTGTTCGGCGGCCCTGTTAATGGGCGCCGGTGTGGGTATCAGCGGCGCCTGTGGCTAAACCAATACCCAAAATAAAACGCGGCCGGGGCAGCGCAGCCACAGGCAGCCACGGACGCAACGGAACGCGCTGGGCGACCGGCTTGCTGTGCGTGGAGGTGAGTGGTGTGGTTCATGTGCTGCTCCAGTTGAATGCGTTCGAGCTTACTTCAGCGTAACTGCGTGTTTCAACGATTAATTTCCATCGTAACGATTAATTATTCCTAACGACGCAGATAGGCCGTGAAGTCGATATCCCCCGCGCTAAGGATCGCCTGCACCCGGTTATGCACGTTGAGCTTGCGCAGGATCGCCGACACGTGGGCCTTTACCGTGGTCTCGGCGATATCCAGGTTGTAGGCGATCTGCTTGTTGGATTCGCCCTTGGTCATGCGTTCCAGCACCAGCAGTTGCTTGCGGGTCAGGGCCTGCAACAGCTCGGGCGCAAAGCCCTGGGCCTCGCTCTGGCTGCGGCGGCTGCCGCTCTTCTGGGTGCGGATGATGTCCGGCGGCAGGTACACGTTGCCATTGAGGATCTGCTCGATGGCCTCGGTCATCTGCGAGCGCGGCGAGGACTTGGTGATAAAGCCCACCGCGCCGTAGGTGATGGCCTGGAGGACGATCTGCTTGTCCTGTTCGGCGGAGACGATCACCACCGGAATGGTCGGCGCCTCGTTGCGCAGGTTGATCAGCCCGCCCAGGCCATGCATGCCGGGCATGTTCAGGTCGAGCAGGATCAGGTCGAGATCGTCGTGCTCGCCGGTCAGCGCCAGGGCGCTGTCCAGGTCGGCGGTTTCCATCACTTCGCTACCGGGAAAACCGTCGCTAATGACGTTATGGATGGCTTCGCGAAACAGCGGATGGTCGTCGGCGATCAGAATCTTGTACATGGCGTTTGCACCTTATTGTTTTGGTTTCGACCGCAAGGAACAGCTGGTTCAGGGAAAGGCTTCGGGGGTGGCGGCGACCACGGGCAGGCCGGCATTTTCCCAGGCATCGAGACCGTCACGGTACCAGTACAGCTGCGTGTAGCCCAGCGCCGTGGCGCGCTTGACCGCGTTCCAGCTCAGCCAGCAATCGGAACGGCAGTAGAAGACGATGGCGCGCTGGCGGTTGCCATCGCTCAGGCGTTCCAGGTGACGGCTGAAGTACCGGTTCCATTGCGCATCCAGTTCGCCGTCACCGGTATTGGCCAGCCAGTGGCTGCCGGGCAGGTTGGCGTGGGGTTCACTGGCGATGAATTGGCCATTGAGGAACTGACGCTTGTACACGTCGATGAGCAGGGCCGAGGGTTGCTGCTGGAGCAAGGCCTGGACCTGGGCGGTATCGACGGTTTTCGCGGATTCGGCAGTGGCTGGCGTCGGGCTGCGGTACAGGCCGTTGCGGTAGCCATCGGCGGAAAACGGCGGCGCTTCGGCCAGGGCATTGCCGGCAAGCAGGCCGGACAGGGCCAGGCAGGAGAGGGCGGACAGGACACGGGGCAGCATGGTCGTCAGTCTCGTTTTTGTTATGCCGGTATTACAGGTCAGTGCCGGGGCTTTGTGAATGCGACCATCGACAGCAAAAGCGCTACCAAAGTAGTAGGCAGAGAGCTTGGGCAGCGCTCTAGCATGGGGCTGTGGCGATAACAAAAGAGAAAACGCCGATGGACATCCTGCTGGTCGACGACCATCCCATGCTGCGCCTGGGCCTGAGCGCCGTGCTTGCCGAAGAACTGCCGGTGCGCGAAGCCGCCTCCGGTGAAGAAGCCTTGTTACGGGTGCAGGAGCAGGTGCCGGGCCTGGTCCTGATGGATTTCGACCTGCCCGGTATCAGCGGGCTGGAGACCACCCGGCGCTTGCGCCAGCGCCTGCCGCAGTTGCGCGTGCTGTTCTTCAGCGAACACACCGAATTGGGGCTGGTGCGCCAGGCGCTGGATGCGGGGGCCTGTGGCTTCCTGTCCAAGTCGGTGGCGGCGGCGACCCTGCTGGAAGCGGTGCGCCGGGTGCTGGCGGGGCATGCCTATATCGAGCAGGCGCTGGCCACGCAACTGGCCACCCAGCCGCATCGGGCCGAGGACAAGGATGCCCGCTTGGGCGGGCTGACCCAGCGTGAGACCGAGATCTTCCTGATGCTGGCCAAGGGCACGCCGATGCGCATGATTGCCGAGCATCTGTGTTTGAGCGGGAAGACCGTGTCGAACTACCTGACGGTGTTGAAGAGCAAGTTGCAGGTGAGCTCCCATGCGGAGCTGGTGCATCTGGCGATCGAGACGGGGTTGCTCAGGATCGCGGCCTGACGTGAGGGACTCATCGCTGGCAAGCCAGCTCCCACAGGTTACGCAAAACCCTGTGGGAGCTGGCTTGCCAGCGATTGGGCCAGTGGAAACACTATCAATCCCAGGTCTTGGGACAGCCTTCGCAGCCTTCCATGTTGGCATCCTGGAAATTCGCATAATGCTTGCGGGTTCCCCGCAGATCGGCCTTTTCCAGATTGCTTTCACCGAACTTGGCTTCCTGCAGGTTGGCATCCGACAGGTTCGCCCCGAGCAGGTCGGCGCGGCTCAGCCAGGTCATTTCCAGGTCGGCGGCCTGCAGGTTGCTGTTGTGCAGCTTGGCCCCGGACAGGCGGGCGAATTCCAGGTAGGCGCCGCTCAGGTTGGCGTCATTGAATTTGGCGCCCTGGGCGAACATGCCCCAGGCCTGGGTAGCAATCAGGCTGGCACCGGTGAGGTCAGCGATGCGCAGGTTGGTCTGTTGCAGGCTGGCACGGTTGAGGTTGGCACCTTGCAGCTGGGCCTTTTCCAGGTTGGCCAGGTCGAGGATGGCATGCCGCAGGTCGGCACCCTTGAGGTTGGCACCGGCCAGGTTCATCTTGGTCATGTCCTGGTTGTTCAGGTCGGCGCCGGCGAGGTTGGCATTCGGGCACTGGCTTTCCGGCTGGATCACGCAACCGTTGACGATCAGTGGCTGGTCGTCGCCGTCGTCGGCGATCACGGCGAAGGCAGGGGTGATGGCGAGGGTCAGGAGTAGCGGGAGGTATTTCATGGATAGCTCCGTCATTAGAGGTCAGCGCAATACCCTGTGGGAGCTGGCTTGCCAGCGATGAGGCCGGCAGGAACAGTGATGTTGTGAGGTCTGGCCCTATCGCTGGCAAGCCAGCTCCCACAGGGATTGTGCAAGCCAGGTCAAAGGGGCTATCACCCCCCTTTGACCTGTTTCAGATCAACGCTGCGCAGTCTTGGTATCCCAGCTCGGGATCTTGAACACCCAGAACGAACCGCCCTGTGCCACCGGCTTGGTCAGCTCGGCCATGTCGCCGCCCCACAGCGGTACCGCGCCGCCGTAGCCGACGGTCACGCCGATGTACTGCTCGCCATCCTGTTCCCAGGTGATGGGCGGGGAGACGATGCCGCTGCCGGTCTGGAATTTCCACAGCTCTTCGCCGGTCTTGGCGTTGAAGGCCTTGAAGAAGCCATCACCGGTACCGGTGAACACCAGGTTGCCCTTGGTCGCCAGCACCCCAGCCCAGAGTGGCAGGCGCTCCTTGTGTTCCCAGACCATCTTGCCGGTGGTCGGGTCCATGGCCCGCAGCGAGCCGACGTGGTCCTCGTACATACGCTTGATGCGGAAGCCCATGCCCAGGTACGCCGAGCCCTTCTTGTAGTTGACCTCCTCGGTCCAGTATTCCTCTTTCCATTGGTTGGACGGCACGTAGAACAGGCCGGTGTCCTGGCTGTAGGCCATCGGGTTCCAGTTCTTGCCACCGAGGAACGGCGGCGAGACTTCCACCGACTTGCCCTTGGTTTCACCCGGGGCAGGCTTGGGCGGACGCTGGCCTTCGTTTTCCACCGGACGCCCGGTCTTCAGGTCGATATGGCTGGCCCAGGTGATGTTGTCGGCGAACGGGAAGGCGTTCTTCAGCTTGCCGTTGGTGCGGTCGACCACGTAGAAGAAGCCGTTGCGGTCGGCGTGGGCGGTGGCCTTGTACTGCTTGCCGTCCTTGTCCTTGTAGTCGAACAGCACCAGTTCGTTGTTGCCGGAGAAGTCCCAGGCATCGTTCGGGGTGTGCTGGTAGAACCACTTGACCTCGCCGGTGCTCGGGTCGACGCCGACCTGGCCGGAGGTGTAGAGGCTGTCGTAGTCGTGCGGGTTGCCGTCCTTCGAGGTGCGTGCCCAGGTGTTCCACGGGCCCGGGTTGCCGGCGCCGACGATGATGGTGTTGGTTTCGGCATCGAAGCTCGCGCTCTGCCAGGGGGCCCCGCCGCCGTGGCTCCAGGCCTCGACCTTGCCGGTCTCGGTGGTCGGATCATCCGGCCAGGACGGCGCTTTCACGTCGCCGGTCGGGGTGCTGTCCTTGCCGTTCAGGCGGCCCATATGGCCTTCCACGAACGGACGCATCCACACTTCCTCACCGGTGTCCGGGTCGCGGGCATAGAGCTGGCCGACCACGCCGAATTCGTCGCCGGAGCTGCCGTGGATCAGCAGGACCTTGCCGGTCTTGCCGTCCTTGATCAGGGTCGGCGCGCCGGTCATGGTGTAGCCGGCGGAGTGATCGCCGAACTTCTTGTTCCACACCACCTTGCCGGTGTCCTTGTTCAGGGCGATTACGCGGGCGTCGAGGGTGCCGAAGTAGATCTTGTCGCCGAAGATCGCCGCACCGCGGTTGACCACGTCGCAGCACGGGCGAATGTTGTCCGGCAGACGGTGGTTGTAGGTCCACAGGCGCTTGCCGGTCTTGGCGTCGAGGGCGAACACCCGCGAGTAGGAACCGGTCACGTAGACCACGCCGTCGCTGACGATCGCTTGCGACTCCTGTCCCCGCTGCTTCTCGTCGCCGAAGGAGAACGACCAGGCCGGGGTCAGCTTGAACACGTTCTTGTCGTTGACCGCGTTCAGCGTGCTCCAGCGCTGGGCGTTGGTGCCCATGCCGTATTGCAGCACGTTGTTGGTGGTCTTGTGGTCGTCGGCGATGTCTTCCCAGGTAACCGGCTTGGCATGGGCAGGCGCCATGGCCAGGGTGCCGACCAGCAGCACGGCCTGCACAGCCAGGGAGATAGGGGAGAGAGCGGCGGGTAACGATCTTATTGTCATGTTGGTGTTTCCCAATGGAGGTTTTGGCCTGCATAGACTGGAACGCCAGCCTCACCCCGGATACGGAAAAACTCCCGCCCTTGCCGGGAAAACTTCCCAGGCCGGGCATGACTTGGCATTGCCCCACAAGCCCTACTACCAACGGAGTAGACCGCGACCACCAAAGCAGCATGGGGACTGCTCCGGGTGCTTCCTAAGATGGCCGGCAGAACCTTTCTCCAGAGAGGTTTTCGCGTGCAAATCGTGCAACCTGAAGTAGTCGAGGGCAAAACAATGACAAGAGTGAAGAACGCCTGCCTGAGTGCCATTTTCCTGGCTGGCCTGGTGAGTGCAGGGGCGGTCCTGGCCCATGGCAACGTCACGCCGACCGCGGTCAATACTGGCAACCTGGAAAAGCTCGGTGAGGAATGGCGCACCGAAAACCCCTACCGCAACAGCCCGCAGCATGACGAAGCGGTGACCATCGGCGCTTCGGCCTACAACCAGAACTGCGCGGCCTGCCACGGCCTGGAAGCCAAGTCCGGCGGTATCGCCCCGGACCTGCGCATGCTCGATGAAGGCGCTGCCGGGGACGAGTGGTTCGTCGAGCGGGTCCGCCACGGCTCGGTGCGCGACGGGCGCGTGTACATGCCGAAGATGGCCGACTACCTGAGCCAGGAAGCGCTCTGGGCCGTGCGCACCTACCTGGACAGCGTCCACGTCACGGAGTGATGCCATGACCCGGGTGCCGTTGCTGTTGCTGGCGTTATGCATGGGCGCCCCGGCCTACGCCGTGGATCCGGGCCCCGACCCGGTGCCCTCGGTGATGTGGGAGTTCTACCGCAAGCAATGGATTGGCGATGAACCTTACCGCTTCGACCAGCGGGTCAAGGTCGTCGCGCCGCCGTTCGCCGAGGACGCCCGGCAGGTGCCGCTGCAGGTGGATGCCCGCGAGCTGCCGGGTACGGTGAAGCGCATGCTGGTCTGGGCCGAGTTGAACCCGCTGCCGCGGATCGTCGACTTTGCCCCGGGGCCGCAGGTGCTGCCATGGCTGGCGATCCGTATCCGCATCGAACAGGCCACGCCGCTGCGGGCCGCCGTGCAGACCGAGGACGGTGTCTGGCATGTCGGTTCGACCCTGATCGACGCCGCCGGCGGTGGCTGTACCGCGCCCAGCGTGGTGCGCAGCCAGCCGGGCTGGGAGGAGCGGCTCGGCCAGGTGCTGGGCGGGCGCTACCCCCGCGAGGACTTCAGCCGCTTGCGCCTGTCGGTTTCGCACCCCATGGATAACGGCCTGATGGCCGGGATTCCGGAATTTTTCATCGAGCACGCCGAACTGTTCGACGCCACTGGCCAGTCCCTGGCGACCCTAGAACTGTGGCCGGCCGTGAGCGAAAACCCCAGCCTGTCGTTCGATCTGCGCCGCCCGGGCCCGGTACGCCTGAGCCTGCGTGACAACAACGGCAATGCCTTCGACGCCGCCATCGAATGAGGTCCCGGATGCGAGCCTTGCTGTGCCTGTTGAGCCTTGTCAGCCTGCCGAGCCTGGCCGACCTGGACTACCGTCTCGAACCCCGCCAGATCGCCGCCGACACCTGGGTGCTGGAAGGCAGCACCGAGAATTTCTCCCGGGACAATGGCGGCAATATCGTCAATACCGGGTTTATCGTCAGCGAGGCCGGCGTGGTGGTGATCGACAGCGGTCCTTCGCTGCGCTATGGCCAGGCCCTGCGCGAGGCGATCGGCAAGATCACCGACAAACCGGTGGTGCAGGTGCTGATCACCCATCACCATCCTGATCATGCCTTGGGCAGCCAGGCCTTTGCCGATGTGCCCATCGGCGCCTTGCCGGGGACGAAGGCGCAGTTGGCGAAGGAGGGCGATGCCCTGGCGGAGAACATGTACCGCATGGTCGGCGACTGGATGCGCGGGACCCAGGTGCGCTTGCCGGAGCAGGTGCTGGCGCCGGGCGTGAAGACCTTTGGTTCACACCCGCTGCGCTTGCTGGCTTTCACCGGGCACAGCGGCGCCGACCTCGCGGTACTGGATGAAAAGACCGGGGTGCTGTTTACCGGGGACCTGCTGTTCTACCAGCGTGCGCTGACCACGCCGCACAGTCCAGGGCTTGTGCAGTGGGTGGATGATCTGCAGCGGTTGCAGGGCTTGCCGTGGAAGGTGCTGGTGCCGGGGCACGGGCCGGTCAGCCAGGATCGCGGGCCGTTCGAGCAGATGGTGGATTACCTGGGCTGGCTGGATGACCTGCTGCGTGACAGCGCGGCGAACGGGCTGGAGATGAATGAGGTGATCGCCACGCCGATTCCCGAGCGGTTCGCGATGGTGAAGCTGGGCAAGTATGAGTTGATTCGCAGTGTTAGCCATCTGTATCCGCGGTATGAGCAGGCGGCCATGGCACGGGTCGAGCAATAGAGTGTCCTTACTGGCCTCATCGCCGGCAACGCCGGCTCCCACAAGGTCCGCGTGCACCGCCGCACCCTGTGGGAGCCGGCGTTGCCGGCGATGAGGCCCGTGAGAGCAAAGAAAATCCGCATCATTCCATCTGCTTGACCACCTCACGCACCATCTCCATTACCACCTGGATCACCGGATCCCGCGCACTGTCCCCCCGCCAGCCCAATTCCACGGAATACCGCGGCAACCCGATCGGACACGGCAGGCAAACCAACCCGGACAACCGCGCCAACGCCAGCGCCGCATGGATCGGCAGCGTGGCAATGCTCTCGCTCCCCTGCAACAACGCCGGCAATGCCGCGAAATGCGTGGTCGACGCCTCGACCCGCCGGCTCTGCCCCAGCGCCGCCAGCGCCTCGTCCACCACCCCGACATAGCCCCCGGACGACACCAGCACATGCCCGCGCCGGAGAAAATCCTCCATCCCCAGTTCACCCGGCACGGCGCTGAGACAGCTGTAGCCACCACTCGCCAACACCTGCCGCCCCAGCGCCCGTGAAGCAATGGCTCCAGCGGTAAGGGCCAGATCGATCTGCCGGCTCATCAACGCATCTGCCGCGAGCATGCTGTGGGTTTGCTTGAACAGCAGGCGCAGGCCGGGCGCGCGCTCTTTGGCCAGATCGATCAACGCCCGGCCGATCGCCAGTTCATGATCGTCCGACAGCCCGAGGGCCACGGTGCGCCCATGAAACGCAGCACCCGCGCCGCTGACCAGCAACAGGCTCTGCCGACACTTCTCCAGCCCGGCGGCAATGATCGGGCGCAGTTCTTCGCTTTTCGCCGTCGGCCGCAAGCCGCGCCCGGTGCGCTCGAACAGATGGTCGCCGTAAACGAGGCGCAAGCGGGCGAGGGCGGCACTCACCGCCGACTGGGTAATCCCCAGGCGGATCGCCGCACGCCCGGCGCCGCCTTCCTCGTACAGGGCCTCGAAGACTTTCAGCAGGTTGAGGTCGAGCGACCAGATATCGATTTGGCTCATATCAGATGGTGCCTGCACTGAATTGATTGATAACGCGGCGCTGGCGACTATGCCTCAATCCACCCACGACAAGCGAGACAGACCCATGCCAACTTCCATCGTTGCCGCGCTGCAGATCGGTTCACGCCCCGAGGGCAAGGCCGCCACCCTCGAGGCGGTACTCGCCTACGAAGAACGCATCAAGGCCTCCGGCGCCGGCCTGGTGGTCATGCCCGAGGCCCTGCTGGGCGGCTACCCGAAAGGCGAGACCTTCGGCACCTACCTCGGCTACCGCCTGCCCGAGGGCCGCAAGGCCTTCCAGCGTTACTACGAGAACGCCATCGATGTGCCTGGTGCCGAGACCGATGAACTGGCCGGCCTGGCCCAGCGCACCGGTGCTCATCTGGTGATCGGGGTGATCGAGCGCTCGGGCAATACGCTGTTCTGCACCGCGCTGTTCTTCTCGCCAGAAGAGGGCCTGGTCGGCAAGCACCGTAAGCTGATGCCCACCGGCACCGAGCGCCTGATCTGGGGCCAGGGCGACGGCTCGACCTTGCCTGTGCTGGACACACCCGTGGGCAAGCTCGGCGCGGCGATCTGCTGGGAGAACCATATGCCGCTGCTGCGCACGGCGATGTACGCCAAGGGCGTGCAGGTCTGGTGTGCGCCGACGGTGGACGAGCGCGATGTGTGGCAGGCGTCGATGCGCCATATCGCGCATGAGGGGCGCCTGTTCCTGGTCAGTGCCTGTCAGGTGCAGCCGTCGCCGAAGGCGCTGGGGATCGAGGTGCCGCAATGGGACGGCGAGCGGCCGCTGATCCAGGGCAACAGCGTGATCGTCGGGCCGCTGGGCGAGGTGCTGGCGGGGCCTCTGCGTGGCGAGGAGGGTTTGCTGACGGCGCAGATCGATCTGGAGGAACTGGTGCGGGCGCGGTATGACTTCGATGTGGTCGGGCACTACGCGCGGCCGGATGTGTTTTCGCTGGTGGTGGATGAGCGGGAGAAGCGGACGGTGGAGTTTCGGCGCTAAGCCATAGTCTTTCTGTGCTTTTACCGGCCTCATCGCTGGCAAGCCAGCTCCCACAGGGATCGCGTGCACCGCTGAACCTGTGGGAGCTGGCTTGCCAGCGATGAGGCCAGTAGAGGCACTACAGATCAGTGGTCAAAACGGCGGCCACGAAGACAACGGATCATGCCGGCAAGGCTGCTTCAGCACCGAGTTGCACTCCGGCAGATCCTCCGGAACCGTCACTCCGGTCAACTCCCCCAACACCAGCCGCGACGGATGCTGTGCATCGTGGAACACCGAATTGCGGCTTTGCAGCGCGTAATAGGCAAACCCATACCCCCCGGTCCGCGACGGCGCATCGATCCAGATCCGCAGCTTCGAACCCTTGCGGAACGGATGGGAAAACGGCGGGATCTCCACTCGGCCCAGTGCCGGCACATTGGGCTGCATCGGCTGCAGCGCATCCGGCTCGTTGAGCTGTACCGGCCGCAGTTCCGTGGACTTGCCCTGATCCAGTGCCCGGTTGGACATGCGCAACCACCCGCGCTGCACGAACACCTCCTTGTCGTCCGGCCGCACCTCGGTGATGGTCACCTGCACATCGGTGTCCGGCGCAAGGAAGGTCGACAGCCAGATATCCGCGCTGGCGCTGCCATAACTGAGGAAGTCCCGTTCGAAGGCCGCACTGGTATAGGCCACGCTGCCCTGGCGCCATAGCGGATGCTGCCAGCCCCAGGCATGGTCCTTCAGGTAGGTGTTCACATCCGGTCCGGGGATCGGATAGAGGTAGGCGTCCGGCTTGCCCGTGCCCTGGCCGTTTTCGATCAGCTCGCCGTCTTCACTCAAGGCAAAGCTCACCGGCTTGACCGGCAGCGGGTACTGGTGGCGTTCGATGGTCCAGCCCGGCCGTGCGGTTTCGTTGGGCTGATGGCGGCCTTCGCGCTGGTCGGCCACGGTTTCCTGCCAGATTTCCAGATGCGGCGTGCGTTCGAAGCCGTTGCCGATGCCTTTGACGAAGTGGTCGAGGAAGGCATAGAGCTTCTGGCGGAAGCGCTCCGACTCGTAGAGGTTGTGGCCGCCGCTGCTTTGCACCATCCACAGGCGCTGCGGATCGAGACGTTCCTGGTAGAAGCCTTCCCGGGCCAGCACCGCCTCGTCCTGCCAGGCCTGCATCGACAGCACCGGGACCTGCACCTGGTCAGCGCGATCCCTTGGCGCGCGCTGCTTCATCCATTCATCGTGCTGCGGATGACGGAGCATCTGGTACATCAGGGAGGTCTTGCCGACCTTACCCTGGTTTTCCGCGACCTGGGCCAGGCAGCGCTGGTCGCCCTCGCTCTTCGCGCTGGCCTTGACCGCCTCCCAGCGCTGGTCGACGAACCAGTGCCAGGTAGTGGTGAACTCCTGGTTCGGCACACCGCCCTGGGACCAGCTGTCGGTGTAGGCGTCGCCGAGGATCATGCCCGGGGCGATGGCCTTGAGGCCTTGCGGGCGTTCGGAGGCGGTCATCAGTTGCGACATGCCGGCCCAGGACCAGCCGAACATGCCGACGCTGCCATTGGACCATTGCTGTGTGGCGGCGAATTCCACGGCGTTGCGCCCGTCGGTGCCGTATTCGCGACCGAGGAAATCGAAGGTGCCCTGGGAGCAACCGGTGCCCCGGGCCTGCACGCCCATTACCGCGTAACCGCGTTCGACCAGGTCCTTGTCCATGGCCACGGAGAAGGTTTCGTTGTCCTCCAGGTAGGCGGAACCGCCGATGCTGCCGGAGTCATAGCCGCTGTAGCGGATCAGCACCGGGAACCTGCCTTCGCCCTTGGGCAGGAGCACCGAGTAGCGCAGCTCGGTGCCGTCGTCGGCGCTGATGTAGCCGGTGACGCGCTTGGCCCAGAAGGGCTGGAAGCTGCGGTCGGAAGGGGGCATGCCCTCGGGCGGCGGCGGGGTGGCACAGGCGCCGAGGGTGAGGGCCAGGGTGAGGTATAGCGCGTGTTTGAAGTACATGGGTTATCCCGTTTGAATGGCACTGCGCGGACCTGTGGGAGCTGGCTTGCAGCGATGAGGTCAGCAGGAACAAAGTGGTTGTCTGGTCGGGCCCTATCGCTGGCAAGCCAGCTCCCACAGGGGCCTGTGCAGGGCTGGGGGCGCGGGGTGTCAGAACCGCCGGTTGGCGGAAAACACCACCGTCGCCGAGCAGTCCCCGCCCTTGCCGAAGTTGTTGCGGCACTCCGCCTCGGACAGGTCGGTGTCGATGTACGCCGCCTTCCACTCCAGCCCGAATGCCCGCTTGCTCAACGCCACCTGCCAGTCGTTGTAGTCGCTGCGGTAGTGCCCGCTGGCGGACAGCCAGGCCTGCTCATCAGGGGTCGAGGTATGGCCGTAGCGCAGGTTGAGCTTGGTCTGCCAGGGCAGGTAGAAGTCGTACTCGGCCCAGCTGATCAGCCGGTGGCTGTCGCGCTTGCTGATGGCCGCATCCGCCGGCAGCACGCCCCACTGGATCAGCTGATCCACCTGGGCCGCCGCCGCCGCCCGGGCCGGCGGGTTGCGCAGGTCGTTGGCGTACTTGAAGCCAACCGTGGCGTTGCGATAACCGAAGGTGCCGATGAACTCGCCGAAGTTGATCCAGCTGTCACCGGGGTATTCGTAACGTACGTAGGAGAGTGAGAACCGGGTGTTCTCGGTGATCGGCCGGGCGATGCCGACGTAGTAGTCCCATTCCCGATTGCTCTGGGTGCCCATGTCGACGTTGGCGGTGAACACCCCGGCATACAGGCCGCTGAGCTTGTGTACCAGGGTTGCCGAGGTGAGCAGCACGGGGCCGTCATCCTGGTTCAGGGAAAAACCGCCGACGCGGTAGTCGCTGGCCAGACCGATATTGATATCGAGCAAGGTTTCCGGGGTCAGGTCGAGGGCCTGGGCGGTGGCGGACAGGCCGAGCAAGGCGCTGGCCAGGCCACGAAGTGCAAACTGCTTCATTACATCTGCTCCATTGTTGTGATTGCTTTGGCAGAGAAGGGCGTTGCGTACTGCTGGTTGTTATGGGTTTTCCGGGCAAGCCGGGTCCGCAGGCTCGGCACGGGGCGAACCTCGGGGCATTCAGGGTGAAGAGGCGCTCAGACGTTGGAGCGGATGCGGTTCCACATACGGGTGAGCATGCGCAGGACCTGGCGTTGTGGCGGCTCGGTCTGGAACAACAGGCGGCGCTCTTCGTCAGGGACGAACAGGTTGTGATCGTTCAGCAGTTGCGGGTCGATCAGTGCCTTGCTCGCCGGGGTCGGATTGGGGTAGCCAATCTGGTTGCTGACCCGGGCGATCACCTCTGGCTGCAGGAGGAAGTCGATGAAGGCGTGGGCCTGGTCGAGGTTTTTCGCGTCCTTGGGAATGACCATGTCGTCCGACCACATCAAGGTGCCCTGGCGTGGCAGGGCCAGGCGGATGTCCTGGCCATTGCCGGCGGCCAGGGCCATGTTGCGCGCCGCGAGCATGCCGCCGGACCAGCCCAGGGCCACGCAGATATCGCCGTTGGCCAGGTCCTGCGGATACTTGGCCGAGTTGAAGTAGCGCACGTAAGGGCGGATCGACTTGAGCAGGGCCTCGGCCCTGTCGTAGTCGACCTGGCGTGTGCTGTCGGGGTTGAGGCCCAGGTAGTGCAGGGCGATCGGCACCACTTCGGTCGGGCTGTCGAGCATCGCCACGCCGCACTGGCTGAGCTTCTCGATGTTTTCTGGCTTGAACAGCAGGTCGTAGTTGCGCATGTCCACGCCCTGGCCCAGCACCGCCTCGACCTTGGCCTGGTTGTAGCCGATCAGGGTACTGCCCCACAGATAGGGCACCGTATAGCGGTTGCCGGGATCGAGGCGGTCGCGTTCTTCCATGAACAGCGGGTCGAGCTGGTTCCAGTGCGGCAGTTTCGCCCGGTCCAGCGGGATCACTGCGCCGGCGCCGATCAGGTTGGGCACCTGGCTGCTGCTCGGGAAGGCCAGGTCGTAGCCGGCCGTGCCGGTGAGCAGGCGCGCTTCCAGGGTCTGCGGGCTATCGAAGACGTCGTAGGTGACCTGGATTCCGGTCTGCTGCTGGAAGTCCTGCAGGACATCCTTGGGCAGGTACTCGATCCAGTTGTAGATGCGCAGCTCGCCGCCCAAAGGGTCGGCCTGGGCCAGCAGGCTGCTGCCGCCGAGGAGCAGGGCGCTGGCAAGGTGTCGAAGGTGCATGGCTCGTCCTTATTCTTGTAGTGAGACAGCAAGGGCGCGGATCAGGCGCAGGGTGTCGATGTCCAGGATGCTCTCGGCCTCCGGCTGCGAGGACTGCTTGACCATCACCACCTGGCGCTGGAAGTCGACATAGAGGATCTGCCCGTGAATCCCCACGGCAAGCAGCGCCTCGTCGGGGTAGACGTACCACTGGCTCTTGTAGGTGGCGCCAGGGCTCCACTGGGCGAAGCCTTCGTTGGTCGCGTAGATCGCCGGGTCGGCGCCGGCCAATACGGCATCGATGGCCGCCGGGGCAATCAGCTGGCGGCCATTGCACTCGCCGCGGTCCAGCAGCAACTGGCCGTAGCGCGCCATGTCCCGGAGCGTTGCGTTGAAGCCGCAGCCGGTGACATTGCGCCCCCAGGGATCGGCGACGAAGAACGCGTCGCGCTCGCAACCCAGCTCGCGCCAGACTGCCTCGACCATCTGCGCGCAACTGCGCCCGCTGGCCTGTTCCATCACCCAGCCGAGGGCTTCGGTGACGGCGGTGACGTAGTGAAAGAAGCCGCCATGCTCGCCGCGCTTGCGCATCCCCGGCAGGTATTCATAGAGCGAGGCACAGACGTGGATACCTTCGGGCGCCGGGGTCAGACCGCAGGCGTAGCCGAAGTGCAAGCTGCCGGAGTCCGGGTCGTCGTAGACCTCGTCGTAGTCGATGCCTACCGCCATATCCATCAGTTGGCGCACGCTGGCATCGGCGAAGGCACTGCCGGCGAATTCCGGGACGTAATGCAGGGCCGGCAGACGGTCATCCAGTACGCCGCCCTGCACCAGCTCTTCGGCATGCATCCCGATCAGCGACTTGGTCACCGAGAACATGATGTGCCGCTGCCGGGGCTGGTGGTGCAGGGCGTACAGCTCCTGCACCAACTGGTCATCCTTGAGCACCAGCCAGCCATCGGTGTGGGTGGCCTTGAGGTGCTCGTGCAGGCTTAGGATGTCGCCCGAAGCGCTTTCGAAACTGAAGTCCTCCAGGTGATTGGCGGCGGCAGGCAGCGCCCTGACCGGCTGGCTGCCGCGTTCGATGACGATACCCGGACGGATCCGCTCCATGTTCTGGAAGGCCCAGCGATTGTGCGGCGGGGTCATGAAGTTGTGCCAGGTCACCCGTTGTTCCGGGGGCGGTGGAAACCCCTGCATCAACGGCACGGCGGCTGGATTGCCGGCACGATAGGCACTGCGTAGCGCCTCGGTGAACTCGTTGCTCATGAACTGCTCTCTGCGGTGGTGATGGCAAGTTTTTATCTTCGTTAAATTTTATAGTCAAATAAAATATTTCATTTGAATTGAAAATTTACTAGAATCAGCACCTTGCACAGACTGCCGAGGAAGACGAGTGAGCGGACTACGCCAGAAGCAAAAGGAACTGCGCCGCGAGGCGATTCTCGAGGCGGCCCTGGGGCTGTTCGAGACGCAAGGCTTCAACGCCACCACGGTGGAACAGATCGCCGGGCAGGTGGGGGTTTCCACGCCGACGGTGTTCAACTACTTCGGTACCAAGCAGGACATTCTCCTGGCCCTGATGGAGCGTGCCGACCAGCGTGCCCTGTCCGATTCGCGGGAACAGATGCCGGCCTTCGACAATGCCGTGGATGCCATGTGTCACCTGGAGTCGCGGATCATCCGTCGCGAGCTGGAAGCCTTGCCGGCGGCGATCTGGCGCGAACTGCTGCCGCTGGGGCTGCTGACCCCGAGACCGGAGGCCGCCTCGCACCTGAACCGGCGGCTGATCGACGAGGTGGCGGAACTGCTGCGGGAGTTGCAGGGGCGCGGGTTGCTCAAGGCGTCGTTCGATGTGGCGTTCGTCGCTGAATTCCTCAACGACTACAGCTCGACCCTGTTCATGCGCCTGGTGCAGGACGATGTGCCGGACCTGGAGGCCCACGAGCGGCGCATCCGCAAGCTGACCCAGACCCTGGTGGACGGCCTGGGCGTGTGAATCAGCGTTCGTCGCGGGTATCGATACTCACCACCACCGACATCCCCGGCCGCAGATGCCGCGCCTCCGGCTGGTCCTCATCCACGGTGATCCGCACCGGAATTCGCTGGGCAATCTTGACGAAGTTGCCCGTCGCATTGTCAGCCTGCAGCAAGGCGAATTCCGAGCCGGTGGCCGGGGCGATCTGCTGTACATGGCCGTGCAGCTTGAGGTGGTTCAGGGCATCCACGGTGAAGGTCGCCGGCTGGCCGATGCGCACGTTGGCCATCTGGGTTTCCTTCAGGTTGGCGATCACCCATTTGACCTCCGGCACCAGCGCCATCAGTTGCGCGCCCGAGTTGACGTAGGCCCCTAGCCGGGTGCCGATCTGCCCGAGCTGGCCGTCCCGCGGAGCGGTGACCCGGGTGTTGTCCAGGTCGATGCGTGCCAGTTCCAGCGCGGCCTTGGCGTTTTCCACGGCGGCTTCGAGGGCGGCGCGGTTGACGATCACCGTCTCGCGGTCCTGGCGGGCGATTTCCAGAGCGGCCCTGGCCTGGGCCAGGCTGGCGACGGCGGCGGCGTGGCTGGCGCGGCTCAGGTCCAGCTCGCGACGGGAGACCGAACCATCGCTGGCCAGCGCCTGGTTGCGGCGCAGGTCGGCCTGGTTGCGCGTGGCCTGGGCGGCGGCATCATCGATGGCTGCCTGGCGCTGGGCGATCACCGCCTCGGCGCTGTTGCGTTGCTGCAGGTTGTTGGCCAGGGCCGCCCGTTGCTGTTGCAACTGCGCCGTGGCCTGGGCCAGGCGCTGGGTGTAGATGCGGTCGTCGAGGCGCACCAGCAGGTCGCCGGCCTTGACGAACTGGAAGTCGTGCACCGGCACTTCGACGATATAGCCGGCCAGTTGCGGGCCGATGATGGTCACCTGACCACGCACCATGGCGTTCTCGGTGCTTTCGATGGCGCTGCCGAAGGGCGGCAGGCGCCAGGCGTAGAGCACCACGAGAATCCCGGTGATGGCCACGGCGGCAAAACTCAGGGTTGCCAGCCAGTGCACCCGGCGCGTGCGTGCCGGGCTGGTCGGTTCGCTGGGCGGGGTGACGCCTTCCGGGGTTTCGGCGATGGCGGTGGTGGTGGTCGAGGGCGTTTCCTGGGTCATCGGCTCGGCGCGTCGCTTGGAGTGGTGGTGGCCGCGGCCTGGCGGGCGAGATAGCGCAAGCGCAGGCTGCGGATGAAGATCCAGATCATGGTCAGCACGGCGATGCTGCCGATCAGCATGAAGACATCGTTATAGGCCAGGATAGTGGCCTCGCGGGTGGCGGCGCTGGCCAGCAGGCGCATGCCGGCTTCGCTGCGCAGGGCCGGGTCGGCGATGACCCCGGCGTAGCCGGCGCCCCCACTCTGGATCCTGGCGTTGACCAGGGGTTCCAGGTAGCTGAGGTTTTCCACCAGGTGACTGGAGTGGAATTTCTCCCGCACGCTCTGGAACGTGCCGAGCAGCGCCGCGCCCAGCAGGCCGCCGAGGTTGTTGCAGATCCCGAACATCACCGAGAAGCTCACCAGGTTGCGTGGGTTGGCGCGCACATGGCCGATGCCCAGGGCCATGCTCGGGCCGAGGAAGAAGGTGCTGCCGAAGGCCAGGAGGAACTGACTGAAATACATCTGCGCCGGGCGCGTCAGGTTGCTCGACGAACTGTCCATGAAGGCCCCGGTGGCCATGGCCGCGAGGGAGATGAACAGCGGCAGGACCAGATGCTGCGGATTGATGGTCAGGGCGCTGGTGGCCAGGCCCGCCGCGGCGCCGAGGAGCATGATCCAGTACAACTGGCGCATCTGCTCGCTGCCCATGTTCAGCGCCTGCAGGAAGCCCACCGCGCCGGTGGACTGCTCCGAGGTGACCATGCGGATCAACACCACGCACAGGGCCAGGCGCACAATCGCGCCGCTGCCCAGCCAGCGGGTCATCAGCAACGGGTTGCTGCGGTTGTGCTCGATGGCCAGGCCGCTGCAGACCAGGGCAATGGACGACGCCAGGGCGACGCCGATCCACGGCGCATCCAGCCACCAGTCGATACGCCCGAGGGACAGCACCGCGCAGAGCAGGGCGGTGCCGCTGGCCATCAGCGAGAAGGTCAGGAAATCCAGGGGTTCGAAGGTCTTGAAACGATCGCCGGGAGGCAGCTTGAGCATCAATACGCAGCCCAGCGCAGCCAGGGCCAGGCCCAGTTCGAACAGGTACAGGCCGCGCCATTCGGCGATCTGCAGCAGGTCTTCGGAGAATACCCGGGCCAGCGGCACTGCCAGTTGCGAGGCGCCCAGGCCGAGCACCATGGCCTTGAGCCGCCACTGCGCCGGAAAGGCCTGGATCATGTAATACAGGCCCAGGGAACTGAGGGCCGCGCCGACCATGCCATGGGCGGCGCGCACCGCGATCGCCGAGTTGAGGTCGTTGACGAACAGGTGGGCGAAGGTGACCAGCGCGTAGAGCACCAGAAACACCTCGGTGAACGCGCGCAGGCCAAATTCCTGGCGGAATTTCACCAGCAGCAGGTTCATCGACACGTTGGTCATGACGAAGGCGGCGGGCAGCCAGGCCATCTCGGCGCTGGTGGCGCCGAGGGCGCCCTGGAGAAAGGTCAGGTTGGCGGTAACCAGGGCATTGCCCAGGCCGCCGGTGATCGCCACCAGCAGGCCGACCGCGCCATAAGCCAGGCGCTTGCCCGGTGCATGCAGCGGCGTCGAGGGCGAGCCGGGCAGGGTGGGTTTCTCGTGGGGGAGCCACTGGCGGGGGGCGTATTTGTCCATCGGTAGGGCGGTAATCCATGAGCGCGTAGGAAAACTTTACGCGAGGTGTCGGGGAATAACATCCATCCCGGGAAGTGCCAGCATTGGCCGATGCGTCATCAGAAAATCCCCCAGCCGCCCGACCCCTTGCTCCCAGGCACTCCCTCGCGGCCAGACCAGGTAGTAGCCATCACCGGTCGCCACGGCCTGGCGGAACGGCAGCGCCAGCCGGCCATCGCGCACATGCCCGGCAACCAGCGCCAGATCGCCGATCGACACGCCATGCCCGGCCATCGCTGCCCCCATGCCCTGGTCCAGAGTGTCGAAACAAATGCCCCGGTCCAGCTCGACTTGCCCCGACAGGCCGCTGCCCTGCAGCCAGCGCTTCCAGTCCCGGCGATCGGCAGAGGGATGCACCAGCGCAACCCGGGCAAGACGCGACGCATCCCAGCTGCCGTCCCCCAGCAGCGACGGCGCACAGATGGGTATCAGCCACTCCTCGAACAGCTTGCGGCATTCAACCTGCTCACCGAACTGTCCATTGCCCAGCAGCACGGCGCAGTCATAGGGCTCGCTGGAAAAATCCACATGGTCCTGGTCCATCCACACGCTGGCCAACTGCACGGCGATGCTCTCCGGCGCCTGGCGAAACCGCTCAAGGCACGCCAGCAGCCAATGCATGGTCAGGGTCGACGGGGCTTTCAGGCGCAGTTGCCGGGCGCCTTCGTGAAATGGCTGGCAAGCCTGTTCGATCAGGCTGAAGCCGGCATTCAGTTGCCTGGCCAACTGCTGCCCGACATCAGTCAGGCGCAGGCGCGGTCCATTGCGCTCGAACAGGCGACAGCCCAGATGGCTTTCCAGGCTGCGGATATGCCGGCTGATCGCGCTTTGGGTCAGGGCCAGTTCATCGGCCGCGCGGGTAAAGGAACAGGAGCGAGCGGCGACCTCGAAGGCGCGCAAGGCATAGAGCGGAGGCAGGCGATCGGCCATGGCGGGCAGGCTCATCATGAGTTGGAATCATAGTAGGCCAGCGCTTTTTGCGTTTTTCAAGGTACCAGGTACACCCCAGAATGCGCGGACTGAAAGCTTCGAAGGGGGAGAAATGAACACACCGCTGCTGATCGCCTACCTAGGCACTGTCATCCTGCTGATCGCTACCCCGGGGCCGGTGGTGCTACTGGTCCTGGATGCCGCCAGCCGTTCCGGTACCGCGAGCGCCGTGCGCACGGCCCTTGGCGCCAATGCGGCGTCGCTGATCCTGGTGGCCGCCGCGGCGGCGGTGCTGGCCGGGACGCTGGCGCTGAGCCCGCAGGTGCTGCAATGGGGCGCGCTGGCAGGCTGCCTGTTCATCGGCTGGCTGGGGTTCAGTGGCTTGCGCGACAGTGGCGCGGGCGAGGAGGGCACGGCGAAAAAAGCCAACGGCTGGTGGCAGGGTTTCCTGATCGGGATTGCCAACCCCAAGGACATCCTGTTCTTCGTCGCCCTGTTTCCACAGTTCATCCCGGTGACCGAGTCCTTCGGTACCAGTATCGGCCTGCTGGCCCTGCTGTGGCTGGTGGTGGACCTGGGCATCCTGGCGCTGTACATCGGCCTGATGCGTCACGCCCTGGCGCAACGCTGCAGGGCGTGGGTGTCGCGGCTGTCAGCGTGGATGCTGTTGCTGCTGGCGGCAGTGGGGGTGATCTACTGGTGCCGCGTATTGCTGGGCTGAATCAGCGGGACATTTCGTGGTTGTTCAACTGGGCCTGCTGGAGCAGCAGGTTGAGGCGCGCCACCTGCTCCTGGAGCTGGTCGCGCTCCTGCTTCAGGCGTTGCAGTTCGTCGCGGCGGATCGAGACGTAGAGCGTCTGGGGCGGGGCTGCCGAGATCAGGGTTTGCATAGGGGACCTCACTAATGGCGTGTCACACAACTGAAGCGTAGACGCTTGACGGGGCGCGATTCTGAATTCTTTTTTCCATGGAGGGAACTTTTTTATTGGGCACTGTCTCGCCGTTCGTCGTGAAACCATCGCTCCTGTCCACTGGACTAACCTTGAGGACTTCTTCCATCGACTGGAGCATCGGCACATGCAACTGGGAATCGTGGGGCTGGGCCGCATGGGCGGCAATATTGCAAGGCGCTTGATGCGAAACGGGCATCAAGTGGTAGTGAATGACCGCAATCAGGCGGCGATCGACGCGCTGGTGGCGGAGGGCGCGCAAGGCGCCAAGGACCTGCCGGCGCTGGTCAAGCAGATGAGCAAGCCCCGGGCGATCTGGGTGATGCTGCCGGCCGGCGAACCGACCGAGCAGACCCTGGCGCAACTGGCCGACCTGCTGGACGCCGACGACGTCCTGATCGACGGTGGCAACAGTTTCTACAAGGACGACATCCGCCGCGCCGGCGAGCTGCAGAAACGCCAGCTGCACTACGTCGACGTGGGCACCTCGGGTGGCGTCTGGGGCCTGGAACGCGGCTATTGCATGATGATCGGCGGCGAGCAGGCGATCATCGAGCGCCTCGATCCGCTGTTCGCCAGCCTGGCACCCGGAGTCGGCAGCATCCCCCGCACCCACGGTCGCGAAGGCCAGCCAAGCCGCGCCGAGCAGGGGTATATCCACGCCGGCCCGGCCGGTTCCGGACACTTCGTCAAGATGATCCACAACGGCATCGAATATGGCCTGATGCAGGCTTACGCCGAAGGCTTCGACATCCTGCGTGGCAAGGCCAGCGAGGCACTACCGGCGGACCAGCGCTTTGATCTGGACCTGGCACAGATCGCCGAGGTCTGGCGGCGCGGCAGTGTGGTCACCTCCTGGCTGCTGGATCTGACCGCGGACGCCCTGGCGCAGGACCCGCAACTCAGTCATTACAGCGGCGCCGTCGCCGACAGTGGCGAGGGCCGCTGGACCATCGACGCCGCCGTGGAACAGGCGGTGCCGGTGCCGGTGTTGAGCAGCGCATTGTTCGCCCGCTTCCGCTCGCGGGAGCAGCAGGGCACCTACGGTGACAAGCTGCTGTCGGCCATGCGTTTCGGTTTCGGCGGCCATGTCGAGCGTCCCGAATGAATCAATACAACGTGGAAACCGCGCCACCCTGCACCCTGTTCCTGTTCGGCGCCAGCGGCGACCTGGTCAAGCGCCTGCTGATGCCGGCGCTTTACAACCTCAGCCGTGACGGCCTGCTGGACAACAACCTGCGCATCGTCGGGGTCGATCACAACCAGGCCACCGGCGCCGAGTTTGCCGCGCGCCTGGAAAGCTTCATGCGCGAGCGCGACAAGGGTGCCGCAGAGGGCGCGGCATGCTTCGACCCGAAGCGCTGGGCACGCCTGGCCAAGCGCATCGACTACCTGACCGGTGATTTCCTCGACGCCGACACCTACCAGGCCATCGGCAAGCACATCGGCAGGTCACGCAATGGCAACGCGATCTTCTACCTGGCCACCGCGCCGCGGTTTTTCTCCGACGTGGTGCAGCGTCTCGGCGCAGCCGGCCTGTTGAATGAAACCGAGGGTTTTCGGCGGGTGGTGATCGAAAAGCCGTTCGGCTCGGACCTGGCCAGCGCCGAGATGCTCAACGCCAGCCTGCTGCGGGTCATGAGCGAAAAGCAGATCTACCGGATCGACCATTACCTGGGCAAGGAGACCGTGCAGAACATCCTGGTCAGCCGGTTTTCCAACGGTCTGTTCGAGTCGTTCTGGAACAACCACTACATCGACCATGTGCAGATCACCGCAGCGGAAACCGTCGGCGTCGAGGAGCGCGCAGCTTTCTACGACCACACCGGCGCATTGCGCGACATGGTCCCCAACCACCTGTTCCAGTTGCTGGCGATGGTTGCCATGGAGCCACCGGCCGCATTCGGCGCCGATGCGGTGCGCAGCGAGAAGGCCAAGGTCATCGGTGCGATCCGGCCCTGGTCGAAGGCCATGGCCTTGAAGAACTCGGTACGTGGCCAGTACACCGAGGGCAAGCAGGGCCGCAGGAAGCTCAAGGGCTATCGCCAGGAGCCGCGGGTCGAACCGGACAGCCAGACCGAAACCTACGTCGCGCTCAAGGTGATGATCGACAACTGGCGCTGGGTCGGCGTGCCGTTCTACCTGCGTACCGGCAAGCGCATGAGCGTGCGCGATACCGAGATCGCCATCTGCTTCAAGCCGGCGCCGTATGCGCAGTTCCGCGACAGCGATGCCGAGCGGCCCAAGCCCAACTACCTGAAGATCCAGATCCAGCCCAACGAAGGCATGTGGTTCGACCTGCAGGCCAAGCGTCCCGGGCCCGCCTTGGAGATGGAAACCATCGCCCTGGGTTTCGCCTACAAGGACTTCTTCAAGATGCAGCCGGCCACCGGTTACGAAACCCTGATCTACGACTGCCTGACCGGCGACCAGACCCTGTTCCAGCGCGCCGACAACATCGAAAACGGCTGGCGTGCGGTGCAGCCGTTCCTCGATGCCTGGAAGGAGGGTGGCGTGGTGCATGAATATGCCGCCGGGGAAGATGGCCCGGCAGCCGCGAACGATTTGCTGAATAAAGACAAACGCAATTGGCATGATTTGGGCTGAAACCCGAGACTGCAACATTTCCCCTCTATCGTTCACGATCCCCTGAAAATGCCCGTCTGGTACGGGCATTTTGCCGTTTTTTGACGCCATTTATTCGCCGCACTAGCAACTGGCTATATTCGTTCGAATACGGCAATCTTGGCAAAAACCGGAAGCAGTTCACATTTCAAGACATTTCCGACCAACTGCCTCTTTACTTTTTGCACAAACCAATAAGGGCTCCCATGGAGAGCGTCCCTGTACTGGACTCGTTACGCACTAATCTGGCCCGTGAAGTCACTGACAACCTCCCGTATCGCCTGCCATTGTCCGCCCACCAAGGCCTGTACCGGGTGCGCAAGGTCGTAGCGACTGGCGCCACGCCGATCCCGGGGCCTGGCGCCCCAGGTATTCAAGGATGAACCGTCTGCTTTCCAACACTATTTTCCTGACTCCGCACGGCCTGATTACGGTCAGGTGCTGCGCTGGCCCGATGCTTGCGTATGGGGTTTGGACACCGAAGAAAAATACCATGCCCGGCACACGCACTCTGCCGCAGGACCGGGCACGCAACGAGCAAGCCGCGGTGGCTGCATGAGCACCGCACGAGAGACGCCTATGGAAGAACCAACCTTCGATTTCGACAGAATGCTGTGCTTCACCCTGTATTCCACCGCCAATGCCATGGTCCGCGATTATGGCGAGCCGTTGCGCCGGCATGGCGTGACCTACCCGCAGTTGCTGGTGCTGATTGGCCTCTGGGGCGAGGACGACATGTCCATCAGTTCCCTCAGTGCGGTGACCCTGTTCGACCTCGGCACGTTGACGCCGATCATCCGTCGTCTGACCGACGCGGGCTTCATCACCGTCTACCTCGACCCCGGCGACCGGCGCCGGCGCAAGGTGCTGCTGACCGAGAAGGGCAAGGCGCTCAAGCTCGAGGCCGCGCAACTGCTCGACTGCATGAACGGCAAGCTGGGCCTGGAGCCGGGCAACATGCAGCAGATGCTCGACACCTGCCAGCAAATCCGCTCACGGCTGCGCTGAAGCAGGATCGTCCAGGTAATCGGGCGTATTAAAGTTGGCCAGCCGGGGATCGTCTTCGGCACATTCCAGAGCCAGCAAGGGCCCGCCGCGCAACACCCACGACAGACTACGTTCGCCACTTTCCCAGGCGGCTGAAAGTGTGGCTGTGAGTGTGCGCGGGATCAGGCTGAACATGGGCTGCCAATGGCTGCCCTGGCGGACCATGGCCGGGGCATGGGCGTCGCTGGCCAGCTTCAGCAGCGACTCCAGCAACGCTCGATCGACCTTCGGTGCATCGCAGGCCAGCACCAGCAGCCAGTCATGCCGGGCTACCGCCAGGCCGGCCAACACCCCCGCGAAAGGGCCGGGAAAGTCGCCTTCGGCATCCTGCACCAGGGTGTCGGCGTAGGGGCGGTAGGCCTCGAGGTTGCGGTTGCAGGAAATGATCAGGTCGTCGGTCAGCGGGCGCAGGGTGCGATGCAGATGGGCGACCATCGGCTCGCCGCGCCACTCCAGCAACCCCTTGTCCCGCCCTCCCATGCGCTGGCCGCGGCCGCCGGCGAGGATGAGGATGGAGCAGGGGGGGAGGGTGTTGCTCATGGGCAGGGCTTCCGGCAGGTCAAGGCTGGCACCATCCCATGGGCGATGGCAGGTTTCAACTGTGTTGTTCTTGAGGGCCTCATCGCTGGCAAGCCAGCTCCCACAGGGATCGCATTCACCGCGGACCCTGTGGGAGCTGGCTTGCCAGCGATGAGGCCGGTACAACCAGCCTCACATCTTCAGGAGTTCACTTCGCCCGCAAGCGCCTCAGTCTTCTTCTGATACCCCGTCACCCGCATCACCACCACGAAGAACACCGGCACGAACACCACCGCCAGGGTCGCAGTGAGCATCCCGCCGACCACACCGGTACCAATCGCCTGCTGGCTCGCCGAACTGGCCCCGGTAGCGATGGCCAACGGCACCACGCCGAGAATGAACGCCAGCGACGTCATCACGATCGGCCGCAAGCGCAGGCGCGCTGCCCGCACCGTCGCATCCACCAGGTCATGACCTTCATCCACCAGGCTCTTGGCGAACTCGATGATCAGGATGGCGTTCTTTGCCGAGAGACCAATCAAGGTGATCAGGCCAACCTTGAAGAACACATCGTTAGGCAGGCCGCGCAGAGTCACTGCCAGCACCGCCCCGAGAATCCCCAGCGGCACCACCAGCAGCACCGAAGTCGGGATCGACCAGCTTTCATACAGCGCCGCCAGGCAGAGGAACACCACCAGCAACGACAGGCCCATCAACAGCGGCGCCTGGCTGCCGGACAAACGCTCCTGCAAGGACAGACCGGTCCATTCCAGGCCGAAGCCCAATGGCAGCTCACTTACCAGGCGCTCGATTTCCGCCATGGCTTCACCCGAGCTGTGGCCCGCAGCGGGCTCGCCGCTGACGGCAATCGCCGGATAGCCGTTGTAGCGGGTCAGTTGCACCGGCCCGGACACCCACTGCGCCTTGGCGAAAGCCGCCAGCGGGACCATCTTGCCGCTGCTGTTGCGCACATGGATCTTCAGCAGGTCCTCGACCTGGCTGCGGCTGTCGCCTTCGGCCTGCACCACCACCCGCTGCATGCGCCCCTGGTTGGGGAAGTCGTTGACGTAGCTGGAACCCACTGCGGTATTCAGCACCGTGCCGATATCGGCGAAGGACACGCCCAGGGCATTGGCCTGCTTGCGGTCGATTTCCAGCTGCACCTGCGGGCTTTCCGCCAGGGCGCTTTCGCGCACGTTGACCAGCACCGGGCTTTTTTCCGCAGCGGCGAGCAACTGGTCGCGGGCCGCCATCAGCCGGGCATAGCCCAGGCCGCCACGGTCCTGCAGACGGAACTCGAAGCCGGTCGAGGTGCCCAGGCCGTCCACCGGCGGCGGCAGCACCGAGTAGGCAATGGCGTTCTTGAACTGGCTGAAGGCGATGGTGGCGCGCTCGGCAATCGCCGCGGCGGCGTCATCCGCGGCCCGTTCCGACCAGTCCTTGAGCGTGGTGAACACCAGCGCCGCGTTCTGCCCGTTGCCGGAGAAGCTGAAGCCAAGGATCACCGTGGTATTGCCGACACCCGGCTCCGCCGCGTTGTGCTCTTCGATCTGCGCCGCCACCTGTTCGGTCCGCTCACGGCTGGCCCCCGGCGGCAACTGTACGTCGGTAATGGTGTAGCCCTGGTCCTCGGTCGGCAGGAACGACGACGGCAACTGGCCAAAGCTGAAGATCAATGCGCCGAACAGCACGGCATAGACCAGCAGGTAGCGCCCGCTGCGCGCGATCGCGTGCACCACCCAGCGCTGGTAGCCGTTGCTCATCGCCTCGAAGCGGCGGTTGAACCAGCCATACAGGCCGCGCCGTTCATGGTGCTCGCCCTTGGCCACCGGCTTGAGCAGGGTGGCGCACAGGGCCGGGGTCAGGCTCAGGGCGAGGAACGCCGAGAACAGGATCGACACCGCCATGGACATGGAGAACTGCTGGTAGATCACCCCCACCGAACCGCTCATGAAGGCCATCGGCAGGAATACCGCCACCAGCACCACGGTAATGCCGACGATGGCGCCGCTGATCTGGCCCATGGCCTTGCGCGTGGCTTCTTTCGGCGGGAGGCCTTCCTCCATCATGATCCGCTCGACGTTCTCCACCACGACGATGGCGTCGTCCACCAGGATGCCGATGGCCAGGACCATGCCGAACAGGGTCAGGACGTTGATCGAAAAGCCCAGGGCGAGCATGGCGGCGAAGGTGCCCATCAGCGCTACCGGCACCACCAGGGTCGGGATCAGGGTGTAGCGGATGTTCTGCAGGAACAGCAGCATCACCAGGAACACCAGGACCATGGCCTCGCCCAGGGTGTGGATCACCTGGGTAATGGAGACCTTGACGAAGGGCGAGGTGTCATAGGGGATGTCGTACTTCGCGCCGGGCGGGAAGTAGCGCGACAGGTCGTCCATCTTCTCGCGGACCAGGGTCGCGGTCTGCATGGCGTTGGCGCCGGGTGCCAGTTGCACGCTGAAGGCGGTGGCGGCCTTGCCGTTGAGGCGGGTGCCGAACTGGTATTCCTGGGCGCCGATCTCGACCCGGGCGACATCGCCGATGGTCACGCTGGAACCGTCCGGATTGGCGCGCAGGACGATGGCGGCGAACTCTTCCGGGCTCGACAGTTGCCCCTTGACCAGCACGTTGGCGGTGATTTCCTGACCCGGGCGGCCGGGCAGGTCGCCGATGCTGCCCGGAGCGACCTGGGCGTTCTGCGCCGCAACAGCGGTATTGACGTCCTCAGGCGTGAGGTTGAACGCAATCAGCTTCTGCGGATCGATCCAGATGCGCATGGCCCGCTCCGAACCATACAACTGCGCCTTGCCGACGCCGGGCAGGCGGCGGATCTCGTTCATCACGTTGCGCGCCAGAAAATCACTCAGCGCGGTTTCGTCCAGGCGCGGGTCCTCGGAGGCCAGGGTCACCAGCAGGAGGAAACCAGTGGACACTTTCTCCACCTGCAAGCCTTGCTGGGTCACGGCCCGGGGCAGTCGCGACTCGACGATCTTCAGGCGGTTCTGCACATCCACCTGGGCCAGTTCCGGGTTGGTCCCGGGCTCGAAGGTGGCGGTGATGGTGGCGCTGCCCAGGCTGCTCTGGGACTGGAAATACAGCAGGTGGTCGGCACCGTTGAGCTCCTGCTCGATCAGGCTGACCACGCTGTCGTCCATGGTTTGCGCCGAAGCGCCGGGGTACACCGCGTAGATTTCCACCTGCGGCGGCGCAACGTTGGGGTACTGGGCTACCGGCAGCTTGGGCAGGGCCAGGGCGCCGGCGAGAAGGATGAACAGGGCGACCACCCAGGCGAACACCGGGCGATCAATGAAAAACCGTGGCATGGATCAGGCCCTCACTGGCCGGAAGTCTGGACGATGGGCTGCCGGGCTCCGGCGGCGGGCGTGACCTGCACCTGATCACCGGCCTTGACGTGTTGCAGGCCCTCGGTGACCACGCGTTCGCCCGGGTTCAGGCCGTCGCTGACGATCCAGCGGTTGTTCTGCGCGGCACCGAGCAGCACCGGGCGTTCGACGATGCGCTGCTCGCCATCCACCACCAATACCCGCGGCTGCCCGGCGCTGTCGCGCAGGATCGCCTGTTGCGGCACGCTGATGCCCTTGGGCTGCACCGCCTGCTCGACGCGCACGCGGATAAAGCTGCCTGGCAGCAGGTCAAGATCCGGGTTGGGGAACTCGCTGCGCAGGGTGATCTGCCCGGTGCTCTGGTCCACGGCGATATCCGAGAACAGCAGCTTGCCGGGCAGCGGGTAGGGCGTGCCGTCATCCTGGATCAGGGTGACCTTGGCCTGGTCCTGGCCGACCTGCTGCAACTCGCCAGCCCGCAACGAACGGCGCAGGGCGTTGATCTCGCGGGTCGACTGGGTCACGTCGGCGTGGATAGGGTCGAGTTGCTGGATGGTCGCCAGGGCCGTGGTTTCGTTCTGTCCGACCAGTGCGCCCTCGGTGACCAGGGCACGGCCAATGCGCCCGGAAATCGGCGCGGTGACCGTGGCATAGCCGAGGTTCAGGCGCGCCCGCTCCACGGCAGCCTTGGCCGCCGCGACATCGGCATCCGCTTGCATCGCGGCGGCACGGGCGTTGTCGCGGTCCTGGCGACTGACGGCATTGATCGCGATCAGCTCGGCGTAGCGCTCATCCTGCAGCTTCGCCTGGTAGCGGGTCGCCTCGGCTTTGGCCAAGGTCGCGCGGGCACTGTCGTAGTCGGCCTGGAAGGGTGCCGGGTCGATGCGGAACAGCACGTCGCCCTGTTTCACATCGCTGCCTTCACGGTATTCACGCTTGAGCACGACCCCGGCGACCCGCGCCCGCACCTCGGCGATACGCGGCGCCTGGATGCGACCGGACAGTTCGCTGCTGATCGCCAGCGCCTGGACCTGCACGGTCTCCACCGAGACATTGGGCGTGGGCATTTGGGCCTCTTCGCCAGCCTGTTCATCACCACAGGCGGCAAGCAGAAGAAAGGCGGCGGCGAGGGGCAGCAGGCGCAGACGGACGGGACTTGAAGGAAACATAGGGATCTTCCATAAATGACCGTCGCATGGTACGCAGCCGCCCGGCATCGGGCTGTGAAGCTCTGTAGAACGTCTGTTAAAAAGTGTGAAGAAATAACTTCTTACCTTTCCGGGTTCTATATCCTGCCGACTTTTCCTGCCCACCCGATCAAGCCAAACCATGCCCAACATCCTTCTGGTCGAAGACGACTGCGCCCTGTCCGAGCTGATTGCCAGCTACCTGCAACGCAATGGTTTCACCGTGAGCGTCATTGCCCGCGGCGACCAGGTGCTGGAGCAGGTGCGCCGGGACAGGCCTGACCTGGTGATCCTCGACCTGATGCTGCCGGGTCTCGATGGATTGCAGGTGTGCCGGCTGTTGCGCGCCGAATCGCAGACCCTGCCGATCCTGATGCTCACCGCCCGCGACGATAGCCATGACCAGGTCCTCGGCCTGGAAATGGGCGCCGACGATTACGTCAGCAAACCCTGCGAGCCCCGTGTTCTGCTGGCCCGGGTGCGCACCTTGCTGCGCCGCAGCAGCATCGCCGAGCCGCACCTGGAGAGCGACCGCCTGCTGGTCGGCGGGTTGTCCATCGACCTGGCCGAACGCACTGTGACCTGGCGCGGCCTGCCGGTGGAGCTTTCCAGCGGCGAGTTCAACCTGCTGGTGGTGCTGGCGAAGAACGCCGGCACGGTGCTCAGCCGCGACCACATCCTCCAGCACCTGCGCGGCATCGAGTTCAACGGCACCGACCGTTCGGTGGACGTGGCCATCTCCAAGCTGCGCCGCAAGTTCGACGACAATGCCGGCGAAGCGCGCAAGATCAAGACGGTGTGGGGCAAGGGCTATCTGTTCAGTCGCGTGGAATGGGAAGTCTGAGGACGGGCCATGCTGAAGATCCTGATTCGCCTGTACCTGCTGACCATCATTGCCTATGCCGGCGGTATCTTCCTGATCCCGGACGCGATCCTGCATCTGTTCAACGACCGTTACGTGGCCTACAACCTCGATCAGGCCCGGGGCGTGCAGAGCCTGATCGTCAAGCAGTTCCGCCAGACGCCGGAGAATGAATGGCCGCGGGTGGCAGAGGCGCTGGCGGCGGACTTCGCGCCCCTGGCCATCGAGCTGCGCACCCGCGAGCAACTGGACCTGAGCGATGAAGAGCGCGAGCGTCTCGACGCCGGTCACAACGTGGTGCGCCTGGGCGACTGGGGCTACTACGACACCGCCATTGCGCCCCTCGGTGGTCAGTGGCTGGTCGCCTTGCGCAATCCGCCGGATCCGTTCGATATCAACCTGCTGTCGTGGGGCATCACCGTACTGATCGGTGCTGCGCTGCTCGGTTGCCTGCTGCTCTGGCTGTGGCCGCACTGGCGCGACCTGCAACGGCTCAAGGCCACCGCGCAATTGCTCGGTCGCGGCCAGCTCTCCGAGCGCACCCTGATCTCGCCGCGCTCCAACATCGGTGCGCTGGCGGCGGTGTTCGACACCATGGCCCAGGACCTGGAGCACTTGCTGACCCAGCAGCGCGAGCTGCTCAATGCGGTCTCCCATGAATTGCGCACGCCATTGACCCGCCTGGATTTCGGCCTGGTGCTGCTCTACGACGAACTGCCGGCGGCCAGCCGCAAGCGTTTGATGCAACTGGTCGGGCATGTGCGCGAACTGGATGAGCTGGTACTCGAGCTGCTGTCCTATAGCCGGTTGCAGACGCCGGGACAGAGCGTCGAGCGGGTCGAGGTGTCGCTGCTGGAGTTCGTCGACAGCATCCTCGGCAGCTTTGCCGAAGAACTGGACAGCCGGGATATCTGCTGGGAAGTACGCGGTGGCGGCGAGCAGCGCTTCGCCCTCGATCCACGCATGACCGCCCGCGCGGTGCAGAACCTGATCCGCAATGCCATGCGCTATTGCCACCGGCGCCTGGTCCTCGAGCTGAGCCTGGACGGGCAGGGCAACTGCCTGATCACCGTGGAGGATGACGGCATCGGCATTCCCGAGCAGGAGCGCGAGCAGATCTTCCAGCCGTTCTACCGCCTGGATCGCAGTCGCGACCGGGCCACTGGCGGCTTTGGCCTGGGGCTGGCGATCAGCCGACGGGTGATCGAGAGCCAGGGCGGGGTGTTGACGGTCGGGCAGTCGGCGCTGGGCGGGGCGCGTTTCAGCATCTTCCTGCCAAAACACTGAACTGAATCCCACTCGGTCGGTGTAGGAGCTGGTTTACCTGCGATGGACCGCGTAGCGGTCCCAAAACCATCCCGCACGAGTCGGTGTCATGTGAAATCCTGGATTCACAGCAACTTTCGAATGGCATTCCTCCAGATGCTCGGAGTGGCAGGTTTTGGGACCGCTAACGCGGTCCATCGCAGGTAAACCAGCTCCTACACGGATCGCGGTATCCGTATGTCCTACCACCCCACGGGTAGTCTCCAATCACCTTTCAGCGGACGACGGTGGGAAATTTCCTCGTCTCGCTGGGATATGTCTGATGTAAGCCATTTCCCCTGTTAGCGAATAATCCGCTCCGTCCGGCGCCATTGCCGGACTACCGGAAAATTTGCCACCCAACAAGGAAATTGGTCATGAAATACAGCGTTCTCGCACTCCCACTGGCACTGATGATGGCGGCCGGTACCGCCGTGGCGGCCGACCCGATCGAGAAACAGGTCACCGTGACCGCCACCATCCCGACCGAAAGCTTCTACGTCGAGCCGGTAGGCGGCAACTGGATGAACGAGCCGCAGGACATGGCCTGGAACTCGTTCCAGCAAACCCTGCAACCGATCCGCAAGCAACTCCAGGTACGCAGCACCACCGGACCGATCTCGGCCTACCTGACCAACCCGGCGACCATCACCAGCGGCGCCGACACCATCGGCCTCGAAGTCAGCGTCGCCGGCAAGTCCCTGACCCTGACCTCCGCCGAGGTCATCAGCCAGGAACAGGCCGCCCCCGGCGCCATCGTCGGCTTCGAAGTGGCCGCCAAGGCCGCAGGCACCGGTGGCTACACCCCGGGCAACTACCTGGGCGTGGTCAACATGATGTTCGAAACCACCGCCGAGTAAATCCGGGCCAGTCCCTCCCTTTTCCAATCGTCCCCGGTCCGGCGCTCCCCATGCCGGGCCGGGGGTGGTTGGAGTTGCCTCCATCCGCGACGAGCAATCACACATGTCTCTTGCGACATCCATACGAATGGCGGTGGGCTGCTGCGTGGCCGCCGCCTGGCTGACCGAGGTCAGCGCCAGGGAAGAGACGGGGAATACCAGTCAGCTTGGCATCCTGCGGCAGGCCGAAGGATTGCCGAAGGAATTCGACGAGCACTTTTTCGACGTACCCCTGGCCGTGCGCATCGACCTCGACGGTCGCCTGCTCGGTGAAGCCATGGTGGTACTCAGCCGTGACGAGCGGGTCCAGCTGCTGGAGTTCACCGATACCCACGAAAGCCGGGAGCCAGATACCGTGCGCCAGCGCTGGGGCGAGGTGCTGCGGGCCGGCCAGGCCCTGGGCAATTGCATCAAGGCCTGCCCCCAGGACCTGCTGGCGGTGCACTACAGCCTGGCCAACTCGCAACTGTCGATCCTCACCCGCAACGCCGAACGCGACCAGCAGGCCGCCTGGCACCCATTGCCCGAGCAGGGCAGCCAGGGCGTGATCCTGCGCAACCAGCTCAACCTCAGCCGTGACGGCGAGGAAACCGTCGGCCGCTACGCCTTGCGCGGGCAGGGCAGCGTCGGCAACTGGACCACCGTGGCCGAGGCCCAGGTCGACCGCAGCAACGAGGACCGTCCACAGACCCGGCACCGGGTCGACGAGCTGTTCGCCGAGCGCGTGCACCAGGACAACTTCTTCCGCCTCGGCTATTTCACCCCTGGCGCCCAGGCCATGAGCCGCCAGCCGCGCCTGCTCGGCAACAGCCCGGATACCACCCTGGGGCTGATGTTCGGCAGCAGCGACAGCCTGGCGATCGACAACGGCAAGGCCAGTGCCACGCCGATCTATGTCACCCCCAACCGCCCGGGGCTCGTCGAGATCTACCGCAATGGCCAGTTGATCAACAGCCAGCCGGTACAACCCGGCCTGCAGGCCATCGACACCCGGGTCCTGCCCGGTGGCATCTACGAGGTGGAGGTGCGCCTGATCGAGGACGGCCAGGTCACTTCGCGTAACGAAGAGTTCATCTACAAGCCCAACAACTGGAGCAACAACGCCTCACCCTGGCGCTACAACCTGTACCTGGGCAAGCAGAGCGAACTGCTCAGCAACTGGGACGACGAGGACTACGGCGGGCTGGCCGCCGGGGTCATCACCAATTACCTGCTGCACCCGCGCCTGGTGGCCGGGGCCTCGGCCCAGCGCATCGACGGGCAGATGCAGTACGGCACCTCGCTGGACTGGGATGCCCTGGACCGCCTCAAGGTGTTCGGCAATGTGTTCCATACCGACCAGCGTGGCAATGGCTATGACCTGCAAGGTGTCTGGCACCATGAGTCGGGCAGCGTGGTCCTCAGCCACAACCGTTCGTGGATCGAATACCCGCGCCAGCGCCGTCTGGACGGCTACGACTACAACGATGACGACTACCGCCAGCAGCCCGGCAGTCACGAGATGCGCCAGTCGTCCCTGTCGGTCAGCCAGCGCATCACCCGCAAAAGCACGGCGACCCTGCGCCTCAGCCACAGCGATGGCGGCTACGGCAACAGCGGCGTGGCCCTGGACCTGGGCTGGTCGCAACACGGCCAGTTGATGGGCTCGGATGCCAACTGGCGGGTCGCGCTGTTCGATCGCCCCGGCAACTCCAGCAGCGGCAACCAGCGCAACCGCGGGGTCAACCTGAGCCTGAGCATGAGCCTCGGCGGGCCGGGCCGGCGCCTGTCCGGCAGCCTCGGCACCCGCACTTCGCGCGACGGCGGCCGCGACCTGAATACCTCGCTGACCTACCAGCAGGATATCGAGGACAGCACCCTGCGCACCGTCGGTGGCACGATCAATGGTGACCGCTATGGCGCGGCGTTCGCCGCCAACGCGCAATTCGAGAACCGCGCGCTGCATGGCGATGCCTATGTGCAGAACTCCTCGTACAACAATCAGGTCAGCGGCGGCCTCAACCTGGAAAGCACCCTGGCCATCGGCGGCGGCAAGGCCGCCCTGAGTGGCCAGTACCTGCCGTACGAGGCCGGGCTGATCGTCGACGTGGAGTCGGACTACCCCGACCTCAAGCTGCGGGTCGATGACCTCGACGGCCATGCCAGCGTGCTGCGCCCGGGGCGCAACGTGATTCCGGTGAGCGCCTACAAGTCCGGCAGCGTGCAACTCGACTTCGAGGACGGCCGTGTGCCTGCGGCGGTGATCCAGCCGTCGTCACTGACCTATCACCTCAACCGCGGGGGCGTGGATTACCGGGTGCTGCGGGTCATGCGCACGGTCACCGTACTCGGCCGCCTGCTCGACCACAACGGCCAGCCACTGCGCGGGGCCATGGTCATCAACCACGCCAGCCGCAGCGTCAGCGAAGCCGACGGCTTCTTCGCCGTGGAAATGAGCGAATCGACCCCGACCCTGGAAATCCGCCAGGGCGGCCAGCGCCTCTGCCTGCTCAGCCTCGATCCCGGCGTACAGCGCCAGGAGGATGTGCTGCTGGTGGGCGACCAGGTCTGCTCGCCGGACAGCCTCGCCGTCCGCCACCCGCGCACCCAGGGAGGTGACGCCTGATGCCACGCAAGGAAATCATCATGACCCGAAGCCTGCTGATCGGCCTCGCACTGTTGGCCTTGCTCCTGTCGCTGCCGGCGGTGGCGGAGGAGGTCACCATCACCGCCGAATACCGCGGCGGGCAACGAGTTCATCAACACCACGCCCCAGGCCGCGTTTTGCGGACGCTGGCCGCATTACTGCAACGGCGTGGAAACGGTGGGCATACCCATCACCTACAGCAAGAAGACCACCCACAGTGCGCCGGACCATCGCGACCTGTTCTACATCAAGGTTCCAGGCCGGCGCACGGTGACGGTGACCCACGATCTGACCGGCGAGAGCTACCAACTGACCTTTGAAATCTTCGCTATCAGCCAGTATGTAAGCACGACCAGCAACAGCCCGGTGTACACCTTGTATGTCCGCGGGGGGTGCGGCTATCTGTACACCCTGGGCACCGGGGCCTGGGCGTCCTACCTGTGGAGCGTGAAAAGCCCGGGCAACCCTGATTACTGCTATCCCATCGGTAGTCCGGGTACGCCAGGGATGGAACGCGATGTGGAGACTCGTGATTTCGGCGTTGCCTACCGCCTGGTAACCCCGTCGCCCCTGCGCATGAAGCAGGGCATGTACCGCGGCCAGACCACCTACCAGGTCGGCCCCGGTGCCGATTTCGACTTCGGCAACGACGTCAGCAACCTCAACACCAGCAACCTGACCATCAACTTCGAACTGGACGTGGTGCACGCCTTCGTCATCGACTTCCCGGCCGGTTCCGAGCGGGTGGTGCTGGAGCCGCCGGGTGGCTGGACGCAATGGCTGAACAACAAGCGCCTGCCCGAGCGCCTGTACCGCGATCTGCCGCTGCGCATCTGGTCGTCGGGGCCGTTCACCGTGCATACCCGCTGCGAGTACCCGCTGGGCAGCCAGTGCGCCATCCGCAACGACGCCAATGACCACCAGGTGCCGGTCCAGGTCGCCCTGACCCTGCCCAGCGTCATCCTGCACAACGGTCAACCGGTCACCCGCCTGCCGTTACCGGTTGGCGAGGCTACCGCCATCGAACTGGAGGCCACGCAACCGGCGTTGAACCGCGGCGGCAGCCTGCATTTCCAGGTGGACAAGCACGCCGTGAGTGAAATGACCCGCTACCCCGGGGCGCGCTACGAAGGTGATGTCACGGTGGTATTCGATGCCGATTTCTAAGTGTTCTTCAGGAGCTGCACCATGAAAACCCTGTTGTTCGCGCTGTGCCTGGGCCTGTTGGCCGGCACTGCGCAGGCCGGCCCGCAAATCAATGTCGGCGGCCTCTACGACTACCTCGACGGTGGATCCAGTACCTTGCTCAAGCGCGTGCGCAACCTGGGCGACACTACCGCCTTCGTCAAGGTCAGCGTGGTCGAGTTGATCCATGACGGGCAGAGCGCGCCCCGCGAGGTGTCCCATGATGACCTGCCGGTGGCCGAGCGGCCGCTGATTGCCAGCCCGGCACGGCTGATCGTCCCGGCCGGCGGCATGCAGGCGGTGCGCCTGCTGTACCGCGGCGAGCGGGGCGGTGAACGTTATTTCCGCCTGCGTTTCGTGCCGGTGCTGCCCGAGCACGGTGACGGCTTCGCCATCAGCGACGAAGAAGCCGAGCGCTACGAGCAGGAGCTCAAGGCCGGGGTGAACATCCTTGCCGGCTATGGCTCGCTGCTGTTCATCCGCCCACAGGACACCCGCTTCGACACCGGGATCAGCGAGCTGGACGGCCAGTTCCGGGTCAGCAACCAGGGCAGCTCCACCGTGGTCCTCGATCATTTCAATGACTGCGACAGCAGCGGCAAGCACTGTGCCGTGGCCACCAAGCACCATATCCGCCCCGGCGTGTCGCGGCTGTTCGCCCGCTCGCCGGGGCGGGTGTACCGCTTCGAACTGATCGAGGGAGGAGAGCGACGACGCGTCGAAATCAAGGGTTGAAGCTAACGCTGGGAAATTTCCTGCGCCGACACAGGAAATGTCTGATGCACATGTGCCCGTCCGGCAACCGATACTGCGTGCCACAAGGTAGTGGCACTTTGACGCTATTGCGACTGGTTGCGATTCAGCACTGCCCGCCGACAGGTATGTCACCCAGAGAGTGAGGGACACATGTACACAGCCTTGATCGTCGACGATCACCCATTCATTCGTGCCAGCGTGCGCATGCTGCTGCGCCAGGAGAACATCAACATCGTCGCCGAGGCCGACAACGGCGTGGATGCCTTGCGCATGATGCGCGAGCACGAGCCGGATATCGCCATCCTCGACATTTCCATTCCGCGCATGGACGGCCTGGAGATCATCACCCGGGTCAAGTCGGCGAACATGCGCATGAAAATGCTCGTGCTGACCTCCCAGGTGCCTGGTTATTTCTCCATGCGCTGCATGCGCCTCGGGGCCTCGGGCTTCGTTTCGAAGAACGACGACCTCACCGAACTGCGCAAGGCGGTCATGGCGGTGCTGTCGGGCTATACCTATTTTCCCGAGGTGTCGCTGAGTTCGGTGAACCGCTACGACTGCCAGGCCACCGAGGCGCAGCGCATCGAGCGCCTGACCGACCGCGAGCTGCTGATCCTTCAGCAACTGGCGCGTGGCCTGAGCAACAAGGTCATTGGCGAGACCATGCTGCTGAGCAACAAGACCATCAGTACCTACAAGACCCGCTTGCTGGAGAAACTGCGGGTCGATTCCCAGGTTGACCTGGCCGACCTGGCCAGGCGTCATGACCTTATCTGAGCGGCGCTGGCCGCTGAAGCGCCTGGTCCGCCTGCTGCTCCTGCTCGGGCCCTGCCTGTGGCTGGGCGCCGCCCTGGCCTGGGGCGAGGCGCCGAGCCTGCTGGCCCGCTCCAGCCTCGGCGACCAACTGCCGCTGCAGCTCGAGGATGACGACCGCCGATGGCTGTGGGCGCGGCGCACGCTCTGGCTGGGGGTCAGCCGTCCGGACCGGGTGCCGTTCGACATTACCACCATCGGGCGCGATTACGAGGGCCTGACGGCGGACTATGCCGGCCTGCTCGGCGAATTGCTCGGCCTGGACCTGCGGGTGCGCCGCTATGCCAGCCGCAGCGCGGCATTGGACGCCCTGGCCCGCGGCGAAATCGATCTGCTCGGCACCTCCAACGCCGACGAGGCGTTGCGCAGCGGCCTGCTGCTGTCGCAGCCCTATGCGGAAAACCTCCCGGTACTGGTCAGCCGCAATGACCGCGCGACGCCAGCGGACCCGCACCAGCCCGGTGTGCGCCTGGCCCTGCGCGAGGGCTATCTGTCCACCGAGCGTGTGCACCAGCTGTTTCCCCAGGCCGTGCCGGTGGTCTACCCGTCGGTACTCAACGCCCTGGGCGCCGTGGCCTTCGGCCAGGCCGATCTGTTTATCGGTGACGCCCTGGGGTCGCGCTACCTGCTGCAAAAAAGCTATCTGAGCGCCCTGCAACTGAGCGCCGCCGAACGCTTCCAGGATGGCCACTACGGTTTTGCCCTGAGCCCGGCCAACCGGCGCCTCAAGGCGCTGGTCGACCAGGCCCTGGAACAGATTCCCGAGCAGACCCGCCAGGACATCCTGCGCCGCTGGAACGCCGGCAGGGCCGGTTTCGTCGAGCCCCAGCGGCTGGACCTGACGCCGGACGAGGAGGCATGGCTGCAGCGCAATCCGCGAATCAGGGTGGCCATCGACGAGCAGTTCCCGCCGGTCACCTACCGCGACGACAACGGCGCGTTCCGCGGCATCAGCGCCGATCTGCTGGAGATCATCAGCCAGCGCAGCGGGCTGGCGTTCGACATTGTCGAACGCGCGGGCTTCAACGAGATGACCCGGCGCCTGGAGGCCGACGAGGTCGATCTGCTGGCCGCGCTGCCGTTCAGCCAGGACCGTCAGCAACAGGTTGCCTTCAGCCGCTCCTGGTTGAGCAACGGCCTGGTCCTGGTGACCCGCGACAACGTCCGCTTCGACAGCCTCGAGCAACTGGACGGCAAGCGCCTGGCGCTGGTCGAGGGCAGCGTGATCGAGGACTACCTGCGCGAACAGCACCCGGGTATCCGTCCGCTGTGGAGCGACGGCCCGCTGCAAGCCCTGGAGCGGGTCGTCAGCGGCGAGGCGCATGCCGCAGTGGTGAGCCTGATCGGCGCGCGCTACAGCATCGCGCGCTTTTACCGCGGCCAATTGCACATCAGCGCCGCGCTGCCCCTGCCGGCCCTGCATTTCGCCTTTGCCGGGCGCCGTGACGCCAGCGAGCTGATGTCGATCCTCAACAAGGTGCTGCTGAGCATCAGCCCGCAGGAAATGGACGACCTGACCAGTCGCTGGCGCAGCGAGGTCATCATCGCCGACACCTATTGGCGCAAGTACCGCGGGATGATCCTGCAGACCTTCCTCATGGCCGTGGCCTTGATGTTTCTCGCGGTGTACTGGATTCGCAGTCTGCGCCGCCAGGTACGCCGGCGCCAGACAGCGGAAAAGGCGCTGAACGAGCAGGTGGAGTTCATGCGGGTGATGATCGACGGCACGCCGAACCCGATCTACGTGCGCGACCGCCGCGGGCGGCTGATCACCTGCAATGTCAGTTACCTGGATGCCCTGGGCGTCACCTTCGAGTCGGTGATCGACCAGGCGCTGCCGGAATGGTTGATCGGCGCAGCCCAGAGCCGCCACTGTCGCGAAGCCTCGCGCCAGGTCATTGCCCTCGGCCAGAAACTGGTGGAGGACCGCGAGCTGGTGCTCGGCGGCCGGCGCATCACCATCTATCACTGGATGCTGCCGTATCGTGGCAGCGACGGTGCGGTGAAGGGCCTGATCGGTGGCTGGATCGACATTTCCGAACGCCAGCAGCTCTACCATGCCCTGCAACAGGCCAAGGACGAGGCCGAGGCGGCCAACCGGGCCAAGACCCACTTCCTCGCGACCATGAGCCATGAGATCCGCAACCCGCTCAACGCCCTGCTGGGCATGCTCGAGCTGGCCCTGCGCAAGTCCGGCGAGGGTGTGCTCGACCGCCTGGCCCTGGAGGTCGCCTCCGGCGCAGCGCGGGGGCTGCGTGACCTGGTCGGCGATATCCTCGATATCACCCGCATCGAATCCGGCCATTTGACCCTGGCGCCACAGCAGGTGGACCTGTATCGCGAAGTGGAAAGCACGGTGCGTCTGTTCGAAGGCCAGGCCCGGCAAAAGCGCCTGCAACTGAAACTGGACATGGAGGGCCACGGGCCGGTGCAGGTGCTGCTCGACCCGCTGCGCTTCCAGCAGGTGCTGTCGAACCTGATCAGCAATGCCATCAAGTTCACCGACGAAGGCCTGGTATGCGTCACCCTGAGCCTGGAACTCGGCGCCGAACGGGTTGGCCTGCACCTGGCCGTGGAAGACACCGGGGTCGGTATTCCGGCCGACGAACTGAGCCAACTGGGCCGGCCGTTCCGCCAGGCCAGCAACAACCTGCAGGGCGCGCGCAGCGGCACGGGCCTGGGCCTGAGCATCAGCCATGCGCTGTGCGCCATGATGGGCGGCGAGATGCACCTGGACAGCACCCTGGGCGTCGGCACGCGGGCGCAATTGCGCCTCGACCTGCCGCGGCTGACGCCCTGCGCAGAGACCCTGGCCAGCCTGCCTCAACCCGAGGCCGGGGAGATGGCTGCGCTGGACATCCTGGTGGTGGATGACTACCCGGCCAATCGCCTGCTGTTGCAACAGCAACTGAGCTACCTCGGCCATCGCGTGGTCACCGCGGCCAACGGCCATGAGGGCCTGCGCACCTGGTTGCGCCAGCACTTCGATGTGCTGATCACCGACTGCAACATGCCCGGTATGAACGGCTACGCCCTGACCCGGGCGGTACGCGAGGATGAACGGCGCAAGGGCAAGTCCTCGGTGCTGCTGCTCGGCTGCACGGCCAACGCCCAGGCCGAGGAGCGCGTGCGTTGCCTGCGGGCAGGCATGGATGACTGCCTGTTCAAACCCCTGGACCTGACGGCGCTGGCCGCCAGGCTGGCGCCCCGCGCGCAAGAGCGCCTGGCGGTCGAGCCCGGCGCTGCTGGCGTACTGGGCGAGGGCCATGACCTGTCCAGCCTGCGCCAGCTCACCGGCGGCGATGACCAGGCGATCAAGGACCTGCTGCGCGACCTGTTGCTGAGCAACCGCGACGACCTCGCGCGCCTGGCCGAGCTGCACCCCGACGACCTCGGCGGGCTGGCCGACCTGGCCCACCGGGTCAAGGGCGGCGCGCGAATCATCAAGGCGCGCTGGCTGCTGCGGGCCTGCGAAAACATCGAGCAGGCGGTTCACGGGCCGCGCAAGACGCAGCCCATCGAGCCCCTGGTGGCTGACCTGCGCCTGGCCATGGCGACCCTGGCCCAGCGCCTGGAGCAGGTCTGCCGGGCCTGAGCCAGTACCGCTGGTAGCCGTCGGAGAATTCCGTCGCTGGCTGGGAAGTCTCCTGATTTATCCGCAGCGAAGCGGTAGCACCATGACGTTTCGACCTTTGCGAGGGAAGTGGATGTGCCTGCCAAGTTTTTGCGTGTATTGATTCTCGAAAACCAGTCGTTCCAGCGTGCGATTGCAGTGAAGATCCTCGGCCAGTTGGGCTGTCGCGAGGTATTCGAAGCCTGTGACGGCACCGGGGCGCTGGCCTTGCTCGACCGTATCGGCCGGGTCGATGTAGTGGTATGCGACGTGCGCATGGAAGGTATGGACGGACTCGAATTCATTCATCGTGCCGCGCGGGCGGCACTGATCGGCGGGGTGATCGTCAGCAGCGGCCTGCATGCGGAAGTGCGCCGGGCGATGGCGCAATGGGTCAACGGGCTGGGGATCGCGTTCCTGGGCGATGTCGGCAAGCCGCTGCACCTGGACAGCATGCGCCTGGCCCTTGAAGGCAGCCGCCAGCCGGTGGTCCTGGCGCTGCCGGCGCCGGCCCCGGCCGGCGGGGTCAGCGCAGCGGATATCCGCCGCGGGCTGGCCTGCAACGAATTCGTTGCCTGTTATCTGCCGCGCTGCGACCTGGGCAATGGCGAAGTCCGCGGTGTCGATGTGCTTGCCCGCTGGCACCATCCGCACCTTGGCCCGCTCGAGCAGAACCGCTTCATGCCGGTGCTGGAGAACACCGCTCTGCTCGACGACCTGCTGCTGACGCTGCTCGAACAGGGCCTTGAACTGCAGCGCGAGCTGTTCTCCAGCGGCCAGATGCTGCGCATGTCCTTTGCCCTGCATCTGGAGCAACTGGGCCGCCGCGGCCTGACCCGGCGGATCAAGTCGCTGATGCAGTTCCAGCGCTCGATGGGGCAGGGCGTCGCCTTCGAGCTGAGCTTCGCCGAGCCGGGGCAACCCACGGTCATTCACCTGGAAAGCCTGGTTCGCCTGCGCCTACTGGGTTGCGCCCTGGCTCTCGGCGAATTCGGCTCCCACGCCGGCTCGCTGCAGCGCCTGTGCCAGTTGCCGTTCAACGAGGTGCGCACCAGCGCGCGGTTCATGCACGAACTGGAGCAGCAGCCACGCCATCGTGCGGTCTTGCGTGGCTGCCTGGGCATCGCCCGCAGCCTGGGTCTCGGAATCACCGTGACCGGTGTGGAAAGCCCCGAGCAGCATTTGCTGCTGATGGACATGGGCTGCACCCTGGGCCAGGGGCGGTATTTCGCGCCGCTGCTGAGCGCGGAAGAACTGCTCAGGCGCCTCGGCAGTGGCGCACGGAACGGATGAACGGTAGCCCGATCGTTGCGAAGAAGGTTTGCGTACGCGCTATACCGGCTACTATCAATGTGCTACAAATTTTGCCTTGTACTTCAAACTATTAACTGCACAAGGAAGTAGATTCATGACTGAAGCCACCCTGATCGAAGTCGTAACCGCCGATTCCATGACCACTCTGCTGCAGGACGCCGGTTGCCGCGTCAACCGCATCGAGCAGAACCAGGTCGTTCAGTTGCAGACCGCCAGCCAGGGCATCGGTTACTCCGTACGCTTCGGTAACCACGCCAGGGAGCAGGGCGAGTTCCTCGACTTCACCTACAGCTGCGCCCTGCGTGTCCAGGGCGAGATCCCGGAAAACCTGGTCAACCAGTGGAACATCTCCCGTCGCTTCGCGCGCCTGTCGTCCCAGGGCGAATTCCTGGTGCTGGAACAGGACGTCGTGGTCGCCGACGGCGTCAGCCCGAAAAACCTGCTGGGCTCGCTGGTCCTGTGGGATCGCGTGCTGCAGGAGTTCGTCATCTACCTGCGCGACTTCAGCCGTAACCTCGCTGCCGCACAAGCTGCCGCAGAGGCCAACGCCTCGTGAGTCGCAAACTGTGGGCCGGCGCGGGTGCGCTGGCCATCCTTGCGGTGGCGGTAGGGCTGGCCCTGCGTCCGGGTGCCGACCCGGTCGCGGCCAGCCGTGCTGTGCCGGAAGCCACGGCCAGCGGTACCGCCCTGGCCAGCCTCGGTGAACAAAAGGTCGATGCCGACGAGCTCAAGGCGCTGTTCGCGCAACTGCCGGTGCAGGCGCGCCAGCAACTGCGTAACGACCGTTCGGCCCTGGAAACCTGGATCCGTGCCCGTCTTGCGGAAAAGGCCCTGTACCAGCAGGCCGAGGCCAAGGGCTGGTCCAAGCGTCCCGACGTGGAAGCCCAGACCCGCGCGGCCACCGAGCAGATCGTGTTGCGCAGCTACCTGAACAGCGTGACCGAAGTGCCCAAGGACTTTCCCAGCGACGACGAGCTGAAACAGGCCTACGAGAACGGCAAGGCAGGCTTCCAGGTGCCGGCGCTGTATCGGGTCAGCCAGATCTTCCTCGCCGTGCCGGATGAGGGTGCCCTGGAGTCGGTGCGCAAGCAGGCGCAAAGCCTGGCCAAGCGCGCCCAGGCCAGCGATGCGGACTTCGCCGAACTGGCGCGTTCCTACTCGCAGGACGCCGGTAGCAACAACCGCGGTGGCGACACTGGCCTGCAACCGCTGAACCAGCTGTTGCCGGAGGTGCGCGGCACCGTGGCGAAGATGAAGGTGGGTAACGTCAGCGAGCCGCTGCAAAGCTCGCTGGGGCTGCACATCATCAAGCTGACCGAGCTGCTGCCGGCGCGGGTGGCGACCTTCGACGAAATGCGCGGGCAACTGCGTGATGCCCTGCGCGCCCAGCGCCAGGAGCAGGCGGCCAAGGCCTATGTCGAGAACATGTTCAACACCGCGTCGCTGACCATCGACGGGAAAGTGCTGAACCAGGTGATCGAAGCGGAGAAGTAGCGTCCGCCGGGGCCGGTCAATGACCGGGTGATTCTCTACCGCGGGTGAGTCAGTATTGGGGCCGCGTTTGCAGCCCCATTACTCCCGAGGTAACCATGTCTCCCCACTTCAAGCCTGTCGACCTGAAAAAAGCCTACCGCCTGCTCAACCATGGCCCGACCGTGCTGGTCTCCGCCAGCCACGCCGGCGTCGACAACGTCATGGCTGCCGCCTGGGCCTGCGCCCTGGATTTCGACCCGCCCAAGGTCACGGTGGTCATCGACAAGATCACCCGCACCCGCGCGCTGGTGGAAAACAGCGGCTGGATGGTGCTGCAGGTGCCCAATGCCGGGCAATTGCAACTGACTCACCAGGTTGGCAGCCACAGCCTGGCGGAAGCGCCGGACAAGCTGGCCCGGGCTGGCGTCGAGCTGTTCCGAGTCGAGGGCTATCCTGCGCCGCTGGTGGCAGGCTGCTCGGCCTGGCTGATGTGCCGGGTGATCGACGAGCCGCATAACCAGAACACCTATGACCTGTTCATTGCCGAGGTGGTGGCTGCCTGGGCGGACGAGCGCGTGTTCGAGGAGGGGCACTGGGTGTTCGAAAAGGCCGATCCGGCGTTGCGCAGCTTGCACTATGTGGCGGGTGGGCATTTCTATGCCATTGGTGAGGCGCTGGATGTAGAGCAGCCTTGAGGGCCTCATCGCTGGCAAGCCAGCTCCCACAGGATTGTGCAGCGCCGCGAACCCTGTGGGAGCTGGCTTGCCAGCGATGACTGACCAGAGAACAACAAGAAATCTGGCTTTCTGTTGAATATTCAACTTTATGTTGATATTTTTCCTGTCCGATTCTGACGGACAGCCCCCATGCCCCCCGAACGCCAGCTCGTCCTCGACGTCCTCCAGGCCACCGTGCGCATGCTCGGTACCGTCCTCGGCCGCAACACCGAAGTGGTCTTGCACGACCTGACCCGGCCCGAGCACTCGGTGTTGGCGATCGTCAATGGCCATATCAGCGGCCGCCAGGTCGGCAGCCCGATCCTCGCCGGCCCGCGGCATGACCGTGGCTTCGACGCTGTGCTCCACGCTGCGCTGGAGAAGGGCAGCCAGACCCCGGTAGTGATTGGCAACTACCCGACCCAGGGCCACGACGGCAAAACCTTCCGCAGCGCCACCGCCGTGTTCCGCGATGCGGCCGGCGAGCCTTTCGCCAGTCTTTGCGTCAATACCGACCTGAGTGGCATCGCTGCCGCCCAGGCCTGTCTCGAACAATTGCTGGCCACCTCCGAAGCCCCGGCCCCCGCCCCGGAACCCACCCCGGACCTGGAACAGCTCATGACCCGCATCATCGACGGCGCCCTGCAGGACGCCCGCGCCCAGGGCGTGCGCTTCGGCAAGGCGCAGAAGCTCGAAGCGGTACGGCAGATGCACGACGGCGGCCTGTTCATCGTCAAGGGCGCGGTGGAGAAGGCCGCCGCCGCCCTCGGAGTGAGCCGCTACACGGTCTACAACTATCTCGAAGAAATCCGCAACGGTTGAGGAATCCCCATGCAACTTCCGATCTATCAGGTCGATGCCTTCAGCGACGTCATCTTTGGCGGCAATCCGGCCGCCGTGTGCCCGCTGGACAGCTGGCTGGACGACGCGACCCTGCAACGCATCGCCGAAGAGAACAACCTGTCGGAAACCGCCTACTTCGTGGCAGAAGGCGAGGGCTACCGGCTGCGCTGGTTCACCCCGGGCATGGAAGTGGACCTGTGCGGGCATGCCACGCTGGCCTCGGCCTGGGTGCTGTTCAACGAACTGGGCGCGACCGATGAGACCTTGCGCTTCTTCACCCGCAGCGGTGAATTGCGGGTGAGCCGCGACGGCGAGCGCCTGGCGCTGGACTTCCCGCTTAAGCATCCGCAACCGGCGCCAATGCCGGAGGGATTGGCCGAAGCCTTGGGTTGCGAGATTCTCGAACTGCTGCGCAGTGACGACTACATCGCCGTGGTGGAAAGCGCCGCCGTGATCGAAGGCCTGCAACCGGACTTCGCGGCCCTGAGCCGCTACGACGTGCGTGGTGTCGCCGTCACCGCGCCGGGCACGGGCGAATTCGACTTCGTCTCGCGCTGGTTCGGGCCGCAGGTCGGGGTCAATGAAGATCCGGTGACCGGTTCGGCGCATACCTCGCTGGCGACCTACTGGTCCCGGCGCCTTGGCAAGACCCGCCTGAGTGCCCGCCAGGGTGGCGCGCGGCGTGGCCAGTTGCACTGCGAACTGCCGGGCAATGGCCGGGTGATCATCAGCGGCAGAGGTGCGCTGTATATGCGCGGCACCTTGTACCTGGGAGAGCGCGCATGAGCCTGCATCTGGATACGCCGTTGCTGGCGTCGCGGCCGCTGAGCCTCGCGACCGGGCAGGACGTCTGGCTGAAGATGGACGCCCTGCAGCCTTGCGGTTCGTTCAAGCTGCGCGGCGTCGGCCTGGCCTGTGAGCACTTCGCCCAACAGGGCAAGCGTCGCTTCGTCTCGTCCTCCGGCGGCAATGCCGGTATCGCCGTGGCCTATGCCGGGCGCTGTCTCGGTTTGCCGGTCACTGTGGTGGTTCCGGAAACCACCACCGAACGCGCACGCCAGTTGATTCGCCAGGAAAACGCCGAGGTTATCGTTCACGGCAAGGTGTGGCAGGAGGCCAATGAGCTGGCACTGTCGCTGGTAGGTGCCGACGACGCGTTCATCCATCCCTTCGACAATCCGCTGCTATGGCAAGGCCATGCCAGCCTGGTGGATGAAGTGGCTGCGGCCGGGATCAAGCCCGACGCCGTGGTCGTGGCAGTCGGCGGCGGCGGCCTGCTGTCGGGCGTCGCGCAAGGGCTGCAGCGCAATGGCTGGTCTGATCTCCCGGTTTTCGCCGTGGAGACCCTGGGAGCAGCCTCGCTGGCGGCGGCGATGGCCGAGGGTGAGCTGGTCACCATCGACAGCATCGCTACGGTGGCCACCTCGCTTGGGGCCAAACGCGTCTGCGACGAGGCCTTCCGCGTCAGCCAGCAGATGAACGTGATCAGCCATGTGGTCAGCGACGCCGAGGCGCTGGATGCCTGTGAGCGTTTTCTCTCCGACCATCGCGTGCTGGTGGAGCCGGCCTGCGGTGCCGCCCTGGCCCTGGCCTACGCCCCGAGCGAAGCACTGCGTCAGTACCAGCGCGTGCTGGTAGTGGTCTGCGGCGGTGTCACGGCGTCCATCAACCAGATCCGCGAATGGCGCAAAGCCGCGGACTGACCGCCTGTCGGCCCTGAGCCCGTCCCGGACAAACCTTCCCGGACCGCATCCTCTCTCACCTCCACGAGCCTGAAGTTTTCCGTTCCGTGGAGGTGTTCCGATGTCGACGAAAAAACACGACCAGTTCAGCATTAGAACCCGCTGACCCAGTACCCGCAGCCGCCGTTTCCGGCCCAGGGCCAGACGGCGCCGGGGCTGGATGCGCACATGAACCCGGAGCCGGACCATGGTGAGACCACCTACAAGGGCTTCGGTCGCCTGGCCGGGCGCAAGGCGCTGATCACCGGTGCCGACTCGGGTATCGGGCGCGCCGTGGCCATCGCCTTTGCTCGCGAAGGGGCAGATATCGCGCTCAACTACCTGCCCATCGAGCAGGCTGACGCACGGGAGGTGGTGAAACTGATCGAGGCCGAGGGGCGTCGGGCTGTCGCCATTCCTGGTGACCTCAAGGACGAGCGCTTCTGCAAGGAACTGGTGGACCAGGCCCATGAGCAACTGGGCGGGCTGGATATCCTGGTCAACGTTGCCGGCAAGCAAGTGGCGCGCAAGGACGTGGGGCAGGTCAGCAGCGAGCAGTTCGACGCGACCATGAAGACCAATGTCTATGCGTTGTTCTGGCTGTGCCAGGCGGCGGTGCCGTTGATGCCGGCGGGGGCGACCATCATCAATACCGCTTCGATCCAGTCGTACCAGCCATCGGCGACCTTGCTGGACTATGCGACCACCAAGGCGGCGATCGTGGCCTTCACCAAGGCGCTGGCCAAGCAGGTGGTGGAGCGCGGGATCCGGGTCAATGCCGTGGCGCCGGGACCGATCTGGACGGTGCTGCAGCCTAGCGGCGGGCAGCCTTCAGAAAAGATCCCGCACTTTGGCGAGCAGGTACCGATGAAGCGGCCGGGGCAGCCGGCGGAGTGCGCGCCGTTGTATGTGCTGCTGGCTTCGCAGGAGTCGAGCTATATCACCGGGGAGGTGTTTGGAGTGACGGGGGGCAATCCGTTGCCCTGAACAATATTGAAACCCTGCATCGTCCCCTGTGGGAGCTGGCTTGCCAGCGATTTGGCCCTATCTGACAACATCATTGCCAGTGCCGACCCCATCGCTGGCAAGCCAGCTCCCACAGGGTACGGTGCAGGCCTCAAAGGCTGGATTTCTTTCAGGAGCTCCTAAACCAGCGCCAACCCTTCCTCGCAAAAAAGATGAACCTCGGTCGCGGTGCCCGGCTCAGAACAACTAGTGACACCAGAACCGGAACTGACCCGAGGATTCAATGATGAACACACTGTTGCGTAGCGCGGGCTTTGCCCTGGCCTTCACCCTGGCGGGCGCGGTGCATGCCGCCCAGGATGCCGATGACTTCGTCGAGGACGCCTCGGCCAAGGGCGTGGCCGAAGTGGAAGCGGCCAAACTGGCGCAGGAGAAAGGCACGGCGGCGGATGTGAAGACCTTCTCCGCGATGATGCTCAAGGATCACGGCGCAGCCAACGAGAAGCTCAAGGCGCTGGCGGCGAGCAAGAAGCTGGAAGTCTCGACCGATGCCGACCTGATCGACAAGGCCAAGGCGATGATCCTGGAACTGCGCGGGGCCAAGTCGTTCGACCAGGCCTATGCCAACAACCAGGTCAATGCCCATGAGGCGGCGATCAAGCTGTTCGATGACTATGCGAAGGATGGCAAGGATGCGGAACTGAAGGCATTTGCCCAGGAGACGCTGCCGACGTTGAAGGCGCATCTGGAGAAGGCTCGCCAGCTGGCTGCGGCCCATGGCGGGAGTTCGGTAGGGCCGGGCGCTACCACCCGGGATGCGGTGGATCCGGTGGTGCCGGGGCCTGGTGGGGTGCCGACTACTCCGAAAGACCATTCGGAAACCACCAAGCCATAGATTATCGGGGCTGCTGATGGCCCTATCGCTGGCAAGCCAGCTCCCACAGGTTCAGCGGTGCATGCGATACCTGTGGGAGCTGGCTTGCCAGCGATAGGGCCCTAAAGAACACAGCAAGGTTAACGGCCCAGCACCGTCCTCACCGTCTCCTGCAACACCTCGAACGCCACCGGCTTGTCGACATGGGCATTGAACCCGGCCTTCAGCGCTTCAGCCTTGTCCTGGCTGGCCCCGAATCCGGTCAGCGCCACCACCGGCAGGCTGCGGAAACGCTCGTCACTGCGTAACCGCGCGATCAACTCCAGGCCATTCATCACCGGCATGCCCAAGTCCGACAGGACCAGGTCGAACACTACGCCTTCCTCAAGCCGCTCCAGCGCCTGGGCACCGTTGCCGGCCACGGTGACTTCGGCACCTTCCAGTTCCATCAGCGCCGTCATGATCTCGAGGATATCCTCGGAGTCATCGACGATCAGCACCTTGAGCCCGAGGAAATTCCCCGGCGTTTCGTCCAGTTCGTTAATCACCGGCACCTGCTCGCGACTGTAGTGCGGCAACCACACACTGAAGGTCGCGCCACGCCCCAGCCCGGCGGATTTCGCCTCGACCCGGCCGTGATGAGCCTCCACCAACTCGCGTACCAAGGCCAGGCCGATCCCCAGCCCACCACGGTTTTGCCCATGCCGGTGCTCCGGCACCTGGCCGAACATGTCGAAGATCAGCGGCAGCGATTCGACCGCGATGCCCTGGCCGTTGTCCTGCACATCGAGGCGCACCTGGTTGCCTTCATCCACCAGGCGCAGGCACACACGTCCGCCGGCATCGGTGAACTTGAGGGCATTGTTCAGCAGGTTCCAGATGATCTGTTCGACACGCACCGGGTCGGCATCGATCACCAGCGGCTCGTGGCTGTCGTCGGGCAGCTCCAGTTCGACCTGGATCTGCTCGTTGGCCGCATCGGCCCGGGCCACGCTGGCGATATCGCCGAGCAGTTGCTGCAGCAACACCGGCCCGCGGTTGAGCTTGAGCTTGCCGGTGTTGATCCGCGACAGGTCGAGCAGGTCATCGATGATCCGCGCCTGGCTGCGCACCGCGCCGAGGATGGTGTCCACTGCGCGCCCGGCCACGGCATTGCCGCGCACCTGGGGCAGGCGGGTCATCAGCTCGCCGTTGAGCTGGATCAGGTTGAGCGGGTGCTTGAGCTCGTGGGACATGACCGCAAAGAATTCGTCCTTGAGCTTGCTGCTGGTGCGGCTCTGTTGCAGTTGCCAGACCTGCTCGGACTCCTGGCGTTTCTTGTCGGTGATATCCCGGCCGATTTTCGCGAAACCGTGCTGGCCGTTGTGCAGCGCGGTGGTCACCCCGCTGCAGAAGAAGCGGCTGCCGTCCTTGCGCTGCAACCAGCGCTCGTCGTCGGCGCGGCCATCCCGGCGGGCCAGGCGCAATTCTTCCTGGAGCACGTCGTTGTCGCGGTCTTCGGGCAGGAAGATCAGTTCGGCGCTGCGGCCCAGCACTTCCTCCTCGCGGTAACCGAAGGTACGCTCGGCGCCGCGGTTCCAGGTGGTGATCAGGCCTTGAGCGTCCATGGTCAGGATGATGAAGTCCTGGGTGCTTTCCGCTGCGAGGCGCAGGCGTTCCTCGCCTTCGCGGACCTGCTCCTCGGCCTGGCGCCGCTCGCTGATGTCGATGAAGGTCAGCACCGCGCCATCGATCAGGTCCTCGGTGGTGCGGTACGGCAGCAGCCGGGCGATATACCAGCGGCCATCGTTGCTCGGCACTTCGCACTCGATGATGCGCAGCGACTCGAAGGCGGCCACGGCGTCATCGGCCATGCCCGGGTAATCGAGGCGATGGGTGATATCCAGCAGCGAGCGCCCGGTATCCGAAGGAATGATGCTGAAGATCTCGGTGGCCCGCGGCGTATAGGACTTGATGCGCATGCGCCGGTCGACGAACACCGTGGCGATATCGGTGGAGGCGATCAGGTTCTGCAGGTCGTCGTTGATCTTGCCGGTTTCCTCGACCTTGCTCTTGAGTTCCTGGTTGACCGTGATCAGCTCTTCGTTGATCGATTGCAGCTCTTCCTTGCTGGTTTCCAGTTCCTCGGTGGTGGAGCGCAGTTCCTCGTTGATCGCCTGCAGCTCTTCGTTGGAGGCCTTCAGTTCTTCGGTGGAGGTCTCGGACTGCTCGACGGTGGCCTGCAACTGTTCCTTGGTCCGTTGCAACTCGCCTTCGAGCTGCGACAGCACGCTGTCCTTACCGTTGTCGCGAGGCCCCTTGACCTCGGCGCTCATGGTTTCCTCGACCTCGTCGAAGAGCACCAGGACGAAGTCGGCGTCCAGGTCACGGAACGGTCGGGCCACCATGTTCACGTAATAGTTGCGCCCGTCACGCTCCAGTTGCACGCGCCGCGCCTCGATGCTCTTGCCGGTCTGGAAGGCCTGGAACAGCGCGGTACGTAGCTCCAGGCGCAGCTCCGGCAGGACCTGCACCAGCAGGTTGTGCGAGGGCTCGCCGCCCACATAGCGCAGGAAACGCCCGGCGCGGTCGGACATGTGCACGATGTCCGAGTCCTGGTTGACCACCACGCTCGGCGGGCCGTACTGCTCCAGCACGCGCTGGTGGACCTCGGCGAAGGACACCTTGCGCCGCTCCAGGTTGCGCTCGACGTTGGGCAGGGAAAACCCGGTGAAGGCGTTGAGGGGCAGGGTAGGGGTCGGCCGCCCGAGGCTGGAACTGGCCTTGGCCCGGTAGATGCGGTTCTTCTTGTCCACCGGAGTGAACAGGTCCAGGCACACGTCCGCCGACTCGGAACTGCCGAGGAACAGGTAGCCGCCCGGGGCCAGGGCAAAGTGGAACATCTGCAGGATGTCCGCCTGTACCTGGCGGTCGAGGTAGATCAGCAGGTTGCGGCAACTGATCAGGTGCAGCTTGGAAAACGGCGGGTCGCGCAGCAGGTTGTGCAGGGCGAACAGGACCCGCTCGCGGATCTCCTTCTTCACCCGGAAATGCGTCTGTTCCTTGGCGAAATGCTGCCGCAGGCGGGCCGGCGGAATATCGGTAACCACCGCCTCGGGATAGACCCCGGCACGACCGACGCCGATGGCGTGCTCGTCGATATCGGTGGCGAACACCTGGAACTTGTGGGTGCTGTGGCTGAAATCCAGGTGGTCGGCCAGCAGCATGGCGATGGAATAGGCCTCCTCGCCGGAAGAACAGCCCGCCGACCAGGCGCGTACCGTGGGGTCGCCTTCGCCGGGCAGCTCGAACAGGCGCGGGACGATCTCCCGTTCCAGTGCCTCGAAGGCCTCGCGGTCGCGGAAGAAATTGGTCACGCCGATCAGCATGTCGTCGAGCAGGGCGCTGGCTTCGTCGGAGTTGGCGTTGAGGAAGTCGCGATAGGCCGGCAGGTCGCTGACCCGGTTGACCTGCATGCGCCGCTCGATGCGGCGCAGCACGGTGGCGCGCTTGTAGTGCTTGAAATCGTGGCCGGTACGGGTGCGCAGGATGACGATGATTTCCCGCAGGGCGGCATCGGCGGCGCGTTCGTCCTCGGCGGTGTCGGGGTTGTGCAGCGGCGGCTCGATCTCGTCGCCCAGGGGCAGTTCGATCTTGCGCATGTTGTCCCACAGTTCCACCAGCTTCTGCGGCATGTCCACCACCGGCAGAACGAAGTCCACCTGGCCGGTGGCGATGGCGTTGCGCGGCATGCTTTCGTATTCGGCGTCGTCGAGGGACTGGGCGAGGGTCATGCCCCCCTGTTCCTTGACCCGCACCAGTCCGGCGCTGCCGTCGTTGCCGGCGCCGGAGAGGACGATGCCGATGCTGCGATGGCGATGGGCATCGGCCATGGTGCGGAAGAACACATCGATGGCGATATGCCGCGGTCGGCCGCTTGGGCGTTCGGTGACACGTAGGTAGCCGTCGAGCATTTCCAGCTGCATGGCCGGGGAAATCAGGTAGACGTGGTTGGCCTCCACTGGCGTCGGCTTGGTCACCTGTTGTACCGGCATGCCGGTGACTTTCTGCAGGATACGGTCGGCGCTGCTTTCGTGTTCGGCGGAGAGGTGCATCACCACCACGAAGGCCATGCCGCTCTCGTTGGGCATTTCCTCGAAAAAATGCAGCAGCGCGGCCAGGCCGCCAGCGGAGGCGCCCAGGCCGACGATGGGGAAGGCCAGGAAAGAGGGGAGCGAGGTGTAGGGCGTCCGGGCCTGTAGCGTCTCGTCGGGTTTGTTCATTTATCGGTGCTCTGCTGACACTTGAAGGCCGACCAGTGAAAATTCAGACAGCCAAGCTGCTGCCTTCCTGGCGCAAGGGCGGAACTTTACCGCATAAATCGCCGTGCAGGGCTCAAAGTCGCGGGCGAGCGGCGAGTTGTGCACGAACCTGGTCGAGGTCGTTCTCGATGCTGCTCAGGTGCAGGTCCAGCAGTTCTGCCGCGCGGGTCATGTAGCTGACCTGGGCTTGCAGGCGCTTGAGGCTGTCGAGGTGGGCGGCGATGGAGTCGCCCAACTGCGCGCCTTGCAGGAGGTGCCGTGTCCGTTGGGGTTCGTCGGGCAAACGCATCGGAGATTTCCCTGGCAGATTTAGGTTCGATCTAGTTATGGACCCTGAGGATAGGTGGAAGGTTGCCTGGTGGAGAGATTCTTTGCAGCAGCACCCGCCAGAGACCCGGGCCGCGCCTTGAAAGATCTAGATAACCTGAAGCATCTCCTCGACCCGCTGGCGCTCCCACTGGCTCATGAACTCCACGGGATTGGTCCCGTAGGGATGCCCGGCATCGAAGATATAGGCGGCACCCTCAGGGCTATAGCAGCGGTCGCAATGGCCCAGGGCATCGCCATCGTTGTAGAGGGTGAAGACCCAGCCATCCACTTCCACCGTCAGCAGTCCATTGCGCACATCGCTCCAGCCCTGCTCGCCGATTCGCCGCATGGGACGGATGCCCTGGGCGATGTCGCGGAGAATCTGGTAAGCCTCACGGGGTGTCAGTGCTGGAGTATTCAAGGTCGGCGGGTATCTGGCGGGTTTCGCGGCTGAGGGTACAGCAGCGGCCAGCGCAATTCATCCGCCAGCCGCCCGAATCAGCCGAAAGGCTAACTATTTGAAATCCCATTGCATTTGCGTGGCGATGCTGACCCCGCTGGAGGACCTGACACAGACATCCAGGTAGTCGGTGAAACGCGGTGGCAGGGCGATGCCTTCCTCGATCAGGCGGCTGTTGTCGAACAGGTAGTTGAGGTCGGCGAAGCCGCTGTACAGGCGCAGGGCACGCAGGACCAGGCGCGGGTTGGCCGGGCCGATGCGCGCTTCGAAGCTGCCGGCCAGTTCCTTGAGGTCGTCCACGCCGATCTTGCGATAGCGCGCGCCGACCGGCGTGGCGCCGTTGGCGCTGGCAAAGGCTTCGTCGATCTCGGCGAAAGTGCAGGCGGCATGATGACCGGCGGAAATGTGGTAGAGGTTGTGCCGCAGTTGCGGCTTCAGGGCCAGGCCGATCAGCGCCTCGGCGCAGTAATCCACCGGGATCACGTCGATCTGCTCTTCCAGGCCGCAGGTGAAGCTTTCCAGGGCGAAGCCCATGCGGAACACCCAGAAGATGCTGCCCGAAGCCTGGCAACCCAGGGTGCGGTGGCCCACCACGATGGACGGGCGCGCCACCACCAGCGGCAGGCCCGGCAGGTCTTCGCTCATGCGCCGCTCGATTTCCGCCTTGGAGGCGGTGTAGTCCACCAGTTGCTCGGCGCCGTCGGGGAAGTTCCAGGATTCGCTGATCGGCGATTCCTGCTGCGGACCGCAGCACATGGCGGTGCCGACATGCAGGAAACGCTTGAGCCGCTTGGAGCGGCTCATCACTTCGGCAAAGGCAAAGGTGCCCTCGACGTTGACCGGCCAGATGGTCGGGTTCTTCGAGAACGAGGCCACGGCAGCGCAGTTGATCACCCGCTCGATCTGCATCAGGCGTGGGGTTTCCCGGGGTAGCCAGGTGGTATCGAGGAAGTCGCCGCAGATGATCTGCTCGGCGTGCAGGAACTGCAGGGCGCACTCGCCGACACCGTGTTGGCGCAGGTTGTCGCGCAGGCGCTCAAGGCCCTGTTCGCGGGAGTCGGCACGCACCAGGAACGACAGGTTGTCGCCAAGGCCCTCGGCAAGCAGCTGCGCGGTCACCGAGCCGCCGAGGAATCCGGTGGCACCGGTCAGCAGAATGCGTTCTTCAATAGCGATAGGAGCGGCTTGCATAGTCACAGGTGTCCTGCAAAGAGTGGGTTACCCATGTTTCAAGGCCTCGTGCCGGAACTTCTGGATTAACCTGGGTTGTCGATGACGGCGAACTTTCTGGCAGCATGCGGTTATCCTCCACGCGGGTTCTCGGGCGTGGTGGATGGGCGGGATGCCTTGTGGAATGTGCCTTGCACGGGAGTGACAAGGGCGAGCCATGATCTCCGGGGAAAGCCAGGATGGCAATTAAACAGCAGCGTCATTTCAGTGAAATAAAGTTAATCAGGCCACTGGAAAGTTGCCCGGGAGGGAAATTATTAAATTAATCTCATGTTGTTGTTCTGGCACGCATGTTGACAGGGGTTTTAATCGGCTCAATTGCTTAGCATGCTTGCGAATATGAACCCAAGTTCATCGATGTTCAAATGACAACAAGAGAGTCCGGATGAAATTTTCTGTTTGCCTGCTCCTCCTGCTGACCCTCGCCCGTGGCGCACTTGCCGCTGATCTGCGCACATTCGAGCTGCCGGATGAGGCGGGTGCGCTGCATTACTACGCGTCGCGTCCGGCGGGTGATGACAATGTGCGAACGGTACTGCTGGTGATGCATGGTCACCCGCGGGATGCCGGTCGCAGTTTCGCCGCCGGCTTGCAGGCAGCGCGGATGGCGGGGCGGCTGCAGGACACCCTGGTGGTGGCGCCGCTGTACCAGGTCGAGGATGCGCGTCATTGCAGCTCGCCGGGTGAGCCTCCGGCGCAGCCGGGGGATGCGCTGTGGACCTGTGGTAGCTGGCTGGCCGGCGAACCTTCGCTGGGAGCGCATCCGATCAGTGCCTTTGCCGCGCTGGATGCTCTGCTGGTCGAGCTGGTCCGGCAATTTCCGCAGGTGCGCAATGTCACGCTGGCCGGGTTTTCCGCCGGGGCGCAGATGCTCCAGCACAGCATTGCTTTTGCCGCCGAGTCGCCGGCCGGGGTCGGCTTGCGTTATGTGATCGCCGACCCGGGAAGCTGGCTGTATTTCGATCCGCTGCGGCCGGTGGCACAGGGTAGCGGCTTTGTCATGGCCGTACCGACGGAGGTGTGCGCGGGCTACAACGCCTGGAAATACGGCACCGAAGCCTTGCCCGGCTGGTTGTCCGGGGATGCCGCGCAGGCCCGTGCGCGATATGCGGCGGCGCGGGTGGATTATCTGGAAGGCGGGTTGGACAGCAGCGCGAGCAAGGGCGCGGCCTATCCGGTGCTCGACAAGTCCTGCGGGGCGATGCTGCAGGGGCCGTTCAGGTTGCAGCGCGGGCTGGGGTTCCAGGCCTACGAGCGGGAGGTGCTGAAGGTGCAGCGGCGGATGCTGGTGGTGCCGGGGTGCGGGCATCGGGTGGAGTGTGTGCTGCCTTCGGTCGAGGGGCGCTCGGTGCTGTTCGATCTGCCTTGATTCGTTGGTTGCTGCTCCCGGCCTCATCGCTGGCAAGCCAGCTCCCACAGGTCCTGCGGTGCACGCGGTCCTTGTGGGAGCCGGCGTGAACTGGCCTAATGATCCCGGACACCTCTTAAGGGCGATATGATTCGCCCATTCAGGAGGTTCTATGCAAGAACGGAAGACCTACACCCGCGAGTTTAAGCAACGTGCTGCCAGCATGGTTCTTGA
>NZ_MKZO01000023.1 GCF_001941965.1 Pseudomonas putida | reverse complement strand
TCAAGCCAGGGTTTGGCTGGCGGTGTCAAGCGATGCGGTATAGGTAGTCAAAAGGGCTTCTCCCATGCACTGATTTGAGCGCTAATTATATGATATTTATGGATAATTTCCAAAGTTGATGACATTGACTTCAGACCATCCCTAGTACACCATGCCCCCAGCGTTTCCTTAGCTGCGATTGACGGGCATGCCTGGCGGTAGCTCAATAACAGCCATTTATGGATGAAGGAACGAGGGGAATAAGGCAGATGAAGATATTCACGATTGGATTCACTAAGACCTCCGCGCGGTCCTTCTTCACCAAGTTAAGTGCTTCTGGTGCCAAGCGCCTTGTCGATGTTCGCCTGAATAATGTTTCGCAATTGGCCGGGTTCGCTAAACGCGAGGATCTTCGATATTTTTCCGAGGCGTTGTGTGGGATGGAATATGAACATCTACCAGCACTTGCTCCAACCAAAGACATGTTCGAGGAATATAAAATAAAAGGGGGAGATTGGGATATCTACGCCAGTAAATTTCTGGATTTAATGTCGTCCCGAAAGATTGAGTCAATCGATAAAGAAAAGATTGATAACAGTTGCCTGCTTTGCAGCGAAGACAAGCCCCATCACTGCCATCGGAGGCTAGTGGCCGAGTACCTTGCAGGCAAATGGCCGAATGTTGAGATCGTGCATCTTTAGAGGGGCGACGTAGCTCCACGTTTCCAACGCCTCGTCTGGAGGGCTGAGAGAGACAAAGGCGCGTATCGGCGGGAGCCGGCGCCACACATTGGGCGTACAGAGCAACCTCGCCCGCCACGGCTCGATGTCAGCGCTCAACGAGGCGAGTGGCTCCAGGTGCATTGGCAGACGGGCCGCTGGCTGACGTCGTGGCGATCGGCGGATATGCACTGGGAAGCCCGCCCATGTGTTGGGCTATCATGTTGGCGACGCCTACGCCCAGGTGGGGCGCGGCAGGATCGCCGTCATTTACACCCCAGTTTGGTACTGCTATAGGTCTTCTGGAATAGCCGATACATCAGGACAAATTGAAGTAGCTCAATTAGGAGATATCTAATGTCAACCGGTATGTTTATTCTGCACTCCAACTATACGCCGGCGGGGGACCAGCCAGAGGCGATCGCGCGGCTGCTGTCGGACATAGAAGAAGGTGCGACGCACCAGACGCTGAAAGGTATCACCGGCTCAGGTAAGACCTTCACCATGGCCAATGTGATTCATCGTCTGAAGCGGCCCACGTTGATCTTGGCTCCCAACAAGACGTTGACCGCGCAGCTCTATAGTGAAATGAAGCACTTCTTTCCTGAGAATGCGGTCGAGTACTTCGTTTCGTATTACGACTATTTTCAGCCCGAGATCTATATGCCGGGCACCGATCGTTTCATACCGAAGGACTCGGCCATCAATGACCACCTTGAGCGCCTGCGCCTGTCCACGACCAAATCCTTGATTGAGCGTCGTGACGTGATCGTCGTCGCTTCGGTGTCTTCAATCTACGGCCTGGGTGATCCAGATGCATATCGAGCGCTACAGATCGCTCTGTCCCCTGGGGTCAAACTAAACCAGAGAGAGCTAATTCGTCGCTTGGCTTTGCTGCAATATGATCGCACGGAGCGTACGCTCAAGCGTGCAACGTTCCGCGTCCAAGGTGATGTGATTGACATTTTCCCCGCTGATTCCGAGTACAGGGCGGTTCGGGTGGAACTGTTGGATGACACTGTTGCGTCTGTCCAATGGATGGACCCTGTTACTGGCAAGACGTTGGGAGAGATAGACCATTATTTGGTTTCGCCAAAAACGCTTTTCGCACCGCCCACGAACAAAATAGATTCTGCATCCAAAAAGATACTCGCTGATATGGAAGAGCGGGTTGCCGAGCTGAACAGGAATAATCGCTTGGTCGAGGCAAACAGACTGTACGAGCGGATCACGCATGACGTGGAAATGATGCGCGAGGTCGGCTATTGCTCGGGGATGGAGAATTATTCCTGCTACTTCAGCGACCGAGACGCAGCTTCTCCTCCGATCACGTTGCTGGATTATTTGCCGAAAGACGGGCTGCTGTTCGTCGATGAATCTCATGTCATGGTGCCACAGATATCCGCAATGTACCGGGGGGATCAGGCGCGCAAGGACACGCTGATCGATTACGGGTTCCGTTTGCCTTCATCGAAGAACAACCGGCCATTGAACTTTGACGAGTTCGAGAAGGTCAAGCCTCAGACCATCTTTGTTTCCGCTACTCCGGGCGACTACGAGCTGAGGGTGTCGAAAGGCAGGGTTGTCGAACAGGTTATCAGGCCAACGGGACTGCTTGACCCCAAGGTTGAAGTGCGGAAAGCGGATGGATACATAGATGACCTGCTTGCCGAAATATCGAAGTGCGTGAAGAGAAAGAATCGAGTGCTTGTGACTACGCTGACGAAGGTCAGTGCAGAAGAGCTAACGGATTTCTTGACGGACAACGGGATTCGAGCGCGCTACATGCATTCGGACATAAAAGCGGAGGATCGTGTTGAGATCATCAATGGCCTGCGCGCAGGAGAGTTCGATGTTTTGATTGGGATTAGTCTTTTGCGCGAAGGGCTGGATATTCCAGAGGCATCATTGGTTGCCATTCTCGATGCAGACCGTGCAGGGTTCTTGCGTTCGGCCCATGCGCTCATTCAGATGATCGGTCGAGTCGCTCGGAATGAAAACGGCAAGGCGATCTTGTACGCCGACGCGGTGACGCCGGCGATGAAGCAGGCGATCGATGAGACCAATAGGCGCAGGCAGCTTCAAATTGCCTTTAACGAGGAAAATGGGATTTCTCCAGCCTCGTCTGTGCGAAAACTAGCAGGGGAAGAGACGAATACGGAGGAGCCCACCGTTCATTCCGAGGCTTTCTGCGAGAACTTGTCCGACCTTTGCGATCAGATCACTGCCAAGGAACAGCAGCTACTCGAATTTACCGATACCGGTGACGAGCAGCGCGTCGAAGACATTCGTCATCAGTTGGATGGGTTGTACCGGCAATTCATTTACATCTAATCGTTCGCCGGCATTGAGTTGCATGGCCGACCGATCTGCACCTGGGGCAAGCGGGCAGACGGTCGGCTCATCATTCAACCGGAGGGGTGAGCCGCCGAGGCTCAGTGCCCCGCTTTCCAAGGTGTGTGCCCTACAGCGTCTTGCGACGTGTCAGCGCAAAGCTGGCAACGATCCAACGGCGACCAGCATTTCATCAAATACCGCTCGAACCCTTCCCGGAATGGGGCCACGCTGAGGCCGATAGACGTACAACCCCCATGCCGGAGGTTCTTCGTTCTCCAGCACTCGCACGAGCTTCCCGCTGGCAATGTAGGGGGCGGCCATGTAGTCCGCCAGTTGCGCGAACGCGATCCCGGCCAGCGCCGCTCCCATTTCCATGTCGGCATTGTCTGCGACGAGAGTGGGTGCGGTAGGTGTCCACTGGCGTCCCGCCTTGAAGTGCCAAGGCCAGGGACGGCCGGTATTGATATCCAAGGCCACGGTAACTGGCAGGCTGCTTAGCGCATCGATGTTTGCAGGTACGCCCACTTTCTTGATCAGGCGCGGAGCGGCAACGATGGGGAGTCTCATGTCGGCGGCCTTGCGTGCGACGAAGCGGCTATCGCGCATGAATCCGACCCTGATCCCGACGTCAATCCCTTCGTCAACCGTATTGCTGATGCGATCGGACAGGCGCACATCCAGCGTGATGCCGGGATGGCGCGCGGCCACGCGCTCCAGTGCCGGTAGCACCGCTCTGGTGCCCAAGCTGTGCGGTGCGGTGATGCGAACCGTACCGGACAGAGAGGCCTGCTGGTCGGAGCCAGGCGTTCGCCACAGATCCTCGAACCGCTCCAATGCGGGGCGCACTTGGTCTAGCAGCCCTTCGCCGAAGGCGGTGATGCGCACCTGGCGCGTGCTTCGATGAAACAACACCTCGCCGTAGTGTTGCTCCAGTTGCTGGATGGCACGGGTTACACCTTGCGGAGAAGTCCCCAGCCGGACGGCCGCATCGCGAAAACTGCTGCTTTCGGCCGCCACCCGAAAGATGCGCAGTAGTTCCATTTCCTTGTTCATGACGCACGCCTTATGGCCGATTTCGCTGCTCGTTGATTGTTCCAGATTGTGGAATTATAAAATCGCAACAATTCCATATACAAGGGAGGCGCGGTTGCCCAGACTGACAACACCCCGGAATGCTCCGCTCCGAACAACCCAATAAGGAACGCGAATGAACGCTGCGACTCTCATCACTGCCTACTACGACGCCTTCAACCGCGGTGACCGCGAGGCCATGCTGTCAATGTTGACCGATGACGTCGCGCACGACTTGAACCAGGGCGCTCGTGAGGTCGGTCGCGAAGCCTTCCGCGCCTTCCTGCAGCGCATGGACCGCTGCTATGGCGAGCAACTGCGCGGGATCGTGGTGATGGTCAGCGCCGACGGCCTGTGTGCAGGCGCGGAGTACGTGGTGCATGGCGAATACAAGGTCACGGACGACGGGCTGCCGGAAGCCCAGGGCCAGCGCTACGTGCTGCCGGGCGGCGCGTTCTTCGAGATCCGCGATGGCAAGATCGCTCGTGTCACCAACTACTACAACCTCGGCGACTGGATCGCACAGGTTGGAGGGGACGCCTGAAATGACCAGCGACGTGCAGGTGCTGGTTCATCGTGGTCCGGACATTGCCGAATGGTTCGATGCCGTGGCAGGCCTGCGGGCGAGCGTCTTCCGCAGCTTTCCTTACCTGTACGAGGGCGACACCGAATACGAGAAGCACTACCTCGCTATGTACGCCCGTTCGGCAGACAGCCTGCTGGTACTCGCGCTCGCTGATGACGTGGTCGTGGGTGCGTCCACGGGATTGCCGCTCGGCGATGCGGAGCCGGCCTTCCAGGTGCCGTTCGCCGATCGAGGAATCCCGATGGAGGCAGTGTTTTACTGCGGCGAATCAGTCCTGCTCCCGGCCTTCCGGGGCCTTGGCCTGGGCCATCGCTTCTTTGACGAACGCGAAGCGCATGCCCGTTCGTTGGGCGGCATGCAGTGGACATCGTTCGCGTCGGTGGATCGAGCAGACGACGATCCCCGGCGTCCTTCCAACTACCGCAGTAATGATCCCTTCTGGATCCGTCGTGGCTACGTGCGGCAGTCGGACATGAAGGTTACGCTGCCCTGGAAACAGGTGGGTGAGCCGAGCGAAACCGAGCAGACGCTCACGATGTGGCTGCGCTCCCTGGAGAACGCGAAATGAAAGTAGCAGTTGCGAAATACGCAGTGGGTCAGCCCACGGGCTTCGAGGCATTCGCAGCGCGGCAGCGGCGGGTTCTGGAGGAGGCGAGCCGTGCCGGAGCGGAACTGGCCGTGTTGCCAGAATATCTGTCCCTCGAACTGGCTGCGATGTTCGAGCCTGGCATCCGCCAGGATTTCAACGCCTCGCTGGCCGCGCTGCAGGCCTTGCAGCCTGCGTGGCTGGCCCTGTACACCGACCTGGCGCGCGAGCTGCGCATGACCATTCAGGCCGGTACGTTCTTGACCCGGGTTGGACCGGATCGCTATCGCAACCGGGCGTGGTGGTTTGCGCCGGACGGCACGCGTGACTACCAGGACAAATTGCAGTTGACGGGGTTCGAGAAAGACACTGGCGTCATCGAGGGGGGCGACGAACTCAAAGTGTTCGACCTGAATGGCGTGCGTGCCGGCATCGCTGTCTGCTACGACAGTGAGTTTCCATTGCCCGTGCGAGCCCAGCGAGAGGCGGGTGCACGCCTGCTGTTGGTCCCGAGCTGTACGGACACGAGGGCAGGTGCAACCCGGGTTCGTGTGGGCTGCATGGCGCGGGCACTGGAGAACCGGATGTTCGTCGCACAGGCCGTGACGACCGGAGCTGCTGACTGGAGTCCGGCGCTGGACACGAACACTGGCGAGGCCACGATCTATGCACCCATGGATCGTGGATTCCCCGAGGATGGCATTCTCGCGACTACTTGCGGCACGCAGACATGGGCGATCGGTGATCTTGACGTTGAAGCACTCGAACGAAACCAAGAACAGGCCCAGGTTGCGGTCGATCGTGACTGGGACGGACAGATGTTGCCTGCACTGCGGAAAGCTCGACACTCGGGTCATCAGGTCGCCTAGCCGGTCTCATCTTGATAGCTTCAACTCGATGAGTCGGCTTAGATAGGTCATATCTATCTGCGCATAGATTTTTCCAGTTTGACCAGTTTTGAACTTGCCCCGATGCTGTCGATACATGCAAGAAATATTCATTGATTTGAATGTTTTGCGCTTCTTGGGAACAAACCTGTACTAGCCTGTAAGAGTGCTCGAAGAGCACAGAATTTGTGGCAAAGTTCGGCCGCATATACTATGGGGGAGTATTGTATAATGCGGCGGTGTACCCAAGTAGAGAGGTGTTCGATGCCACACAGTCCGGAAGAAAAGAAGCAAGCACTGACGCGCATCCGGCGCATCAAAGGTCAGGTAGCGACTCTTGAGCAAACGCTTGATGCAGGTGCGGAATGCCCTGCAATTCTTCAGCAGCTTGCGGCCGTTCGTGGGGCAGTCAACGGATTGATGGCAACCGTTCTGGAGAGCTATCTGCGGGAAGAATTTCCCAGTAGCGAAATCAGGAGCGATTCGCAGAACAAGTCCATTGACGAGACCATCTCTATCGTCCGCTCCTATCTGCGATAGAGGCACCAGGGTGCCCTCGGTGAGGGCAAATTTAGTTAGCTAGTAAAGGAAGCGACATCATGAAATCACGTGCAGCAGTTGCCTTCGGGCCAGGAAAGCCGCTGGAAATCGTCGAGATCGACGTCGAGCCGCCGCGCAAGGGCGAGGTGCTCATCAAGATCACGAATACCGGCGTTTGCCATACCGACGCCTTCACCCTGTCGGGCGACGACCCCGAAGGTCTCTTCCCGGTCGTGCTGGGTCATGAAGGTGCGGGTATCGTCGTGGAGGTGGGTGAAGGTGTGACCAGCGTGAAGCCTGGCGATCACGTCATTCCGCTCTACACCGCCGAATGCGGCGAGTGCCTGTTCTGCAAGTCCGGCAAGACCAACCTGTGTGTCGCGGTTCGCGCAACCCAGGGCAAGGGGCTGATGCCCGATGGTACGACTCGCTTCTCGTACAACGGTCAGCCGCTTTACCACTACATGGGCTGCTCGACCTTCAGCGAATACACGGTCGTCGCCGAAGTCTCGCTGGCCAAGATCAACCCGGACGCCAACCCCGAGCACGTCTGCCTGCTGGGCTGCGGCGTGACCACCGGCATCGGCGCCGTGCACAACACGGCCAAGGTACAGCCCGGCGACTCGGTGGCCATCTTCGGCCTCGGCGGCATCGGTCTCGCTGCGATTCAAGGTGCACGCCAGGCCAAAGCGGGCCGCATCATCGCCATCGATACCAATCCGGCGAAGTTCGAACTGGCTCGTACCTTCGGCGCGACCGAATGTCTCAACCCGAAGGACTTCGACAAGCCGATTCACGAGGTTCTGATCGAGATGACTGGCTGGGGTGTCGATCACACCTTCGAGTGCATCGGCAACGTCAACGTGATGCGTTCGGCTCTGGAAGCTGCCCACCGCGGCTGGGGCCAGTCGATCGTCATCGGCGTCGCCGGGGCCGGCAAGGAAATCTCGACCCGTCCGTTCCAGTTGGTCACCGGCCGGACCTGGAAGGGGTCGGCTTTCGGCGGGGTCAAGGGGCGCACCCAACTCCCGGGCATGGTGGAAGACGCAATGAAAGGCGAGATCGATCTCGCCCCGTTCGTCACTCACACCATGGGTCTCGACGAGATCAACCACGCCTTCGACCTGATGCATGAAGGCAAGTCGATTCGCACGGTGATCCACTACTGATCACTCACTATCCATTCAACACCAACCACCAAGGAAATTAACCATGTCCAATCCTGTCATTTCCGGCGACGGCATCTTCTCGCACGTCTTCATCGGCGCCGCCGACGTCCAGAAGTCGGCCGCGTTCTATGACGCCGCTCTGGGTGCTCTCGGCATCAAGAACCTCGGTCCTTTCGGCAACGGATGGGTGCTTTTCGGTCGCGAAAAGCCGGCTTTCATCATCGCCCGTCCGGGCAATGGTGAAGCGCCTTCCAGCAACGGCGTGACGGTCGGCTTTGCGGCCGCCACTCCCGCCGAAGTGGATGCCTTCCACGCCGCCGGCCTTGCCGCAGGCGGCACCGACGAGGGCCAGCCTGGCCCGCGTGGCCACCTGCCGGGTGCCTATGCGGCCTACCTGCGTGATCCGGCGGGCAACAAGGTTTGCTCGTACACCTTCGTCTGAAAGCTAGGAAGCTGAGGGCGTTCTGAAAGGGCCAGCACAAGCCTCTACACGGCGAGCCTATTAGACGGACCGTGTAGAGCGGTGCCCGCTCATGAAGATCGGCCCGCAGCCATGTGCGAAACGCATGGCTGCGGGCATTTGCTTTGAAGCGTGTTTTTCAACCAAGAAGAAATGAGGTCGTTATGAAAGAGCCGGCCAACATCAATACGACGACCGTACAACCCACCCCGACCGCCACCGTGTACGGCATGCCGGCCTATACCGATCGTGCTGCCGCCGTGGGTGAAGTGCACGCGCGCCCGCATCTCTTGATTCAGGCCCCCCGCGGCATATTGCAGCTCGCTTTCATGACCGAAGGCGACCAGGCCAGGGATCAGATGGCGATGAGCGAGTTGTCTCATCGCTTCGGCGTTGCCGAACCCGACCATACTACGCCGCTCCACGGCGTGACATGGGATGAAGGAGACCTGCACTGCGAAAAGCACACCGAGTTCTCGACGTATCTCTGGTGCGCTTCGCTGGATTCCGAGACGGGAGAGCCGTGCGGCGAAAATCCGTTCAAGCATGGATTTGTTCCTCCCGGCCCGGTCGTATCCGGCATCCGTTTGAGACTTCTTCCGTGGACGCCGGAAACGGAGAAGGAGGTCGATCGCTTCGATCCTGCCAGCCTGTGCTACTCGCTGGTGGAGAACGGCTCTGCCGCCATCCTGACCGACTTTCGACAGGATGAGGATGGCCTGACGCAGATCCTCGTCCTGGCCCGCGATTTGACCCCGGCGCGGGCGGGTGCGCTGGCTCAACGTCTGCTGGAGATCGAGACTTACCGCACCTTGGCGTTGCTGTCCCTGCCGTTGACACGATCGATGACGTCGGAACTGCGACGCATGGAGTCGCGCCTTGCGGCGATCACCGACGAGATGTGTACGAGCTTGGTGGAACGGCGCGACAGCGACGTGCTGCTGTCCGAATTGACCGGCCTGGCTGCCGAGCTGGAAGCTGGCGTTGCGGCGAATCTCTATCGCTTCGGCGCCAGCCGTGCCTACTACGAGATCGTCGAGGAAAGGCTGGCAGCGCTTTCGGAAGAGGCCGTATCCGGGTACTGCACCTGGGCGGATTTCCTGCAGCGTCGCATCGCTCCCGCCATGCGGACATGCCAATCCGTAAAGGAGCGCCAGACCAAGCTCTCCGACAAGCTGACCCGGGCCATCGCGTTGCTGCGTTCCTGGATCGACGTCGAGCTTGAACGCCAGAACCGCGATCTGCTTGCGTCGATGAACAACCGGGCCAAGATGCAATTGCGCCTTCAGCAAACCGTCGAAGGCCTGTCGGTCGCGGCAATTTCTTATTACGTCGTGAGTCTTCTCGGCTATTTGCTCAAGGGCATTCCGATGGTTCACGACAGCGTGGCGCCGGTGATGGCGGTTCTGGTGCCTGCGGTGATGCTGACGATCTGGTGGATCGTGCGCAGGATCAGACACGCCCACGGCGACACGGCAGCGGAAGAGAAATCTTCCTGACGAGCTGCCGTCCTGGCGCGCGAGAGCTGCGCCGTTCCTTTGAACATAGGAGAACACCATGGAACGCATCGAACATCACGCCAGCTTTGATGGTTGGCAGGACGTTTATCAGCATGAATCCACGACGCTCGGTTGCACGATGAAAGTCGGCGTCTATCTGCCTCCGCAGGCACAGCACGGCAAGGTGCCGGTGCTGTACTGGCTTTCAGGCCTCACCTGCACCGAGCAGAACTTCATCACCAAGTCCGCCGTCCAGCGCTACGCAGCCGAACATGGCATTGCCGTCGTCGCGCCCGATAGCAGCGCTCGCGGCGAAGGCGTTGCCGACGATCCCGCCTATGACCTCGGACAGGGGGCAGGTTTCTACGTCAACGCCACGCAGGAACCCTGGGCTGCGAATCATCGGATGTATGACTACGTGGTGCAGGAACTACCGGCGCTGATCGAGGCCCACTTTCCCGTGACAGCGGAGCGGAGCATCAGCGGCCATTCCATGGGGGGACACGGTGCTCTGGTCATCGCCCTGCGCAACCCGGGCCGTTATCGAAGCGTCTCGGCCTTCTCGCCCATCGTCGCGCCCACCCAGGTTCCCTGGGGACACAAGGCCTTCGAGGCGTACCTGGGCAGCGACCGGGAGGCGTGGAAGCAGTACGACACCGTGGAGCTGATTCGCACCGTGCAGGAGCGTCTGCCGCTGCTGGTGGATCAGGGTTTGGGCGACGAGTTCCTGGAGAGTCAGCTTCAGCCCGATCTGCTGCGCAAGGCCTGCGACGAGACGGGGCACCCGCTCACGTTGAATCTGCGCCCAGGCTACGACCACAGCTACTACTTCATTGCCAGTTTCATTGGCGAGCATATGGCACACCACGCATCGGCGCTGAAACGCTGAGAGAGAGGAGATCAGGTCATGACAAAGACCTCCAAAAACCGACATCACGTCGTCATTATCGGAGCGGGCTTCGGCGGGATCGAGGTTGCCAACCAGCTTGCTGGTGCCGAGGTCGATGTGACGATCATCGACCGGCGCAATCATCACCTGTTCCAGCCGCTGCTTTACCAGGTCGCAGGGGCATCTCTCTCGACATCCGAGATCGCCTGGCCTATTCGCTATCTATTCCGAAATCGCCCGGAAGTGAACACCTTGATGGCGGAAGTGGAAGGTATCGACCAGGACGCGCGTCAGGTCATTCTCAACAATGGCTCGCGCCAAACCTACGACACGCTCGTACTCGCGACAGGTGCTACCCATGCCTATTTCGGACACGACGAATGGGGGGCTTTCGCGCCGGGGTTGAAGACGCTGGAAGATGCCACGACCATTCGAGGCCGAATCCTCGCGGCTTTCGAGGAGGCCGAGCGCACGAGCGATCCTCAGCAGCGTGCCGCGCTGCAGACGTTCGTCATCATCGGTGGTGGTCCCACCGGGGTTGAATTGGCCGGGACCATCGCCGAGCTTGCACGAGACACGCTGGCGCGTGACTTCCGCTCGATCGACCCGAGCACGTCCCGGGTTGTACTGATCGAGGCGGGCCCGCGTCTGTTGTCCGTCTTTCCAGAGGATCTTTCGGCCTATACGCGCCAGGCACTCGAAAAGCTCGGGGTCGAGGTCGTGCTGGGTACGCCGGTCACCGAATGCTCGGCCGACGGCGTGGTGTATGGCGGCAAGCCTCTTTCGGCCAAGACCATCGTTTGGGCCGCCGGCGTCCAGGCGTCTCCCGCGGCTCGCTGGTTGGGTGCTGCGTCTGATCGTGCGGGTCGAGTGGTCGTTGGTCCCGACCTGACGGTGGCCGGTCGCCCGGAGGTCTTCGCCATCGGCGATACCGCCTCGTGCACCATGGCTGATGGGAAGCCCGTACCGGGCATCGCCCCCGCCGCCAAACAGCAAGGCAAGTACGTCGCCAACCTCATTGGACGGCGTTTGAAAGGCAAGCCCGCTGACGGGCCTTTCAAATACCGGCATCAGGGGAACCTGGCCACCATCGGCCGCAGCCTGGCCGTAATTGACATGGGGCGGGTTAAGCTGCGTGGAGCCTTTGCGTGGTGGATCTGGAAGCTCGCGCATATCTACTTTCTGATCGGTACGCGAAATCGTCTCAGCGTCGCGTTGAGCTGGGTATGGAACCATAGCATCGGCTACCGCGGCTCTCGCATCATCATGCATGCGATTAGCGACAAAGAGCCCACGGCGTTGGATAAATCCGGCTCTCTGGATTGAGGTGCACACCTTATCGGAACGTCAACTATCAGAAATACCAGGGAGAGGAACTTGACCGATCTATTCACGACAAAGCCCAAGCCTCCCTTGGCCGAACTCCTGCGGCCCAAGACGCTGGATGAATTCGTCGGGCAACGGCACTTGCTCGGCCCCGGCAAGCCGCTTCGTCTCGCGTTCGAGGCGGGCAAGTTGCACTCGTTCATCCTCTGGGGGCCGCCAGGCGTGGGCAAGACCACCCTGGGGCGCCTGGCCGCCAGTGCGACCGACAGCCGATTCATCGCCATCTCGGCCGTGCTTGCCGGGGTGAAGGACATCCGGCAAGCCATCGACGAGGCCCAGGCAGAACTGGGCAACCATGGTCGATCGACGGTGCTTTTCGTCGATGAGATCCATCGCTTCAACAAGGCGCAGCAGGATGCCCTACTGCCCCATGTCGAGTCGGGGCTCCTGACCCTGGTGGGGGGAACGACCGAGCATCCGGGGCTGGCGGTCAATTCCGCTCTGCTCTCACGCGCGCAGGTCTATACCCTCGAACCGCTGTCCGGCGACGAACTGAACCAGCTCTACGAACGCGCACTGCCGCATCTCCAGGGCGTCACGTTGGACGCGGACGCGCTGGATCTGCTCAAGGGCTTTGCCGATGGCGATGGCAGGCGCTTCCTCAATCTGCTTGAGCAGGTGACGAATGCTGCGTCGGGCGCGGGCAAGGCCGTGGTCGATGGCGAGTTTGCCAAACTGTCCACCAGCCCATCACTGCGCAGGTTCGACAAGGGCGGCGACGAGTTCTACTGGCAGCTCTCCGCCTTCCACAAGTCGCTGCGGGGCTCCGACCCCGACGCGGCCCTGTACTGGCTGGCCCGCATCCTCGACGGCAGCGGCGACGTCAGCCAGGTGACGCGCCGCATGATCGTGGTGGCCAGCGAAGACATCGGCAATGCCGACCCGCAGGCGCTGCAACTGGCGCTCAATGCCGCGCTGGCTTATGAGAGGCTGGGTTCCCCCGAAGGCGAAATACCGATTGCCCACGCGGCGACCTACCTTGCTGCCGCCCCCAAGTCGAACGCTGCCTATGCCGCCTGGAACAAGGCGAAGGCCTTCGTCAAGAACAGCGGCTCCCTGCCTGTGCCTCTCCATCTTCGCAATGCGCCGACGAAGCTGATGCAGCAGATGGGGTATCACGAAGGCTACCGCTATGCCCATGACGAGCCCAACGGCTATGCCGCTGGGCAAAGCTACTTTCCCGAGGGCGTGGCGCGGCCGGGCTGGTATCAGCCAACGGACAGAGGTGTTGAGCGCAGGCTGGGAGAAAGGCTTACTTGGCTGCGCTCGCTGGATGATGGGACGCTGCCAGAGGCGGACGCCTGACCGGTCGCCTCCGAAACCGGCTCATCGCGACTTCACGAACTACAGGAACAGGATAAGAACATGTCAGCCACTTCTTTCGGTGCATCCTCGGCGAATATCAGCCGGGGACGCGTTGCCCGCTATCTGCGCACGGAGTCTGGTGCTGCGGTGCTGCTGGTGATCGTCACGGTCGTGGCGCTGGCGTGGGCGAACTCGCCGCTATCCGATGCCTATTTCGCGTTGTGGCACCTGGACGTCGGGTTTGACTTCGGGCCGCTGGGCATGCACATGGATCTGCATCACTGGGTCAACGACGGCCTGATGGTGGTCTTCTTCTTCCTGATCGGCCTGGAGGTGCGTCAGGAGTTCGCCCACGGATCGCTCAGGGACCGCAGCCGTGCCCGTCTCGCTCTGATCGCGGGTGTCGCAGGTGTCGTGCTTCCCGCGCTGGTGTATGTCCTGATCGTGGGGCTGGCCGGAAGTGAAGGCCTGCACGGGTGGGGGGCGGTGGTCGGCACCGATACGGCATTCATGCTGGGCACCCTGGCGATCGTCGGCCCGCGGCTATCCGGTCAGTTGCGCGTGTTCCTGCTCACCCTGACCGTGGTCGATGACTTCCTCGCCGTGTCCATCATCGGCATCGTCTATAGCGAGGAGATTCGGATCGTCCCGTTGTTGATCGCCCTCGCCAGTCTCGTTGCGTTGTGGTGGCTAGGGCGCACCCGCCAGTGGCGGGCAATGCCGTATGTGCTGATCGTGATCGTGCTGTGGCTCGCAACCGTGTACTCCGGCATCCATGCCTCTCTCGCCGGGATGGCCGCGGGGCTGCTGATCCCCGCCTACGCGACGCAACGTCACAAGGTCGTCGCGGCAAAACAACTGTTCCGCGACTTCTGGCAGTCTCCGAGTGCCGCATCGGCCCGCGCGGTGGACTGCGGGCTGTCCCGGGGTATCTCGGTGAACGAGCGATTGCACGAGTTCCTGCGGCTGCCGACGGCGCTGCTGATCGTGCCGGTGTTCGCCTTGGCGAACGCCGGAGTGGACGTGCGTGGCGGGCTGCTCGCCGAGGCCTTCGGCTCGCCAGTCACGTGGGGCGTCATCGCAGGGCTCGTGCTCGGCAAGCTCGTGGGCATCGGGCTCATCACGCTCGTCGCCGTCCGTCTCGGCCTGGGCCGGCTGCCCGAGGGCGTCGGGGTGGGGAGCGTGTTCGGTGGTGCGGCACTGTCCGGGATCGGCTTCACCGTGTCGCTGCTGATCATCGGGCTCGCGTTCGGCACGACCTCCGACCTGGGCCGCCAGGCGACGGTCGGCGTGCTCGTGTCGATGGTGTTCGCCACGTTGCTCGGGTGGCTGATCTTCAAGGTCGCCGCCAAGCGGTGGGGTGAGAAGACCGCTGACCTGCCGATGGTGCTTGAGCCACCGGTCGATCCGGAGATCGATCACATCCGCGGGCCGGAGGACGCCCAGCTCACACTCGTCGAGTACGTGGACTTCGAGTGCGCGTACTGTGCGCACGCGACCGGTTCTTGGGACGATCTGCGTGCCCACTTCGGGGACGACCTGCGGTATGTGGTGCGCCATCTGCCGCACCACCCGCACGGGCCGATCGCCGCGCGGGCGTCCGAGGCAGCGGCGAACCAGGGGATGTTCTGGCCGTGGCTGGACTTCGTGTTCACCCGTCAGCATGCGCTGGAGCGCGAGCATCTGATCGGCTACGCCGCCGAGCTTGGGCTCGACGTCGAACGGTTCATCGCGGATCTCGACAGCACCGCGGTGATCGAGCGTGTCGAGCGCGACCTCGCCAGTGCGGTCGCCAGCGGTGCGCACGCCACGCCGACGTTCTTCGTCGAGGGTCGTCGTCTGCGCGGCAGCTACGACGCCCGCACTGTCACCGCGGCGCTCGAAGCCAGTCGCCGCGGCCCACGAACTCAGGAAGTCCCGTCCTGAGCGGGACGAACTACAGGATAAGAACATGCCAAACAATTCTTTCGGTGAATCCTCTTGTACCGCTGCGGCCAGCGGCCTCGTGCAGGTGCGCGGGGCGCGCGAGAACAACCTCAAAGAGGTGGACGTTTCCATCCCGCGTAACGCGCTCGTGGTGTTCTCGGGAGTCTCCGGCTCCGGGAAGTCCTCGCTGGCCTTCGGCACCATCTATGCCGAGGCTCAGCGACGTTACTTCGAGTCGGTGGCCCCCTATGCGCGGCGATTGATCGACCAGGCCGGCGTGCCCGACGTCGATGCGATCGACGGCCTCCCGCCGGCGGTGGCGCTGCAGCAGCAGCGTGGCTCCAGCAACGCGCGTTCCTCCGTGGGCAGTGTGACCACCCTGTCCAGCCTGGTGCGGATGATGTATTCGCGCGCCGGCGCCTACCCAGCCAACCAGCCGATGCTGTACGCCGAGGATTTTTCGCCCAACACGCCGCAGGGAGCGTGCCCGACCTGCCACGGCCTGGGCCATGTGTACGAGGTGACCGAGGCCATCATGGTGCCCGATCCCTCCCTGAGCATCCGCGAGCGGGCGATCGCCTCCTGGCCCCCCGCCTGGCAAGGCCAGAACCTGCGCGACATCCTGGTCAGCATGGGCTACGACGTTGACCGACCGTGGAAGGACCTGCCGAAGAAGGATCGCGACTGGATTCTGTTCACCGAGGAAACACCGACGGTGCCGGTGTACGCCGGCTTCACGCCCGCCGAGACCCGCGCCGCGCTCAAGCGCAAGATGGAGCCGAGCTACATGGGCACCTTCACCGGTGCTCGCCGGTATGTGCTGCACACCTTTGCCAACACCCAGAGCGCGCTGATGAGAAAGCGCGTGTCCCGGTTCATGGAGGGCAAGCCGTGCCCCACCTGCCACGGCAAGCGGCTCAAGCCCGAGGCGTTGTCGGTCACCTTCGCCGGCGTGGACATCGGCGCGTTCATGCAGATGCCGCTGGACCAGTTGGCGGCCTTGCTCGAACCCATTGCCCAGGGTGATTTCCGCGCCCATGCAGCGGGGGCGGCTACGGACAAGGAAGCGACCCGGCGCGACCGTGCCCAACGCGCGGCCTCCGGTCGTGCCGTACACGCGGTATCGCCCGACGTGCGCCGCACCTCCGCGCTGTCGGAAGAAAAGCGCCTCGCCGCGCAGCGCCTGGCCGGTGGCGTGATGGCACGCCTGCGCCAACTGCGCGGGCTGGGCTTGGGCTACCTGACGCTGGACCGGGCCACGCCGACGCTTTCGGCTGGCGAGTTGCAACGCCTGCGGCTGGCTACGCAATTGAGTTCCCTGCTGTTCGGCGTCGTGTACGTGCTCGACGAGCCCTCGGCGGGGCTGCACCCCTCCGACAGCCAGGCCCTGTACGACGCACTCGATCGGCTGCGCGACGCAGGCAACTCGGTGTTCGTGGTGGAGCACGACCTGGAACTGATGCGCCGCGCGCAATGGCTAGTGGATGTCGGGCCGGATGCCGGGGAGCGTGGCGGCCGCGTGCTCTACAGTGGCGAGCCGGATGGCCTGCGCAAGATTGCCGAATCGCGCACCGCCCGTTACCTGTTCGACGAGATCCCCGCGCCGGGGAGCCGGGCACGCGAAGCGATCGGCTGGCTGGAGCTGCAGGGCGTCCACCGCCACAACCTGCATGGCGTGGACGCACGCATTCCGCTGGGCGTGCTGACGGCCGTCACCGGCATCTCCGGCTCGGGCAAGTCCAGCCTCGTCGCGCAGGCCCTGCCGGAGCTGGTGCTGCTGCACCTGGGCCACGAGCCGGAAGACGATGTAGCCGAAAGCGCCACCAGCGAAGGGCCGGCAGTGATCGAAGCGACCGGCGGCCATCTGGCGGGCGACGTGGACGCCGTACAGCGTCTGGTGCAGGTGGACCAGAAACCGATCGGGCGCACGCCGCGGTCGAACCTAGCCACCTACACGGGCCTGTTCGACCATGTGCGCAAGCTGTTCGCTGCCACGCCCGATGCGCGACGCCGCCGCTACGATGCCGGACGGTTCTCGTTCAACGTCGCCAAGGGGCGCTGCGAGACCTGCGAGGGCGAGGGCTTCGTCAGCGTGGAACTGCTGTTCATGCCCAGCGTGTACGCGCCGTGCCCGACGTGCCATGGCGCACGCTACAACGAGGCCACGCTGAAGGTGCAATGGAACGGGCGCAACATCGCCGAGGTGCTGCAGATGACCGTGGACGAAGCCAGCGAATTCTTCGCGGGTGAAGACGCTGTGGCAAGGCCACTGCAACTGCTGCGCGATATCGGACTGGGCTACCTGCGCCTGGGGCAACCGGCCACCGAGCTTTCCGGTGGCGAGGCGCAGCGTATCAAGCTGGCGACCGAGCTTCAGCGCAGCCAGCGCGGCCGAAGCCTGTACGTGCTCGACGAGCCGACTACCGGGCTGCATGCGTCGGACGCCGACCGGCTGCTGGTGCAGTTGCAGCGCCTGGTCGATGCCGGCAATACCGTAGTGATGATCGAACACGATATGCGCGCGGTGGCCCAGGCCGATTGGGTGATCGACGTGGGGCCTGGTGCAGGCGCTGCCGGCGGCAGCATCGTGGTGGCGGGCTCCCCTCAGCAGGTGGCCCGAACGTCTGGCAGCAGAACCGCTCCGTTCCTTGCACAGGAGTTGGCGCGGGCCGAGTAGCTCAGTTCGCCAAATGTTGCCAGTTTTCGCGGGGCATTGATCGTCGCCACACGACGGTGGCGATCAATGCCCGAATCGCGTCATCCTTCCTGAGTCAGAGCAAGATAGGGATTGTTGGGCGGTATTTCGGCGAGTGCCAAGGACCCATCTTCGAGGAGGTAGCCATGCAGTCGGCGGGACTTCCTCGGGCCCGTGACTTCACAGGTCCAAATGTTCAGGCCATTGGGCTGCTTTCGATGTAGCTGCAGCTTCTCGAAGCGCTTCTGCACCCACTGCCAATCCTGTTGACTCTCCTGCTTGGCGAGTGCGGCCACTTCGGGATGCTCCTGCGCATAGCGTTGGAACACACCCGGGCTGACCAGGTAGGCCGTGTCATTCACCGTATGCACGAGTGCCTTCGCGTCGTTGATGATGAGCCGTCGTGAGGCGATTCCCTGCTTCAGCCAAACCATGAACTGTTCCCCGGATGGCTTCGTTGCCGATGACCCAGGCGTAGGCGCGGGTGCAGGTGCAGGCGATGGAATGGACGTCGCGGCTGTTGCTGGCGCGGGGGTGTGGAGGAACTCCTCGGCATCCTGGCCAACGCCGGCCGACTCACCCAAGCCCACCATCGCGAGCAAATCCTCCATGACGTCGGGCACGGGCTGGGCTGCGGGCGGTGAAACGATGGTGGTGCTGTCGCCCTCCCAAATCGGAGGCTCTTGACCTCCCTGCGCTGGGTTCACCGAGACGGTAGGCGCGGGAGCCGACATGCTGGCGTCGTTTTCCGCGGGCGTCGCGTCGATCTCTACCGTGCCCGCGAAAGGTGCTGGTCGCTCGCCAGACTCCCAGATCAGCGCGGGAGCGAGACGCAACAGGGTGAACGAATGGGACCAGCCGGTCGTGCTGGTCACGGTCGCGCGCCAGACCGCCTTGCCGTCCGGTGTGGGCTGCAGCATGCCGTGGTCCTGCAGCACATTGAACACGGCGGTGTTGTTCGCAGGAATGCCATCGATCCCCTGAGACAGGAGGTGTGCGCGCAGTTTGTCCGAAACCGTCTTGCTCACCAGCCACAAACCATCCTCGGTGAGCCAGCCATCGGAGGCTTCCGGCTGGTTCAGCTTCAACTGTTCCTTGAGCAGGTAGCGCAACCCGTCCAGCAGCTTGCGTTGCAGTGCGTGCTTGGGCGCGGCCATGGCGCGCGCCGGATCGCCGCCCAGCTCCTGGGCCACCGACGCCCGGTCTGCTTGCACGACGAGTTCCCCCAGTACACCGGCATGTTCGTACTGACCGGCCAGCACATAGAGCAGCGGTGCCCAGAGAGCCGGATAGTCGCTGAGCCAGTCCAGGACGTGGCGGTCGAGCAGTTGGCGATAGAGCAAGCCTGTTGCGGCGCTGTGCAGGCGGTATTCGCGGTCGTCACGGTAGCGAAATCGGTACGCCTGGTGCAGCGGGCCATGCCACGGATGCCAAGTACTGCCGTCGGCCAGTTCGACGTGTAGATCGACGGCGATCTTGCCAATATCGTGGAGCAGCGCAGCATAGGCAACGGCGGCGGTCCAGGCTTCGGACTGGGCCGCCTGGTCTTCGGGACTGGCACCGATGGGCAGCAGATGGGACTGCCGCAGTTTCAGGCTGTAGGCGACGATCTCCAGGCCGTGGTCGAGCATGCCGCCCGGGTAGGCATGGTGATGCGCCTCGGAGGCCGGGAAGGCCTGGACCAGTTCGGCATAGCGTTCCAGGGGCGTGCGATACAGGGTGGCGAATTGCCTACGCGAGAGCGAGGTACGCTGCCAGATGTGCTCCAGCAGCTTCTGCCGGCGTGGGGTGGCCAGCAGCGATGCGGCCGACTCAGGACGCAGCAGCCCTTTCGGGAGGGCGGTGACGGGTGGTGGCGTCGGTGCGGCAGCGACCGGGGGCCGTTTTCGCTGGAACAGGGAAAGCATGTGGGTGTCCTGATGACGGGCCGACCGGGAGGCCTTTTGGCCTTTTCGAGGTAGGGCCTTTCCCCTTGCACCCCATTCCCTTGCCATTTCGGCCCTTTGGCCTTTAACCGTTTCGGTATAGCGAGGCCTGGGTTGCGGCTCCAGCGTCAATGTGGAACCCGCTCGAATGCATTGGACGGCGACCCGGCGCTGGCCTCTGCCTATGCTGTGGGAACGCTGCTTCCGCCAGGTAGGTTGTTCTCACTCAGGCGACTAAGTTGACAGACGCGACAAAGGCGACTAGAGTGAATCCTGTCCCAAACCTACTCGGGAGATGACCATGCCCACTGCCATTGAATTCATTGCCGACCGTCTGCCGCGCGTCACGGTGGAAGATGTACGCCGCTTCGCGGATACCGTCGAAATCCGGGATGCCACGGCTTTCGCGGCCGAGTTGCAGGCGTTCGTCCACGAGCGTGTGGAAGCGGTGACACTGCCCGCCAACTTGGAGGGGGAGACCGTTGGGCAGGCCCTTGCACGCAAGGCGGCCGCGCTGCGCGCCGACACGCGCTGGGCACCGAATGAAACCGACGTCCAGCGAGGCCGCGCCGTGCTGCTGGAAACCTTCAACCAGCCGCACAACCTGCCGCCCGCGGAGTTCGCCAAGCTGGCGGACAAGTCGCGCCAGCAGATCTACAAGGACATCCTCGCGCGTCGGCTGCTGGCGCTGAACGTGGGGCCGCGCGGTCAGAAGCTGCCCGACTGGCAGCTCGACCCGGTGAAACAGCAGTTGACCCAAACCGTGCTTCAGGAGGTCGAGGGTATCGATCACTGGACGATCTACCGCGCACTGTCCGAACCGCTCGAAGGCTTGGGTGGGCGCTCGCCGGTGGATGCGGTGACGCATGGCACGATCGATGACGTGGCCGAGGCCGTGTTCAACGTGCTGGGCGTCCAGGTGCATTGAAGCGAGATCGCCATGAGCCACGAGCTGCCTTCGTTCCTGATCGATGCCGGTGAACTGCTCCAGCATGTGAGCCGCGTCGTCTATCGGGGCAGCCCGCTGTACTATGGTCGCAGCAGCACGAATCGCTACGATGACCCGGCGGGGGCCTACGGCGTGCTCTACCTGGGGCGCGACCTGCCCACGGCGCTGATGGAGTCGGTGTTTCACAAGCACCAGTGGCTTGAAGACACGAAGCGCTCCATCGCCCTGAAGGAGGTCCACGCCCGGATGGTCCGCGCCGTGGGCGTGCTGGACGACGTGCTCCTGGCCGACCTCACGGCGCCGGGCGTCATGGCGGGCTACTTCGGCCTGAATCTGGAGCAGTTGGCGAGCCGCGACTACACGCACACGCAGCAGGTGTCCGCTCAGGTGCATGCGATGGTCGGCGACGACGGCCAGCCGCTGTTCGACGGGGTGCTCTATCCGTCGCGCAACAACTATCCCGCCGCGAGCATCGCCCTGTTCGAGCGTGCGGGAACGAAGGTCAGCGTTGTCGAGGACATCGACCTGGTTGACCATGTGGACTGGCCGCGTTTCGTTGCCACCTACCGCATCGGCGTGGAGCCCGACCCCGGCCCGGTGGAACCGGATGACGAAGCGTCCTGAAGCAGCAAGAAAACACATTGAAGCCCGAAACGGAATGAAGTGGAGCAAACAGGAATAGGCATTCCTCAGTAGCAGGAGACGACCATGAACACGACGACCCGCACCAGTACCGCAGAACGCCTCGGCCGTACCTTTGGCCGCGGATGGCGCGTCTATGCGCGTGGCGAACGGCGGGTATCGAATTGGTTGGTGGCCAAAGGGGTGCCTTCGGTTGGTGCCACAGTGCTGCTGTGGGTGGTCAAGCTGGCTGTGCTGGGCGCGCTGCTCTACGCCGCCTTCTGGTTCGCACTCGTGTTGCTGGGAGTCGTGGTGGCGGGATGGGCGGCGGCTGCCAATACATCGGAAGAAGACGAGTGGCCGTTCACCGACCTCACCGAACTGCGCAAGACACCCGGCTACGATCCCAATCTGTACAACGATACGTCGCACGAGTTGTACACCGACGACTGATCGGCACCGCGCTACTTGGGGTCGTTTGCGGGAGAGGGCGAAATCCTACGCTAAGGCTTTGGCCAACGATATTCTCCGGTAAGATTGATGTGTTCCCAGGGGATAGGAGAAGTCGCTTGATATCTAGTATGACGTCTGTCGCACCTGCTTGATCGCGGCCGCGATAGCTAGATCGCGTTGCTCCTCTTCTCCATCCGCGTTCCAAGCTGCGGAAAGGCACCCATAAGCGTACGCCTGGTCGAGCAGGCGACGCGGATCGACGTCCAGCGCACGAGAGAATGCGTCCGCCATCTGTGCAATGCGTCTAGGATCGAGACAAAGGTCGTCTCTGTCAGCCGGATCGTAGAACATATTGGCGGCGCCAAAGCCCACTTCACCGACCAGACCGACGGGATCTATCACCAGCCAGCCGCGACTGGAGAACATGATGTTTTCATGATGCAGATCGCCATGTAGCCCACGCAGTTCCGAGGCATTGCTCATCATTTGATCGGCTATAATCGCCGCGTGGACGTAGTCAGTTTGACAACCTGCGTTTTGATCATCGCGCGCCCGCTGAAACAAAGCTGCAAAGCGATCCCGGATCGGGAGAAGGGCAGAAGGCAGGGGTTCCTCAGATGCGGCATACAGCTTCGCCATTAGTTCCGCTGCAATTTCGGTCGCCTGGTAGTCGCCGTGCTCGGCAACGATGTGAGAGAGCATTCGCTCCCCGGCATATTCGAGCAACATCAGATTGTTCTCACGACCGAGCAACCGGACTGCTCCCCTCCCATTGCGCCATACCAGATAGTCGGCCCCGCGCAGTTCATCAGCAATGTCTTCTATAGGTTTCAATCCCTTGACGATTGCAGGAGTCCCGTCTGGCAATGAAACTTTCCAAACGAGGCTGGAAAAGGTGTCCGCAATGAGAACAGGTTGCGAAACGTGCCAATGAGCAGGAAAAACAGGCGGCATGAACATCAACCCCAAGTCAGAGGGTCCAATCGCAGATAGAAGGCAAGGCGTTCGCGGTCGGGGGCTTCGATCCCCAATACATTGAATAGGACAGCGAAGGCGCGCTCTGCTTCATCTGGCGCTGCCCAGTTCTCTTCGGCGTTAGCAATCATGAGTGCCAAATCGGCATAGCGATCTGCTGTTCCGAGCCGCCCAAGGTCGATCAGACCCGTGCATTGAAGAGTTTTAGGGTCCACCATGAAGTTCGGCATGCAGGGATCACCATGGCAAACAACCATATCGGTGCGCTCTTGGTCGAGCCGCACCGGTAGCTCTCGTTCGACACGAGCCAAAAGATCGAGCTGCGGCGTACTCTTGTCCTCGTCCGGTAAGAAGTCGGGATTGACGGCATTGCGGGACACCACATCAACGGCGCGTCCGAACATTCGCGACAGCCTGCGCTCAAACGGACATTGATCAACCGATAGGCTGTGAACAGCGCCAAGTTGCTGCCCCATTGACGGCCACGCTTTGAGCAAATCCGCTCCAGACAGATCAGCCGCCGGTACTCCCGGAATTGCCGTTATCACCAAGCATGCACCCTCCTGTTCCTCCTGCCAGTTGATCACCTCGGGGCAAGCCACACCTCGACCTTTGAGCCAAATGAGGCGGTCACGCTCTCCAGCGAGCTCACCGCGGCGGGAAGCAGGTGCGATTTTCGCGAAGGCATGCCCGTCACCACGTCGAAAAACAAAATCACCAGATTCTCCGCCTCTGACAGGCAACCAGTCAGAATGCGATTCACCAAAAAAAATATTAGTTCGATTCAATGGAGGTTCCTTCAGTTTTCTGATGAAGCGCGGAGGTGGCTCAACCTGCGAAAAGAAACGAGTTGCTACGTAAGTCCGAGAACATGCTTTCCATGGTCTCTGAGCTCGCCTTTGGGACCGACATATCGGTAGAGAGTGACGCGCTCGATGCCGAGTTCCTTGCAGAGATCGGAAACTGAAGTATCGCGCTGGGCCATGGCGGCTTGCGCGAGACGCACCTGAGCTTTGGTGAGCGCGAATTTTCGTCCGCCCTTGCGACCGCGCGCTCTCGCGGAGGCGAGACCCGCCATGGTGCGCTCTCGGATCAGATCCCGCTCGAACTCGGCCAAGGTGGCGAAGATTCCGAACACCATGCGACCGGACGCAGTCGTGGTGTCGATCTGAGCGCCCTTTCCAGTCAGAACCCGCAGGCCGATCTTGCGGTCTGACAGCTCCTTCACCGTGTTGACCAGATGGGCAAGCGATCGTCCGAGGCGATCGAGCTTCCAGACCACCAGCACATCGCCGTCACGCAATGACTTGAGGCAGGCAGTCAAGCCAGGGCGATCATCACGACCGCCGGAAGCAAGATCATCATAGATATTGTCCCGTTCGACACCTGCGGCGCGCAAGGCGTCGTGCTGCAGGTCGAGAGACTGCGAGCCATCGGCTTTGGAGACGCGGGCATATCCGATCAGCATGTATCACAAACGTTGGTTTGAGGCGGCGCTTCGGCCACGATTGCATTGACCTCTGGAAATGTATCTCAACCAGCTTCATAAACAAAGCGTCTTGAACGCTATCAGATTTTGAAAAAGGAACATGTATGCCGCGTCGCGTCACTCTAACCGATCGGCAGAAAGACGCGCTGTTGCGCTTGCCGACTTCACAGACGGATTTGCTCAAGCACTATACGCTGAGTGATGAAGACCTTGGGCATATCAGGCTGCGTCGGCGCGCTCACAACAGGTTCGGCTTCGCCCTGCAATTGTGTGTCCTGCGCTATCCCGGCCGGGTGCTGGCTCCAGGCGAACTGATCCCTGCAGAGGTCATCGAATTTATCGGAGCGCAGCTTGGCCTGGGTGCCGACGATCTCGTAGACTATGCTGCCCGCGAGGAAACACGGCACGAGCATCTTGCCGAGTTACGGGGGCTCTACGGCTTCCGCACCTTCTCCGGACGTGGTGCGAGCGAGCTGAAGGAATGGTTGTTCCGAGAAGCCGAGATGGCGGTGTCGAACGAGGATATCGCCCGTCGCTTCGTAGCCGAGTGCCGACGCACCCGCACTGTCCTTCCCGCGACATCCACGATCGAGCGGCTTTGTGCCGCGGCTCTCGTCGATGCCGAGCGACGCATCGAGACGAGGATCGCCAGTCGGCTGCCTATGTCGATCCGAGAACAGTTGCTGGCATTGCTCGAGGAGACGGCTGATGATCGGGTGACCCGTTTTGTGTGGCTGCGCCAGTTCGAGCCTGGCTCGAACTCTTCGTCGGCCAACCGGCTGCTCGACCGGCTCGAATATCTGCAACGCATCGATCTCCCCGAGGATCTGCTTGCCGGCGTTCCTGCCCATCGGGTGACTCGTCTGCGCAGGCAGGGTGAACGGTATTATGCCGACGGCATGCGCGATCTCCCGGAGGACAGGCGGCTTGCGATCTTGGCTGTTTGCGTCTCGGAATGGCAGGCGATGTTGGCCGACGCAGTGGTCGAAACCCACGACCGGATCGTCGGCCGTCTCTACCGTGCTTCGGAGCGTATTTGCCATGCAAAGGTCGCAGACGAAGCGGGGGTGGTGCGTGACACCCTGAAATCCTTCGCCGAGATCGGGGGCGCCCTGGTCGATGCACAGGATGATGGCCAGCCGCTGGGCGATGTCATCGCGAGTGGGTCAGGGTGGGACGGCTTAAAAACCCTTGTTGCAATGGCAACCAGGCTGACCGCCACCATGGCCGACGATCCGCTCAATCATGTGCTCGACGGTTATCACCGCTTCCGCCGATACGCTCCACGCATGTTGCGCCTGCTCGATCTGCGAGCTGCGCCCGTTGCACTGCCGCTTCTGGAAGCGGTGACGGCCCTTCGTACCGGTTTGAACGATGCCGCGATGACCAGCTTCTTGCGGCCCAGCTCGAAATGGCATCGCCACCTTCGGGCCCAGAGGGCTGGCGACGCTCGCCTATGGGAGATCGCGGTGCTGTTCCATCTGCGCGATGCGTTCCGCTCCGGAGATGTCTGGCTTACTAGGTCCCGGCGCTATGGCGATCTGAAACACGCACTCGTTCCGGCACAATCCATCGCGGAAGGCGGTCGTCTCGCTGTGCCATTGCGGCCGGAGGAATGGCTGGCAGACCGGCAAGCTCGCCTCGACATGCGGTTGCGCGAGCTTGGCCGTGCCGCTCGCGCAGGCACGATCCCGGGCGGGTCGATTGAAAACGGCGTTCTGCATATCGAGAAACTCGAAGCCGCCGCGCCGACAGGCGCCGAAGATCTGGTGCTCGATCTCTACAAGCAGATCCCGCCCACGCGCATCACCGATCTCCTGCTGGAGGTGGATGCGGCGACCGGCTTCACCGAAGCGTTCACCCATCTGCGCACAGGAGCACCCTGCGCTGACCGGATCGGGCTAATGAACGTTATCTTGGCGGAAGGGATCAACCTCGGCTTGCGCAAAATGGCGGATGCGACAAACACCCACACCTTCTGGGAATTGATCCGCATTGGACGGTGGCATGTCGAGGGCGAAGCCTATGACCGGGCGCTGGCCATGGTGGTCGAGGCACAGGCAGCGTTACCCATGGCCCGGTTCTGGGGCATGGGCACGTCGGCTTCGAGCGACGGACAGTTCTTCGTCGCTACAGAGCAAGGTGAGGCCATGAACCTGGTCAACGCGAAATATGGCAATACCCCGGGCCTGAAAGCCTATAGCCACGTCTCCGACCAATATGCGCCGTTCGCAACCCAGGTGATTCCTGCAACGGCAAGCGAAGCGCCTTACATCCTCGATGGCCTGCTGATGAACGATGCTGGACGCCATATCCGCGAGCAGTTCACCGACACGGGCGGCTTCACCGATCACGTCTTTGCCGCATGTGCCATTCTCGGCTACCGGTTCGCTCCGCGCATCCGCGACCTGCCATCCAAACGGCTCTACGCGTTCAATCCGTCGGCCGCCCCGGCGCACCTGCGAGCGTTGATCGGCGGAAAGGTCAACCAAGCCATGATCGAGCGCAATTGGCCCGACATCCTGCGCATCGCCGCCACCATTGCTGCCGGGACCGTCGCGCCAAGCCAGATTCTGCGGAAACTCGCCTCCTATCCGCGGCAGAACGAGCTCGCGACAGCCCTGCGGGAAGTCGGTCGCGTCGAGCGCACCCTGTTCATGATCGACTGGATTCTGGATGCCGAACTCCAACGGCGTGCCCAGATCGGGCTCAACAAAGGCGAAGCTCATCATGCGCTGAAGCGGGCAATCAGCTTCCACCGCCGCGGTGAAATCCGCGACCGTTCCGCCGAAGGCCAGCATTACCGCATCGCCGGCATGAATCTGCTCGCCGCCATCATCATCTTCTGGAACACCATGAAGCTCGGCGAGGTCGTTGCAAACCAGAAACGCGATGGAAAGCTGCTATCGCCCGATCTCTTGGCCCATGTTTCGCCGCTCGGATGGGAACACATCAATCTCACCGGAGAATATCGCTGGCCAAAGCCTTAGCGTAGGATTCCGCCCCCTCCCGCAAACGACCCCTACTTCAGCTTACCTCCGGTAAGGGCCCCAGCGCCCTTACCGCCTGCTTGGCCGGCGCTCTTGCTGCCATCTGAAAGCCCCTGGATGACGTGCCCGGCCCGAATCCCAACCCAGGTAAGGCTCGCAAGCCAAAAGCCCGGCAAGACCAGGAACATCGTGCCCATGACGAACATCAGGAGCAGGTCGCCAAAGGCATTGTTCAACCCCACCAGCGGATCGAAGTTAGTGTGTGGCCGGTTCCAGCCGAAGCCCCACCCATAGAGCGCATCGAGGATGGTGCTGTCGATCCAGCGTGCGAGTTGGAACCAGAAATCGGTGAAGAACAGCGCGAATTGCACGACGCTGACGGTGACGACCGTCTTCAGGTCATAGGTTCCGACGACCAGTACGAGCGGGATGCAGATGACCAGTGCCATCTTGAGCAAGGCAAGCACCATGGGCAGCGCCTGGCGCACCACGTCCATGGCGGGAAATGCGGCAAGTGCCCCGACCGCCATTCCTACATCCCCCGTGGCCCGCGTCACGATGTTCGGCAGGGTCTTGTCGATCTGGCCGCCGTAGTCGGTATAGACCGAACCCTGGTTGAGCTTCTGCTGTCGCGGTGACGCGATGGTACGGACCACCGAATCGTCCACCTCGGTACGGCTCAGGAACCCGGCCCAGCCCGCCAAGCGATTCAACAGGCTGGGGTCCACCTGGCCCAGCAGCCGTGCCCGCAGGCCGTTGCTGCCATCGGCCCACCACTGCCTGCAGGTCGGGTAGCCGCCGCCACTGGCCACCTGCGCAAGCCCTGCGTCGCGGGTGTCGTCATAGGGCCATGACTCGCGCGCCGTGCTGGAACGGTAGCTGTCGTAGTAGCCGCCGGTATCCGTGAAAAACCTCGAACCGATCCAGGTCACGTCGTTCATTTGAGCGTCGTCCAGCTCCGGCCGCGCCATGAACAATTTAGCGCGTGCAGGTCCGTAGCAGTCGTGTGTGAAATCGGCCACTTCCTGAGCCAGAACCGGGTCATTGATGCGGGTAGCGTCGATCTCCATGCGCATCTGTCGCAGGTCTGTCCCGCACGGGATTGCCGCCACCGAGGCGCTGGTGACGGCGCGCGAGAGCGCGTGCATGAAGGCCCACCAGACCGGCACCTTGGCACTCTGGTTGTTGATGGTGCTGAAGGACTGGGACCAGCCGGTATCCGTGGGCTGCGGCACGTTGACCTGGCACTGGGCCGAGCGCGAGCTGTCGTACTGAATTGTGTTGAGGTCCACGTCGATGAAGGGGATGCCGGCGAACATCACCACCACGATGGCGACGAACACCCGGTTCTCGATGCGTGCGGCCGAGAGCACGCCCTTGTTGCCTTCGTCGGCACCTTCCGCACGGGCCTTAAGCCATTCCTGCACGATGATCGCCACGAAGGGCAGTGCGAATACCCCGCTGGATACCAGTACCGCCCAGATGCCGTTGTTGACGATCCAGGACACCAAGGTCAGGTAGTACTCCAGGTAGTCGGTTGTGAAAAGCGTCATGGCTCGGACCTCCCCTCAGCCCTGCATCAACAGGCTGGCTTCAAGCGCCACGATGGCAACGACGCCGGCGATCTCGCTGCGTACCAGGCGGCGCCGCGCTTGCGCGTCGTCCTCACGCGCAAGCAGCCGGCGACGCATCCAGACCCAGCCGTAGGCCGTCGCGCCATACAGGCACAGCCGCCAGACCAGGAAGTAGCCCGCTGCTGCCGCCAGCCAACGCTCCCAGCCCGCGACACTTCCGACGAGGTAGATGCCAACGATGTTGGCACCCACGGCGACGGCCGCGAGTACCATCGTCCACAGCAGCGCCTTCGCTGCGCGCCGGTTGAACAGCCAGCGCGGGCGCAGCCAGGCCGCACGCATCAGGCTCATGGCCGGCCTCCCGGATTGCCCTTCTGCAACTGATCGAGGCGGTCAGGCACCGGATCGCCTTCGTAGATGCCACGCGAGCCCGCCGCGCGCGTGCCGTGGCGCTGGATGATCGCCATGGGCGAGTTGTTCGCCAGCTCCCGGCGCAGCTCCAGCTCGGTCTTGAGGTTGCGAATCTCGCGATCGAGCGTGTCGCTCTCGTGGTTCACCGCCTCCACGGCGAGCTGGTTGGCCGCCACGTTGGGCTCCTTCTTGCCGGTCAGCAGCGTGCGTTGCAGCAGTAGCGCCTTCTCCAGCACCGACGCCAGCGCAACCTCGGACGCCAGGCGCTGCGACAGCAGGTGCTGGTCCGGTTCGTCGCGCAGTGCCTCGACCACGCCGCGCGTGATGGGCAGCGACGCGCTGCCGGCCTCCCGCAGGTTTTCGGGCGTCGTGTTCTTCGCCTTGGAGACCAGGTCCTGGAGCGCCTGCAGCTTGGCGTCGTACTCCTCCTGGATCAGGGGCGTCAGCCCGACGCCGGGCACCGTCTCCGTCTTGGTGCAGGCGTCGCAGGTGCGCTGCTCCTTCTCGCCGAGCACCCGTGTTGCCCACTCGATGGCCGCCTGCGGCGTGGTCCAGGTTTGGCACGACAGGCTCGTGCAACTGGCCGGAGCGATTGCCGACGTGTCGGTCACCCCGCGGCCATTGACCAGGTTGTAGCCCGCGCGGGTGACGTCACCGACCACCTTGATCGCGGGCTGACCGGAGCCGCCGGCATTGCTTCCCCCGACCCAGGGCACGCCATCGTTGCCACGGCGCGTCTCGGCCTGCTCGATGGCCGAGACGGCATCCGTGCTCGAAACAGCGTCACGCAGCGCCAACCCCTCTGCCATCTGGCTCCAGCCGAGTTGGCCGCCAGCCGTTTCGGCCATCTTTTCGGCCATGGCGCGGCACGTCAGCTTCGAGCGGTCGAAATCCAGCCGCGCTTGCAGAACGCCGTTGGTGAGCAGGTTGTAGAGGCCTGGATCTGCACGCTGGATGATCAACGCCGGCAGGGACGCCACAGCACTCGTAGCACTCTGGATCACCGAGGACATGATCTGCTGAAAGCCATTGGTGACACCGTTGAGTTGATTCTTCAACGTGGTCTGGATGCTCATGTCGCCGCAGATCAGATTGCTGTTCCAGCCGACACCCACGCCGAGCGAGCGCATGCCGGCTGCGCGGCCCATCGAAACGGCGCTGCCGCCGCCGATGGAGTACATGACGTCATCGCCGATGACGTTGCCGCTGGTCTGGTAGCCCAGTTGGCCCCAGGCCACGCCGCTTGCCAGAACCAACGCGCCGGTAAGCGCCAAACAGATCCTCTTGCCACGAGCCGGTGGGGAGAACTGCATAGAGTCGGAACGCTTCATCGCGGCACCTCAAAGGAAATCAACGCTGCCAAGGAACACCTGTCCACGGCGTTCGCAGCAGGCATACGGCCGCCACAGCGCCCAGGCGTAGTCGCCTTGCTGGGCCTGAGTCAGGAAGCCGGTGCGTGGGAAAACCGTGCAGGACGAGGACAGGACGGGCGTGAGTTCCTGCCACTTGCCAGTCGAGGCATCACCCTCCATCAGCGCGCTGGCGGGCCAGTAGCCATCGCGGGCATTGGCAAGCAGCGGCTGGTACACGTGCAACTGCCCGCGGCGCGTGACGACATCGCCCGCACGCTGGGCCACCACGGCTCCCGATTTGTGGTCGTCGGTCTGGTGCAGGAAGCCGCCGCGGGGATACACGTTGCCCCAAAGGTTCATCGTGGTGCGTGCGCCGACCTCGCGCATGCCGGGAATCAATGCCTCCGGGTAGGCCATCTCGGGCACGTTGTAGCGCCAGGCAAGCGTGTCCAAGGTGCTGAGCAGATACGGCATGAATGCCGTTCCCGCGCCCTCGCAGAAGTAGCCCGAGGACGAAACAAACTGGTTGAACACCTCGACGCCGGGATGGCCGATCACGTCGGCGTTCTTGAATTTCGCGAGATTGTTTTCGTGATCCTCGTTCGTCGTTCCATCGCCGCCCGCTTGGGCGGACGGGTTGGCCGTACTCATCGCCCGGACTTCGACCCACGGGTTCTCGCCCGTGTTGCTGTAGCTGGAGACGACCGCATCGGGGATGTAGTGGCGCACCTTGACAGAGGTGCGCACCGTGCAGCCTCCCCAGGTGCAGTAGAGCCAGTAGCAGATACCCACCACCCGGTACTCCAAGCAATCGGGCGAGGCCACCGAGGCAACGATGGCGGTGGTGTTCAAGGCGTAGCTACCCGTGGCGCTGAGCAGCAGCAAGGAAGCCACGCCAGCCCGCATGCGGCGCATAAGGTCGAATGGCCTCGTCATGGCTGGGTCCTCCGACGCTGCTCGATGCGCGCGACAGCGCGGGCCACATCCGGCTCGCCATAGACCACGTAGCGCTGATCCACCACGACAGCCGGGATGCTGGTGATGCCCAGGCTCCATGCGTCGGTGACGCCCTGGTATGCGGAAGCGATGCGGCGCTGTAGGTCGGCGCCGCCTTGGTTCAGCCGACGCTTGACGGTGGCCGCCGCCTGTTCGGGGGCGGCGGGCAGTTCCGCAGAAAGCTCCGCTTCAATCCGGCGGGCTTCGTCCAGCTCGATCAGCCGCTCGCCGCCCATGGTCTTGACCGGGTGGTGGCTGTCGGTGACGACCAGTACGTCGGCTGCGAAGGTGACGGGGCTGAACACGGCCAGGGACGCCGGCAGCGCCACGACGAGACCAAGGGTTCGCCAGCCCGACGCGAACGTGGAAAAGGATGCCGGCATGTCGCGTGCCCCGAAAGTTGATCAGGGCCATAGTCAAACGCGAACCCGATGCCACCCCAACAAACAATGCGCATCGCGGGCTGCCCGCATACCTGCTTGTCCCGGGCCATAAAAAAACGGAGGCCGAAGCCTCCGCGAGGATCAATGAAGCAATGCGACCGTTACAGCAGGCCTGACTCCGCAAAGGAGAACGGGGAACCTTGGCCTACGATGATGTGATCCAGTACCCGTACATCGATGAGCGCCAGCGCGGCCTGCAGTTGCTGGGTCAGCACACGATCCGCGCTCGACGGCTCGGAGATGCCCGAGGGGTGCTGGTGCGCGAAGATCACCGCGGCGGCGTTCAACTCCAGCACACGCTGTACGACGACACGTGGATAAACAGAAGTCGAGTTGATCGTGCCCCTGAACAATGGCTCGTAGGCCAGCACCTGGTGCATGCTATCCAGGAACACAGCGGCGAATATCTCGTTGGGTTCAGCGACCAGTTTCACGCGCAGATAGTCCCGCACGGCGGCCGGCTGGCTGAGGCATGGTCCAGCTTTGAAGATCCGTTTTTCCAGCAGCACGATGGCCTGCTGGATGATCCAGTCTTCGTGCTGGGCAGCTACGGCGGAAAGCGACTCCACACAGGAGTCATTGATGGCGAAAGACATGGCGAACCTCCAGACGGTGAGATCGGAGGGCGCGCGCCCCCGAGGGCAAGCCCTCCTGGGGATGAGAATGAAAAGATGCATCCATCACCGCGATTGCGGTGACCGTTCGCGGCCAGGATGCAAGGCGAACGAGTCGCGGTCAGCGCAGAGGACTGCGCCGTAGCCTTGAAGACCGGGGCTACCTGGGCATGTCGCCGACGACGTCGGCAGGCATTTCGGATGTGGGTGTGCTGGTCGGACCCTCAGCCGCCAGCATGTCCATGGCTGACAGCAAGGCATCGCCCTCGATCGGCCCCTGCAGCAGGATGGCCTGGCCCGTTTGGCGATCGAGCAGGCGCAGCGACGGCGTGGCGGTTACGCCGCTCTTGGTGGCTTCCGCAGCCTGGGCGCGGATAGCCGCACTGGGCCTTTCGCTTGCCATGCACTGCTCGCTGGCTGGCGTCGATTCGGGGTACCGCAAGCCATCGGGCAAGCCCTGGCCGCCGCTGCGCGTGTGGGCATAGACCCATTCGATCGCCTGCCAGAACGCGACATGCCCACCTGCTTCGGCAGCGCATTCCACTAGGCGTGCCTCGGCTGACGCGGCCGGCTCGTGCTCGGCCAGCGGCTGGTGGTGCCATTGCAGCGCCACGTCGGTGTTGTTGCCGATCCACCGCTTGAGCTGCGGGAAATACTCCCGGCAGAACGGGCACTCCAGGTCGGCATAGAGCGTCAGCGTGAAACGGCCTTTGGGGTTGCCCATTAGCCAGGGCGGCCCGGCCACCGGTGCCATGCTGACCGGCGTGGGCGGCTGCGGCGGGGATTCGCCGGGCGACCTTGACACAAGCCAGATCAGCAGCAGCGCGACCAGCACAGCAGCCAATGCCCAGGGCCAGCGGGGCCGCCCGTTGCGGCGGCGGAACGCCTGGACCTGCATCGGAATGGAAGGACGTTTCTGTTCCATGGCGTTCTCCGTCTTACGACAGTTCCAAGGCCGGCGACTCGATGCCGCGCGCCTGGTCGATCTTCTCGGCCACCTTGAAGGCCGCTTCCAGTTCGGTGCAGCCGTAGTGCTGCATGAGCTGGTAGCGCTCGGCCTTCTCTTCGGGTTCGGTCTGCGCCAACGCCAAGTACAGGCTGGGCGGCACGGCGCGGAACAGCACTTCCATGCTCTTGGAAAGGATGACGCCCTCGGTGAACTTGCCCGCTTCTTTGCGCGCCGAGAGCATCAGCGCTTTCTGCGCGGGCGAGAGTTCGCGGAAGCGTGCAATCTTCTCGACCTCATCGGGCGGCATCGACAGGCAGATCCACCACTCAATCATGTTGAGCATGGGCTCCGCGGCACGCGGCAGATCGTCGATATTTTGTGTAGCCAGCCAGAACCAGGCCCCTAGCTTGCGCCACATTTTTGTAATTTTTACAACGTAGGGCGCAAGCAGCGGGTTCTTCGTGATGATGTGGCCTTCGTCGGTCACATTGATGATCGGACGGCCCAGGTACTGGTCGCGCTCGGCGATGTTGTTCACCGTGCTGATCAGGCTGATGTAGGCGATGGAGAGCTGCGCGTTGTAGCCCTCCCGGGCATAGGTCGCGAGATCCACCAGCGTGATGTCGGCCTCGGGCCACGGCGTGCCATCGCGATCGAACATCTCGCCGTCCGTGCCTTGGCAGAACATGTCCATCGCGTCCGCCATCTCCAGCAGCCGCACGCGCCGCATCTCGGGCAGCGTCGGGTCCTGGCCGCGCGTGCGCAGCGCGTTGCGCACGTCGCGCGTGAGCACCGTGCGTTTCTCGGCCACGCAGTGCTCGGCGGCATCGAGGATGCACTGGCGGATCAGCGAGCGATCGGCCCGCGTCATCCGGGCTTCTTCCTTGTCCTCGCCGCCTGTGATCATCAGCCGTGCCGTGATCTCCAGTTCACCCAGCACGTCGCGCTGCTCGTCCTCCTCCATGACCGAGGAATCGGCTGGCAATTCTTCATCCAGTGCATCGGCATCAAGCGTCTGCACGTTGCTGGGCGTTTCGATCAGCCGGCGAGCGTCGGCGAACGGCGCCAGGCTGATGCCCGAGCCAGGAGCCAGCTTGACCCGGTTCACGGTCAGACCCAGGCGCTTTGCGAAGTCGCTGAACAAGCCAAAGCTGTTGCCGGCTTCCACGATGAACAGCCGCGGCCGGTAGATGGCCGTGACCTGGTTCAAGAGGTTGTTGAGCGTTGCGCTCTTGCCCGAGCCGGTGGGGCCGAACAGGAACAGATGGGCGTTCATCTGCCTGTCCAAGCGGTTCAGTGGATCAAACGTGATCGGCCCGCCGCCGCGGTTGAAGAACGTGTTGCCCGGATGACCCGTACCCTGGCTGCGACCCCACGCCGGCGAGAGATTCGCCACATGCTGGGCGAACATCAGTTGGGTGAACCAGTTCCGTCGATCTTGCGCAGGGTTGTAGCAGCACGGTAGCCAGCGCAGGTAGCTGTTGAGCGGCGCGACTTCATCGTCCTCGCGCACAGGCTGCAACCCCGCGTTGAGCATCACGTTGGCGAGGTCCAGACCGCGCCTGTCAAGTTCGGCTTCATCGCGTCCGCGCAGATAGAAGGCCAGCGTGCCGCGGTAGAGCTTGTGCGCGCTGCCGATGAGCGAGCGTGCCTCCTGCACATCCTTGAGCGTTTGTTCCGATGCCAGTGTTTCGCCGACAGCCTTCTTCGCCAGGTGATTCAGGTGCGATTCGAGGATGTCCTGGGGCGTCGCCACCATGGTCAGACACATCGTGGTGTCTTCGGGCATCTGATCGAAAAGCGTGTTGATAGCGTCCCCCTTGCGGGTTTCGCCGGTCAGGTGCCCCGTACCGGGCGGCATGCGTAGCCGGTCGGTGACCAGTACGCGATGCGGCATACCGTCAAAGTACCAGGTGCCGTGCTCGGCATCGGAGCGAGGCTGACCGAAGAACAGCCGTTGACTGAAGTCCCGACCACTCGCCAGCTCAATCTCACCTTCCTCCACCTCGTCGGGATAGCGGGCCAGCGCATAGAAGCGCTCTCGCTCCTCAGCGCCGGGCCCGAGCATCGTGGGGCGTGGGTTGAACCAACGCAGCAGCCAGTCGTGAACATCGGCCGCGACCATGCGCCGGGCCTGGATGCCGGCGTTCGCCAAGCCGCCGCAGAGGCGATCGCAGACGATGTTCAGCATTTGCTCGGGTGTCTGGCCGCGGCGGTTCGCCTGCCCGGCGGCCCGGCGATAGACCACCATGCGCACGCGCCGCGTCTGGCCGCGCCAGCGCAACCGCGTGACCACCGTATCCTCGAACAGTCCGCCGGGCTTGGCCACCGCGCGCAGGTGGTGGCCAAAGAAGCGGAGGTAGAACTCGGTGAAGGCCGTGCTGCGGGCGCGCGGCTGCACGTAGTCGCGTAGCGTCTGCATGTACTGGTCGAAGCTGGGCTCGTCCTGTGCATAGAGCTGGAGCACCCACGGGTTCTCATCCAGCTCATCGAACGAGTCCTGGAGCGCGTTTTCGAGCGCATCGCGGGCATGAGCGAGCCAGCCCGGTTCCCGACCTTCGGTGCCTAGCGGGACCAGTTCGTAGAAGGCCGCGACCGATTGCCCGTCCTCCAGCAGCATGGACTTCGACGGCGGCAGGAACTCCACCCACGGCAGCAGCTCCGCGAATGACTGCGCAACGTCGTACATCGCCTGCTCGTCCGCCACGGTCGCCGGCCTGCGGCCCTGGACCGTCGCTCCGGGTTCGGCAATGCCGGCCTGGCGCAACGCCTCGACGTGGCGCTGCCAGCCGTCCGGCTGCTCGTCATTGCCACCATCGGATGCAGCCAGCTTCGGCCAGGGGAGTTTCCAGCGCATCAGTAGTCCTCCACGCGCTCGCCCGGCATGGCGTACTGCACACGCTGGTACAGGGGAAAGACCGTCGTGTAGCCCGGAACCGGCACGGGATCGGTGCCCGCCAGGTGCGGGTACACATACATGACAAGATCGGGGTTCGGCAGGCGGTGGAACTGGCGATAGACCTCGTTGCGCGCCGTGCGCGTGTAGCGCATCTGCTCGGTGGGCGCGGCCTCCACGTCGGCCTCGGTCAGCGTCCGGCGCAGGCTCTGGCGTGCATCGAGCAATTGCCTGCGCGCCACCTGGCCGGCGCCACCACCCCCGTCACCGGCGTTCTGCTGCCAGATGTCCATCATCGTGCTGTCGCCGTGGGGGAGCAGCTTTTCCTTGCTGGTGGCACAGCCGCCGAGCACCGCGACGGCGAGGGCCAGCGCCAGGGCCTTATTCAAGTTCGAGAGCATGGCTTTCTCCTGCGCGGTGATCGACCTTGCGGCCTTCGGGATCGAAGTCGATGGCGAGCGGCTTTTCGAGGTGGACGGCGACCTTCGCGCCGGGCTGGACATAGACAGCGGCGAACGCCTGGCCGTACAGCTTGTTCACCCAGTCGGCCATGTCGCGCACGCCACCGGCCAGGATGCGGCCCACGGCTTCATTGCCCGAGATACCGACGCTGCCGATGGAGCCGTCGGCGCCGACGTAGGACATCTGGCCGCTGTCGCTGTCGATCAGCGAGGCGACGCCGGCACCGGCGGCGGTAATCAGGGCTTGCGAGCCAAGGTACTGCTGGGCGTTGCTGCGCCGCTCCCCGCTGACGCAGGGAATGCCGTATGGGTCGCTGATCCAGCCCAGGCCTCCACTTTGAGAGTTCTGCTGCTGGTTGTTTTGCTGGTTGCCGTCGCGGTCTTCGGGGATGGTGCGGATCGTGCCGTCGTGGAAGACGAAGGTGATGCTGCGTACCTGGCCGCGCACGCACGAGAGCGTCCAGTCGCCCGATGCGGTGCCGCTGAACACGGCACCGGCCACGTCGGGAATGTCGATGCCATTGGCGGTCAGGTTGTCCGATCCGACCAACACCTTGAAGGGGTACGGATCGTTGACGGTTCCGTCGATCGGCACGCGGCCGATCAGCGCCGTCATCGCCACCGACCCCATCAGCGTCGAATTGGTCGGTACGGTATAGACCGCCTTGGCGCTCTTCACGCCTGCGGCGCGTGCGCCCGCGTTCGCCACGGTTTCCGCCGTGGTTTCCAACGTGCTCTGCGCGGGGCCGAAGCTCGTCGGGAAGCTCATGCCGCTACCCGTGCCACGACTGCTGTTGCGCCCCTCGGCTTTCCTCGCATCGTCGGGTTCGACCCAGCGCACGCCGCCTTCCATGCCGGCCTCGTCGCCGTCACGCAGCCCCAGACCCACCGGCAGGTCGGCATGGCCGCCGCCACGTCCGCCGATACTGTCCAGGCGCCGTTGCAGGTCGGCCAGCAGCCCTTCGGTCTGCTGACGCGCGCTGGCTGCCTGCTCTTGGTCGCGACGCAGGTTGGTGCGCTCGGAGTCGAGGGCCGAATTGATGCGCTGGTCAATGGAGTTCTCGCGCTGGCGCAGTCGCTGGTTTTCTTCGCGCTGGGATTTGTTGTCCGAGAGCGCGGTCTGAAGCTCGGTGCGCAACTGCTTCACTTGGGCAACGAGCGTCGCCACGGTGTCGCGCGGGGTATCGCCCTCGATGCCCAGCGCCTTCATTTCCGCTGGCGTGAGCTTGGCGCCGGCATCCGCGGTCGGTGGTGCCGAAGTGCTGCCTCCCGAGAACAGCCGGATGGCGACGAACAGCACCAGCACGGCAACCGGGATCATCAGCCACTTCAGGAGTCCATTACTGCGCATGGCGGACCTCCTTGCGGTCGGTGCCATCCTGGGAACCGGCTTCCGGTTGCGGGAGATGCACGGCCGGGTCGAAGCGGTTGACCGCTGGTAGCAGCGATTGCGCAAGGCCACGCCCGCGCGTCACCAGGTACAGAACGGTCGTGTCCTCGGGCGTCCCGCGCGGGCCAAGCGCCTCGTGTTGGAAGGTGGCGGTGAGGAAATCGCCTTGCAGCACGCGCGGGTCCAGGGTGATCCAGCCGCTGCTGCTGTTGGTCAGGCGCACGGCGGTCACCCACTGGTCTTCCAGACGCCATGACGCGAGCGCGACCGCGCGCACGGGCAGCGTCGGCATCAGCGTGCCGAGGTCGAGGTCACGGCGCAGGTTCACCCGCATGACGCTCGGCAGCGGCTCCACGGTGCGTAGCGGCGCGTAGAGGTTCTGTGCGGCAAAGCGCGTCAGGACAACCGACACCGGGGTCTCGCGTCGCGCCGCTCGCGCGCCGGCCTGGTCCTGGGCGCGCGCCGGAGCTTCGTTGTCATCGCCGGGCTGATCGCCATAGCGCGCCGGGGTGCTGTTGCCCTCGACGATGCGCACTGGTTCCAGCTCGGCTTCGCCGTCCTTGGCTGGCTCCGCCGCAATGTCCAGCAGGATCAGCGCGCCCGTGTCGGCGTCCTGCAATTGCAGCCGCGTGGGCTCGATCGGCTCGCTGGCGCGCAGGTACACCGCGCCGCCCGCGCTCTGCACCCGTAGGCGCTCGCCGACGCCCGCAGGTACGCCCACGCGGACGTTGCGGTCGATGAACACGATGCGCTCGTGGCCGACCTTCAGCGGCACCGCCAACGGCATACGTTCCCAGCGCAGGATCTCCACTGCCTGGACAGCAGGAGCGGCGGCCACGGCCAACAGCCCCAGCAGCGTGAGTACAGGATGCTTCATGGGGTTTCTCCTTGGGGCGCTTGCGGAGACAGGCCGCCAGACGCCGGGCGCGTTGGCTCCGGCGTGCTGATGCGCTGGGGCGCGCCCTCATAGCAGTCGAGCGCCAGGCCGAACGGGTTGCGGGCAGGATCGACGTCCACCCGCGTGACCTTCACTGGATAGCGCACCAGAGCGCGCTTGACTTGCTCGGCGCCGTAGTACTCGTCGGCGGTGATGTCCAGCGTCACCACCCAGTCGCGGTCGGAGACCACGCGCACGCGCGCCGTAGGGTCGTCGCCGTAGCCGCGGCCGGGGATTTCATAAATCCCGCGCACGCGCTGGCGCAGCTCGCCCGTGCTGCGGCGGTAGTCGTAGTCCGCGCGAAGGAAGGCCTGGCAGGACGGGGTGAGATACGGCGAGAGCGTGTGGAGGTTGCGCGCGTAGTCCTCTTCGCCATTCGTCGGCCAGCGGTTGAGCGTCTGGAACACGTAGAACGTGAACGCATAGACCGATTCGGGCGGCACTTCCCACCACTTCCTGGTACTGCCGGAGCGCAGGTCAGGCGGAACGTGGATGGTCAGATCGCGCGGAGCGCTCCACCAGCCGCCGCCCATGACCAGGGCGACGATGACCAGGGCGCCAGCCCCCAGGCGAAGCGTCTTGATGTGCGCCTGCAGGTGGGTGATCTCGTTCTTGAAGCGGCTCATCGCGCGCTCCTTCGGGTGGTCCAGAAGCCGGAACGCGAGATCAGCACATGGCCGCCCACCCAACCCGCCATCAGTGGATGACGTGTCGCAATGCGCCATTGCAGTTGCCGATACAGCCAGGTGTCGGGACGCCCGCGTTTGAGGCGGCGAAGAATGCCGCCGCCGATGAACACGCCCAAGGCCACGCCCAGGACGACGAACGTGGGAGCTAGCGCGATCGTGCGGAACACCCACGACAGCGGCGCGCCGACCAGCAGGCCGGCGGCGCCGGACAAGCCGCAGCAGATCCACAGCTCGTCGGCGGTGAGGCCGCGCACGACAACGGGGTGGCGGTTGAGCCGGTGCGGAAGGAACGTCACGGTCCCGTCCGCACGGACGTGCTGCTGCTCAGACATACCGGCCTCGCCTTACAGGATGCCGGTGGCTTCGGTGAGCAGCCAGATGCCGATCACGAGCAGGACGGCGCCGATGGCGACCGTGAGGCCGAACTGGCCCCACGTCTTGCGGCCTGTGTGGATTTCCGCGTAGGTCCCGTAAGCGTGGTAGCACACGCCGATGAACATCGACGCCACCACCAGCAGGGCTACGAGCATGATGATGTCGTAGCCGTAGTTGCGGATCGTTTCCATGATGCCGTTGCCCGTGCCGCGGGTCGGGTTCTCCAATTGCGGCAGACCCTGCGCGAACGACAGCACGGGCAGCGCAGCGGCGCCCAGGGCCACGGCGGCGCGCTGGGCAAGACGGGAATTGAGGATGCGGTTTTGCATGGTCATGCCTTTCAGGTCAGGAGAGGAGGAAGAAAGTCAGGACGAGGTACATCGCGACGAATCGGATGCAGACGCCGAGGAACTGGCGCTGGTTGAGGCGGCTCTCGGACCACCCCACGTAGGCCGTTCGCATGGCCCAGACGCCCCAGACGAGCAGGACCGCGAACACGACGCCGACCAGGACGGTCGCCATCGCTGAAGGTGCGATGCCGCTGTTGGCTTGAAATGCCGAGACCTGGGCGCCGTTCATGGCTTGCCCTCCGCGGTCGTCGGCGGTGATGGCGGGACGACCCGCTCCGTGCGGTAGTCGCCGGCCAATTCGGACGGGTCGCGCGGCTGGGCGCGCGACGGTGTGAGATGGGCCTGGATGCCGGCGCGCACGCGCGCCAGGTCAGCCAGCAGCCTCGGGTAGTCGAAGTGGTAGCGCTCGCCCGGCTGGATGGGGGCATGCGCGGCGCTGTCGGCGACCGTGCGCTCCAGCGCGTCGAGTTGGCGCAGCGCTGCGACCAGCTCCTGACGCTGCGCTGGGGACTCGGCCAAGGCCATCGAGGACTGGCCCAACACAAGGGCCGTCACGAGAAAAGTGGGCACGCCGCGATGCGCGGCGCGCAGCCAGATCGGAGCCAACATCGCGCCATTCCTGTGTGATCAGCAATGGCTAGATCGTGGAGATCAGGGCTGTTTCAGGCCGCAAACAATAGGAACCTGCGGATGACCGGATTGATCGGCTAGAGGTACTTCTTGAAGCTGCCCGCAGTCAGGCTCACGGCCAGTCCCAGCAAGGCGGCGCTCGGCAACAGGATCAGCAATGGATGCACCGAGATCGGCAGTGCCAGGTACGTGATCCACGGCAGCACGGCCAGGGGCATAAGGCTGGCTTTCGCGCGGTGGTAGATGAACCCGGATTCGCGGCCCGCGCCGAACCTGCGCACGTCACGTCGCACCAGACCGTCAATCAGACCGACGAAAGCAGCCGTGAAGATCAGTGGCAGCGTGAGCACCAGGACCAGCAGGCGCACTAGGAAGGTCAGCGTCGTGAAGGCCGCGGCGATCAGGTAGCTCTCGGCCCAGACATAGGCTTGGCTGATGTAGTAGCGGAAGTTGCGCGCCTGCTCGTGGCTGGGCGCGCGGACGCGCTCGGCGGTCTGGCTCATGCGCGCCAGCAGCCCGGAGCGAACAAACACCCATTCGTAGCCTGTATCCACCAACTCGTGCGCCGTGCGCCCCGGCTCCTGCACGACCACGCTGCGCGTGAAGTGGTTGGACAGATGCCCAAGCTCGTACTGCAACATCTGCTGGGAATGGCGCCAGCCCTGGTCCTTCCAGAACAGGTGCATGCCGACGCACTCCACCACGATCGAGAACAGCAGCGAGCCGATCAGCACTCCAAGCAAGCGAAACGGCAAGGTGATGGTGCCGACGATCAGGCCCTGGCGCTGATTCTGCTCCCGCTGCGCGGTCGAGGCGGCGTCCTTCACGGCGCGGCCTCGTCGCCACTGTGGTCGGTGTCGGTGGCCACCGCAGCAGGCTCGGCTGGAGCAGCATCATCCAGCAGGTCATCGGGCAAGGCCGCATCCTGCAAGGCCGGGGAACTGGTGAACTCCCACCACTGCGTAGCCTCGCTGTAGCTCTGGCGCATGTACCCTGCCAGTTGTTGCAGGTCCGTCGGCATCACTTCATCCGGGTCTGGTAGCGGCAGCGGCATGCGAACCTTCCAAAGCTGGCCGCCCTGCAGCAGCGCGAAGCATTGGCCTTTTGGCAGGCCGACTACGTGCGATGGCTCGATCATCGGCACGCTGGACATGCTGATGCGGTCCTGGGTGTTCGACGTGAAATCCGTCGCGCCGCGGATGTCCGAACTGTCGGTTGCCCCGGAGACGATGGTAGTGGTATAGACCTCGACCTTCGGCAACTGCCGCGTCAGCAGTTCGGCAGTGGCAGTCTCGCGCACGCGCAGCATGAACAGGTTGTTGAAGTTGCCGATCACCTGGCCAGCTTTCGCGCGATTGCCGATGCGGGCCTCGATGTCCGAGAGGGTCTGCGTGTACGCGGTGACTTGCAGCCCGGCGCCGCCGCCTTTGTTGATAAGCGGCACGAATTCGTCACCCATGAGTTCATTGAATTCATCCGCATGGACGTTGATCGGTACGCGCGCGCCAGCCGAGGCGTCTGGCAGGCCATCGTCGATTCCGTGCTTGTAGATATGGCCCGCGACCGAAACCAGGTCGGAGAACATGGAGTTGCCGACCGCTGCGGCAACCTCGGCGTCGGACAGCGCGTCCAGTCCCACATAGACGATGGCGCGCTTCCTGATGACTTGCATCCAATCGAAGATCGGGCGCGGGTCGGCCAGGTCGGAATAGTTCGGTGCCAGGAGCTGCGCGATCTTGCCGCTGGTTAGCTTTTCCAACAACGGCAGCAATGACGCGACGATCTTGTCGAAGTAGGTCTTGTCGTACCGAACTGCCGAGCGCAGTCCGTCGAGCACCGGGTCGTAGTTGCGCGCCTGGGAGAGATACTGCTCCAGCGCAACCACGCGCTTCTCTCGCCCGATCATGTTGCGCGGGATGTTCTTCTCGTTGAGCTTGGCCTCGATCTGGACGATCACCTCCCAGGCCTTGGGCTCGGTCTTGGCGAAGTAGTGCTGGGCGTACTCGATAAACAGCGCGTCGATGTTGATGACGTGCCGCTGGATCAGCATGTAGTCCGGGCGCTGTCCCAGTTCCACCAGGGCACGAGCAATGATGTTGACGAAGCGCCACGCGAACTCCCTGAAGGCCGCGCTATTGCCTTCACCGGAGAGTTGCCCTGCGATACGGGTGGCGACTTCCGAGATGCGACCGAATCGGCCCACCGCGTTGTAGCGGGCGCTGATCTCCGGCCAGCCCAAGTGGAAGATGTAAAACTCGCCTTCACGGCCGGCGCGCTTGGCCTCGACATACATGCGCTTCAAGAGGTCCGCATCCCCTTTGGGGTCGATGACGATCACGACTTCGTGCTCGCCGGCAGCGCTCTTGCGGCGGATGTCCTGGGTCACGAACAACTCGGCCAGTCGCGTCTTGCCCACGCGCGTGGTGCCCAGCACCAGCGAGTGCCCGACACGCTCGCCGAGCGGAAGGCTGACGTCCACCTCGTCCGGTTCGATGCCGTGCAGGCGTGGCAGGCCGCCCACAGGCGGCAGCGGACGCACCGGGTTGAAAGGAGCATCCCAGCCCGTGAGCGCGGACAGCCGGGATAGCGGGAACGGCGCGAACTCCAGCCGCTCCTCCAGTCGCCGTGCCAGCCGGTAGGCAGGCGTCGGCTCGACGTATCGGCGGAACTCCGGCCGGTACGTCTGCATCAGCCTATGGGTGTGTTTTTGTTCCCACAGGAACCCGCGCCCGATGAAAAGCCGCTGCTGGCTGACGGGCACGTCCTTGCTCGTCATCACGTAGCGCGACAGGCGGCGGATGTTGCGTCGGTAGCGCAGGATCACGCGGGCATCGCGATAGCGGATCGCGCCGTAAGCGCCGAAAGCCAGCGCGCTGCCGACGCCCATCGACGGGCTCAGCGCGAGCGACCATGGGGCCACCAGGCACAGAAACGCGGCGCCTGCACACGCCGCGACGGTGTATAGCTCCACCGCTGGGCGTAGCAGAACCTCGACCGGCTGTTTCCCCGACATGGCTTCATTGCTCGATGCCGGTGGCCGTGATCAGCGCCGGGTAGTGCCGCAGCCCCAGGCGATCGGCCAGGTCGTCTCCGGCTACGGGCGCGAGCGGCACGCCCGGCACCAGGGCACGCAACCGTGCCAGGCCCTGCGCGGTCTCGACATTGACCACGAGGCCGACCGCGCCGCGTTCGCGCAAAGCGACGCCGCGGCGCTGCAGCCAGGCCCGGGAGGCGTCGTCGTCGCCGATGACCACGAACGGCCGCAGGCCGGGCGCTTCGATCACGCGCCGCGCGACGGTGCCGGGCGTGAGCTTGGCGCTACGCACCGGCAGCATCGCTGCCTCGTCCGCGGGTGTGGCGGGAACCTGTGGCGTCGGAATGGGCGGCCGGCCCGGGACATCGGCGCGCGCCTGGAGGTTGAGGGCCTCGTAGTACGGCAGCGCCGACGTGCCACCGCGATCTTCGACCACGATCAGCGGATCGCCGGCACGCGATGCCAGCGGCAGACCTGCCAGCAGCACAAGCAGGCCCCGCAGGGCCAGATGGGATTTTGTCATGGGGAAGTCTCCTGGCGCGCGGCGAGCACCGCGGCGTTTGGATGTGCGCCCTGCACACGCGCGAGATGGCGCGACACGCTGCGCCGGTAGCGGGCGGCGGGCTCGCCGCCCGCAGGACGGTGGTAGCGGCCGATCGCGAGCAGCCAGTCTTCGCCGGACGTGTGCTGCTCGTTCAGGATTTCAGCGGCGATGGCGAGGTTTCGATACGGGTCCAGCAGGTCGCACGCGCTGGTGAAGCGATGCTTGTGGTAGCCGAGGTTGATCTGGACCAGGCCTGCATCGATGCGCGTGTGGGGCGTGGTACGCATTGCCTGTTGCAAGCCCGAGCAGGCGTCGGCGCGCGTGGCGAAGCGGCGCGACTGGCCGGCGACATTGAGGGACCACGGCCACGGCACGATGCGCCCGTTGCGTCGAACGCCGCTCTCCTGCAAGGCCACGGCGTAGAGCACGGTCGAGGGGATGCCCGCCTGCTGGGCGGCGAGCTGGTAGGCAGGTGGCGGAATCTCCTGGGCATGGACGGCGCAGGCGCACAGGCCGGTAGCGAGCACCAGTGCGCACAAGAGCTGCGAGAAGGAGGTGGCCGCTACGGCTGGCGCTGCCATTGGCCGTTCACCTCGCGCACAGCCGCGGGCAAGTCACCGGGCAGGCCCAGCGACAGCCAGCGGCCGCCGTCGTGGTTGAGGGTAATGCTGCCGCTGCGCACGCGCGCCGGGTCGATCTGCGCGCGCTTGGCCCAGTCGCGGATGCGTGCGTCGTCCTGGCGGCTGCCCACCATATACAGGTCGAACTCGGCACCCGAGGATTGCAGCCGCTGCACGAGCTGCCCACAGGCCGCGCAGCCGTCCTTGACGAACACCGCCATGCGACCGCTGCCGCGCGCGGTGCCGGTGCCCGGCCCGTCGTCGGGCAGGTTCACGCGCTGCATGCCGGGGTTCAGGCGCTGCCAGGCTTCGTCGTAGGCACGTTGGTAGGCGAGCAGCTTCTCGACGCGGCGAGCCTCGACTTGCACCTGCAGCTCTGCATAGCGCCGCCGTTCTTCGTCGGTGCGTGCCTCGATGCCTAGGGCAGACAGCGGGTCCAGGTTTGGCGAGTAGATGCCCAGCGGCCCATCCATCAGCTCGCGGTAACGCGCCCATTCCTGGGGTTGGAGCCCCCAGTTGCTTGCTACTCGGTCGTCCAGGACGCGGGCGGCCAGCGGGCGCTCCTGGCTCTGCGCATTGCGGGCTGGAGCTGTGGCTGGCTGTTGCGCCCACGCGGGCCACTGGACTGAAGCCAGTAGGAGTGCGGAAAGGATGATCGACGGCTTCATGTCGTGTGCTCCGATCAGGGAATCGCCACGCGACGGATCTGTTCGCCGGCTTGGAACACCGCAGCGCTGCCATCGATTGCCTGCAAGCGCCATGGACCGACCGCATCACCGGGCAACAGCACCTGAAGCTGGTCGGGCGTGAAGTCCCCGCTGCTCGGCGCGACGGACACACTGAGCTGGCCGGCGCGCAGTTCGGCGCCGACGATGCGGAACGGCAGTGGCGGCGGTTCAGGCTTGGCGGCGGGCTTGCTCGATGTGCGCGGCTGGGCGGGTGTTGCTGCACGCGCGGCGGTCTGACGCGTCTTGATCTGCTCGATCTCCGCGCGCAGCGCCTGAAGGTCGTCGGCTGCTGCGTAGCTGCTCAATGTCTTCTCAACTTGGGAAGCGCGTGCTTCCAGGATTTGGCGGGTGTCTTTGAGGTCCGCCGCCGTTGCGACCTGCGGACGCTGCTGGATGGTTCCGATGGTCTCGGCCAAGGCCACCGCCTGCGCTTCGAGGCGTTGCAAACGGGAGTCGAGCCGTTCCTCGTCGGCCTGGTCGCTCATCGCCTGGTAGCCGAGGGCCACGATGACGCTGAGACCGAGCAGCCAGAGCCAGAGCAGGCTTTGCGCCACCACGGCGGCAGCCGGGCGCCGCGAGGATTGGGGAGTGTTCATGGCTGGCCGCCTGGAATGGAGGGCATCAGTGGGAAGGTCTGCACCGCATCGGCGGCGGCCGGTTCAGGCATGGATTCGACGGCCATGCTGTCGCCGGGCCGCTCGAAGCAAATTTGTCGTGCGCGGTCATCCGCGTGCAGTTCCCAGGCCGGACCAGCTAGGGTGATCAGCGCGTCGCGCAAGGTCATGGGACCGAGATGCAGGTGCGCCGCCGGCAGCGGCAGCGCATACAACTCGATCACGGCATGTGCCGTTTGACACAGGCTGTAGCCGCTGCGCTTGAGCACGTGCCGCAGCCCATCGCCGACCGTGACGCGGGCATCCGCCGGCATCGAAACATCGATGGTCTGCAACAGCAGGTCGCGCTGCGCCGCCGTGGGGGCCAGCTCGACCAACGTGTAGCGCCCATAGCGCACAACGGGGATGTACTCGGGCGCTTCGGGTTCGGGCGCGGTCGAGACTTCCTCGAAGGCATCGGGTGCGTGCGGCGCAGTCGTTGTCGCGCAGCCGCCAGCCAGTACCGACCAAAGCAGGCCGAGAAATCCCGTCAGCAGGCGGCGTTCGGGATGGTGAAACCAGGGTGGAGAGGGGCACATAGCTCGGCGTCCTGAAACATCGAGCCCTCACCATCGCCGCTGGGGTCGTGCGCGGCAGCAAACAATGCGAATCACGCCCCGTCCGATTTTCCGACAGCCTCCCTCCAAAGAAAAAGGCCCCCGAAGGGGCCAATGAGAGCGCAGGTCGGACCCTGCCGAATCAACCCCGAGCCAGCTTCAGGCCAGGATCGACCTGTGCCAGTTGGGCATGCGCCCAGCAGCGCACGAGTTGGCCGTTCTCGCCGAGCGGCCGGTCCGCCATCGCCACCGAGTACTCGTCGGTATCGCTGGTGTCGTAGCAGACGACTTTGATCTCGCCGGTGTCGCAGCGGATGGAGTGGATCTGGCCGTCGGTCATATCGACCACGACGACCTGCGGGACAAGACCCAGTTCGCGGGCGGCCGACAGGATGGGGCCATATTCGGCAGCGTCGAAGCAGACGAACGGCCCTTCGTACCGGGCTTCTTCGGCCAGATCCTTGGCTTTGTGGTAGTGGGCACCCTGGTCGTATTCCTCCTGGGTGGTTCTGACCTTGAAGACCGGCATGTTGGGGGTGCCGGAAGCATCGACGCAGGCGACAGCGACTTGCATCTCGATCTCGCCGCCTTCAGCAGGCTCGGTCGGAGGGATGACAGCCTGACTCTCGGGTTCTTCGTCGGCCATACCCATGCGCTCGCGCATCTCGTCGGCGAATGCCTCGGGAGCCATCAGGCCGTAGCGCGCCAGGCGCACGGGGATGTCTTCAGCGTTCAGATTGCCGTCTTCGATGCGCTGCCGCATGAAGGAGGCGATCTCGGTTACCAGGGTGTCACTCTCAGCTTCCGAGGGCTGCTCGGACACATCGATCGACCACTTATCCACTTCCGCGGCGGTCTCGCCGGTCAGCAGACCCTCATCGATGGCGTATTCGCACATGCTGCGCAGCCGTGCCAGCATTTCCGATTCGGCCTCGCCGTTGAGCAGGTAAGTCACGTCCAGCGTGAGGCGAGCACTGACGACTTTGGTCGTTGCTTGGGTATTGGTGTTCATGGAAATCTCCTTGGGATCGAAAAAGCGCAGCCACGCCCACGGAGACCGTGGACGTGGCTGCAAGGTGGGAACAGCGGAAAGCCGGCGGCGTTAGGCCAGCGTTGGCGTGGGGATCAGGCGGCGACCAGTTGCCGGGCCAGTGCGACCTCGACCGAATCACCATCCTGGTTCAGGACGTCCAACCCTGATTCGGGCACGTCGCCCGAGGTGGACTGCGAGACCATGATCTTCTTGGCCATCAGTTCGAGGCAGGTCATCTGCGAGGAGCCGGCGTAGCCAAGGTAGATCACGCGCACGGGTTGCTTCTGCCCGATGCGCCAGGAGCGGCGTGCCGCCTGCTGCAGCGAGTACACGTTGTAGCCCGACTGCATGAACACGATCGTCGGAAACTCCAACAGGTCCAGTCCCGTTTTAACCAGCTCGGGGTTGGTGATGAGCACATCGATGCCACGGTCCAGTTGTTCGGCGATCCAGTCCTCGCGGCGGCTGGCATCCACGCTTGCGCGCAGCACCGCCACCTTGAAGCCTTCCTGCTCCAGCAGCACCTTCAACCGGCTGGTCGTGTCGCGCGTGCCGGTATAGACCGTGTAGGCCAGCACCTTGCGGCCCTGCGCCTTCTCCTCTTTGCAGATGTCGATCAGCTCACGCTCCTTGGGGCTGATCTCGAACTCGTTGAACTGAGCCGGGACGAACGCCAAGGTGTTGCGCGTGCGCGGATGCACCACGGTCTCCGACCGGAAGCAGCAATCTGGCCAGGCCAGTAGCACGTTGAGCACCACACCCAGCAAGGTCGTATCGCGTCGTGCAAGAGCCTGTTTCAGCTCCGCGGTCAGCCGACCCGCCAGATCGCGGTAGGCCGCGGCTTGCGCCGTGTCCATCGCGACTTCGCGGAACTCCTCGTCATACGGCGGCAGGATGTTGCCGCCGATGTCCTTGAGCTTGAGGAAGATCGTGAACGGCAGGATGCAGCGCAAGACGCCCTTGGGGCCGAAGCCCGGGGCCTTGACCGTGCGCACCGATACCTTGGTGCCCTTGGCCGTCTTGTGCGCCGTGCCGGTGCTCTCGGAGTAGATGTCCTTCAAGACCCCGTGATCGCGCATGAACGCCATCGCGGCCGAGGTCATGCTGCCGCTCGTGGTCGGGCGGTAGCCGTCTTCGATCATCCGCCCCGGAAGGGCTCGGAACAGCAGGTAGAACAGGTCGTCCCCGTAGCCGCCCATCAGCGTGCCAGTCAGCAGCAAGGTCTTGCGAGCCTTCGCTGCCAGCACGCCCATGGCCTGGCCTTGGGCACTGCCGCCGTTCTTGTACTCGTGCGCCTCATCGGCGATGAGCAGGTCGAACGTGCCTTGCGGCAGGTAGCGTTTGATGAACTCGGACGGCTGGTAGCCGCCTTCGCCAAAGCCGAACTCCATGTTGGCCATCGCACGTTCCATGCGGGTGGCCTGACGGTCGGAAAACACCAGCTCGCCGTTGCCGTCCATGAGGTTGATGAACTCATGGATGTTGTCGCCGAGCATCGAGGCCAGGAAGCCGTCTCCGAACTTCTGCATCAGCTTCTGCGCGGTGACTGCCCCGATGGTCGGGATGCGCTTCAAGGCTTTCAGCACGGCCGAGGACTGGTCGCTGCCGGACAGGCTGCGTGGGCGGATCAGCGTCCACAGGGGCGCTGCGCAATGGCTGCACTTCCTGCGGTACTCCTCGGCTTCGAGCGCGACCGGGTTGACCGGCTCGCCGTCGAGGTCGGTGATGACCGTGCCGCAGTCCGGGCAGGCCGCCACGTCGCCGTGGCGGGTGCGCCGCTGGGTGAAGACAGGCTTCCAGTGGAACCCCATCCGCATCCTGACGCGCCCCAGGACAAAGAACTCCTGGCCGGTCGGCTGCACACCCAACTGCTCGCGCAGCTTGATGAGCTTGACCAAGGTATCGGGGCCGTTGAGCACCCAGACCTTCGCGCCCGCTACTGTCTCCTGGATCTCGCGCCGCCACTTGTAAACAAGGTGCGGGGGCGAGAGAACCAAGGTCCGGCGGTAGCCTTCGGCGTTGAGCACAGCGGCCGTGGCGATGCCGACGGTCGTCTTGCCGCAGCCCATCTCGCCATTGACGATCGCGGCGCGCTCGCCACGGTCAATCAGCAGCTCCGCGGCGGCGTGGACGACTTCGGCCTGGGCCTGGAACAGCTTGCGCTTGAGGCTGGCGACGATGAGCTGGCGATGTGCTTGCGGTTGGCCGGTATAGACCGGCGGGTTGGCGCTGTTGAGGGCGTCGAGCAGTTCGTCGCCGAACTCGCCGACGAAATCCTGAAGGCTCAGGGTCAGAGGGGAAGATTCCGCGTCGAGCAGTTCGCCCTGTACGGGCGCGGCTTCAGCGGCATTGGTTTCGAGATCGAGGGACATGGTGATGCTCCAAAGAAAAAGGGGCATGCACCACCCCCAGCGGGGCAGTGGCATGCCCCGTGGTGGGAAGTAAATCGACGCGTGGCCGACGGTGGTTGAAGGTGCTGGCCTGGGTGGCCAGCGGCTGAACCGTGCTCAGTCCTCGGACGGCAGAACGATGACGGTGGCGTGGCGCTCCGCGTCGGTAACGATGCGAATGGCCAGCCCCGGATGGATCACGTAGTGCGATGCCAGCGATGCGCCTGATTGAAGCGCGGTGCTGTTGGCCTGCCATTGCTGGACGTTGACGTCGCCCCAGTCGCCACGGGTGTGGCGCCTGAAGTACGGGATCGGGTCGAGGCGACCCGAGCGGACCAGGCGGTCAATGCCTTTGCTGAAGATAAGCGCCCCGATGGGGAACGCCAGGTTCTGACAGTAGGTTTCGATGCGATGTGATGCCATGGGCTCCTCCTTGATGAGTCATTGAGCCACGACACCCCTGCCGGAGTGAAGTGGCTCCGTCAGGAGAATGAGGATGACGATGTGGGGACGTCAGATCAGGTCCCGCTCTTCGGGAAGCTGGATCACCGTGGTCTGGTGGTCCTCGCTGGTCTTGACGATTAGCGCCAGGTCCGGCGTGATCCTGAACTGCGAGATCATCAGGTTGTCCTGTTGGATCGCCACGTCGTTGGCTTGGCGTGTGGCCTCATCGATCTCGCCCCAGTCCCCGCGCACATGGCGCTGGACATAGGCTAAGGGGTCGATCAGGCCTCTTCGGGCCAGCCAATGCACCTTCTCGCTCAACTTCAACGTACTCGGTGCGAACAACGGTTGCTTGTGCGGCGCTGGCCGCTTGAACGGATTCGGGAACATGGTGTTTCTCCTTCGATGTGGTACAGCAGGACGGCAGCGCGTCCGGTGGATCAGCGGATGGTCAACACCTCGCCCCGTGTCGCGGAGCCAGGCGTCATGTCCCACGCGCGGATGACGGGCACAAACTTGTCGGTGAGGATGCGGGTCTCGGCGATGGAGCCGTCTTCGCGTTCGGTGAATTCCCGCTGGAGCGTTTTGTCCTTGTGGGTGTCACCTTTGACGACGAGCACGCGCCCCGTCTGGGAGCGCACAACGCCGGAGATCGCGCCCGCTGCCAAGGCCAGGGCGAGATGCCAGTGGGACAAGGCTCGCGCCGGTGGACGCAGCGACTGCTGCGCGGCCCCCAGGTGCGTGTCCAGCGACGGCCAGAGGCCTTGCAGCCGACCGACCTCATCGGCGAACTGCTCCGGCTCCATCGTCACGCGGAAGAAATGCTCCGGCTCGACCGGACTGGCGGGGACGATGTACGGCAGGAACGGCCATTCGCTCGGCAGTTCCTCGGCTTCGACTTCGCCAAGCCCAACCTGCAGCAGCAAGTTGCGCACGGCCTTGACGCCATCGGGGGCCTGCTCGCGCTGGCGCACCCTTCGGCCAAAGATCACCACCTGCTTGAACTGCGTTTCCACCGCTCGGTAGATCCGCAGATCGGTGTAGTGGCGTGTCAGCCAACCAACCAGCTCCGCGTCGAGCACGTAGCCGGGGACGATGAAGACCAGCATGCCGCCGTACTGCAGCAGCGACAGCGAACGCTGATAGAACAGCTTTTCGAGGCGGGCACGTCCCTGACCTTGATAGCCGATGTTGCCGTTGACGTCCTTGGACAGGTCGCCATACGGCGGGTTGAGCCAGAGCAACCCGAAGGACTGTTTGGAGACCATCGTGTCCATCAGGTCCGCGTGCAGGCAGTGATCGACCAAGCCTCGGGCATGGCGTGCCCGCTCCGCGTCGAACTCGACCGCGAATGCCTTGGCCTGGTCACGCCCGAGGGCATAGGCGGCTTCGGCGATCGCCACGCCTTCGCCGGCGCAGGGATCAAGGATGCACATCGGCCCGTCGCTGGGCATCAGTGCGTTGAGGGCTCTTTCGAGCGTGGGTTCGTCGGTCGGGTAGTACCCGTTCTTGGCGAAATTGCGGGCGAGCCGCGGGAACATGAGGGCCATGGAAGTCTCCTGGTTGGCGGGGATGAAAGACGGAAGCACGCCGAGACGTGCCTCCGAGGGGGTCAAGCCGCTACCGCTTCCGGCGTCCAAATCTTGGTCGGATAGGGATAGGCGGTGAGCGCGTCACTGCGGATCAGGGAGCCCAGCGCCAGGGTCAGCGCCGGCACGTCGATGGCGAGCCGATGGCCTTCCAGCGGCCCGAGGGCGAACGGAAGGCGGGCCAGCATCTCGCGGCTTTGCAGCAGTTCCAGCACGGTCTCGCGCCAGTGGTCGAGTAGCGGCAACGGGCAGGTGTCCCGCACCAGCATCCACAGGCGGTCAAGCCGGTGGGCGCTGTCGCGCGGCAGCAGTGCCAATGCGCTGGCGTTGGCCTTGTCGGGCTTGACGCAGCGCCGGTCGAACAGCCACACGTTGGACAGCGAACCGAACAGCGTTCGCCGGTAGGCGCGGGTCATGCGCTTTTCCAGGCGATCGACGTTGCCGATGAACACCGGGACGCTGCCGCCCTGGTCGGTGATGACGTGGAACTGGTCCAGTCCCTGCTCGTCGCGCCCGAGGGTCAGGCGAGCGAGGAATTGCTGGACGGCGGTGTCGCGTGCCCAGATGGACAGGAAGATCAGGTTGCCCTGGTCATCGCCAACGCAGGCGTCGGCCATCACGTCCGGGCATTCGTCGATGCGGTACAGCGTGGAAGAAGTGTTTGCGGGCATGGTGGTGTCCTCGGATGAGCGGGAACAGCACCGCCCGTCGGGGCAGGTACTGCCCCGGGGGGGGTGGAAGAAAACCGCTCAGTCCGGCTCGAACTGCCGGGTGTGCGGGTTGAAGTGAAGCGCCTCGTCCACCGCGGTGATCGGCGTGAAGCCGTCCAGGTAGATGTTGTTGAGGTACTGGTCGCGATAGGTCAGCGCCTGCCGTGCCTGCTCCTCGGTGAGGCCGTTGTCGATGAAGTACGCCAGCATTTCCTCGTCGGAGGAAACTTCGTCGTTGGACAAACTGCCTTCAACGAGCTTTAACAGCGAGGCGGGGAGCGCAGCCAGGATCGGGTCCATGTTGGTTCCTCCTGGCTCAGGCCAATAGTGCCGCGGCGGGTGCCGTGGCAACCGTGGGTGTACGACGCCGCGCGTGGTAGGCGCGAACGCCTGCACGCCAGTCGGCGGACTGCTCCGGTGCGAGGTCCAGATAGGACAGCGGGCACGAGTAGTAGTACGGGTGCATGGACTCGTCCAGCGGCTTGTAGCCCCACTGGTTGCCGCTGCGCTCCAGAAGATCGCAGCGGATGTAGCGCAGGGACTGGCCCGGCGCGAGATCACGATGCACGCCTTCGGCCCTGGCCGTCACTTCCGCGACGGACCAGAGGACGTTGCCGCGCAGCGTGTGGGCGATGACCTTCACGCTGGCGCGCTCGGTCTCCTGCGGTGCGATCAGTTCGGCGATCAGTTCAGACCGCGATTGGGGAGAGAAATACCAGCCCATGAGAGGCCTCCTGAAGAAGTAGAGCCAGAGGCCTCCCCGTGGGGAAGAACCCCCAGCGGGTGATGGAATGCCGCGTGTGCGGCGATGGAATGCAGTGCGGGCTAGGAACCGCAACCGGCCGGGCAGCAACCCAGCGTGATCCCATGCGAACAGCAGCCGTTTTCAGCGAGCCAGTCCTGGGTTTCCTGCCGTTCGGCAGGTGTTGCGTAGTCCCATTCCTGGGTCGCGATTTCCAGCGCATGAACGCGCTGGCTTTCCGGCAATCGACTGGCTTGCGCGTCGATCTCCGAGCTGAAAAGCGTGACCCAGTGATCCCAGGACAGGCCGCAACCACGTTGGGCATGCTCGGCGGCCGTCTTGCAAACGGCGCGCCACGCGGTTTCGTCCAGCGCGGAACGGGGTGTATCGCAAGTGATGGTGGACATGATGGAGACCTCCAGAAGAAAGCCGAGGCCACCCCCGCATGGGGAAGGAACCCCAGCGGGTGGATGAAGAACACCGCGGATGCGGTGTCTGCAATCACGCAGGTTGCAGTTCGGCCTGGCGGCTCCACTCCTGCGTCTTGAAGTCCAGCGCGTAGCCCAGTTCGCCCAGGCGGGCGATCTGGGCGCGCAGGGCGCGGCGGTCGATGGTCGAATCCAGCTTCACAGACTCGCCCAGCGGCCACAACAGGCCGAACAGCGCGGCGTCGCCATCCTCGGTGCTGCCGGGGGCAGCAGCCGCAGCAGGCGGCGCGTCCACGCCGAAGGGCGTGGTATCGACCAGCGGGTCCGCGGACGTCTGCACGGGTGCAGGTTTGGCGGACCTGGATGCCTTGGCGGGTTTGGCCGGCGTTGTCGCAGGCTGTGTCCCTTGATCTTCATCGAGCGGATCGACTTCCTGCGGGGCGAAGCTATGTGCTTCGGCCTTGCTCAGCTTGTCGATGCCGAAAAGTGTCATACCGTCCAGGTTGGCGCGCATCTCGAAACGCATGCTGCCGTCGCTGATCGGATAGCCTTTGAGGAAGATGTAGCGAAGGACGAACTCCCCTTGATACTTGCCCTCGGGGTATTGCTCCAACTCCGCGTCTTTAATCGTGAATTTTCCGAGTTGGCATTCGAGCTTGCCAACATTGAACTTTCCGTTGCGGCCATGAATGGTGCGCAGCGCGAGCTGGCCCGGGACGATGATGGGAGTGGCCGATTTCTCGGGTGCCGATGTGACTGCCATGATGCTTCTCCTTGAGGAATAGGAAAAAGGCAAGGCCCCGTGAGGGGCCATGCCGGATCAGAACGAAGCAGCCAATGCCGGCTCCTGCTCTTCGACTTCACCTGCGGGCTCGCGCTCGGCGGGCTCGATAGGCTGGTCGGCAGCGGTGTCGGCGGCGTCCTCGGCTTCGGGCGCGGGTGCGTCCTCGGCCTGCGACGCCTCGGCTTGCGCCTGGCTCGTCGGATAGACCTGGGTGCCGTCGATCTTGATCAGACCGATGTGGATCAGCGTCGATTCCAGGCTCGCTCCCGGCTCCCCGGCGCGCTCACCCTTGGTGCGGATGTACGGATCGATCTTCATGTCGTTCAACTTGAAGGCGATCAGCACCTTGCGGTCCCCTTCGATGGCCTGCACGCACCGGCGAACCAGGTGCTCGGCTTCAGGGGTGGCGACGATGGTGTCGAAGTACCGATAGTCCGGTTCACCGACAGGCCCGGCCAGAGCCGCGACGCAGCACGACAGGAACGGATCGCCATCCTTGGGGGTGACGTCCTTCGGACGGCTGAGGTAGCCGATGCCGCGGGTGATCAGCTCGTGCTGCTTGATGGAAGCCAGTTCGGCCCGGTCAAGCGGCTCGGCCTTGAGCAGTCGCGCCTTGAGGGACGCGGCGGCTTCACCCTTGCGCTCGCCCTTGTCGCGGATGTACGCATCGCCCCACAGGTCGCCGAGGCGGAAGCGCACCAGCGGGCGCTGCTTGGGATCGTCAACGCCGATGTAGCGCTGGACGAGGTTCTTGGCCTCGGCACCCGAGACCTTGACGTCGAAGTAGCGGTAGCTGGGGTCCCTGGCGGGGCCGACCAGCGCGGCAACGGTGCATGCCAGGAAAGGCTGCGCACGGCGGCCGCCCCGGACAGGCACTTCACGGACACGCTGGATGTAGCCGATGCCCGAGGTGTGGAGGTCGAAATACGATTTCTCGTTGGACGTGGTGTTCATGGTGAATCTCCATAGGGAAGAAGCGGAGACACACCAGCCCCACGCATGCGGGGAAAGGTGCGTAACCCCGCGGTGGGTCGATAAGGCGAAAGCATCCGCCACCAGAGACTGGTGGCCGCTCGCGGATGGATGCGGTGCGAGCTGGCTCGGTCACGCAGTGGGAACTGCGACGCAACCTTGAAGACCGATGGTTGCTTGGCATGTCGCTGACAACGTCAGCAGGCATGGGGTCAGCATGGCCGGGCCTCGCGCGCGCGACAGCAATCAATCGGCATCCGGGCGCTTCCCATTTTTTCCAGGCTGCCCAGTTCCGCCCAAAAGAAAGCCCCCGAAATGGGGGCTTCAAGGGGTATGCGGACATTTTTGGACTACGCCGATTCCACCGCCGCCAGCGACAGATACGTAGCGGTGGCGGACAGCTCCAGATCATCTGAGCTTTGCAGAATGCGAGTGAAAACGCTGTCTTTCGGGTCGAAGAACTCGCCGAAGTCGTCGCCGCCAAGCTCGGCGCGTGCCAGTTCCCACCAGTCATCGAACGGGTCGGTATCCGGGTTGCAGCCGACGGCATAGGCCAGCAGCTTCACGCGGCCATCGGGGCGGCGCTCTCCGCGCTCGGCGAGGAAGTACACGCCCTGGTCCTTGGCCAGGGCGACGCGGCATTGGTTGGCGATGGCTTCGGCAAGCACGGGGCGCAGGTCGGAGCCTCTGAATCGCAGTGACATGGTTGAAATCTCCTGTATGGATGAAGAAAAAAGCCCTCCACCGAAACGGATGGAAGGCTTGTGGGGCAGTCGCCGGTAGGCTGTGGACTGATCAGTCGTGCCGCTAGGCTTCCTGTCTGGCACGTCAGGCTGGAACCGCCTGACGTTGCCGAAAGGCTTTGGCGTCGATCACGCTCACGTCGATCAGGCGCCAGCGCCCGTCGTCGATGAGCCGCTCCAGCACTTCACCGAGCATGTCGAAATACACCTCGTCGTGCCTATCGACCAACTCACCGTCGCGGTGCAGCTCCACCACGTAGGTGTCGCCGCCACGGTCGTAGAGGATCGTCACCTGACCCTCGAACTTGGTGGTTGAGACCGTGAAGCTGATCGCCGGCGGGGTCTCGATGATCCTGGAGGGCTTGGGATCGACCCAGGCGAAGTCGCGGGCACCTGCATCGACCAGCATGTGGGTGATGCACCGGAACCCGTCGGGCGCGGGCATCTCCTCCAACTGCTCGATGAGTTGGCCCAGCTCCATGCACTGCGGCTCGGGAATGGGCAGCTTGGCGGGTGCTTTGCCAAGGATATGCCTCGTGATGGTGTAAGGCGTGCCATCCGAAGTCTTCTCGGTGACGACTTCCGGGGTGTCCGCGCGAAGCCCGTCGAAACGTCGCCGGGCGTAGGGTTGGACATGGACCTTGGCGCCCTCGCTGGGAACGGTGGTCACCAGGTTGGGATCGAGCACGGCGAACTCGGAAGGCTTGAGCTTGACGACGATGGCATCGTCGGTCGCGGAGACTACCTTGCCGTTGAAGGGCTGAGGGTCAATGGCGAAGCCCAACGTCGAGGACTGCGGCTGATCATCGAATACGCGGTATTTGAACGAACGCACGTTGCGAGGGACATGGCCCGCGACAAGCGAAGGCATCATGGATTTGATGAGGGAACGGTCCATGGGAATCTCCTTGAGGAAGAACAAGGGATTCCCCGCCCGCAAGGGAGAGGTCCCTTGTGGGTGGCGTGAACGGACGGGGTACGTCCATAGGAAGAAACGACCAGCACGGTTTCCCGCACTTGCAGCCTTGAAGGTCTCGGCTGCCAGGGCATGTGTCGGCAACGCCGACGAACATGGAGCAAGGATGGCTCTGGAATGGGCGGCCTGCCTGCAAGAAATCGCACAGCGTCGCACCCGCTTTCCTGCGCTGCGGACAAGAAAAAGCCCCTCGAAAAGGGGCTTGGTTGGGTCAGGCTTCGTACACGAAGTAGTGCTCGCGCTGACGTGGGAAGAAGACATGCTTCCATGTATCGCCGCTGGTGTTGCCACCGTCGAAGACGACCATTTCGTAGTCGTCAATGTCGGTGTCCACCAGGTCGGCGCTGGCGATATGGCGCATGTGCAGCGTGCCGCTCATGCGCTCGAATACCAGGATCTGGCCGATGGCGTCGTCCTGGCCCATGGCATTGACGCAGGCGCCGAGCTGGTGCTCGAAGTCTGGCGTGCGCGAGATGAGGTCGGGGAACATGAGGTTGCTCCTATGAAAATGGACCAGCCCGGCTCCGGGAGGGAGACGGGCCGGTATGGGGGAGAACAAAGAGGAAGGATGTTGCGTCGAGCGGCTGCTAGGATTCGGCCAACGGCAGGCCCAACAGCACGGGTGCGTCGGCGTCGAGAATCAGGATGCGCACGTCGGCCTGGCCAGCCAGTTCAATGACGTTCGCCAGGTCATCCGGCATACCCTTGCTTCGGTGCTCCTGGCGAAGCTGCTCCGCACTGATGCCCTCGGCGTGGTCCAGGTTCTTGTCCGTCCAGGGAGTGGAGATCAGCTTGATGCCGATCGCCGGGCTGTACGGAACCCGGAACGCGATGAACAGGAATGCCTCCGGCGTAGCGAGGTCTGCCAGGTTGGCGAGGTATTGGCCGGTTTCTTGGCTGATGTGTGCGCTGCTGATTTCCCAGCACCGGCTGTAGTAGCCGGTCTCGAAACTCAGGCGCTGTACGACTTCCCGCGCTGCCTCTGCCGAATAGGCGTCGCCGACGTGGATGGGGCGACCGTCGAAGTCGTCGCCATGGATGGCATAGACCACGGCACCGATTACACCTTCGCCGCTGACACCTTCTGCGGTATCGCATTCGGCCAGCACCTCGGCACTCACGGGTTCGGGACCATTCCTGACCACGGCGAAATCGCTGGTGACGATGCACGAGGATGAAATCAGTTCCTCGTCGGAAAAGTGCTTTTGACTCGCGTGGATGATTCGCCAGACATGCGGGCTTCCGTCGTCGTAGCCGATGCACAGCGTGCGGACGATTTTCAGATTCCAGTAGCCGCGGAGAAAGGGATTGGGTTTCTGGGACATGGGAACTCTCCAGATTTGAATATTGGGGCCAATCTCCGCCACCGGGAATTGGACCCGGTTGGTTGAAAGTGGAAAATGCGTCAGTCGGCGCTGATCGTTGGCGTCTGAACCAGCCGTTCGGCGATGCGATGGCGCACATTTAGGCGAAATTGCTCATCGGTGATGCCGGCAAGCAGGTTGGCGGCCTCCAGCGCGATCAACGCTGAGGCCTCTTCGATGTCGGCGGCCAGGATGGTGTTGCGCAGTTGATCGCCGAGTTGAAGCGCCTGCGAGGACGTTCTGAAGACCTGGACCTCACGGCTCAGGTAGCAGCCGTTGCCGCCGAACTCGAATAGCCTTGGCTTGCTGCAATACCAGCAGCCCTCAAACTGGATGGCGGTCAGGTTATGGCCGTCATCGAAGCGGGTAGCGATCAGAAGCAGGGCTTCCAGGTCGGCGCCGTCCTCGAATTGGTGGTGCTCGATCAGGTTCTCCAGCTCCCCGTCCTGGTCAGCACCGAAGTGCGCGGCCAGCCGTTCAAGCAGAGGCGGAATCGACAACTCTTCGTCGTCGGGCATGGGGATGCCGAGTTGTGTGGCCAGGTTTTCCAGACCGTCCAGCACATCTGTCCAGCGTGGATCATTGGTTTCGGCGATCTGGGCGATGTAGGCCTGCCCATTGCCGGGATGGTTTTCGTCGAGCGCGAAAGCACCGAACAGTGCCTTGATGACGGGAGTAACGCGGTTGAGCACGAGAACGCCCGTGCCTTCGTAGTAGTTGTTTGCCATGCTGGCTCCTTTCGAGAAGAGCGGAGCCAGCCCATGCGGACGATGGCGTCCGCAGGGAATAGCCCAAGGCCGTTGGCGTCGGGCGATGGGGAAGAAAAATTGAGGGACATGGCCTTATGGGCGCATGTCCCTCACGGGGGGATCGAGAGGACAGTGGCGTGCCGGAGACCGGCTCACCAACCGCTGTAGTTCACCAGCAGGTCGGCGATGACCTTGCGGCGTTCCAGATCGAGACCGTCGAAGTCCGACAGCCCGTGGAAGCGGCAGCGCTTGAGCATGGCACCGCCCTCGCGCGCGTTGTAGAAGCTGACCATGGCGGACAGGAACATGCGTTCGCCGCTGCTCAGGACGCCGAGGGCATCGTTGAGCCGCAGCATGTCGGGACGCAAATCCCACTTGGTCTTGGCCTGGTTCAGGCCTTCACGGGTGCCGTCGCCGAACCACTCGGGACCAGCAATCTCGACACCGCGCTTCCAGGCCTCGAAGAAGGCTTGGGGCGCGGCAGCGAAATGCTGCTCTTCCCGCATGATCTGATCGACGACTTCCCGCGGCAGTAGCTGGTTCATGACGTGATTTCTCCAGTTGGATCAGGGAATGGCGAGCTGGGACCAGCCGCCTCTTTCGAGGGCGCGTTGAGCCGCGGCATAGCTGCGGAAGTACTCGCGGGATTCCCGCGAAACGGGACCTTCGGTATCGCGCGTGCCGATGTAGTGGCCGGCGGCGCTTTGCAAGACTTCGAGCGGCAGGAACTTGCCGCAGTAGGTCAGGGCCAACTGGCCGAAAGAGGCTTGCTGGGACATGGACGGGCTCCTTGGAAAAGCGGGGCCTTGTCCCTCACGGGATGGCAGCTCCCGCACGCGGTTGATAAAAAGCATCAGCGTCACGGGGACGCTCATCCGCAGAATTGATGCGATGCGGACTGGTGGGTGACGCGGGAGAGACCCGCGGCAGCCTGGAACCCTGGCTGCTGGCATGTGCTGACGAATCAGCGAACATGCAGGCAGCTTCGTGCGAGGGCTGCGCCGCGTCAGTTGGAAAACGGCATTCGGCCCAGCCCCGATTGATGAGCACAGGAAAAGAAAAGCCCCGCATCGAGTACGGGGCTGTCAGGAGGGTGCGGTGGCGCTGGGTCAATCGGGCTTGTCGCCCAGGACATGCTGCTTCCACAGGTCGAATGCCCGCTCGGGCGGAAGCTCGGCGAGGATGACGATGGGCTGGGCCTGCCTGGTGCGCAGCGAAGCGAAGTACGCCTTGCGGTCGGCGATAGCCTTGAGCTTGATGCCTTTGATGAACAGCAGTTTGCCGTCCTTGATGAACAGCACCTTGTTGCCGATGTCGCGGTTGAAGGCGGCTCGCACCTTGCGCTCCGCGTGCATGGCATCGGCCAGTTCATCGACCAGGAAGTCGAGCGTCATGTCGATGTAATGAGGGTCTTCACCCTCCTGGCCTAGATCGAGCGGCGCAGGCGGCAAGCCCTTGGCAAAGGCTTCGGCCTGAGCCAGCAGCGTCGTCTTGCCGTTGAGCGCGCGGAGGAATGTCGAGCCGCCATGCCCGTCGTTGCGGGCCTCGGCGATGGGAGTGCCGTCGAACACGATGGTCGCGGTGAAGCACAGCGTTTCCTCGCTGGCGAAGTCGGCGACCTTGAGGTTCTTCAGCGTGATGCGGTCTTGCTTGGTGATGGTGTCCATGGGAAGTCCTGAAATCGACCGGGTGGCGACATGCCCCTGACGGGACGTGGCGACCATCCCGTGGGTTGGAGAAAGGAGGCATCGATGCCCCGGTGGGCAGCGTTCGCCGGTGAGATGCCGAAGCGAACTGGTGGGTGGCGTGGGCGGAACCCACGGCAGCCTTGACACCCTGGCTGCGGGCTGCTGCCGATACATCGGCAATGCAGGGGGAGAATGGCGCGGCCGGCAGGCTGCGTCGTCGATCAATCCGAAGCGGTCGAGTCCGTCTTGTGCAGGCACTGCACCAGCCGGTTGCCCAGCCAAGCCATGCACGGGACGGCCATGGAGTTGCCAATCGCCTTGTAGCGCGGAGCGTCTGCGGCAGGCTTGCCGCGATACGGGATCAGCGTGTAGTCGTCGGGCATGCCCTGCAGCCGCTCGCACTCCATGGGCATCAGCCGCCGCACCCGCCATTGCGACCAGTCCGCTGCACCGGATTCATTCCAGTCGTAGCGGAAATGTGCCTCGAAGTCGGGGGCCAGGACATGGGGCTTGTCTGCGCCGCCGCCGCTGGTACGCAACGCCGCCGCAACGCTTCCGCCCAGTTCGGCAGCAAGACCCTGCGTCCGTCCCCGCAGGGCAACGCAGGCCACCATCGGCACACCGTAGCCCGGCTTGCCGTTGGACAGGACGGTGCAAGACACCTGTCCATGGCCCGACTCGAAGCGCACTTCGCCGCGGTTGTTCTGCGCGAAGGCGATGGCGGGCACGACGCCTGCGTTCGCATGGCTGTTGCGATGCCCGCCGGCACGCAGCGTCGGCGTCAGGTCGATCGTGGCGTCCGCGCCGCTGCCCTGGGCGGTGAAGGCGATGATCGGCACGCCCTTTCCCGTACCGTCCTCGCTGCTGCCCTTGCCGTTGTTGGCGGTGTCGAGGGTGTGGGCGATGCTGCCGGCGATGGACTGCACCATGAACGTCTCGGTGCGGATGTCGTGCTTGGGACCCGCGGCCATCAGGCATGCCGCAACATCGACGGGGCCAATGCCGCCGCTGAATCCGAACGTCGTCGTGACCTTGCCGTAGGGCTGGTTCAGTCCAGCGAATCCTGCGTATCCGCCTGCTGCTGCAGCACCCGGTCCAGCAGCGCGGGCAGCTTCTTGCCACGGCGCGCGGCCCGCAGAAGAATCCCCGCGCAGGCCTGTGCGCTCAAAAAGTACTTCGGAGGGATCGAGGTCATCACCACCACATGCCACAAGAAACACGCGCTTGCGGCGTTGGGCGACACCGAAATATTGAGCGTCGAGCACGCGCCAGGCGATGCGGCGGCGGGGTCCAGACACACAACCAGCGTGCGCCCATTTTTCCCCTGGCGGCTGGAGCGCACGGCTTTCTCCGGCCAGTGCGCCCAGGAAATGCCCGAAGGCATTGCTGCGGTCGTTGAGGACGCCGGGGACGTTTTCCCAGACGAGCGTTGCCGGCGGGCGGCGGTCTTGGTGGCGGGTTTGGTCGATGGCATTTGCAAGCTCCACATAGGCAAGGGTCAAGGCGCCGCGCGGGTCGTTCAACCCCTGGCGCGCGCCGGCAACGCTGAACGACTGGCACGGCGTGCCGCCGACCAGGATGTCGGGCGCCGGCACGGTGCCGGCGCGCACCTGACGGGCGATCGCGGTCATGTCGCCCAGGTTGGGCACATGGGGGTAACGGTGGGCGAGCACGGCGCTCGGGAACGGCTCGATCTCGGCGAACCACGCGGCTTTGAGGCCGAGGGGTTGCCATGCGAGGCTCACGGCCTCGATGCCGCTGCACACGCTGCCGTACAGCAGTGGCGCGGCCTGGGGCGCACCGCGAAGGGTGCAAGGTTGCGGGTTCATGTCGGGTCTCCTGTTCGTGTGGCCCGGGGCGGGCCGGGACGTTGATAGGCAGGAGAAAGGCGCCGAAGGCCCTGCGGCCTTCGGCTCGGGAGGACAGAACCACCCGTGGGCTGGTGCAGGCCCGGTCGTCGCTAGAACCGTCTGCTCATCAGCAATCACACCCGGCGCATGTCGTGGTTCGCGCCGGCATCGTCTGGCGCACATCCGCGCACAAAGGGAGCCCGTTTTTGCGCCGGCGGGCACCGGCACCGAATACCGCTGACCACGAAGGGTCTCCGGGTGGCTCGCGCAGCTTGGCAAGCCACCGGGGGACCCTTCGCAGAGGCGGGAGAAATGCAGATCAGCAGAACGCGCAGGAGGCGGTTCGCGGAGAAGCTACCTTCAGGTCCCGCGGCCGGGGATGACCAAGCGGGACGCGCACACGGACAAGAAGGCGTTGCGCGCTGGGCGTCCCGCAGGGCGTGCGGAACACAGGCCGCGCCGCCGATGGCGGGCACGGTTCACGGGGAACGGGGTCGGTCAGGAGCCTTTGCGGCCGCTGCGGCGCGGGCGCGAGGCACCACGCTTGGACGTGCCGGATTCGACCGGCAGCGTGCCTTTGCAGTCGGGGTAGCGACTGCACGACCAGAATGGGCCGCTCTTGCCGGTGCGCTGGCGCGTCGGTGCGCCGCACTGTGGGCAAGGCGGTCCGTGGGGAACCTTGATGGACAGGGACGTGCTGCCGTACTGCGCGATCAACTGTGAGATCCATGCAGCCTGCTTGCCGATGAATACGTCCAGCGTGAGCTGTCCAGCTTCGATCATGTCCAGCGCCTGTTCCCAGACGGCGGTTGTCCCTGGGTCGGCAATCGCTGTGGGCACCGCGTCGATCAGGGTGAAGGCCGCATCCGAGGCACGGATGGCGCGGCCCTTCTTCACGAGGTAGCCCCGCGTCAGCAGGCCACTGATGATGTTGGCCCGCGTCGCTTCGGTGCCGATGCCGACCGTATCCTTGAGCTTCTGTTTCAGGCGCGGGTCCGAGACCAGTTTGGCGACGCCCTTCATGGACTTGACCAACTCGCCCTGCGTATAGGGCCGAGGGGGCAGCGTCTTGAGCGCCTTCAGATCGACGTCGGCCACCTGACATGCCAGGCCCTCGCGCAGCGCGGGCAGTACCTGGCTGCGCGCCGCAGGGTCGCCATCCTCCTCGGATTGCGGTTCGGCCAGCACCAGGCGCCACCCCTTGACGACGACCTGCTTGCCGGTGGCCGCCAGCGTCTGCTGGCCGCAGGAGAGGTTCGCCACATTGCGGTCGAACTCGTGGTGAGGAAGGAATTGCGCCAGGTAATGCGCCCGGATCAGCCGATACACTGCCAGTTCCTTCTCACTCATGGTCGAGAGGTTCGCCGGTTCGAGCGTCGGGATGATGCCGTGGTGAGCAGACACCTTCGCGTCGTTCCAGGCGCGTGAGCGTTGAGTGCGGTTGAGCTGGTCCATGATCGGTCGCAGCAAGGGATCGGTCTTGACCAGGCTGTCGAGGACCGTTGGCACCTCGGCGAACATGCTTTCGGGCAGGTAGCCCGAATCGGAGCGCGGGTACGTCGTGGCCTTGTGCGTCTCGTATAGGGCCTGAGCAATGTCTAAGGTCTCCTGCACATCGAGCCCAAGCTGCCTGGAACACACCTCCTGCAAGGTCCCCAGGTCGAACGGCAGCGGCGGGCCTTCCCGCACGCGCTCGGTTTCGACCGCCACCACCTGGGCGCTGTCCGCGGCGCGGATCTGCTGCGCGGCGTGCTGCGCGATGGGCTGCTGCAGGCAGCGGCCGGCGTCGTCGGTGCATGCTTTCGGGGGAACCCACTGCGCGGCGAAAGTCTGGCCACCGGCGGACAGGGACACGTCGATGGCCCAGTACGGCACGGACACGAAGGCGGTGATCTCGCGGTCGCGGTCCACGACCAGTTTGAGCGTGGGGGTCTGGACGCGGCCTACCGACAGCACGCCGTCGTAGCCGGCCTGCCGTCCCAGCACCGTGAACAAGCGGCTGAGGTTCATGCCGACGAGCCAATCCGCCCGAGAGCGCGCCAGCGCCGAGTAGTACATCGGCAGCGTCTCGGCCGATGGCCGGAGCTTGCCGAGTGCCGCGCGGATGGACGCATCGTTGAGCGCCGACAACCACAGCCGTTCGATGGGACCGCGGTAGCCGCACAGGTCGATGATCTCGCGGGCGATCAACTCGCCCTCGCGGTCGGCATCTGTGGCGATGACAAGCTGGGTCGCCTTAGCCAGAAGCGCCTTGACGACTTTGAACTGCGTGGCGGTTTTAGGTTTGACCTCGACCCGCCAGTGCTGAGGAATGATGGGCAACTGCTCCAGCGACCAGCGCTTGAGCGCCGCGTCATAGACCTCGGGGGCTGCCGCTTCGACGAGATGGCCGATGCACCAGGTGACGGTGACGCCGGAACCGTTGAGGCAGCCTTCACCGCGCTGCGTGGCACCGAGAATTCGGCCAATGTCTTTGCCCTGGGAGGGCTTCTCGCACAAGAACAGCCGCATGTCCGTCCATCCCGATTCCCGTTGTTCATGGAGTTGCTGGAATCGAGGATGCCGAGCGCCACCTGGGGTAGCAGCAAACAAGCCGCATGCGCCGGCGACCGCTTTCACGCCGATGGAATGGCTCGGGCGGGGATGGCGCGTGGCCGCAGGTGTGCGGACCAGTAGCCGCGATTTGCGGGAGCGCGTGGAAGTCGATGGACGTTGATGGAGCTATCCCCAGGGGATAGCTTGCGGGGTGCATGGAGGGCGGCGAAGCACTACGGCGGCCGCCCTCCATGCCGGTTCACTTCCTGCGCTTCGCCTCCTTCGGCGCGGTCGATTCCTGGGCAGCCTGTGGCTTCGGTTCTGCCTCCTGCGGCTTCGGACTGAGGGCCACGGACTCGATGCGGTACGGCAGGATGCCGACGCTGCGCGCGTTGATCTGCCAGGTCTCGCGCGGCTGATCTTCGTTGTCCGTCCAAGGCTCGCGCTCCATGCGGCCGATGACCAGCACGCGCATACCTTTCTGGTACAGGTCCTTCCAGTGCTCGGCGTCGCGGTGCCAGATTTCCACCGGCGCCCAGAAGCCGCCGCGGTCCTCGAAGGTGCCATCCTTCTTGGGTACGGGGTTGTCGAAATAGACGTTCAGGCGCAGCAAGCGGCTGGGTTCGTCATTGCCGTTGGGGAATTCGCGGTACTCCGGTGGCGAGCCGATGTTGCCTTCGCCAGAAAAATGCGTGCTCATGGTGTGATCTCCGTGGTGGTTGAAATACCCGTGCCTCGTCGGCGCCGGGCGCGTGCTGGGATGCCCGGCGCAATCACCGATCGCGCATTGCGGCAGGAACGGACGTGAGCCGGTGCAGGTAGGCGTCGTCCGCCTCGGCGGCCTTGCTGGCGCATTCCTGCGCCTGCCTGCCCAAGGTGTGCAGCAGGCTGATCTGCATGTTCAACGTGATGCGCTGCAGCTCGATCGCGTGCAGGTCGGCCAGCAGGTTGACGGGTGTGCTGCTGCTGGCGATCAGCTCCCGCCACAGCGCCACGCCCATGGCCGACCTGTCGTGCCTGCGCCAGCGCAAGAAGACGGTTCCTGCGCCAGTGGTCTGTTGGGCCAGTTCGATGGGCAGAAGGTGGAAGGGGTGCCCGCATGCTTGCTCCAGCACCTGTCGCTGTGCCAGGGCAATCAACTCGTCGCGCATGGCGAAGCACTGGCTGGCCCAGGCCTCGAAGTCCCCTTTACCCTTAAAAGGCTTTAAAAGGCCTTTTAGAGAGGCCGCGTGTTCCAGCCGCATGAAGGCACCCTGTTGCAGGCCCCGGAAGTAGCGGGTCGGTTGGTTCAGATCGTTCATGCGGGCTCGTCCTCGCCGGCTGACGCTTCGGGCGGCTCTGCGGTGGCGGCTTCGTCGCTGGGCGGAGGCGCTGTGGCAGGACCGTCGCCGCGCTGTTGCAGGCCACGGCGCACGACGGGTGGCGCAAACTTCGAGCGGCGTGTCCCCTCCAGCACCTCCTGCGGCAGTTCGCCGTACTTCTCCAGCGCGACTCGCGCAGCGGCGTTCTTCGCCGCGAAATCGTCGCGGGTGCAGCCCGAGTAGCGATACTGCTGGGCCAGCGAGAACAGGCTGCGCAGCGCGTGCGCGCCCTCGTTGAGCCAGCGTTCCAAGGTGCTGCGGTCGATGAGCGCGGTGTGGTGGGCGAGGATCAGCTTGCGGGCGATGTCGTCGTAGTCGGCCAGGAGATAGACCGCGGCAAAGCCGAGCTGCGCGTTGACGAAGAGCGGGAGCTTGACCGGCTGCACGTTGAGGTTTTCGCCCAGGCTGAGCGCCGGTGGCACGCTCGCCAGCGCCTGGTCCACCTGCTCGCGCAGCGATTGCAGCGTGACCTTGGTTTGGTCGAGCTTGTCCTCGATGCGCAGCATCCACCAGTCCGAGTACGGGTCGTCCTGCTCCGAGCCCCGCCGCATCTTGTTCATCTGGGCGATGTAGCCGTTCAGGCCGACGATGCCCGGTCGCCCCTCGGCGGCGGCGCGGCCGTGCCAGATGCGGGAAGCGTGATGGGTGTGCAGGGTCAGCGACATCGCGCTGCGCAGGGAGCCGAGATTCAGTTGCAGAGGTTCATTGGTTGCCATGGTGTCCGCTCGTTGTTGGAAAAGGAGCGGCCAGCTTCGGCAGGAAGCGGAAGGCAGTCAGTCAAGAATCCGAATCCCGGCGGGCCCCGGTTTAGGGCGCGGCGGTTGCATGCGGCGCGAGCTATCCCCAGGGGATAGCTCCATGGAGCGTCAACGAACGCTGCACGCCGGGATCAGGGTAGGCAACACCGATGCTGCGGCAGATGGTCGATCCCAGGCCTGCGACAACTTGGCGTTGTGCCCAGCAGCGGAACTATCCCCAGGGGATAGCTCTATTGGCGGCCATGGGCATCTACTTTCACCGACTTGCATGCCGGCTCACTTGCTGGCGAGCAGATTGCGTAGCCGCTCGATGTGCTGCTTGGCGACTTCCGGCGGCACTGGCTTACCCTGCGGCTGAGGTGGCGGTGCTGCTGGTGGCCGCTCGTTTGGCGGGACGGGTGCCGATGGCGCGTCTTTCTTGGCCCAGGCATTGAACTCGCCATGGATGGCGCGCTGGATGATGCCGAACAGATACCCCGCAGGATTGCGGATGCCATGACTGCTGCATCGTGCGGCCCAGTCGTCCAGCACGGCCTGTCTCAGCGCGGCATCGACCTGCTGCAATGCCACCCTGGCACCTGTCTGCTGCTCTGCCTTCAGTTCCGTGAAGCGCTTGGGCCATTGCAGATCGCCCAGCGCGCGCGCCTGCGCGGTAGTACGTACTTCATTAATACGACTACTACGTACTGTACGGGCCTGCTTCGGATTCCGAAGAGAGGCGTCTGGCGCGGGTTTCGCCCCTGCTTCGGATTCCGAAGACGGGTCGTCCGCATTCCGAAGAAGGCTCGATGCTCCTTCTTCGGAATCGTGGGCGGCATCCTCCTGTGGATAACTTTCGGCGGCCGTGATGCCTTGGCTGGCGAGGCGTTCGGCCAGGACCTGTAGCCGCGACGGCAGTGTGCGTCCGGAGAGCATCGGATCTTCCGCGATCTCCTTGAGGGTGTTCAGACCGACCATCTGGACAGCCTTGGCCGAATGGCCGAGGGACTGGCTGACCAGTGCCAGGTAGTCGGCGTCGAGCTGCATGGCCTCGAAGGGCGTCAGTGGTTCATCGTGCAGAACGTAGAGGTTGCCGAGGATGCGGCCGGTCTTGGGGTCACGCCGTCGCCGTACCAGGCTCAACCATCGGGTGAGGCGCAACAGCGTCAACGCTCGGGCCACGGTTTCATGCGAGGCCTGCCCGGCGCAGGGCATCGACGCCAGCCAGGGTCGAAGCTGCTCATACGTCGGGAAGGCTGTCATGCCGTCGTCGTTGAGCATCAGCCGGAACACCTGCCAGGCGTTGCGCTCCAGCGGCGTCAGGCGACGGTCGAGGAACAGCCGCCGCGGCACGGTCTCGTGCCGGTTGCCGCTGAAGAGGAAGGCATCGCCTGACGTGGCGGGCGTCGGCGTAGGCACGGGTGCTGGCGCACTGGGGCTGGGCTTGGGCGCGAGGTCTTTCAGGGCAGCATCGAACAGATCCGCGAGTGCGACGGGGCCACGGCGTGGTGCGGTGTCGTCCACGGCCATGGCTCAACCCAATCCCTGATCGACCCAGCTCTTGATCGAGGCCCAGACCACCGACAGAGGCAGCGACATGCCTTCGGCCAAGTCCATGGTAGCGTCGAGGATGGAGGTTTCGTCTTCGAGATCGACATTCCTGCTGCCGGTCACGGCCTTCCATTGCCGCCACAGCTCCGTGTCCTGTTTCTCGTCCAGCACGGGGTGGCGGCCCTTGCGCTTCGGCAGGCCGAGGATTTCGCGGCGAAGCGCCACCTCCTGGTGGGTCAGGCCATAGAACCGACTGACCATCTCGGTGCTCGCGCCCAGCCTGAGCATGCGATCGACCGTGGCGATTTCCTTCTCCACGTCCTGCGCCTGCTTGAGCAGTCGCCGGAGCACTTCGCGGTTGACCGTCACCGAGCACCAGGAGACGTTAGCGTTGGCGAGCACGCTGATCAGCGCGGGATGCTTGAGGGCGTCCAGTTCTTCCTCGCCAAACCCCATCAGTTTGCACCGGCGCAGTTGCCCATTGCGCAGGTCATAGAGGGCCTGGGCGATGACGGCCTGGTTGAGTGGGTGTGGTGCGGACATGCTGGCCTCCCTCGCTCACATTCCAACGCCTTCAGCGCCGGCTTCAAGGTCGAGCAGGCGCCGGGCCAGCCGCAGCAGCCGGAACAGCTTGACCAGCGAGGTATCGCTCAATCGCTGGGCCGCATCACCCTGGCCGTGCAGCAGCGCCGGCAGTTCGATGACGATTTGCCCGTCGTGCAGGCCGACGTCGGCGGGCCGCTGACCGGCCAGGCACGCTAACAGCGCGAGGACGGCACGGCCCAGCGGTGCCGAGCTTTGGGTGCGGGCCCGGCAGACGAAACCGATACCCTCTGCACGGTCATCAATGCACTCGTCCAGGTCTGCCTCGCCCGCGATTTCGCGGGCGAACTGTGCGATGTGGATGCGCAGGCGCTCGGCTGTGTCCACGCCGGGATCGATGTACCAGACATCGGAGATCGGATAGAGCCCGCCAGCCTGCACAGGGATGGACTGCAAGACACTCGCCGAGAAGTCGAGCGGCAGCGCATCACCCAACTGGTCGGCGACCATGCGCTGAATGGACTGGAGCCGTTCGGTCGTCGGTGCCGGCGAGACGATGTGCTCCCGAAGCAGATCGCCACCCACCGCAGGGTTGGCCGGACTTGCCTGGCTGGCATCCGTGTCGCTCTCGCGCGTCGAAGGCGTTGCCGCAGGTCGGCCTGCAGGCGGCGCTGCGGATGCAGCCCCTGCGATGGGTGGCGCAGTGTTGGCAGGTGGGCGCGCGATGGTTCCCGGCTCCGGCAACGCAGGCGGCGTCGATGGCGGCGTTGGGTCGCTGACCAAGGCGCGCTGCCGGCTCTCGGATTCGGTCATGTCCAGGGCGAGCACGTCGTAATCGACACCCAGCATCTCGGCCATCTGGCCGATCAGCTCGTCCTGTACACGCTGCGCGGAGAACTCGTCGGCCTGGACGTCGAATTGCGACAGCACTTCCTGGAAAAATTCGTCGAAGTCCTGAACCAGTGGGCGACCCTTGGCGTAGCGCTCCCACGCGAGCATGCAGGCTTTGCGCATGACCGACAGGCGTTCGACCTGATGGCGACCGAGACCGCCATAGAGCACGGTGGGGATCGCGGGCAGGAGATACTGCACCGCGTCGTTCATGCGGCTGATGTGCGACTGTTGTACCGGGAAGCCATCGGCGGCGAGGCGGCGGGCCAGCTCGGACTGGCTCAAGGTGGTGCCGCTTTCTTGCTCGTAGAACTCGCGCGCCTTCTCGACGCCGAGGGCGCGCTCGATGAACGTGAGGCCCCCGCGCAATTCGTTCTCGGCCAAGTGGCCGGTCAACATGACGACTTCGCCGCGGCTGGGCCACGGCCGGAACAGGCACGATACACGGAAAAACCGCTCGTCCTTGGTCTCTGACCATAGTTCGCGCAGGATCGCCAGCCGAGTATTTCCACCGTTGCGGATGATGTAGTGGGACTCACCTGGTCGGCGAGTGATGGCCGGCGCTGCGTCCAGACCGCGCTCGCGGATGGACGCCTTGATTTCCTCGTAGGCCGGGTTGCGTTTTTTCCTGGGATCGTGGTCGTAGGGGCGCAACTGATCTAGGGTCACGACCATGGGGGTGTCGGCGATCGGGTCGCTCAAGGTCGAGGCTGACGGGCCGCTGCGCTCGAACCCGGCCGCGAGCAGCTTGCCAGCCATCTGCTGGGAGGTGATCTCAGCCATGGCCGCCTCCCTGCGCTTGGTATCGGGCCTCGCGCTCGGCGCGGCGGATTTGCGCACGGGCATTCAGGGTCGCCCGGTGGTCGCTTGCCGTCGAGCTGGTGTAGATCGCGGCGCAGCCAGGCTTGGTGAACTTGAGGTGGCCGCCAGGCGTGCGTTTGACGTGCCAACCTTCGCCAACCGCGAACTCGATCAGGGCGCGAAGCCGCTTGTGGCCTCGGGCTAGCTCATGTGCGTTCGCCATGGGACCTCCCGGCATCAAGAGGGTGTGGCGGACGGCCGGACACCATGGCAAATCGGTGCCGCCATTGCGGAAATAGTTCGTCTGCGAGGCCGCGCATGGTGTCGAGCGCGGCGAGGGCGACTCTGCCCGGCGGCTGGCGGTATTCGACCCGATGCACTGGCAATCCGCGCGTAGCTGCACGCGGATACGCCTCGATGGCCGGCACGTCGGTGGCCAGCACGCGGATGCCGGCGTGGTCCTGGAAAAGATCGCGCAGGGCCTGCTGGATCAGCCGTGCATTGGCTGACACAGGGTGGACGCGATTGATGAGCAGATGCAGAGGTGGAGGCTCGATGCCCAGGTGCCGGTAGGGCGCAATGTCTTCGAGCAACTGCATGGTGCCGCGCCGCAGCTCGCGCGCCGCGAGAATTTCCGGGGTCACGGGCGACAGCGCGAGGTTGGAGGCGAGCACCGCCATCTCCAGCAGCACCGAGCGCGCACCTTGGGTGTCGATCAGCACCAGGTCATAGAGAGGCGCCAGGACCGGCAAGAGATGGCGCAACCGTAGGCGCCCATCCGGCGTGTGCAGCAGCAAAGTGTTCAGCTCGCCTCGGTGGTCGTTGGAGAGCACCAAGTCCAGGCCCTCGATGTTCGTGCGGGACACAAGCAGCCCGAGGTCGCGCTCGTTGAAGGCCAGCAACTCGTAGATGCCACCAGGTGCGCGGTGGCCTAGCTCGTAGTACGAGGACAAGGTGGGCTGCACGTCGAGGTCGAGCAGCAGTACACGCAGCCCCGCGTCCGCGGCAAGCCCGCCGAGGTTCGCGGCCGTGGTGGTCTTGCCGACGCCACCTTTGGTTGAAATGATGGATACGACCTGCATGGCGTTCTCCGTGTGAGGATGGGAAGTCCGCTGGAGAACGGGTCAGGCCCGGTTGTTGACGCGCTCGGCGATCCACTGATCGATCTCGATGGAGTCCCAACCGACCGCGCGCACGCCCAGGCGCAGCGCCTTCGGGAACAGGCCTTTGCGCATCAGGTTGTAGATGTGGGCGCGTTTGAAACCCGACTTGGTTTCGACTTCATCAAGCCGCAGGATGCGGCGCTCGCTTGCGGGCAGTGCAGGTGTTTGCGACATGGCGGTCACTCCTGAACGCTCAGTGGCGTTTGTTGGCGTGACCTCCATTCAATAGACATGGATGGGAAAAGACATTGCAAATGCAATCTCCGCGATTGCACATACAAGATGGAAAACCTCAGACTGTTGCGCTACGCAGCCGGCGTCTGGCCGTGGCGAACTTGCCGTTTAGCGTCCGCTCCGCGATCCCCATTGCGCCGCTGTGATGGGCGACCAACGCGCTGACCACCGCCTCCTGCGTCTTGAAGCTGGAGTACGGAACGCCGGAAGGCGACTGGCCGAGCATCAGGTCCAGCATGCTGCCGATGATGTTCAGGTAGGTGGCTTCGGCGCGATCACTGATCAGGCACTGTGCGCCAGCAGAGGGCGCCATCTGCTTGAGAAGCGCTCCGTGCTTTTCCTGCAGCTCATGCAGTTGGCGTTTGTACTGGTCCAAGGTGGACTTCAGGGCCAGGCGCTCGACTAGCATCGCCTGCCCAGTTTCCACCGAGATGAAGGGATGGGCGATGCGCTCGCTCCGGGAGAAAAGGAAGCACGGTCGTTGCTCGGGATAGTGCTGGCGCATCCAGCGCTTCAGATCGACGTGGCGCACCGTCAGATCAGGGGAGTCGATCAGCGCGGAATCGCGCGTCGTGATGCCGTTCCGTCCGAAGGGCAGTTCTCCATTGAGGATGCCGTCGAAGATGCGTTCGGTGCAAAGCCGCAGCTCGTCACAACGTGGACAGTCCAACGACTGCGGCAGGCGCCTTGGCGACGAAATCGAAGCCAGGATCACCTGCTCGTATCGCAGCAGCCCGGCCCAGCGGATGGACGCTTCGATCGGGCGATAGAACACCTTTGATGTTGGTGCATCATTCTTGTTCTCGTGCATGCTCCGTCTCCTTCCAGGAGAAGAACTACATGACCGACTCCTTTGTCGCCGACCTCATGGTCGGCCTGTCGCTTGTGTAGGAAGTGGGTCCCGAAGGCCGCTTCGTCATGTGGTTTGAATACTTCTCACCAGTTCGCGCAACTGGTAGTCGTCGTGTGTTCGATGTGCAAAAATCATCGATCAGAAGGTCGAGCATCGGGACGTAGGCTCGACAGCGACGCTCACGCTATCAGGGTCGTGAGAAGTTACGGTTTCTGCAAAACCGTCTAGGTATGACCTGATATGCCAGCGGTCTCAGGAAGCGTGAGGGGGCCGCAATCGTCCTCGAATGTCCAGTCGGACGCAGCAAACCGGCGCCTGTCATGCTTGCCCCGTCATCCTGATATATCGACAAAGAATCGTGTGCGGAAACGCGGTGGCCAGCATGCGCGTTCTTTCAAAGGAGCTTGACCAGAAGGTCGCCTGTGAGTTGTGGTGCAGGCGTTCCTAGGTGGCATCCGAGCTGTGCCATCACCAGAACCATCTGCCTGATCGTCTTCGCGGTGATGGATGCGGGGCAGACGACCGGGCGTGGATGATGAGTTCGAGGGAGTTGCCTACGACGATGTACCGATCGTGGGTCTGGTGTGCTGAGTGCAGCTCTTTGGACGTCTGTGGAACTCTTTGGACGAATTTGTTGCCGAGGACGAAAAACAAGGCTACAATTGAGGTCTTCGCTGGCCAGCCCAACGAAGAAAGTGATTGGGAAACAACGACTTACTGTCCTAGTACACGTCTCGTTTCCCGCTCCAGATATTTGTCTCAGCGCATCATGTGCTGAGGCGCTTGAAAAAAGGGCCTATTGGCCCTTTTTTCGTTTCTATGCATATCTACCGGATAACTCGAACGAATTCCCCGACCACTCGGTAGTTCGACAGCAGGTCATTCCTCAACTCGAGCGGCTCGAACGCCGCGTCCGAAGATCGCGGCAACAATAGAATTTTCTCGTGACGCCAGCCGCTTTCATCCTCCATCTTGACGCTGCGGTACTCCTTGACCGTGTAGTGCGCCCCGCCGGTCTCATCCCACAACTCCACCAGCACGATCTTGCCATTGCGACTGCCACCACGCTCTGCACGGAACAGGCATATCGAGCCATTCGGAATGACGGTATTCATCGATTCGCCCACCACTTCACAAGCGAAGCAGGTACTGTCCAGCGGCACCTCTGCGTTGACCGCGATCAAGCGTTGTTGCTCGGCCTGCTGGGCCTCACTGAAGCCACCGGCAGCGGCATGCAGGTTGTACAGCGGCACCGCATTCACATAGGCCACCAGCTTCACGGGCTCGGTAGCAGGCTGAGCCGTGTGATAACCGCAAATGTGCTGCGCCAGGTACTCGCGCAAGGCCTGGTTGCAGGCATAGACAAAAGTCCCGCGAATACCACGAAGCATGATGGTCTTGTAGATATTCAGGATGTACCGCTTCAGCTCGCCCGGCTCCCTGATCCCGTTCTTGCCGTTGCGGTCGAAGTAGCGGCTCGCATCGATGGTGATTTCGCCCCGCACCTTGTCGTAGCCAATTTCATTGCCAAGGATGATCGCTGCGAAGTTCAGGTCGTAGCCTTGGGTGGTGTGGATGCAGCCCACCTCGGTCTCGGCGTTCTTCGTATTGATCCAATCACTGCTGGTGCGGTTCCAGCGCAGTTTCACGTCGTCGATTTCAATGTCGAACGCGTCCTTGTTCTTTTTCGAGGCCCACCGCCATGAGAAGCCGGCAATCATGCGCGAAAGGCCGAACTGGCGGTTCCGTTCCAGCGTGACCTGCAGCATTTCGCTGATCGAATCGAAAAGAACCAGCTCGTAGTTGTTCGGCGAGAACCTGGGCTGGCCGTTGCGCCGGACGTTTAGCAAGTCATCCAGGAACTTCACATAGGGATTGCCAGCCCGTACCCGAAACTGCGACAGCAGTGTCTGCACTTGTGTCGTGTCCCGAGCCTTGAGCCTGACGAAGTCTTCGGCATTGGCGTCCGAGGGTTTGATCGACTGGCTGGTGTCGTAGAAGAAGATGGCCTTGCCCGCCTGGTGACATACCCAATCCACTTCACTGCAACTGTAGGGATCGAAGCCGAGCGCCCTGGACGCGTTGTCGAAGGCCTTGAAGTAGGAGCCCAGGTTGCAACGCTTGCGCAGGCGATGGGCTTCATCCACCAGGACGATGTCGTAGTGTTGCCGGGACAGTTCGGCAGGGCCGATGACCATGTCCGCAGCAAGGCCAGCGACATTGGCGAAGGCTTTCTTCAGGGTCTTCCTGAACGAGCTCATGGGCACGACAAGCGCCATTTTCGGTGTGCCATAGCGTGCCTTGATCGTCTTCAGCGCTGTGCGCAACTCGGCTTCCTCGGCATCGAACTCGTGGAAGCTCATTTCGTCGATATCCGATTGCAGCAGCTTGAACAGGTAGATCGCCAATACCGATTTCCCGGTTCCTGCACCGCCCTGCACGACCAGGGTCGTGGTGCGCTCATCCAGCAGCGCGTGGAGCATGCCCAGCAGCCCCTGGCGCTGATCGGAGGACAGGGATTTGTACGGCGAATACTTGAACAGGTCGGAGTTGTCGATCGACTCGAGGGAATGCTGCACCACGCCTTCGCCACGTAACCTGTTCCAGGTTTCCCTGAAGATGTCGGCGTAGAGTCCGCTGCGCTGGTAGTAGTTGTGATCGACCAGTCCCAGGTTGCTGTTGAGCAGGGCGAACTTGCCGTCGGCGGCGATGTACTTGATCAATGACGACTCGATATCGAGAGTCGCCGACTTGTTGAATTTCTCGCTACTGATCAGGTGCACCGAGCGCAGCAGGTTCTTGTCGCCGTTGGCCAGATGGGTGCTCATGCGCTTGAGCGTGTCGGCAGTCTCGCCGATATAGGCCTGCTTCCTGGCTTCATCGCTGAGGATATACACCAGTGGCCAGGCGTTCGCTGCGTGGAAGTTGCCATGCAGGTCTTCTTCCAGGGCGCCTTTCGTGAAGCTGTAGCGGTTTATTTCGACCAGAGGCTTGTCACTCATAGCTCCGTGTACTTCCTGGCCGTTCCCTTGGCTTTCTCTACTGGATACTTGGCTTCGTTGAGCTTGATCTTGTCCAGTACGATCTGTTGCGGATCAAGGCCATAGTTGTCGGCCAGCAACAGGGCATAGGCGAGTACATCAGCCAATTCTTCCCTGACCTTCGCGATATCGGCCTCCTCAGCGGACTTCCACAGGAACACTTCCAGCAGTTCGCTCGACTCGATGCTCAACGCCAGCGCCAGATCCTTGGGGTTGTGGAATTTCTTCCAGTCGCGCGCGTCGCGGAATGCGCGCAACTTCTTGATTGCTTCTTCCATAGTCAGTCATGCCGGCAAATTGATGTGCGCATGATTGCTTACGTAACCAAGTGAGACAAGGTTCACGTGCTCCATGTGTAGCGCCGCACTGTAGCGCCGGATGCAACACCTGTAGCGCTGTTCACCACCCTCGTGTCTGTTCCCACTCTGCACAAACCCAAGTAATCCGGCGGCTCCAGAGCTGTCTAGCTGTTCTGGCACCCCCATTGCTCCTGTCCCTCCCGCGCAGCAAAAACCTCGCGCCACTAATAAGAACAGGACAAGCCCCATGACACAGATTGGCCATGCCTCGCCCCCCGGCACACCCCTGAAATCCCTTGCCGCCGCCTTGCTGCTCTGTCTCGCCAGCGCACCCGCCCTGGCCGTCGAGATGCCGGCGAACGTCGACGCCAAGCGCCTGATCGCCGCCGACCAGGAGCCAGGCAACTGGATGAGCACCGGTCGCACCTACGACGAACAACGCTACAGCCCGCTCAAGCAGATCAGCGACCAGAACGTCGGCCAGCTCGGCCTGGCGTGGAGCTACAAGCTCGATCTCGACCGCGGTGTCGAGGCCACGCCGATCGTGGTCGACGGCGTGATGTACACCACCGGGCCGTTCTCCGTGGTCTATGCGCTGGATGCGCGCAACGGCAAGCTGATCTGGAAATACGATCCGAAATCCGACCGCAACCGCGCCGGGGAAGCCTGCTGCGATGCGGTCAACCGCGGTGTTGCCGTGTGGAAGGGCAGGGTCTACGTGGGCGTGCTCGACGGTCGCCTGGAGGCCATCGACGCCAAGACCGGCCAGCTCGCCTGGTCGGTGGATACCCGTGCCGACCACAAGCGCAGCTACACCATCACCGGCGCCCCCCGGGTGGTCAACGGCAAGGTGGTGATCGGCAATGGTGGCGCCGAATTCGGTGTGCGCGGCTACGTCACCGCCTATGACGCCGAGACCGGCAAGGAGGCCTGGCGCTTCTACACCGTGCCGGGTGATCCGAAGCTGCCGCCGGAAGGCAAGGGCATGGAGATCGCCGCCAAGACCTGGCACGGCGATGCCTTCGTTGAGCAGGGCGGTGGTGGTACAGCCTGGGATTCGTTCGCCTTCGATCCCGAGTTGAACCTGCTCTACATCGGCGTCGGCAACGGCTCGATGTGGGACCCGAAATGGCGTAGCCAGGCTAAGGGCGACAACCTGTTCCTGTCGTCCATCGTCGCGGTCAACGCCGATACCGGCGAGTACGTCTGGCACTACCAGACCACCCCGGGTGATGCCTGGGACTACACCGCCACCCAGCACATGATCCTCGCCGAGCTGCCCATCGACGGCAAACCGCGCAAGGTGCTGATGCAGGCGCCGAAGAACGGCTTCTTCTACGTGATCGACCGCGCCACCGGCGAGCTGCTGTCGGCCAAGGGCATCGTGCCGCAGAGCTGGACCAAGGGCATGGACATGAAGACCGGCCGGCCGATCTTCGATGACGAGAACGCCGCTTACTGGAAGGACGGCAAGCGCAAGCTGGTGACCCCGGCGTTCTGGGGCGCCCATGACTGGCAGCCGATGTCCTACAACCCGAACACGGGGCTGGTGTATATCCCGGCCCACATCATGTCGGCCTATTACGAGCACATTCCCGAGGCGCCCAAGCGCAACCCGTTCAAGAGCATGTACCAGCTCGGCCTGCGCACCGGGATGATGCCGGAGAACGTCGACGGCCTGCTGGAAATGGCCAAGGGCTGGTCCGGCAAGCTGATCGCCTGGGACCCGGTCAAGCAGCAGCCGGCCTGGGAAGTGCCCTATGTGACCATCTTCAACGGCGGCACCCTGAGCACCGCCGGCAACCTGGTCTTCGAAGGCAGCGCCGATGGCCGGGTGATCGCCTACGCTGCCGACAGTGGCAAGAAACTCTGGGAGCAACCGGCGGCCAGCGGGGTGATGGCGGCACCGGTCACCTACAGCGTCGATGGCGAACAGTACGTGACCTTCATGGCCGGCTGGGGCGGGGCGTTTTCCACCTTTGCTGGCGCCCTGTCGCTGCGTGCCGGGGTCCAGCCATTCTCCCAGGTGCTGACCTACAAGATCGGCGGCACGGCGAAGCTGCAGGAACCGGCACCGCGCCCGGACACCCCGAAACCGCCGCCCCTGAGCACCGACACGGCGGCCATCGAGGCCGGCGCCAAGCTCTACGACGGCTATTGCTCGCAGTGCCACGGCATCCACGCGGTCAGCGGCGGCGTGCTGCCAGACCTGCGCAAGCTGACGGCGGAAAAACACCAGATGTTCCTCGGCATTCTCTACGGCGGTCGCGTGCCCGATGGCATGCCGTCCTTCGCCGATGCCTTCACCCCCGAGCAGGTCGAGCAGATTCATCAGTACCTGATCAAGCGCTCCCACGACCTGCAAAACGAAGGCGAAGCCTGGAAGCAGTTCAGCGCCAAGCAATAAGCACCCGACATGGAGAAACGTGCAAATGACTGACACCACTTACCAGAACTACATCGGCAACGCCTTCGTGCCCAGCGACGAGTTGATCGAGGTGCATAACCCGGCCAACGGCCAGTTGCTCGGCCGTGTGCCCCAGGGCAGCGGCGCCCAGGTCGAGCAGGCCATTGCTGCCGCGCGCCAGGCCCAGAAAGCCTGGGCTGCGCGGCCGGCCATCGAGCGTGCCGGCTATCTGCGGACGATCGCCAGCAAGGTCCGTGAACACACCGAGCGCCTGGCGCGGATCATCACCGCCGAGCAGGGCAAGGTGCTGGAGCTGGCGCGGGTCGAGGTGAATTTCACCGCCGACTACCTCGACTACATGGCCGAGTGGGCGCGACGCCTGGAAGGCGAAGTGCTGAGCAGCGACCGCGCTGGCGAAAGCATCCTGCTGCTGCGCAAGCCCCTGGGCGTGGTGGCCGGGATCCTGCCGTGGAACTTCCCGTTCTTCCTGATCGCCCGCAAGATGGCGCCGGCCCTGCTGACCGGCAATACCATCGTGATCAAACCGAGCGAGGAAACCCCGATCAACTGCTTCGAGTTCGCCCGCCTGGTGGCCGAGACCGATCTGCCGGCGGGGGTCTTCAACGTGGTCTGTGGCACCGGCGCTACCGTCGGCAACGCACTGACCAGCCACCCGGGCATCGACCTGATCAGCTTTACCGGCAGCGTTGGCACCGGCTCGCGGATCATGGCCGCGGCGGCGCCGAATATCACCAAGCTCAACCTGGAACTAGGCGGCAAGGCCCCGGCCATCGTGCTGGCGGACGCTGACCTGGAGCTGGCGGTCAAGGCCATTACCGCGTCGCGGGTGATCAATACCGGGCAAGTGTGCAACTGCGCCGAGCGGGTGTATGTCGAGCGCAAGGTGGCGGATGCCTTTATCGAGCGCATCGCCGCGTCCATGGCCGCGACCCGCTACGGTGATCCGCTGGCCGAAAGCGGCCTGGACATGGGCCCGTTGATCAACCAGGCAGCATTGGACAAGGTGGCGCAGATGGTGCGTACCGCCAGCGGGCAGGGCGCGCAGGTGATCAGCGGCGGCGCGGTAGCCGACCTGGGCCAGGGCTTCCACTACCAGCCGACGGTGCTGGCGGGGTGCTCGGCGGACATGGAGATCATGCGCAAGGAAATCTTCGGGCCGGTGCTGCCGATCCAGATCGTCGATGACCTGGACGAGGCCATCGCGCTGTCCAATGACAGCGAGTACGGGCTGACTTCATCGATCTACACCCGCAGCCTGAGTGCGGCCCTGCAGGCGACCCGTTCGCTGGACTTTGGCGAGACCTACATCAACCGGGAGAACTTCGAAGCCATGCAGGGCTTCCATGCCGGGACGCGCAAGTCGGGGATCGGCGGGGCGGATGGCAAGCATGGGTTGTATGAGTACACCCATAGTCATGTGGTGTATATCCAGGGCTGACAGTCTGGTTGTTGCTGATGGCCTCATCGCTGGCAAGCCAGCTCCCACAGGGATCGCATCCACCGCAGACCCTGTGGGAGCTGGCTTGCCAGCGATGAGGCCATCAGCTTCAAAGCCGGTCATTGGGCTGTACCAACCCCTGCTTTTTCATCTGCCGATACAGCGTCGACCGCGCCACACCCAGCTCGGTCGCTGCTGCACTGATATTCCACCGATGCCGCCGCAGCACGGCCACCAGGCTCGAGCCTTCCGGGTCGCTGCCTGACGGCGCAGGACTGCCCCGCAGCAATTCCTCCGGCAGACACTCCACCTCGATACACCCATCCTCCGCCAGTGCCACTGCATAGCGCAGGGCATTGAGCAACTGCCGGACATTCCCGGGCCACGGCGCATCGAGCAGGCTCTGCCGCGCCTCGGCGGTCATCCGCACGCCCTGTGCCGCAACCAGCTCGTCCAGCAACTGCCCACGGTCACTGCGCTCGCGCAGCGGCGGCAGGCGCAGGTGCATGCCGTTGAGGCGGTAGAACAGGTCTTCGCGAAACCCTTTGTCGCGCAGCATCGCCTGCAGATCCTGGTGGGTCGCACAGACCACCTGGATATCCAGCGGCACAGGCGCCGGAGCACCGATCGGGCTGATCTCGCGTTCGGCCAGCACCCGCAGCAGGCGCGTTTGCAGGTGGGCCGGCATGTCGCCGATCTCGTCGAGAAACAGCGTGCCGCCATTGGCCAGTTCCAGCTTGCCCTTCATGCCCTTTTTCTCGGCGCCGGTAAAACTTCCGCCGCGGTAGCCGAACAGCTCGCTCTCGATCAGGCTCTCCGGGATCGCCGCGCAGTTGAGCGCGACAAAAGGCCCGGCCCGGCGTGCACTGGCCTGGTGGATGGCCCGGGCAAAGGCCTCCTTGCCGGTACCGGTCTCGCCGGTAATCAGGATGGCGATGTCCTTGTCGATGACCTTGCGCAGGCGGCGCACGGCCTGTTGCAGGGTCGGGTCGGCGCCGGCCAGCCGTTCCAGGTCCGGGTGGCGCGGTGGCTGTACTTTTGCCGGCGCAGGCGTTGGCCGGTGCTGGGCCGAGGGAATGCGCAGGCTCAGGTCCAGCAGCGCATCGTCATGCAGTGCACGCAAGCGCAGGCCGCGGGCGCCGCCGTTGGTCAGACGCAACAACTCATCGACGCCCATCGGCAGCAACTGGTCGATCAGGCTGCCCGGCAACGTGCGGCCCGCCGGCTGGTGGTGAGCGACAAAGGCTGCGCGGTTGGCGCCGATTACCCGGCCACTGTCATCCAGGGCCAGCAATTGCTCGTTGGCCAGGTCGGCGATCTCGTCGATGGGCTTGAGCGAGAGGGTGAGGCGGTCCCGATAGCTCTGGCGGAAATGCGCGTTCTCGATCAGGCGCGCGTAGAGGATCACCAGTTGCAGGGTCAGGTACTGGCTTTCCTTGGGGCCGTCGTTGTTCAGGCAGGTGGCGTTCAGGCAGCCGCGCAACAGGCCCTGGGCATCGAAGATCGGCGCCACGGAACAGCTCAGGCGGGCATTGGCATCGAGGAAGTGTTCCTGGCGATGGATGATCAGTGGCTCGGCTGCGGCCAGGGTGGTGCCAATGCCGTTGGTGCCGGCGATGGACTCGTCCCAGCGCGCGCCGACCACCAGGCCCGAGCGGCTGTAGGGGGTGTGTGCGCTGGGCAGGCGGGCGTCGAGGGTGATGCCGTGCTCATCGCTGAGCAGCACCGCGAAGCCGGCCGGCACCACGCGCCGGGCCAGGCCGCTGACGCCCTGGCTGGCAATGTCGAGGTACTCCTGGTGTTGCTGCTGGTGGCGGCGGATGTCCTCGGCGCAGAGGATGTCCAGGCGGGTAGCGGTAGCCGGGTCGAGGTGGTGTTGCACGACACTGCGATACCAGGACTGGGCGATGACCCCGTCCGGACGTATCCGGCGCTGCGGGAAATGCTCGTTGACGAAGGCCGCGAGTTCGCTTGGGTGAGGCTGCGCGCTATGCCGGGTCATGAACGGCTCCGTGTGGCGTGCTGCTGCGCGAAGGCAGGCACGGCGATCTTGTTATGGATGCAACCGGCCGTGGCCGTTACGGCACCTAAGATAGCCGCTGATGCGCAACAGTGCCATGCCGGCCCCGCCCGTGGGCGGGGCCGAAATCGTCAAACCTGTTCGAACCGTTTATTCGGACGTTTTACTGGGGGACCATGGTGAACTTCGGGTAGTGGGTTTTCACGCTCGAAAAACCGACCTTGTAGAACTCCAGGGTGACGGCGGCGTTGGCCAGTTCTGCCCAGAGCAGTTGCGCCTTTTGCAGGTCGGTGAGCCCGGCCCAGCCGGCAAACGCCGCTCGTGTCGAGACGATGACCGGTGGACGCGAGGTCAGGTCGAGGATCCTGCTCATCCGCAGGACGTCCGTCTGCGTGGTGTTGTTGCGCTCGAAGCGGATGTAGCAGTGCGCCGGCAGGTCCCGGCGGTTCTGCGCGCCAGCCGCCAGGGCCGCGCGGGTCTGGAGCACCGCCATGTCGCTCTTGTCGGAGTGGAACACCGACTCGATCAGGCTCCCGCCCAGCCTGACCAGGTTTTCCACGTCGTCACTGCTGATGGACTCGATATAAAGCTCGCCAGCCATGCTTGTCTCCTTGAGTACCGAGGGTTGAGGTTGCAGATCCGGTGCATGAGCTTGCGCGAATTCGCCACGCCTTTCCATGCGCGTGCAAAGTTTATCGGTTGGCCGAAGCGCGGCTTGAGAGACAAAAACCGGCGCAGAGCCGTTGTCACGGCCGGGGAGGGGCGCGCTCCCTTGCCGATGAAGGTCCAGTCGCCACTATTCGATATGATACTTTTTGAGGTTCTCATGGTTTAAAGTGGTGTCGCTACGCGGCTTGATCTCTTCGAAATTAGATAATATGTTAATTAAATAACAAGATCGGAGGATGCCATGTTCCTGTCATCGAGCGAGCAGATCGGCTTCGAACGCTGGTGTCAGTCCCTGCGCAGTATCTGCGGTAATTTCAGTACGCTGCCTTCCAGCCTGACCCGTCATTTCATCGGCGAGATCCACAGCCAGACCATCGGCGCCCTCGACACCGCCCACATCCGCACCAACGCCCGCCTGATCAGCCGCGAGCTGATAGGCGTCGACAGCGACGACAGCCATTGCTTCCTGATCTACCAGCGCAGCGGTCGCCAGCGCATTCGCCAGGCCGGCATGGAAGTCGAACTGGGTCCGGAAGACATCGCCCTGGTGGACTCGGCGCGGCTGTTCGAGATCGAGCCCCTGGGCCTGGTGGAAAATATCTCCGTGCACCTGTCGCGGGATATCGTCACCCGCCAGTTCAAGGGCGATAACCTGTTCGGCAAGCTGTCGCGCAACAACGTCTCGAGCCGCATGGTGCGTTCGCTGGTGCAGTCGATCGGCATGCTCGGCGATGGCGCGGCCAACGGTGATGACGGCCAGGCGATCCAGAATGCCCTGGTGTCCCTGGTGCTGCCGGCGATGTCCGGGCAGACGCAGGGCGAGGGGCATTTGCTGGAGAGCAACAGCCTGTTCGCCACGGCGCTGCGCCTGGTGGATGAATCCCTGCAGGACATCGACCTCGGTCCTGCGTACCTGGCGGATCAGTTGCACACCTCGGTGCGCAGTCTGTACCGCTTGTTCGAAGAACACGGCGAGAGTGTCTCGCGCTACATCCTGCGCACCCGCCTCACCAAAGTGGCCCATGACCTGTGCTGCCACACTTTGCGTAGCCAGTCGATCACCCAGATCGCCTTCAAGTGGGGCTTCGTCGATGTCGCCCACTTCAGCCGGGCGTTCAAGCGGCAGTTCGAAGTCTCGCCCCGCGACTACCGGGCCCACGCCTTCCAGGTCTGAGCATTGGCAGGAAATGCCAACTGCATTGGCGGTGTCAGTCAAGCACCGCCCCGCGGCAAAACCTCTAATACCTCTACGTAGCGCAACGCCTGCTATTGCGTGACCTGCGGGGGCAGCCTGTCCCGCGGGCGCATAACAACAATAAATGTGTCGCTGGAGTCCGAAACACATGAAAACCCTCTTTCTCCTGGCGGGTCTGCCCTTGCTGCTGTCGACCCTGCATGCCGTGGCGGCCGACAGCCCGCTTCCCGCGCCCGCGCAGGTCGATGCGAAGCGCCTGACCAACGCCAACCTCGATCCCGGCAACTGGATGAGCCACGGTCGTACCTACGACGAACAGCGCTACAGCCCGCTGGATGCCGTGAACGACAAGAACGTCGGCCAGCTCGGCATGGCCTGGACCACCCGCCTGGACATCGACAGCGGTACCGAAGCCACGCCTATCGTGGTCGATGGGGTGATGTACACCACAGGCGCGTTCAGCATTGTCTATGCGATGAATGCGGCGACCGGCGAGATGCTCTGGAAATACGACCCCCATGTGCCGCCGGAGAACCTCAGCCAGGGCTGCTGCGGCCCGGTCAACCGCGGTGTCGCGGTGTGGAATGGCAAGGTCTATGTCGGCAGCTTCGACGGCCGCCTGATCGCTCTCGACGCGGCGACCGGCAAGGAAGCCTGGTCGGTGGACACCATCATCGATCGCAGCAAGAGCTACTCCATCACCGGTGCGCCGCGCATCGTCAAGGGCAAGGTACTGATCGGCAACGGTGGCGCCGAGTTCGGCGTGCGTGGCTACGTCACTGCCTACGATGCCGAGACCGGCAAGCAAGCCTGGCGTTTCTACACCGTGCCGGGCGACCCCAAGCGGCCACCGGAAAACCCCGCCATGGCCATGGCCATGAAGACCTGGACCGGCGACGGCTGGGTGAAATGGGGCGGTGGCGGTACGGCCTGGGACTCCATGGCCTACGACCCGGACCTGGACCTGCTGTACATCGGCACCGGCAACGGCTCGCCGTGGAACTACCAGTTCCGCAGCCAGGGCAAGGGCGACAACCTGTTCGTCTCGTCGATCCTCGCCCTGCGTCCGGACACCGGTGAATACGTCTGGCATTACCAGGTCACCCCGCAGGACCGTTGGGACTACACCGCGACCCAGCACATCATCCTCGCCGACATCAAGGTCGACGGGCAGGTGCGCAAGGTCCTGATGCAGGCGCCGAAGAACGGCTTCTTCTACGTGCTCGACCGCACCAACGGCAAGCTGCTGTCGGCGAAGAACTACGTGCCAGTGAACTGGGCCAGCGAGATCGACCTGAAGACCGGCCGCCCGGTGCTGACCGGTGCGGCGGACTACTCCAATGAGCCCAAGGTCGTACAGCCGAGCTTCCTCGGTGGGCATAACTGGCACCCGATGTCCTACAGCCCGAAAACCGGCTACGTCTACATCCCGGCCCAGCACACCCTGGCCGAGCTGAAGGCGGCGAAAGAGCCGATGTTCTTCCCGAACAAATCGGTGCTCAATTTCGGCCTCGACGTACCGGATCTGCCGGAAGACCCGAAGACCTTCAAGCAGATCCGCGATGCGTGGACCGGCGAACTGATCGCCTGGGACCCGGTCAGGCAGGCCCCGGCCTGGAAGCAGGAATACGCCAGCGCCGGCAACGGCGGCACCCTGAGCACTGCTGGCAACCTGGTGTTCCAGGGCACGGCGGACGGGCGGGTGGTGGCCTACAGCGCCGACAAGGGCGAGAAACTCTGGGAGCACCGGGCCAACTCCGGGGTCATGGCCGGACCGATCACCTACACCGTGGGCAAGGACCAGTACGTGGCCTTCTCCGTCGGCTGGGGCGGGATCCTGCCGTTGCTGACCGGCTCGCTGACCAACAAGGCCAAGGTCCAGTCCGAGTCGCGGATCATCGCCTTCAAGCTGGGGGCCAAGGGTGAACTGCCGCCGCCGAAAGCGGCCCCGGTATTCCCCAATGCCGAGCTGAAGCTCACGGCTACCCCGGAGCAACTGGTGCAGGCGCGCAATATGTTCAACGGCCTGTGTGCAGGTTGCCATGGCCTTAACGCGGTGGCGGGCGGGGTCGTTCCGGACCTGCGCTACCTGACGAAAGAGAAGCACGAAGCCTTCCCGGCCTTCGTCAGCGGCGCCCTGATCTACCGCGGCATGCCGAATTTCTCCGACATCCTCAAGCCGCAGGACATGGAGCTGATCCGTCAGTACCTGGTCAAGCGCACCCATGACCTTCAGGCCGATCTGAAGGCCAACGCCGCCAACTGAGTCCGGTTCATTAACCAGGCGACCCCGGAAACGGGGTCGTCCGGGGCTCTGCACGCCAACAAAAACAACAACGAGAGTTCACCATGAAGACCTTCAACGCCTCGGCCCTCACGGCCGGCCTCGCACTGTTCGGCACTTCCTTGACGGTCCTGGCAGACGTCAAACCCGATCCCGGCGACTACACCGCGCTGCCCAAGGGCACCGACGTGGTGGTGCTGTACCAGCAGAATCCGCGGGGCGACAAGGTCTACTCCGGCGGCAAGAAGGTCGCCGACGACCTCGACCTGGACATGACCGTGGGTGTGCTGCGTCTGATCCACTTCACCGACTTCTTCGGCACCGGCTACACCTGGGATCCGCAGATCGTCATTCCCTTCGGCCAGCAGGATATCGGCGCGACCCACACGAAGAATTCCGGCCTGGGCGATATCACCTTCGGCGGCACGCTGTGGACCATCGGCGACCTGGAACGCAACGAGCACCTCGGCTGGTCGGTGTTCTTCACTGCGCCGACCGGCAGCGACAAGAACGAAGGCTTTGCCCTCAGCAACAACCGCTGGGCCGTGGATTTCCAGGTCGGCTACATCAAGGGCCTGACGGACAGGATCACCTGGGATGTGATTGCCGAGGCCGAGTTCTACCAGGACCAGCGTTCGACCGATGCAAAGAAGGACACGCTGCTGCAGTTGCACAACCACCTGCGCTACAACTTCACCCAGGACACCTATGCGGCGGTGACCTACCGGCATAACTGGGGCGGGCGCGAGACGCTGGACGGGGTGACCCTGGCCACCAGTCGAGACAATGGCACCGTCGGGTTCACGGTGGCGACCATGGTCAGCAAGCAACTGCAGGTGATGGGGCAGGTGATGCACGACACCTCGGTGCGGGAGGGGGTGAAGATCGATAATTCGTTGCAGTTCAGGTTGGCGTATTTCTATTGAGATCCGTTGGGACCGCTTTGCGGTCCTTCGCGGGCAAGCCACGCTCCTACAGACGATCGCGTCGCTCTTGTAGGAGCGTGGCTTGCCCGCGAAGGGCTGCGAAGCAGCCCCAAATTCTCCCTGACACTCCTACTTTCGACCCCCAACCGAAGTACCCCAACCCCCGGCCCCAAGCCTGATAGC
>NZ_MKZO01000022.1 GCF_001941965.1 Pseudomonas putida | reverse complement strand
AACTGGTGCGGGGCCGCTGAGGGCCCTATCGCTGGCAAGCCAGCTCCCACAGGTTCACCAGCGTTCTCGAGAGCACCGCTGTACCTGTGGGAGCTGGCTTGCCAGCGATGAGGCCCTTCAGTGCATGAGCATTTTCAGTCCCCACAAAGCCCCCATCCCGACAGCCAGGGTCAGTACGGTATTGCGGGTTTTCCAGGCCACCAGCGCCGCCAGCACCGCCGCCGGGATCTGCGGATTGCCCAGCACGAAATCCCCATGCCCTTCCGGATACACCACCGCCGGCAGCACCAGCGCCGCCAGTACGCTGGCCGGCACGTAGGCCAGGGCCCGGCTCACCAGCGGCGGCACCCGCAGGTTGCCATACAGCTCGACGAAGGACAGGCGCAAGGCAAAGGTCCCCATTCCCACCACCAGGAACAGTCCCCACAAGGCCAGATCGCTCATTGGCGTTCTCCTTCCGGCTGATAGTCAGCTTCCGACGATTTCCTGCGCAGGCTTTCCGCCGTCACCCCGGCAATCACCCCGCCGATCGACGCCGTCACCAGCCCGAGGTTATAGGGCAGGTCCACCGCCGCCACGGCAATCCCGCCACCGACGATGGCCGCGACCAGCGCCGGGATGCTGCGGATCCCCGGCACCAGCAAGGCCAGGAACGACAGCGGAATGGTAAAGCCCAGCGACCAGCTTTCCGGAATGCTCCCACCGACGAATACGCCAGCGACCACCGACAGGTTCCACGCCAGCCACATGGCCACCGCCGTGCCGGCGTAGTAGTGATAGCCATAGCGCCCCAGCTCGCCGGACGACAGCCGCAAAGCGCAAAGCGCGTAGGACTGGTCGGAAAGCATGTACGACAGCGGCCAGGTCCAGCGACGCGGCAGTTGGTGCAGATGCGGGGCCAGCGAAGCGCTGTACATGATGAAGCGCAGGTTGATGATCAGCGCCGTGGCGACGATCGCCACCGGCAGTACGCCGCTGTGGATCAGTTGCAGGGCAACCATCTGCGCCGAGCCGGAATAGAACAGCAGGGTCATGCCAATGGCCATGGTCGGGCTCATGCCCATCTTGATCGCCATGACCCCGGTGACCAGGCCGAAGGGGATGACACCAGGGGTGAGGGGCAGCAAGGCACGGACGCCGGCGCCGAAGGCGGCACGGCCGGAGGGATAAGGCATGTCGCCTCCTCGTTATAGGTTTTGTATGACAGACGCATCCGTCCGCATCGTGGGATAGAGTGTAGGGCTTGGGCGTTGTCGTCCTGAATCGACTTTTTTTCCGGGAAAGCAGGCAGTTTTTGTTATGGCTAAAAACGCTCCGCCAGATCAATCGCTGATCGCCATGCCGTCGTTCAAGGCCGTGCGCTCGTTCGTTGCGGCCGCCAAGTACCGCAATTTCACCCGGGCTGCCGAGTCGCTGTGCGTGACCCAGGCGGCGATCAGCCGGCAGATCCGCGACCTGGAGCTGTACCTCGGCACCGAACTGTTCAACCGCACCGGGCGCGAGGTTTCCCTCACGGCAGCGGGCGCGACGCTGTTCGATGCGGCGCAGTTGTCCTTGCTCAACATCTTCCAGGCCACCGAGCGGATCCGCCGCGACAAGAACGACAAGCGCAGCCTGACCCTGTGCTGCTCGCCGGCCTTTTCCGGGTTGTGGCTGGCGCGGCGTCTGCAGGACTTCTTCGGCGCCAACCCCGCTATCGACCTGAACGTGGTCACCACCCAGCATTTCCTGACAATCGAGCCGGGGATCGAGCCGGATATCTTCATCACCCGGATCTTCGATTCGCGGCCCGGCTATCTGCAGATGCCGCTGTTCCACGAAGTCGTCTACCCGGTGTGTTCGCCGGGCTATCTGCAGGCCCATCCCGAGTCGAACACCCTGGAAGGCATTCGTCGCGGCGTGCTGCTGGACGTCAATCCCTATGGCCGCGCGCAGCTGTCGGAGCAGGTCGACTGGGACGTGTGGTTCGCGTTGCATTCCCATGGACAACAGGTGCCGCTGGTCGACGCGACAAAGCGTTTCAGCAGCAATGATTTCGTCCTGCTGATGCAGATGGCCCTGGACGGGCAGGGGCTGGCGCTGGGCTGGGATCATCTGGTCCGCGACCTGATCGAGGAAGGGCGCCTGGTGCGGCCGGTCAGCGATGAGCTGGTCCTGGCGCAAAACCGGCATTGCCTGATCTTCCGCGAAGAACTTGCCGACGACCCGGACTTCCTGCGTCTGAAGGACTGGCTGATCTCCCGGTTCAGCTAGGCCATACGGACAGAAAACGCAGCACACGGACAGATTGCGCCGGCATTTTCCCAGGCCGGCTTTTTGTAATATTCAGTCACATAGCCCTGACGATAGTAGCCGCCTCACTTCGCTCAAAGAGGCTACGCCGTGCTGCTCCGTGTCCTGTTTTCCCTGTCTGCCCTCAGCCTGTCCATCGCCGCCCATGCCGCCGAGACCTACGAGCTCGACACCCCGCGCCTGACCGGCATGGACAACTTCCGTGATATCGCCGGGACCGACACGGCCTACACCACGGCCAATGACGGGACTATGCGCTCGGGTGTGTTCTATCGCTCCAACGCCCTGACCCCGACCGCGTCGGACCTGGCCACCCTCAACACCCTGGGCATCTCCAACGTCTACGACCTGCGCACCCCGAGCGAAATCGCCTCGACCCCGGACACCCTGCCGACTGGCGCGGTCTACCAGAACATCGACATCATCGGCAGCACCACCTCCGGTTCCAACGTCACCAACATTTCCTTCACCAGCGCAGCCCAGGCCGTAGCGATGATGGAGGAAACCAACCGCGCCTTCGTCAGCGATAGCGGCATGCGCGGCCAGTTCGCCGTGCTGTTCAACGAGCTGGCTGCGGCGGATGGCGCTGCGTTGTTCCACTGCACCGCCGGCAAGGACCGCACCGGCTGGACCGCCGCCGTGCTGCTGAGCATCGCCGGAGTGGACAGCGCCACCATCATGGAAAACTACCTGGCCACCAACGACTACACCGCCGCCCGCGTCGCTGCGACCCTGGCGATGATGCCGGCGAGCATGGCGGCGATCTACGCGCCGTTGCTGGGTGTGCAGGCCAGCTACCTGCAAGCCGGCCTCGACGAGGTGACCGCCGAGTACGGCAGCATGGACAACTACCTGAAGGAAGGTCTGGGACTGTCCCAGGAAACCATCTACGTACTGCGCGGGAAGATGGTCTTCTACAACAGCCTGCCGGGGGCTGCCGACCTGCTGGGCAACGCGGCGGCGGGGGCGCAACTGCTGTCGCAGTTGCAGAACAGCAGCCTGTCCGGGGACTACACGGCCTACAACTACTACCTGCAGTCGGCCATCGATGCGGGCAGCCTCGGCGGCGTCGAAGCGACCGTGGGCGGGCAGGTGCATGCCGACGCGGCGAGTTACCTGCTGCGCCAGGGCGCGCTGCTGGACAAGGCGGCCGCGCCCTATGCCAGCGGCACCGACCTGAAGATCGGCCAGTACCGGCTGTGGACCACGGCGCTGGCCGGGTACCAGGGCACCGATGGTTCCTCCCGTGCCGCGAGCAGTAACGAACACACCCAGGGCATGATGGTCGGCCTCACTCAGCGCTTCTCCGAGCAGCTCAGTGCCCATGCCGGCTTCGGCTACAGCCGTGGCAGCGTCGGGGCGGCGGGTGGTGATGTGGATACGGACCTGACCTTCATCAAGACCGGTGCGCGCTTCGCTTTCGACACGCTGGACCGTGGCCTCTTCCTTGAAGCCGGGCTGAGTGGCGGTTGGCTGGACTACGACAGCAAGCGCGAACTGGGTGGTGGTCTCGGCGCGGCCAAGGGCGATACCGAGGGCACCCTGGCGGGCGCGAGCCTGGCGTTGGGCTACCGGATGCCAATGTCGGGTGTCACGGTCGAGCCGAGCCTGGGTGTGCGGGTCAGCCGGGTGGACCTCGATGGCTTCCAGGAGAAGGGCAGCGAGCTGGCTTTGCAGGTGGATGGCCTGAAGGAAACCCGGCGCAGTGCCTTTGCCAATGTGAAGGCCTCCTTCGCGCCGCATGAGCTCGGCGCTGGCTGGCAACTGACGCCGGGCCTCGAAGCGGGCTACGAGCATGCGCTGGGCAATCACGACGTCGATAGCCAGGGCCATCTGCTGGGGCTGGATGTCGAGCAGCGTGCAGCGTTCGACAGCCGTGACCAGTTCAGTGGTGGCTTCAACCTGACGGCGAGCCAGGGGGACTTCAGCGTGGGGGCTGACCTTGGGGTGATCGCGGGTGGCGGCAGTCATGGCGTCAGCGGGAGCCTGAAGGCCAGCTATCAGTTTTGACGAGCTCTAAGCTGCAAGTTGCAAGCGGCAAGAGAGAGCAGCGGCGACGCGGACTGCTCTTTCTTGCCGCTTGAAGCTTGCGGCTTGTAGCTCAAGATCCGTTGCGCAGATCCGCCGGGCTGATCCCGTAGGCGCTCTGGAAGTACTGGCAGAAGCGGCCGACATTGCTGAAACCCAGGGCCAGGGAGATTTCGCTGACGGAGCGGGAAGCGTCCTGCTTCAGCGCCTCATACGCCCGTTGCAAACGCACCTGGCGCTGATAGGACACGATCGAGGTTCCCACGAAGCGGCGGAAGCCGTCCTGCAGGGCACGCAGACTGATATTGCTCAGCTCGGCCAGTTCGCTGCCGCTGACCAGGGCGTCGGGGTGGGCCTGGATGTAGTCCATGGCCTGTTTCACATGGCGCGGCGCGATCAGCTTCTGTGGGCACTTCAGCGCTTCGCTGTAGTTGTGCGGCCAAATTTCCAGTACCGAATCCACCAGCATTTCCTGCAGGCGGCTGGGCATCAGCGAGCTGGCGGTCATCAACTGGTCGAATTCGTTGCCGGTGGCCATGCCAACGATGGCCTTGATGCCCTGGAAGGCGTTCGAGGCCAGGTCCACCATGGGACGGAAGCGGATCGGCTGGAGGATCGGTTTGCCCAGCAGGAGAGAGAGGCGGCGGGCGAATACCGAGCGGCGGATCGACATGCCGTATTGGGAGTGGCCGTCGATGAAGCTCACCGATTTCACCGAGGTCTTTTCCACGGCGAGGCCGATCTGTGGAGTGCCGATGATCTCGCTGGAATGGCTGAAGACGATGCGTCCGGCGGTGGGGAAGACGAAGGTGATCTCGTCCTCGGCGTCGGGCAGGCTGGTCAGCAGGTCGCCGCGAAAGCTCAGGTTGCGAAAGCTCACACCGTCGTAGCGACCGTAGACGCCGGCGATGGCCACCTGGCGATCAGGGCGCGGCATGCCGGCGTAGAGATTGCCGAACATACGCGTGAACAGCGCGCCGAAATCGTCGGTGCTCATGTTGTCGGAGCGGATCATGAAGGACTGGCGGGGGCTGGCTGGGTCCAGATTCATTGTTGGTCTTCGAGGGGATTCTGGGGAAAAGCAGGATAGGAGAGGGTGGTTACAGCCTGATGATGGCGCACCGCATATCCCTGTGGGAGCTGGCTTGCCAGCGATTTGGCCGGCACTGACGAAGATGGTGTCTGGTCTGACGCTATCGCTGGCAAGCCAGCTCCCACAGGGTCCGTGTCTTGCCATATAAAGCTACGAAACTTCGGCTATCTCCGACTTTTATGTAGGCAAATTCCCAAGCATACTTCCGCGGCTTTTCAGCCATTGCGTACTGGGGAAGCGCTGCCTAGTCTTGCCTCCGTCGCTGATTCCAGCGACCGGTTTGACAGGCCGTGTGTAAGGTTCCATTCAGTGCTGGATCCACCTGCCACAGCGCGTGCGCCGTGGTTGTTGTGTCATGGTGGCTGTACGTGGGGCGCCTTCGTGCGCGCCGGGATACCTTGCCTCGGTCTGTCAACCCGCGTACAGCTGCCACCCGTTCGTTTGACAGCGATCCCGTGACAGCCTCATCCGCAAGGTGGAATGTCATGAAGAAGATCGTCCCCGATCCACCTGCATCACCGTCCCGCCCTATTACCGTCCACACCCCGTTTGCCTCGTGCGACGGTCACCATCCCCCGTTGTTCGCCGTCTGCGCCGGAGTCGATGTTGAAGAGGCCTTGGTTCACCTCACCGTGTTCTTGCGCACCGCCTTCGAAACCAATCTCCAGGCCTGTGACACGGTCAAGGACAACTACCTGGCCGGGATGCTCTGGGCAACCCAGCACAGCCTGGAAGCTTCGCAGGCGTTGGTCGAATCGATGTTAAAGGGGGTCGCGCAGTGGCAGGCATCAGGTTGACCCAAGGGCGCCGCTAAAACCCTGTGGGAGCTGGCTTGCCAGCGATGAGGCCGGCTCAGGCAATGATGTTGTCCCGCCGGGCCAAATCGCTGGCAAGCCAGCTCCCACAAGGTTCGTGTCGGCCGCCCTGTCCGTGTTACACAGTGCATCCGCAAACACCAATGGACGACTGCCAGTGAAGGCCAGCGCTACCTTTTCCGCCAAGGATTTCAAACCCGCCGAACTGACTCCGGTTCCTGCCATCGCCACGGCTCTTCCGGTCTCCGTGATCACCATGGAGAAACACTACAGCGGCGAGATCCAGGGTCACTCCTCCACCCTGTTTACCGCTGCCTTCGACCGTGCCCTGGGCAAGGGCAGCTATGTCGCCATGGAAAGCTTTGAAGGCAGCGTCAACGGCAAGACCGGCACCTTCAACTTCCTGCACTCAGCCTCCACCAGCGGCAGTGACCGGGCGAACGAGTTCTTCAGCATTGTTGAAGGCAGTGGGACAGGGGAACTGGCGGGAATCGCGGGAACGGGCGGGATCAGCGTCGAAAGCGATGGTACGCACCGGATCTGGTTCGAGTACCGGGTTGGTGAGCAGGATTCCTGACTCCAAATCACCGCAGGTCCCTGTAGGAGCTGGCTTGCCTGCGATGGACCGCGCAGCGGTCCCAAAACCTGCCACGCCGGGTTTCTGTATGAATGCGATAGGGCTGGCGCCGAATCTGGAATGTCACCTGACAGCAGTTCGTGCTGGATGGCTTTGGGACTGCTAGCGCAGTCCATCGCAGGCAAGCCAGCTCCTACAGGGGGCGGGTGTAAAACGCTTTACTCGTCATCCATCGATAACGCAGCGTCCAGATCGATATCGACATCGCCCACCAACTTCTCGATGTTTCGCACAACCTCCTGATCTATAGCCACCAGGCGGTGTGGATTTTCAGCAATGTCCTTGGCAAGGAAGGTGAGAAAAGCTGCTTCAGCGTCGCTCATGTTCTGTCCCGAGATAGAAGGCGTCGTGGAAAGGTAATGCGATTGTCCGGTCATGACAAAGCAGGCTGACCAACGGATTCCCAGCTCGTCATCGTATGTCTTGGCCATCTTAAGAACCCCCGAACTAGAGCCATCGACTGAAACACAGCCCCCATATATCGACACGCCTGAATAAATCCAGCGCACCCAAACCGTTGACACCCCCACCCACCCTTGCTAATAATTCGACATGTTGTACGACAACACACAACAAAAACTAAAAACAGTGAACCTGCCCATGTCGACATCACCTTCGCTCTACCCGCGCGTCTCCCATCTCCCGATTTCCCCGGCCAGCCCCTTCGGCTCGCCGTGTATCGCCGTGGGCATCTGACCCCCGCGAATTCCAGGTTCCACCCCAAGCCACCCGCCCACACCGCAGGTCGCCGACGCGCGCCCCGTGGACGGACTGCCACACCCTCAGGGAGCACAACAATAATGAAAATCCGCCACACCCTTCCTTTCACCCTGCTCGGCACCGGCCTGCTCGCCAGCCTGCCGATGACCAGCAGCGCCGCCGGCTTTATCGATGATTCCAAGGCCACCCTCGGCCTGCGCAACTTCTACATCAACCGCAACTTCACCAACCCGAGCAACCCGCAGAGCAAGGCCGAGGAGTGGACCCAGAGCTTCATTCTCGATGCCCGCTCCGGCTTCACCGAGGGCACCGTTGGTTTTGGCGCGGATGTGTTGGGGCTGTGGTCGGTGAAGCTCGATGGCGGTGGCGGCACCTACGGCACGGCGCTGTTGCCGCGGCATGACGACGGTCGCCCGGCCGACGATTACGGGCGCCTGGCAGTGGCCGGGAAGATGCGGATTTCCAAGACCGAACTGAAGGTCGGCGAGTGGATGCCGGTATTGCCGATCCTCCGCTCCGACGACGGCCGCTCTCTGCCGCAAACCTTCCGCGGCGGCCAGGTGACCTCCAACGAGATCGCCGGTCTGACCCTCTACGGCGGCCAGTTCCGCGGCAACAGCCCGCGCAACGACGCGAGCATGGAAGACATGAGCTACGGCAGCGGGGTGTCGGACCGCTTCAACTTCGTCGGCGGTGAGTACAAGTTCAACCAGGACCGCACCCTGTTCGGCCTGTGGAACGCCGTGCTGAAAGACGTCTACGAGCAACAGTACCTGCAGGTCAGCCACATGCAGCCGCTGGGCGACTGGACCCTCGGCGCCAACCTCGGCTACTTCCACGGCGACGACGACGGCGCCGCCCGCGCCGGCAAGCTGGACAACAAGACCTACTCCGGGATGTTCTCCGCCAAGTACGGCAGCAACACCTTCTGGCTCGGCCTGCAGCGCGTCGACGGCAACACCTGGATGCGGGTCAACGGCACCAGCGGCGGCACCCTGGCCAACGACAGCTACAACTCCAGCTTCGACAACTCGGAAGAACGCTCCTGGCAGGTTCGCCATGACTTCAACTTCGCCGGTGTCGGCGTGCCCGGCCTGACCCTGATGAACCGCTACATCAGCGGCCAGGATGTGCATACCGGCAACATCACCGACGGTAAGGAATGGGTCCGCGAATCGGAACTGGCCTACGTGATCCAGAGCGGGACCTTCAAGAACCTCAGCATCCGCTGGCGCAACTCGAGCATCCGCCGCGACTACAGCAACAACGAGTTCGACGAGAACCGCCTGATCTTCAACTATCCGCTGTCGCTGCTGTGATCGACCCGGGGGGGGGCACAGGGTGACCCCCGCAACCAGGCGTTGACAGGCAGCGGAATCGCTGTCGATAATCGACAAAAGTCATACGACAACCTACAACAATTCACGACAATTCGGGGCCGGCCATGACCACCACTCCCTTCAATCGCCTGCTGCTCACCGGAGCCGCAGGCGGCCTGGGCAAGATCCTCCGCGAACGCCTGCAAGGCTTCACCGAGGTACTGCGCCTGTCCGATATCAGCCCCATGGCACCTGCCGCGGGCTCCCATGAAGAGGTGGTGACCTGCGACCTCGCCGACAAGGCCGCCGTGCATGCCCTGGTCGAAGGCGTCGACGCCATCATCCATTTCGGCGGCGTGTCCACCGAGCATTCCTTCGAAGACATCCTCGGCCCGAATATCTGCGGCGTGTTCCACATCTACGAGGCGGCGCGCAAGCACGGGGTGAAGCGGGTGATCTTCGCCAGCTCCAACCACACCATCGGTTTCTACCGCCAGGACGAGCGCATCGACGCCCGTTCCCCGCGTCGTCCGGACAGCTACTACGGCCTGTCCAAGTGCTACGGCGAAGACGTCGCCAGTTTCTACTTCGACCGCTACGGCATCGAGACCGTCAGCATCCGCATCGGCTCGTCCTTCGACCAGCCACAGAACCCGCGCATGCTCTGCACCTGGCTGAGCTACGACGACCTGACCCAGTTGATCCAGCGCGGCCTGACCACGCCGGACGTCGGCCACACCATCGTCTACGGCGCCTCCGACAACCGCACCCTGTGGTGGGACAACCGCTACGCCGAGCATCTGGGCTATGAGCCGAAAGACACCTCCGAGGTGTTCCGCGCCCAGGTCGAAGCTCAGCCGGCACCGGCTGCCGACGACCCTTCGATGGTCTACCAGGGCGGCGCCTTTGTCGCGGCCGGCCCGTTCAACTGACCCCACGCGCCAGGAGGCACGGCCCATGAATTGCGAACTGATCGTCGACGCCCGCAACGGCACCGGTGAGAGCCCGGTGTGGCACGCCGGCGAGCAGGCCCTGTACTGGGCCGATATCCCTGCGCGGCAACTGCATCGCTGGAGCGCCGCGGACGGCGCGCACCAGGTCTGGCAGGGCGACGAAATGCTCGCCTGCATCGCCCGCAATGGCGATGGGTGGGTGGCCGGGATGGAGAGCGGCATCTTCCAGGTGACCGCCACCGCTGATGGCCGCCTCGACAGTCGCCTGCTCAGCCCGGTCGAGCATGCCCGCGAGGGCATGCGCTTCAACGACGGGCGCTGCGACCGCCAGGGCCGCTTCTGGGCCGGCACCATGCTGATGGACATGCAGCAAGGCATTCCGGTCGGCGCGCTGTACCGGCACGACGGCGAAGGCCGCCTGCACCGCCAGCTCGACAGCATGCTGGTGCCCAACGGCCTGGCCTTCAGCCCGGACGGCAGGCGCATGTACCTCTCGGACTCGCACCCGAGCGTGCAGACCGTCTGGGTCTTCGACTACGACATCGACACCGGCACGCCGCACAACCAGCGGGTCTTCGTCGATATGCACGCGTATCCCGGCCGCCCCGATGGCGCCGCCATCGACCAGGACGGCTGCTACTGGATCTGCGGCAACGATGCCGGGCTGATCCACCGTTTCACCCCGGACGGTCGCCTCGACCGCTCGCTGCAAGTGCCGGTGAAAAAGCCGGCGATGTGCGCCTTCGGTGGCGCCAACCTCGACACCCTGTTCGTCACCTCGATCCGCCCGGCGGGTGTCGACCTCGCCGACCAGCCGCTGGCTGGTGGTGTGTTCGCCCTCAACCCCGGCACCAAAGGCCTGGAGGAGCCCGCCGCGCGCTACTGATCGCTACACAGCACAACCTGCCGTCATACAAGCCAAACCGGATAACAACAAAACACGGAGCTTCACCATGACCTTCAAACGCAAGCTGCTTCTTGCCGCGCTTCCTTTCGCCTTCTCTGCGTCCGCCTTCGCGCTGGACATCAAGTTCGCTGACGTGCACCCGGCCGGGTACCCGACCGTGGTCGCCGAGCAGAACATGGGCAAGAAACTCGAAGAAGCCACCAAGGGCGAAATCACCTTCAAGATGTTCGCCGGTGGCGTACTGGGTTCCGAGAAGGAAGTGATCGAACAGGCGCAGATCGGCGCCGTGCAGATGGCCCGGGTTAGCCTGGGTATCGTCGGGCCGGTAGTGCCGGACGTGAACGTGTTCAACATGCCGTTCGTGTTCCGCGACCATGACCATATGCGCAAGGTCATCGATGGCGAGATCGGCCAGGAAATCCTCGACAAGATCACCAATTCCGAATTCAACCTGGTCGCCCTGGCCTGGATGGATGGCGGCACCCGCAGCCTCTACACCAAGAAGCCGGTGCGCTCGCTGGAAGACCTCAAGGGCATGAAGATCCGCGTGCAGGGCAACCCGCTGTTCCTCGACATGATGAACGCCATGGGCGGCAACGGCATCGCCATGGACACCGGCGAGATCTTCAGCGCCCTGCAGACCGGCGTGATCGACGGTGCTGAAAACAACCCGCCGACCCTGCTCGAGCACAACCACTTCCAGAGCGCCAAGTACTTCACCCAGACCAGCCACTTGATCCTGCCGGAGCCGGTGGTGATGTCGAAGACCACCTGGAACAAGCTGACCCCGGACCAGCAGGCGCTGGTGAAGAAGGTTGCCCGTGAGGCGCAGTTCGAAGAACGCGCGCTGTGGGATGCCAAGTCCGCTGCCAGCGAAGAGAAGCTCAAGGCGGCCGGCGTCGAGTTCATCGTCGTCGACAAGAAGCCCTTCTACGACGCCACCGCTTCGGTACGCGAGAAATACGGCGCGCAATACGCCGATCTGATGAAGCGTATCGACGCCGTCGAGTAACCCCTTCCACATCGACCCTGGTCGTGCAGCCGCTGCTGCACGACCGCTTTGGTGATGCCTATGAAATCGTTCTTCCTGCGCCTGAACGACGTGCTGTACCGCGCCTGCATCTGGGTCGCCGGTCTGTCGATCCTGACCATGTCGCTGATCATTCCTTGGGGCATCTTCGCCCGCTACGTGCTGGGTACCGGCTCCAGCTGGCCGGAGCCGGTGTCGATCCTGCTGATGGTGCTGTTCACCTTCGTCGGCGCCGCCGCCAGCTATCGCGCCGGCGCGCACATGGCGGTGGCCATGGTCACCGATCGCCTGGACCCGGCGGTGCGCCGCCTGGTCGGCATCTTCGTGCAGGTGCTGATGATCCTCGTCTGCCTGTTCATGACCTGGTACGGCGTCAAGCTGTGCATCACCACCTGGAACCAGTACCTGGCGACCCTGCCCAGCATTCGGGTGGGCATGACCTATGCGCCGATCCCGCTCGGTGGCGTGCTGACCCTGAGCTTCGTACTGGAAAAACTCATGCTGGGTGACCAGAGCCACCGCCGCGCGGTGCGCTTCGACCTGGTGGAAGAAAGCGAAGGAGCTGCATAAATGGATGCCTTCATTCTGTTGGGCAGCTTCATCCTGCTCATCCTCATCGGCATGCCGGTGGCCTACGCCCTGGGCCTGGCGGCGCTGATCGGCGCCTGGTGGATCGACATCCCGCTGCAGGCGATGATGATCCAGGTTGCCAGCGGGGTTAACAAATTCTCCCTGCTGGCAATTCCGTTCTTCGTCCTGGCCGGCGCGATCATGGCCGAGGGCGGCATGTCACGCAGGCTGGTGGCGTTCGCCGGGGTACTGGTGGGCTTCGTCCGTGGCGGGCTGTCGCTGGTCAATATCATGGCCTCGACCTTCTTCGGCGCCATCTCCGGTTCGTCGGTAGCTGACACCGCTTCGGTAGGTTCGGTGCTGATTCCCGAGATGGAACGCAAGGGCTATCCGCGGGAGTTCTCCACGGCGGTGACCGTCAGTGGCTCGGTGCAGGCGCTGCTGACGCCGCCCAGCCACAACTCGGTGCTCTACTCGCTGGCGGCAGGCGGCACGGTATCGATTGCCTCGCTGTTCATGGCCGGGGTTATGCCCGGGCTGCTGCTCAGCGCGGTGATGATGGGTCTGTGCCTGATCTTCGCGAAGAAGCGCAACTACCCCAAGGGCGAGGTGATCCCGCTGCGCCAGGCGCTGAAGATCGCCGGCGAGGCACTCTGGGGCCTGATGGCCATGGTCATCATCCTCGGCGGCATTCTCTCCGGCGTATTCACCGCGACGGAGTCGGCGGCGGTGGCGGTGGTCTGGTCGTTCTTCGTGACCATGTTCATCTACCGCGACTACAAGTGGCGCGACCTGCCCAAGCTGATGCACCGCACGGTGCGGACCATCTCCATCGTGATGATCCTGATCGGTTTCGCGGCGAGCTTCGGCTATGTAATGACCCTGATGCAGATCCCGTCGAAGATCACCACGGCGTTCCTGACCCTGTCGGATAACCGCTACGTGATTCTGATGTGCATCAACTTCATGTTGCTGCTGCTGGGCACGGTGATGGACATGGCGCCGCTGATCCTGATCCTGACACCGATCCTGCTGCCGGTGATCAACGGCATCGGCGTCGATCCGGTGCACTTCGGCATGATCATGCTGGTCAACCTCGGCATTGGCTTGATCACACCGCCGGTAGGTGCGGTGCTGTTCGTCGGCTCGGCCATCGGCAAGGTCTCGATCGAGTCCACGGTCAAGGCGCTACTGCCGTTCTACCTGGCGCTGTTCATGGTGCTGATGGCCGTGACCTACATCCCTGCAATCTCTCTCTGGCTGCCCAGCGTGGTGCTGTAAGCGGTCATTTGGGGCGGGCCGGTACTGGCCCGCCTTTTTTTTCGCATATGGATTTCGCACATGGCTGTTTCTTCCGCTGCACCTGCGCTGTTTCCGCGCAAGCTGGCGATCGCGCTATTGGCGCTGCTGGCCTGTTCCTTCGCCGGCAACCATATCGCCGCGCGCTTCGCTTTCGATGACGGGACCGGGGTGTTGCTGGCGATTCTTTGTCGATCCGGCATCACCTTGCTGGTGCTCGCCGGATTACTGATTTGGCAGCGTCAACCGCTGGGCTTGCCGGCCGGGACGTTGCGTTGGCAACTGCTGCTGGGCTTGCTGATCGCGACCCAGAGCCTGTGTTTGTATTCGGCAGTGGCGCGGATTCCCGTGGCCCTGGCCTTGCTGGTGGGTAATACCTTTCCGATGTTGCTCGCGCTGTTGGGCTGGGCCCTGGGTGGGCCGCGTCCGACGGGGCGCAGCGTGCTGTTCATGGGCCTGATTCTCTGTGGTCTGGTCCTGGCGCTGGATGTGCCAGCGCGCCTGGCTGACAGCGGCGAGGCCAACCCGCACTGGACCCTCGGCGTCAGCCTGGCGTTCGGCGCGGCCTGTGCCTTTGCCTGCGCGCTGTGGATAACCGACAACAAGCTGGCCGCCATGCGTGGGCCGGTACGCAGCCTGCTGACCTTGCTGATCGTCTTTTCCAGCATGTTGCTCGCCGGGATGAGCGGGGTGATGCCCAGCGGGTTGTCGGCACCGAGCACGGGCGGCGGCTGGCTGGCGCTGGCGAGCCTGGTGGTGCTCTACGGCATCGCCTTCACCTTGCTGTTCGTCTGCGTGCCGCGGCTGAACATGGCGCAGAACGCGCCGGTGATGAATATCGAACCGATCGCCACCATGCTGCTCGGCTGGGCCTTGCTCGACCAGCACCTGGGTGGCCTGCAACTGCTCGGCGGCGCGGTGGTGGTGAGCGGCATCGTCCTGCTGACCTGGCGCAAGAGCGGCTGAGCCCTTTATCCACAGGAGCCCTCGATGGCCTTGACCGAGTTGTACCTGCAAGACCGCCTGACCCGCCTGAGCATTGCCCCCGAACTGGGCGCGAGCCTGGTCAACTGGGACGTGAAGGCGACCGGGGAAGCGCTGCTGCGCCCGGCCGATGAAGAAGCGAAGGCTGCCGGTACGCCGCGCCGTTTGGGTTGCTATCCGTTGCTACCCTGGTCCAATCGTATCGCCGAGGGCGGTTTCGAGCGGCCCGATGGCTGGCAGGTGCTGGCGCCGAATACCGATCATGATCCCTATCCGATCCACGGCAGCGCCTGGCAACAGGCCTGGCAGGTGGATCATCACAGCGAGCGGCGGATCAGGCTGACCCTCGACAGCGAATGGCCGTTTGCCTATCAGGCGACCCTGGATGTGCATCTGCACGAAGGGTGTCTGAACCTGGATCTGCACGTGACCCATCTGGATGAACAGGCCAACTGGTATGGGCTGGGGCTGCATCCGTATTTTCCTCGGCATCCGGGGACCCGGTTGCTGGCACCGGCGCAGAGTGTGTGGCTGGGGGAGGAGGGACGCTTGCCCTGGTTCGAGGCGGAAATTCCCGAGGACTGGCGTTTCGCCGAGCTGGCCGGATTGCCGGTGCGGCAGGTGGATCATGCGTTCAGTGGCTGGGCTGGGGAGTGTGTGATCGAGCAGCCGGGGTATCGGCTGGAATGCCGGGCTACGGGGGCGGATTACTTCCTGTTGTTCTGCCCGCAGGACAAGCCGTTCTTCTGTGTCGAGCCGGTGAGCCATCCGGTCAATGCCCACCATCTGCCGGGGCGGCCGGGGTTGCGATTGCTGGAGCAGGGGGAGGAGGCGAGTCTGGGGTTCAGGTTGCAGTATCTGCCAGCTTGACTCGGGCTGCTGTAGTGAATTGACCACAGCAATCGCTGGCAAGCCAGCTCCCACAGTGACCGCGTCGTGTCCGGAATCGAGGGCTGGCGGAGGATCCTGTGGGAGCTGGCTTGCCAGCGATTGCGGTAGTAGGTCCACCCAATAAAAAAGGGCCGCAAGTGCGGCCCTTGTCTTTTGCGGGATCAGGCAATCGCCTGGTTACCCCCGGTTGAAGCTATCGGACTTGGAGCAGGCACCGCAGTCACTTCCTTCGCCACCTTCCACACCAGCAACGCAGCAATCACATCGAACGCCGCCAGCACCACGAACAGCGGGCTGTAGCCGATCTGCGTCACCAGCACACCGAAGGCCAGGGTGAACACCGTCGCCCCGAGATACCCGCACATCCCGCCCATGCCGGTAGCGGTCGCGACCTGGTCACGGGTGAAGGAGTCCGAGGTGATCGAGTACAGCGCGCCGGACAGAGTCTGGTGGGCGAAGCCGCCGATGCACAGCAGCAGGATCGCGGTGTAGGGGCTTTCCACCAGGCCGATGCAGGCCGGGCCGATCATGCAGCTGGCGCCGAACACCAGGACCATCTTGCGCGAGGTGAACAGCGACACTTTGAAGTAGCGATGGAAGAACGGGCTCAGGTAGCCGCCGAGCACGCAGCCGATATCCGCGGCGAGGAACGGCAGCCAGGCGAACATCGCGATTTCCTTGATGTTCATATGGCGCTCGGTCATCAGGTACAGCGGGATCCAGGCATTGAAGGTCTGCCAGGCCGGCTCCGAGAGAATCCGCGCCGAGGCGATGGCGTAGAAGTTGCGGGTCTTGAAGATCTTCTTCCAGGCGCCTTTCTCGCGTTTCTCCTGCTTGAAGTGGGCTTCCTGGCCGGAAAGGATGTAGTCGCGCTCTTCATCGCTCAGGCGTTTCTGATCCCGTGGGTGCTTGTAGAGCAGCATCCACAGCAGGGTCCAGATGATCCCCGCGACGCCGACCAGCACGAACGCCAGTTGCCAGCCACTGTGCAGGATCGCCCAGACCACCAATGGCGGCGCGAGCAGGGCGCCGAACGACGAGCCGATATTGAACCAGCCGATCGCCACCGACCGTTCCTTGGCCGGGAACCACTCGGTGGTTGCCTTGACCCCGGCGGGCAGGCCGGCGGCTTCGGTCATCCCCAACAGTCCGCGCATGAACGCCATGCTCTGCCAGCCGCTCGCTAGCGCCGCGCCGGCACAGGCCGCAGACCAGGCCAGGGCGAACACGGCGAAGCCGAGCTTGGTGCCGATGAAGTCGATCAGCCAGCCGGCGATCGGCTGCATCAGCGCATAGCAGAACTGCCAGGCGGCGACGATCTTGGCGTATTCGGCGGTGGAAATGGAGAGGTCGGTCATCAGGGTCGGTGCGGCCACCGACAGGGTGTTGCGAGCGAGGTAGTTGACGACGAGCCCAGCCGTGACAAGGCTGACCATCCACCAACGGATGCCTTTTATTTTCATGGTTCACCTGGCGTTATTTTTAGAGGTGCGGTGCTTGTCTCGGTGCTGGCATGGCGAAGTGAGACAAAATGTTTCCAGGAAAGGATGGCATGTTGTGTGTCGTCGTACAACATAATTTGCGTGAATTCAGGCCGGGCGTATGCGGTTTCAGTTAATTATTTAGATAGTTATACGATGTCTAGGTGGGCCGCGGGGCCTAGGGGAAGCAAGACTTGGGAGCAGGGCTTCGCAGAGGGTATGAAACCCAGGCAACAAAAAAAGCCCTTTGGCGAATGTCGCCAAAGGGCCTTTCTGTCTTGCGTGTTTGGTGGAACCGGGGGGATTTGAACCCCCGTCCGCCAGTACTCCGCTGTCGGTACTACATGCTTAGCCGTGTCTATTGAGTTAATCCGCAGCCGCCCGACGGGCAGGGTGCTTTGGACGAGTTGTGTAAGTTTTAGCCGCTTCGTCCACAACGTACTGCACGGCGATCCTGTTCTGTATGACAATCATTTCGGGTTTACAGGCATCCCCTGATGATTGCTGGAGCCGAAGCTACCAGAAGGGCGGGCTCGGCTGCTTACGCAGCGAGAGCGTAACCCTCGAAGGTTTCGTCATTGGCAACTATAGAAAGTTGCAACAGTGGATTTACGAGTTCTGTTACCAACTCGGCATGCACCTAGAGTTTCATCACCGGCGTCGAATCCTAATCGGCCCCATTTTTACTGCTCTAAGCTGACGCTTTCTCAAGCGCGTAAGGCGGAGTATACGCGATCCGGGCGACGTGTGCCATCGCCCGGACGCTCTGCCTCACTCGCTGCCGCCACCCTTGGTGGTGTTCTGCAGGTCCTGCAGGGCCTTGGTGGTGAGGGCGATGCAGTCCTTGTCGTTGCCGGCAGTCTTCGCGGCCCGCGCATCATCGGCCTGTTCCTTGACGGATTTGACCAGGTCTTCCGACGTGGCGCCGAGGCTGGCCAACTGATCGTCGATCTTCTGCAGGTTGGCGGTACACAGGTCATCTGCCGCAAACACAGGGGAGGCAAGCAACGCGGCGGTCATGAACAGTCCGGTAATCGCAGTACGCTTCATGTGAATCTCCTTGGCTTTGAAGGCCTCGGGAATTGGGCCTTGTGGGGTGGACTGCACCGCCCTTGAAGGAGTTCACAGGAATGTAACGACCGGCTGGCTTGTTGCTCCAGCCGGTTACTAGCACCCGTCAGATGGCGCGCGGACGGGTGACCCGGTCCACGAGATAGACCAGCCCGTGGTAGTCAATGCCTGAATGACTCGACAGACCGATCTCACAGGTCCGACTGGTGGAAATCCCTTCCTCGCAGTACTGCACCGCATCCTTCAGGCTGCGCAGCGAGTGGCTGTTGAGTTCCGGGGTGGTGAAGCCCTTGTCGCCGGCGAAACCACAGCAGTGGATGCCCTCCGGAATCACCACCTGTTTGCTGCACAGCCGCGCCAGGTCGATCAGCGCCTGGCTCTCGCCAAGGTGCTGGGTGCTGCAGGTGACATGCACCGCCACCGGCGCGTCCTGCGGGGTGAACTCCAGCTTGTCGAGCAAGTGGGTGCGGATGAAGCGTACCGGGTCATACATGTCCAGGCGGGTTTCGGCGAGGTCCTGGACCAGGCGCAGGGTGCACGGGCTGGTGTCGCAGTAGATCGGATCGAGCCCGCCGCGGCTGGCGTGGAGCAGGGCGCCGAGCATTTCCTGGCGCTTGTGCTCGGCTTGCTCGGCATAGCCTTTGGAAGCGAACGGCTGACCACAGCAGAGGCTGTCCTGGTTGTCCGGGAAGACCACCTGATAGCCGGCTTTCTCCAGCAACCCCCGGGTCTTGTCCAGCAGCGAGGTCTGCTCCTTGTCACTGGCCGCCGGGCCCATGACCCGCGAGACACAGGCGGCCAGATAGACCACCCGCGGCCGGGCATCATTGCTGGTGATGCTGACCTGCGGTGACTTCAGTGGCTGCGGCATGGCTGGCGTCCACTGCGGCAGACGGCCCTTGCTCGCCTTGCTCAACGAATGACTGATGCGGGCGAGACGCGGGGCGCCCAGCAGGCGGCGGGCACCGTTGGCGACACGCAGGGTCAGGCGGGCACCACTGAGAGCCGTATGGAAATTCTCCGCCAGCCAGTCCGCGGTCTTGCCGTGATGTGCGGCTTTTCCACGCAGCTTTTTCACCAGTTCGCCGGTATTGATCCCAACCGGGCAACGCTGAGCGCACAATCCAGTGGCCGCACAGGTATCGATGCCCTGGTACTGGTAATCGCGCTCCAGTGCCGAGGTGTCTTCACCGGCGCGTTTCCTGGCCTGGATATCCCGCCACATGACGATGCGCTGGCGCGGGCTCAGGGTCAGCCCCTTGGACGGGCAGACCGGCTCGCAGAAACCGCATTCGATGCACTTGTCGACGATCTCGTCGGCGGCCGGCAAGGGTTTCAGATTCTTCAGATGGATATCCGGGTCTTCGCTGAGGACCACGTCCGGGTTGAGGATGCCGTTGGGATCAAGCAGGCGTTTGAGCTTCCACATCAGCTCGTAGGCATCGCGGCCCCATTCCAGCTCCACGAAGGGCGCCATGTTGCGCCCGGTGCCGTGCTCGGCCTTGAGCGAACCACCGAACTCCACGGCCACCAGTTGCGCCACGTCCTCCATGAAGGCCTGGTAGCGCGCGACTTCCGTGGCGCTGTTGAAGCCCTGGGTGAAGACGAAATGCAGGTTGCCTTCCAGTGCGTGGCCGAAAATGATCGCTTCGTCGTAGCGGTGCTTGTCGAACAGCTGGATCAGGCGGTTGACGCCTTCGGCCAGTTGTTCGACGGGGAAGGTGACGTCTTCGATGATCACCGTGGTCCCGGTCTGACGCACCGCACCGACGGCGGGGAAGGTGTCCTTGCGAATTTTCCACAGCAGGTTGTACACCGCCGGGTCTTCGCTGAAATCGACCTTCTGCTCCAGCGGGAAATCGGCGATGGAGGCCATGATCTGCGCCAGCTGCTCATGCAGCAGCGTCTGACTGGCGGCGCGGGATTCGATAAGCAGGGCGCAGGCATTCTCCGACAGGCCTTTCACCCATGCCGGCATGCCCGGCTTGTCCTGCACCGAGCGCATGCTGCGACGGTCGAGCAGTTCAACGGCGGACACCGGCTGCTGCTTGAGCACGGTCACCGCGCGACAGCAGCTTTCCACGGTGGGGAAGACGATCAGCGCCGAAGCCTTGTGCGGGTGGTCGGGTACGGTGTCGTAGGTCACGGCGCTGATAAAGCCGAGGGTGCCTTCGGAGCCAACCAGCAGGTGTTGCAGGATATCGAGCGGCTGGTCGTAGTCCACCAGGGCATTGAGCGACAGGCCGGTGGTGTTCTTCAGTCGATACTTGTGCCGGATGCGATCAGCCAGCGCTGTATTGGCGCGGGTTTCGCGACCGAGAAAGGCCAGCTCTTCGAGCAGGTCGGCGTGGCTGTTTTCGAAGGCGGCGACGCTCGCAGGGTCCTCGCTGTCCAGGCGGGTGCCATCAGCCAGCACCAGGCGCAGGCCGGCGAGGGTGTGATAGGTGTTCTGCGCGGTACCGCAGCACATGCCGCTGGCGTTGTTGGCGACGATGCCGCCGATCTTGCAGGCGTTGATCGAGGCTGGATCGGGGCCGATCTTGCGCCCGAACGGCGCCAGCCAGGCGTTGGCCTGGGCGCCGATGACCCCGGGCTGCAGGCGGATCTGTTCACCCTGGCCGCGGATTTCGCGGCCGTTCCAGTTATCGCCGAGGACGATCAGCACCGAGTCGCTGATGGCCTGGCCGGACAGGCTGGTGCCGGCGGCGCGGAAGGTCACCGGCACGCGGTCGCGCTGGGCCAGCTGGACCAGGCCGACCACTTCGTCTTCGGATTCGACCCGCACCACCAGCTTGGGAATCAGCCGGTAGAAGCTGGCGTCGGTGCCGAAGGCCAGGGTCGAGGTCGGGTCGTCGAAACGGCGGTCGGCGGGAATCAGGCGCTCGGCATCGCGGAGGAACGCGGCGGGCAGGCTCATGCAAACTCCTCGCGGAGCCACGGCGTCTGGCGCGCCGCGTGCCCCGGTCAATCAGGCGGTAGGAAGTGCGGGCGCGCGGTCAGGCGCCCAGTTCGCGGACCAGCGAGTCGCGGGTGATCTCGCTGATCGACTTGGCGCCAGTCAGCACCATGGCCACGCGCATTTCCTTCTCGAACAAGTCCAGCAGGTTCTTCACCCCGGCTTCGCCGTGGGTTGCCAGTGCATAGAGGAAGGCGCGGCCGATCATCACGGTGTCGGCGCCGAGGGCGATCATGCGCACCACGTCGAGGCCGCTGCGGATGCCGGAGTCGGCGAGGATCCTGATATCACCCTTCACCGCGTCGGCGATGGCCGGCAGGGCGCGGGCGCTGGACAGCACGCCGTCGAGCTGGCGCCCGCCGTGGTTGGATACGACGATGCCGTCGGCGCCGAATTTCACCGCGTCGCGGGCGTCATCGGCATCGAGGATGCCCTTGATGATCATCGGGCCGTCCCAGAATTCGCGGATCCACTCCAGGTCTTTCCAGGAGATGGACGGGTCGAAGTTGGCGCCGAGCCAGCCGATGTAGTCGGCCAGGCCGGTGGGGTTGCCACGGTATTTGGAAATGTTGCCGAGGTCATGCGGGCGGCCCAGCAGGCCGACATCCAGGGCCCATTGCGGATGGGTCATAGCCTGCCAGACGCGCCGCAGCGGTGCGTTCGCCCCGCTCATGCCGGAGTGGGCGTCACGGTAGCGGGCGCCGGGGACGGGCATGTCGACGGTGAACACCAGGGTTTTCACGCCGGCAGCCTTGGCCCGCTCCAGCGCGTTGCGCATGAAGCCGCGGTCTTTCAGGACATAGAGCTGGAACCACATCGGCCGGTCGATCGCCGGGGCGACTTCTTCGATCGGGCACACCGAGACGGTGGACATGGTGAAGGGAATGCCTTTCGACGCCGCCGCACGTGCCGCCTGGACTTCGCCACGACGGGCATACATGCCGGTCAGGCCGACTGGGGCGAGGACCACGGGCATGTTCAGGGTTTCGTCGAAGAGCCGGGTCTGCAGGCTCAGTTCCGACATGTTTTTCAGCACGCGCTGACGCAGGGCGATGCTCGCCAGGTCCTCGACGTTATGGCGCAGGGTGTATTCGGCGTAGGCGCCACCGTCGGCGTAATGGAACAGGAACGGCGGCAGCTTGCGCTGGGCCGCGGCACGGTAGTCGGTGGAGGCAGAAATGATCATGGGATCTCGCAACCAGGTGTGTGAGAAGGCAACTGCCGGGCGCGTCGGAAGCGCGCCCGGCCCCTGTCACTTTAGTGAACCAGCATGCCGGTCAACCAGTAGGCCTGGATCAGGGTGATCAGGCCGACGATGGTGGCAAAGAACAGGCTGTGCTTGAGGGTGAAGCGGAACAGGTCCGATTCCTTGCCGACCAGGCCGGTGGCGGCGCAGGCCACGGCGATGGACTGTGGCGAGATCATCTTGCCGGTCACGCCGCCGCTGGTGTTGGCCGCGACCAGCAGGGTGTCGTTGACCCCGATCTGGTGCGCGGTGGTGGCTTGCAGCGAGCTGAACAGGGCGTTGGACGAGGTGTCCGAACCGGTCAGGAACACGCCCAGCCAGCCAAGGAACGGCGAGAAGAACGGGAACGCGGCGCCCGTGCCGGCCAGGACCAGGGCCATGGTCGAAGACATGCCCGAGTAGTTGGTGACGAAGGCGAAGGCCAGGACCATGCCGATGGACAGGATCGGCCAGCGCAGCTCGTAGAAGGTCTCCTTCAAAGTGGTCAGACCAGTTTTGAAGTTGATCTTCAGGACGATCATCGAGATCAGCGCGGAGAGGAAGATCGCGGTGCCGGTGGCGGAGATCGGGTCGAGCTTGAACACTGCCGGGATCGGCGTCGGGTTGGCGACGATCGGCGCGGTCTTGATCACCAGTTGATCAAGGTGCGGGATGGCGAAGTTGAAGACAAAGTTGTACATCGCGCCGCCGCTGGCGAAGGCCGCCTTGAACGGCTTCAGGGTCCAGATGGTGACCAGCACGGTGAGGATCAGGAACGGCGACCAGGCCTTGAAGATCTCGCCGAGGCTGTAAGGCGTGGGCTGGGCGCCGCCCTTGACCACGTCGGCGCCGACACCGGCGGTCACGGTGCTGAAGGATTTCTTCGGCTGCCAGACCTTGAGGAACAGGGTCAGGGCGATCAGCGAAGCCAGGGCCGAGGTGATGTCCGGCAGTTCCGGGCCGATGAAGTTCGAGGTGAAGTACTGGGTGACGGCGAAGCTCAGGCCGGCGACCAGGGCGGCAGGCCAGGTCTCCTTTACGCCTTTCAGGCCGTCCATCATGAACACCAGCCAGAACGGCACGAACAGCGACAGCAGCGGCAGTTGGCGACCGGTCATGGCGCCGATATGGAAGGCGTCGATGCCGGTGACCTGGCCGGCCACGATGATCGGGATGCCCAGGGCGCCGAAGGCCACCGGTGCGGTGTTGGCGATCAGGCACAGGCCGGCGGCGTACAGCGGATTGAAGCCGAGGCCGACGAGCAGCGCGGCGGTGATGGCCACCGGCGCACCGAAGCCGGCCGCACCTTCGAGGAAGGCACCGAAGCAGAAGCCGATCAGCAGGACCTGCAGGCGCTGGTCATCGGTAATCGACAGCACCGAGCTGCGGATCACTTCGAACTGGCCGCTCTTGACCGTCAGTTTGTAGAGGAACACCGCGGCGACGATGATCCAGGCAATCGGCCACAGACCATAGGCAAAACCGTAACCGGCGGCGGCGAAAGCCATGTCGGCAGGCATCTGGAAAGCGAAGATCGCCACCAGGATCGACAGGCCCAGGGTGATGCTGCCCGCGATGTGTCCCTTCATGCGGAACACGGCCAGCGCCAGGAAGAAGAACACGATTGGAATGACCGCCGCCAGGGCGGACAGGCCAAGACTACCAAGCGGACTATAGAGTTGTTGCCAGGTTTGCATGTGGGATGGCCCCTAATTGTTTTTGGTAAGGCGCTGGCATTGGTTAATTGGTAAGACCAATTTACAATGGCGAGGCGCTAGGTTAAAAGCCTCGCTGTGGGTGTGTCAATTTGTCCGCGTGAAACTTTGGTCGCAGGGCCGACGAAAGGCCTGACTGAGTGGTAAGGAAAGTTGCCAACTGATGGGTGTGGCGCGGGGCGGGATAGGCCAGAATAGGCGCCCCGAACTGACTCGGGATTGTGGAGAGCATGTGATGGTTTTCGACCAGGTCCGCCAGCGCCGTTTGTCCGACGATATCGTCGAGCGGCTGGAGGGAATGATTCTTGAGGGCACCCTGACCGCTGGCGAACGCTTGCCGGCCGAGCGGGTGCTGGCTGAACAGTTCGGCGTTTCGCGTCCGTCGTTGCGCGAGGCGATCCAGAAGCTGGTGGCCAAGGGCATGCTGGTCAGTCGCCAGGGTGGCGGCAACTATGTGGCGGAGTCGCTGGGCACGACTTTCAGTGATCCTTTGCTGCAACTGCTCGAAAGCAATCCCGAGGCCCAGCGCGACCTGCTGGAGTTTCGTCATACCCTGGAGGCGTCATGCGCCTACTACGCGGCGATGCGCGCGACCGATGTGGATCGGGAGCGGCTCAAGGCGGCGTTCGATGCCTTGCAGGATTGCTACACCCGCAATGACGAAGTGACCCGGGCCGAGGAGGGCGCGGCCGATGCGCGCTTCCACCTGGCGATTGCCGAGGCCAGCCACAATGCGGTGTTGCTGCATACCATTCGTGGCTTGTTCGACCTGCTCAAGCGCAACGTGGTGACCAACATTGGTGGCATGTACAAGCAGCGTACTGAGACCCGCGACATGCTGATCAGTCAGCACCGGGACCTGTACCTGGCGATCGTCGAAGGGCGGGCGCAGGATGCGCGGGAAGTGTCGAGCCGGCACATTCTGTATGTGCAGGAGGTGCTGGAAGAGGTGCGGCAGGAAGTGCAGAGGGTGGCGCGGGCGGAGCGGCGCAAGGGTCGCTGATCTTGTGTTGTTGCTGAGGGCCCTATCGCTGGCAAGCCAGCTCCCACAGGTTTGGCGGCGCACGCGGTCACTGTGGGAGCTGGCTTGCCAGCGATGAGGCCACCAGAGGCGCCGAAGAACTAGTCTTCCCGCCCCTTGTTGCGCACCGCACGCTGCAGCTCGCGATTGGAATCCCGTTCGCGCTCGGTATCGCGCTTGTCGTATTCCTTCTTGCCCTTGCCCAAAGCAATCTCGCACTTGATCAGGTGCTTGCTCCAGTACATGGACAGCGCGACGCAGGTGTAGCCCTTCTGCTGCACGCCCACGTACAGACGCTCCAGCTCGCGGCGATTGAGCAGCAGCTTGCGGGTACGGGTCGGGTCGGCGATGACGTGGGTACTGGCGGTCGTCAGCGGGGTGATGTGGCTGCCCATCAGCCAGGCTTCACCGTCCTTGAGCAGCACGTAGCTGTCCACGAGGTGCGCCTTGCCGGCACGCAGGCTTTTTACTTCCCAACCGGACAGGACCAGTCCGGCCTCGAATTTGTGTTCGATGAAGTAATCGTGTCGCGCTTTCTTGTTCTGCGCGATGGTCCCTGTCGGATGTTTCTTTTGTTTGGCCATAGGGGCGGCATTATAGGGAGTCGCCGCGTCGGCGGCTACGGGGGAGTGGCGAGCTTGAGGCGACGGAGTGAATCCCGGACAATGCGGCGCATTCTTCTTGTTCACGTTTGGAACTGACGCCTGGATGACTACCCATATTCAACGGTCGGCCCTGCTGCCTTATCCCGCTCAGGCACTCTACGATCTGGTCAATGACGTTGCGAGCTACCCGAAATTCCTGCCCTGGTGCTCGGGCTCCACTGTGCTGGAGTCCAGTGACACGGCGATGCGCGCCAAGGTCGAAGTGGCCAAGGGCGGCCTCAGCCAGCATTTTGTAACGCGTAATGTGCTGGTGCCGGGGCAGTCCATCGAAATGAACCTGGAAGAAGGTCCGTTCAGTCAGTTGCATGGCCTGTGGGTGTTCAAGCCGTTGGGCGAGAAGGCCTGCAAGATCAGCCTGGACCTGTCGTTCGAATATTCCGGCGCGTTGGTCAAAGCGACCCTGGGGCCGCTGTTCAACCAGGCGGCGAATACCCTGGTCGATGCGTTCTGCCAGCGGGCCAAGCAGCTTTACGGTTGAACAAGCCGCAAGCTTTAAGCTGTAAGCGGCAAGCAAGAGCAGTCCGCGTCGCCACGGCTTTTTCTTATGACTTGCAGCTTGAAGCTTGAAGCTCAAAAAAAAGCCCGAACTGCTGTTCGGGCTTTTTTGTGCGCGCCGTGATTACTCGGTTTGCAGGGGCGGCGGAGCCGGGACCGGCATGACTTCGATGGTATCGACGTCGCGCTGGATCTTCTCTTCCAGCGAGCCCGGGCGTGCAGGCTTCTCTGCTTTCGCCGGCTGGGCCTGTTGCTCGCCTGGCTGGCTGACCGTGGTGCTGCTTTCGTTACCAAGGATTTCCTGGTCACGGCTCACGCCAGGCATGAAGTCGCCGGACAGGCTGGCCAGTTGGTCATTTTCATTGAAGAAAATGCTGATGCGCTCCTGTTGGCGCTCACCGCCGCCAGGCTGCAGGCTGTACAGGTAATCCCAGCGATTGGTGTGGAAGGTATCCTGGATCAGCGGGTTGCCCATGATAAACCGTACTTGGCGACGGGTCATTCCAGGGCGCAATTGGTCTATCATGTCCTGCGTTACGACATTGCCCTGCTGGATGTCGATTTTGTAAACCCCGGGGAACGAGCAACCGGCGAGTGCGAGCAGTCCCACGAGGGTGAGGCTGGTTAGCAAGAGCTTGGTGTTTTGCATCGGTGGGCGACTTCCACTATCTTGGCTGGACAACGTAAACCCCGATCATACCCGTATTCAGAGAAGCTGCGAAGCAGCATCGGCGAGAAAGCTGACCATGGTTGAAAATAGCGAACTGCGCAAAGCCGGTCTCAAGGTGACCCTGCCTCGAGTCAAGATCCTACAGATGCTCGACTCCACCGAGCAGCGCCACATGAGCGCTGAAGATGTCTACAAGGCATTGATGGAAGCTGGAGAAGATGTCGGCCTGGCCACGGTCTACCGTGTCCTGACCCAGTTCGAGGCTGCCGGCCTGGTCGTGCGTCACAACTTCGACGGCGGCCACGCGGTATTCGAGCTGGCCGACGGCGGCCACCACGACCATATGGTCAACGTGGATTCCGGTGAGGTGATCGAGTTCTTCGATCCTGAAATCGAGAAACGCCAGAAGGAAATCGTTGCCCAGCACGGTTACGAGCTGGTCGACCACAATCTGGTGCTGTACGTACGCAAGAAGAAGTAACTACTTCGGTAGAAACAAAGAAGGCGACCTTGGGGTCGCCTTCTTTGTTTGGGCTGCAAGCTTCAAGCTGCAAGTCATAAGAAAAGAGCGCCGAGAACGCGAACTGCTTTCTCTTGCCGCTTGAGGCTTAAAGCTTGCCGCTTTCCCGTGATCAGCCCTTGCTGGTGACCACCATCTTCTTCGCGTGGGCCAGGGATTCCTTGGTCAGGTCGATGCCGCCCAGCATCCGCGCCACTTCCTCGACCCGCTCGCGTTTGCCCAGGCTGGCGACGGCGGTGTGGGTGGCATCGCTGTCGCGCACCTTGTGTACGAACAGGTGGTGATGACCTTGCGCCGCCACCTGCGGCAGGTGGGTCACGGTCAGTACCTGACCGCGTTCGCCCAGGCGCCGCAGCAACTGGCCGACGATTTCCGCAGTCGGGCCGCCGATGCCCACGTCCACTTCGTCGAAGACCAGGGTCGGAATCCGCGAGGTCTGCGCGGTGATCACCTGGATCGCCAGGCTGATCCGTGACAGCTCGCCGCCCGAGGCGACTTTCGCCAGCCCCTTGAGCGGTTGTCCCGGGTTGGCGCTGACCAGCAGTTCCACCTGTTCCAGTCCGTGGGGGTGTAGGTCTTCGCCATTGCCGGGCCGCAGCTCGATGCGGAAGCGCCCGCCCGGCATGCCCAGGCGCTGGATTTCCTGCTCCACTGCGGCCGACAGCTGGGTCGAGGCGCGCTGGCGCAGGCTGCTGAGTTCGCCGGCCTTCTCGTGATAGTGGCGGGCGTAGGCTTTCAGTTCTTCTTCCAGGCGCTCGATCGACTCATCGTTGGCGTTCAGGCTTTCCAGTTCCTCGCCCAGGCGCTGCTGCAGGTCGAGCAGGCCGGCGGGGTGGATGCGGTGCTTGCGCGCCAGGGTATAGAGGGTGTCGAGGCGCTCCTCGAGCTGTTGCAGGCGCATCGGGTCGGCATCGAAGTTGTCGAGGAAGCGGTTGAGTTCGCCGACCGCCTCTTCCACCTGGATCTGTGCGCTGGCGATCAGGTTGACCGCCTCGCCCAGTGCGCGCGGCGCATTCTGCACGGCGGTCAGGCGATTGACACTGACGGTCAGGGCGCTGAGCACGTTGCCCGAGTCGCTTTCGCTGCAATGGTCGATGACCTGGCGGCAGATGCCGAACAGGGCTTCGGCATTGGTCAGGTTCTTGTGTTCCTGTTCCAGTTGTTCCAGTTCGTTCTCGCCGAGGCCGAGGTTGTCCAGTTCCTCCAGCTGGTAGCTGAGCAACTGGTGGCGGGCACGCTGTTCATCGCCGGAATTGCGCAGGCGTTCCAGCTCGGTGTGGGTCTGCCGCCAGCGCTGCGCGGCCAGCTGGACCTGGCGGGCCAGGTCGGTGGCGCCGGCGTATTCGTCGAGCAGGCGGCGGTGGGTGTCGGTCTTCAGCAGCGACTGGTGCTCGTGCTGGCTATGGATGTCGATCAGCAGCTCGCCCAGCGCCTTGAGGTCGCCGAGGGGGCAGGGCGTGCCGTTGATATAGCCTCGGCTGCGGCCCTCGGCGGTGATCACCCGGCGCAGGATGCACGGGCCGTCGCTGTCCAGGTCGCGCTCCGCCAGCCAGGTGCGGGCCTCGGGGATGTCCACCAGGTCGAAGGTGGCGAGGATGTCGGCCTTGTCCGCGCCGGGGCGCACCACGCCGCTGTCGGCGCGATCGCCCAGGGTCAGGCCCAGGGCGTCGAGCATGATCGACTTGCCGGCCCCGGTTTCGCCGGTGATGACGCTCATGCCGCGGGCGAGTTCAAGGTCGAGGTGTTCGACGATGGCGTAGTTGTGGATGGACAGGTGCACCAGCATGCGGGCGACTCCCAGAATCAAAAGGTCTGGTTATTTATACAGTGTTTTTGAAAATGCTGGCAATGCCCCGCCTTAGTCCGATTCGCTCGCCCGGGGCGGTTTTTGATCGCGGACAGTTATGTGCGCCGCACATTGATGTTCAATCACCCTTGAAGCTGCTTTTTGCGACCCCATATAGGCCGGCAGATGCGCGAGTCGAGCTCGCCGACGACATTGAGAGGAGAGATTTCATGGCTGATGAGCAGAAGCTGGACGAACTGAATCCGAACGCAGACAAAGCCGCCGAAGCGGGTTCCGAGGATCTGGTTGCCCGCGTGCAACTGCTCGAAGAGCAGGTTGCCGCCGCCCAGGACCAGGCCCTGCGCACCGCTGCCGACCTGCAGAACGTACGCCGCCGCGCCGAGCAGGATGTGGAAAAGGCGCACAAATTCGCCCTGGAGAAGTTCGCGGGCGATCTTCTTCCGATCCTCGACAGCCTGGAGCGCGGCCTGGAGCTGTCCAATCCGGATGACGAAAACATCCGTCCGATGCGCGAAGGCATCGAGCTGACCCTGAAGATGTTCGAGGACACCCTCAAGCGCTACAACCTCGAAGCCATCGATCCGCACGGCGAACCCTTCAACGCCGAACAGCACCAGGCGATGGCCATGCAGGAAAGCGCCGACGTCGAGCCGAACAGCGTGCTCAAGGTGTTCCAGAAGGGCTATCAGCTCAACGGACGCCTGCTGCGCCCGGCCATGGTCGTGGTCAGCAAGGCCCCGGCACCGGTTTCGCCTTCCATCGACGAGAAGGCTTGAAATTAGCCGGATGGCCCCCATCTAGGTGTCAAGCGTTTAAGTGCTACCGCAGTAGGCAACCACCGCTGCGGCAACCAAATCCAAAGTTTCGGGAGAGTTAACATGGGCAAAATCATCGGTATCGACCTGGGGACCACCAACTCCTGCGTCTCCATTCTGGAAAACGGCAACGTCAAGGTGATCGAGAACGCCGAAGGCGCTCGCACCACGCCGTCGATCATCGCTTACGCCAACGACGGCGAAATCCTGGTTGGCCAGTCGGCCAAGCGCCAGGCCGTCACCAACCCGCACAACACCCTGTACGCGGTAAAACGTCTGATCGGCCGTCGCTTCGAAGAAGAAGTGGTGCAGAAAGACATCCAGATGGTTCCGTACAAGATCGTCAAGGCTGACAACAACGACGCCTGGGTCGAAGTCAACGGCCAGAAAATGGCTCCGCCGCAAATCAGCGCCGAAGTCCTGAAGAAGATGAAGAAAACCGCCGAAGACTACCTCGGCGAGGCAGTGACCGAAGCGGTCATCACCGTCCCAGCGTACTTCAATGACAGCCAGCGCCAGGCTACCAAGGACGCCGGTCGTATCGCCGGTCTGGACGTCAAGCGCATCATCAACGAACCGACCGCGGCCGCACTGGCCTACGGCATGGACAAGGCCAAGGGCGACCACACCGTCATCGTGTATGACCTGGGTGGCGGTACCTTCGACGTGTCCGTGATCGAGATCGCCGAAGTCGATGGCGAGCACCAGTTCGAAGTACTGGCAACCAACGGTGACACCTTCCTCGGTGGTGAAGACTTCGACATTCGTCTGATCGACTACCTCGTCGACGAATTCAAGAAAGAAACCGGCATGAACCTGAAGGGCGACCCTCTGGCCATGCAGCGTCTGAAAGAAGCCGCTGAAAAAGCCAAGATCGAGCTGTCCTCCAGCCAGCAGACCGACGTCAACCTGCCGTACATCACTGCCGATGCGACCGGTCCGAAGCACCTGAACGTGAAGATTTCCCGCGCCAAGCTGGAGTCGCTGGTCGAAGACCTGGTTCAGCGCACCATCGAGCCTTGCCGCATCGCCCTGAAAGACGCCGGTATCGACGTCAGCAAGATCGACGACGTGATCCTGGTCGGTGGCCAGACCCGTATGCCGCTGGTGCAGAAGACCGTCAGCGAGTTCTTCGGCAAGGAAGCGCGCAAGGACGTCAACCCTGACGAAGCTGTTGCCATGGGTGCTGCCATTCAGGGCGCCGTTCTGGCCGGTGACGTCAAGGACGTCCTGCTGCTCGACGTCAGCCCGCTGACCCTGGGTATCGAAACCATGGGCGGCGTGATGACCGCGCTGATCGAGAAGAACACCACCATCCCGACCAAGAAGTCGCAGGTGTTCTCGACTGCCGACGACAACCAGAGCGCCGTGACCATTCACGTGCTGCAGGGCGAGCGCAAGCAAGCCGGTCAGAACAAGTCCCTGGGCAAGTTCGACCTGGCCGAGATTCCGCCAGCACCACGTGGCGTTCCACAGATCGAAGTGACCTTCGACATCGACGCCAACGGCATCCTGCACGTCGGCGCGAAGGACAAGGCTACCGGCAAGCAGCAGTCCATCGTGATCAAGGCCAACTCCGGTCTGTCCGAGGAAGAAATCCAGCAGATGGTGCGTGACGCTGAAGTCAACGCCGAGGAAGACCGCAAGTTCGAAGAGCTGGCCGCTGCCCGCAACCAGGGTGACGCGCTGGTCCACTCGACTCGCAAGATGGTCGCCGACGCCGGTGACAAGGTAACCGCCGAAGAGAAGACCGCGATCGAAGCTGCCGTGGTTGCCCTGGAAGCCGCTGTCAAAGGCGACGACAAGGCTGCCATCGACGCCAAGGTCGAGGAGCTGTCGAAAGTCTCCGCGCCGGTTGCCCAGAAGATATACGCCGAACAGGCCGAGAAGCCGGAAGCTGGTGCCCAGGCCCAGCAGGCTGACGACGCCAAGCACGACGACGTCGTCGATGCCGAGTTCGAAGAAGTCAAAGACAACAAGTAATTGCTGTTCGTTGTCGGCCGGTTGACTGATGTTTGACGTTGACTGGTAGGATGTCGCCGCGCGGGGGCTTGCTCCCGCGTTGGCGTGTCTGGAATACCCGAATTTTTTCCAGCACTGGTCTTGATGCCGGTGCTGACGGCACAGCGCTGATGCGCAGAGGTTTGCCGAACGTCCTCAAGAGTGCAAAGAACCATGGCAAAGCGTGACTATTACGAGGTTCTGGGAGTCGAGCGGGGCGCGAGCGAGGCCGATCTGAAGAAGGCCTACCGTCGCCTGGCGATGAAGCACCACCCGGACCGTAATCCCGACAGCAAAGAGTCGGAAGAACTGTTCAAGGAGGCCAACGAGGCCTACGAAGTCCTTTCCGATGCCAGCAAGCGCACGGCGTACGACCAGTACGGCCATGCCGGCGTCGACCCGAGCATGGGTGGCGGCGGTGCCGGTTTCGGTGGCGCCAACTTCTCCGACATCTTTGGCGATGTCTTCAGTGATTTCTTCGGTGGTGGTCGTGGCGGCTCCCGCGGCGGCGCCCAGCGCGGCAGTGACCTGCGCTACACCCTGGAACTGAACCTGGAAGAGGCGGTGCGCGGTACCACGGTCAACATCCGTGTGCCGACGCTGGTCAACTGCAAGCCGTGCGACGGCTCGGGCGCGAAGAAGGGCTCGTCGCCTGCGACCTGCCCGACCTGTGGCGGTATCGGCCAGGTGCGCATGCAGCAGGGCTTCTTCTCGGTGCAGCAGACCTGTCCGCGCTGCCATGGCCAGGGCAAGATCATCACCGACCCGTGCGATTCCTGCCACGGCGAAGGCCGCGTCGAAGAGTACAAGACCCTGTCGGTGAAAGTGCCGGCTGGAGTCGACACCGGCGACCGCATCCGCCTCTCCGGCGAAGGCGAAGCTGGCACCCAGGGTGGCCCGACCGGCGACCTGTACGTGGTGATCAACGTTCGCGAACACCCGATCTTCCAGCGTGACGGCAAGCACCTGTACTGCGAAGTACCGATCAGCTACACCGATGCCGCCCTGGGTGGCGAGCTGGAAGTGCCGACCCTCGATGGTCGGGTCAAGCTGAAGATTCCGGAAGGCACCCAGACCGGCAAGCAGTTCCGTCTGCGCGGCAAGGGTGTTGCCCCTGTACGTGGCGGCGGTGCTGGCGACTTGATGTGCCGCGTGGCGGTCGAGACCCCGGTCAACCTGAGCCGTCGCCAGCGTGAGCTGCTCGAAGAGCTGCGTGCTTCCCTGGAAGGCGACAGCTCCCATTCGCCCAAGGCCAGTGGCTGGTTCGAAGGTGTAAAACGCTTCTTCGGCGATCTGTAAGGAAGGAATGACGCATGCGACGTATTGCGGTAATGGGCGCGGCAGGGCGCATGGGCAAGACCCTGGTCGAAGCGATCCAGCAAGCCCCGGGCGCAGGCCTGACGGCAGCGGTGGATCGTCCGGACAGCACGCTGGTCGGCGCCGACGCCGGTGAGCTGGCGGCGCTGGGCCGGATCGGCGTACCGATCTCGGACGACCTGGCCAAGGTGGTGGAAGAGTTCGACGTGCTGATCGACTTCACCCATCCTTCGGTGACCCTGAAGAACCTGGCGTTCTGCCGCAAGGCAGGCAAGGCCATGGTCATCGGTACCACCGGTTTCAGTGCCGAGGAAAAACAGCTGCTGGTCGAGGCGGGCAAGGAGATTCCGATCGTCTTCGCCGCCAACTTCAGCGTTGGCGTCAACCTTTGCCTGAAGCTGCTCGATACGGCCGCCCGCGTGCTGGCTGACGAAGTGGACATCGAGATCATCGAGGCTCACCACCGTCACAAGGTCGATGCGCCGTCCGGTACTGCGCTGCGCATGGGTGAAGTGGTTGCTCAGGCCCTGGGTCGTGATCTGAAGGAAGTGGCGGTGTATGGTCGCGAAGGCCAGACCGGCGCCCGCGATCGCCAGACCATCGGTTTCGCCACCGTGCGTGCCGGCGATGTGGTTGGTGATCACACCGTGCTGTTCGCTGCCGAAGGCGAGCGCGTCGAGATCACCCACAAGGCCTCGAGCCGCATGACCTTCGCCAAGGGCGCGGTGCGTGCCGCCATGTGGCTGGACGGCCGCGAGGCTGGCCTGTACGACATGCAGGACGTGCTCGAGCTGCACTGATCCGCCATTCGCTTTACCCGGGAGCGGGTCGGCCTTTCAGGGTCGATCCGCTGTCGCGGCCCTCTCCGATGCGTCCTGTCGCATTCCTGCGTCTTTCAGACACATCAGTGGTAGACCAAAAAAGCGTTTTTCTGTAAGCTACAGCTTTAGTGTGTCCACTAAAAGCGCGCAGATAATTCGACGAAGAAAGCGGGGTGACGTGTCTATACGTCATTCCGCTTTTTTGCAACCTGCGATCGCCCCTTCAGGCTTGATTTACGGGAGGTCTTCTTGACTAAGCCAGCCATACTCGCCCTTGCCGATGGCAGCATTTTTCGCGGTGAAGCCATTGGAGCCGACGGTCAGACCGTTGGTGAGGTGGTGTTCAACACCGCAATGACCGGCTATCAGGAAATCCTGACTGACCCATCGTACTCGCAACAGATCGTTACCCTGACTTACCCGCACATCGGCAACACCGGCACCACCGCCGAGGACGCCGAGTCCGACCGCGTCTGGTCGGCCGGCCTGGTCATCCGCGACCTGCCGCTGATTGCCAGCAACTGGCGTAACACCCTGTCCCTGAGCGACTACCTCAAGGCCAACAATGTCGTGGCGATCGCCGGTATCGATACCCGCCGCCTGACCCGCATCCTGCGTGAGAAGGGTGCTCAGAACGGCTGCATCCTGGCCGGCGACAACATCAGCGAAGAAGCCGCCATCGCCGCTGCCCGTGGTTTCCCGGGTCTGAAGGGCATGGACCTGGCCAAGGTGGTCAGCACCAAGACCGCCTACGAGTGGCGCTCCAGTGTCTGGGAGCTGAAAACCGACAGCCACCCGACCATCGAAGCTGCCGACCTGCCATACCACGTGGTTGCCTACGACTACGGCGTCAAGCTGAACATCCTGCGCATGCTGGTCGCCCGCGGCTGCCGCCTGACCGTGGTGCCAGCACAGACCCCGGCCAGCGAAGTGCTCGCCCTCAATCCTGATGGCGTGTTCCTGTCCAACGGCCCTGGCGATCCGGAGCCTTGCGACTACGCCATCCAGGCGATCAAGGAGATCCTCGAAACCGAGATCCCGGTCTTCGGTATCTGCCTCGGTCACCAGTTGCTGGCCCTGGCTTCCGGCGCCAAGACCGTGAAAATGGGTCATGGTCACCACGGTGCCAACCACCCGGTCCAGGACCTGGACACCGGCGTGGTGATGATCACCAGCCAGAACCACGGTTTCGCGGTCGATGAGGCCACGCTGCCAAACAACGTCCGCGCCATCCACAAGTCGCTGTTCGACGGTACCCTGCAGGGTATCGAGCGTACCGACAAGAGCGCGTTCAGCTTCCAGGGCCACCCTGAAGCCAGCCCTGGCCCGACCGACGTCGCGCCACTGTTCGATCGTTTCATCGATGCCATGGCCAAGCGCCGCTAAGCATCCCTGCGAGAAGGCCCTGGACCGGTCGCGACCAGTCCAGCAGCGCCTGACCAAGATTGTTCAAGACGGCTTGCCGACTGACCTGCGGATTTGAGTGACAACCATGCCAAAACGTACAGACATTAAAAGCATCCTGATTCTCGGCGCTGGCCCGATCGTGATCGGCCAGGCCTGCGAATTCGACTATTCCGGCGCCCAGGCTTGCAAGGCCCTGCGCGAGGAAGGTTTCCGCGTCATCCTGGTGAACACCAACCCGGCCACCATCATGACCGACCCGGCCATGGCCGACGCCACCTACATCGAGCCGATCAAGTGGCAGTCCGTGGCCAAGATCATCGAGAAGGAGCGCCCGGACGCCCTGCTGCCGACCATGGGTGGCCAGACCGCACTGAACTGCGCCCTGGACCTGGAGCGCGAAGGCGTCCTGGAAAAATTCGGCGTGGAAATGATCGGCGCCAACGCCGACACCATCGACAAGGCCGAAGACCGCTCGCGCTTCGACAAGGCGATGAAAGCCATCGGCCTGGAGTGCCCGCGCTCCGGTATCGCCCACAGCATGGACGAGGCCAATGCGGTCCTCGAGAAGCTGGGCTTCCCGTGCATCATCCGTCCGTCCTTCACCATGGGCGGCACCGGTGGCGGTATCGCCTACAACCGTGAAGAGTTCGAAGAAATCTGCGCCCGTGGTCTGGACCTGTCGCCGACCAAGGAACTGCTGATCGACGAATCCCTGATCGGCTGGAAAGAGTACGAGATGGAGGTGGTCCGCGACAAAAAGGACAACTGCATCATCGTCTGCTCCATCGAGAACTTCGACCCGATGGGCGTGCACACCGGTGACTCGATCACCGTTGCTCCGGCGCAGACCCTGACCGACAAGGAATACCAGATCATGCGCAACGCCTCGCTGGCGGTGCTGCGTGAAATCGGTGTCGAGACCGGCGGTTCCAACGTGCAGTTCGGTATCTGCCCGGACACCGGCCGCATGGTCGTGATCGAGATGAACCCGCGGGTATCCCGTTCGTCCGCCCTGGCGTCGAAAGCCACCGGCTTCCCGATCGCCAAGATCGCCGCCAAGCTGGCGGTCGGCTACACCCTCGACGAGCTGCAGAACGACATCACCGGCGGTCGCACCCCGGCGTCCTTCGAGCCGTCGATCGACTACGTCGTTACCAAGCTGCCACGCTTCGCCTTCGAGAAATTCCCGAAAGCCGACGCCCGTCTGACCACCCAGATGAAATCCGTGGGTGAAGTCATGGCCATCGGCCGTACCTTCCAGGAATCCCTGCAGAAAGCCCTGCGCGGCCTGGAAGTCGGCGTTTGCGGCCTCGACCCGAAAGTCGACCTGGCCAACCCGGAAACCCCGAGCATCCTCAAGCGCGAGCTGACCGTGCCGGGCGCCGAGCGTATCTGGTACGTGGCTGACGCCTTCCGTGCCGGCATGACCCGCGACGAAATCTTCGCCCTGACCAGCATCGACCATTGGTTCCTGATTCAGATCGAAGACCTGATCAAGGAAGAAGAGAAGGTCAAGACCCTGGGCCTGGCCGCCATCGACAAGCAACTGATGCTGAACCTGAAGCGCAAGGGCTTCTCCGACCAGCGTCTGGCCAAGCTGCTGGGCATCACCGACAAGAACCTGCGTCGTCACCGCCACAAGCTGGAAGTGTTCCCGGTGTACAAGCGCGTCGACACCTGCGCCGCCGAGTTCGCCACCGACACCGCCTACCTGTACTCGACCTACGAGGAAGAGTGCGAGGCTAACCCGTCGACTCGCGACAAGATCATGATCCTGGGTGGCGGTCCTAACCGTATCGGCCAGGGTATCGAGTTCGACTACTGTTGCGTACACGCCGCACTGGCCCTGCGTGAAGACGGTTACGAGACCATCATGGTCAACTGCAACCCGGAAACCGTCTCCACCGACTACGACACCTCCGACCGCCTGTACTTCGAGCCGCTGACCCTGGAAGACGTGCTGGAAGTGGTACGCGTCGAGAAGCCGAAGGGCGTCATCGTCCACTACGGCGGCCAGACCCCGCTGAAACTGGCCCGCGCCCTGGAAGAAGCCGGCGTACCGATCATCGGTACCAGCCCTGACGCCATCGACCGCGCCGAAGACCGCGAGCGCTTCCAGCAGATGGTCCAGCGCCTGAACCTGCTGCAGCCGCCAAACGCCACCGTGCGCAGCGAAGACGAAGCCATTCGTGCTGCCGGCAGCATCGGCTACCCGCTGGTGGTTCGTCCGTCCTACGTACTGGGCGGCCGCGCCATGGAAATCGTCTACGAGCTGGACGAGCTGAAGCGCTACCTGCGCGAAGCGGTCCAGGTCTCCAACGACAGTCCGGTGCTGCTCGACCACTTCCTCAACTGCGCCATCGAGATGGACGTGGATGCGGTCTGCGACGGCACCGACGTGGTGATCGGCGCGATCATGCAGCACATCGAGCAGGCCGGTGTTCACTCCGGTGACTCCGCGTGCTCCCTGCCACCGTACTCGCTGCCTGCCCACGTGCAGGACGAAGTCCGCGAGCAGGTCAAGAAGATGGCCCTGGAACTGGGCGTCGTCGGCCTGATGAACGTGCAGCTGGCCCTGCAGGGCGACAAGATCTACGTGATCGAAGTCAACCCGCGCGCTTCGCGTACCGTACCGTTCGTATCGAAGTGCATCGGCACCTCGCTGGCGATGATCGCGGCCCGTGTCATGGCCGGCAAGACCCTGAAAGAGCTGGGCTTCACCAAGGAAATCATTCCTAACTTCTACAGCGTCAAGGAAGCGGTGTTCCCGTTCGCCAAGTTCCCGGGGGTTGACCCGATCCTCGGCCCTGAGATGAAATCCACCGGCGAAGTCATGGGTGTGGGCGACAGCTTCGGTGAAGCCTTCGCCAAGGCCCAGATGGGTGCCAGCGAAGTGCTGCCGACCGGCGGTACCGCGTTCATCAGCGTGCGTGACGACGACAAGCCACAAGTGGCTGGCGTTGCCCGCGACCTGATCGCCCTGGGCTTCGAAGTGGTCGCAACGGCCGGTACCGCCAAGATCATCGAAGCGGCTGGCCTGAAAGTGCGTCGCGTGAACAAGGTGACCGAAGGTCGTCCGCACGTGGTCGACATGATCAAGAACGACGAAGTGTCGCTGATCATCAACACCACCGAAGGTCGCCAGTCGATCGCCGATTCCTACTCGATTCGCCGCAATGCGTTGCAGCACAAGATCTACTGCACCACCACCATTGCGGCCGGTGAAGCTATCTGCGAAGCGCTGAAGTTCGGTCCTGAAAAAACCGTTCGCCGCTTGCAGGATCTGCATGCAGGACTCAAAGCATGAGCATTACCAAGTACCCGATGACCGTCCAGGGCGCTCGCGCCCTGGAAGACGAGCTGACCTTCCTCAGCAAGACCGAGCGCCCGCGCCTGAGCCAGGCGATCGGTGAAGCGCGGGAGCTGGGCGACCTCAAGGAAAATGCCGAATACCACGCCGCTCGTGAAGAGCAGGGCATGGTCGAGGCGCGGATCCGCGATATCGAAGGCCGTCTGCAGAACTCGGTGGTGATCGACGTCACCACCATCGCCCACACCGGCAAGGTGATCTTCGGTACCACCGTGGATCTGGAAAACACCGAAACCGGCGATCAGGTGACCTACCAGATCGTTGGCGAGGACGAGGCCGACATCAAGAAGGGCAAGCTCTCTGCGAGCGCGCCCATCGCCCGTGCCATCATCGGCAAGGAAGAAGGTGATGCGGTCGTGGTGAAAACCCCGAGCGGCACGGTCGAGTACGAGATTGTCGAAGTCAAGCACATCTGACGACAGCCTTGGCGGGCTACCCGTCGAGGCCATCCTCTGGCAACTGGCCCAGGTGTTCTGGGTCGGTGGCTTGTGGGTGTTTCATGTCGGGCTGGTGCCGGCATTGAAAGTCAGCAGTCTGGCGCCCCTGCTGGTGCAGGATATTTCCGTGCAGATCGACCGCTGGTTGATCGGCGTGGCGGCGCTTGGGTTGTTGACCCAGATGGCGGTGCTGCTGCGCCTGAGGGGTGTGGCGGCATTCGGAAAGCTGTTCAGCGGCAAGTTGCTGCTGGTCGGTTTCACCGCGTGCATTGGTTACTACACATTGCGTTACGGCGTTTCCGCTGGGGAGCGCTGGCAGGTGTTCTGCTTTGTCGTGCTGGGTTTCAGCGGTATTGCGCTGGTGGCCCAGCCCGTTCCGACCAGGGCGCGTTGAAACGCGCCACTGGCTGGAGCCACCGTCACTTGTAACGGTGGATATTGGACAGCTGCTTGTTCGGCTGCGGGTTGCGGCGGTACAGCAGGACCATCTTGCCGATGATCTGTACCTGCTCGGCACGGCCGACCTTGGCCAGCTCGTCCATGACGGCGCGACGTTCTTCCCGGTCTTCGAGCTTGACCTGCACCTTGATCAGTTCATGATCTACAAGGGCACGTTCCAGTTCGCCGAGGACACCTTCGGTCAAGCCATTGCCTGCCACGATCAGGACCGGTTTCAGGTCGTGACCAATGGATTTGTACTGTTTCTTCTGCTCGTTATTGAGCGGCATAATCTGACCCTTTCGTCTGGATTCTGTAAAAATGGCGGCCATTTTACCCGAGGGCCCGTGGCTCCGCCCAGTTAATCACGACGCTTAATCATCGAGGTGCCCAGTGGCGCAGCGTTCCAAGAGCAGCCATAACTGGCTGAGAGAGCATTTCAACGATCCTTTCGTCAAACAGGCGCAGAAGGATGGCTATCGCTCGCGCGCGAGCTACAAACTGCTGGAGATCCAGGAAAAGGACCGCTTGATCCGTCCGGGCATGAGCGTGATCGACCTCGGCGCGGCGCCAGGTGGCTGGTCCCAGGTCACCAGTCGGTTGATCGGCGGGCAAGGCCGGCTGATCGCCTCCGACATCCTGGAAATGGACAGCATTCCCGACGTCACCTTCATTCAGGGTGACTTCACCCGCGACGACGTGCTCGCGCAGATTCTCGAGGCCGTAGGTAATTCGCAAGTGGACCTTGTGATTTCCGATATGGCCCCCAATATGAGTGGTACGCCTGCCGTCGATATGCCACGGGCGATGTTCCTGTGTGAGTTGGCCCTTGATCTAGCCAGCCGGGTCCTACGCCCGGGTGGGGATTTTCTGATCAAGATCTTCCAGGGTGAAGGTTTCGACGTTTATCTGAAGGACGTTCGTCAGAAATTCGAGAAGGTCCAGATGCGCAAGCCGTCGTCTTCACGTGACCGTTCACGCGAGCAGTATCTGTTGGCGAGAGGGTATCGCGGCGAATAAGGCGTCAGCGCGGCAGCTTTCGGGCCTTCCGATAGGTTTTTCCAATCGGTGGGCCTGCCTGATGTGGATGAATATCGTGTAGTCTGAATTCACAAAGGGTTACAGACGGCGCCAACAGCCGTTGTAGGTAATGTAGTAAGTTAAGCCGCTGATTATCATGCGAGGCACGGTTGCGCCTAAACCTGCTTCAGAGGGTAGCGAATTGAACGATATGGCAAAGAATTTGATCCTGTGGTTGATCATCGCGGCCGTCCTGGTGACGGTGATGAACAACTTCTCCAGCCCGAATGAGCCGCAGACCCTCAACTATTCCGACTTCATCCAGCAAGTCAAGGATGGCAAGGTCGAGCGCGTCACGGTCGACGGTGCTGTCATTACCGGCAAGCGCAGCGACGGCGATACCTTCAAGACCATCCGTCCGGCGATCCAGGACAACGGCCTGATCGGCGACCTGGTCGACAACCACGTGGTGATCGAGGGTCGTCAGCCAGAGCAGCAGAGCATCTGGACCCAGTTGCTGGTCGCGAGCTTCCCGATCCTGGTGATCATCGCCGTGTTCATGTTCTTCATGCGCCAGATGCAGGGCGGTGCCGGCGGTAAAGGCGGCCCGATGAGCTTCGGCAAGAGCAAGGCGCGCCTGCTGTCGGAAGACCAGGTCAAGACTACCCTGGCCGACGTCGCTGGCTGCGACGAAGCCAAGGAAGAAGTCGGCGAGCTGGTCGAGTTCCTGCGTGATCCGGGCAAATTCCAGCGCCTCGGCGGTCGTATCCCCCGTGGCGTGCTGATGGTCGGCCCGCCTGGTACCGGTAAGACCCTGCTGGCCAAGGCCATCGCAGGTGAGGCCAAGGTGCCGTTCTTCACCATTTCCGGTTCGGACTTCGTGGAAATGTTCGTCGGTGTCGGCGCCAGCCGTGTGCGCGACATGTTCGAGCAGGCCAAGAAGCATGCACCGTGCATCATCTTCATCGACGAGATCGACGCCGTGGGTCGCCATCGTGGCGCCGGCATGGGCGGCGGTCATGACGAGCGCGAGCAGACCCTCAACCAGTTGCTGGTCGAGATGGACGGCTTCGAAATGAACGATGGCATCATCGTCATCGCCGCCACCAACCGTCCTGACGTGCTTGACCCGGCGCTGCTGCGTCCCGGTCGCTTCGACCGCCAGGTGGTGGTCGGCCTGCCGGACATCCGTGGTCGCGAGCAGATCCTGAAAGTGCACATGCGCAAGGTGCCGATCGGCGAGAACGTCAATCCGGCGGTGATTGCCCGTGGTACTCCTGGCTTCTCCGGTGCCGACCTGGCCAACCTGGTCAACGAGGCTTCCCTCTTCGCGGCACGTGGCGGCAAGCGCGTGGTCGAGATGAAGGAGTTCGAGCTGGCCAAGGACAAGATCATGATGGGCGCCGAGCGCAAGACCATGGTCATGTCGGAAAAAGAGAAGCAGAACACTGCCTACCACGAGGCGGGTCACGCCATCGTCGGGCGCATCGTTCCCGAGCACGATCCGGTCTACAAGGTTTCCATCATCCCGCGCGGTCGTGCGCTGGGTGTGACCATGTTCCTGCCGGAAGAAGACCGCTACAGCCTGTCCAAGCGTGCGCTGATCAGCCAGATCTGCTCGCTGTACGGCGGCCGCATCGCCGAGGAAATGACCCTGGGCTTCGATGGCGTGACCACCGGTGCCTCCAACGACATCATGCGTGCCAGCCAGATCGCCCGGAACATGGTGACCAAGTGGGGTCTGTCGGAAAAACTCGGCCCGCTGATGTACGCCGAGGAAGAAGGCGAGGTGTTCCTGGGTCGTGGCTCGGGTGGCCAGCACACCAACGTGTCTGGTGAAACCGCCAAGCTGATCGATTCCGAAGTGCGCAGCATCATCGACCAGTGCTATGCCACCGCCAAGCAGATCCTCACGGACAACCGTGACAAGCTCGACGCCATGGCCGATGCACTGATGAAGTACGAAACCATTGACGCCGACCAGATCGACGACATCATGGCAGGTCGTACTCCGCGCGAGCCGCGTGACTGGGATAACGATTCCGGCACCTCGGGCACCACTGCTTCGCAGGGTGACCGTCCTGAATCCCCGATCGGTGGTCCGGCTGCGCAACACTAAGGGCTGACATGACTTCACAGCAGTACCCAACCCGGTTGCCTTGCGGCAACCGGGTTCTTGACCTTTCCCGTGCCCATGTCATGGGTATCCTCAATATCACCCCGGATTCCTTCTCCGATGGCGGCCGTTTCACGCAGCGTGATGCGGCGTTGCGGCATGCCGCGGAAATGGTCGCGGCCGGTGCCACGCTGATCGATGTCGGGGGCGAGTCCACCCGCCCTGGTGCGCGGGTGGTGACGGCGCTCGAGGAACTGGAGCGCGTTGCCCCCATCGTCGAAGCGCTGAATCGCGAACTGGATGTGGTGATCTCCGTGGACACCTCCACGCCGGCGGTCATTCGCGAGTCGGCGCGGCTGGGGGCGGGGCTGATCAACGATGTCCGCTCGCTGTCACGCGATGGCGCCCTGGATGCCGCCGCGGCGACCGGCTTGCCGGTGTGCCTGATGCACATGCGCGGCGAGCCCGGAAACATGCAGGACGACCCGCACTACGAGGATGTGACTGCCGAGGTCGGCCGCTATCTCGAAGCGCGCATGGCGGCTTGCGCGGCGGTGGGTATCGAGGCGGAACGCATAATTCTTGATCCGGGTTTCGGCTTTGCCAAGAACCTGGAGCATAATCTCAGCCTGTTCAAACATATGGACAGCTTGCAGCGCCTGGGGCGCCCGCTGCTGGTGGGTGTTTCACGCAAGAGCATGATAGGCCTGACCTTGAATCGGCCAGTCAACGAGCGGATGTACGGCAGCCTGGCGCTGGCTGCCTTGGCGATGACCAAAGGGGCGAGCATCCTGCGTGTTCATGATGTCGCTGAAACCGTCGATGTCGTACGGATGATCGCCGCTGTACAGAACGCCGAATAAAGAGTGATGGAGCATTTATGAGCAGAAAATATTTTGGTACCGACGGCATTCGCGGTCGTGTCGGGGAGTACCCGATCACCCCTGATTTCATGCTCAAGCTCGGCTGGGCGGCGGGCATGGCCTTCCGCAAGCAGGGCAACTGCCGGGTGCTGGTGGGCAAGGACACGCGCATTTCCGGCTACATGTTCGAGTCGGCGCTGGAGGCCGGTCTGTCCGCCGCCGGTGCGGACGTCCTGCTGCTGGGCCCGATGCCGACCCCGGCCATCGCCTACCTGACCCGGACCTTCCACGCCGAAGCCGGTATCGTGATCAGTGCCTCGCACAACCCGCACGACGACAACGGCATCAAGTTCTTCTCCGGACAGGGCACCAAGCTGCCGGATGAAGTCGAACTGATGATCGAGGAGTTGCTCGACCAGCCGATGACCGTGGTCGAGTCCAGCAAGCTGGGCAAGGTCTCGCGGATCAACGACGCGGCCGGCCGCTACATCGAGTTCTGCAAGAGCAGCGTACCGAGCAGCACCGATTTCTCCGGTCTCAAGCTGGCCATCGATTGCGCCCATGGTGCGACCTACAAGGTTGCCCCGAGCGTGTTCCGTGAACTGGGTGCCGAGGTGACAGTGCTGGCCAACCAGCCGGACGGCCTCAACATCAACGAAAACTGCGGTTCGACCCATATCGAGTCGCTGCAGGCGGCGGTGCTGGTCGGGCATGCCGACCTCGGTATCGCCTTCGACGGTGACGGTGACCGCGTGCTGATGGTCGACCACACCGGCGCCATCGTCGATGGTGACGAGTTGCTGTTCATCATTGCGCGCGACCTGCAGGACCGCAACAAGCTGCAAGGCGGCGTAGTCGGGACCCTGATGAGCAACCTGGGCCTGGAGCTGGCGCTGAAGGACCTGGATATTCCCTTCGTGCGTGCCAAGGTCGGTGACCGCTACGTGATGGCCGAGCTGCTGGAGCGCGACTGGATCATCGGTGGCGAGAACTCCGGGCATGTCGTGTGCTGCAGTCACACCACCACCGGTGATGCGATCATTGCCGCGTTGCAGGTGCTGATGGCCCTCAAGCGCCGCGGCGAGACCCTGGCGCAAGCCCGCCAGGCCGTGCGCAAATGCCCGCAGGTGTTGATCAACGTGCGTTTCGGTGCGAGCAAGGTCGATCCGCTGGAGCACCCTGACGTGAAGGCGGCGTGCGAGCGCGTCACCGAGGAAATGGCCGGGCGTGGTCGCGTGTTGCTGCGCAAGTCCGGAACAGAGCCTCTGGTGCGTGTGATGGTCGAAGGCGACGACGAAACCCAGGTCCGCGGCCACGCCGAAGCCCTGGCAAAACTGGTAAGTGAAGTTTGCGTTTGAATTGCGCTTGCCAGCCATGAATTGGTTGGGTAACATCTGCGCCCACTTTGACCCACGAGGTAAAGCATGCGTCGCCCAATGGTAGCTGGTAACTGGAAAATGCACGGTACCCGCGCCAGCGTCGCTGAGCTGATCAAGGGCTTGAGCAATCAGGTCCTGCCGAGCGGGGTTGATGTCGCGGTGTTCCCACCGAGTCTGTTCATCAACCAGGTGATCGACGGCCTTGAAGGCAAGTCGATCGCGGTGGGTGCACAGAACTCCGCGGTGGAGCCTCAGCAAGGGGCTCTGACCGGAGAGGTGGCAGCGAGTCAGTTGGTCGATGCCGGTTGCAAGCTGGTGTTGATCGGTCACTCGGAGCGACGTCAGATTTTGGGCGAGCAAGACTCGACCTTGATCCAGAAGTTTGCAGCGGCACAGTCCTGTGGCTTGAAGCCTGTGTTCTGTGTAGGGGAAACCCTCGAAGAGCGCGAAGCGAACAAAACGCTCGAAGTAGTAGGGCGTCAGTTGGACAGCATCATCGACCAACTGGGTATATCTGCCTTTGCAGATGCGATTATCGCTTATGAGCCTGTATGGGCCATCGGCACCGGCCTTACGGCCACTCCGCAACAAGCGCAGGATGTGCATAAAGCCATTCGCGAGCAGTTGGCGGCGAAGGATCCAGAAGTTGCGCAGAATGTGCCTCTTCTATACGGCGGCAGCGTGAAGGCGGCCAATGCGGCTGAGCTGTTCGGCATGCCGGATATCGATGGGGGCCTGATTGGTGGGGCTTCCCTGAACGCAGACGAATTCGGTGCAATTTGTCGCGCCGCAGGAAACTGAAAAATGCTGGAAACAGTTATTGTCGTTCTTCATCTGTTGGGCGCACTGGGTTTGGTAGTGCTGGTTCTGCTGCAACAGGGTAAAGGTGCGGAAGCGGGTGCATCTTTCGGCGCAGGTGCTTCAAATACTGTGTTCGGAAGCCAAGGTTCTGCTACCTTTCTGAGTAAGTTTACTGCTATACTAGCTGCCTCTTTCTTCTTAACTGCTCTTGGGTTAGGATACTTTGCTAAGGAGAAAGCTCACCAGCTGACTCAAGTAGGGTTGCCAGATCCAGCAGTGTTGGAAGTGCAGCAAACCAAACCGGCAACAGATGATGTACCGGTGCTCCAGGGGCAGCAACAACAGAAGAACGAAGCTGGTAACAACAGCGATGTTCCTCAAGCTCCAGAGCAGAAGTAACGGGTTTCAAAAGTAGTATTGCCGAGGTGGTGGAATTGGTAGACACGCAACCTTGAGGTGGTTGTGCCCATAGGGTGTAGGGGTTCGAGTCCCCTTCTCGGTACCAATTGAAGCATGGGAGCCCGCGTCAGCGGGCTTTCTTGCAGGTGGAGGTTGATTGACCCTCCCAGGGTTCGGTCGTATACTTTCGCCCCAGCTTTGTCGCGGGGTGGAGCAGTCTGGTAGCTCGTCGGGCTCATAACCCGAAGGTCGTTGGTTCAAATCCAGCCCCCGCAACCAGTTTTAGCGGAGCCCCTTTTCAGGGGCTTTTTGTTAGCTAAACAGTTCTCAGGCGCCATATTCCACGGCGCATTTCACGATGGGCGCTTGCCCATTTTTTATTTGCACAGCATGCACGAGGGGGTTCAGGTGTCGAGCAAGCTAGAACAGTTGCAGGCCTTGTTGGCCCCGGTAGTCGAAGCGCTTGGCTATCAATGCTGGGGGATCGAGTTCATTTCCCAGGGCAAGCATTCGGTACTGCGTATCTATATCGACAAAGAGGACGGCATCCTGGTGGATGACTGCGAAGTCGTCAGTCGCCAGGTCAGCGGTATTCTGGACGTTGAAGATCCCATCAGCACCGAATACACCCTGGAAGTCTCCTCCCCTGGCATGGACCGCCCACTGTTCACCCTTGAACAGTTCGCTTCGCATGCCGGTGAACAAGTGAAGATCAAGCTGCGTACGCCCTTCGAAGGTCGTCGTAACTTTCAGGGCCTGATCCGTGGTGTGGAGGAGCAGGACGTCGTGGTCCAGGTGGACAATCACGAGTTCCTGCTGCCGATCGACTCGATCGACAAGGCCAACATTATTCCCAGTTTTGACTGAGACATGCCGGAGCCGCGGTTGACGCGGTTCCAATGGCTTGCGAAAGGCGAGGCGTACGATGAGCAAAGAAGTACTGCTGGTTGTTGAGTCGGTATCCAATGAAAAGGGTGTACCGGCAGGCGTGATTTTCGAAGCGCTGGAAGTGGCCCTGGCCACTGCAACCAAAAAACGTTTTGAAGACGAAGTGGACCTGCGTGTGGAAATCAACCGCCACACCGGTAACTACGAGACCTTCCGCCGCTGGACCGTGGTCGAGGACGAAGACCTGGACGACCCGGCGATCGAGCTGGCCGTGGACCAGGCCCAGGCCAGGAAGCCGGGTGCCGTCGCTGGCGAGATCATCGAAGAGAAGATCGAGTCCATCGAGTTCGGTCGCATCGCTGCCCAGACTGCCAAGCAAGTCATCGTGCAGAAGGTTCGCGAAGCCGAGCGCGCACAGGTGGTCGACGCTTACCGCGAACGTCTGGGCGAGATCATCTCCGGCACCGTGAAGAAAGTCACCCGCGACAACGTCATCGTTGACCTGGGTAACAACGCCGAAGCGCTGCTGGCTCGCGAAGACATCATCTCCCGCGAGACCTTCCGTGTCGGCGTGCGCGTTCGCGCGCTGCTCAAGGAGATCCGCACCGAGAACCGCGGTCCGCAGCTGATCCTGTCGCGTACTGCGCCACAGATGCTGATCGAACTGTTCCGCATCGAAGTGCCGGAAATCGCCGAAGGCCTGATCGAAGTGATGGCCGCGTCCCGTGACCCGGGTTCCCGCGCCAAGATCGCCGTCCGTTCCAAGGACAAGCGTATCGACCCGCAGGGCGCCTGCATCGGCATGCGCGGTTCGCGCGTCCAGGCCGTTTCCGGCGAACTGGGTGGCGAGCGTGTCGACATCGTCCTGTGGGACGACAACCCGGCGCAGTTCGTCATCAACGCCATGTCGCCGGCCGAAGTGGCCGCGATCATCGTTGACGAAGATGCCCATGCGATGGACATCGCCGTAGCGGCCGACAACCTGGCCCAGGCCATCGGTCGTGGTGGTCAGAACGTTCGCCTGGCGAGCCAACTGACCGGCTGGACCCTCAACGTGATGACCGAATCGGACATCCAGGCCAAGCAGCAAGCCGAAACCGGCGACATCCTGCGCAACTTCATCGAAGAGCTGGAAGTCGACGAAGAACTGGCCCAGGTGCTGGTCGACGAGGGCTTTACCAGCCTCGAAGAAATTGCCTACGTACCGCTGGAAGAAATGCTCAACATCGATGGCTTCGACGAGGAAATCGTCAACGAGCTTCGCGCTCGGGCCAAGGACCGCCTGTTGACCAAAGCCATCGCTACCGAGGAAAAACTGGCAGACGCCCACCCGGCCGAAGACCTGCTCTCCCTCGAGGGCATGGACGACGACCTGGCAGCGGAACTGGCGGTGCGCGGCGTGGTTAACCGCGAAGACCTGGCCGAGCAGTCGATTGACGACCTGCTCGACATCGACGGCATCGACGAAGAGCGTGCCGGCAAGTTGATCATGGCCGCCCGAGCGCATTGGTTCGAGTAAGCAGGCTGGCCTGAGGAGAGAAGTGCATGACGCAAGTCACGGTGAAAGAATTGGCCCAAGAGGTCGCTGCACCGGTAGAGCGCCTGCTGCAGCAGATGCGTGAGGCAGGTCTGCCGCACACCGACGCCGGTCAGCTGGTGAGCGATAGTGAAAAGCAGGCTCTGCTGACCCATTTGAAAAGCAGCCACAAGGCGAAAGTGGAAGAGCCGCGCAAGATTACCTTGCAGCGCAAGACCACCAGCACCCTGCGTGTTGCCGGCAGCAAGAGCATCAGCGTAGAAGTACGCAAGAAGAAGGTTTTCGTTCAGCGCAGCCCGGAAGAAATCCAGGCCGAGCAGAAGCGTGAGCTGGAAGAGCGCCGCGCGGTAGAAAACGCTGCCCGCGAGAAGTCCGAAGCCGAAGCGCGCCAGCGTGCCGACGAAGAAGCGCGTCGTCAGGCCGCTGTCGAGAAGGCTGCGGCACCTGCTTCGGCGGCCCAGCCAGCTGCTCCGGCGCCTGCCCCGGCTGCCGTAGAGCCTGCTGCTGCTCCGGCTCCGGCTGCCGATCGCAAGAAAGACGATGCCCGTCGCAACGACCGTGCCCGTGACGACGACCGTCGCGGTGGCGAGCGTCGCAACGAAGCGCCGCGCGTTTCGGTCAAGGTCAAGGAGAAAGAGAAAGCTCCGACCCCACGGGCTGCCCCACGTACCACCGACGAGGAAAGCGATGGCTTCCGTCGTGGCGGTCGCGGCAAGGCCAAGCCGAAGAAGCGCAACGCCCATGGTTTCCAGAACCCGACCGGTCCGGTTATCCGCGACGTGACCATCGGCGAGACCATTACCGTTTCCGAACTGGCGCAACAGATGTCGGTCAAGGCCGCTGAAGTCGTCAAGTTCATGTTCAAGCTGGGCACTCCGGTGACCATCAACCAGGTGCTCGACCAGGAGACCGCTCAACTGGTCGCCGAAGAGCTGGGTCACAAGGTCACCCTGATCAGCGACACCGCCCTGGAAGATTCCCTGGCCGAATCGCTGAAGTTCGAAGGCGAGAGCGTTTCCCGTGCGCCGGTCGTGACCGTCATGGGCCACGTCGACCACGGCAAGACCTCGTTGCTCGACTACATCCGTCGTGCCAAGGTTGCTGCTGGCGAGGCCGGTGGTATCACCCAGCACATCGGTGCCTACCACGTGGAAACCGACCGCGGCATGGTCACCTTCCTCGACACCCCGGGCCACGCCGCGTTTACCGCCATGCGTGCCCGTGGTGCCAAGGCCACCGACATCGTGATCCTGGTGGTTGCGGCGGACGACGGCGTGATGCCGCAGACCGTCGAAGCCGTCCAGCACGCCAAGGCTGCCGGCGTACCGCTGGTGGTTGCGGTGAACAAGATCGACAAGCCGGGTGCCGACCTCGATCGCATCCGCAACGAACTGTCGGTCCACGGCGTGACTTCCGAGGACTGGGGTGGCGACACTCCGTTCGTCAAGGTTTCGGCGAAGATGGGTACCGGTGTCGACGAACTGCTCGAAGCCGTTCTGCTGCAGGCCGAGATCCTCGAGCTCAAGGCAATGCCTACCGCTCCGGGTCGTGGTGTCGTGGTCGAATCGCGTCTGGACAAGGGCCGCGGCCCGGTCGCTACCGTGCTGGTTCAGGACGGTACCCTGCGTCAGGGCGACATGGTCCTCTGCGGTTCCAACTACGGCCGCGTTCGCGCCATGCTCGACGAAAACGGCAAGCCTGTTAAGGAAGCCGGTCCGTCGATCCCGGTCGAGATCCTCGGCCTGGACGGCACTCCGGATGCCGGTGACGAACTGAGCGTTGTGGCTGACGAGAAGAAAGCCCGTGAAGTCGCCCTGTTCCGTCAAGGCAAGTTCCGCGAAGTCAAACTGGCTCGCGCACATGCCGGCAAGCTGGAAAACATCTTCGAAAGCATGGGCCAGGAAGAGAAGAAGACCCTCAACATCGTCCTCAAGGCCGACGTTCGTGGTTCTCTCGAGGCTCTGCAAGGCTCCCTCGGTGGCCTGGGCAATGACGAAGTACAGGTTCGCGTGGTCGCCGGCGGTGTCGGTGGTATCACCGAGAGCGACGCCAACCTGGCGCTGGCTTCGAATGCGGTCCTGTTCGGCTTCAACGTGCGTGCCGACGCCGGTGCACGGAAGATCGTCGAGCAGGAAGGTCTGGATATGCGTTACTACAACGTGATCTACGACATCATCGAAGACGTCAAGAAGGCCCTGACCGGCATGCTCGGCAGCGATGTTCGCGAGAACATCCTGGGTGTCGCCGAAGTGCGTGACGTGTTCCGTTCGCCGAAGTTCGGCGCCATCGCCGGTTGCATGGTCGTGGAAGGTACGGTCTACCGTAACCGCCCGATCCGCGTACTGCGCGAAGACGTGGTTATCTTCGAAGGCGAGCTGGAATCGCTGCGTCGCTTCAAGGACGATGCCTCCGAAGTCCGTAACGGCATGGAGTGCGGTATTGGCGTCAAGAGCTACAACGACGTCAAGATCGGCGACAAGATCGAGGTCTTCGAGAAAGTCCAGGTGGCTCGTACGCTCTGATGCGCGAGCTTGGAAGCGCCAGGCAGGTGGCCGCAAGGCCCCGCTGGAGGCTCTGAACGCAACGCCCGGTCAGGCTTTATGCCTGGCCGGGCGTTTGCCGCTTTAGTTACAGGTAGCAAGACATGGCAAAAGAATATAGCCGTACCCAACGCATCGGCGATCAGATGCAGCGCGAGCTGGCCCAGCTGATCCGTCGTGAAGTGAAAGACCCGCGTGTCGGCCTGGTGACCATCACCGCCGTCGACGTCAGCCGCGATGTTGGCCATGCCAAGGTGTTCATCACCGTCATGGGCCAGGAAGGCGACGATGCGATCCAGCAAAGCCTCAAGGTCCTGAACGCTGCCGCCGGTTTCCTGCGCATGCAGCTGGGCCGCGAAATGAAGCTGCGCAGCGTGCCGCAACTGCATTTCCACTACGACGAGAGCGTCAGCCGTGGTGCCCACCTGTCGGCCCTGATCGAGCGTGCCGTTGCCGAGGACAGCCTGCACCAGAGCGCCGACGCTCCGGACAGCGACAAGGAGTAACCGGTGGCCCAGGTCAAACGCATCCGCCGTAACGTCAGCGGCATCATCCTGCTCGACAAGCCGCTGGGGTTCACCTCCAACGCCGCGCTGCAGAAAGTCCGCTGGCTGCTCAATGCCGAGAAGGCCGGGCACACCGGCAGCCTCGACCCGCTGGCCAGTGGCGTGCTGCCGTTGTGCTTCGGCGAAGCCACCAAGTTCTCCCAGTACCTGCTCGATTCCGACAAGGGCTACGAGACGGTCATGCAACTGGGCCAGACCACCAGCACCGCGGATGCCGAAGGCGAAGTCCTGCGCACCCGCGACGTGACCGTTGGTCGCGCGGACATTGAAGCGGTTCTGCCACAATTCCGTGGTGAAATCAGCCAGATACCGCCGATGTACTCGGCCCTCAAGCGTGATGGCCAGCCGCTGTACAAGCTGGCCCGTGCAGGGGAAGTAGTGGAGCGTGAAGCGCGTTCTGTTACTATTACCCGCCTGGAACTGCTGGAGTGCGAAGGCACCCGGGTTCGCCTGTCGGTCGGTTGCAGCAAAGGCACCTACATCCGCACCCTGGTCGAGGATATCGGCGAGGTTCTGGGCTGTGGCGCTTATGTCGCAGAACTGCGCCGGACCCAGGCCGGACCGTTCGAGCTGGCCCAGACCGTGACCCTCGAGGAACTCGAGGCAGCACACGCCGAAGGTGGCAACGAAGCGATCGACCGCTTCCTGATGCCGTCCGACAGCGGTCTGCAGGACTGGCCCCTGCTGCAGTTCTCCGAGCACAGTGCTTTCTACTGGCTGCATGGTCAGCCGGTACGTTCGCCGGACGCGCCGAAATTCGGCATGGTCCGCGTTCAGGATCACAACGGTCGTTTCATCGGAATCGGTGAAGTGAGCGAAGACGGGCGCATCGCGCCGCGTCGACTGATTCGGTCGGAATGACCGAAACCGTCAGTGCAGGGCTCCGGCCCGGTACTGGTGGAGACGAGGGTGGCTGTCAACAGGCACGGTCACATCTCATTTTTTAATACAGGGTTTGTCCCTGGCCTGTTGGAAGCCTTCGGGTTTCCGTTTATTGGAGAAAGCCAAATGGCACTCAGCGTTGAAGAAAAAGCCCAGATCGTTGCCGACTATCAGCAAGCCGCCGGCGACACCGGTAGCCCGGAAGTGCAGGTTGCCCTGCTGACCGCCAACATCAACAAGCTGCAAGGCCACTTCAAGGCCAACGGCAAAGACCACCACTCCCGTCGTGGTCTGATCCGCATGGTTAACCAGCGTCGCAAGCTGCTGGACTACCTGAAAGGCAAAGACACCACCCGTTACAGCGCCCTGATCGGTCGTCTGGGTCTGCGTCGCTAATAGCGGCCCGACCAGTGGTGTGCGCGGCGTGCTGCGGTCGTCAGCCGGGGGCTTCGGTTCCTCGGCAGGCGAACGCACCCCGCGTATCCGAGAGGTTGGTTGGCTGTTTCGCCGGAGCGCTTTGCGCGATGGCGGGGCAGGCTTCCAACCTCTAGTTTTATCTGGACGGTCGATGGGGCCGATTCCCCGTGCTGCCCAAGAATTCGCAAGAAACCAGTTCCCCCAAGTGCAACTGAAGAGAAGGTAGGAAACCGTGAACCCGGTAATCAAGAAATTCCAGTTCGGTCAATCGACCGTAACCCTCGAAACGGGCCGTATCGCCCGTCAGGCGTCCGGTGCCGTTCTGGTCACCGTCGACAATGATGTCACCGTGCTGGTCACCGTCGTCGGTGCCAAGCAGGCTGATCCGGGCAAGGGTTTCTTCCCGCTGTCCGTCCACTACCAGGAAAAGACCTACGCTGCCGGCAAGATCCCTGGCGGCTTCTTCAAGCGTGAAGGCCGTCCTTCCGAGAAAGAGACCCTGACCTCGCGCCTGATCGACCGTCCGATCCGTCCGCTGTTCCCGGAAGGCTTCATGAATGAAGTGCAGGTTGTCTGCACCGTCGTTTCCACCAGCAAGAAGACCGATCCGGACATCGCTGCGATGATCGGTACCTCGGCTGCCCTGGCTGTCTCCGGCATTCCGTTCGAAGGCCCGATCGGCGCCGCCCGCGTTGCGTTCCATGAAAGCACCGGCTACCTGCTGAACCCGACCTACGAGCAACTGGCTGCCTCCAGCCTGGACATGGTCGTGGCCGGTACTTCCGACGCCGTACTGATGGTTGAATCGGAAGCCAAAGAGCTGACCGAAGACCAGATGCTGGGCGCCGTGCTGTTCGCCCACGACGAATTCCAGGCCGTGATCCAGGCCGTCAAGGAATTCGCCGCCGAAGCTGCCAAGCCGACCTGGGACTGGAAACCAGCGGTTGCCAACACCGAACTGCTGAACGCCGTTCGCGCTGAATTCGGCGAAGCCGTTTCCCAGGGCTACACCATCACCGTCAAGGCCGACCGCTACGCTCGCCTGGGCGAGCTGCGCGACCAGGCGGTTGCCAAGTTCTCCGGCGAAGAAGGCCAGCCAAGCGCTGGTGAAGTGAAGGACATCTTCGGCGAGATCGAATACCGCACCGTTCGCGAAAACATCGTCAACGGCAAGCCACGTATCGACGGCCGCGACACCAAGACCGTTCGCCCGCTGAACATCGAAGTCGGTGTCCTGCCGAAGACCCACGGTTCCGCACTGTTCACCCGTGGCGAGACCCAGGCCCTAGTCGTTGCGACCCTGGGTACTGCCCGTGACGCACAGTTGCTGGACACCCTGGAAGGCGAGAAGAAAGACCCCTTCATGCTGCACTACAACTTCCCTCCGTTCTCGGTGGGCGAGTGTGGTCGCATGGGCGGTGCTGGCCGTCGCGAAATCGGTCACGGCCGTCTGGCCCGTCGTTCGGTCCAGGCCATGCTGCCGGCCGCTGACGAATTCCCGTACACCATCCGCGTCGTATCGGAAATCACCGAATCCAACGGTTCCAGCTCCATGGCTTCGGTCTGCGGTGCTTCCCTGGCCCTGATGGACGCCGGTGTACCGATGAAGGCGCCGGTTGCCGGTATCGCCATGGGTCTGGTCAAGGAAGGCGAGAAGTTCGCCATCCTGACCGACATCCTGGGTGACGAAGACCACCTGGGCGACATGGACTTCAAGGTGGCCGGTACTGCCAAGGGCGTTACCGCGCTGCAGATGGACATCAAGATCAACGGCATCACCGAAGAGATCATGGAAATCGCCCTGGGCCAGGCCCTGGAAGCGCGCCTGAACATCCTCGGCCAGATGAACCAGATCATCGGTCAGTCCCGTAGCGAACTGTCGGAAAACGCTCCGACCATGATCGCCATGAAGATCGACACCGACAAGATCCGTGACGTCATCGGTAAAGGCGGCGCGACCATCCGTGCCATCTGCGAAGAAACCAAGGCTTCGATCGATATCGAAGACGACGGCTCGATCAAGATCTTCGGTGAAACCAAGGACGCCGCTGAAGCTGCTCGCCAGCGCGTACTGAGCATCACCGCCGAGGCCGAGATCGGCAAGATCTACGTCGGCAAGGTAGAGCGCATCGTCGACTTCGGCGCGTTCGTCAACATCCTGCCGGGCAAGGACGGTCTGGTGCACATCTCGATGCTCAGCGATGCTCGCGTCGAGAAAGTCACTGACGTGCTGAAGGAAGGCCAGGAAGTCGAAGTACTGGTACTGGACGTGGACAACCGCGGCCGTATCAAGCTGTCGATCAAGGACGTTGCTGCTGCCAAGGCATCGGGCGTCTGAGTCCTCGCGACTTGAGCTGAAAGAAAGGGTCCTTCGGGGCCCTTTTTTTATGCAGTCTGAAAGCTTGCACCGACCCTGTGGGAGCTGGCTTGCCAGCGATGGCGTCGGTGAATTCACTACCGCTATCGCTGGCAAGCCAGCTCCCACAGGTTGCGCGGCGCGCTTTCGAACAACTTGCATCTTGCAAGCGAAACGGCAGCCCACTTTGCAAATTGCACGATCCTGCAAATCACATGAATTCGTAAGCTACTGTTTTTAAAGGATTTTATTTGGGTGAAAAACTGGCACAGCCCCTGCAATAACCCAAGTACACCTGCCGCCAGGACATGTCGGCGCAGGACCTTTCGAAAAACAGGAGTGTCTCGTATGAAGAAGTTCGCTATCGCTGCTGCCACCGCTGCTGCCCTGACCATGACTCTGGGCAACGTCGCCTTCGCTCAACAGTCCACCCAGGCTCCGATGATGCTCGCAGCCGGTGAAGTGACCAAAGCCAAGGAAGCCACTTCCGACACCTGGATCACCACCAAGGTCAAAGCGGACCTGGTCACCGAGAAAGGCATTCCAGGTACCGACATCAAGGTCGAGACCAACAAGGGCGTGGTATCCCTGTCCTCCGACGTAGCCGTGAGCGAGTCGCAGAAAGACATGGCCGTTGCCATCGCCAAGAAAATCAAAGGCGTCCAGGCCGTATCGGCTGATGGCCTGAAAACCAACTAAGGATTGTTCCGCTCGCTGACCCTGACGGTTCATGCGACAGCCCAAACGGATTTGGGCGCCCCGAGCCCCGGCCATGTGCCGGGGCTCATCTTTTTACGGTCAGGACATTACTCGGCGTCGAGGTGCATCGGGGTGATGACCCGGCCATCGGACTCGGCCTGGCCGAGGGTGGCATCGATGAAGTAGACGCGATCGTCCTCCAGCTTGCCCTTGTCCACCAGGTAATCCTTGATGCTGCTGGCCCTGGCCTGGCCCAGTTGGCGTAGCAGCACGCTGCTTTCCGCCCAGGTCTTGAGCACCGCGTCGCGCATATTGCCGATGCGCTGCTTGGTATCGAGTTGTTCCCACTCTTTCGGCGGCTGCTGCTTCAGGCGAGTGCGATAGATGCCTTCGAGCATGGCCGGCTTGTCGTCTTCCGGCACCTGCAGCAGGGAGGCCTGCGCCGGCACCTTGTCGCCGCGGCGCTGAAGCATCTTGTAGTAGGTGCTCTGGTATTCCCGTTCCAGCCGTTGCCCGGCAATCAGCGGGCCGTCGCTGCTCTGGGCGCTGGTGCCTTCGATTTCCAGGCGCAGGGTCGGGCGTTTTGCCAAGGCGGCGGCGAGCTTGTCGAGGGAGCCTTGCGCGTCCGCAGTGAGGTCGCTGGAGCCGGGGGCGAAGGCGACGGTGCCAAGGTCCTCGGAGCCACCGCCGGCAATCAGGCCTCCGATCATCTTGAACGGCGCCTGTACCGCACGCAGCACCAGGTTGCGCAGGGTCTGCCAGACGATCGGCATGACGCTGAACTGCGGGTTGTTGAGGTCACCCGTGACCGGCAGCTCGATGGAGATCTTGCCCTCGGTGTCCTTGAGCAGGGCGATCGCCAGGCGCACCGGCAGGTCCACGGCATCCGGGCTGTCGACTTTCTCGCCCAGTTGCAGCTGCTCCACCACCACCTTGTTCTCGGCCTTGAGCTGGCCGTTGGTGATCAGGTAATGCAGGTCGAGATTGAGCCGGCCCTTGCGGATGCGATAACCGGCGAACTTGCCGGAATAGGGGGTCAGGGTGGTCAGCTCGACGCGCTTGAAGCTGGTGGCGATATCCAGGCTGGCCAGCGGGTTGAACGGGTTGAGCGCGCCCTTGATGGTCACTGGCGCGTAGCGGTCGACCTTGCCCTTCACATCGACCTTGGCCGGAATCGGCTGACGGTTGTCGATGGTGCCGATCTGGCCGTTGAGCTGCTGCACGGCGGTGGCGAAGTTCGGCGTCAGGCTGAAGTCGGCGAAGTTGGCCGAGCCGTCGTTGATGTTGATCTGGCCGATGCGAATGCCCATGGGCTTCTCACTGCTGGCAGCGGCCTTGGCCTGGGGCTTGGCGCTCTTGTCGGCGGGCTGGGGGATCAGCAGGTCATCGACGTTGGTGGTGCGGTCCTCGTTGATCATGAAGCGCGCGTAAGGCTGTTGCAGATCGACCCGGGCAATGCTCAGCGCGTCGCCGTGGCGGTAGTCGATACCGCTCAGGTCGAGCTGCTGCCATTTGACGAAGTCCCGGTCCTTGATGGTGTCGAGGGTATGCAACTGGTTGACCCGGGCCTTGCCGGCGATGCTGAAAGCCAGCGGCTCGGTGCTTTGCAGATCGACGTCGAGGTCACTGCCGAGCATGCCGCTGCGCAGTTCGAGGCGGATGAACGGGCTGATATAGGCCTGGGCGACCCGCAGGTCGATATCCTGGGTGCTGACCTTCAGCTTCGCCTTGACCGGGGCCAGGTTGACCTCGCCGGAGGCCTGCAGCTTGCCCTGCTTGCCGATACCGCTGTCCAGTTTGAGGGTGAAGGGCGATTTGTTCAGGCTGTCGAAGTTCTGCAGGTCGGCGTTCAACGGACCGACATCCAGGGTGACCGGCTCCTTCTGGGTACGGTCGGCCAGGTGTACCTGATAGTTACGGACCTGGGTGTGTTTCAGCAGCACTTGCCATGGCTTGCTTTCCACGGCCTGTTCTTTCGGCGTGGGCTCGGCAGTAGCGGGTTCGGCCTTCTGCTTTTCCGTGGCCTTGGGCGGCTGGCTGGCGAACAGCTTTTGCCAGTCCAGTTGCCCGTCGGCCTCCACTGCAGCCCAGGTTTCCAGCTGTTCGCTGCGGACCTTGCCGACGGTGACCAATTGCTTGGCCAGGTCGATGGACGTCTCGCTGACATCCAGCTTGGCCAGGCGCACCAGCGGTCGGCCATCCGGTGCCTTGATGGCGAAGGCGGAAACGCTCAGCGCAGTGTTTTCCAGCAACAGCTCGGTCTGCTTGCCGAGGCTGAAGGTGTAGTCGCTTTGCAGGTTGTAGGTGCCGTCCTCCAGCACCAGCGGCACGGCGTCACGGACGTAGGGCCAGAAAGCCTTCATCTTGGCGTCGCTGACCTTCAGCGAGCCCTTGGAAGCGATCGGCGACAGGCTGAAGGTGCCTTTCCAGTCGATCTGCCCGCCGTGGGGGCCGGTGGCCAGGAGGGTCATATCGGTGTTGTCGTCGGGCAGGGTGCTGAGTTTCTTCAGCTCCAGGTTCATGTCGTCGTAGAGGAACTCGATCGGTTCGCTGGGGCGGGCGTCTTCGAAATGCACATAGCCACCGGCCAGCTTGATGCTGTCGATGCGCAGGGGGAAAGGATCGCTGGCCGGTTCTTCGGGCTTGGGCTCGCTGGGCGGCAGCGTGAACAGGTTGGCCAGGTTGAGCTGGCCATCCTTGGCGAACAGCACTTCAGTGCGCGGCTTGACCAGTTCGACCTGCTCCAGGTGCAGGGCCTTGGTCCACAGGCTGTCCATCTGCAGGTTGGCGTAGAGCTTCTCGAAGCCGATCTGTTCCTTGCCGGGCTCGCCGATCTGCAGGCCCCACAGGGACAGTTCCAGGCTGAACGGGTTGAGTTCGATGCGTTGCAGATGCGCGGGCACGCTGGCGTACTGTGCCAGTTGCTGATTGGCAATTCGAAGGGCAACGCCAGGAAGGATGAAAAAGCCGAGAAGGCTGTACAGGGCCAGGGCAACCAGCAAAGCGCCGAGGGCGCGTTTCAATCCTTTGGGCATGTGCGGCATCTGCGTGAAGAGCGGGACGCTTAGAGTATGGCAGGTAAATGGAGTTCCGAAGGCTGTCGGAGCGCTCCGACAGCCTCGCCAGGCCGTTTTACTTGAGGTGCAGGACCAGGGTTTTCAGCGGCGGTCGGCCGTCCTGGGAAGGGAAGTCGGCAGCCGGAGAGATCACCTGCCATTCGCGCACCGGGCGCCCGGCTTTTTCCGCGCAGCGCAGGACCAGTTCGCGCCAGTCGTCCATATCGACCTTGGCTAGGTTGTTGTTGCAGATCAGCACGCCGTCCTCGGCCGTGGCCAGCAGCGCCGGCTTGAGCAGGCTCTGGTAGTCGCGCAGCAGATCGACGGTGCCGAAGGCGCTCTTGGCCCAGGCCGGCGGGTCGAGGAACACCAGGTCGTACTGGCGCGCTTGCAGGCGCGGATAGGACGGCAGCTTCTGCCCGCGGCGCTGGCTGATCGGCAGGCCGGCCAGTTGGCGGATCGCCGGGAAGTAGTCGGACTGGACGAATTGCATGGTGGGTAGTTGTGGGTTGAGTGCGCCGTTCTCGCGGCCGACGGCCAGGTTGCCCTCGGCGAAGTCGAGGTTGCACACCTCCCGCGCACCACCTGCCGCCGCAGCAAGGCCGACGCCGCAGGTGTAGGCGAACAGGTTCAGCAAACTTTTGCCGGCACTGTGCTGCTTGACCCAGCCGCGGGCATTGCGCAGGTCGAGGAACAGCAGTGGATCCTGGCCGGCATGGCGCCCACGTACCCGGTAGTTCAGGCCCCACTCGTGCCCGATCATATCCACCAGGGCCTCGTCGCTGGCCTGGTACACCGCGTCATGCCGGTCGACCCGGCTGTTGCCACGGGAACGGTCGTTGTAGACCAGGTGCAGCGGCAGGCCGAGAAACCCTTCGATGGTCGCGTGCAGGTCCAGCAGATCATCCCGCTCTACTGCCTGGTGAAAGCTCTGCACCAGCAACTGCGGGCCATAGCGGTCGGCGGTGAGGCCGGGCGCGCCTTCCTGGCTGCCATGGAACAGGCGATAGCAATCGGTGCCCTGGGCATGCAGTTCGGCGAGCAGGGATTGACGGTGGTCGAGGGCGGCGCGCAGCGCCTGATTCAAGGAGGACATGCACGTGGCCTTGGTTGCGGGCGTGCAGTTTACCAGTTGGCGTAGCAGGGAGGAGCCAGGCTGGCTCCTCCCGTATCGATCAGCGCTCGATCGCCAGGGCCACGCCCTGACCGCCGCCGATGCACAGGGTGGCGAGACCCTTCTTCGCATCGCGCTTGATCATTTCATGCAGCAGGGTCACCAGTACGCGGCAGCCGGAAGCGCCGATCGGGTGGCCGATGGCGATGGCACCGCCATTGACGTTGACCTTCGAGGCGTCCCACTGCAGCTCCTTGCCTACCGACAGGGCCTGGGCGGCGAAGGCTTCGTTGGCTTCGATCAGGTCGAGCTGGTCGAGGGTCCAGCCGGCTTTTTCCAGGCAGCGACGGGTGGCGCCGACCGGGCCGATGCCCATGATCGCCGGATCGACGCCGGCGTTGGCGTAGGCCTTGATCCGTGCCAGTACCGGCAGTTTCAGTTGCTCGGCCTTGGCCGCGCTCATCAGCAGCACGGCGGCGGCGCCGTCGTTGAGCGAGGAGGCGTTGCCGGCGGTGACGCTGCCGTCCTTCTTGAACGCCGGCTTGAGCTTGCCCAGGGACTCGGCGGTGGTGCCGGCGCGGGGTTGTTCATCGGTAGCGAAGGCGACAGGATCGCCCTTGCGCTGCGGGATCAGGATCGGGGTGATTTCATCGACGAAGCGCCGGCCTTCGATGGCGGCGGCGGCTTTCTGCTGGGAGGCGGCGGCGAAGGCGTCCTGCTCTTCGCGGGTGATGCCGTACTTCTCCACCAGGTTCTCGGCGGTGATACCCATGTGGTAGTCGTTGAAGGCGTCCCACAGGCCGTCGCTGATCATGCTGTCGATCAGGCTGGCGTGGCCCATGCGCAGGCCGGTGCGGGCGCCGGGCATGACGTAGTTGGCCAGGCTCATGTTTTCCTGGCCACCGGCGATGATGACGTCGGCGTCGCCGCAGCGGATCGCCTGGGTGGCCAGGTGCAGGGCCTTGAGGCCGGAGCCGCAGACCTTGTTCAGGGTCATGGCGGGCACGGCGTGGGGCAGGCCGGCCTTGATCGCAGCCTGGCGGGCGGGGTTCTGGCCGGCGCCGGCGGTCAGTACCTGGCCGAGGATGACTTCGTCGACCTGCGCGCCGTCCAGGCCGCTCTGGGCCAGCAACCGGCGGATCACGGCGGCGCCGAGATCGACCGCGGGAATGTTCGCCAGCGCGCCCTGGAAGCTGCCGACCGCGGTGCGGGTGGCGGCAACGATTACGACATCTTGCATGCTCTAGTCCTCTGTATTGTTCGATTTGACGTTGAGTCTGCGGTGGGCTCGCGCATAGTCGCACAGATGGGCAGGTCGGGGCAGTGTGGTGATGCTCATGGCCTCATCGCTGGCAAGCCAGCTCCCACAGTGTTCGCGTCGAACATAAACCCTGTGGTCAACACAAAACCCTGTGGGAGCTGGCTTGCCAGCGATGAGGCCATCAAAGTCACTGCAGACCCATCCGCCGCCGCGCCCGATGCACCGAGCCATCGCGCATCGCCCAGCGCAACACCGGCCCGACCACCGTATTCATGCCCAGATCGACCACCCCTTGCTTCACCGGCCCCAACCTCAACCCCAACATGTCACCGGCCCACTCCGGTAGCAGCCCGATCCCCGCCTGCATCATCAGGCGCCCCACCGGCCGGGCGATCCGGCTCGGCGCCGGGGCGTCCAGCAGCACCCGCACCACCTCCCGGCTGCGCTCATCGCAAACCAGTTGCGGCCGCACCCTGCGCAGATAATCCGCCACTTCCTGCCGCGACCGCGGTACATCCCGCGCGCCAAGCCGCTCGGCGATCAGGGCGATCTCGCTGTAGTAGAGGTCCTGCGCCGCATCGGTCATGTGGGGATTGCGGTAACGCAGGTGCGCCGCGAGGAAGCTGCGTACTTCGGCGACATGCACCCAGGTCAGCAGGTCGGGATCGCTGGCGGCGTAGGGCGTGCCGTCGGCGGCGTGGCCGACTACCTGCAGGTGGATGGCCCTGACCCTTTCGATCAGCCACTCGGCATCCCGGGTGGCGCCGAAGGTGGTGCCGGAAATGAACTGGCTGGTACGGCGCAGGCGGCCAAGCATGTCTTCGCGGAAATTGGAGTGGTCCCAGACCCCGGCCAGGGCCAGCGGGTGGAGCATTTGCAGGAGCAGGGCGCTGATGCCGCCGACCAGCATGCTGGAGAAGTCGCCGTGCACCTGCCAACTGAGGCTGCGAGGGCCGAACAGGCCGGGGTCGCCCTTGGGGTTTTCCAGGTCGAGCTGGCCGAGGGACAGGCCGGTGAGGCTGAGAAGCTGGGTTTCGATGCGGCGGCGTAGGGCTTCCATGAATACCTTTGGGCTCGGGACACTGGGACCGCAAAGCGGCCCCAAAATACCCGGTATATCAGGTATTCAAGCGCTTATCGATCAGCCCTTGAACAACGCCGGGATCCGCCAGCGTCGAGGTATCCCCCAGGTTCTCCAGCTCGTTGCAGGCAATCTTGCGCAGGATCCGCCGCATGATCTTCCCCGAGCGGGTCTTGGGCAGCGCCGGTGCCCACTGGATCAGCTCAGGCTTGGCAAAACCGCCGATCTCCTTGCTCACCAGGGCCAGCAGTTCCTTCTTCAACGCCTCGTCCGGCTCGACCCCGTTCATCGGTGTGACAAAGGCATAGATCCCCTGGCCCTTGAGGTCATGGGGATAACCCACCACCGCCGCCTCGGCGATGCTGTCATGCAGCACCAGCGCGCTCTCGACCTCGGCAGTGCCGATGCGGTGCCCGGACACATTGATCACGTCGTCGATCCGCCCGGTTATCCACAGGTCGCCCTGTTCGTCGCGACGGGCGCCGTCACCGGTGAAGTAATACCCGGGAAAGGGTTTGAAATAGGTGTCGATCATTCGCTGATGATCGCCGTACACACTGCGGATCTGTGCCGGCCAACTGGCCTTGATCGCCAGCAAGCCGGCGCCGGGGCCCTCGATCAACTGGCCTTTCTCGTCCAGCAGGACCGGCTGCACACCGAACATCGGCCGCGTCGCGCAGCCGGGCTTGATATGCCGGTTACTGATCAACGGGGTGAGCATGATCCCGCCGGTTTCGGTCTGCCACCAGGTATCGACGATGGGGCAGCGCTGCTCGCCCACCGCATTGAAATACCACTCCCAGGCCTCAGGGTTGATCGGCTCGCCAACACTGCCGAGCAGGCGCAGGCTTTTGCGCGAGGTGCTCTTCAGCGGTCCCTCGCCTTCACGCATCAGCGCGCGCAGGGCGGTGGGCGCGGTATAGAAGATATTCACCTGGTGCTTGTCCACCACCTGCCAGAAGCGCGAGGCGTCCGGGTAGTTCGGCACGCCTTCGAACATCAGGCTGGTGGCGCCATTGGCCAGCGGGCCGTAGACGATGTAACTGTGCCCGGTGACCCAGCCGACATCGGCGCTGCACCAGAACACCTCGCCGTCGCGGTAATCGAACACCACCTTGAAGGTCATCGCCGCCTGCAACAGGTAACCGGCAGTGGTGTGCAGCACGCCCTTGGGTTTGCCGGTGCTGCCGGAGGTGTAGAGGATGAACAGCGGGTCCTCGGCGTCCATCGGCTCCGGCGGGCAGTCATCGCCGGCCTGGGCCGTGACTTCGTGGTACCAGAGGTCCCGCCCATCGTTCCACTCCACCGCGCCGCCGGTTCGCCGCACCACCACCACGCTGCCGACATTCGGGCAACTGGCCAGGGCCTTGTCGACGTTCTGCTTGAGGGCGATGGTCTTGCCACCGCGCACGCCTTCGTCGGCAGTGATCACGGTGCGGCAGTCAGCGTCGAGGATACGGTCGCGCAGGGCGTCAGGAGAGAAGCCGCCGAATACGACGGAGTGGATTGCGCCAATCCGCGCGCAGGCGAGCATGGCGAAGGCCGCTTCCGGGATCATCGGCATGTAGATGCACACCCGGTCGCCTTTCGTGACCCCGCGCTGCTTGAGCACATTGGCCAGGCGGCAGACCTGCTGGTGCACCTGGCGGTAGGTGAGGGTGGCGGAGCGGGCGGGATCGTCGCCTTCCCAGATGAACGCCGGCTGGTCGCCGCGCTGTTCCAGGTGACGGTCGAGACAGTTGTAGCTGACGTTGAGCCTGGCGTTCTTGAACCAGATGGCCTTGCCGCTGCGGATATCGCAATCCTGTATCACGCTCCACGGACTGATCCAGTCCAGGCGGCGCGCCTGTTCGGTCCAGAATTGCTCGGGTTGTTCGATGGATTGGCGGTAAAGGCGATCGTAGTCGCCCTGGCTCAGTTCGGCGGCACGGCTGACGGCATCGGCTTGGGGGAATTGACTGATATCGAACATGGGCACGACCTGTCCTGTTGTTATGGGACGGCGTTGCCTTCAGCGAAGACGCAAGGAAGCCTTTCGAAGGCAGCCGGGGTCAGGACAGTGTAGCCGCTGCCCCCGGCCATGCCCGGGGGCAGCGACCGGGGGTCAACCGCGGTGACGGCCGCGGAAGTAGTTGATCAGGCCCTGGGTCGAGGCGTCTTCCGCCGGCTCTTCGATGCCGCCGGTCAGACGCTGGTAGACGCCCTTGCCGAGCTCCTTGCCCAGTTCCACGCCCCACTGGTCGAAGGCGTTGATGCCCCAGACCACGCTCTGCACGAAGACCTTGTGCTCGTACATCGCCACCAGCGCGCCGAGACGCCGCGGGCTGATGCGCTCGACCACCAGGGTGTTGCTCGGGCGGTTGCCGGGGATCACCTTGTGCGGTGCCAGCTTCTGTACATCGGCTTCGCTCACGCCCTTGTCGCGCAACTCGGCCTCGGCCTCGGCGCGGGTCTTGCCGAGCATCAGCGCCTGGCTCTGCGACAGGCAGTTGGCGTACAGCCATTGGTGATGGTCGGCGACCGGGTTGAAGCTCACCACCGGGACGATGAAGTCGGCCGGAATCAGCTGGGTGCCCTGGTGCAGCAACTGGTGATAGGCGTGCTGGCCATTGCAGCCGACGCCGCCCCAGATCACCGGACCGGTGTCATGGTTGACCGGCGTGCCGTCCTGGCGCACGTGCTTGCCGTTGGACTCCATGTCCAGTTGTTGCAAGTGCTTGGTGATGTTGCGCAGGTAATGGTCGTACGGCAGGATCGCGTGGCTTTGCGCGCCCCAGAAATTGCCGTACCAGACGCCGAGCAGGGCCAGCAGCACCGGCATGTTCTGCTCAAAGGGGGCGGTCTGGAAATGCTGGTCCATGGTGTAGGCACCGGACAGCAGTTCCTTGAAGTTGGCGGTGCCGATGGCCAGGGCGATCGGCAGGCCGATGGCCGACCACAGCGAGTAACGCCCGCCGACCCAGTCCCACATCGGGAAGATGTTCTCTTCGCGGATGCCGAAGGCGACGGCGGCCGCCTTGTTGCTGGAAACGGCGATAAAGTGGCGGTACAGCTCGGCTTCCGAGCCGCCCTGGGCCAGGTACCAGGCGCGGGCGGCCTGGGCGTTCTTCAGGGTTTCCAGGGTGTTGAAGGATTTCGAGGAAACGATGAACAGTGTGGTTTCGGCACGCAGCTTGGCCGACAGCTCATGGAACTCGCTGCCGTCGATGTTCGCCAGGTAATGGCAACGCACGCCGCGCTGGGCGTAGGGCAGCAGCGCCTCGGAAACCAGCTCCGGACCGAGGAAGGAGCCGCCGATGCCGATGTTGACCACGTCGGTGATCGGCTTCTCGCTGTAGCCGCGCCACAGCCCGTCATGGATCTTGCCGACCAGCTCGGTGACCTGGTTGAGCACCTTGTGGACGTCCGGCATCACGTTGACGCCATTGACGCTGAGTTTGTCGCCCACCGGCCGGCGCAGGGCGGTGTGCAGCGCCGGGCGGCCTTCGGAGGCGTTGACGATTTCGCCGGCGAACAGCGCCTGGATCGCGTCTTTCAGGCCGACGTCATTGGCCAGGCCGACCAGCTTGTCGCGGGTTTCGGCATTGATCAGGTTTTTCGAGTAGTCGAGGAACAGGCCGCAACTGCTCAGGGAAAACTGGTTGAAGCGCTGCGGGTCGGCATTGAAAGCCTCGCGCATGCTGAAATCCTGCATGGCTTCGCGGTGTTGCTGGAGTGCCTGCCAGGCTGGCAGAGCGGTGACATCATGAGGAGTACGGTAATACGCCATCGCTGCAGGGTTCCTTGATTGCTTGACTGCCTTGGACACGGAGAACGTGTAGCCGTTACCGGCCCGTCGCGGATTATTTCGCGGCGGGCCGGTAAAAGCCATTGAGATATGTCATTTCGCTACAACCTGCGGCCCGGGCGGGTTGGTCCGGGGCATCCCGAGAGCTTAGCCGGCGTCGAGATCGAGGTGCAGGTTATCGATCAGGCGGGTCGGACCGAGGTAGGCGGCGACCAGGATCACCAGATCGCGGTCGGTATCCAGGGCCGGGCGCAGGTTGAGCGCCTGGCGGACTTCCAGGTAGTCGGGCTTGAGGCCGGCGGCGACCAGCGTCTGCTGGCCCTCGGCGATCAGCGCCGGGAAGTCGCGGCGGCCCTGGCGGATGCCGTCGGCCAGTGTGCTCAGGGTGCGATAGACCACGGGTGCGGTAGCCCGCTGCTCGGCATCCAGGTAGCCATTGCGCGACGACAGGGCCAGGCCGTCCTCGGCGCGTACCGTCGGCTCGCCGATGATCTGGATCGGCATGTTCAGGTCGCGAACCATGGCGCGGATCACCGCCAGTTGCTGGAAATCCTTTTGGCCGAACACCGCGATATCCGGCTGGACCATGTTGAACAGCTTGCTGACCACGGTCGCTACGCCTTCGAAGTGCCCGGGACGGCTGGCGCCGCAGAGGCCTTCGGAGAGCTGCGGGACGCTGACCCGGGTCTGCACGCCCATGCCGTCCGGGTACATCTCTTCGACGGTCGGGGCGAACAGCAGGTTGCAGCCGGCTTCGAGGAGTTTTTCCTGGTCGGCGGCGAGGGTTCGCGGGTACTTGTCGAGGTCTTCGCTGGGCCCGAACTGCAGCGGGTTGACGAAGATGCTGGCGACCACGAAGTCGGCGCGCTGGGCCGCCTTGGTCACCAATGCGGCGTGACCGCTGTGCAGGTTGCCCATGGTCGGCACGAAGGCGATGCGCTTGCCTTCGCCGCGGGCACGGGCGACGGCGGCGCGCAGTTCGAGGACGGTCTTGACGGTGTTCATGCGCTGAACCCGTGTTCGCTGCCTGGGAAACTGACGTCCTTGACCGCCTGGACGTAGGCCTGGAAGGCGCTCTGGATATCCGGCTGGCCCGCCATGAAGTTCTTCACGAACTTCGGTGCGCGGCCGCTCAGGGACAGGCCGAGCATATCGTGCATGACCAGGACCTGGCCGTCGGTGGCGCTGCCGGCGCCGATGCCGATCACCGGGATGCTCACCGCCTGGGTGATTTCCGCAGCCAGCTCGCTCGGCACGCATTCCAGCAGGAGCATGGCGGCGCCGGCCTGTTCCAGGGCGATGGCGTCGGCGCGCATCTGCCGGGCCTGGTTTTCCTGACGACCCTGGACCTTGTAGCCACCGAGGATATTCACCGCTTGCGGGGTCAGGCCCAGGTGCATGCACACCGGCACGCCGCGGTCGGCCAGCTGGCGCACGGTCTCGCCGAGCCAGGCCGCGCCTTCGAGCTTGACCATGTGCGCACCGGCGCGCATCAGCTCGGCGCAGTTGGCGAAGGCCTGCTCGGGGGCGGCGTAGGCCATGAACGGCAGGTCGGCGAGGATCAGCGCGCCTTCGTTGCCGCGCTTGACGCTGGCGACGTGGTAGGCCATGTCGGCATTGGTCACCGGCAGGGTGCTGTCGTGGCCCTGCAGGACCATCCCCAGGGAGTCGCCAACCAGCAGGATCTCGACGCCGGCACGGGCGGCGGCCTGGGCGAAGGTCGCGTCGTAGCAGGTCAGCATGGCGATTTTTTCCCCCTTGGCCTTGAGGGCCTGCAGGGTGGTCAGGGTTACGTCTGGCATGAAAAGCGATCCTCGTTCAGGCGCTGTGAAAACCACTGGAACGGCACATCATCGAGTGTGGTGTTTGGGGTCAATCCGTTCCCGGCCTTTGTAGACGGCACGGTCGTGCCACGGGACGCCTATAGTCGTGAGCGCGCGGGGGGAAGTCAATTACCGTGTTACCGCATTGTTACGTCGGAACTGTTACGGGCGTTACCGCTGGGGGAACGCCCGGCTACAGGCGTTCGAGGCCGACGAACGGGCAGGCTGCCAGCAGTTCTGCGAGAGGGCGCTGGTCCGCCAGACGGAAGTCTTCCGGTACCAGTTCGGCGAGGGGATACAGCACGAAAGCACGTGCATGCATGTGGTAATGCGGGACTTTCAGACGCGGCTCATCAATCACCTGATCGGCATAAAGCAGGATATCCAGATCAAGCGTCCGCGGCCCCCAGCGTTCCTTGCGCTCGCGACCCTGGTCAGCCTCGATGCCTTGCAGGGCATCGAGCAGGTCGAGTGGCTCGAGATCGGTATCCAGCGCGGCCACCGCGTTGGTATAGCGTGGCTGGCCGGGAGACAGCGAGTCACTGGCATAGAACGACGATACACCGGCCACTTGCGTCCCCGGCAACTGCGCCAGCGCCTCGAGGGCGCTGCGCAGTTGTGCGTCCGGGTTGGCCAGGTTGCTGCCCAGGCCGATGTAGGCGCGCTGGCTCATTCGCCAGCGCCACCGTCGGCACGCCGGCGCTTGCTCGGGCTGCGCTTGCGTTTGCGCGGGCCGGCACCGGTGCCTTCGTCACGACCACCAAGGTCGCGGATCATGTCGCGGCGCTCGCTTTCGTTGCATTCCTGGTAGTCGGTCCACCACTGGCCGAGGTCATCGGTGTCCTCGCCGGCGCTTTCGCGCAGCAGGAGGAAGTCGTAGCCGGCACGGAAACGCGGGTTGTCGAGGAGCAGGTCGGCGCGTTTGCCGCTACGCCGTGGCAGGCGTTCCTGCATGTCCCAGATCTCGCGGATCGGCAGGGTGAAGCGCTTCGGAATGGCAATGCGCTGGCACTGTTCGAAGATCAGCTGGTGGGCCGCTTCGTTCATCGCCGGGATCGGCGGCATGCCGCGGCTCTGCAGGTGCAGGGCGCGCGCCGGCAAGGCTGGCCAGAGCAGGGCGGCGAAGAGGAACGCCGGAGTGACCGGCTTGCCCTGGCGCACCCGCAGGTCAGTGTTGATCAGCGCGTTGCTGATCAGGGTGTGGGTGTAGGTCGGCTGCTCTTCGAGGGCCTCGGCACTGGCCGGGAACAGCGGATCGAACAGTTGCAGGTCGACCAGCATCTCGAAGGTGTCGGCGGCATGCCCGGACAGGAACAGCTTCAGCGACTCCTCGAACAAGCGCGCCGCCGGGATTTCCCGCAGCATCGGCGCCAGCTCGCGGATCGGCAGCACGGTGTGCTTCTCGATGCCGAAGTTGAGCTTGGCGGCGAAGCGCACGGCCCGCAGCATGCGCACCGGGTCTTCCTGGTAACGCTGGGTCGGATCGCCGATCAGGCGGATCAGGCGGTTGCGCACATCGTGCACACCGTTGGCGTAGTCGAGGATGCGCTCGCTGACCGGATCGTAGTACAGGGCGTTGATCGTGAAATCGCGGCGCTGGGCGTCGTCTTCCAGGGTGCCGTAGACGTTGTCACGCAGGATCCGGCCGCTTTCGTTGCGGGACGACTGGTGACTGTTTTCCTCTTCGTCATCTGGATGATTGGCACGGAAGGTCGCGACTTCGATGATCTCGCGGCCGAAATGCACATGGACCAGCTTGAAGCGCCGGCCGATGATTCGCGCATTGCGGAACTCCGCGCGGATCTGCTCCGGCGTGGCACTGGTGGCGACATCGAAGTCCTTGGGCGTGATGCCCAGCAGCAGGTCGCGCACGCAGCCACCGACCAGGTAGGCCTGGTAACCGGCGCTTTGCAGGCGCTCGACGATATTCACCGCATGACGGCTGAATTGATGGCGCTGCAGCGAGTGCTGCGAATGAGTGATCACCTCGGGCGTGGTGCGCTTGTGGTGCTGGACGCGCGCCGGGGGACGGAAAGACTGGAACAGCTTCTTCAGCATGGGATGCACTGTTTGAAGGAATTTTCGGCCAGAAACGAAGAATGGCCGCATGATGGGCACGGATTCTAGCATTTAGTCGGAAAAGGGTGTAGGCACCCGAGAAACGGGCTGCAAGGGCAAGGGAAGACGGGTTTTCCGAAAGGCGGAAACTACAAGGGGAGCCGAAGCTCCCCAAGAAGTAGTTGCGTGCTCTTATTGTTTTTGGGTCGGGCTTTTTGTTTTTGTTGAGTGCCCTGATCCACTGAATGCCCTGGGGCCCGTGGACTGTCTCCCTAATCGGGAGTACAAGAGCAAACGGATTGCTTTGGCCGCTGTATTGCGATGATCATTCGATCCAACCAGTTCAGGCTCTGCTTGAGTGCAGTTTTTGTTGTTCTCTGCCTGGTTGTGGGGCAAGCCCCAAACACAACACCTCTCCAAAAGAATCAGTTAGCTGCGCCTCCGCCGTCTTGTTCTTATTGTGCGTGAGCCGATTCGTCTTATTTTTATTGTGTTTTGCCGTGCTTGTTATTGTTCTTGTACCGAACATATAGCAGGTGCCGTGCCAACTCTTGCAAAGCCCAGTAAAACAAGGGGTTAGCGCGATTCGGGGGTGATTTCAGGGCGTAAAAAAACCGGGGTTTCGTTACCGTAAGCCCCGGTTTCTGTTACGACGTCGCGCAGAGGTAACAGTTTTTGGCCGAAACGCGGTGTTACCCGAATGAGGGTGACACCGTGTCGCACCCTCCTGCTCAGCTCTCGCTGGTGGCTCCACTCTTGCGCCGTGGAATGCCCAGGCGCTGGCGCCGTTCCCACAGGCACTTGCGGCTGACACCCAGCTTGCGGGCCAGCTCGGTCTCGGTCATGTGGTCCTGGTGCTCGAGGACGAAGTGCTGGAAATAGTCCTCCAGCGACAGGTCCTCGGTGGGCTCGTGGCTGGCGGCGTTGGCCTGGCTGGCGATGACCGGCAGGTTGTCGAAGGTCTCGTCGTCTTCCAGGTCGCTCAGCTCGATGTCGATGCCTAGCAGGTCCGCGGAGATTTCCGGGCTCTCGCACAGGATCACCGCACGCTCCACGGCGTTTTCCAGCTCACGCACGTTGCCCGGCCACGAATAGTGGCGGATCGCCTGTTCGGCGTCGTGGGCGAACTTCAGGTCGTTGCGCCCGATACGTGCGGCCTGGCGGGCGAGGAAGGCGTTGGCGATCTCGTTGACGTCGGCGCCGCGCTCGCGCAGGGCAGGCAACTTGAGGGCGATGACGTGCAGGCGGTAATAAAGGTCTTCACGGAACTGGCCGACCTTGGCCAGGTTCTTCAGGTCGCGGTGGGTGGCTGCGATCAGGCGCACATCGACCTTCTGCGACTGTACCGAGCCGACCCGGCGGATCTCGCCTTCCTGCAGCACGCGCAGCAGGCGGGCCTGGGCTTCCAGCGGCAGTTCGCCGATCTCGTCGAGGAACAGCGTGCCGCCGTCCGCCGCTTCCACCAAGCCGGCACGCCCGGCGCTGGCGCCGGTGAACGCGCCTTTCTCGTGGCCGAACAGTTCGGACTCGATCAGGGTTTCCGGAATGGCCGCGCAGTTCACCGAGATCATCGGCGCCTTGGCCCGGCGCGAGAGGTTGTGCAGGGCGCGGGCCACCAGCTCCTTGCCGGTGCCCGACTCGCCCTGGATCAGGACGTTGGAATCGGTCGGCGCGACCTTGCGGATCTTGCTGTACAGGTCCTGCATGGGTGGGCAGGAGCCAATGATGCCGATCTCGCCGTTGGCATTGGCGGTGCCGGCGGACTTGTCCGCAGCGGGGGCCTTGCCGTTGCTGCGCTCCACCGGCGCGGCTGGCGCGTTCTGCCGGTCGCGCAGGATGCGCGCGACGGCCTGGAGCATCTCGTCGTGGTCGAACGGCTTGGCGATGTAGTCCACCGCGCCCATCTTCATCGAGTCGACCGCCGAACGCAGGCTGGCATAGCTGGTCATGATCAGTACCGGCGTGCCCTGGCCCAGCTTGATCAGCTCGGTGCCGGGAGCGCCGGGGAGACGCAGGTCGCTGACGATCAGGTCGAAGGTGGCGATGCTGAATCGCTCCTGGGCTTCCTGGACCGATCCGGCCTCGCTGACCTGGTACTGGTTACGCTCCAGCAGGCGGCGCAGGGCAGAACGGATGATGGTTTCGTCTTCGACGATCAGAATATGAGGCATTGATTCAATTCTCTCGACGGTCTCAGTTCACAGCGGACGTCGCTTCGACATGTCGTGGCAGGGTCACACGGATGCGCGTGCCACGTTGGCTCTTGGTATCGGCCGGGCTGTCGATGGTGATCTGTCCATAATGCTCTTCCACGATGGAATAGACCAGAGCGAGCCCCAGCCCGGTTCCCTCGCCCGGATCCTTGGTGGTGAAGAAGGGTTCGAACAGGCGGTCCATGATGTTTTTCGGAATGCCGCTGCCTTCGTCCTCGACGATCAGGTCCACGGTATGTTCGCTGGCCTCGCTGCGCACCCGCACCGCCGCACCGGGCGGGGAGGCGTCGCGGGCGTTGGAGAGCAGGTTGATCAGCACTTGTGCGAGACGCTGCGGGTCGCCCTCGACCCAATGCTCCGGGTCGCACAGGTTGAAGAACTGCACTTCGAAATTGCGTCGGTTCAGGGCCAGCAGGCCGATGGCGTCCTGCGCGACTTCCGCCAGGCACACCGGTTCGTCGCTGTGCTGGTGGCTGCCGGCGTGGGCGAAGCTCATCAGCGACTGGACGATGCGCGAGATACGCTTGGTCTGTTCGAGAATCTGGCTGCTCAGTTCGGTGATCTCGCCGTCGTCCTCGCGCTCCTCGCGCAGGTTCTGCGCCAGGCAGGCGATACCGGTGACCGGGTTGCCGATCTCGTGGGCCACCCCGGCGGCCAGGCGACCGATGCTGGCCAGGCGTTCGGAATGCACAAGCTTGTCTTCGAGCATCTGGGTTTCGGTGAGGTCTTCCACCAGCAGCACCAGGCCGCTGTTACCCGGGGCCAGCGGTTCGTCGATGGCCGCCTTATGCAGGTTCAGCCAGCGGGTCTGGCCGTCCAGGGCCAGGCGCTGCTTGTGCAAGTGTTCGTCGGGCACGTTGATGAAGCCCAGCAGCAGCCCGCGCCACGGTTCGACGATGGTGCTCAGGCGCGAGCCTACCACGCGCTTGGCGGGAATCCCGGTGAGCTCCTCCATCGCCTTGTTCCACATCAGGATCTCCTGGTCCTTGGCCAGGGAGCAGACGCCCATCGGCAGTTCCTGCAGGGTCTGGCGGTGGTAGCGGCGCAGGGCGTCGAGCTCGGCGGCCAGGCCGGTGAGGCGCGAGTGATAGTCCTCGAGGCGGCTTTCGATGAAGTGGATGTCCTCGGTGACGTAGTTCTCGCTGCCGGACTTGTAGGGCAGGAAGGTTTCTACCATGTCCTGGGCCACGCTCGGGCCCATCAGGCCGGACAGGTTGGCCTCTATTCGGTCGCGCAGGCGGCGCAGGGCGTAGGGGCGGCGCTCATCGAAGGGCAGATAGAGATCGCGCAGCGCCTGCTCGACTTCCTTTTGCGCCGCCTTGGCACCCAGCGGCTTGGCCAGTTGCGTGGCGAACTCCTGTGGCGAGGCGGCGTACAGCTCGCGCCGTTGCGGGCGGCGCACGTTGTCCACGGCACAGGCTTCGGCGGCGCCGACCTCCTCGGAACTGGCATTGGTGAACAGCGAAATCAGGGTGAACAACAGCACGTTGGCCGCCAGCGAGGCGATTGCCGCCATGTGCCAGCTGGTGTCGTCGAGCACGTAGATCATGTTCAGCAGCGGGATATAGAAGCCCTGCAGGTTGCCCACCAGCGGCAGCAGCATGGTCACCATCCACACGGTGATCCCGGCCAGCAGTCCGGCGATGAAGCCGCGCCGGTTGGCGGTCGGCCAGTACAGCACCGAGAGCACGCCAGGCAGGAACTGCAGGGTGGCGACGAAGGCGACGATACCGAGGTTGGCCAGGTCCTGTTGCGCGCCGAGCAGCAGGTAGAAGCCGAAGCCGGCGGCGATGATCGCAACGATCAGGGCGCGGCGGGTCCATTTCAGCCAGCGGTAGATATTGCCTTCGGCTGGCGGCTGGTAGAGCGGCAGTACCAGGTGGTTGAGGGCCATCCCCGACAGCGCCAGGGTCGTCACGATGATCAGTCCGCTGGCTGCCGATAGCCCGCCGATATAGGCGAGCAGGGCCAGGGCCTGGCTGTTGGCAGCGATGCCCAGGCCGAGGGTGAAGTATTCCGGATTGGTGCTGGCGCCGAGCTTGAGGCCGGCCCAGAGGATCAGCGGCACCGCCAGGCTCATCAGCAGCAGGAACAGCGGCAGGCCCCAGCTGGCGCTGACCAGCGAGCGCGGGTTGAGGTTCTCGGTAAAGGCCATGTGATACATGTGCGGCATGACGATGGCCGAGGCGAAGAACACCAGCAGCAGGGTGCGCCACGGACCTTCCTGCAACGGCGTGTGCAGGGCGGCGAGGGCGGTCTGGTTCTGCAGCAGCCAGACTTCCAACTGGTGCGGCCCGCCGAATACGCCGTACAGCGCATACACGCCGATCCCGCCCAGGGCGAGCAGCTTGACCACCGACTCGAAGGCGATGGCGAACACCAGGCCTTCATGCTTCTCGCGGGTGGCGATATGCCGGGAACCGAAGAAAATGGTGAACAGCGTGATCATCGCGCAGAAGGCCAGGGCCACCCGGCTCTTCACCGGTTCGCCGGTGAGGATGCTGATGGAGTCGGCCACCGCCTGGATCTGCAGGGCCAGCAACGGCAGTACGCCGATCAGCATGAACACCGTGGTCAGCGCCCCGGCCCAGGTGCTGCGGAAGCGGAAGGCGATCAGGTCGGCCAGCGACGAGAGCTGGTAGGTGCGGGTGATCTTGAGGATCGGGTAGAGCAGCACCGGCGCCAGCAGGAAGGCCCCGGAAACCCCGAGGTAACAGGCGAGGAAACCGTAGCCGTACTGGTACGCCAGGCCGACCGTGCCATAGAAGGCCCAGGCGCTGGCATAGACGCCGAGCGACAACGTGTAGGTCAGGGGATGACGGATGATCGCCCGGGGGATCATGCCGCGTTCGCTGATCCAGGCCACGCCGAACAGCACCATCAGGTAGGCGGCGCTGATCAGGATCATCTGGGTCAGGCTAAAGCTCATCGGCATCACGTTGGCTCTGCAGGATAAAGGTCACGACGATCAGGATCAGCCAGAGCAGGTAAGGGCGATACCAGGCACCGGTCGGCTCGATCCACCAGTCCATGATGGCCGGGGAGAACAGGTAGATCCCCACGACCAGAAGCAGGACCAAACGATAGATGTACATGCTGGCCTCGATGGAATTGTGCGCTGCGGACTGGATTTATTATTGGCGCAAAACGCGGGTGATGGTAACGGAAGGGCGGGCGCCTGCAAACGGGCAGGCGAATCTGGCCCAAGGGTTTGAATCTATTGGCCTTTCCGCTCCCCGGCAAACACTTAGCGCAGATCCGCTTCGGGCAAGGTCAGGCTGCGCGGAATCGCTTGCGCATCCCACTGCCGGGCAGCATGGGCCAGGACTTCGGCGGGGCGGGCCTCGGCCATCGCTGCGTCGGTCGTCTGGCCCAGCGCGCGCAGGGCCCGCAGGATCAGCGGTGACGCCTGCTCGGCCGGGAGTGGCGCCGAGCGGTAGGTCTTGCCCAGCTTGTGCCCGTCCGGCTGGATGATCAACGGCACGTGCAGGTAGCGCGGTTGCGACAGGCCCAGCAACTCCTGGAGGTAGAGCTGGCGCGGGGTGTTGTCCAGCAGGTCGGCGCCGCGCACGATGTCGGTCACGCCTTGCCAGGCGTCATCCAGCACCACGGCCAGTTGGTAGGCGTAGAGGCCGTCGCGGCGGCGGATGATGAAGTCGCCGACGTCCTTGCCCAGATGCTGCTGGAAATGCCCCTGGACGCGGTCGGTGAAGCTGTAGGTCAGTTCCGGCACGCGGATGCGAATCGCCGCGTCTTCCTGGCTGTGACCGAGATTGCGGCACAGCCCTGGGTAGATGCCGTTATAGCCTTCCAGTTGTTTGCGCGAGCAGGTGCAGGCGTAGGCCAGGCCCTGGCGGAACAGGCGGTCGATGACTTCGGCGTAGGCCTGATGGCGGTCATGCTGGTAGACCACCTCGCCGTCCCATTCCAGGCCGTAGCTTTCCAGGGTTTCGAGGATCGCCTTCTGCGCGCCGGGGGCTTCCCGGGGCGGGTCGATGTCTTCCATGCGCAGCAGCCATTGGCCGCCGACGGCGCGGGCATCGAGCCAGGAGGCGAGGGCCGCGACCAGCGAGCCGAAATGCAGGAAACCGCTGGGGGTGGGGGCGAAGCGCCCGATGTAGCGGGAGTCGGTCATGATCTGTGCAGGCTATATAAATGAAACGGGGCGCATGATGCGCCCCGTTCTGCAGGAGTCAGGATCAGCCTTTGCCGACCTGCTTTTCCTTTTTCTCGGCGAGTTCCTTGCAGTCGAAGCACAGGTCCGCGGTGGGACGGGCTTCCAGGCGGCGCAGGCCGATCTCGATGCCGCACTGCTCGCACCAGCCGTAGTCATCGTCCTGGATTTTCTGCAGGGTCTTGTCGATCTTCTTGATCAGCTTGCGCTCTCGGTCGCGGTTGCGCAGTTCCAGGGCAAACTCTTCTTCCTGGCTGGCACGGTCGGCCGGGTCGGGGAAGTTGGCGGCTTCGTCCTTCATGTGGTCCACGGTGCGGTCGACACTCAGCATCAGGTCCCGTTTCCAAGCGTCGAGCAGCTTGGTGAAGTGAGCCTTCATGGGCGCGCCCATGTACTCCTCGCCTTTGGTCTCCGCGTAAGGGTCGATACCGTACATGGAATGACCGGCTTTTTGCTTTTCTACGGTGGACATGAATAGACCGCCTCTCACTCATCTGATCCAATGCGCAGGCATGTTTCCGTATCCGGCGACCGCCGGCCCTGCGACTGCGAGCCGCCGAACTTACCAGATAGGATCGGGGTGCGCTACTCCCGGTTATCTCCGGTAGGACAGCGGGGTTTATCCATACGTTCACCGCAACGCGCGGTTAGAATCATCAGTCTAGTCCTGATTGAGAGAAGGCCAATGGCTCAGTCCTACAGTGCGCGCAGTCGCGCCATCGAACCCTTTCATGTGATGGCGTTGCTGGCGCGGGCCAATGAGTTGCAGGCCGCCGGCAACGACGTCATCCACCTGGAAATCGGCGAGCCGGATTTCACCACCGCCGCGCCCATCGTCGAAGCCGGCCAGGCCGCGCTGGCCGCCGGGCATACCCGCTACACCGCGGCCCGGGGGCTGCCGGCGCTGCGTGAGGCGATCTCCGGGTTCTATGAGCAGCGCTACGGGCTGAACATCGATCCCCAGCGCATTCTCATCACCCCGGGCGGTTCCGGCGCGCTGCTGCTGACCAGCAGCCTGCTGGTGGACCCAGGCAAGCACTGGCTGCTGGCCGACCCGGGGTATCCGTGCAACCGGCATTTCCTGCGCCTGGTCGAAGGTGGCGCACAGCTGGTGCCGGTGGGGCCGGAGGTCAACTACCAGCTCAACGCCGACCTGGTGGAGCGCTACTGGGACCACGATACCGTCGGCGCCCTGGTGGCCTCGCCGGCCAACCCGACCGGCACCGTGCTCGACCGTGAGGCGCTGGCCGGCCTGTCCCGGGCAACCCGGGCGCACAACGGCCACCTGGTGGTGGACGAGATCTACCACGGCCTGACCTACGGCCTGGATGCGCCAAGCGCCCTGGAAGTCGACGACCAGGCGTTCATCCTTAATAGTTTCTCAAAATATTTCGGCATGACCGGCTGGCGCCTTGGCTGGATGGTCGCGCCACCGGCGGCCGTCCCTGAACTGGAGAAGCTGGCACAGAACCTCTATATCAGTGCCCCGAGCATGGCCCAGCATGCCGCGCTGGCCTGCTTCGAGCCGCGTACCATCGAAATCCTCGAGGAGCGCCGTGCCGAATTTGCCCGTCGTCGCGATTTCCTCCTGCCTGCCTTGCGCGAGCTGGGCTTTGGCATCAGCGTCGAGCCGCAGGGCGCCTTCTATCTTTACGCCGATATCAGCACGTTCGGTGGTGACGCCTTCGCCTTCTGCCGGCACTTCCTGGAAACCGAACATATTGCCTTTACTCCGGGCATCGATTTCGGCCGCCACCAGGCCCATCACCATGTACGTTTCGCCTACACCCAGAGCCTGCCGCGCCTGCAGGAAGCGGTGGAGCGGATTGCCCGTGGCTTGCGGAGCTGGCAAGGCTGATGGAATTTGCCCCGTTGCTCGAGCAAGCGCGCCTGCTGAAACGCTACAAGCGCTTCCTCGCCGATATCGAAACGCCCAGCGGCGAGCTGCTGACCATCCACTGCCCGAATACCGGCTCGATGCTCAATTGCATGAAGGAGGGTGGTCAGGTCTGGTTCAGCCGTTCCAGCGATCCCAAGCGCAAGTTACCGGGTACCTGGGAGATCAGTGAAACCCCGCAGGGCCGTTTGGCCTGTGTGAATACCGGGCGCGCCAACGCCATCGTCGAAGAAGCGCTGCGTGCCGGGCTGATCAGCGAGTTGGCCGGCTTCACGGCGCTGCGCAGGGAGGTGCCCTACGGCGAAGAGAAAAGCCGGATCGACTTCCAGCTGACCTACGACAGCGGCCTGGCCTACGTCGAAGTGAAAAGCGTGACCCTTGGCTTCGATGGCACCACCACGGCAGCCTTTCCGGATGCGGTGACCCAGCGCGGCGCCAAGCACCTGCGCGAGTTGGCGGCCCTGGCTCGCCAAGGCGTGCGGGCGGTGCAGCTGTATTGCGTGAACCTGACCGGTATCGAGGCGGTGCGCCCGGCCGAGGAGATCGACCCGGGCTATGCCATGGCCTTGCGTGCGGCGGTGCTCGACGGCGTCGAGGTCCTGGCCTACGGTGTAGCGCTGGACGAACACGGGGTACGGATCGACCGGCCCTTGCCGGTGTTGCTCAATCCCTGAGCCAGATGCCCTGGCTGTCCTCGTGGCAGTCCAGGGTTTCCAGCAGTTCGCCCTCGCAGGGGCCGGCAACGCATTCGCCGGTCTCGACCAGGAACAGCGCGCCATGATGAGCGCAGGCGATCAGGCTGGCGCTGCTGTCGAGAAAGTCGTTCGGCTGCCAGTTCAGCGGGATGCCACGGTGTGGGCAGCGGTTGCGGTACAGAAAGACCTGGCCCTGGCGGCGCACGCCCAGCAACTCCATGCCGGCGTGCCTGAAGCCACGGCTCTGGCCTTCGCCCAGTTCGGCAGACGTGCAGAGAAGGTGCATGGGAAACTCCGTGACAGGTGAGGTCGGCTTGACGCTCAAATGCAAATAATTATCAAATTACCGACTCGGGCCGCGTCGGGCGTCTTTATACCCTGTCCGTCATCCCCCTCCTAACACCCTGAACAGGAAGCTTCGTTATGCGCCGATGTGCCAGCCTGGTCGCCCTTTGTATCGGGCTTGTGTTCAACCCGGCCCAGGCGGAGCAACTGCCGCAGCGCTGGGTCAGCGCCGGAGGTGCGCTGAGCGAATGGATCGTCGAGCTCGGCGCAGAGCCCCGCCTGGTCGGTGTCGATACCACCAGCCAGCATCCTGAAACCCTGAAGGCGCTGCCGAGCATCGGCTATCAGCGCATGCTCTCCGCCGAGGGTGTGCTGAGCCTGCGTCCGGATGTGCTGGTGGGCACCGAGGAAATGGGCCCGCCGCCGGTGCTGGCGCAGGTTCGTGGCGCCGGGGTGCGGGTCGAGCTGTTCTCCAGCCAGGCCGATCTGGACGCCGTGCATGGCAACCTCAAGCATCTGGGCGAGCTGCTGGGCAAGCCGGAGCAGGCCGAGCAGCGCTTCGTCGCCTACCGCCAGCAACTCGACGGGCTGCAGGCGAAGATCAAGGCGGTGCAGGCTTCCGAAGAGGCACCGGGGGTGATCCTGCTGGTCGGCCATGCGGGGGCCAAGCCGATGATTGCGGGCAAGGGCACCGCCGGTGACTGGCTGATCGAGCAGGCTGGCGGGCGCAACCTTGCGACCAACGAAGGCTACAAGAACTTCTCCACGGAAACCCTGGCTGCGCTGAATCCGCAAGTGGTGGTGTTCTCCGACCGCGCCCTGACTGGCGATGCGGCGTTGCAGGCGCTGATCAAGGAAAACCCGGCATTGGCCGCGTCCCGTGCGGTACGCATGAAACGCCTGGTCGATCTTGATCCGACCTTGCTGGTCGGCGGCCTCGGTCCGCGCCTGCCAGCCAGCCTGCAAGCGCTGGCGCAGGCGTTCTATCCAGCGGCCAAGGCCCAACTCGCCCCATGACCCGACTGGTAACGCCCCGCACGCTGTTTATTGCCCTGAGTCTGTTGTGCCTGCTGGCGGTGTGGCTGTCGCTGGCCCTCGGGCCGGTCAGCCTGCCGTTGCTGGATACCTTGCGCGCTGGCCTGCGTTTGATGGGCTTGCCGGTGAATGGCGAGGGGCTGGAGCAGGCGGAACTGATCCTCGGGCAGATCCGCCTGCCGCGGACCTTGCTTGGTCTGGCGGTAGGCGCTGTACTGGCGCTGGCCGGGGTTGCGATGCAGGGACTGTTTCGCAATCCGCTGGCGGACCCGGGGCTGGTCGGGGTGTCCAGCGGTGCGGCACTGGGGGCGGCGATCGCCATTGTCGGCAGCACCTGGATTGGCGGCGTGCCGGAGGTGTTCGCACCTTATCTGCTGTCGTTGTTCGCGTTTCTCGGCGGTCTGGGCGTGACCGCGCTGGTCTACCGGCTTGGCCGCAAGGACGGGCAGACCAGCGTCGCCACCATGTTGCTGGCCGGTATCGCCCTGACTGCACTGGCCAGTTCGGCGGTCGGCCTGTTCACCTACCTGGCGGACGACGCCACCTTGCGCACCCTGACCTTCTGGAACCTCGGCAGCCTCAACGGTGCCAGTTACCAGCGCCTCTGGCCGCTGGTGCTGGTGGCGACCGGTGTCGCGCTCTGGCTGCCACGTCGGGCCGAAGCCCTGAATGCCCTGTTGCTGGGTGAGTCAGAAGCGCGCCACCTGGGCTTCGAGGTGGAAAAACTCAAGCGCGAGCTGGTGTTCTGCACGGCCCTGGGTGTCGGCGCTGCGGTGGCGGCGGCCGGGTTGATCGGCTTTATCGGCCTGGTAGTACCGCATCTGGTGCGCCTGCTGGCCGGGCCTGACCATCGCGTGCTGCTGCCTGCCTCGTTGCTGGCCGGCGCCTCGCTGCTGCTGTTCGCCGACCTGATCGCCCGCCTGGCGCTGGCGCCGGCAGAACTGCCTATCGGTATCGTCACCGCGTTCATCGGTGCGCCGTTCTTTCTCTATCTGCTATTGCGGGGGCGCGCCTGATGCTCCAGGTCCGGGATCTGCAGGTCATTCGCGGGCACAAGAGCGTGCTCGACGGTATCAGCCTCGATGTCGCGCCGGGGCAGGTGCTCGGTGTGCTCGGCCCCAACGGGGCGGGGAAAAGCACACTGCTCGGAGCCCTGTGTGGCGAGCTGACGCCGCATCGGGGGCGTGTCCTGCTGCATGACCGGCCATTGACCGACTGGGCGGGGCAGGAGCGAGCACAGCGCCTGGCAGTTTTGCCGCAGGTGTCGAGCCTCGGCTTTGCGTTCCGTGTCGAGGAAGTCGTGGGGATGGGGCGTTTACCCCATCGCACCGGGCAGGGCCGCGACCGCGAGATCGTGACCGAGGCACTGCAAGCGGCGGATGCCCTGCATCTGGCCGATCGCAGTTACCTGGCATTGTCCGGCGGCGAGCGCCAGCGGGTGCATCTGGCCCGGGTGCTGGCGCAGCTATGGCCGGGCGAGGAGGGGCGGACGCTGTTGCTCGACGAGCCGACCTCGGCCCTTGACCCGCTACACCAGCACACCACCCTGCAGGCGGTGCGCGGTTTCGCCGATCGCGGCGCGGCGGTGTTGGTGATCCTGCACGACCTGAACCTGGCCGCACGCTATTGTGATCGCATCCTGCTGCTGGAAGGCGGCCAGCCCTATGCTCTCGACGTGCCGGATACCGTGCTGCAACCGGCGGCGCTGAAGGCGGTGTTCGGCCTCGATGTGCTGGTGCAGCGTCATCCCGAGCGGGGGCATCCGCTCATCATTGCCCGATAGGAGTCGTACATGTCCCGGTCCCGCGCGTTTGGCCTCGTCTTCCTGCTGGCCTGGGGGCTGGCGGGGTGTCAGTCCACGGCCACGCCCCCCGCCTTGCCGCCGCTGCCGGCATGGCAGAGCCCGGAAGGCCGCGAACATGCCGACCTGGGGCTGATTCGCGAGACGGCCAGTGGCAAGGTGCTGACGCCGGAGCAACTGGTCCAGCGCCTGGCTGCGGCACCGCGGGTGCTGGTTGGCGAGCAGCACGACAATCCTGACCATCATGCCCTGCAACGCTGGCTGCTCCAGGCGCTGAACCAGCAGCGAGCGCAGGGCAGCGTGCTCCTGGAAATGCTCGAGCCGGTGCAGCAGGTCAAGGTGGACCTGGTGCGGCAGCAGAATCCCCTGCCCACGGACCTGGCCAAGGCCATCGACTGGCAGCAAGGCTGGGACTGGAAATTCTATGCGCCGATCATTCGTGACGCCTTTGCCGAGGACTACCCGGTGCTGGCGGCGAATCTGGATCGTGGGGAAATGTCGGCCATCTATCGCAATCCGCCGGAGCTGACGGGGGCTCGATCCACTGCGTCAGCGGTGCGCGAGGTGTTGATGGAAGAAGTGCGCAGCGGCCACTGCGGCATGCTCCCGGAAAGCCAGTTGCCGTCGATGCTTGCCGTGCAACAGCAGCGTGACCGGCGCATGGCCGAGCGCATGCTGGCCGCGCCGGCCCCGAGCCTGCTGCTGGCGGGTGGGTATCACGTGCGCAAGGATGTCGGCGCGCCGGTGCACCTGGCGGACCTGGGGGCGGAGCGGGGGACGTTGGTGTTGATGCTGGCGCAGGTTGGGGAGGAGGTCGGCCCGCAGATGGCTGATTTCGTCTGGTACACGGCGGCGCTGCCGAAGAAGGATTACTGCGCCGATCTACGCTGAGTTTTGTGCTGTTCATTCTGGCTTCATCGCTGGCAAGCCAGCTCCCACAGGGTTCGCGGTGCACGCATGACCTGTGGGAGCTGGCTTGCCAGCGATGAGGCCGGTACTGCCAACACCAATTTTCGAGCAGGCAAAAAAAGACCCGGCAAAGTGCCGGGTCAATAACCGTGATTAGCCTGATGAGGAGATAATCTGAGAGTCCGAACCAGGGGCTTTCAGCTTATCCAACCAGTCTCGCGACCAGTTGTGATAATCATAACGATTCTCATTTCGAAGTCAACCGGCCAATCCGGTTATTTTCAATTTTTTTTCCGCAGGCTCGTCGCATCGAGTTGCTGGTTCAGCGCTTCCTTGCGTTCGGCGGGGATATCGTTCCAGTGCACATCCAGCAACGCGCCTTCAATGGCGTACAGCAGCACCTTCGATGCCCGGAATCCCCGCGTGCGTACTGCCCGATAGGCATCCACCGCGCCAAGGCGGCGCAGGTCCGATGCGCTGTGGATGCCTACCGCGTGCAACCACTGCGCCGAGGTCTTGCCAAGATTCTTCAGGTGCTGGAGTTCATCGTTCATCTAGCCTCCTTGCGCCGGCTGAACGGGTCTTGTGGAGGAAGTCGTGGAATATCAATCAGCAGTGTAGCGGCACTTGGCAATAACGCGGCCTTTTGCCAGTGCCGTTGGGAATACCGCTTTGCGCGGACGTTGAGGCTGATCCTGTGGAAGGCTTTAGCGCGTGCGATAGCGCATGCGGGTACCGAATTTCACCGACATGAGAATTTCGTCGGCGCTCAGTTCAGCAGGGAAGTAGGTCCCGGAAATTTGCGCATGGGCCAGGCTGGCACCTTCAAGCGGCACATCGCGCAGGTCGAGGCCACGCAGGTCGGCAGCGCGGAAGTAGGCATCGCGGAAATCGACGCCGGCGGGGTCGAGGTCGCGCAGGTCGAGGCCGCGGAAGTCTCCACCCCGGAAATCGATGCTGGCGTCCTTGGGTTTCTCGCGGTTGAAGCCCGCGATGTCCTCGTTGCGAATCAATGCAAACAGCGAACTGTCCAGTAGCCGTGGCTGATTCATGGTGAGCGCCTCGTGATCGGTCGGAGGGAGGTGGCCGGATACTGGCATTATAGTGTCACTGCCTCCGCAGGCAGGAGCAGAGGCGTGAAGTGTGGACTGCTTCACGCCTCCAGGGGCTTACAGGCCGGGCAGGCGCTGGCGGATCTGTTCGATCAGCTTGTCGAGGCTGTCGCTCTCGTTGGTTTCCACGCGCTTGCTGTGCAGTTGCTCGTCGGCGTCCAGGGCGTCACGGCTGGCCTGTTGCGCGGCGATCACTTCCAGGGTGGCGTCGGACGGATCGTTGCGGTCTGCCTGGCGTTGGGCCAGCCAGCTGGCGATCACCGCATCCGGCGCGTTGCAATCGAGGATCAGGAACGGCACGCCGGTTTCGCTGGCGACTTCGGCCGCAGCCTGGCGCTGTGGCTGCTTCAGGTAGGTGGCGTCGATCACCACCGGGAAGCCGGCGCGCAGGATCACCGCGGCCAACTGGTGCAGGCGCTCGTAGGTGGTCTGGCTGGCGTCGTTGCTATAGATACCGGCTTGCAGTTCGCCGGCCGCGTCGCTGGCCTGCTCGCCAAACAGGCGCTTGCGCTCCACGTCCGAACGCAGGCGGATGGCACCGAGGGCCTCGACCAGGCGCATCGCCACATGGCTCTTGCCCACGGCGGAAACACCATGGGTGATCGCCAGCAGGCGCGAAGGGATGGCGCTGTAGCTTTCCGCCAGGTTGGCGTAGTTGCGGTACTGGCGCAGGGTAGTGGCGCGCTGCACGCCGTCGGCATCGGCCGGCATGCTGAACAGCGCGACCTTGGCCCGGACCAGGGCACGGTAGGCCTTGTAGAAGTTCAGCAGTTCCAGGCCAGCGTAGTCACCGGTCAGTTCCAGGTACTGGCTGATGAAGCGTCGGGCCAGGCATTTCAGGCCGCGGTCTTCCAGGTCCATGGCCAGGAAGGCGGTATCGGCGTAGACGTCGGTCAGGCGGAACGGCTCGTTGAACTCGATGCAGTCGAAGATCACCACTTTGCCGTCGATGACGGTGGCATTGCCCAGGTGGATATCGCCATGGCATTCACGGATGAAGCCCTCGGCCTTGCGCGCTTCGAGCAGCGGGTGCAGGCGGTCGAAGCTGCTGCGGGCCCAGGCCTGCAGGGCGTCGAGCTGTTGCAGGTCGGCCTTGTCGGTGAGGAACGGGCGGATCTGCTCGAAGTTCTGCTCCACCGGGGCCATCACGCTGTCCGGGGTGCCGAGCGGGTGCTCGACGGCGACGCGTGGCGCCTGCAGATGGAAGTCGGCGATCTGTTTCGCCATCTGGTCGATATGCGCGGCGGTCAGATCGCCGTTGGCCTGCAGGGTGCTGAGCATCTGCTCCTGGGGGAACTGGCGCATCTTCAGGGCGAACTCGATGGCCTCGCCTTCACCACCCAGTTGTGGCGCTTCGGCGCTGCCGGTGATCGGCAGGACTTCCAGGTACAGGTCGTCGGTCAGGCGCGTGTTCAGGCGCAGTTCTTCGTTACAGAAGTGTTCACGATCGGCCAGCTCGGTGAAGTCGAGGAAGCCGAAATTCATCGGTTTCTTGACCTTGTAGGCGTAGTCGCCAGTGAGCACGACCCAGGAAATATGCGTCTCGATAACCCGGAAATCCTTCACAGGATGCGGGTACAGGGCGGGGTTCTGCAGGGCTGTGATCAGGGCTTGGCTCACGGGCGGTCCTTCCGGGGCAAATGGGATTCTAATCGGCCATTATGGCGGCAAGCATGCCGTCTGGAAACCGCCGGGGGGCGTCTGTCGATGAACGATAAAGTGCGTATAATCCGCGCCCATGACACGTACCCGATCTTCCCGTACCCCCAAAAAACAAGCGTCCGGCCGCTCTCGCGCCTGGCTCGGCTGGGTCATCAAGCTCAGCCTGGTCGGCCTTGTAGTGCTGGCCGGTTTCGCCGTCTACCTCGATGCGGTCGTCCAGGAGAAATTCTCCGGCAAGCGCTGGACCATCCCGGCCAAGGTGTATGCCCGGCCGCTGGAGCTGTTCGTCGGCCAGAAGCTGAGCAAGGAAGACTTCCTCGTCGAGCTCGATGCCCTCGGCTATCGCCGCGAAAGCGTGGCCAATGGTCCGGGCGCGGCGGCGGTGAGCGGCAATACCGTGGACCTGAACACCCGCGGCTTCCAGTTCTATGAAGGCATGGAGCCGGCGCAGAAGGTCAGTGTGCGCTTCTCCGGCGATTACGTGGCCGGCCTCAGCGCCGCCAACAACGCCAAGCTGGCGGTGGTGCGCCTGGAGCCGCTGCTGATCGGCGGCCTGTATCCGAAGAACCTCGAAGACCGCATCCTGATCAAGCTCGACCAGGTGCCGCCATACCTGCTGGAAACCCTGGTGGCCGTGGAAGACCGCGACTTCTATCACCACTTTGGTGTGTCGCCCAAGTCCATCGCCCGTGCCGTCTGGGTCAACACCTCGTCCGGCGCCATGCGCCAGGGCGGCAGTACCCTGACCCAGCAGTTGGTGAAGAACTTCTTCCTGACCAACGAGCGCAGCCTCAGCCGCAAGCTCACCGAAGCCATGATGGCGGTGCTGCTGGAGATGCATTACGACAAGAAGGAAATCCTCGAGGCCTACCTGAACGAAGTGTTCATCGGTCAGGACGGCCAGCGCGCGGTGCACGGCTTCGGCCTCGCCAGCCAGTTCTTCTTCAGCCAGCCGCTGTCGGAGCTGAAGCTGCACCAGGTGGCCTTGCTGGTGGGCATGGTCAAGGGACCGTCCTACTACAACCCGCGGCGTTATCCGGAGCGTGCCATCCAGCGCCGCAACCTGGTGCTCGACCTGCTAGCCGAGCAGGGCGTGGCGACCCCGGAAGCGGTGGAAGCGGCGAAGAAAATGCCGCTGGGCGTGACCAAGCGCGGCAGCCTGGCCGACAGCTCGTTCCCCGGCTTCCTCGACCTGGTCAAGCGTCAGCTGCGCCAGGATTACCGCGACGAAGACCTGACCGAAGAAGGTCTGCGCATCTTCACCAGCTTCGATCCGATCCTGCAGATGAAGGCAGAGTCGTCCATGGCCGACACCTTCAAGCGCCTTGCCGGGCGCAAGGGCTCGGATGAAGTCGAAGCAGCAATGGTCGTGACCAACCCGGAAACCGGTGAGGTCCAGGCCCTGATCGGCAGTCGCCAGGCCGGTTTCGCCGGCTTCAACCGGGCCATCGACGCGGTGCGGCCGATCGGCTCGCTGGTCAAGCCGGCGGTGTACCTGACCGCGCTGGAGAAACCGAGCCAGTACACCCTCACCAGTTGGGTCCAGGACGAGCCATTCTCGGTCAAGGGCGCCGATGGCCAGGTGTGGAAACCGCAGAACTACGACCGCCGGGCCCACGGCACCATCTACCTGTACCAGGGCCTGGCCAACTCCTACAACCTGTCGACGGCCAAGCTGGGCCTGGAACTGGGTGTGCCGAATGTGCTCAAAACCATTGGCCGTCTCGGTGTCGAGGTCGACTGGCCGGCATTCCCGGCGATGCTCCTGGGCGCCGGCGGCATGTCGCCGATGCAGGTCGCGACCATGTACCAGACCCTGGCCAACGGTGGTTTCAATACGCCGATGCGCGGTATCCGCAGCGTGCTGACCGCCGAGGGCGAGCCGCTCAAGCGTTACCCGTTCCAGATCCAGCAGCGTTTCGATCCGGGCTCCATCTACCTGGTACAGAACGCCATGCAGCGGGTGATGCGTGAAGGTACCGGCCGTTCGGTGTACAGCGTGCTGCCAAGTTCGCTGAACCTGGCGGGCAAGACCGGTACCAGTAACGATTCCCGCGACAGCTGGTTCGCCGGCTTCAGCCAGGACCTGCTGGCGGTGGTCTGGCTCGGTCGTGACGACAACGGCAAGACGCCCTTTACCGGTGCCACCGGTGCCCTGCAGGTCTGGACCAGCTTCATGCGCAAGGCCGACCCGCTGCCGCTGGACATGCCGCAACCGGACAACGTGGTGCAGGCCTGGGTCGATCCGCACACTGGCCAAGGCTCCGATGCGAGCTGCCCGGGTGCGGTGCAGATGCCTTATATTCGCGGAAGCGAGCCGGTCGCGGGCACGGCCTGCGGCGGCGAACAGACCCCGGCCGATTCAGTCATGGACTGGGTCAAGGGCTGGATGAATTGATCGGCGATAGCCAAGAGGACCTGACGTGAAAAAATGGTGGTTTCCAGCCCTGACGGCGCTGGCATTGCTCAACGGCTGCGCCACCGTGCAGCGTGGTTCGATCCCGGTGGTGGACTCGGGTACCCGAGTCTCCAACAGCGAGCGTGTGCAGGCCAATCGTGGCAATACCGCGGCAGTGCGCAATGGCACCAGCCAGGCGCAATCCGTACCGCAGGACAGCGGCGTGACCGTGATGATCCCGCAAGGCAGCGGAGCCGCACCGATCCAGACCTTCCCGGCGTCTACCGCACCGTCCGGAATCAGCACCGGGCCAATCGTCCCGGGGCCGTCGACGTCGCAGCCGTACACCCCGCAAGGGAGCAGCAGCACCTACACGATGCCGTCGGCGCCGACCGGCATTCCGCGGGCCAACACCAGTTCGGGCGGCCTGTCGGCTGACGAGCAACTGGACGGTCCGGTACTCGCGCTGTTGACCACCGCCCAGCAACAGCAGGGCAGTGGCGACTACAACGGTGCTTCGTCGAGCCTGGAGCGTGCCCAGCGCATCGCCCCGCGTGAGCCGCAAGTGCTTTACCGCCTGGCCCAGGTGCGCCTGGCCCAGGGTGACGCCGCGCAATCCGAGCAACTGGCGCGTCGTGCGCTGACCTATGCGAACGGCCGACCTGACCTGCAGGCCGGGCTGTGGAACATCATCGCCCAGGCCCGCGACAAGCAGGGCGACGCTGCGGGTGCCGCTCAGGCCCGGCAGAAAGCCCAGGCGACCCTGTGATGGACCAGCGTATTCTCGATATCGCCGATCACCTGCTGCTGATCGAGCGCGAACTGCATGTCCAGGGCTGGTGGAGCGACGAGGCGCCGAGTGCCGAGGCGCTGGCCAGCACCGTGCCTTTCGCCGTCGACACAATGGGCTTCGATCAATGGCTGCAATGGATCTTCCTGCCGCGCATGAAGCAGATCCTCGAGCACGGCCTGGCATTGCCCAATGCCTCGGGCATCCTGGTCATGGCCGAGACGGTGTATGTGGATCGTCCGGAGGAAAGTCGCGAGTTACGCCGGCTGCTGGCCGAGTTCGACCAATTGATTAGTCCATCTGCCTGATTTGCTTGCCGTTTATCGACCGGGGCCGCTTTTGCGGCCCCGTTTCGTTGTGGCCGGGCCTCGGCAAGGGCAGGGCAAACGTTTCCGCCCGGCTGGCAAAGGCCCTGCGGCGGAATTTAAACGGTGAAGTCACTTGACTTGCGCAGTTCGAATCACAACAATCCGAAGTCCGCTGTAGGGGGACTGCCAGAAGCAGACCCGCTAAGCAGATCATGAGGCGCACACCCGCGCCGACCTGTTACACCCCGCAACGCGTTACCTCGCGCTGGGTGGGAAAACCCCGCAACACTTTGGGGCGCTCCCAATACTTGCTCAGTCAGTGCTGACGTAGTGGCATTTTCGTCGCTCATGCTCTGCTTGGCAGTAAACCTATTAAGACCCGTTCCGGAGCGAACGGTATTCTGGCGTTTTAGAGGTGAACAACGTGGAGCTTTTATCCGGCGCTGAAATGGTCGTCCGCTTCTTGCGTGACGAAGGCGTTAAGCACATCTATGGGTACCCTGGCGGTGCTCTCCTTCATGTTTACGATGCCCTGTTCAAAGAACCGGAAGTGCACCACATCCTGGTTCGCCACGAGCAGGCCGCTACCCATATGGCGGACGGTTATGCCCGTGCCACCGGCAAGGCCGGCGTGGTACTGGTGACCTCCGGTCCGGGCGCGACCAATGCCATCACCGGCATTGCCACCGCGTACATGGACTCCATCCCGATGGTCATCCTGTCCGGTCAGGTGCCAAGCACCATGGTCGGCACCGATGCCTTCCAGGAAACCGACATGATCGGCATTTCCCGGCCGATCGTGAAGCACAGCTTCATGATCAAGCACGCCTCGGAAATCCCCGAAGTCCTGAAAAAAGCCTTCTACCTCGCCCAGTCCGGTCGTCCGGGCCCTGTGGTCGTGGACATTCCGAAGGACATGACCAACCCGGCTGAAAAGTTCGAGTACGTCTATCCGAAGAAGGTCAAGCTGCGCTCCTACAGCCCGGCCGTCCGTGGTCACTCCGGCCAGATCCGCAAGGCTGCCGAGATGATCCTCGCGGCCAAGCGCCCGATCATCTACGCCGGTGGTGGCGTGATCCTCGGTGGTGGCGCCGAGCCGCTGACCGAACTCGCACAACTGCTGAACGTCCCGGTCACCAACACCCTGATGGGCCTCGGTGGCTATCCGGGTACCGACCGCCAGTTCATCGGCATGCTGGGCATGCACGGCAGCTACACCGCCAACCTGGCGATGCACCATGCCGACGTGATCCTCGCTGTCGGCGCGCGTTTCGACGACCGCGTGGTCAACGGCCCGGCCAAGTTCTGCCCGAGCGCCAAGATCATCCACATCGACATCGACCCGGCGTCCATCTCCAAGATGATCAAGGCCGACGTCCCGATCGTCGGTCCGGTCGAAAGCGTTCTCACCGAAATGCTCGCTGCGGTTCGCGAGATCGGTGAAAAGCCTGAGAAGGCGGCGATGGATGCCTGGTGGAAGCAGATCGAAGAATGGCGTGGCGACCGCGGCCTGTTCCCTTACGACAAGGGCGACGGCAGTGTCATCAAGCCACAGACCGTGATCGAGACCCTGTGCGAAGTCACCAAGGGCGACGCTTTCGTCACCTCCGACGTTGGCCAGCACCAGATGTTCGCGGCGCAGTACTACCGCTTCAACAAGCCGAACCGCTGGATCAACTCCGGTGGCCTGGGCACCATGGGCTTCGGTTTCCCGGCGGCCATGGGCGTCAAGCTGAACTTCCCGGAGGCTGATGTAGCCTGCGTTACCGGCGAGGGCAGCATCCAGATGAACATCCAGGAGCTGTCGACCTGCCTGCAGTACGACCTGCCGGTGAAGATCGTCAACCTGAACAACGGTGTACTGGGCATGGTTCGCCAGTGGCAGGACATGGCCTACAACAGCCGTCACTCGCATTCCTACATGGAGTCGCTGCCTGATTTCGTCAAGCTGGCCGAGGCCTATGGTCATGTGGGCATCCGCATCACCAGCCTGAAGGACCTCAAGCCCAAGCTCGAAGAAGCCTTCGCCCTCAAGGATCGCCTGGTGTTCATCGACATCCAGGTCGACAACAGCGAGCACGTCTATCCGATGCAGATCAAGGATGGTTCGATGCGCGACATGTGGCTGAGCAAGACGGAGCGGACCTGATATGCGGCACATTATTTCCCTGCTGTTGGAAAACGAACCCGGTGCCCTGTCCCGCGTCGTCGGCTTGTTCTCGCAACGCAACTACAACATCGAAAGCCTGACCGTAGCGCCGACCGAAGACCCGACCCTGTCGCGTCTGACGCTGACCACGGTCGGTCACGATGAGGTGATCGAGCAGATCACCAAGAACCTGAACAAACTGGTTGAGGTGGTCAAGCTGGTCGACCTGTCGGAAAGTGCTCACATCGAGCGCGAACTGATGCTGGTCAAGGTCAAGGCCACTGGCGCCCAGCGTGCCGAGATCAAGCGCACCACCGATATCTTCCGTGGGCAGATCGTCGACGTCAGCGCCAGCGTGTACACCGTGCAGCTGAGCGGCACCAGCGACAAGCTCGACAGCTTCATTCAGGCTATCGGCACTGCGTCCATCCTGGAAACCGTGCGTAGCGGTGTCACCGGGATTGCCCGTGGCGACAAAGTGCTGAGCATCTAACTTCTACAAAATTAGCGAATGGCCTGAACAAGGCCGAGATAACAGGGGTATTTCATGAAAGTTTTCTACGATAAAGACTGCGATCTGTCGATCATCCAGGGCAAGAAAGTTGCCATCATCGGTTACGGCTCCCAGGGCCACGCTCAAGCGTGCAACCTGAAGGACTCCGGTGTGGATGTCACCGTCGGTCTGCGTAAAGGTTCGGCTACCGTTGCCAAGGCTGAAGCCCACGGCCTGAAAGTCGCTGACGTCGCTACCGCCGTCGCTGCTGCCGACCTGGTCATGATCCTGACCCCGGACGAATTCCAGGGCACCCTGTACAAGAACGAAATCGAGCCGAACATCAAGAAGGGCGCTACCCTGGCCTTCTCCCACGGCTTCTCGATCCACTACAACCAGGTCGTTCCTCGCGCCGACCTGGACGTGATCATGATCGCGCCGAAGGCTCCAGGCCACACCGTTCGTTCCGAGTTCGTCAAGGGCGGCGGTATTCCTGACCTGATCGCTATCTACCAGGACGCTTCGGGCAATGCCAAGAACGTCGCCCTGTCCTACGCCGCTGGCGTTGGTGGCGGCCGTACCGGCATCATCGAAACCACCTTCAAGGACGAAACCGAAACCGACCTGTTCGGTGAGCAGGCCGTTCTGTGTGGTGGTACCGTCGAGCTGGTCAAAGCCGGTTTCGAAACCCTGGTCGAAGCGGGCTACGCGCCGGAAATGGCCTACTTCGAGTGCCTGCACGAGCTGAAGCTGATCGTTGACCTCATGTACGAAGGCGGCATCGCCAACATGAACTACTCGATCTCCAACAACGCCGAGTACGGTGAGTACGTCACCGGTCCGGAAGTCATCAACGAAGAATCCCGCAAGGCCATGCGCAACGCTCTGAAGCGCATCCAGGACGGCGAGTACGCGAAGATGTTCATCTCCGAAGGTGCTACCAACTACCCATCGATGACCGCCAAGCGCCGTAACAACGCCGCTCACGGCATCGAAATCATCGGCGAGCAACTGCGCTCGATGATGCCTTGGATCTCGGCAAACAAGATCGTCGACAAGACCAAGAACTGATTGTTCTTGATGCAATGAAAGCGCGGCTTCGGCCGCGTTTTTTCATTTCCGGGGTCAGGTTCTGGTATAAGCTTTCCATCCGTTTGTCGGCGAACCCTCGCCGCAAACCTTTGTCAAAACTTTCCAAACCGTTGCAAGGTAATCTCAATGAGCGAACGTCCCGAAGAGCCGAACAAGGCCTCTGACGCCGAAAGCCTGCTACCGATCGATGAGCATGTCGAAGAAGGACATGACGCCGAAGGACGCAAAGTCCGTCACCGCGGCATCTATCTGCTGCCTAACCTGTTCACCACCGCGAACCTGTTCGCCGGTTTCTACTCCATCATCAACTCGATGAGCGCCCAAAGCGCCTTGAGTGCCGGTGATCCGAAGGAGGCGAGCAAGTATTTCGCCTTTGCCGCGATCGCCATTTTCGTGGCCATGGTCCTCGATGGGCTGGATGGTCGCGTTGCGCGCATGACCAATACCCAGAGTGCCTTCGGTGCCGAGTACGACTCGCTGTCCGACATGGTCGCCTTCGGCGTGGCTCCGGCCTTGCTGGCCTTCGGCTGGGCGCTGGGTGACATGGGCAAGGTCGGCTGGATGGTCGCCTTCATCTATGTCGCCGGTGCGGCGCTGCGCCTGGCACGCTTCAATACCCAGGTCGGCAAGGCCGACAAGCGCTACTTCATCGGCCTGGCCAGTCCGGCTGCGGCGGGCGTGGTGGCCGGTACCGTGTGGGCCTTCAGCGACTTCGGTATCCAGGGCTCGAAGCTGTCGTTCCTGGTGGCGTTGCTGGTGGCCGGTGCGGGCATGTTGATGGTCAGCAACATCAAGTACAACAGCTTCAAGGAGCTGGACCTGAAGGGCCGCGTGCCGTTCGTGGCGATCCTCGCCGTGGTCCTGGTGTTCGCTGTGGTCTTCAGCGACCCGCCGCGCATCCTGCTGCTGGTGTTCCTTGCCTATGCGGCCTCTGGTCCTGCGCAATATCTGTTGCGTATGCGCCGGCGCAAAAACGTCGAGTAGGGCTGCAATATTTTCAGGACTCCGTAGTCTACTGCTGCATCTGTCCAGCGGTTCTGCGGAGTCATCATGCTGATCAAGTTCCCCCGGGCCTCCGACTGTTCCGAGTCGGAGGTCACGCCCGAGTCGCTTTACCTTTCCCGTCGTTCCCTGTTGGGTGCCTCCATGGCCGGTCTGGCCGTTGCCGGGCTGCCATCGTGGGCGCGGGCGGCCGATACATCGCGTTATGCCGATGTGCAGCCGGGTTCGCCGCCAGCCTGGTTCACCGAGAAACTGCCCGGGGTTCGCTGGCAGGCGGTGACCGTGCAGGGCGAGGCGATCACCCCGTTCAAGGACGCGACCCACTACAACAACTTCTATGAGTTCGGTACCGACAAGGGCGATCCGGCGGAAAACGCCGGCAGCCTGCCGACCTCGCCCTGGACCGTGGTCATCGACGGTGAAGTGGGCAAGCCGGGGCGTTACGCCCTGGAAGACTTCATGAAGCCGTACCAGCTGGAGGAGCGGATCTATCGCCTGCGCTGCGTGGAGGCATGGTCGATGGTCATTCCCTGGCTGGGCTTTCCGCTGTCGGCGCTGCTCAAGGCGGTCGAGCCTACGTCCAAGGCGAAGTACATCCGCTTCGAGACGCTGCAGGATCCCAAGCATATGCCCGGACAGCGCTCGGGTTTCGCCCTGATCGACTGGCCTTATGTAGAGGGGCTGCGCCTGGACGAGGCGATGAATCCGCTGGCGATTCTTGCGGTGGGCATGTACGGGCGTGAGTTGCCGAACCAGAACGGCGCGCCGCTGCGTCTCGTGGTGCCGTGGAAGTATGGCTTCAAGAGCGTGAAGTCGATTGTGCGCATCAGCCTGGTCAGCGAGCAGCCGCGAACCACCTGGGAGAAGATCGCTCCGGACGAGTATGGCTTCTATGCCAACGTCAATCCGACCGTGGATCACCCGCGCTGGACCCAGGCGCGAGAGCGGCGTCTGCCCAGCGGGCTGTTCAGCCCCAATGTGCGCGAGACGCAGATGTTCAATGGCTATGCCGATGAGGTGGCTTCGTTGTATACCGGTCTTGATCTGCGGAAGAACTATTGATGCGTTATCCCCTGTTTCGCCTGTGCATCTTTATCCTGGCAGCGGTCTGGCCGTTGCTGTGGCTGTACCAGGCCTGGATCTTTGCCCTTGGGCCGGACCCGGGCAAGGTGCTGGTCGATCGCCTGGGGCTGGGCGGGCTGATCTTCCTGCTGATCACCCTGGGCATGACGCCGTTGCAGCGCATGACCGGCTGGGCCGGCTGGATCGTGGTCCGCCGCCAGTTGGGGTTGTGGTGCTTTGCTTATATAGCCTTGCACCTGAGTGCATACCTCTTCTTTATCCTCGGGCTCGACTGGGGGCAACTCACGGTGGAGTTGCGCAAGCGTCCCTACATTATTGTCGGGGTCCTGGGCTTCCTTGGTTTGCTCGCCCTTGCTGTAACGTCCAACCGCTACAGCCAGCGCCGGCTCGGCGCGCGCTGGAAGCGCCTGCACAAGCTGGTGTACGTGATTCTCGGCTTGGGTTTGCTGCATTTCCTCTGGATCGTGCGTGCGGACCTGAAGGAGTGGAGTATCTATGCGGTCATCGGCGTAGCGCTGTTGATGCTGCGGGTGCCCGCCGTACTCCAGCGGTTACCGCGTTTTGCAGGGCGGAAAAGCGCTTCGGTAACAAAAGTTTAAATAAGTGCTTGACGCCCCATTTTATCTCTCTATAATTCGCCCCACTTCCGGCGCAGTCGGAACGGAAAACTCCTTGAGATTCAACGAGTTAGATGTTCTGGAGAGTGTAGGAAGTGCTTCGGTCTTCTCCGAAAGCGGTTGAAAAAGGTGGTTGACAGCAGGTTGTAACGCTGTAGAATTCGCCTCCCGCTAACGAGAGATCGCAGCGAGTCAAGTGGTTGAAGTTCAAAGAGAAATTCTGAAA
>NZ_MKZO01000021.1 GCF_001941965.1 Pseudomonas putida | reverse complement strand
GTTATCTTCGGCCCAATCATCCTTGGGAGGATCGATGAAAGAGATGCCATTGATGGCTATGTGACACTTCAAGTGTTACCTATGTGAGTGCACTTTTTTGTAACCCATGTGGGTGATCCGTACACCGGCCCGCATCCGGCCCTACGCTTCGCTCCGGGTCCCTTCCTTCCGCACTGATTCCGGGGGCCGCGCCATACGGGCTCCTGCCCTATGGCGCTTTCCGGCCCATCCATGGGCCTCCACCCCCTCCATCAGCGCTCCACTCAGCCTCCTGAAGGCCGGGACAATCAAGATCAAGATCAAGATCAAGATCAAGATCAAGATCAAGAGCCAGAGCCAGAGCCAGAGCCAGAGCCAGAGCCAGAGCCAGAGCAACAGCAACAGCAACAGCAAAAGCACTCAGTATGGGACTGAGAGATGTATAGATACCCATGCAGCCATAGGGCCCGTGAGAACACCATCAAGCAAAAAGCCAGCTCACGCTGGCTTTTTCATTGCTACATCGCCCGGCGCATTCCGCGCCGCCGACGATACATCGCCCAGTAACTCCCCGCCGCCGTCATGATCCCCACCAGTAGCAGCGAAGGCACGACCACGAGGCTGTTGTCCAGCAGTTGCCGAACGGCATGCCCCGGTGGATGAAGGATGTGGAGGGTGTAGCCGTACATCGGCGATACCTGGCTCATGTCGGGCTCGCTGGACAGGGCTTCCAGGCTGTCCTCGACCTCGCCCAGCGCGCCGATCAGCGTCGGCCCGAACTGCAACTTCACGCTCTCCGGCAGGCGGGTGCCACGCAGCACCCTTTGCAGGATCTCACCGTCCGCCACCGCCAGCACGCCGTAGGGATACTCCTGCAGACGGTAATAGAGAATCGCCGAATCCGGCGTGTTGTCGTTGCCCGCTTCCAGGCGCAGGCGGTGGTTGAAGTAGTCGCCGGGATCGACCAGCAAGCCGGACTCCCCACGCAAGGTGCTGCAATAGGCCCGGTTTTCCCGCACCAGGGTCAGCGAGCGCAGTTGCGGGTTGCCCACGACTTCGCTGTGCAGGGCAGGCAAGGCCTTGTCGCAGGCGTATTCGGCAAGATTGAGCACCTTGTTGCTGGCGCCGTGCAGCGAGTCGAGCAGGCTGTCGACACCCAGCCGGGCGTCACGCAGGGCCAGCACGGCGGACTCGTCGAGCTGCTTGTTGACCTGCCAGGCCATGACCAGCAGGCCGAAGGCGACCGGGGCCAGGCCAATCAGCAGCAAGGTCAGCAGGGTAAGCAGCGCGTGTCCGGGGTGGGAAGTACGAGGGGGCATGGTTCACCTGTAGGCAGAAGGCAAGGGTCCGGATGGGGCCGGACCGAAGCCGATCAGCATAAGTGAGCGCTATACCCGCTTCCTGTACGAGCAGCTGACAGCAGCTGTCGGATTCTTCGTTTCGTCACAGACCCGGGCTGTTCTGCGCACTGTCCAGTGCCCTGAGCACCAGGCGCCCGACCGCAGCACCGGAGGCCGGATTCTGCCCGGTGACCAGGCGACCTTCCTTCTGGTCGGCGATGGCGAAGGCGGCCCACGGGTCCTCGGCCTTGCGGTAGAGACCGCCGCGGGCGGCCAGTTCGGTTTCGGTCAGGAATGGAACCACCTTGTCCAGTTCTGCCAGCTGTTCTTCAATATTGGAGAAACCGGTCACTTCGCGGTCGCGCAGCAGCAACGAGTTGTCGCTGAGCTTGATGTTCAGCAGGCCCACCGCGCCATGGCAGATCGACGCCACCACACCGCCGTTTTCCCAGATTTGCCGGGCGATGTCCTGCAGTCCCTGATGGTCGGGGAAATCCCACAGCACACCATGCCCGCCGGCATAGTAGATCGCCCGGTAGTCGCGGGCGCGCACCTGGCCGGGGGCCAGGGTGGTGCCGAGGCGGTTCATGAACGCCTTGTCGTTGTACCACTGCCAGTCGATATCCTGGGCCAGGTTCAGGCTGTGGGGATCGATGGGCACATAGCCGCCCGCCGGGCTGAGGTAGTCGACCTGGTAGCCGGCCTGTTGCAGGACATCGACAAAATGCACGGCTTCACCCAGCCACAGGCCGGTCGCGCGTTTCAGGGTCGGATATTTGGCCGTATTGGTCAGCACCACGAGAACTTTCTGGCTCATTGCGGCGGTCCTCGGCAGAGGTCAGGGTCGGAGGGGAATTTCGAACCTGTACAGCATAGTCCTCCGGGAAAAGCCCGCCACGGGCTATGGCTATGTGCTAGCGTTCTGAAATGGTGTCCGCAATCGCACAGGAGAACGATATGGTCGATGCCCAGCAGCAGTCGCAGTTCATGCAGGCCGCCATCGACGAGGCCCGCCTGGGCCTGGAAGAGGGCGGCATTCCCATCGGTTCGGTGATCGTTCATGCGGGGCGAATCATCGGCCGCGGGCACAACCGCCGGGTCCAGCAGGGCAGTGTGGTCCTGCACGGGGAAATGGATGCGTTCGAGAATGCCGGACGCCAGGATGCGCGGATCTACGCCGAGGCCACGCTTTACACCACCCTGTCGCCCTGCGCCATGTGCAGCGGGGCGATCCTGTTGTACGGGATCCGCGAGGTGGTGGTCGGTGAAAACCGCACCTTCATGGGCGAAGAGACACTGCTGCGCGAACGCGGCGTGCAGGTCAGGGTGTTGCAGGACGAGCAGTGCATCGACCTGATGACCCGCTTTATCCGCGAGCGTCCGGCACTGTGGAACGAAGATATTGGACAGGAGTCCGACCGCTGACAGCGGTCAAGGAAGCACGGCGATGCACATCATTCATCTCGCACCTCGCCCGGTGCAAGCCCAGGGCATGAGCGAAGCGCTGCGCTGCTTCGACTGGAGCACGACGTCCCTCGGGCCTTTGCACCGCTGGCCCAATTCGCTGCGTATCGCCGTCGACCTGATGCTCGCCTCGCGCTTCCCCAGTTGCCTGGTCTGGGGCAGCGACATGGTCACCCTGTACAACGATGCCTTCGTGCCCATCCTTGGCACCAAGCCCAGTCCGCTGGGACGGCCTTTCCCCGAGGTGTGGAGTGACATCTGGGACGAGGTGGGCGGGCTGGTGTTCCGAGTCATGGACGGAGAGGCGGTGTTTCTCGAAAACTTCCCCCTGGTGACCAACCGCAATGGCGTGCTCGAACAGGTCTGGTTCACCTTTTCCGTCAGTCCGGTGCGCGATGAGAGCGGCAAGGTCGCCGGCTTTCTCGACACCGTGCTGGAAACCACCAGCAGCGTCGAGTCGGAGCGGCAATGGCGCGAGCTGGCCAGCTCCTTCGAACGCCAGGTGCAGGAGCGCACCGTCGACCACAACCACATGTGGGAGCTGTCCAGCGACCTGATGGTGGTGGTCCGGGATGACCTGCGCCTGCGTACCTTCAACCCGGCCAGCCGGCAGTTGCTCGGCTGGGATGACGATTTGCACGGCAAGTCGCTGCTGGAGGTGCTGCACCCGGACGACCACGACGAAGTCCGGCGCATCCTGCAGGGGGCCCAGCCTGCCGGCGAAGGGCGCCTGCGCCATGTCGAGGGCCATTACCGGCGCTTCAGCCTGAGTGCCATGCCTGGATCGGACTTCACCACCCTGCTGGGCCATGACATCAGCCAGGATCGCGAACGCGCGGAGGCCCTGCACCAGGCCGAGGAACTGCTGCGCCACGGCCAGAAGATGGAAGCGGTCGGCCAGTTGACCGCTGGTGTGGCCCACGATTTCAACAACCTGCTGGCCGGGATCGGCACCAACCTGGAAATGCTCGAACGACGCCTGGCCCAGGGACGTCTCGAGAACCTCGGGAAATACGTGCATGCCGCGCGCCAGGCGGCCGACCGCGCTTCCGAGCTGACCCAGCGCATGCTTGCGTTCTCGCGCCGCCAGCCGTTATCGCCGCGCCCTGCGGACCTCAATGACCTGCTGGCCGGGATCGAGCCCTTGATCCATCAGGCCATCGGTCCGGATGTCGAACTGCGGTGGCAGGTGGACCCGCGCCCGTGGTTGATCGAGGTGGATATCAGCCAGATGGAAAACGCCCTGATCAACCTCTGCGCCAACGCTCGCGACGCCATGCGCCAGCGTGGCTGGCTGAAGATCAGCACCTGCAACGAGCGGCATTACAGCGAATTGCCCGGAATCGACCTGCCGCCGGGCGATTACTGCTGTCTGCGGATCGAGGACAACGGCTGCGGCATGTCGAAGGCAGTCGTGGCGCGGGCCTTCGATCCGTTTTTCAGCACCCGGCCGGCGAGCGAGCGCAGCGGTTTGGGCCTGTCCATGGTCTACGGCTTCGTGCGCCAGTCCGGCGGCAGCATTCGCATCCTTTCCGAAGAGGGCAAGGGCACCTGCGTCGAACTGCTCCTGCCGCGTTTCATCGGCCCGGCGCTGCCGTTGCCGCAGCCGCTGGCGGAGCCGGAAGTTGCGCCGCTGATAGCGCCGACCGGCAGCCAGCGCATCCTGCTCATCGACGACGAGCCGGTGCTGCGCATGGTGATCCGCGAGTGCCTGCAGGAACAGGGCCTGGAGGTGCTGGAGGCGGGCGACGCCAGCAGTGGCCTGGCCTTGTACGAAAGCGCCGGGCCGATCGACCTGGTGGTGTCGGATATCGGTCTGCCGGGCGGTCTCAGTGGCATCGAGGTGGCCAAGGCTGTGCGTGCCCGCACGCCGGAGCAGAAGATTCTGTTCATCACCGGGTTCACCCAGGAGTCCATCAGTACCAGCGGCCTGCACGACCAGGGGCTGGAGCTGCTGATCAAGCCATTCGGCCTCGAGGCGCTGCTGCGCAAGGTCGGCAGCATGCTTCAGTCCACGGCAGACGCCGGGGCACGGGAGCGCTGACGGGCAGCCACGCGCTCCAGCACCAGGTAGGTCACGCAGGCGATCAGCAGCGGCAGCAGGAAGTACACCGCGCGATAGCCGATCAGCGCCGCCAGCAGCGTGCCCTGGCTGTATTGCCCCTGCAGCAGGGTGATGAACACGCTCTCCAGCACCCCCAGTCCGGCCGGGATATGGGTGATGACCCCGGCGATGCTGCTGACCATGAGGATTGCCAGGAGGGTCGGGTAGCCGGCCTTGTCCGGCAGCAGCGTATAGATCACCAGGCCCATCAGGCACCAGTTGCCGGCGCCCATCAGCGCTTGCAGGGCGGCCAGGCGCCACGACGGCAGGGTGAGCGAGTGGTCGCGGATCGTCCATTCGCGGCGCCGGGCGAAGCGGCAGGCCAGCAGATAACCGATGGCCACCGCCAGCATGCCGATGCCGATCACCCGCAGCCCGCTGCTGCCGATCTCCAGGCCCGCGGGGAGCTTGGGAAAACCGAGGACGAACAGGCTGCCGGCCACCAGCAGATAGCCCAGCCAGTTGGTCACCAGGCCGCAGCCGAGAATACGGGTGATGGTCGCGGTCTCCAGGCCCAGCCGCGAGTACAGGCGAAAGCGCAGGGCGACGCCGCCGACCCAGGCGCTGAGGTTGAGGTTGAACGCATAGCAGACGAAGGCCAGCGGCAACACCTGGCGCGCCGGCAACTGATGCCCGGTGTAGCGCCGGCCGAGCAGATCGTAGCTGCTGAACAGGGCGAAGCTGCACGCCACGACGCCCACGGCGGCGAGCAGTACCTGCGGCCGGTACGAGGTCAGGGCCTGCCAGACCTCGCCCCAGTCCTGGTTGCGCAGAAGCATGAACAGCAGCACCGGGACCAGGATGAAGAACAGCACGGTCAGCGCCTGGCGCGCGCGTTTCCACAGGGTCTTGTTCACGAGAGGCGCTCCTGCACGGTTTCCACTTCCCGATACAGCGGCTTGAGCCGCGGCTTGTGCGCCGGCAGCCCGGCGAACAGCGCGGGGAAATAGCGGGTGAAGTGGAAGGTCAGGAAGATCAGCGGCGCCCGCCACCAGTAACCGCGCAGCACCCGTTGCAGGGTCACGCGCTTGCAGCGTTTGTCGCGCAGTTCGTCGAGGTGTTCGTACAGGCGTTGGTTGAAGGCTTCGTCGCGGATCACCAGGTTGGCTTCAAGGTTCAGCGACAGGCTCAGCGGGTCGAGGTTGCTCGAACCGACGGTGCTCCACTGCCGGTCCACCAGGGCTACCTTGCCGTGCAGCGGGCGTTCGCAATATTCGTGGATCTTCACCCCGTCACGCAGCAGGTAGTTGTAGAGCAGGCGCGAGCACAGGCGCACCCAGGGCATGTCGGGCATGCCCTGGAGGATCAGGGTGACGTCCACGCCACGTCGCGCGGCATTGCGCAGGGCGCGCAGCAGGCGGTAGCCGGGGAAGAAATAGGCATTGGCGATGATGATGCGCTCGTGGGCACTGACGATGGCGCGCAGGTACTGTTGCTCGATATCGGTGGGGTGCTGATTGTTGTCGCGGATGAACAGGCGCATCCGCGCCTGCTCGCTGTCCGCCTCCAGCACCGGCGCCCGGCGCCACCAGGCGCGGTGGCGACGAGCGACCCGGGCATGGCTGTCAAGCAGGGTGAGGGTGGCCTTGCGCAGGTCATCGACGATCGGCCCGCGCACCTGCACCGCGTAATCCTGCTTGGCCAGCGGCCCGAAATCGCCAAGGTGGTCGGCGCAATAGTTGATCCCGCCGATAAAACCCAGCGTGCCATCGATTACCAGGATCTTGCGGTGCAAGCGACGGAACAGGTTGGTGCGCACGCCAAGGCGCATCGGGCTGGGGTCGAAGGCTTGCAGGTCGACCCCGGCATCGAACAGCGCCTGCAGGTACTCGCGGCTCAGCTCGGCGGTGCCGTAGCCGTCCACCAGCAACTGCACGCGCACGCCGCGGCGGGCGGCCTCGATCAGCACCTGCTGCAGCTCCAGGCCGACCTTGTCCTCGTAGATGATGAAGGTTTCCAGCAGTACTTCTTCCCGGGCCTGGCGAATGGCCTCGAACGCGGCAGGGTAATACTCCTCGCCGTTGATCAGCAGTTGCACGTGGTTTTCTGCGCGCCATTCGGTGTTCATAACAGGACCTCGACACAGAGTGGCAGGTGGTCGGACAGATGCGACCAGGGTTTGCGCGACATCACCCGCGGCTCACGGGCCCGGGCATTGCGCAGGTAGATGCGGTCCAGGCGCAGCAGCGGCCAGCGGGCCGGGAAGCTGCGCGCCGGGGCGCCGAACTCGTGGGTGAACACCTCGAACAGCCCGCGGCTGGCCAGCATCACATCGGCGCGCTGGCGCCAGTCGTTGAAGTCGCCGGCGATCACCACCGGCGCGGCCTCCGGCAGGGTGTCGAGCAGGCCGCAGAGCAGCTTCAGTTGCTGGGTGCGCTGGCGTTCGTCGAGGCCCAGGTGCACGCAGATGGTGTGCACCCGGCGTTCGCCGGGCAGCGCCAGCACCGAATGCAACAGGCCGCGCTGCTCGCTGCCATCGACGCTGACATCGAAGTTGTGGTGCTCGAGAATGGGAAACTTCGACAGCAGGGCATTGCCGTGCTCGCCCTCCGGATACACCGCGTTGCGTCCATAGGCGAACATCGGCCACAGGCTGTCGGCGAGAAATTCGTATTGCGGCAGCGGCGACCAGCCCGGGTAACGCCCGGCATGCCGGCTGTGGCTGCCCAATACCTCCTGGAGAAACACCACATCGGCATGATGGGCGCGCACCGCCTCGCGCAACTCCGGCAGCACATAGCGCCGGTTCAGTGGGCTGAAGCCCTTGTGCACGTTGACCGTCAAGACCCGCAAGGCGTTGACCGGGGCGACATCGCTGAGTTTCAGGGGGCGTTGCGCCTGGGTCATGGGCGGCCCTCGCTGGCCAGCATGTGCGCGACCTTGTCTTTCAGGGTGGCGAAGCTGAAGGGCTTGTTCAGCACTTGCATGCCCGGGGCCAGGCGCCCCAGGTGGGCGGAGGCGTTCTCCGCATAGCCGGTGATGAACAGCACCCGCAGGCCGCCGCGCAACTTGCGCGCGATCTCCGCCAACTGCAGGCCGCTCATGCCTGGCAGGCCGATGTTGCAGATCAGCAGGTCGTAGTGCCGCTCGCTGCGCAGCAGGCTCAGGGCCTGGTCGGCGTCGGCGACGTCCTGGCACGGGTAGCCCTGTTCCGTGAGGTGGTCGCGCACCAGATGGCGCACCGTGCTGTCCGACTCGACGATCAGGATTCGTTGCTCATGCCCGGCCTGGGCCTCGTTGCCGCAAGCCACCGGCGCGGCAGGATCTTGTGGATGATGACGCGGCAGCAGCAACTCCACCTCGGTGCCCTGGCCGAGCCGGCTGTGCAGGCTGACATGGCCGTGGGACTGGCGACTGAAGCCATAGACCATGGATAGCCCGAGACCGGTGCCCTGGCCAATGCCCTTGGTGGTGAAAAACGGATCGAAGGCCCGGTCCAGGGTGCTTTGCGCCATGCCGCAGCCGTTGTCGCTGACGCTGATGCGCACGAAGTCGGTGCCGCTCAGCGGATGGGCTTCCGGCAGCGGACGGGGCAGATGGCGGTTGCTCACCTCGATGCGCACCTCGCCACCCTCGGGCAGGGCGTCCCTGGCGTTGACCAGCAGGTTGTCGAGGGCTTCCTGCAACTGGCGGGCATCGGCCTTGGCCGGCCACAGTTTGTCGTCGATGCGGACCTGCAGGCGCACGCCCGGGCCCAGCACTTCGTTCAGGCGCTTGCGCTCCAGCAAGGCCGCCAGTTGCACCGGACGGTCGTCCAGCGACTGGCGGCTGGAAAAAGCCAGCAGCCGGTGGGTGATGCTGGCGGCGCGCTGCACTGCATTGAGGCCCATTTCCACCAGCCTGGGGATTTCTTCCGGGCGCTGCTGGGTGTGGCGCTGGCGGATCAATTCGAGGCTGCCGCCGATACCGGTGAGCAGGTTGTTGAAATCATGGGCCACGCCGCCGGCGAGCTGGCCGATCGCTTCCATCTTCTGATCCTGGTGCAGGCGTTGTTCTTCCTCGCGCAGATGGCGCACCCGCTCTTCGGTCTGGCGTTGCAGGCTGGCCAGTTCCAGGCCTTGCTGGCAACTGTAGTACTGGCGACGCCGGGCGCGCAGCGAGGAGTGGGCCAGGTCGAGCAGAGCCTGTTCGGCGAACGGGCAAGGCAGAATGAACAGATTGCCCAGGGCCAGGCACAGGTCGGGGCTGTGGCTGATCGACTGCGCACCGTCGCCGAGCAGCAGCACCGGCAGGTCGGACCACAGCGGCTGGCTGCCCAGGTACTGCTTGAGCTGCGAGGACTCGAAGCCATCCAGGCTGGTGTGGGCGATGATTGCCAGCCCGGCGCCCTGGTCAAGGGTTCCGGCCAGTTCTTCCAGACTGCGCATGACCAGGGCTTGCAGCCCGGCCTGATCGAGCAGGTTCAGGGCCTGCCCGCTGATCGGCGGTGGCGCCAGGATCAGCGCACGCTCGCTGTTGGCTGACGAATGATTCACGGTCGATCTCCTTGGAAGGCGCCCCATGCAGCGTTGCGCCTGCATGGGATGCATTCTCTCTGGACTCGCCGTGAAAGCGGGGGTTCAAACCGATTGCGCTGACCGCGCGAGGTGACTCAGAGACCCTGCTGGACCAGCGGATCGTCGGGGTTCTGCTGCTCCAGCTGGGCCAGCAGGATCTGCACGTTTTGCAGTTGGCCGCTTTCTTTCCAGTACTCGATCAGCAGGACCCGCGCCTTGCGGTTGGCAGGCTGGCGGGTGAGCAGGGTTTCCAGCTGCTTTTGCGCGACCTGGAGCTGGTCAAGGCTGTGCAGGCTGACCGCCAGGGTATAGCGATAGTCGCTGTTGTCCGGTTCCAGCTCCAGTGCGCGGGAGAAGGCCAGCAAGGCGTATTCCTCCTGCTGATGACGCAGCAGCCACTGGCCCAGTTCGAACTGCAGGAAGGCGGAATCGGGATGGCGCTGCAGGGCTTCGGCCAGCACTGCCCGGGATCCGTCGGTCTGGCCCTGGGCGTCGAGCAGGCGGACCCGGGTGGCGAGGGCGTCGAGGTTGCCGGGTTCCAGCTTCAGGGCCTGCTCCAGCGCGCCGGTGGCCGAAGCGAAGTCGCGCTCCTGCAAATACAGGTTGGCCAGGTGTACCTGGTCGCGGACATCGTCGCCCCGGGTTTGCAAGGCCAGTTGGTACTGGTCGAGCACGCTCTGCAGCGGGGCGAAATACAGGCCCACGTCATCCGGGCTCAGGCCCATCAGCGCGTCCACTGCGGCAAAGCGCACGTTGTCGTCTTCATCGTCGAGCAACGGGCCGAGCAGCAGGCTGCGCTGGTTGGCCGGCACCATGGCGGCGATCGCTTCGAGCGCGGCGCGACGTACCAGGGGATCGTCGTGCTGCAGATCCTTGCTGGCCAGTTTCAGGGCCACGGGGGAAGGATAATTGGGCAGTTCGGCGTACAGGCTGGCGCGGCGAATGGCCGAAAGGTCATGGCGGCCCAGTTGCTGGTACAGCACTCGCGCCGCACCTGGCAGACCATTGTGTGCCTGGGCCAGGGCCCTGACGTAGGAATGCTGCAGGGCCGGATCGGGCGCCGGAGGATCCTTGTGCAGCAACAGGCTGCCCACCCCCAGAAGCGATAGCAGGGCAAGGCCGGCGAACAGGTAGAGGCGCGGTCTGGGCATGCGGGGTCCGGGTCCATGGCCTACAGAAAAGGACCAAGCTTGGGTCAGACGAATGGTTGAGTCAATGTGCGAGGTCGTGACGAGGCCTCTGGGGGAGCGGCTTCCCCCGCGAAGGTGGCGGTAGTGGAACCGCCGCCACGATCGCGGGTAAGCCCGGAAGGATCAATGTCCGCGATGGCGACGTTTGTGCTTGTACTTGCGCTTGCCCGAATCATGCCGGTTGTCATCGGCCAGATGGTTGCCCAATGCGCCCCCTGCGGCACCGCCAAGTCCGGCACCGATGGTCGAACCGGTCGAGCCGCCGACCTTGCCACCCAGTACCGATCCGCCGGCCGAGCCCAGGCCGCCGCCGATTGCCGCTTCGGTGCGGTTGCCTTTCTTCGCACCCACCGCGCTACCGGCAGCACCACCCAGTCCGGCACCAATGGCCGCACCGGTGCTGCCACCGATCTGCTGTCCAACCACGTTGCCCAGCGCGCCGCCGAGACCGCCGCCAATGGCGGTGGTGCCGTCACCGGCCAGCGCGGCCTGGGAGATCAGGAAACCTAGAGCGAGGGTAGGCAATATGAGACGCATGGGAGAAACCTCGGGGTTGTTGAAGCGATCAGGTAGTCAGGGGAAATCAATCGTCATCGCGGTAGCGGCGATCGTCACGACGGTAGTCATGGCGGTCGTCGTAACGGCGTTGGTCCTGGCCGTGCCAGCGTCGCTGATCACGGTCGCGGTCGCGCCAACCGTCGTCACGGTCATGATGATGGTGATGGGCACAGCCGGCGGACAGCAGGATCGCGGCGAGCAAGGAGAACTGGGTCAGGCGGGTCAGCACGTGGATTTCCTCGAATCGACTCGGGAGGGTCGATGGCGAGGTTATGACCGCATATTTGCGGTTTGGTTTCCGTGATCACCGGTAACCGATTGGCAGATATGAAAAAAGCGCCTCGAAGGGCGCTTTTTCAGAAGAGTGGTGCCCCGGGCCGGACTCGAACCGGCACGCCTGCAAGGCGGCGCATTTTAAGTGCGATGTGTCTACCAATTTCACCACCAGGGCAGTGGGAACGGCCGATTAGACACCAAAAGCACGTCAGAATCAACGATTTAGGTGCTGCGAAAGCGCTTGCGGGTGACTTGATGGAGCAGGGCACTGGCGGACCGGAGATTGTCCGTTTAACGCTATTTACTGCCCTTGTCGCGTTAGTCGGAAGAGCGCGAGCGCGTTAAGGTAGCCAGGCACTTCCGATAACAACAGGATTTTCCTCATGGCCCGTTCGCGTTTCCTGCCGGACAACTTCACCCTCACCCTGGTTGCGGTGGTCGCCGCCGCAACCTTTCTACCGGCACATGGCCAGGTCGCCGTCGCGTTCGACTGGATCACCGACATCGCCATTGGCCTGTTGTTCTTCCTTCATGGCGCCAAGCTGTCGCGCCAGGCCATCGTTGCCGGCGCGGGCCACTGGCGCCTGCATTTCCTCGTATTCCTGTGTACCTTCGTGCTCTTCCCGCTGCTTGGCCTGGCACTGAAACCGGTGCTGCTGCCCTTGGTGGGCGGCGAGTTGTACATGGGCTTCCTGTACCTCTGTGCCTTGCCGGCGACGGTGCAGTCGGCGATCGCCTTCACCTCGCTGGCCAGGGGCAACATTCCCGCGGCGATCTGCAGTGCTGCGGCCTCGAGCCTGATCGGCATTTTCATCACCCCGGTTCTGGTGGCGCTGCTGATGGGGGTTCACGGGGATGGCGGTTCCACCCTCGAAGCCATCAGGAAAATCAGCATGCAGTTGCTCGTGCCATTCGTGGCTGGCCAGATCGCTCGGCGCTGGATCGGCGACTGGGTGGGGCGCAACAAGGCCTGGCTCAAGTTCGTTGACCAGGGTTCGATCCTGCTGGTGGTGTATTCGGCTTTCAGCGCGGCGGTGATTGGCGGCTTGTGGCAGCAGGTTCCTCCGGTGGTGCTCGGATCCATCGTCCTGGGCTGCTGCCTGCTCCTGGCCCTGGCCCTGGGAATCACTTCGTTGCTGGGCAGGTGGCTCGGCTTCAGTCTTGAAGACCGCATTACCATCCTGTTCTGCGGCTCCAAGAAAAGCCTGGCCACTGGCGTGCCCATGGCCCAGGTCCTGTTCGCCGGCAGCAGCATCGGCGTGCTGATCCTGCCGTTGATGCTGTTCCACCAGATCCAGCTGATGGTCTGCGCCTCGCTGGCCCAGCGCTATGCGCGCCGGCCGGAAGCGCCGGTGGTCGAAGCGAGTGCCTGCCCACGATAGGTGCTGGGTTCACACGCGTCAGCGCGCCATATACCGCTGCACCCAGCGCCGCGGAATCAACAGCGACGCCAGGCCGAGCAATGCCGCCAGCACGCTGCTGAACAGCAGGGCGGCAAAGCCCAGGTGATGTTCCAGCCAGCCGCCGAGCACCGCGCCGAGCAGCATGCCGCCCCACGGCACCAGTTGCATGCGCCAGCCAGCCCGGCGCTCGCCCATCAGCCAGCGTCCCAGGCCGCGACCGAAGCGGGACAGCGCGCCGGTGACGTAGGTCAGGCCGATGGGCAGGCCGTTCACTTCTTCCACCGCAGCATTGAGCATGCCCATGGCCAGGATCGCCGCGAGCAGGGCGAGCAGTTCCAGGTAGCTGCCGCACAGGGCTGCGCTGAGCAGCAGCAGGGAGGTCAGGGCCAGCAACGGCCAGGCCCGCTTGCGGCTGGAGCGGGCGATCATTACGCCGAGGGCGTTGCCGACAACGAACATGATGACCAGCAGGGCCAGGCGCAGCACCAGTTCGAAATGCCCTTCGCTGACCGCTACTGCCAGGCGCGTGGTATTGCCGCTCATGAAGGAGACGAAGTCACCGCTGGCGAGAAAGCCGATGGCATCGGTCATGCCGGCCAGCACCGAAAGTCCGCCGACGAAGAACAGCCCGACCTGGCCACGCCTCTGGTACAGGCGCTGGGCATGAGGCCTGCGCAATCCGCCGGGATGTTCGGGCAGCATGCGCGACCTAGCGGGGTTCGATGCTGCTGGCCACGGCACGCAGCTCGTTGACCGAGTCGGTCAGGCCGCTGACCCGGGCATTGACCTCGACAGCGTCCTCGGCATGCACCGAGTTCTGCAGGTAGACGGCGTGCCCGGCCAGGCCGCGGGCGAGTTGCTCCATGCCGTCGGCGGTGTGTTCCAGATCGTCGTGGATACGTTTCATGCGTGTGTCGATGACCAATCCCTTTCCCTCAACCACTTGTCTGTCGGTGCCACCGGGCGCGGCAACTATAGCAACTTGCCTGCATTCCCGCAGGCGCGGCGCCGACAATCGCGCTATACCTTGATCCAGCGCAATGGTTGTGGGGCTTATCTATGGTCAGCGCCGGATTATTCCTTCGGGTATTGGAACTTCGGCGCAGGAGAAGGCGTCTTTTCGTGTCGTCCTCAGCGTATGCTGTAGCTACACTCCAACAATAGTCAACGGACTCCGAAATGGATGCATCCGAACGCGTCGATCCGCATGGCATGAACGCCGGCCTGTACGAGCAACTCGTGCAGACCGTGGTGGACTACGCCATCTACATGCTGGACCTCGAAGGTAATATCGTCTCCTGGAACGCCGGTGCCGAACGCATCAAGGGCTATCGGGCAGAGGAAGTCATCGGCCAGCATTTCTCGCTGTTTTTCACTGAACAGGACAGCGCCGATGGGCGCCCCGGTTTCCTCGTCAGCCAGGCCCTGAGCAAGGGCCGGGCCCAGGATGAGGGCTGGCGGGTGCGCAAGGACGGTACGCGTTTCTGGGCCCTGGTGGTGCTGGATGTGGTGCGTTCGCGCGAAGGCCAGGTGATCGGCCTGGCCAAGATCACCCGGGACATCACCGACCGCCGCGAGGCCGCGTTGCAACTCGACGCCATGCGCGCCCAGCTGTTCCAGTCGCAGAAGCTCGAAGCCCTTGGCCAGTTGACCGGGGGCATGGCCCACGACTTCAACAACCTGCTGACCATCATCCTCAGTTCGGCCAAGCTGGCGATCAACAGCAGCGATGCGCAGCGCACCCGGCGCCTGCTCGAGCATATCCTCGATGCCGGCCAGCGCGGCAGCCAGATGACCCAGCAGTTGCTCAGCTTTGCCCGGCGCAAGGAACTCAACGTGGTGCGGGTCAACCTCGCCGAGGTGATCGAGTCGATCCACGCGTTGCTGTATCAGGCGCTGCCAAAGAACATCGAGCTGCATGTGCTGTGCGATGACGATCTGGCGCCGGTGGAAGTGGACGCCGGGCAGTTGCAGATGGTCCTGCTCAACCTGGTGCTCAATGCCCGCGATGCCATGGAGGCGGGCGGCGAAATCCGCATCCGCGCCGGCAATCGCACCTTGCTCGGCGAGCGTGATGGACTGGTTGGCGACTTTGCCGTGATCAGTGTCGTCGATACCGGCAAGGGCATCGATACCGAGGTGCTGCCGCGGATCTTCGAGCCGTTCTTCACCACCAAGGGTTTCGGCAAGGGCACCGGTCTGGGCCTGAGCCAGGTATATGGGTTCGCCAAGCAAAGCAATGGCGGGATCTGGGTCGACAGCGAGCCGGGGCAAGGCACCTGCATGACCCTGTGCATTCCGCTGCTGGTCAACGGGGAGGAAAAACAACCGTGGAACAACTCCAGCGTCTAGTGACGGGAATCGGAGGGCTCGACGAGCTGCTCAAGGGCGGGCTGGTCGCCGGCTCCGCGTATATCGTCCAGGGCCGTCCCGGCTCGGGCAAGACGGTGCTGGCCAACCAGCTGGCGTTCAATCATGTCGAGCGCGGCGGGCGGGTGCTGGTGGCGACCTTGCTCAGCGAGTCCCACGAGCGCCTGTTCCAGTTTCTGTCGACCTTGTCGTTCTATGATCCGGCGAAGATCGGTGACCAGATTCGCTTCCTCAGTGCCTTCGACACCCTTGAACAGGAAGGGCTGGAGGCGGTGGTGCGCCTGTTGCGCGGCGAGATCGCCCGTCAGGGCGCTTCGCTGCTGATCGTCGATGGCCTGCTCAACGCCCGCTCGCGTGCGGAAACCGTGCTCGACACCAAGAAGTTCATCTCCGAGCTGCAAGCCCACGCGGCCTTTGCCGGCTGTACGCTGGTGCTGCTGACCAGCATTCATCTGGACGAGGACGGCCCCGAGCACACCATGGTCGATGGCGTGATCGAACTGGGCGAGGACCTGCACGGTGCCCGTGCGGTGCGCCGCATCCAGTTGCGCAAGACCCGCGGCAGTGCGGCGCTGTCCGGGTTGCACGAGTGTGAAATCACCGATGATGGCATGCAGGTCTATCCGCGGCTCGAAGCGTTGTACGGGCATCCTTCCGGGGCCGGCAGCGACACCTTCGCCCGGGTCGGCAGCGGCGTACCCTGTCTTGACACTCTGCTGCAGGGCGGGCTGGCAGAAGGTTCGGTGACCTTGGTGATGGGGCCTTCGGGCAGTGGCAAGACGTCCCTCGGCCTGAGTTTCCTCGGGGCGGCGACGCCCGAGGCGCCGGGGCTACATTTCGGCTTCTACGAACCCGCCTCGCGCCTGCGCATCAAGGCCTCGAGCCTCGGGCTCGACTACCCGGCGATGGAGCGCGAAGGCGCGCTGCACATCAGTTGGCAACCGACCACCGAGGGCTTGCTCGACGATGTCGGCGCGCGCTTGCTGCGGCAGGTCGCCGAGCACGGGATCAAGCGCGTGGTGATCGACAACCTCGGCGCCTTCACCCGCCTGGCGACCCGTCCCGAGCGGCTCAACGAATTCTTCCGCGCGTTGATGGGCGAACTGCGTGCCCGCGACGTGACGGTGCTGGCGACCTGGGAAATGCGCGACCTGTTCGGCTCCGAGATCATTGCCCCGGCACCGGAGCTGTCGAGCATCGTCGACAATCTGCTGCTGATGCGTTTCGTCGAATTGAACTCGCAACTCAAGCGCGTTTTGTCGATTCTCAAGGTACGCGACAGCCGCTACGACCCGGCGCTGCTGGAGGTGTGTTTCAGCGAGAAGGGGATGGAATTGCACAAGGCTTTCAACGAGGCCGCCGCGGTGTTGTCCGGCACGGCGAAACCACTGGAGCGGTCCTGAGGGCCGCGGTCTGACGATATGAGCACAGTCCTGGTAGTCGACGATGAATACGTGATCTGCGACATCCTGGGGTTTGCCCTGGAAGATGCGGGGTATCGGGTGGAAAAGGCCAGCAATGGCGAGAAAGCCCTGGAAACCCTGACAGCGGGGCTTGCGGCGCAACCGCCTGGGGACGCGAGGATCGAGTTGTTGATTACCGACTACATGATGCCCGTGATGAATGGTGAAGAGCTTGCCAGGGCGCTTCGCGCCGAACCCAGCTTGCAGGCCTTGCCGATCATTCTCATGAGTGGCGCGCAGGCCAGCATTGGCCGGGAGAATCCCGGGCTGTTCGATGGGGTGCTGGACAAGCCTTTCGATACCGAACTGCTGATTGCCATGGTCCAGCAGCTGTTGCCACTGCCCGGGGAGTGAAGCCCGGCATCGCCATCAGGTGTATTTCGGCAGGGGACAGGCGCATCCGTGCGACTGCAATCATGCCAGCGGCTTAATGATTGCCTTCTCCTTTCTCCGGCGCCGGGCTGCCGGCCTGAATGCGTTTGTAGATCTCCTCGCGGTGCACCTGGACATCTTTCGGTGCATCGATGCCAATCCTCACTTGCATCCCTTTGACGCCCAGAATGGTGACCTTGATGTCATCGTCGATGACGATGCTTTCGCCGACTTTACGGGTGAGTATCAGCATGTATTTCTCCTTGGTAACTTGAAATGCCTCGCGGGCCTTTTCCCCACTGAGGATGGGGGCGCCGGAAGCGCTTCCCTCTTTCCCTTCATTAAAGACGCATTCGTTGAAAATTAATTCCCCGAGCAAAATATTTGCTGATGCCTTTTTCTGGATTGGGAGTCGACGGGCAGGTAATCATTTCGCTTGGCGGGATTCGCCACCCCGCAAGCATAGGGGGCTTGAACGCATATGGGAAATTTCTCTTGCGAAAAGAGAAACTTTCGATAGTTAACTTTTTTTATGTGGATTTAGCGCTGCTGGCTAAATGAGTTTCATTATTGACTGTGTGTCAGGCGGACGCGGACTCTGTGGGAGCGGGTTCACCCGCGATTGCGGTGGTGCATTCACCGACGTAATCGCGGGTGAAGCCGCTCCCACAGGGTCCGCGTGGCCTCAAGAAACCCGTTGTTTCAAGCGCCATGGCCGAGCAGTGCCACACCCTTGATCTGCGCCCACAATTGCTGCCCCGGCTGCAGCCCGAGCTGGTCGCTGGAATAACGCGTGACCCGCGCCAGCAGCGGATGCCCGGCGGCCTCGAGGCTGACCAGCATCTGCGCCGGATTACCCTGTTCGGACAGCGCCCGCAGGGTCACCGGCAGCCGATTGATGATGCTCGAACGATTATCTTCGGTCAGGCTCAGGCTGATATCCCGGGCCTGAATGCGGATGCGCAGGGTCGAGCCCGGCGGTAGCGGCGCATGGGGAATGCGCAGACGCAACTCGCTGCCCGGCAGGTGCAGGTCGAGGAGCTGGTAGGTCTCGTCGTAGTGGCCGGTACGGCCCTCGATCACCACGCCAGCTTCCTCGTCCTGGGCCAGGGGCAGGTCGAGACGGGCCAACGTCTGGTTCAGCGGGCCGCTGGCGAGGACCTTGCCTTGCTCCAGCAGCACCAGGTGATCGGCCAGCCGCGCGACCTCTTCCTGGGCGTGACTGACGTACACCAGGGGGATTTGCAGCTCATCGTGCAGGCGTTCCAGGTACGGCAGGATCTCGCGCTTGCGCGGTGCATCCAGGGCCGCCAGCGGCTCGTCCATCAGCAGCAGGCTGGGGCTGGTGAGCAGGGCCCGGGCAATGCCGACGCGCTGGCGCTCGCCGCCGGACAGAGTATCGGCCTTGCGTTCCAGCAGATGGTCGATGCCCAGCAGTTCGCAGGCCTGCGGCAGGTTGATGCGGCGGATGGCCGGATCGATACGCTTGCAGCCGAACTCCAGGTTGCCGCGCACCGAGAGGTGGCTGAACAGGCTGGCTTCCTGGAACACATAGCCGATCGGGCGCTGGTGCGGCGGCACGAAGATGCCCTTGGCCGAGTCTTGCCAGACCGTTCCGGCGACTTCGATATAGGCATCACCCGCCCGCTCAAGGCCGGCCAGGCAGCGCAGGCAGGTGGTCTTGCCGGAGCCGGAGGCGCCGAACAGGGCGCTGACGCCCTGGCCGGGCAGGACCAGGTCGACATCCAGGGTGAAGTCGTCCCGGGCCATCTTCAGCCGGGCATGGATGCGCGAGGTCATGCAGAACTCCAGGCCGATTTGCCACGGCGGCTGCCATACAGCGCCAGCAGCACCAGAAACGAGAACACCAGCATCGAACCGGCCAGCCAGTGCGCCTGGGCGTACTCCATGGCCTCGACGTGGTCGAAGATCTGCACCGAGACCACCCGGGTCTTGTCGGGGATATTGCCGCCGATCATCAGCACCACGCCGAATTCGCCCACGGTATGGGCGAAACCGAGGATGCTGGCGGTGATGAAACCGGGCCTGGCCAGGGGCAGGACCACGCTGAAGAAGGTGTCCCACGGACTGGCGCGCAGGGTCGCGGCCACCTCCAGCGGGCGGTCGCCGATCGCGGTGAAGGCGTTCTGCAACGGCTGCACCACGAAGGGCATGGAATACACCACCGAGCCGATCACCAGCCCGGTGAAGCTGAACACCACGGTGCCCAGCCCCAACGCTTCGGTGGTTTTACCGATAAAGCCATGGGGTCCGAGGGCCAGCAGCAGGTAGAAACCGATCACCGTCGGCGGCAGCACCAGGGGCAGCGCTACCACCGCACCGACCGGGCCGCGCAACCAGGAACGGGTGCGCGCCAGCCACCAGGCGATCGGCGTGCCGACCAGCAACAGCAGCAAGGTGGTCAGCGACGCCAGCTTGAAGGTCAGCCAGATTGCGCCGAAATCGCTGGCGTCGAGCGGCATCAGAGTTCGTAGCCGTAGGACTTGATCACGGCAGCGGCCTTGGGACCTTTCAGGTATTCGACCAGGGCCTTGGCGGCAGGGTTGTCCTTGCCTTTTTCCAGGATCACCGCGTCCTGGCGGATCGGGTCATGCAGCTCGGCCGGCACGATCCACGCGGAACCGCTGGTGACCTTGCCGTCCTGGAAGATCTGCGACAGGGCGACGAAGCCCAGCTCGGCATTGCCGGTGGAAACGAACTGGAAGGCCTGGGTGATGTTCTGGCCTTCGACGATCTTGCCCTTGGTGGCGTCGGTCAGCTTCAGCTTGTCCAGCACCTGGGTGGCGGCCAGGCCGTAGGGCGCGGCTTTCGGGTTGGCGATGGAGAGGTGCTTGAACGCGTTCTTCTTCAGCACTTCGCCCTTGCTGTCGACGTAGCCCGGCGTGGCCGACCACAGGGCCAGGGTGCCCACGGCGTAGGTGAAGCGCGAGCCTTTGACGGTAGCGCCTTCGCTTTCCAGCTTGGCCGGGGTGCTGTCGTCGGCGGCGAGGAACACTTCGAACGGCGCGCCGTTCTTGATCTGCGCGTAGAACTGGCCGGTGGCACCGAAGGCGGCGACCAGCTTGTGGCCGGTGTCCTTCTCGAAGTCCTTGGCGATAGCCTGGATCGGTGCGGTGAAGTTGGCGGCGACGGCCACCTGGACATCATCGGCCCAGGCGCTGTTGAAGGCGAACAGGGTGAACAGGCTGGTCAGGGCAAGGCGAGGTGCGGAAATACGCATGAAACGGCTCCGTGGTTGAGTGAGGGCCAATCGCTATATAGTTGAATATATAGCGATTGCCTTGCAAACGGAAAGCTTTGTTTCAGCGACGAATAAGCGCGAGGGTTTCTTCGGCAAGTGTGCGGGTAAGTTCGGCGGCGGGGCGGTCGATACCCAGGCGCAATGCCTGGCCGGACCAGAGATTGCTGAAATCGCTGTTGCTCTCGGGCTCGCTGATCGCACGGATCGGCATCAGCGCCCCGCCGGCCAGAGGGAAGGCCGGGGCCAGGTCGCTGACCGGGCCCAGCTCGCGCATGATCCGGTTGTAGATGCCCCGCGCCGGTCGCCCGGTAAACAGGTTGGTCAGCGCCGTGTCGCTTTCCCGTGCGGTATGCAGGGCGCGGCGGTGCATGGCCGAAACCTTGGCCTCCGGGCAGAACAGGTAGGCGGTACCCAGTTGCACGGCCGAGGCGCCGAGCATGAAGGCCGCAGCGATACCGCGCCCGTCGCCGATCCCGCCGGCGGCGATCACCGGCACACGCACGGCGTCGGCGATCTGCGGCACCAGGGCCATGGTGCCGACCTGGCTGTTCAGGTCATCGCTGAGGAACATGCCGCGATGGCCGCCCGCCTCATAGCCCATGGCGATGATCGCGTCGCAGCCGTGCTGTTCCAGCCACAGGGCTTCGGTGACGGTGGTGGCGCTGGAAATGACTTTGGCGCCGGTCGCCTTCACCCGGGCCAGCAGGCGCGGCTCGGGCAGGCCGAAGTGGAAACTGACCACCTCGGGCTTGTACTCCTCGACCAGGGCGCAGGCGTTGTCATCGAAGGGCGCGCGGCTGGACACTGGCGTCGGCGCTTCGTAATCGGCACCGACCTCTTCGTAATACGGCCTGAGCGCTTCTTTCCAGCGGGCGATCCGGGCCGGATCGTCGGCCGGCGGGGTGTGGCAGAAGAAGTTCACGTTGAGCGGGCCGTTGCTGGCCTGGCGGAAGGTTTCCAGCTCCTGGCGAATCTGTTCGGCGCCGAGCATGGCGCAGGGCAGGGCGCCCAGCCCGCCGGCCTGGCTCACGGCGATCGCCATGGCCGAGCCGGTAGCGCCGGCCATCGGTGCCTGGAGGATCGGCAGGTCGATGCCGAACAGATCGAGGATGCGTGAATCCGGCCAGTGGCTCATACCCGTGAACTCCTTCTACGGCGGCCAGCGGCGTCAGAGCGCCTTGCTGACCTGGATATCGGTGATCTTGTCGGCGTCGTCGCCGTGGATCTTGCGCAGCGCTTCCTGGGCCTGCTCCAGGGAGTTGTCCGGCAGCACGGCGAAGTCCCAGCGGCGTTCGCCGTCGAGCTTGTACTTGATGACGTATTTGATAGTGGTGCTCATAAGGCTCTTATCTCAACTGCGACGACGAACGACGGATGATCTTGATCTTGTGGCTGAAGGTCGGCTTGCGGGTCACCGAGATCGGCCGCGGGGTCACGGTGTCGATGGTTATGTTCCAGAACCCGGTGCTCGGCACGGTGATCTTCGCCGGGAAGCGATCGAAGGCGCCGCCATGGTAAGTGTGGCGGCCGCCGTTCTTGAAACTGCGGAAGTTGGCGTCGTTCATCAGGCGGATATTGCAGCGCTGGGAGCACTCGATCACGACGATATCGTCTTCGTTGAGGTGCTCGCGCTGGTGTACGAATTTCATGTAGCGGCTCCGCAAGGGGATATTTCGGCAAAGCGGCACGATAACAGATGCGTGGGAAAGGAATGTAGGACTCATCACATTCCTTGCGATAAATCTGACAATCCAGGGAGCAAATTGGCCTAATAGCGGTCTTAGGATTTTTGAATGAATATGGGAGAGGGTCTCGATGAAATGGTTTGTATCTGCCTTGGCGTTGGCGCTGACCGGTTGTGCCAGTGTGGCCGAGCTGGAACAGAGCCCTGAAACCCTGAACGTGATGTCCGGCAAGTCACCGGAGCAGTACCTGACCTGTGTGCAGGAAAAACTCAAAGACAGCCGCGACCCTTTGCAGGTGACCCGTGGCGAGAAGAATTCGATCCGGGTGATCGTGCCGCAGAAGCTCTCCGAGGCACCTGCGGCGGTGATGGATATCAGCGAGCGTTCCGCTGGCAGCTCGATCAAACTGCATGAACGCCTGAACAACTTCCCGCTGCGGCTTTCCGACGTGAACAACGCCGCGACCCAGTGCATTTCGGGCTGATTCGAGCTCTAGAGAACACTGCACGACCCTGTGGGAGCTGGCTTGCCAGCGATTTGGCCAGACCTGACAACCTCTTCGTCAGTGCCGGCCTCATCGCTGGCAAGCCAGCTCCCACAGGGTTTTTGTGCAGTCTGGAAATTTCCTCTCATTAATCGATTCACCGATCCAAATGCCCCTTTCTGGTGCTTTCCGCCGTTGTAGTGGCGGAGGGATAGCCCTACTATCCATAGGCTTATATTTTTTGAGTCTAAGCATATAACCATAAGAAAAAGCCAGAAGAAAAAGGGAGCTCCGTGATGATCACACTGGATCGAATCCTGATCAGTAGCCTGTTTTTGTTTTCCCTGCCGATAGCCCACGCCGACCAGGGCCAGAACGTCTTCACCCAGGGTGGGGCCAACCCTGCGGCCATGGCCTGCCAGGGCTGCCACGGGCCGGATGGCCTGGGCATGGCCGCTGCCGGCTTTCCGCGACTTGCCGGTCTCCCGGTGGGTTACCTGAGCAAGCAGTTGCGCGATTTCCGCGACGGCACGCGCAAGAACCCGATCATGGAGCCACTGGCCAAGGCCCTCGGTGATGAGGAGATCGCCGCCGTCAGTAAAACCCTCGCGGCCATGCCGGCGCCTGCGGCGCCGACTACCCGCCGTCAGCAGATGGCCAGCAATGCGACCGAACAACTGGCGTTGTACGGCGACTGGAGCCGGCAGATTCCCGGTTGCGTGCAGTGCCATGGCCCGGGTGGCGCGGGTGTCGGCGAGCACTTCCCGCCGCTGGCCCACCAGCCGGCGACCTACCTGACCGCGCAACTCAACGCCTGGCGCGATGGCAGCCGGCACAACGACCCTAACCAGTTGATGGTGGGCGTGGCCAAGGCCATGACCGACGAAGAGGTCAAGAGCATCGCCGAGTACTTCGCCGCAGGACAGGAGGCCAAGCCATGAAAGCATTCGTTTTTTCCGCACTGGCCTTCACGCTGGGTTCGGCGCATGCCGCGCAGGTTGCCATGGAAGACCAGTCGCAGCTGAAAGTGCCGCCGGCCAGCCAGACACCGTTCTTCGTGCCTCCGGCACAAAGCGAATTACCTGACAACGCCTTCGGCAAGATGGTCCGCGACGGCTATGCGCTGTTCGTCGACACCAAGCGCATGGCCCCGGACTACGTCGGCAACGGCATGAAATGCAGCAACTGCCACCTCGACCAGGGGCGCCTGGCCCACTCCGCGCCGCTGTGGGGCGCTTACCCGATGTACCCGGCCTACCGCAAGAAGAACGACAAGGTGAACACCTACGCCGAGCGTATCCAGGGCTGCTTCCAGTTCAGCATGAACGGCAAGGCACCGGCGGCCGACAGCCCGGAGATCACCGCGTTGTCGGTGTATTCCTACTGGCTGGCGAGCAAGGCCCAGATCGGCGTTGAGCCGCCTGGCCGTGGCTACCCGGACGTCGCCCAGCCTGCGGGCGGCTACGACATCGCCCGTGGCGCGCAGGTCTACCAGCAGCAGTGCGCGATCTGTCACGGTGACACGGGGCAGGGGCAGAAGGTCGGCGACGACTACGTGATGCCGCCACTGTGGGGCAAGGACTCCTACAACTGGGGCGCCGGCATGCACCGGATCAATACGGCGGCGTCCTTCATCAAGTACAACATGCCCCTTAGCAAGCCCGGCAGCCTCAGCGACCAGCAGGCCTGGGACGTGGCAGCGTACATCAACAAGCACGAGCGCCCGCAGGACCCGCGGCTGGTGGAAGGCTCGGTGGAGAAAACCCGCCTGAAGTTCCACGCCAACGATGGCGTCAACCTGTACGGCCAGACCGTCGACGGGGTGTTGATCGGGCAGGGCACTGGCAAGTAGCCATAGTCGTCTGGACCATGCTGGCCAGGGCGCCGTTTTTCTTGTGGGAAACGGCGCCTTTTTGTCGCCGGAGTAATGGCACAAAGCCAATATTTTCAACGGCTGGGAACTATCCCGCCGGTAATTTCTCTATGATGGCAACGGTTGCGTCCGGGCGCCCCATTGTAAGCTTCACGCCGCCTGATTAGACTGCGCCGAATTTCGTACACGCAGCCCTTCGTTAAGGACTTTTATGATCAAGAAATGCTTGTTCCCGGCAGCCGGCTACGGCACTCGTTTCCTGCCAGCCACCAAAGCCATGCCCAAGGAAATGCTGCCGGTGGTCAACAAGCCACTGATCCAGTACGGCGTTGAAGAAGCCCTCGAAGCCGGCCTGACCGAAATCTCCATTGTTACCGGCCGCGGCAAGCGCGCGCTGGAAGACCACTTCGACATCAGCTACGAGCTGGAAACCCAGATCAAGGGCACCGACAAGGAAAAATACCTGGTCGGCATCCGTCGTCTGCTGGACGAATGCTCCTTCTCCTACACCCGTCAGACCGAGATGAAGGGCCTGGGCCACGCGATCCTCACTGGCCGCCCGCTGATCGGTGACGAGCCGTTCGCCGTGGTCCTGGCGGACGACCTGTGCGTCAACCTCGACGACGACGGCGTACTGACCCAGATGGTCAAGCTGTACAAGCAGTTCCGCTGCTCGATCGTCGCCATCCAGGAAGTCGATCCGCAGGAAACCAACAAGTACGGTGTGATCGCCGGCGAGATGATCCGCGACGACATCTACCGCGTACACAGCATGGTCGAGAAGCCGAAGCCGGAAGACGCGCCATCGAACCTGGCGATCATCGGCCGCTACATCCTGACCCCGGACATCTTCGACCTGATCGAACAGACCGAGCCAGGCAAGGGTGGTGAAATCCAGATCACCGACGCCCTGATGAAGCAGGCGCAGAACGGCTGCGTCATGGCCTACAAGTTCAAGGGCAAGCGTTTCGACTGCGGTGGCGCCGAAGGCTACATCGAGGCGACCAACTTCTGCTTCGAGAACTTCTACAAGACTGGCAAGGCTTACTGAGTCGGTACGGTTTCAGACAAAACGCCCGGTGCCTGCACCGGGCGTTTTGCTTTGCGGCTCAAACGCGCACCGCCCGATTCTTGCGTGGCGTACGGCCGATGCAGCAGACCCAGCGGTGATTGCGGCGGTAGGGCGCGCGGATGAAATTGATCTCGGCCAGCAGGCGCATGCCGCGCTTCTTCAGGGCTTCGGTCAGTTGTACGAGTGTCTCTGCTTCGATAGTCATCGCTGTTACCTCGTCAGATTACTGCGTTCATCAGTGTTGACCGGGCGGGTTTGCCGCAGATTCATTTTTTTGACTTGGGCGACAGCTTTTCGCCCGCAAGCCTTGCAAGCCCTTTTGTTTATGGCCTGGACTGGCGCTATGCTGGCGGCCTGCCGAGGAGAGTGAAATGGCCTACGATTTTGACCTGTTTGTAATTGGCGCCGGTTCCGGCGGTGTGCGTGCCTCGCGATTCGCCGCAGGCTTCGGGGCTAAGGTGGCGGTAGCGGAAAGCCGCTACCTGGGCGGGACCTGCGTCAATGTCGGCTGCGTGCCGAAGAAGCTGCTGGTGTACGGCGCCCATTATTCCGACGAATTCGAGCAAGCCTCGGGCTTTGGCTGGTCGCTGGAAGATGCGCAGTTTGACTGGGGGCAACTGATCGCCAACAAGAACCGCGAGATCCAGCGCCTCAACGGCATCTACCGCAACCTGCTGGTCAACAGTGGCGTGACCCTGCTGGAAGGCCATGCGCGGATCACCGCACCCCATGAGGTGGAGGTCGAGGGCAAGCGCTACTCGGCCAGGCACATCCTCATCGCTACCGGCGGCTGGCCGCAGATCCCGGAGATTCCCGGGCGCGAGCTGGCGATCAGCTCCAACGAGGCCTTCTATCTCAAGACCCTGCCCAAGCGCGTGCTGGTGGTGGGTGGCGGCTATATCGCCGTCGAGTTCGCCGGGATCTTCCAGGGCCTGGGCGCCGACACCACCTTGCTCTATCGCGGCGACCTGTTCCTGCGTGGTTTCGACGGCTCGGTGCGCACCCACCTGAAGGAAGAACTGGAGAAGCGCGGCCTGGACCTGCAGTTCAACGCCGATATCGCCCGTATCGACCAGCAGGCCGACGGCAGCCTCAAGGCCACCCTCAAGGATGGCCGCGAGCTGCTCACCGACTGCGTGTTCTATGCCACCGGGCGCCGGCCGATGCTGGACAACCTGGGTCTGGAGAACACCGAGGTGCAACTGGACAAGCGTGGCTTCGTCCAGGTCAACGACGAGTTCCAGACCGATGAACCGTCGATCCTCGCCATCGGCGATGTGATCGGCCGGGTGCAACTGACCCCGGTGGCCCTGGCCGAAGGCATGGCGGTGGCACGGCGCCTGTTCAAGCCGGAAGACTATCGTCCGGTGGACTACGCCAACATTCCTACGGCGGTCTTCAGCCAGCCACCGATCGGCACCGTTGGCCTGACCGAGGAGCAGGCGCTGGAGGCCGGGCACGCGGTGAAGATCTTCGAAAGCCGTTTCCGCCCGATGAAGCTGACCCTCACCGAGGTCCAGGAAAAGACCTTGATGAAGCTGGTGGTGGATGCCGACAGCGACCGCGTGCTCGGCTGCCATATGGTCGGCCCGGAGGCGGGCGAGATCATCCAGGGCCTGGGCATCGCGCTGAAGGCCGGGGCGACCAAGCAGCAGTTCGATGACACCATCGGTGTGCATCCGACGGCGGCGGAAGAGTTCGTCACCATGCGCACCGTCACTCGCTAAGCCTCAAGCTGCAAGCTTCAAGCGGCAAGAAAGAGCAGTCAGCGGCGCTGCGGCTTTCTCTTGTCGTTTGGGGCTTATGGCTTGCAGCTCGCAAGCCGACGATTTCTTATAGCCAAAACCAATCACCAACATCATTTTTGCCAATGAGCATTGATCGGCTCTATTGGCTAGGATTTCTCCATCAAGTTTTTCCAACCCTGAAGGAGCGATACCGATGCCAATCATCAACAGCCAGGTCAAACCGTTCAACGCAACCGCTTACCACAACGGCAACTTCGTTCAGGTCTCCGATGCCGATCTGAAAGGCAAGTGGTCCGTGGTGTTCTTCTACCCAGCCGACTTCACCTTCGTGTGCCCGACCGAGCTGGGCGACCTGGCCGACAACTACGCCGAGTTCCAGAAACTGGGCGTGGAAATCTACGGCGTGTCCACCGACACCCACTTCACCCACAAAGCCTGGCACGACACTTCCGACACCATCGGCAAGATCCAGTACCCACTGATCGGCGACCCGACCCACGTCATTTCGCGCAACTTCGACGTGCTGATCGAAGAAGCCGGCCTCGCTGACCGCGGCACCTTCGTGATCAACCCGGAAGGCCAGATCAAGATCGTCGAGCTGAACGACGGCGGTGTCGGCCGTGACGCCAGCGAGCTGCTGCGCAAGGTCAAGGCTGCCCAGTACGTCGCTGCCCACCCAGGCGAAGTCTGCCCGGCCAAGTGGAAAGAAGGCGAAGCCACCCTGGCGCCATCGCTGGACCTGGTCGGCAAGATCTAAGCCGGTCATGACGAAGTCGAGGGCGGTCATCCGCACCTGATTGCAGTACCCGCCCCGCACAAACGCCCGGGCGCTTTCGCCCGGGCGTTTGCATTTATAGAGATTGAAAAAAGGAATCGCCCGTATGTTGGACGCCACGCTTAAAACTCAGTTGAAAGCCTACCTGGAACGGGTCACTCAGCCGATCGAGATCGTCGCCTCCCTCGATGACGGCGCGAAGTCCCGCGAACTCCACGACCTGCTGCGCGAAATCGCCAGCCTGTCGAGCCTCATTACCTTGCGCGAGGATGGCACCGACGCCCGTGTCCCGTCGTTCTCGCTCAATCGCCCGAATGGTGAAATCAGCCTGCGCTTTGCCGGCATCCCCATGGGCCACGAATTCACCTCCCTGGTCCTGGCCCTGCTGCAGGTCGGCGGGCACCCGTCCAAGGCCAGCGCCGAACTGATCGAACAGATCGCCGGGCTGGAAGGGGAATTCAATTTTGAAACCTACTTCTCGCTGTCCTGCCAGAACTGCCCGGACGTGGTCCAGGCGCTGAACCTGATGGCGGTGCTCAACCCCAACGTGCGCCATGTGGCCATCGATGGTGCGCTGTTCCAGGCCGAGGTCGAGTCGCGCCAGGTCATGGCGGTGCCGAGCGTGTACCTCAATGGTGAGGTCTTCGGCCAGGGCCGCATGGGCCTGGAAGAGATCGTCGCCAAGCTGGACACTGGCTCCAGTGCCCGTCAGGCCGACAAGCTGAACGCCAAGGACGCCTTCGACGTGCTGGTGATCGGTGGCGGTCCTGCCGGCGCCGCCGCGGCGATCTACGCAGCGCGCAAAGGCATCCGCACCGGTGTCGCGGCCGAGCGTTTCGGCGGCCAGGTGCTGGACACCATGGCCATCGAGAACTTCATCTCGGTGCAGGAAACCGAAGGCCCGAAACTGGCCACGGCGCTGGAAGAGCACGTCAAGCAATACGACGTCGACATCATGAACCTGCAGCGTGCCGACGCCCTGGTGCCGGCCACCGATGGCGGTCTGCACCAGGTGCGGATGAACAGCGGCGCGACACTCAAGGCCAGGACCGTGATCCTCGCCACCGGTGCCCGCTGGCGCGAAATGAATGTTCCGGGCGAGAAGGAATACCGCAGCCGTGGCGTGGCTTACTGCCCGCACTGCGACGGTCCGCTGTTCAAGGGCAAGCGCGTGGCAGTGATCGGCGGGGGCAACTCCGGCGTGGAAGCGGCCATCGACCTGGCCGGCATCGTCGCCCAGGTGACCCTGATCGAGTTCGACAGCCAGTTGCGCGCCGATGCCGTGCTGCAACGCAAGCTGCACAGCCTGCCGAACGTCAAGGTCATCACCAGCGCGCTGACCACCGAGGTGCTGGGTGACGGGCAGAAGGTCAACGGCCTGCGCTACAAGGACCGCACCACCGATGCCGAGCATGAGCTGGCGCTGGAAGGGATCTTCGTGCAGATCGGCTTGCTGCCGAATACCGACTGGCTGAAGGGTACCGTCGAGCTGACCCCGCGTGGCGAGATCATCGTCGATGCCAAGGGCCAGACCAATATCCCGGGGGTGTTCGCCGCAGGAGACGTGACCACCGTGCCGTACAAGCAGATCGTGATTGCGGTGGGTGAGGGGGCCAAGGCTTCGTTGGCGGCGTTCGATCACCTGATCCGCACCAGCGCACCAGCCTGAAGGGCCTCATCGCTGGCAAGCCAGCTCCCACAGGGATCGCGTACACCGCGGACCTGTGGGAGCTGGCTTGCCAGCGATGATCTCCCAGACAATAGAAATCCCGGCCAATGGACCGGGATTTTTCATTCTCCGCCGCCTTTAATGTGCCCCGGCAGCCTTGTTCAGATCACTCTCCTGCCACTCGGTATACACACAGGCATCCGCCACCGCCCAGCGCACTTTCACCTCATCGCCCGGCTTCATCGACATGCCGGCCGCCGATAGCGCCTTCACGGTCATCTGCGTACCGCCAGCCGTTACCACGGAGCAGGTCTGGCTCTCACCCAGGAACAGCACCTCGCCGACCTTCGCCGTCACTTCGTTCCAGCCCGCTGGCAGTGCTTCCTGGGCAGCTTGCTCACGACTCAAGGCCAGCGCTTTCTCCGGCCGAACCATCAGCAACACTTCCTGCCCGTCGCTCACACCCGAGGTCAGACGCATCGCCACCGGCTGCCCTTCGAAGCTGGCCGCGCCATTGCCGTGGGCCTTCACCCGCAGGAAGTTCGAGTTCCCCAGGAACGACGCCACGAAGGCATTCGGCGGATTCTGGTACAGGTCATACCCGGTCCCCAGGCCGACGATCTTGCCGTGGCTGAAGATCGCGATGCGCTGCGACAGGCGCATGGCTTCTTCCTGGTCGTGGGTCACGTAGACGATGGTGATGCCCAGCCGGCGATGCAGCTGGCGCAGTTCATCCTGCAGGTCTTCGCGCAGCTTCTTGTCCAGCGCGCCCAGGGGTTCGTCCATCAGCAAAATGCGTGGCTCGTAGACCAGCGCCCGTGCGATCGCCACGCGCTGTTGCTGGCCACCGGACAATTGCGCCGGGCGCCGATGGGCGAACTTGTCCAGTTGCACCAGCTTGAGCATCGCATCCACCTGCTTGTCGCGCTCGGCGGCGCTGCGCTTGCGGATGGCCAGGGGGAAGGCGATGTTGTCGCGTACCGACAGGTGCGGGAACAGCGAGTAACGCTGGAACACCATGCCGATATCACGCTTGTGCGGCGGTACGTTGACCAGCGATTGCCCGCTGACCAGGATCTCGCCGCTGCTCGGCGTTTCGAAGCCGGCCAGCATCGACAGGGTGGTACTTTTGCCCGAGCCGCTGGAGCCGAGGAAGGTCAGGAACTCTCCGTCCTGGATCTCCAGGTTGATGTTGTCCACCGCGGCGAAGTCGCCGTAGTGCTTGTTCAGGTTGCGCAGGCTGACGAGGGTCTTGGCCTGGGCGGCATCTTTGATCACTGCACTCATTATTGTTCTCCGGGCGCTCAGGCGCTGACTTCGTTGCGCCGGCGCAGAGCGGCGGCGATCACCATGACCAAAACCGACAGGCCGATCAGCAGCGTCGAGGCGACGGCGATCACCGGTGTCAGGTCCTGACGCAGGGTGGTCCACATTTTCACGGGGAGGGTCTGCAGGTTGGGGCTGGCCATCATCACGCTCAGCACCACTTCATCCCAGGAGACCAGGAAGGCGAACAGCGCGCCGGCGATCATCCCCGGGCGGATCGCCGGGAAGGTCACCTTGAACACCGCCTGCAGACGCGAGGCGCCGCAGATCACCGCGGCATCCTCGATCGACTGGTCGAACAGCTTCAGCGAGTTGATGATCGAGATGATGGTGAAGGGCAGGGCGACGATCACGTGGCTGACCACGAAGGAAAACAGCGTGCCGGTCCAGCCCAGCTTGAGGAACAGCGCGTACACCGCCACGGCGATGATCACCAGCGGCACGATCATCGGCAGGGTGAACAGGCCGTAGAGCATTTCACGGCCTGGGAAGCGCCCGCGCACCAGGGCGAAGGCGGTGGGCAGGCCCAGGGCCACGGCGCAGATCGTGGTCAGGACCGCGACCTTGAGGCTGGCCAGGGCCGCGTCCATCCACTCGGCATTGGAGAAGAACTGGCCGTACCACTTCAGGGTCCAGCCCGGTGGCGGGAACACCAGCCACTGGGACGAACCGAACGACAGCAACACGATGAACACGATCGGCAACAGCAGGAACAGCGCGATCAGCCCGGTGGTGGTGTAGAGCCCGAAACGCATGCGCCGGCTCATGGCATTGGGGGTCAGGAGCATGGTCGCTTACCTCGCGTTGCCAACCGGGGATTCCGGTTGCAGCTTCAGATAGAAGTAGAACAGCACCAGGGTGATCATGATCAGCAACGCCGCGGCGGCGCTGGCCAGGCCCCAGTTGAGGAACGACTGCACCTGCTGGACGATGAATTCCGGCAACATCATGTTCTGCGCGCCGCCGAGCAGGGCCGGGGTCACGTAGTAGCCGAGGGACATCACGAAGACCATAAGGGCCCCCGAGAACAGGCCCGAGCGGCACAGCGGCAGGAACACCTTGAAGAAGTTGGTCCAGGGGCTGGCGCCGCAGATGGAACCGGCCTGCAGGACCATCGGGTCGATGGCCTGCATGGTCGCCTGCAGCGGCAGGACGATGAACGGAATCATGATGTAGCTCATGCCGATCACCACGCCGGTGAGGTTATGTACCATCTCCAGCGGGGCATCGATGATACCCATGGCCATCAACGCCTTGTTGATCACACCGGACGCCTGCAGCAGCACCAGCCAGGAGTAGGTCCGCGCCAGCAGGCTGGTCCACATCGACAGCAGCACGATGTTCAGCAGCCAGCGGCCCCAGCCGCGGGGCACCAGGGTGATCGCCCAGGCCAGCGGGAAGCCGAGCAGCACGCTGATCAGGGTGACCAGGCCGGCCACCGAGAAGGTGTTGAACAGCACCCGGGCATAGGCCGAGTTGGCGAACAGTTGCTCGTAGTTGCCCAGCCCCGGCACCGGTTCCAGCACGCCGCGCAGCAGCAGGCCGATCAGTGGCGCGAAGAAGAACAACCCGAGGAACAGCAGGGCCGGCAGCAGGTTGCGGCTGCCGCGCCAGCGCTGGCGCAGGGTGGGCGAATGGCTCATGGCCGCTCCCTGGGCGCCGGTACCGCTGGCACCGGTCGCCGATTGCAAGGCGTTGATGGCGACTTTCATTTGACCAGCCACTCATTCCAGCGGGTAGCGATTGCCGGACCGTTCTTCGCCCAGTAGGCGAAGTCCAGGGTGACCTGTTCCTGAGCGTAGGCGGTAGGCAGGTTCGGTGCGAGTTCAGGCTTGAGCAGGCTGACCGAATCCAGGTTCACCGGGGCGTAGGCGGTCTGGTTGGCGAACTCGGCCTGGCCCTGGGCGCTGGCGGCGTTGGCCAGGAACTTCATGGCCGCGTCCTTGTTCTTCGCGCCTTTCGGTACCACAAGGAAGTCGGCCATGACCAGGTTCTGCTTCCAGCTCACGCCGACCGGTGCGCCGTCCTGTTGCAGGGCGTAGACCCGGCCGTTCCAGAACTGTCCGAGGGTTGCCTCGCCGGAGGCCAGCAGTTGCTGGGACTGGGCGCCGCCGCCCCACCAGACGATGTCTTTCTTGATGGTGTCGAGTTTCTTGAAGGCGCGGTCCAGGTCCAGCGGGTAGAGCTTGTCGGCCGGGACGCCGTCGGCCAGCAGGGCCAGTTCCAGCACGCCGGGGCTAGGCCATTTGTACAGGGCGCGTTTGCCCGGGTAGGTCTTGGTGTCGAACAGCGCGGACCAGTCCTGGGGCTTGTTGCCGCCCAGCTTGCCTTCGTTGAAGCCGAGGACGAAGGAGAAGAAGAACGAACCTACGCCGTGGTCGGAAACGAAGCGGGGGTCGATGCGGTCGCGCTTGATGGTGTTGAAATCGAGGGGTTCGAGCAGGCCTTCGGCGGCGGCACGCAGGGCGAAGTCGGCTTCGACGTCGACCACGTCCCACTGCACGTTGCCGCTCTCGACCATGGCCTTGAGTTTGCCGTAGTCGGTAGGGCCGTCCTGGACGACCTTGATATTGGTGCTCTTGGAGAAGGGCTCGGCCCACGCGGCTTTCTGCGCGTCCTGGGTCGTACCGCCCCAGCTGACGAAGTTGAGGCTGTCGGCGGCGTGAACAGCCTGACATGCCAGGGTCAGCAGGCTGGCGGACAGCACTGCGGTTACACGTTTGCTCAATTGCATGGTTACGCCCTCGTTGCTTTTGTTATTCGAGGCGGGCTTTCTGGTGCCCGCCAATCTAGTTCGGGGAGCAGCTTTTACAAAGTGTGGTGGCCGTTTGTGATTGTAGGTGCCGGCCTGCAGTTTTTAAGGTCTACGGGATATCATATTATGGTATTCCAAACTTTTGGCAAGAGGGATGGGGCGACCGGCCATCACTCGGGGGCTGTTTTCTGGTTTGGGGTCTTGTGGTGGAGCTGAGGGCCTCATCGCTGGCAAGCCAGCTCCCACAGGTATTGTGTGCGCCGCTGAACCTGTGGGAGCTGGCTTGCCAGCGATGAGGCCGGTACAGGCAATGAAGACGTCGAGCCTTAGCCCAGCATTCCTTCTTCAAAAGGAATGCTCTGCACCACCTCCAGGTCATACCCGGTCAACCCGGCATATTTCAGCGGCGGGCCTAGATGGCGCAGCTTGCCCACGCCCAGGTCCTGGAGGATCTGGGCGCCGGTCCCGACCTCGGAGTAGGTCCTGGTGGTCCCACGCTGATACGGCCGTGGCGGCTGGGTCAGGTGCGGTACCCGCTCCAGCAGGGCCTGCGACGATTCATGGTTGGCCAGAATCACCACCACCCCGGCACCCTCGGCCGCGACCTTCTGCAAGGCCGCCCACAGGGTCCAGTTCGCCGGCCCGGCATATTCGGCGCCAACCAGGTCACGCAGCGGATCGATCACATGCACCCGCACCAGGGTCGGCTGCTCGCGGCGGATATCGCCCATGACCATGGCCATGTGCACGCCACCCTCGATACGGTCTTCATAGGTCACCAGGCGGAAGGTCCCGTGCACCGTCGGCAGTTCCCGCTCGCCGATGCGCTTGACCGTCTGCTCGGTGCTCAGGCGGTAGTGGATCAGGTCGGCGATGGTGCCGATCTTGATGCCGTGCCTGGCGGCGAAGATCTCCAGGTCCGGACGCCGGGCCATGGTGCCGTCATCGTTCAGTACCTCGACGATCACCGAAGCCGGGGAGAAGCCCGCCAGTCGGGCCAGGTCGCAACCGGCCTCGGTATGCCCGGCGCGGGTCAGCACGCCGCCTTCGCGGGCACGCAGGGGGAAGATGTGTCCCGGCTGGACCAGGTCTTCCGCCCTGGCATCCGGTGCCACCGCGGCGGCCACGGTGCAGGCGCGGTCGGCGGCGGAAATCCCGGTGGTCACCCCGCGCGCCGCTTCGATGGACACGGTAAACGCCGTGCTGAAGGCGCTGCCATTGGCCGGCACCATCTGCTCCAGGCCCAGGCGCTGGCAGTGATCGTCGGTCAAGGTCAGGCAGATCAGGCCACGGGCCTCGCGGGCCATGAAGCTGATGGCGGCGGCGTCGCAACGCTCGGCGGCGATCAGCAGGTCGCCTTCGTTCTCGCGGTCTTCGTCGTCCACCAGCAGGACCATCTTGCCCTGGCGATAGTCTTCGAGGATTTCTTCGATGGTGTTGAAAGCCATGCTGCGCGCTCACTATCTATGGTTCGATAAAAATTATGGTATACCATAATACGAATTAACCCGGTAAGAGGAGCTTGACCCATGAAGGCCTACTGGATTGCCCATGTCGATGTGACCGATCCGCAGCAATATCAGCAGTACACCCAGCGCGCACCGGCGGCCTTCGCGGCATTCGGTGGCAAGTTGCTGGCCCGGGGCGGGCGCAGCGAGGCGATGGAAGGCCGAGCGACACCACAACGCAGTGTAGTGATCGAATTCGACTCGTATGAGCAGGCCGTCGCGTGCTATCGCTCGGCGCAGTATCAGGAAGCCTGCAGCCACCGGCAGGGGGTGGCCAAGGCTGAGGTGATCATTGTCGAAGGTTACGAGCCCTGAGCTTCAAGCTTTAAGCGGCAAGCTGTAAGTAATCGTGTTGGCAACGCGATCTGCTTTTGCTTGCCGCTTCTAGCTTGGAGCTTGCAGCTTCAGAAACCGGGCAGTTCGTGGGGGCGCAGGTCGAACACCAGCACTTCGGCGTCCTCGCCCTTGGCCAGTTCGATGATCTGCTCCTGACGCAGGCGCACGCCGTCACCTTCGTTCAGTTGCAGGCCGTTGAGCTCGACGCTACCACGGGCCACGTGGACGTAGGCATTACGCTCGGCCGGCAGTTTCAGCACGGCGCTTTCCTCACCATCGAACAGCCCGGCAAACACCCGTGCGTCCTGGCGGATCTGCAACGAGCCGTCGGCGCCGTCCGGCGAGATGATCAGCTTCAGCCGACCGCGTTTTTCCTCGCTGCTGTAGTTCGCCTGCTGGTAACGCGGCTCGGCACCGACCTCCGCCGGGACGATCCAGATCTGCAGGAAGTGCACCGGCTCGTCATGGGAGTGGTTGAACTCGCTGTGGGTCACGCCACGGCCCGCACTCATCAGTTGCACGTCGCCCGGGCGGATCACCGAGCCGGTGCCCATGCTGTCCTTGTGCTCCAGCGCGCCTTCCAGCACGTAGGAGAAGATCTCCATGTCGCGGTGCGGGTGCTGGCCAAAGCCCTTGCCCTCGTCGACCCGGTCATCGTTGATCACCAGCAGGTCGGAAAAGCCTTGCTCGGCCGGGTTGCGGTAGTGAGCGAAGGAAAAGGTGTGGAACGACTTCAGCCAGCCATGGTTGGCCAGGCCACGATCGGACGCTTTGCGCAGGGTCAGCATGATGTATCTCCTTGTCAGGTCGGGGTTGCGAAAGGGCAACCGCGTTTCTATGGGGGTAGATTACTGTTTACCGGGCAAGGCAATAAGTAGATGGCAATGGAATGACTGTCCCTTTCAAGTGGACAATGTCAGCGGGCTTTCCGCTTCGCTTGCAGGAAGGGTCATAATGCGTCGCACTGTTTTCCTCAATTGCGGTGATTCCCTTCGATGAAAAGCGTGGCCATGGTGCTGTTCCCGGATTTTCTCCTGCTCGACATGGCGGGGCCGCTGGAGGTGTTCTCCATTGCCAATCGCTACCTCAGGCCCGAGGAGCATTACCGGCTGACCACCCTGGGCGCGGTGCCGGGGGCGATTCGGGCGTCGAATGGGGTGAACGTGCTGCCGGACGCGGTCATCGATCCCGAGACGGGGCGCTGGGACCTGCTGCTGGTGCCGGGCGGGCCGGGGGCCTACAACGAGATCTGTCCGCCGTTGAGCCTGTGGCTGAAGGATGTCGCCGAGCGTGCCGTCTGCTACGGCTCGATCTGCACCGGTGCCTTTATTCTCGGCCACGCTGGACTGCTCGACGGTTATCGCTCGACCACCCACTGGCACTACACCGAGCGCTTGATCAAGGCGTTCCCGAAGACCCAGGTGGAGACCGACCAGATTTTTGTCCGTGATCGCCAACTGATCACCTCCGGCGGCGTGACGGCGGGCATCGACCTGGCCCTGGCGGTGGTTGCCGAGGATCACGGCAAGAAGGTTGCCCAGGACGTGGCCAAGGTGCTGCTGGTGGTGATGAAGCGCCAGGGCGGCCAGGCGCGGTTCAGTCCGCTGGCGGGGGAGGTGGCCAAGGAAGAGACGCCGATTACCCGAGTGCAGAACCATGTGCTGGAGCACCTTGATGAGTCATGGGGGATCGAGCGCATGGCGGCGCTGGCGGCCATGAGCCCGCGGCATTTTTCCCGGGTGTTCTTGCGCGAGGTGAACATGACGCCGATGGCGTTTTTGCAGAACGCGCGGATCGACCGGGCGCGGGCGTTGCTGGAGAGCGAGGACCTCCCGTTGAAGACGGTGGCCTGGCGTAGCGGGTTTGGCAGTGTGCGGTATATGCGGCAGGTGTTCAGTGAAAGGCTGGGGGTCACCCCCAGCGAATACCGCGAACAATTCGGCTAGGAGCAGTATCAAGAGCCGATCGCGGCCCCTGTGGGAGCTGGCTTGCCAGCGATAGCTGTAGTGAATTCACCATCGCAATCGCTGGCAAGCCAGCTCCCACAGGGTCCGCGGTCGGCCCTAACGAAAGAGGGGCGCCTTCTCAGGCGCCCCTCTTTTTCACGCAGCGGACTGTATCAAGCCCACGGACGATCACCGTTCTCGTCCTTGATCCGGGTCGGCAGACCCATCACGTCAAGGGCGTGCAGGAACGGCTCGGCCGGCAGTTCCTCTACGTTGACCATGCGCGCGACATCCCACTGGCCACGGGCGACCAGCAGGGCCGCAGCCACGGGCGGTACACCGGCGGTGTAGGAGATGCCCTGGCTGTCGGTCTCGGCGTAGGCTTCTTCGTGGTCGGCCACGTTGTAGATGAAGACTTCGCGCGGCTGGCCATCCTTGGTGCCCTTGACCAGGTCACCGATGCAGGTCTTGCCGGTGTAGCCCGGCGCCAGCGAGGACGGATCCGGCAGCACCGCCTTGACCACTTTCAACGGCACCACTTCCAGGCCTTCGGCGGTCTTCACCGGTTGCTCGGAGAGCAGGCCGAGGTTCTTCAGCACGGTGAACACATTGATGTAGTGCTCGCCGAAGCTCATCCAGAAACGCACGTTGGGCACGTCGAGGTTCTTCGACAGCGAGTGCACTTCATCGTGGCCGGTGAGGTAGAGGTTCTGCGAGCCGACCACCGGCAGGTCGTCGGTACGCTTCACTTCGAACATGGTGTTGCTGGTCCACTGGCTGTTCTGCCAGCTCCACACCTGCCCGGTGAATTCACGGAAGTTGATTTCCGGATCGAAGTTGGTGGCGAAGTACTTGCCGTGCGAGCCGGCATTGACGTCGAGGATGTCGATCGAGTCGATGCGGTCGAAGTACTGTTGCTTCGCCAACGCCGCATAGGCGTTGACCACACCCGGGTCGAAGCCGACACCGAGAATGGCGGTAATGTTCTTCTGCTGGCATTCCTCGAGGTGTTTCCACTCGTAGTTGCCATACCAGGGCGGGGTTTCGCAGATCTTGCCCGGTTCTTCGTGGATCGCGGTGTCCAGGTAGGCCACACCGGTATCGATGCAGGCACGCAGCACCGACATGTTGAGGAAGGCGGAACCGACGTTGATGACGATCTGCGATTCGGTCTCGCGGATCAACGCCTTGGTCGCCTCGACATCGAGTGCATTGAGCGAGAAGGCCTGGATGTCGGCGGGTACCTTGAGGCTACCCTTGGCCTTGACGCTGTCGATGATGGCCTGGCATTTGGAGATGTTCCGCGACGCAATTGCAATACGACCGAGTTCGTCGTTGTGCTGCGCGCACTTGTGGGCCACCACCTTGGCGACACCTCCTGCACCAATGATAAGAACGTTCTTCTTCAATTCTCTATCTCTCCTTATCTGCCAGCTCAGGAAAGGCTGGACAGGTAGTCTTCGAAACCGAACTCACGAACCACCTCGACGCTACCGTCGAGTTGTTTCACTACGATGGACGGCATTTTCAGGCCGTTGAACCAGTTTTTCTTGACCATGGTGTAGCCCGCTGCGTCGATGAACGACAGCCGATCGCCGATGGTCAGCGGACGATCGAATTGGTACTCGCCGAAGATGTCGCCGGCCAGGCACGATTTGCCGCAGACCATGTAGGTGTGCTCGCCATCGTTGGGGGCCATCTTGGCGTTGAGACGGTAGATCAGCAGGTCGAGCATGTGCGCTTCGATCGAGCTGTCGACCACGGCCAGGTGCTTGCCGTTGAACAGGGTGTCGAGCACGGTCACTTCCAGCGAGGCGCTGTTGGTGATCGCCGCTTCGCCCGGCTCCAGGTAGACCTGCACGCCATAGGTTTCGGAGAACGACTTCAGGCGTGCGCAGAACGCATCCAGGGCATAGCCTTCGCCGGTGAAGTGGATGCCGCCGCCGAGGCTGACCCATTCGACCTTGTGCAGCAGGTGGCCGAAGCGTTCCTCGATGGTCCCGAGCATCTTGTCGAACAGCGCGAAATCGCCGTTCTCGCAGTTGTTGTGGAACATGAAGCCGGAGATCTGCTCGATCACCGCTTCGACCTTGACCGGGTCCCACTCGCCGAGGCGGCTGAAGGGGCGGGCCGGGTCGGCCAGCAGGTAGTCGGAGCTGCTCACCTGCGGGTTGACCCGCAGACCGCGGACCTTGCCCTCGGACGCCTCGGCGAAGCGCTGCAGCTGGCCGATGGAGTTGAAGATGATCTTGTCGCAGTTGGCGAGCATCTCTTCGATCTCGTCGTCGGCCCAGGCCACGCTGTAGGCGTGGGTCTCGCCCTCGAACTTCTGGCGACCGAGCTTGAGCTCGTAGAGCGAGGACGAAGTGGTGCCGTCCATGTACTGCTGCATCAGGTCAAACACCGACCAGGTGGCGAAGCACTTGAGTGCCAGCAAGGCCTTGGCCCCGGAGTTCTCGCGCACGTAGGCGATCTTTTCCAGGTTGCTCAGCAGCTTGGTTTTGTCGATGAGGTAGTACGGGGTCTGGATCACTTATAAGGCTCCGGGTAGGCCAGCCAAAAAAAGAGCCGCATTGTGCCCGTACTCGATACATATCGAAAGGGCGGGATGCGCTTTTGGCGGTGTCAATGGCTGGGACGCGCACGGCGGTGGCGTTTTGCCGGTTAACGGGTTGCAAAATGTTACGCGAGGTAGGAGGAGGGTGGGGTGACCGTCGGGAAGGTCATCGGGCTCCGTGCTATCTAGCCCGCGATTGTGTGAAAGGCGCAAGCGAGGTGGATGAATATTGGGTTAAGCCACGTCCTTGTGGCTCATTGTCAGCAGTCGGCTCACAGCACTATCCACCCGCCCACCAGACCGGCCAGCGCCACCAGCGCACCCAGTACTACCACGGCAAATACCAGCTTCTCCGCGCCGCTGAAGGCCGCCACGCCCTGTTCGTGCCGGGCCTTGAGATACAGCAGCGTTCCCGGCCCGTAGATCAATGCCGATAGCAGCAGGTACTTCAGCCCGCCCGCCAGCACCATCAGCACGGCATAGGCCGTGGCCAGCAGGGCGATCAGCAGGTCCCGTCCGTGTCCGGCGCCGTTTTCGTAGGTCTCGCCACTGCGCGCCAGTTTCACTGCATAGGCCGCCACCAGCAGGTAGGGGATCAAGGTCAGCGAACTGGTCAGTTCCAGGGCCAGGGTAAACGCTGCCTCGGTGAAGAAGGTCAGGACCAGGAACAACTGCACGAACAGCGTGGTCAGCCACAGCGCGGCGCTGGGCACGCCATGGGCGTTCTCCCGGGTCAGCAGCGCCGGCATGGCCTTGTCGTGGGCGGCGGCATGCAGCACCTCGCAGGCCAGCAGGGTCCAGGAGAGGAAGGCACCCAGCACCGAAATGATCAGGCCGATACTGATGAAGATCGCTCCCCAGCGTCCGACGATCATCTCCAGCACCCCGGCCATGGATGGCTGGCGCAGCGCCGCCAGCTCCGGACGCAGCAGCACGCCGTAGCTGAGCAGGGTGATCAGGATCAGCAGGCACAGCACCCCGACGAAGCCCAGCACCGTGGCCACGCCGACATCCCTGGGATTGCGCGCATAACGGGAATACACACTGGCGCCCTCGATCCCGAGGAACACGAACACCGTCACCAGCATGGTGCTGCGCACCTGCTCGAACAGCGACTCCTGCGGCGCTACCACCAGCTCGGCGGCGGCATGGCCGATGCGCCCGTAGTCGTCCAGGTGGGCCAGGTCCGGATCAGGGGTGATCGCCGCGTGGGTCCCCCAGAAGTTCAGCACGAACAGCTCACGGTCGAAGGCCACGGCCACGAGGATGATGAACACCAGGATCGGGATCATCTTCGCCACCGTGGCGATGGTATTGATCACCGCGGCCTCCTGGACGCCCCGCAGCACCAGCAGGTGAAAGCTCCACAGCAGCAGCGAGGACACGCCGATGGCGATCACTGTATTGCCGTCGCCGAACACCGGAAAGAACGCGCCCAGGGTCGATTTGATCAGGATGAAGTAGGACACGTTGCCGATGCAGGTCCCGGCCCAGAAGCCGAAGGCCGAGGCGAAGCCCAGATAATTGCCGAAACCGGCGCGGGCGTAGGCGTAGATCCCCGAGTCCAGGTCCGGCTTGCGCTGGGCCAGGGTCTGGAACACGAAGGCCAGCATCAGCATCCCGGAGCCGGCGATCAACCAGGCGATGATCGCCCCGAAACCACCGCTGGCGCGGCCGAAGGTGGCGGGCAGGGAGAAGATCCCGGCGCCGATCATCGAGCCCACGACCAGGGCGGTCAGGGCGCCGACGCTGAGTTTTCCATCGGTGGGGGAGCTCATCGAACCTTCCTTGGTGTTGGGGCGGGAGTCGATGAGTGAAGACGGTGAGGGGCGATTGTGCCAGTGGGGAGGGTTGGAGGTGATGAAAGTAAAGCCGGCTGCGTAGGTGCAGCCGGCTTTGCTGGGGTTATCGACTGTGGTTTGTCTCAGGTGTGGCGCTGATGCAGTCTCGGATGCTTGGGCCTATGTAAATCATCCCGGAGTAAACCGCTCCTGACCTGTTCCAACTGATACGGTCACTTGAGAACTCAAGGTCGTATATCTCACTTTCTCCTATCAGTTCGCCGCTATGGTTATCGTACAGTCGATAGAATCCTGGCAGTCCCCAACCGGTAAACCACCGAGGCGAAATGTCCTCGTTGGGATCGGACTTTGGATAAAAAATGTCTGGAAGAATCCAGAATGGCCTGAAACTTCGGATGCTCATGCATCCGTCAGGGCTCGACTCGGCGTATGCAACTTCAGTCGCGAGGCCTTTTTCCCACGATTTAGAAGCAAGCCAGGCTCCAACTATTATTGTGCTGGCCAACAGAGTGCGCTTAACCCACTGGGTGGTCTTGGGCTTGAGGTGGCTGATGTCTCGCAAGCAATATGGTCCGGATGGTGTATTTGAATTCCAACTCCAAGCCGGCCTTTACAGCCGGCTTGGAGCGTTATGGTGAAGTTATTCCGGCAGTGTTTGTTGACGGCCAGTACAATCTCGGATGCTTGGGCCGACGTAGGTCATGCCTACCCATACGCCTCCGGCTCGATCCCAACTCAGCCTTCCTCCAGAGAACGCGAGGTCATAAATTACAGTTTCACCAATCAACTGATTATTGTAGTTGTCGTATAGACGATAGAAACCCGGGACCTCCCAAAAGTGAAACCATCTTGGTTTCGCTGCCTCATGGGGCGCTAGTTCACGATGGAATATATCGGGCAGCAGCCAAAATGGCTTGAAGGTCTGAATGCGAGAGCAGCCATTGGGACTATTTTCGGCGTCGTCGATTGGCGAAGCGAGGCCTTTCTCCCACCACTCGGAAGAAAACCACAGTGCGGAAATCGCAACGCCAAAAATGGCTGCCACCCTCCAAGGGTTTTTCAAGTTATCTCCCCCAAGTCAATGGTTAAATTGGAGTCTCTCCAGAGAATCTCAGAGTAGAGCACGTAATCGCCGCCCATCCCGGTTTTGTTTCTGTAGCTTCTGAAGTCATTATTTGTGACAAGGGCGAATTCATCATTGGCCCATTTGTAGATGGATTGTCCGCTTGGTACGCTGGCTCGCATCATTTCTTTCTTGGTTAGAACTCGATCGCCTGTCCATATTCCCAAGAATTGAGTGCCGTTGAAATCATAATGGTCGCGGATGTAAAAGCCGATACGCTCCACCTGAAAGTAACTGTGTGGTCTTTGTGTTTTTGGATTTTCTTTAGCGAGGGTCTTTCCAATTACCCCAATCTTCAATGTGGCGACTCCCAGAGCGCCGTACATGTCGTCAAGGGGATCTTCCGAGCTTCCGAGAGCGATAAAGTTAACTTGAGATGTTGCATCCATTTCTCGTGCTGAAAATCTGGAAGACCCCAGTGTCACGACACTGCCTTTGTGCCATCCGGCCTTTTCCAATAACTCTTTCAGTCGCTTTTGACAAAGGACACACCTCCCTCGATCTGGTAGGTCAAGCCAGTGACGCCACAGGTGACGCTGTCACCCTCGCGGGAATGTTCGATGCCCATCATCGTCATCAGCTTGTCGGAGCCGGTGACGACACCTCCACAGCTGGTCTTGTCGCCGAGGCGAATGAAATAGCCAACCATCGCGTTGTTTTCCTCTTGGCGGGGTAATCGGGTCGTACCCGAGTACCGGTAATGGCCTGCGCTGCGCTGTCAGATTTCTGAAGGCATGCAGGCCGACTGCCTGAGAATGGGGAGGATGCTTGGTGGGGTATGTAGGACGGATCTGAGTGATATAGAGGAATGCGCCTTATTTTCCTGATATCTCCAGAGTGCTGGCGCTGGGTGCGGAGTGCACAGTGGCCGATCCAGTTGAATCTCCTCGCACGGGCGATGGTCACAGGCACAACGACCATCGCATCGAGAGAGGTAGTCATGAGCAACGATGAACTGGAACGCGAAGTCCTGACCCGCCTGCTGCACGCGCATCCGGAGGGGCTGGGCAAGGAGATTCTCGACAACTACCGCGGCGAGAAAGCCGTGGCCGGGATGCTCAAGACCTTGCAGGAACGCAAGCTCATCCAGGGCCACCCGGTCAAGGTGGAGGAGCATGAACCGAGTGTCGAGTTCCCGATCAAGCTGACCAGTGCGGGGGTGGAGGCGGCGAAGCGGTTGGAGGGGGTGGAGTAAAGATCCAGAGCGCGACGCGTACTCTGTGGGAGCGGGTTCACCCGCGATTAGGGTAGTGAGTTCACCACCGCAATCGCGGGTGAACCCGCTCCCACAGGGTCCGTGTTGGGCTTTAGAGCTTAGGCGTACGCGGCGGAATCATCCGGCGGTTGCCGGTAGCCTCGAACGCCGCCCCCAGCTTCAGCAGGTTCGAATCGTCATAAGCCTTGCCGGCAAAGGTCAGGCCCACCGGCATGCCGATATCGGCCATCACGCCCATCGGTACGGTGACGGTCGGCACGCCCAGGTGACGGATCGCCAGGTTGCCGTTGGCCACCCAGATGCCGTTGCTCCAGGCGATATCCGCCGACTCCGGGTTGACGTCGGCATCCGCCTGGCCAACATCGGCCACGGTCGGGAACAGCACCGCGTCCAGACCCTGCGCGTCCATCCAGTCTTCGAGGTCCAGCTTGCGGGTCGCTTCCAGGCCGCGCAGGCCGTCCGGCACGGTGGAGATCTCGTTCCACGGGGTGATGCCGCGTTCGGCCATCTTCACGTATTCGTCCATGCCCGCAGCCAGATCACCTTCACGGTTGGGCAGGGTGCCCGGGTCGTGGGGGAAGATCTTCGGTCCATCGACATCCACCAGGCGGTTCAGCTGCGGATCGCCATTGGCCTGCAGGAAGTCGTCGAAGGCCCAGGCGGTCAGGTCCCAGAGTTCGTGGTGGAGGAACTCCTTGGAAACGATGCCGCGATTGAACACGGTCGGCGCACCCGGGCGATCACCCTCGCAGTTGGATACCAGCGGGAAGTCCACCTCGATCACTTCCGCACCGGCCGCTTCAAGCGCCTGGCGGGCCTGTTTCCACAGGTCGATCACCGAAGCGCGGGTATTGATGCGCTGGCCGGTCGGGCCGCCGATACCCGGTTCCTCGGAGGTGCCGGCGGCTTCGTCGGCATTGATGTACATGCGCGGCACACCGAGGCGCTTGCCAGCCAGGTCGCTGGCGCCCACGGCCAGTTCGGCATAGGACGCCGGGCGCACCGAGGCCACGCTCGGGATCGGCACCCAGGGTTGCAGGCGCCACAGGTCGCCGCGGGTGTCGGTGTCTTCGGCGACCACCACATCCAGCACTTCCAGCAGGTCGGCCATGGTCCGCGCGTAAGGCACCACCACGTCCATGGTCGGGGTCAGCGGCCAGTTGCCGCGTACCGAGATCACCCCACGGGACGGGGTGTAGGCGCACAGGCCGTTGTTCGACGCCGGGCCACGACCGCTGGACCAGGTTTCCTCGGCCAGGCCGAAGGCGGAGAAGCTGGCGGCGGTGGCGGTACCGGCACCGTTGGACGAGCCGGAGGCGAACGGCGCGGTCAGATAGGCGGCGTTGTACGGGCTTTCCGCACGGCCATAGACACCGCGCTGCATCCCGCCATTGGCCATCGGCGGCATGTTGGTCTTGCCCAGGCAGATCGCCCCGGCAGCGCGCAGGCGCTCGATGGTGAAGGCGTCCCGGTAGGCCATCAGGCTGGCGAAGGCCGGGCTGCCGGAGGCGGCGGTCAGGCCCTTGACCAGGTAGCTGTCCTTGGCGGTGTAGGGAATGCCGTCCAGCGGGCCGAGGGTTTCACCGCGGGCGCGACGGGCATCGGAGGCAGCGGCTTCGTTCAAGGCCTCGGCATTGCGCACCACCACCGCGTTCAGTGCGGTCGGCGTGTCTGCGCCATCGTAGGCATCGATCCGGGCAAGGTAGGCCTTGACCAGCTCGACCGCCGTGGTCTGGCCGGACTCGAGCGCGGCACGCAGTTGGGCAATGGAAACTTCGGTGACCTCGATCATGCAGCTTGCTCCGGTGGCTGACAGGTAACAGGGAAGGGGATTCCCTCACGCAGGGACATCACGCTTTTCAAATTGTTTTCTCGTTGGATACCCCGTTGTGTGGTTTTACACAACGGCTAGGCCTAAAGCGGGTGATATTTTTAACACTTGGCGATCAACAAGGGAATGGGGCGCGATGCAAACCCAGTGATTTAGCCGATAGGCCGCACTGTATCCGTTGAGTGTGTAGAAAAATATGAACAGTCGATCGCCGTGTGCTTGAGCACCGGAATCAGGAGAGGAGGGAGAGAATAGAAGAAAAAATGGCAGGGGCGGCTGGATTCGAACCAACGCATGGCAGGATCAAAACCTGCTGCCTTACCGCTTGGCGACGCCCCTGTTGCGACGGACAAAAGCTTGTCCTGATGCAGATCCCGCTGCTGGTCACTGTGTGTCCGTCGCGGGATGGGCGGCAATTTAACAAGATTTGTTACGGGTGGGAAGTATTTTTTGCAAAGAAAAGCGTTTTTAAACAGCGACTTAGTTGGAAACAAGGCGCAGGTCCGATCTGCGCGGACCTTGTGGGAGCAGGTTCACCCGCGATTACGTCGGTGAATTCACCATAGCAATCGCGGGTAAACCCGCTCCCACAGGGTCCGCGTTGCTATGCAAATCAGGTTAAAGTCCCATCACCCTGGACCTTTCCACACATCAAGGAGGATGTAATGTTCCCCATCGACATCTGGCTCGCCTATACCGCCGCCTGCCTGCTGCTGGTGATCGCCCCCGGCCCCGACAATCTCCTGGCCATCGGGCGCGGCCTGAGCCAGGGCCGCCTGGCCGCCATCGTTTCCGGCATTGCATCGGGCACCGGCATCCTGTTCCACACCACCACCGCAGCCCTGGGCCTGACCCTGCTGATGCAGACCTCTGCCGTGGCCTTCTGGGTGGTGAAGATCATCGGCGCCGGCTACCTGCTGTGGCTGGGGATCAAGGTGCTGCGCTCGCGCAACCTGATCAACTTCGCCCCGGCGGCGAAGCAACCGTTGCGCAGCATTTTCATTACCGGCTTCCTCTCGGCGGCGCTGAACCCCAAGCCGGGGTTGTTCGTGCTGGCGTTCATTCCGCAGTTCGTCAATCCGCAACTGGGCTCGGTGACCGTGCAGATGTTCGTCTATGGCCTCTGGTTCGCTTTCCTCACCGCCGTCGGCTTCGCCTTGATGGGGGTATTCGCCTCGGCACTGACCAACGCCATTCGCAACCGCCCACGGGTGGTCAATGGCCTGAATATCGGCGCCGGGGTGACTTTCGTCGCCTCCGGCGTTTCGGTGGTGACATTGAGTCAGAAGTGATCGTTACCAATCGCTTGGCAACGCAGGTGGCCCTGGCAGCGAAGGGAAGTGCGGCAGCACTTCTTCAGCCAGTTCCTGGATGACCTCGGTGGGCGGTCTTTGCGAGTGCTGGATACCCAGCGCCGCATGGTTCACTCCCGCCGCCTGCCAGCGTTCGAGCAGATCAAGAAGGCCCTTGCGACCGGTTCGCAGTACATAGCCGCCTTGCAGCGGTGTGCGTGGATAGTCCGGATCATCGACCAGATCCAGCCATTCATTGGTCATATGCGGTCGGAAGCCGCCGTCGCGGATCAGCTCGCGCCAGGCACGGATCTTTTCCGCCAGGTGTTGCGGCCCGCGTTCGTTGTGGGTCGCATCCGGGTAGGTGAGCCAGCCGTCGGCATGTTCGGCGATCCATTCCAGCGATTGGCCGGACGAGCCGGTGACGATCAGCGGGATGCCTCCCGTCGCCGGGTCGGGTAGCAGCTGTGCCCCGGTGAAGCGACCGAGTGGCGAATCCAGGGTCAAGGGGCCAGGGCCCAGCAATTGACGGAAGCACCTCACCGCTTCGGCGAAGCGTTCCCCCCGCTGCGCACGATCGATACCGTAGGCAGGAAACTCGATTGGCCGGTCGCCGGACGCAATCCCCATCACCAGACGCCCGCCAGACAGTCGGTCGAGGCTGGCCGCCGCCTTGGCCAGGTCAATGGGGTGGCGCAGGGTAAAGATGGCACTCCCGGTCGCCAGCGCCACGTTCTGCGTGCGCGCGGCAAGAAAGGCCAGGTAGGTGAACGGATCGAAGACCTGGCCCGCATCGCCGAAGGATGGATCGTATAAAGGTACGTCACGGACCCATACGGCGGCGAAACCAAGCCGGTCGATCGTGCTGGCCAGGTCGGCCTGGCCCGTCAGCACCTCCATGCGCCCCTGGTAAAAGCGCAGGGGCAGGAACAGACCGAGCGTCAGGCGCTCGGGGGCGAACATGCGCCGGTAGCCGGGATGGCCGTGGAACCTGGCCATTGGTGCGCCGGTCAGGCGCGGAGTAACAAACGCGTCGTTCATAAGTGACCTTCCTTGTGCCTCAGGCACCCGTAGCCGGTGCGGGAATGACAATGCCGCGCTGCACCGCCGGACGGGCGGCGACCCGTTGGTGCCAGGCATCGAGATGACGGTGATGGCTGAAGTCGAAGCCCACCAGCCGGGCGATATGGCTCCAGCCGAAATGCGCGATATCGGCGATGGAGTAGTGCTCTCCCGCCAACCAGGTGCGGGTAGCCAGGCGCTGGTCGAGCACGCTGAAAGCCGCCTCGGTCAGCGCCCGGTAGCGCTCGATGGCGGCGGGCAGGGGCGTCTCGGCAAACAGCTCGAAGTGCACGCGCTGGCCGAGCAGCGGGCCGACGCTGGCGGCATGGAACTGCAGCCAGGTGATCGCCTCCCAGCGCTCCCGCGCAGTGTCGGGCAGCAATTGCCCGCTGAGGTCGGCGAGGTACAGCAGGATGGCGGCCGATTCGAAGAGCGTGATATCGCGCTGGTCATCGCGCAGTACCGGGATGCGTCCGTACGGGTTCAGCGCGAGGAATTCCGCCGTGCGGTGTTCGTCGTTATCGATGCGGACGTGGTGCAGCTGATAAGGCAGCCCGAGCTCCTCCAGGGCGATGGTGATCTTGAAACCGTTGGGCGAGCTGTCGGTATACAGGTGAAGCATTGGCGGCATCCTTGTTCGGGGCGGTTTCGCTTGAGGAGTGAGCTGGCCTAAACTGCCAGGCACTCCGTTGTGGCAATGTTCCCTGATGAAGCCAATGCTGGAAAACGATGAATCATGAAGCCTGAATTTAGAAAAACTAAACCATGAACAGCATTCTTCCGTTGCTGGCCCTGCGCGCCTTTACCCAGGTCGGGCGCTTCGGCAGCGTCAAGCACGCCGCCGAGTCCCTCGGCGTGACCCCGGGTGCGGTCAGCCAGCAGATCCGCCAACTGGAAGAGCGGCTCGGCGTGCCGCTGTTCAATCGCGGGCGCAATGGCATGCACCTGACCGAGGCCGGGCAGAAGGTCTGGCCGCAACTGCTGGCCGCCTTCGAACAGATCGAGAGCGCCCTGCATACGCTGGAAGCGGACCGCCTGCGCCCGACCGTCACGGTCAGTACCGTGCCCTCGTTCGCCGCCTCCTGGCTGGTTCCGCGACTGGGCCGCTTCACCGAGCGGCACGGGCATATCGAGGTGCGGGTCGAGGCCTCGGGGGCACTGGTGGACCTGCGTCAGGAGCGGGTGGATATCGCCATTCGCCACGGACTGGGCGACTATCCGGGGTTGTCCTGCGAGCCACTGATGGCTCCGGTGCTGCTGCCGGTGGCGAGCCCGACGCTGTTCGCTTCACGGACCGGCCTGGTCGAACCGGCGGATTGCCTGGAGTGGCCTTTGCTGCAGGACGCCGATCGCGCCGATTGGGTGTTGTGGCTGGGCGCCCATGGTGTCGCCCAGGACCCGCGAGCCGAACGAGGGACGGCCTTCGATGACGATTACCTGCTGATTCGCGCCGCCGTGGCCGGGCAGGGGCTGGCGCTGGTGCCCGAGCAATATGCGGCGGAGGAAATCGCTGCAGGACGCCTGGTGCAGGTGCTGGACAAGCCATGGCCGGCACGGTTTGCCTATTACCTGGTCACCCTGGCGGAAGGGGCGCGGCGCCCTGAGGTGGAGGCGTTCATGGCCTGGATACGCGACGAGGCAGCCGACGTTCAGTGACGCACAAAAAAGCCCCCGCGACCTGACATCGCGGGGGCAAACGAGTGGACACCCCTATGCTGCGCTGCCGTTACACACCGTCCACCCGGTAAACCCCGATCAGCACCTCCTTGTCATTCACGTCGTCGATGGTCCCGACGTAGGTGTAGTCCTCCAGCCAGTCGTACTTGCCCGCTGGGGTGCTGAAGCTCGGCACGGTGCGGCAGTAGAAGTCGGCCTGGGTCAGCTCCTCGCCCTTGGCCTGTTTCGCAAGGCCCGCAGCGGTCGGCCGCCAGAGCCCGTAGTTGTGGATGATGATCACCTGGCCGTCTTCGGTCTTGAGGCGATAGAGCGCATCGATCTTCGTCACCCCGTCATTACGCTCCACCGACATGTCGGCGCCGCCGGGAATCACCTCGCCCTTGAACCCGCTCGCAACGAAGTGCCCGCCGATGATCGGGTAGTTGATCCGGTGGCCTTCGGCACCTTTGCCCATGTCCTCGTCGGCGCCGAGCTTGACGTTGATCTGCATGACCAGCTCAGTCTTGACCCGGTCCGGCTTGCTGTCCTTGAGTTCGCCGGCCTGGACGACGCCGACGAGCAGGCCGAGGGCGGTGACCAGCAGGGTGTGCGTGGTTGTTTTCATGAGTGCGCTTCCTTATTTGAGTGGGTCGGGACGGCAGGGTTGCTTGAGCAGGCTGTCGCAGGCCGGCTGGGCCTTGGGAATGGCGACGCCCTTGAGTTCGCCAAGCACCAGCGCTGACGGGTGTTCGGCGTCGTGCAGCAGCTTGGGCCGGGCGGGCAGGGCGAAGGTGTCGAAGCCGTAGCCGCCGGTGCGACCCGGCGCATCGATCCAGATACGGATGCGCGAACCGGCACGGAACGGGTGGGAGAACGGCGGGATTTCCACCCGGCCCAGGGTTGGCGTGTCCGGCAGCATCGGTTCGACCGCGTCCGGGGTATCCAGGCGCCATGGGCGCAGGGCGGTGGACTTGTGGTCGTCGAGCTTGCGCGACGACATGCGCAGCCAGCCGCGCTGCACGAAGACTTCCTGGCCGTCAGGCAGCAACTGGGTCAGGGTCACCTGCACGTCCATGTCCGGGCCCATCGGCGTCGACAGCCAGAGGTCGGCGCTGGCCGTGCCGTAGCCGAGCACATCGCGCTGCAACGGCGCGCTGGTGTAGGCCAGGCTGCCGTCCTTCCAGCCGGGCTTCTGTGCGCCCCAGGCGTTGTCTTCCTCGTAGGTGTTCACGTCCGGGCCGGCTACCGGGTAGGTGTACTCGTCCGGCTCGCCGCTGGGCTGGCCGTTCTCCAGCAGCTTGCCGTCGCCGGCCAGGGCGAAGCGCAGCGGGGTGATGTCCAGGGGCAGGCGCGGCCGTTCGATGACCCAGCCCGGGGTCGCGGTTTCGTTCAGGTCATGGGGCGTGTCGCGTTTCGGGCTGGTGGTTTCCTGCCAGATTTCCACGTGCGCGGTCTTGTCGAAGCCGTTGCCCTCGCCCTTGACGAAGTGGTCGAAGAAAGCCACCAGCTTGTCGCGGAAACGGGTCGCTTCGTAGATATCGTGGGGGCCGTTGGTTTGCACGGTCCACAGTTGCTCGGGCTTGAGCGTCTCGTGGTAATAGCCTTCGCGGGCCATCACCGCTTCGTCCTGCCAGGCCTCGAAGGACAGCACCGGGACCTGGATGCGGTGGGTGCGTGAGCGGATGTTGCGCTGTTCGGTCCATTCGTCCCGCAGCGGATGGCGGATCAACTGGTAGGTCAGGGCATGCTTGCCGATCTCCGCCTCGTTGCGTGCCAGCTGGGCCAGGCAGCGGCTGTCGTTCTCGCTCTGCGCGCTGGCCTTGACCGCTGCCCAGCGCTGGGCCAGGTACCAGTGCCAGCCGGTCACGAATTCCGGCGCCGGCACGCCGCCCGGTGCCCAGCTGTCGCCCCGGGCATCGCCGAGGACCATGCCCGGCGCAATGGCCTTGAGGCTGGCGGGGCGCTCCGAGGCGGTCATCAGTTGCGACATGCCCGACCAGGACCAGCCGAACATGCCGACCTTGCCATTGGACCAGGCCTGTTTCGCCACGAACTCCACGGCATCGCGGCCATCGGTGCCGTAGGCCGGGCCGAGGAAGTCGAAGGTGCCCTGGGAGCAACCGCTGCCCCGGGCCTGCACGCCGACTACCGCATAGCCGAGGGCGACCAGTTGCTTGTCGAGATCGACCGAGAAGGTCTCGTCGTCCGCCAGGTAGGCGCTGCCGCCGATGCTGCCGGAGTCGTAGCCGCTGTAGCGCACCAGCACCGGGAACTTGCCCGAAGTCGCCGGGAGCAGGGCGGAGTAGCGCAGTTCGGTGCCGTCGGCGGTCTTGATGTAGCCGGTCTCGCGCTTGGCCCAGAAGGGCTGCCACTGGCGGGCGGGAATGTCGCTGACGTCCTGCCCGGGGATGTCCTGGGCAGCGTGCGCGCAGGCACAGAACAGCAGGGCGGCGGCCAGCGCCGTGGTACGGAAGATCATGGCGGTTTCCTTGGGTCAGAAGAGCTTCGAAGCGGAGAGCATCACGGTCGCCGAGCAGATATCGTCGACGCCCTGGGTGGACTGGCATTCGGCCCTGGACAGGTCGGTATCGACATAGGCCAGGCGCCAGTCGATATCCAGCAGGGTCCTGTTCAGGCCCACTTCCCAGTCGTGGTAGGTGCTGCGGGTGCTGCCGTCGTGGCTGACGTAGACCGGGTCCTTGGCGTCGGAGTAGCCGTAGCGCAGGTCCAGCGAGGTTTCCCAGGGCAGCTCGAAGCGGTAGCCGGCCCAGAGCACGCTGCGGTCATCGCCGTAGGGCTTCACTTCCTTGGTGTATTTCATGCCGAAGGTGGCGTTCCAGGCACTGAGCACGCCGATCCATTCGCCGTAGTTGAAGGCGCTGTCCTTGGGGTAGTCGTACTCGTAGTAGATCAGCGAGGCGGCGATGTCCTCGTTGAAGCTGTGCTCGATGCCGGCGTAATAGTCGTATTCGCGACGGGTATCACTGTCGAAGTCGACGTTGGAGGTGAACACCCCGAGCAGCAGCCCGCTGGAGTGCCGCAGGCTCAGGTCGAGTTGCAGGGCCGGGCGGTTGAGGGTCTGGGAGACACCGCCGGTGCGGTAATCGCTCATCGCCGCGACCAGTACGTCGAGGGTGAAGTCGTCATTCAGTTCGATGGCCTGGACCGGCAGTGTCAGACCCAGGGCCAGAAGCGCGCCGAGGCGCCTGGTGGTTGCTTTCATGTGCTCCGCTCCGTTTATTATTCTTGATGGCAGATGTGCACTAACTGGTTATTGGTCTTACTTATTTTTTTTGGGTGAAGCCTGTTCGTGACTCGGTTTTGTGTCGTGAACAGGCTTAATTTATGGCTTTGCGACCTATGGTCTCTATCCGTCTTGCGCACGAAAGCCGTCCGGAACTAACCTGATGATTAATAAAATTAACAATATGGGATGTGGGCTATGACGATCAGGGTGCTGGAGGCGCAGGAGGTGAACGAGCACCGCGTCGCCCTGCCGGGCTGGCAGGAGCAGTACACGCAGATGTCTGCCGGGCGTTTCCAGGGGCGTCTTGTGCATGCCGAGACGGCGGGCGTCGAGTTGTACGAGGAGCGCATGAACCTGCGGGTCGAGCAGGAATTCCATGCGCCGGCCGATGCCCTGGTGTTCAGCTTCGACATGAGCGACAACGCCCTCTACCTGCTCGACGGCCAGACCCGCAATGCCTGGGTCACCCCCGAGAATTACCGCGAAGTGGCGGTGGTGTTGAAGCAGCCGGCGACCTGGCAGCGTTCGGCGGCGGAGTTTCGTCGGCTGGTCCTGCAGCCGCTGCGTTCCAGTGGCTGCAATGCCTTCGCCAGCTCACTCAGTGGCGTGCTCGCCGAAGCGGTGCGCGGAGAGGTGGATGTGGATGCGCCGGGGTTTGCCCGGCAGATCGCCGATGGTTGCTTCCAGTTGCTCGACGAGGCCATGGACGTGGGCGGGCGCGGGCGGGCGGAATGCCATATGCGCCGGGTGGTGGAGCGGGTCAAGGAGGTGGTCAACGACTGCCCGCAGGACAGTTTCGGCGTGCAGGACCTGGCGGATGCGGCGGGGGTCTCGGTGCGGCATCTGCAGCAATCGTTCCTGCGCTATGCCGATATGCCGCCGACGGTGTGGCTGCGTAACCGGCGCTTGAATGCGGTGAGAAGGGACCTGCTGGCGGCGGACCCGGGGCAGGTGACCGTGGCCGAGGTGGCGATGCGCTGGTCGTTCTGGCACCTGGGGCGGTTTTCCCAGTCGTACCATGGGTTGTTCGGGGAATATCCGAAGGAGACGCTGAAGCGGGGGTGAGGGCTTGGGGCCTTGTGCCGGTTTTCAGGGCCTCATCGCTGGCAAGCCAGCTCCCACAGGGTTCAGCGGCGCCGCGGACACTGTGGGAGCTGGCTTGCCAGCGATGAGGCCATCAAATACACCACATCAATCAGCCAACCATCTCCTTCACCCGATACCACAACATCCCCAGCGCCAGCAGCGGCGAGCGCAACAGCTTGCCCCCGGGGAAGGTCAGGTGCGGCACCGCGCCGAACACATCCAGCCCCTTGCTCTGCCCGAGCGAAATCGCCTCCGCCAGCAGCTTCGCGCTCCAGTGCGTGACATTCAGTCCATGCCCCGAATACCCCTGGGCAAAGAACACGTTCGGATGCTGCGCCAGCCGCCCGACCTGCGGGAAGCGGTTGGCGGTGATGCCGATCATCCCGCCCCACTGATAGTCGATGCGCACATCTGCCAACTGCGGGAAGACCTTGAGCATCTTCGGCCGCATATAGGCGCCGATATCCTTGGGGTCGGTCCCGGAATAGTGACAGGCGCCGCCGAACAGCAAGCGCCGGTCCGCCGTGAGCCGGTAGTAGTCCAGGCCGACCTTCTGGTCGCACAGCGCCAGGTTCAGCGGAATCAGGCTGGACGCCACGGCCTCGGACAATGGCTCGGTAACGATCACATAGCTCCCCGCCGGCAGCACCTTGCCACTCAGCTTCGGCTCCAGCTCATCGAGATGGGCATTGCAGCCCAGCACCAGGCTGTCCGCCCGCACCCGGCCATGGGCGCAGTGCACCACCACCTGGTTTCCATGCTCGATCCGTACGACCGGGCTCTGCTCGAAGATCTTCACCCCCAGCCGGCTGGCCGCCCGGGCTTCGCCGGTGACCAGGTCCAGCGGGTGCAGATGCCCCGAGCCCATGTCGATCAGCCCGCCGGCATAGCAGTCGCTGGCGACCACCTGGTGCATGCGCTTCGGCTCCACCAGCTCGATCGGGTGCGGATACCCCGAACTTGCCAGTGACTCGTACTCTTCACCCATCGCCGCGAACTGCGCCGGGGTATTGGCCAGTTCGCAGAAGCCCCAGCGCAGATCGCAGTCGATAGCGAACTCGTCGATGCGTTCGGCGACCAGGGTCACCGAATCCACCCCGGCCCGCTCCAGATAGCGCACGCCTTCTTCGCCGACATATTTGGCGAAGCCACTGACATCGTGGCCGATGCCACGAATCAGCTGCCCGCCATTGCGCCCGCTGGCGCCCCAGCCGATGCGCCGGGCCTCCAGCAGCACCACCGAGTGCCCGCGCAAGGCCAGCTCCAGGGCGGTGTTGACCCCGGTCAGGCCGCCACCGATCACGCACACATCGGCCTGGATCTCGCCGTCCAGCGCAGGGTAGGGCTGGCTGTCGCGGGCGGTGGCGGCGTAGTACGACGCCGCATGCTCAGCGCTTTGCATCATCAAGGGATCTCGACTCATTGGTTGAACTTGACCTTGCTCCAGCTGCGGGTCATCAGGCGCATGATCTTCGGCGACGGGGCCTTGGAGATATACAGCTTGTCCAGCACCGCCTGGGGCGGATAGACCTCGGGATTGTTCAGGGTCTCGGGGTCGATGAACGGCCTGGAGTCGGCATTGGCGTTAGGGTAACCCACATAGTCGCTGATTCCGGCGATCACCTTCGGCTCCATCACGTAGTTGATGAAGGCCAGGGCCTGGTCGGGGTTCTTCGCGTCGGCGGGAATCGCGATCAGGTCGAACCACAGGTTGCTGCCTTCCTTGGGAATGCTGTAGGCGATCTTCACCCCGTTGCCGGCCTCGCGGGCGCGGTTGGCCGCCTGCAGCACATCGCCGGAGAAGCCGAACGCCACGCAGATATCACCGTTGGCCAGGTCCGAGATGTACTTGGAGGAGTGGAAGTAGGTGACGTAGGGGCGCAGTTCCAGCAGGCGCTTTTCCGCCTTGGCGTAGTCGGCCGCGTTGGTGCTGTTGGGGTCCAGGCCCAGGTAGTTGAGGATCGACGGGATCAGCTCGTCGGCAGAGTCCATGAAGGCCACGCCGCACTTCTGCAGCTTCTTCAGGTTCTCCGGCTCGTACAGGGTGGCCCAGGAGTCGATATGGTCGACGCCCAGCACTTCCTTGACCTTGTCGACGTTGTAGCCGATGCCGTTGGTGCCCCACAGGTAGGGCACCGAGTGGCGGTTGCCGGGGTCGTTCTGTTCGAGCAGCCTGAGCAGCGCCGGGTCCATGTGCTTCCAGTTCGGCAGCTTGCTGCGGTCCAGTTCGAGGAACACCCCGGCGTCCACCTGGCGGGTCAGGAAGTGGTTGGACGGTACGACGATGTCGTAGCCGGTCTTGCCCGCCAGCAGCTTGCCTTCCAGGGTCTCGTTGGAGTCGAAGACGTCGTACACCGGCTTGATCCCGGTGGCACCCTCGAAGCCGGCGAGGGTGTCCGGGGCGATGTAGTCGGTCCAGTTGTAGATGCTGACACTGGGCTGCGCGCTGGCCAGCAGCGGCGCGGCGAGCAGGGCGAGAGGGGCAAGACGTTGCAACAGCTTCATGGCGACTCCTGATCCGTTTTTATTGTGTGCGGCGGGGCGATCGATGTCAGACGCTGAGCAGCAGGAACTCGCGTTCCCACGAGCTGATCACGCGCTTGAAGTTCTCGTGCTCGGTGCGTTTCACCGCGACATAGCCCTGGACGAACTTGCGGCCCAGGTACTGTTCCAGCACCTCGCAGTTCTCCATCGCTGCCAGGGCGTCCTCGATGGTGATCGGCAGGCGCAGGCTGCGGCGCTCATAGGCGCGGCCCTGGACCGGTGCGCTTGGTTCGATCTTCTCGACCATGCCCAGGTAGCCGCACAGCAGGCTGGCGGCGATGGCCAGGTACGGGTTGGCGTCGGCGCCCGGCAGGCGGTTTTCCACGCGCATGGCTTCCGGCGAGGACGGCGGTACGCGCAGGCCGGCGGTGCGGTTCTCTTCGCCCCACTCGACGTTGACCGGCGCCGAGGTGTCCGGCAGGAAGCGGCGGAACGAGTTGACGTTCGGCGCGAACATCGGCAACACCTTGGGAATGTACTTCTGCAGGCCGCCGATGTAGTTGAGGAACAGCTCGCTCATGCTGCCGTCTTCGTTGACGAAGATGTTCCGGCCCGACTCGCTATCCACCACGCTCTGGTGGATATGCATGGCGCTGCCCGGCTCGTCGGTGATCGGCTTGGCCATGAAGGTCGCCGCCACGTTGTGCTTGAGTGCGGCTTCGCGCATGGTGCGCTTGAACACGGTGATCTGGTCGGCCAGGCTGAGGGCGTCGCCGTGGCGGAAGTTGATCTCCATCTGCGCCGGGCCGTCTTCGTGGATCAGCGTATCGAGGTCCAGGCCCTGGGCTTCACACCAGTCGTAGACGTCTTCGAACAGCGGGTCGAATTCGTTGGCGGCATCGATGGAGAAACTCTGGCGTCCGCTTTCCGGGCGGCCCGAGCGGCCGATTGGCGCTTCCAGGGGGAAGTCCGGGTCGCTGCTGCGCTTGGTCAGGTAGAACTCCATTTCCGGCGCGACGATCGGCGTCCAGCCTTTCTGGGTGTACAGGCGCAGCACGCGCTTGAGCACGTTGCGCGGCGACAGCTCGACGGGGTTGCCGCGCTTGTCGTAGGTGTCATGAATCACCATCGCGGTGGGCTCGATGGCCCAGGGCACCAGGAAGATCGCCTCCGGGTCGGGGCGGCAGAACATATCGATGTCCGCCTCGTCCAGCAGGTCGTAGTAGATCTCGTCCTCGACGAAATCGCCGGTGACGGTTTGCAGCAGGACGCTCTCCGGCAGGCGCATGCCGCCTTCGGCGAGAAACTTGTTGGTGGGGGAAATCTTGCCGCGGGCGATGCCGGTGAGGTCACTGACAATGCATTCGACTTCGGTGATCTGGTGTTGCTTCAGCCAGGTGCTCAGCTGATGCGCGGGGGTGTTCATGCAAACCTCTGACGGGTTAGTTGGAAGGCACGCGACCGGCGTGGGCCGGTGGGCGCGTGACTAGTCTTGGTCAGAGGCGGGGGGCGGTTCTATCCGTTTTCCGCAGGAATGGCTGGTGTCGCTCTTTCGGGCCTCATCGCTGGCAAGCCAGCTCCCACAGGGTTCAGCGGCGCCGCGGACACTGTGGGAGCTGGCTTGCCAGCGATGAGGCCCGAAAGAACAGCAACTTTGTTCAAGGCCGGAACGCCTCCGGTCAATACACTTGAGTCCTTCATCCCCAAGGACTACTCATGATCACCTGCCAGGTTCGCTACATCATCGACCCCTATCAGCTACCGGCCTTCGAAGACTACGGCCGCCAGTGGATCCGCCTGGTCCAGCGCCTCGGTGGCCAGCACCACGGCTATTTCCTGCCTGCCGAAGGTGCCAACAACATCGCCTACTGCCTGTTCAGCTTCCCCGGGCTTGCAGAGTACGAGCAGTACCGCAAGCAGGCGGAGACCGATCCCGAGTGCATGGCGGCGGTAGCCAAGGCGGTACAACTGAAGTTCATCCTCAGCTATGAGCGGACCTTCCTGCGCCCCGTGCTGGAGTGACGCGTATCAATATCCCGGGCCATCCAGCGGAGTAGGGTGATACTGCCCCAACCCAGCAGGGAGCCCACCATGGCCAAGCCGTTTCCCGTCAATCCCAAGCACCCCGAGCGCATCTGCTGGGGTTGCGACCGCTACTGCGCTACGGCCGAGCTGGCCTGCGGCAACGGCGCCGACCGCACCATGCACCCCGCCGAGATGCTCGGCGAGGACTGGTACGAGCACGGCGACTGGGGCCTGGAAATCAGCGGCAAGATCGCGACCGACAAGCAGTCCCCGTCCTGACCCTCAACCCGTGTGCTCCTGGCCGCCAATGGCCAGTGCGGCGCGAATCAGGGCCAGGTGGGTCAGGCCCTGGGGCAGGTTGCCCAGGTACTCGCCGCTGTTTGGATCGATCATCTCCGCATAGATCCCCACCCCATGGGCCAGCCCCATGACCGCCGCCTCGAAGGCCCGGGTCGCGTCCTCCCGTTGACCGAGCAGGGCACGGGCCTCGACCAGCCAGAAGGTGCAGGCCAGGAAGCAGCCTTCCTCGCGATACACCTCGCTGTAGCGATAGTGGAAGGCGCCGCAGCCCAGTTCGCGCTGGATGGCATCCAGGGTGCTGTTCAGGCGCTCCCGCGTCGGATAACCGAAGTGCACGGCCAGGGCCACCGAGGCATCCAGCTGTTCGCTGCCGGGGTAGAACTGGTAGGCCTGCAGTTTCTCGCTCCAGCAGTGTTTCTCGATCCAGTCATGCACGCGCTGGCGCTCGCGGTCCCAGCGATCGCGGCAGGTGGTCGGCAGGTGGCCGTCGTCGGCCAGCTCCACCGCCCGGCTCAGGGCCTGCCAGCAGGCGATCTTGGACAGGGTGTAATGCTGCTCGTCCGGCAGTTCCCAGATACCGGAGTCCGGCTTGCGCCAGCGATCGGCGCACTGGTCGGCGATGCCGGAGAGGATCCGCGCGCTGACCGAATCGAGGATATTGCCGCAGTCGATGAAACAGCGTGCGGTCTGGAAGATATCGCCGAAGATGCCGTGCTGGGTCTGGTTCACCGCGTCATTGCCGATCTGTGGCGGCGAGTTCTTGTAGCCGGGCAGGTGCACCGGGCGGGTGCCCTTGGCGAGGTCGCCTTCGAGGGTGAAGAGCACCTGCGGACCGTGCTCGCCAAGGCGGTGCAGCAGCCAGGTAAAGGCCGCCTTGGCTTCCAGTTCGGCACCGATACCCAGAAACGCCTCGATGGTGTAGCCGGCATCGCGCACCCAGGCGAAGCGGTAGTCCCAGTTCTTCGGCCCGCCGATACGTTCTGGCAGGGAGGTGGTGGCGGCGGCCATGATCGAGCCGGTGGACGAGGACAGCAGTAGTTTCAGCGCTAGCGCGCTGCGGATCACCAGGGGTTGGTAGGCGCCTTCATAGTTCAGGCCGTCGCTCCATTGCTTCCATTCGCGGTGGGAACCGTCGATCCGCGCGTCGATCAGGTCCAGCGGCGGCACCACCAGCGGTTCGTCGCGGCCGCAGATGATCGCCAGCAGGGTCTTTTCCCCGGCCTTGAGGCTGAGACGGGCGCGCAGGCCGAGATCGTCCTTGCGTTCGACGTCCAGCAGGGCCTTGTCGTAGCAGACCAGGCCGAGGATGTGCCCGGCATGGAAGACGCAACCGTTGTGGTTGGCGGCCAGGAAGGGGCTGACGGTATCGGCCTGGGTGCCGAAGTCGATGCGGATGGCGAAGTCCATCTGGCCTTCGAGCACTTCGATGCGCCTTGCCAGTTCGCCCCAGGGCAGACGGCCGGCGGGGCCGCTGTTGAGGGATTCGGTGAGGAGGGCGCGGCCGGTAGCGCCGATGACCAGGGTTTCCAGGACGTTGCTGCCGGGCCGGTAACGGCGTTCGATGCGGTACTTGCCCTCGGGGGTGATGGCGAAGCGGCCGCCTTCAAGGGGCGAAAGCAGGCGGTCGAACAGCGGTGGGGAGTCCATGTGCGGCACGCACCACCAGTCCACCGAGCCGTCCCAGCCCACCAGGGCCACCGAGCGACCGTCGCCGAGGGCGGCGTAGCCTTCCAGCGGCAGCCAGCCGCCGGCGTCCCGTTGCGGTTCGCCGAGCTGGTAGCCGTTCATCACGCTGTCGTCCACGGGGAGGGTCTCCGAAATGCAAAGGGGTCATTCGGAGAGATTCGTGGGGGAGGGGTTTGGTTCCGGGAGGTGTGTTGTTGCTGAGGGCCCTATCGCTGGCAAGCCAGCTCCCACAGTGTCCGCGTCGCTGCTGAACCCTGTGGGAGCTGGCTTGCCAGCGATGAGGCCCGAGAGAACACTACAGAATCAGGCTTTTGCCGCCCGAGCCGCATGCAGCTTCTTGTAGCTCTCGATCAACCGCAGATGCCGGTCCAGGCCTTCCAGCTTCATGCTGGTCGGGGTCAGGCCGTGGAAGCGCAGGCTGCCTTCGACCGAGGCCAGCACCGCATCCATCCGCGGATTGCCGAACATGCGGCGGAAGTTGACCTCGTAGTCGGCCATTTCCAGGTCGCTGTCCAGCTCCACTTCCAGCACCACGTTGAGCGCCTGGTAGAACAGCCCGCGCTCGACGGTGTTGTCGTTGTACTGCAGGAACATCTCCACCAGTTCCTTGGCATCGTCGAACTTCTTCAGCGCCACCTGGATCAGGATCTTCAGTTCCAGCACCGTGAGCTGGCCCCATACGGTGTTGTCGTCGAACTCGACGCCGATCAGCGTCTTGATCTCGGTGTATTCGTCCAGCTCCGACTCCAGCAGGCGCTCCAGCAGGCTTTCCAGGGCATCGTCGTCGAGGCTGTGCAGGTTGAGGATGTCCTCGCGGAAGAACAGGGCCTTGTTGGTGTTGTCCCAGATCAGGTCGTCCACCGGGTAGATTTCCGAGTAGCCCGGCACCAGGATGCGGCAGGCCGGGGCGCCCAGATGGTCGTAGGTGGCCATGTAGACCTCCTTGCCCATGCCTTCGAGGATGCCGAACAGGGTCGCGGCTTCCTCGGCGTTGGAGTCTTCGCCCTGGCCGGAGAAGTCCCACTCGACGAACTCGAAATCGGACTTGGCACTGAAGAAACGCCACGAGACCACACCGCTGGAGTCGATGAAGTGCTCGACGAAGTTGTTCGGCTCCATCAGCGCATGGCTTTCGAAGGTCGGCTGCGGCAGGTCGTTGAGGCCCTCGAAGCTGCGGCCCTGGAGCAGTTCGGTGAGGCTGCGCTCCAGCGCCACCTCGAAGCTCGGGTGGGCGCCGAAGGAGGCGAACACACCACCGGTGCGCGGGTTCATCAGGGTCACGCACATCACCGGGAATTCACCGCCCAGGGAGGCGTCCTTGACCAGCACCGGGAAGCCTTGTTCTTCCAGGCCCTGGATACCGGCGAGGATGCCCGGGTACTTGGCGATGACCTCCTGCGGCACATCCGGCAGGGCCAGTTCGCCTTCGAGGATCTCGCGCTTCACCGCCCGTTCGAAGATCTCCGACAGGCACTGCACCTGGGCTTCCACCAGGGTGTTGCCGGCGCTCATGCCGTTGCTCAGGTAGAGGTTCTCGATCAGGTTCGACGGGAAGTACACCACCTCGCCGTCGGACTGGCGCACATAAGGCAGCGAGCAGATGCCGCGCTCGATATTGCCCGAGTTGGTGTCGTACAGGTGCGAGCCGAGCAGTTCGCCGTCCGGGTTGTAGATCGCCAGGCAGTACTCGTCGAGCAGCTCTTTCGGCAGGGCGTCCTTGCGCCCTGGCTTGAACCAGCGCTCGTTCGGGTAATGCACGAACCCGGCATTGGCGATTTCCTCGCCCCAGAACTGGTCGTTGTAGAAGAAGTTGCAGTTCAGCCGCTCGATGAACTCGCCCAGGGCCGAGGCCAGCGCGCTTTCCTTGCTCGAACCCTTGCCGTTGGTGAAGCACATCGGCGACTGCGCATCGCGGATATGCAGGGACCAGACGTTGGGCACGATATTGCGCCAGGAGGCGATCTCGATCTTCATGCCCAGGCCCGCGAGGATCTCCGACATGTTGGCGATGGTCTGCTCCAGCGGCAGGTCCTTGCCCGGGATGAGCGTGCGGGTCTCGCCGTCCAGGCCCGGCATCAGCAGGGCCTGGGCGTCGGCATCGAGGTTCTCGACCTCCTCGATGATGAACTCGGGGCCGGTCTGCACCACTTTCTTCACGGTGCAGCGGTCGATGGAGCGGAGGATGCCCAGGCGGTCCTTCTCGGAGATATCCGCCGGCAGCTCGACCTGGATCTTGAAGATCTGGTTGTAGCGGTTTTCCGGGTCGACGATGTTGTTCTGCGACAGGCGGATGTTATCCGTGGGGATGTCGCGGGTCTGGCAGTACAGCTTGACGAAATAGGCCGCGCACAACGCCGAGGAGGCCAGGAAGTAATCGAACGGACCCGGTGCCGAGCCGTCGCCCTTGTAGCGGATGGGCTGATCGGCGATCACCGTGAAGTCGTCGAACTTGGCTTCGAGTCGGAGGTTGTCGAGAAAATTGACCTTGATTTCCATGCGGGTTCCGTAGCGGGCGAATCGATTTTGGCGGCCATTATCCGGTTTTTCGCCGGGAAGTCTTGTCCTTTCACCCGCGGCCGCCGGGCGGGCAGGGAGGTTAGTCCTCCTCCAGATGATGGACAAAGGTCGCACCGCTGTAGGCCTTGCGGAACAGGCCCAGTTCCACCAGCCGTGGCATCACCTGCTCAAGGAACAGGTGCACCGATTCCACCGAGCCGCCGGGCGCCGCGATAAACCCGTCCATGGCCCCGGCCTCAGCCCACTCGACGATGCTCGCTACCGCGTCGTCCACCGTGCCGATCACCTGCCAGTGGGCGGCCGAGATCACTTCCGGCTTCAGCAACAGCTGATCTACGGTCAGCGACTCCCGCTCGATCAGGCGGCGCAGCAGGCTGGTGTGGGTGCGGCTGTTGGTCTTGGCCAAGGGCGGCGGCAGGTCGTCACGGGTCACCGGGCGATCCGCCGGCCAGTCGCTGAGGTCGAGGCCGGTCATTTCCTTGATCGAGGCGAACTTGCGCTGGCGGTCGAGGCGGGCATGGGTTTGCATGAACAGGGCGCGGGCTTCTTCCCGGGTCGGCGCCAGGTACAGGCTCAGGCCGGGCAGCAGGCGGACATCCCGGGGATCGCGGCCATGGGCCTCGGCGCGGCGTGACAGGTCCTGGCGCAGGTCGATGGCGGCCTCGATATCCGGGGTCGGCGAGAACACCAGGTCGGCCACCGAGGCGGCGAAGTCGCGCCCGGATTCCGACGCACCAGCCTGCACCAGGGGAATCCGCGCGCCGCCGAAGGCCGGCAGGTTGAGCGGGCCCTTGACCTTGAAGTGGGGGCCTTCGTGGTTGACCGGGTGGATCAGCGAGGTGTCGGCGTATTGACCGGCGGCGCGGTCGAGCTTCAGCGCCTCGTTGGGGAAGCTGGCCCACAGTTGCCGGACCAGTTCGGTGAACTCGGCGGCGCGTTGGTAGCGCTGCTCGGCGTCGGGCATGCGCTCCAGGCCGAAGTTCTCGTGGCCCTGCAGGGCGGTGACGATGTTCCAGCCGACCCGGCCCTTGCTGATCCAGTGCAGGGATTGCAGTTGCCGGGCCACCACGTAGGGCGGGTAGAAGGTGGTGGAGACGGTGGAGACCAGGCCGATATGGGTGGTTGCCTGGGCGACGGCGGCGAGCAGCACGGTGGGGTCGAGGCTGGCGAAGCCGGGAGCGTGTTCCATCACTTCAACGGCCAGGCTGCTGACGTCGGGGCGGAACACGAAGTCCAGGTGCGCGGCTTCGGCGCGACGGGCCAGGTCGATGGCGAAATCGGCGCTGAAGAGGTGCTCGATATTGCTGTTGTCGCGCCGCCAGCCGTCGCCGCTGAGCCAGGTGGGGGCGAGGGAGAGGCCGATGTGGAGCTTGCGGTGGGTCATTGAGAAATCCTTTGATGGCTTTACACAGACCCCTGTGGGAGCTGGCTTGCCAGCGATTGCTGTAGTGAATTCACCATAGCTATCGCTGGCAAGCCAGCTCCCACAGGGTCAAGCGGTGCTCTGACGATTTAGAAGGAACCCTTGACCCCGACCCCGAACATCCGCGGCGTGGTCATGCTCGCCTCCGTCCCGCCTATCCCGCGGTTCTGCTGCATGTACAGCGGCGACCGATCATCGAAGACGTTCTTCACATAGCCATACAGCTCCACTTCCTTGCTGTAGCGGTAGCCCATGCGCATATCGGTCAGGGTGTAGGCGTCCACGGCATAGGCCTTGGTGTTGGCGGTGTCCGAGTAGTAGCCATCCACGTGCCGCACCTGGGCCGAGACGTTCAGCCTGTCGGTGACATCCCAGCTCGGCCCGAAGCTCAGGCTGTAGCCCGGCGAACGGGCGAATTCATTGGCCTCGTAGCTGTCGTTGCCGGAGATCCTGTCGATCCGCGTGCGCAGGGTGCCGGCGCTGGCTTTCAGGGTCAGGTTGTCCAGCACCCGGTAGTCGGCGCTGAGTTCCAGTCCGTAGGCGTGGGCCTTCTCGGCATTGATGGTGTAGGACTGGGTGATGCCGGTGGAGATCACCACCGGGATGTTGTACTGGGCATCCTTGTGGTCCATGTAGAACAGGTTGCCGCTCAGTTGCAGACGGTCGTCGAGCAGGCTGGCGCGGGTGAACAGCTCATAGTTCCACACCGACTCTTCCTTGAACGACATCCAGTTGCGGGTGGTCAGGTTCAGCGCCACGCCGCCCGGGTTGTAGCCACGGCTGACCATGCCGCCGACGGTCCAGTCCGGGGTCACGGCAAAGGCCAGGGACAGCTTGGGTAGCAGGGCAGAGAAGGTCTTTTCGTAGTCCAGCGGAGTCGGCGCCAGTACCGAGCGGCCTTCGCGTTCGATGCGGTCTTCCTGGTAGCGCAGGCCGCTGCCGAGGGTCCAGCGGTCGGTCAGGCGGTAGCTGACATCGCCGAACACGCCGAGGTTTTCCTTGCGGTCATCGAAGGTGGACAGCCCGCTGAGCAGCAGGCTCTCGTCGGACTTGGTCTTCGCCACGTAGATCCCGGTGGTGCCGCTGACCGCGCTGTCCTGGTCGCCGAAGTTCAGGCGGGTTTCGTTGGACAGGCTCTTCTGCTGGATATCGGCGTCGCCGTTGCCGGGAATCCCGGTGTAGCGCTGCACATGGGACAGCGAGTACTGCGCCTGGTTGAGCAGCTTGAGGCCGTTGTCGAAGTCGTAGCTGACATCGAGGATGCTGGTGTTGGTCGACTGCTCCCAGCTCGGCATGGTGGTCGTGGTGTGTTCCAGCTTGTGGTACGGCGCCGCCGCAGCTTCCTGGCTCGGGCGGTTGGCGTCGCCGTGGGAGAAGGTGTACTTGGCTTCCAGCCCGGGCAGGGCGCTGGGCAGCCAGAGCAGCTTGGCGCGTGCGGTGATGGAACTGAAGTTCTTGTCCGCCTTGCCTTTCTGGAAATTCGGGTTGGTGTAGTCGATGAAGGTGTCGCGGGCCGAGTGATCCACGGTGATCCGCCCGGCCAGGTCATTGCCCATCAGCGGCCCGGAGGCCATCAGTGAGGTGCGGTGCGAGTCGTAGTTGCCGACTTCGGCCTGGTAGGCGGCTTCGGGGGTGAAGCTCGGGTCCTTGGTATTGACGATGATCGCCCCGGCAATGGCATTGGCGCCTTGCGAGGTGGTCTGCGGGCCGCGGAAGACCTCGATGCTGTCCAGGTCCCAGACCGAGGTGGCGCCGAAGTACATCTCGTTGTAGTTCAGGTAGTGGCCGTCGAGGTTGATGGTCGCCCGCGGCACGGTGCCGCCCCAGAACACGTTCTGCCCGTTGTTCGGGCCCTGGCTGTCCATGCCGCGGATCACCGGGGCGCCGACGCTGTCGGTGTAGATCACGTTGGGCACGTCGTTGAGCACTTCGGTGACGGTGGAGCTGCCGGTCTTTTCCTTGTCGATTTCCTGCCCGGTCTTCACCGTCACCGAAGAGGCGGTGTCCTTCAGTTCGCGCTCGACTTTTTCACCGGTGATCACGATCGGCTCGAAGGTCAGGCTGGCGGGTTCCGCCATGGCCGACGTGGCGCCGAGCAGGGTCGACAGGGTCAGGACGCTGAATCCGCCGGTGAGGGTGAGAGGGGAGTAGGGCTTCAAGGGTACTGCTCCTGAATGAGAATGGTTGCGATTTGCCGAAAGGCTATCACGCAGCCATCACATTCCTCAATAAAGAATTCATTCCGCAATGTGGTTTGTGCTTTTTGCCTCGGGCAAAATCGGTATCATGCCCAGCGCGACGGAAACCAAGCCTGAGGAGAGGTCATTTGAACAACGACGAGTCCACCCTGGACGACGCCCCGCAAGCCCCCGGCGAAAAGCGCTCTGGCACTATCCAGTCGGTGGCCATCGCCACGCGTTTTCTCCAAGTGCTGGCCAGTGCCGAGCGCGAGCTGGCGTTGGGTGAAGTGGCCCGGCGCACCAATACCGGCGGGTCCACCACCCACCGCTATCTGCAAAGCCTGGTCAAGGAAGGCCTGGCCCGGCAGGATCCGGCCACGGGGCTCTATGACCTCGGGCCGACGGCGCTGAGCATTGGCATTGCTGCGCTGAAGCGGGTGGATGCGGTGGAAATCGCCGCCAGCCACATGAAGGCCCTGGCCCACCGCCAGGCGGCCAGTGGTGGCGTGGCGATCTGGACGGAGCGCGGGCCGACCCTGGTGCGCTGGTATCGCAGCGCGTATTTCTCGGTGAACCCGCTGGCGCTGGGGGATATCCTGCCGCTGGACAACACCGCCTGCGGGCTGGTGTTCCAGGCGTTCCTGCCCAAGGCCACCATCGATGCGGCGCGCAAGCAGCAGCCGGCGCATTTCCGCGGCACGCCGCCGAGCAAGGCGGTGCTGGACGAAGTGCGCAACAGCTGCTGGGCGGAGCTGACCAGTCACCTGCTGTCGAACGTCACTGGGCAGGCTGCGCCGGTGTTCGATGCGCAGGGGGAGATTGTGTGCTGCATGACTACGGTGACGGATCTCGGGCGCTTGAATTCGCCCGAGGACCGGGATGCGCTGTTCAGGGAGGCGGGGGTGGTGAATCAGGCGACGGGTGGGGCGGCTTCAGGGTTGTGGTGATGCATCCGGCCTCATCGCTGGCAAGCCAGCTCCCACAGGGTTCGCGGCGCACACAAGACCTGTGGGAGCTGGCTTGCCAGCGATGAGGCCCTTAAGAGCGACTCCGGGCCAGCCCCTTCGCCACCAACATCGGCGTCCCCGTCACCGGATCCTCGATGATCAACGCCTCCAGCCCGAACACCCGCTCCACCAACGCCTCGGTAAACACCTGCGCCGGCGCCCCGCTGGCAACGATCTCGCCATCCTTCATCGCCACCAGGTGCGTGGCATAGCGGCAGGCCTGGTTCAGTTCGTGGAGCACCGCGACGATGGTCCGGCCCTGGCGGTTCAGTTCGGCCAGCAACTCCAGCAACTCGATCTGATGAGCGATATCCAGGTAGGTGGTGGGCTCGTCGAGCAACAGGATCGGCGTCTGCTGCGCCAGGACCATGGCGATCCACACCCGCTGGCGTTGGCCGCCTGACAATTCGTGCAAAGGCCGCTCGGCCAGTTCCTCCACCCCCGTCGCCTGCATCGCGTCCTGCACCGCCTGCTCGTCCGCTTTCGACCACTGTCGCAGGAACGACTGGTGCGGATAGCGCCCGCGCGCCACCAGGTCGGCCACGGTGATGCCGTCTGGCGCCGTTGCGCTCTGTGGCAGCAGGCCGAGGATCCGCGCCACTTCCCGGGCCGGGAATTCACGGATCGGACGCTGATCGAGCAGCACCTCGCCGGCGCTCGGCACCAGCAGGCGGGAGAGGGCACGCAACAGGGTGGACTTGCCGCAGGCATTGGGACCAACGATCACGGTGAAGGAGCCGTCGGGGATGGCGATGCTCAGGTCGCTGGAGAGGGTCCGCTGCTCATAGCGCAGGGTCAGCGCATCGGCCCGCAGGCGGTGCGTCATGGCGGGGATTCCTTGAGGATGATGGCGCGGCAGTATTGCATGCGTGGAACTTATTCCGCAATATGGAATGCGAAAGCCTCTCAATCGTATCGTTACCCTTGAATTCGTGGTGTCCCAATCGCTGGCAAGCCAGCTCCCACAGGGTCCGCAGCGCTGCTGAACCTTGTGGGAGCTGGCTTGCCAGCGATTGGCCCGACCAGACAGCGGACCTGAACCTGCCCAATGAAAACCCTGACTCCTCTACTGCGCCTCGCCGCCACCACCCTGGCCCTGATGGCCGGCCTGGCCCAGGCGGTGGAAACGCCGAAGCGCATCGTCTCGACCACCCCCAGCGTCACCGGCATCCTTTTGGCGATGAACGCCCCGCTGGTGGCCAGTGCCGCCACCACGCCCAGTCGCCTGTCCGACGCCAAGGGCTTCTTCACCCAATGGGCGAAGGTCGCCGATGAGCGCGGCGTCGAAGTCCTCTACAAGAACCTGGTCTTCGATATCGAAGCGGTGATCGGCCAGGACCCGGACCTGCTGGTGATCTCCGCCACCGGCGCCGACAGCGTGATCCAGCACCAGGGCGAGCTGGAAGCCCAGGGCATCCGCACCACGGTGATCAACTACTCCAACCAGAGCTGGCAGGACATCGCCACCGAACTGGGTCGCCAGACCGGTCTGCAAGCCCAGGCGGCCGCGGCCATCAAGCGCTTCGACGACTACACCGCCGAAGTCGCCGCAACCCTCAAGCCCGCCAGCGGCAGTGTCAGCGTGGTCGGCTACAACATCGGCGGCAGCTACTCCATCGCCCGGGAAAACAGCCCGCAGGCGCGGGTGCTGAATGCCCTGGGCTTCAAGGTCAGCGGCCTGCCGGCTGCCCTGGAGTCCCAGGTGCAACGCAGCTCCGACGTGGCGTTCATTTCCCGCGAGAACCTTTCCGCGGCGATCGCCGGGGACAGCGTCTTCCTCCTTAGCGCCACCGACGCCGACGTCCGGGCCTTTCTCAATGACCCGGTGCTGGCCAACCTGCCGGCAGTGATCCACAAGCGGGTCTACGCCCTGGGCCCGAGTTCGTTCCGTATCGACTACTACTCCGGCCGCGAGATGATCGACACCGTGGCGCGGAATTTCCGTTAAGTGGTGCTGGCAAGACGACGTCGCCAACGCGCGTGGGGGCTGCTTGCCGGGTTGGGCTTGCTGGCACTGGCGGTGGTGCTGAGCCTGACCCTGGGCTCGCGCACCCTGGCCCTGGCCGAAGTGCTGGACGCCCTGCGCCATTACGACCGGCATAACGACCTGCACCTGATCGTCCGCGAGATGCGCATCCCGCGCACCCTGGTGGCAATCCTCGCCGGGCTGGCCCTGGGCCTTGCCGGGGCGATCATGCAGGCGGTGACCCGCAATCCCCTGGCCGAACCCGGCCTGCTGGGGATCAACGCCGGCGCGGCGCTGGCAGTCATCGGTGCTGCCGCGACCTTCGGCATGGCAAGCATGGCCAGCTACGTGTGGTTCGCCTTTCTCGGCGCCGGGCTGGCAGGCGCGGCGGTGTTCATGCTGGGGCAGGCCCATGAAGTCAGCACCAACCCGGTCAGGCTGGTGCTGGCCGGGGCCGGCCTGTCGGTGCTGCTGGGCTCGGTCACCGGGGTGATCGTGCTCAATGCGCCGCCGGAAGTGTTCGACCAGTTCCGGCATTGGGCCTCGGGCTCCATCGAGCGTGCGGATTTCAGCGCGGTGTGGGTCCTGCTGCTGGCGGTGCCGGCAGGTTCGCTGGCGGCGTTTGCAATTGTCGGCAACCTGAATGTCCTCGCTCTCGGCCGCGATCTGGGCCAGGCCCTCGGCGCCAGCGTGCGCGGCACCTGGTGGCTGGCCTGTCTGGCGGTGATGCTGCTGGCCGGCGCCGCGACGGCGGGTGCCGGGCCGATCGCTTTTGTCGGACTGGTCGCGCCCCATCTGGCACGCCTGCTGGTGGGGCCGGATTACCGCTGGCTGCTGCCGTACTCGGCGCTGTTCGCGGCGGTGCTGTTGCTGCTGGCGGATGTGCTGGGGCGGGTGGTCGGCGGCACGACCGAGATCGCTGCCGGGATCATCGCCGCCGTGCTCGGTGGTCCGTTCTTTATCGCCGTGGTGCGCAAATACCGGTTGAACAGACTATGAACAGAACCCTGCGTTTTGCTGGAGTGTCCCTGCGCTGGCAGCCCCGGATGGTATTGCTGTGCCTGGTGCTGGCGTTACTGGCCGTGGTGCTTGGCGTCGTGCTGCTGGGCATCGGCAGCCTGCACCTGAGCCCGGCCCAGGTCGTCGACAGCCTGGTCGGCACGCCGGACAACCTGACCGCGCAACGGGTGATCACCCGGGTGCGCCTGCCTCGCGTCCTCACCGCCTTGCTGGTGGGCGCGTCGTTGGGCATGGCCGGGGCGATCTTCCAGTCGATCTCGCGCAATGCCCTGGGTTCGCCGGACATCATCGGCTTCACGACTGGCGCGGCCAGCGGGGCGATTGTCCAGCTGATCCTGTTCGATGCCGGGCCCCTGGGGACCTCGTTGGCAGCGGTGGCGGCGGGGATGGTCACGGCGGCGCTGGTGTTCGTGCTGGCGATGAAGGGGCGCAGTACCGGTGGCTACCGGCTGGTGCTGGTGGGGATTGGCGTGGGGGCGATGCTGTCCGGGTTGAATACGGTGTTGCTGGTGGTCGGTGATCTCGACCGGGTGATGACGGCACAGCTGTGGCTGGCGGGATCGTTGAATACCCGGACCTGGGCCCATGTGCTGCCGGCGGCGCTGGGCTTGCTGTTGATTGGGCCGCTGGCGCTGTATCACGGGCGGCAGATGAACCTGCTGGAGATGGGCGATGATGCGGCGAGCCAGCTGGGTGTAGCGGTTGAGCGCACGCGGTTGACGATGGTGCTGGCGGCGGTAGGGCTGACCGCGATTGCCACGGCGGCGGCCGGGCCAATTGCCTTTATCGCGCTGGCGGCACCGCAACTGGCGCGGCGCTTGAGCGGGGCGGGGCAGGTGCCATTGCTGGCCGGGGCCTTGATGGGGGCGGTGTTGCTGCTGGCGGCGGATTTGCTGAGCCAGCGGTTTGCCGGGGCGGTGAACATGCCGATCGGGTTGACCACGGGGATGTTGGGTGGGGTTTATCTGTTGTGGTTGCTGGCCTGCAACCGCCGAATATAGATCATGCACATAACCTGTGGGAGCTGGCTTGCCAGCGATTGCTGTAGTGAATTCACCATTGCAATCGCTGGCAAGCCAGCTCCCACAGGTTCTGTGCAGTTTTCAGGGGCGAGGTTCTCAGAGGGATTGCAGGAACAGCAGCAGCGCCTGTCGGTCTGCCTTGTCCATCCCGGCAAAACGCTCCCGCGCAACCCCGGCTTCCCCGCCATGCCACAACACCGCCTCGCTCAAGCTCCTTGCTCGCCCATCATGCAGATACCCGGCCCCCGGATTGATCCGCTCGATCAGCCCCACACCCCATAACGGCGGCGTGCGCCACTCCGTGCCGGTGGCCAGGAAATCCTCGCGCCCATCCGCCAGGCCGTCGCCCATGTCATGCAGCAACAGATCGGTATACGGCTCGATCACCTGCGCCCCGGCCTTGAGCTGCGGCCGGTGGCAAACCGCGCATCCAGCCTCGGCGAACAGGCGTTCTCCTTCCAGCACCCTGTCCCGGTCCCGCCGCGCAGGCGGAGCCAGATTGACCAGGTAGAAATGCAGCTCGCTCAACTGCATCGCATCCACCTCCGGCAGCCCTCCACTCAAGGCCTGCTGGCAGTCCCGCTGCTGCGGCGCGCAGTTTTCCTCGGGATACAGCGGCGAGGTGATCCCCAGGTCTCCATGCAGGGCGCTGGCGATCTGTTGCAGCAGGTCCGGCTGGTTGGCCTTGAGCCCGAAACGCCCGGGCTCCAGGCGCTGGCGCTCGACGCTCCAGACCTGGTTGACCTTGCCGCGCACGCCATCGGCCTTGGGCTCATCGGCCATGCGCTGCAACTCCGCGGCGCTGACCTGTTCCAGCAAGCCCAGCCCGAACACCGGATTACCCACCCGCATTGACGTGTGGATGTCCCCAAGCGGCCCGTAGCCCAGCTCACTGAACAGCAGATGCGGTTGGCGCAGGCTCAGGGTTTCGCCATTGGCAAAGCGCACCGGCCGTTCTTCCCAGCGAATCCGAGCCTGGCCTTCGCCACGCACCCCGGGAATCCCCAGTTCATTGAGCTGATCGCCATAGGCCGGATGCGGCAGCGGCCCGCCATGGGCATCCTTCCCCGGCAGCGACAGACGCACCAGCATGGTCCGCATCGGTGCCGTTTCATCCGCAGGCGCCTGACCCCGACCGTTCTTCGGGTGGCAGGCGATACAGGTGATCCGGTTGTACAGCGGCCCCAGCCCGTCCACCGCCTCGTCCCGCGACGGGGCGATCACCCAGGCCTGGCGAAACAGCCCGCGGCCCTTGAAGAAGCGCTCCAGTTGCATGTCGTCGTCGAGCCCTGGCAGTGGCCGGGCGAAGGCTTCACGGTCGGCCCGGGCACTGGCGGAAAACACCACCAGTGCGCCGAGCAGCAAGGCGCCGAGCCGCCTCACAGCCCCATCTCGTCGAGCAACCGCGCCGCCTCGGCCAGACGCGTAGCGCCCTGGAACTGCCAGGCGATTTCGAGTTTGCCGAGTGCGTCCTGGTCGCTGGCCGGCTGGTGCTCCATGCCGCTGTCCTGGCGTGCGCCGAACAGCTTCAGCAGATCCGTCGAAGCAGCCTGCCCGGCACTCAGCGGCGGTACCGTCAGATAAGCACGGACCGCTTGCAGGTCGCGGCCCATGGCTTCCCCGGCATGCACCCGTTGCCACAGTTCGGTCAGGCGCTCATGGGGCTGCCCCAGCCATTGCACGAACAGCGACGTAACCAGCGCCAGACGCTCGCGGGACGCTGCCTTGTAGCTATAGGCACCCTGTTGCGCTGCCACGAACGGATCGTGATAGCCCGCTGGGAGTTCGGCATAGACGCTGGGGCGTACCGGCAACTTGCGGATATCCGCATCGGCCAGCAGCTTCTGCCCGGCATCGGACAGCACGAAACGCACGAAGGCGCGTGCGCCGTCCGCCTGTTTCGTGCTCCGGGTGATCGCGATATGCGCCGGATTCAGCCCGCCATGGGCCGGATAGACGAACGCCACCGGTTGCCCGTTGCTCACCGCCGAGGCGACGAAGAAGTCGATGGACAGGCCCACCGCTGCGCGCCCGTTGGCCACCTCGTCGCTGACCAGGGTGCCGCCGCGGCTGACCAGCCGCGACTGCCCGGCAATCTCGCTCCACAGCGCCCAGCCGCGCTCCCAGCCGTAGTGCTGCAGGACGATATCCAGCAGCACCGGGGCGAAGCCGACCCGGCCCGGATCGGGCAGGGCGATGCGCCTGCGCAGACGCGGATCGAGCAGGTCGGTCCAGTCCTTCGGTGCTTCGATGCCCAGTTCAGCGAGGGCCTTGGGATTGGTGGCGAAGCCATAACCGGCCAGTTCCGTGGCCTGGTAGCGGGCGTCCAGGTCGCGCAGGGCCGTAGCGCCGATCCGTGGCGGCAGACCCTGCAGGTCCACGCCCAGCGGTTGCCAGCTTCCGTCCTTGGCCAGCCGGGCGAAATTGCCCGGCGACGGCGCCCAGTACACATCGACGCCACCCTGGTCCGCCTGGCGCAGGAAGGGCAGAGCATCGAAGCCCTGGCGCCAGAGGATCTGCAGGCGATAGTCCGGGTTGGCCTGTTCGAAGGCTTCCTCGAAGCGGCTCATCATCTCTTCGGGGTAGCTGGTCAGGACCACCACCGGTTCGGCCGCGAGCAGGCTCGCCGGGCTCAGCGCCAGGGCGAGCAGCCAGGCCTTACAGCGGAACATTGAACTGCACGAAGTAGTTGCGGCCCATCTCTGGGTAGCCCTCGCTGTACTCGTAGAGACGGTCGAACAGGTTGCGCACCCCGGCCTCGACCAGCACGTCGTTGCTGAAGCGGTAGCCGCTCTTGAAGTTGTACACCGCGTAGCCGCCAGACATCTGCGAGCCGTCGGAGACGTTGTAGCGCCTGGAGGCAGCCTCGGCGCTGCCGGTCAGGCGCCAGGCGTCGTGGTTCCAGGTGGCCGAGGCGAACAGGTTGTGGCGCGGCGTGTCGATCGGGTGCAGCTCGGGATTGCTGCGGTTCTCGCGGTCGAGGAAGGTGTAGCTGGCGCCCAGTTCCCAGTCGCCCAGGTCACCCTTCAGGCCCAGTTCAACGCCCTGGTTACGTGCCTTGGCGATGTTCTGGTACTGGCCGCAGGGCGCTGCGCAGTTGAGCTGTGCCGGGACGGTGACCTGCTGGATCGAGTCCTCGATATTGGCCACGAACAGCGCCGCATCCAGGTTCCATTGCGAGGTCAGCGCGCCGCTGTAGCCCAGCTCGTAGTGGGTGGCCCGTTCAGACTTCAGGTCGGGGCTGGCGATCACCGTGCCGAAGCGGGTCGAGTAGCGGTCCTTGATGGTCGCGAAGCGGCTCTTGCGCGAGACGGTCAGGCGCACCTGGCCGTTGTGGTCGATATCCAGCAGGGGGCCTGTGTTCATGAACAGGCCGAGCTGGCTGTTGACCGCGTCGTCGCTGCCGGTGGGCTCGTCGTACAGGGTCTTGACCCGTGGCGAGCCGGGGTTGGTGCCGTAGTTCTCGGCGTCCAGGCTCTTGCGGTAGTTGTAGGACACGCCACCGACAATGCTGAAGATCTCGTTCAGGCGCAGGGTGTCTTCCAGGGCGATGGACTGGGTCTGGTCGCGGAAGTGGGTCTGCGGGTCGCTACCGTCGCGGGAGCGGTGCACGTCTTCCTTGAAGTGGTAGGCCACGCCCAGGCGGTTGCCCTCGGTCAGGGCCAGGTCGCCTTCGATGGAGAAGCCGGTGGATTCGTCGTCATACTTGCTCGGGAAGCCGGATTGTAGCGCGCCGGGGATACCGTTGTTGTAGACGTAGCTTTCCAGGGAGTTCTTGAAGGTGTCGTGGTAGACCCGGGTCTTCAGGCCATGCTCGCCGAAGCGGGTGTTGGTGGCGACGAACAGGCTGGTCTTGTCCCAGGTCGGCCATTCCCACCAGCGCTTGCGCTGGCCGGTGGCGGGCAGGTCGCCGGCATAGGGCGGCTGGCCCTTGCTGCCTTCCTGCTGGACGTAGCCGACCACGTATTCGTCGGTCTCGTTGGGGGTGAAGCCGAGCTTGAAGCTGAACTTGCCATCGCGCTTGTTGCTGTTCTCGCGGCGGCCTTCGCCTTGCTGGTTGTTGGTCGGCTTGAAGTCGTCCGGGAGCATCGTGTAGTCGTAGTCGACATAGGACACGCCGCCTTGCATCCACCAGTTGCCCTGGTTGGAGCCGACGTTGGCGTAGCTGCGCCAGGCGTTGACGTTGCCGTGGTCGGTCATTTCCAGGCCGCCGCCCACTTCACCCTCGAAGGCCTGGGTCGGGCGCCGGGTCACCAGGTTGATCGCCCCGCCCAGGGTGTTCGGGCCATACAGCAAGGAGGCGAAGCCCTTGGCCACCTCGATGCGCGACAGGTCGTAGGTGGTGAAGCGGCCCAGGTCGATATTGCCGTCGTAGGGGACGTAGGTGGGGATGCCGTCGATATATACCGGCACCTGCAAACGATCGAAACCGCGCACGTAGACCACCTGTTCGGCGCGGCCGCCGATGTAGCTCTGGTTGACGCCTGGGGCCAGGGCCAGGGCGCGGTCGACGGTTTCCCGGTCGTGCAGGCGGATGTCCTGCAGCTCGACCACGGTGCTGCCAGTGGCGAGTTTTTCGTCCTGCGGCGCGGCGATCTGGATTTCGCCGAGGGTGAAGGGCTTGCTGTCCTCGGCGGCGAGGGCGGACTGGGCGCTGATGGCGGCGATGGCCAGCACCAGGGTACGGGGGGTGAAGGGTTGCATGACTGCTCCATGGTTATGGGGCTGAACGAATCCAGCACTCGTTATATATTTTTCTATACAGCGATACCCGCAAAAACAGCTCGGGCCTTCCTCCCCGAAGACAGCGAACCATTTGGACATCCAGCGGACAGGGTCCGGCAGAAAAGCGGACCGGGGCGGATACTAGCCTCGCGAGGGGCGTGATGACAACGCTGTATATCAATTTACATAACGATATTGTCGTGATGGCAATGCAGCGGTGTCGTGATCAGGCAGGTAAGCTAGCGGCCTGTCCATGGGGAAGCCTTTTCAATGTCACTGGCCTATCTCAACGCCTTGCGCGCCTTCGAAGCGGCGGCGCGGCACCAGAGTTTTTCCGCAGCGGCGGCGGAACTGAACGTCACCCCGGCGGCAGTCGGGCAGCAGGTGCGCAGCCTCGAAGCCTGGCTCGGCATCCCGCTGTTCACCCGCGCTGGCAGTGGTACGGCGCGGCTGATGCTGACCGATATCGCTCGCTCGGCCTTGCCGGATATCCAGGCCGGGTTCGACCGGCTCACGGTGGGGCTGGCGCGGCTCAAGGATGCTGGTGTGCATACGGGGCTGACGGTCAGCGTCAGTCCGGCCTTCGCCTCGAAATGGTTGCTGCCGCGGATCGAGCGGTTTCAGCAGGCGCATCCACGACTGGATGTGCTGCTCGATACCAATGCCCGCTCGGTGGATTTCCAGGCCGAGCGGATCGATATCGGTGTGCGTTATGGCGCCGGGAAATGGCCGGGGCTGACGGCGCTGCACCTGATGGCCGAGACCTTGTTCCCGGTGTGTGCGCCGGATTATCCGTTGTTGAAGAAAGGACGTTTGCCGGAGAAGGTGCTGGACCGCTGCACGCTGATTCATGACCTTTCCATGGCGGGCGATCCGGACTATCCGACCTGGCGGATGTGGATGGATGCTTCGGGCTTTACCGGGATCGATACCGACCATGGCCTGCGCATCAACAACTCGGCGGCGGTGCTTCAGGCGGCCATGGACGGGCAGGGCTTGGCCCTGGCGCGCAGCGTGATGGTCAAGGATGACCTGGCGGCAGGGCGGTTGATCCGGCCGTTCGCCGACAAGGGGCTGGATTGTCCGTTGACCCAGGCGTACTACGTGGTCTATCGGCCGGAGTGTGGGGAGTTGGGGAAGGTGCAGGCGTTTCGGGATTGGTTGCTTTCGGAGGCCAGTGCACAGCACTGACTTTTTCGGTGGCAGGACCGGCCTCATCGCTGGCAAGCCAGCTCCCACAGGGTTCTGCAGCGACTCGGACCCTGTGGGAGCTGGCTTGCCAGCGATGAGGCCCGACCAGTCAACCCATCATTTTCAGATCGCCCAACCAAACACCCGGAAATGCTGATTGGCAAACCTCACCCGTACCGGCAGCGAATCGATCCTCCATTCACTGGCCAGCGGCTCATTGAACCTTGCCGGCACCATCAACCCCCGGGTCGGGCTGCTGAACGGTTTGCGCAGGTCACTGGGCAGCGGGTTGGCGCTTTCCGCCGGGCTGATCACCTGCGCGCCGACCCATTCACCATTGGGCAGCAGCACATCCAGCGCCGACCCCGGCGTCGAGTGCTCGACATCCTTCGGGTCCAGGTACACCCACAATTGCGCCGGCCCCTCGCGCTCCAGGCGCATCAGCAAGGTCCCCGGACCGACATTCTCACCCGGCGCGGCAATCACCTCGGCAACCCGTCCGGCCTCGCTGGCATGCACGTCCATCCGCGCCAGTTGCTCCTTCAGCCATTGCCCCTCGCGCTCCTGCTGCCGGGCGTAGTCCTGCGTCGCACCACCACTCAGGCTGCGCTCGAAGGCCAGCAACTCCGACTCGCGACTGTCCAGGGCATTCTGTGCTTCCAGCAGCTCGCCACGGGTCGCGGCACCCTGCTGCACCAGCCGGCGCACTTCGCCAACATGTGTCGAGGCCCGTTGCACCAGGCTGCGCAGCACCGCGCGGTTCTGCTCGTTCACCGAGGCACTGGCAGCCGGCGCCGAGCCGGCCTGCAACAGGCTCAGGCGCAGGCGCCATTCCGGGTTGTCCAGGTCGGCCAAAGGTGTGCCGGCCTGCACATGATCCCCGGCCTGGACCCGCAACGCGCGGATCTCGCCAGGCTGCATGGCGCGCACCTCCAGGGTCGGCAAACGCACCAGGGCTGGCGCCTCGATGCGCAACAACGCCAGCCCGTAGCGCCCGGCAAGCCAGAGCACCGGCAGGCAGATCAGGAACAGGATCAGGTACCAGCGCAGCCTGAACGCCAGGCGCTTGCCCGGTGCGTAGAGCACCTGCATGCCGCTGTCTTCGGTGGGGTGTTGTTCCTTGGCACTGCTGAATTTGATCTTCATCGGCTTCTCGGGTACTCGCTCCAGGACTGCCAGTCGATGCCGCTGATGCCGGCGGGCAGCAGCGCGTTTTTCCAGTGGGTGGTCTGCTCCTGCAGTTTCTGCTGGCCCGCGTCGGCCCAGCTGAGGTCCTTCGGTTGATCGGTTTCCACGCTCTGCGCCAGACGCAGGTGCAGGCCCGGCCATTTCTTCGCGATCTCCGTCGCCCGGTTGGCGCTGGAGGTCGGGTTGCGGGTGTAGATCATCAGGCTGATTTCACCTACGCCCAGCTGCTGCAACTCGCAGGGCACGCAGGGGTTGCGCCGGGCCTCTTCGAGGAACCAGCGCGGATGGCTGGACAGGTTCAGCGGCCACGGGCTTGCCGCCTTGGCCTCGCGCAGGGTGGCGAGCCAGTCCTTCAGGCGCTGGTCCGGCACCGGCCAGCCCAGTTGCTCGACTTCCAGGTCCAGGTGCAGGCCGTCGAAGGGCAGGGCGCTCAGTTGACGGATCAGCGCCACCAGTTGCGCGCGCTCCCGGGGCTTGATCCAGGCCGGATCGCCCAGCAGCAGGTTGACCTTGAAGCCCTGGGCATGGGCGCTGCGCAGTAGCTGGTCGAGGGCGGGCCGGGTGCGTTCCATGGCGGCCACCTGCACGGCGTCGAGGCCAAGATTCAGCACCTGCATGCCAGCCTGTTTCAGCGCGCGCAACTCACCGTCGCGGGTCCGTGGATCGAGCAGTATCTCGCTGTGCCAGAGGTAAACACCCTGGCGCCAGTCGCTGGATGCGGCCGGTGGCTGTTCCTCGTCGACCGGCTGCCAGCGCAACCAGTGATCGCCCAGCAACGCCTCGAAATCTGCACTGTCATCACCGAACAGACGCAGCGCCGCGTCCTGCAACCAGGCCGCATGCCAGGCGGAAATCTGCGCGAAGCCGGCGTTGTAGTGGTCCACCTCGGCCTGCAGCAGGCGCAGGCTGGCTTCGCCGGAGTCCAGGCCGGTGCGCTGGCGGCGTTCGGCGACGATGCGGTCCACGGCAGTGCGTCGCTCACTGCGCCACACGTATTCATTGGCGTTGCGCCGCTGCTGCTCCAGCACCTTGCCCAGCTCGCGCAGCAGCACGCCGTGCTCCTGTTCCTTCGCTTGCACCGCCGCCTGGTAGCGGGCCTCGCCTTCGCGACTGCGGGCGGTGCCGTAGTCGAGCAGGTCGAGTGGCGCGCTGAAGGTCACTCCGGCGCTCAGGCCGCTACCGTTCTCGCCGGCACCGCTGCGCTGCTCGACGGTCTGGGTCACGTTGAAATACGAGTCGATGGCGCTGTACCAGGGGCGATGGCGGTTCTGCTCGGCCAGGCTCAGCTCGGCATCGCGGCGGGCCATGCGCGGGTTGCTTTCCAGTTGCGTGCGCCAGGCTTCCAGCGGGCGGGGCTGGCCGGCGAGGGGGATGGCGACCGGGGTCGATGACTCGTCCACCGGCACACCGAGGCTGCGCAGGCTGGCGCGGATATCCGCGAGCAGATCGCCCTGCATGTCGCAGCGGCGGGTGACGGAAATCCATTCACTGCGCATCAGCTCGGCATCGGACGGCAGGATCCACTGGCCTTTCAGGCGGGTGCGCAACTGTTCCTCGGCATCACGCGAGGCGGCCTGCACGTCCTGGCACAGTTGCTTTTCCTGGGTCGCCCGCCACCAGTCGGCGTAAGTGCTGCGGATCGCCAGGCGCTGGCGCGCGCGCTGGTAGCCCTGCTCGATCTCGCCGACCCGCACATCGCGCTCGCTGGCCCTTACGGCCTCCATGCGCCGGGCCAGGCTGCCAAGCAATGGATAGCGCACGCCGATGGCGGCATTGCGGCCGTAGTAATCGTCGCGGATATCGTCGGTGACCAGCTCACGGTAATGGCCGACATTGGCATTGCCATAGACCTCCCAGCCGCTCTCGCTTTCACGCTGTTCCCTGGCCGCATAACGCGCCTCCAGTTCGGCATTGCTGGCGCCGACGCCACGGCCGTCGCCGGCCTGGCGCAGGGCCTGGTCCAGGGGCAAGGGAGCCGCCTGGGCCAAAAGCGGCGCGCAGAAGGCCAGCGGCAGCAGCCGCAGTGCTGTTTTCATCATCAGTAGGGAATGCCTTAGAAACGGTTGGCCCGCTTGAGTACCCACCAGGGCGCCATGCTCGATTCCTCGTGCCCGCGCCGCAGGGTTTCATTGAGAATGGCGACCACGCTCCAGCAGCGCAGGGCGTACATCGCCAGGGGGTAGAAGGGCAGTACCCAGATCAGCGCCAGGTCTTCCCGCGGTCGTTCGCTGACCATCAGCATCAGCCCCAGGTACAGCAGGCCGCTCATGGCCAGGTACAGGGTGTAGATCAGCAGCGAATAGAACAGGAACGCCGTCGGCGGCAGGATGAACAGCGCCACCAGGCTGTAGCCGACGATGATGAAGGGCAGCACCAGCTGGAAGAACAACCCGCTGACCATCAGCATCAGGAAGTTCGGCCAGCCCAGCAGGCGCGGGGTGAAGGCATGCCGGTGCTTGCGCAGGTAGACGAAGAACAGGTCGCCGTCCCAGCGCAGGCGCTGGTCGAGGAAGCTGCGCAGGGTCGCCGGCGCATCGGTGTGCCCGATGGCCCGGGGCTCGAAGGGAATGCGCAGGCCGTAGCGGCGGAAGTAGCTCTTGATGCGCAGGGTCAGGTCGAGGTCTTCGGCGGTGTGGGTGTCCCAGCCGCCGATCTGCTCGAGGAACTCGCGGCGGAAAGCGCCGAAGGCTCCGGACACGTTGTTCACCAGGTTCCACTCGGCCAGGCCGATCTTGCACATCTGGATCGACAGCAGGTACTCCAGCGCCTGGATCCGCGCGATCCACGACTGCCGCGCATTGCGCACCCGCAGGCTGCCGGCCACGGCGGGCACCTTGGGGTCGCTGAAATGGCGGACCATGCGCAGGACCATGTCGTTGTCGAAGGAGGTATCGCCATCGACATTGATCAGGATCTCGCCGCTGCTGAAGGCCAGCCCGCTGTTGAGCGACGACACCCGCCCGCCGCGCTGCCACTTGGCAATCGGCCGCAGCACCCGGTTGCCCGGCAGCTTGTGCTCGGCCTTGAAGCGTCGCACCACCTCGGTGGTCTCGCGGTTGACGCCGGCGCCGTCGACGATGGGAATGATCTCGATCATCCCCGGGTACGTCTGTTCGGCGAGGCTGCGCAGGGTCAGCTCGACATCCTTGCCCTCGCTGTAGCAGGTGATGATGCACGACACCCGCGGGTACCAGGCCTCGTTGCGCGGCACGGCGCTGTGTTCGCGCACGAACCAGCGCAGGGTGCCGAGCAGCACCAGCAGGTTCAGCGGCACCTCCAGCAGCAGGAAATACGGAAACACCATCAGGAACAGCCGCCAGTGCCCGTCGGGCCCCTGGATCTCGGCCAGCCAGGCATCGAGGTGAGCGAGCAGGGCATCCATCAGAGCGCCCCCGCCAGACGCGCCATCAGCAGCTCGGCGTCTTCCTTCTCGGCCAGGTCGGCCGGGGCCACGCAGCCGCTGGTGGTCAGCACGATGTCCTGCAGGTCCTGGCCGACGAACAGCTCGCTGATCTGGTTCAGGCGCTCGGTCACCCGCTCCAGGCCGACGCGGTCGGTGCACATCAGCAGCAGCCACAGCTGTTCCTCGCTGGTGCGGGTGCAGCGGTCGGTATCACGGATGGCCACCTGGATGCGTTCGATCAAGGTATCGAGCAGGGCGTGGCCGCGTTGCGGGCCGAGGCGGGCGAGGGCGCCGCCAAGGTTCTTGAAGCGGATGCCGAGCAGGGCGAAGGTTGGCGAGCCGTGGCGGGCGATCAGTTCAAGCTGCCAGTCGAGCAGGGTCTTGAAGGCGTTCACCCCGACCAGGGACAGGCCGCCGAAGTACTGATCGAAATCCCGCTCCAGGCCCTGGCGAGCGCTGATCAGGCCGGTCTCTGACAAGCGATGGTCATGCACCTGGCGCACCAGCAACTCGTCCGGCGCATGGTGCTCGCCGCAATCCAGGCATCGCGCCTGGATATCGCCATCGACGAAGAAGGCCGAGCAGGATTGGCAGCGGTAGTTTTCCAGCGGCCGGTCGTAGTCGGTGCCGATATGGCGCAGGCGGGTCAGGCAGTTGGGGCACACCAGCACGCCGTCCTTCAGGTACTCGGCCTGGGCGCCGACATGGCCGCAGGTGAAGCAGTGCAGGGACGGCTCGCGGACGATATCCAGCGACGTGCATTCGACGCACACATCCACGTAGTTCAAATGCCCGCTGCCGCAGCGGCGGCACAGGCGGATGCGGTCCACCAGGCTGACGCTGTCCAGCAGATTGCGCTGGACCAGGCTTTGTACCAGGGCGTGGCCGTTGAGCTGGTCATCGCCGAGGGCGTCGATCAGCGGGTAGTGGTAGAGCGCCGGGGAATCGGGTTTGCGCAGGGCCTTGAGCTGGCCGGGGGCGCGCAGCCAGAGCCAGGCGATCAACTGCGCCTCAGGGCCTTCCGGGGCGCGGCCGCGGTTGAACAGGGCGAGGCGTTCGCGCCATTGGTGAAAGGCTGGTGCCGGGTCGGCGGGAGGTAGGCCGTCGCACAGGGCCTCGGTCAGAGGGTGGTCGCCGAGGCAGTAGATCAGGCTCAGGGTGTAGGCCGGATGGCGGCGCAGTTTCTGGGCGGATTCGGCGTTCTGCTCGGGGCTGCCGGTGAGGATCAGCACGTCGAAAGCGGGCTGCTCCAGCAGGTCTTCAACGGTGGTGAAACAGGTGGTGGAGGTCGGAAGGGTGAGGTGGCCGGGGCCTATCGCAGCAACGCGGAGGGTCGTAACGGTCATCGGACTTTTCCAGGCATCAGGTCTGTTTGGTCCGAGCCTGATATCGCGGAAAAGTTCTACAAGTGTTTGGCTTGTACAAGTTTCATGTACAAATTTACGGGGTGTTCATTCCGAGGTCCAAAGGGGCGTCCTTGAGCCAGAAACGGGTGCCGTTTGGTCCCGATCGTGCGTAGAAGTGATGGCCTGGAGGCAGGCGTAGCCAGCTGAGTATTTCCAGTTTTAAATCAGCGGTTTGCAAATCACCCTCGAGGATCAGAAGCTCGAGTCCGCGTGGGTTTTCCAGGGTGATTGCCGTGTTTTTCGCGACCGTTCGCAGCCAGACGCGTTCGTGGATGTTTTCGAATAGCAGTTCGTCGGTTTGAGTGGGTAACGGGCGGGCGAGGCGGACGGAATCGCGGGGGTGGAACTGGCGCAGGCGGACGAAGATCGTGCAGCCGTTTGTGGAGCCGGGGGTGTGCTGGCTGCCGGGTGGGTTGCGCACGTAGGTGCCGGCGGGGTAGTGGCCGTGTTCGTCTTCGAAGGTGCCTTCGAGGACCACGAATTCCTCGCCGGCGCCGTGGAGGTGGGGGCTGAAATGGCTGCCAGGGGCGTAGCGCACGATCGAGGTGGCGCGGGCCTGTTCGGCGCCGAGGCGGTAGAGCGGACGGCGCTCTACGCCGGGTAGCGGACTGGCAAGCCAAGGCAGGGTGGGGGCATGCATCACTGCTGGCAGGGTCAGGTCTGCGTTCAGGTGTTCGTTGAGCATGGTGGGCTCCGGTGGGCTGGCCACGAAATTATCGCCGCGGAAGGAGGCTGGAGCGAGTGAGGAATTCTGTGGGGGGCAAACAAATGCTTTGCGATGCGGGCTGGGTGAGAGCTGGCGTCATGATATACGCGGACCGGGTGGGAGCGGGTTCAGCCGCGATTGCGGTAGTGAACCCACCACCGAAATCGCTGGCAAGCCAGCTCCCACAGTGTCCGCGGCGAGCACAAATACCGTGGCTGACTCAGGTCCCTGTGGGAGCTGGCTTGCCAGCGATGGCGTCAGTCCAGACACCCAGTAATTCACTGATATACGCGGACCGGGTGGGAGCGGGTTCAGCCGCGATTGCGGTAGTGAACCCACCACCGAAATCGCTGGCAAGCCAGCTCCCACAGTGTCCGCGGTGAGCACAAATACTGTGGCTGGCTCGGGCCCCTGTGGGAGCTGGCTTGCCAGCGATGGCGTCAGCCCAGGCCCAGTAAATCACTGATATACGCGGACCGGGTGGGAGCGGGTTCACCCGCGATTGCGGTAGTGAATCCACCGCCGCAATCGCTGGCAAGCCAGCTCCCACAATGTCCGCGGCGAGCACAAATACCGTGGCTGACTCAGGTCCCTGTGGGAGCTGGCTTGCCAGCGATGGCGTCAGTCCAGACACCCAACATTTCCCTGATAAAGCCGGTCCCGATGTTTGCAGAAGGCGGAGCAGGTGGCGACTGTGGCACAGGTTGGTCAACCGGGCCTAAGGATACCGGCGCGCTTTCGGGCGCCCTGTACACAGCCGCCATAACTCGATCTCGGTGAGCGGGGAGGCAACTGCACGCAGGTTGGTCAACCGGTCTCAAGGCATCCCGGCGCACTCGAAAGTGCCCCGCGTACAGCAGCCATAACGCATGTGCAACGTTGCACGCTCAAACGGGGCGACGACCGCACGCAGAGTTGGTCAACAGGTACCGAGGCAAACCTGCTCGCCTCAAGGCGCTCCACGCACGGTCGCCATTTCGATTGGAGCCAGATGATTGAAGCTGAACAATCGCAACGTCACCTGCCCTCAGCAGGATTGAATTGTAAGTTTCCATGCTCAGCTCGCGAGGCCGGGCGAATCCATGTCCTTGGTTACCCCATGATCCTTGACTGCCACGGGCAGGTACGCCTGCAGGTTCCCGTCGATCACCCGCTTGCCTCCCTGATCTCCTTCCAGATCCATCAGGTCCCCCCAAAAACACTTGCCAAACACCACCGGGTGACCTCGCTTCCCCTCGAACACCGGCACCACAATCCGTTCTGTTCCCGCTAACCCCTTCAACTTCACCAGCGTTTCCACCTCGATCCAAGGCATATCCCCCAGCAGCACTGCCACCGCCTCAGCATCCGAAGTCCCGGCCACGACCCGAATACCAGCCGCCAGACTCACCCCCATCCCGTCATCTGCCCGCTCAGCCCTGACTACGGTCACCCGCGGATCCACACCCAGCGCCGCCGGATCGTCTCCCGGTCGCAACACCACCCAAACGTCATCGAACGCTTCCATCACCCGCGCCAACGTCGTCTCCAGCAACCGCTTCCCGCCCGGCAACACCGCCACCCGCTTGTCACTCCCGAACCTGCGCCCGCGCCCCGCCGCCAGCACCAGCGCGGCACACCCCCCGGTCAATCCCTTTGAACCCATCTCTTCACCCCCCGGTCGGACCTGAAAAGCACAAGCATACCTACCGTGAGGCCTTTGTCATGAGCGATGTCCCAACCGAGCCGAGCACGCACCCCATCGGCCTGCAGATCAACGGCAATCTCCACCAGCTCCAGGTCCCGCCCTGGCTGACCCTGCTCGACCTCTTGCGCGACGAACTCGATCTCGTCGGCAGCAAAAAGGGCTGCGACCACGGCCAGTGCGGCGCCTGCACCGTGCTGCGCAACGGCCGCCGGGTGAACGCCTGCCTGACCCTGGCGGTCATGTGCGACGGCGACGAACTGACCACCATCGAAGGCCTCGCCGACGGCGACCGCCTGCACCCGCTGCAACAGGCGTTCATCACCCACGACGCCTTCCAGTGCGGCTACTGCACCCCCGGCCAGATCTGTTCCGCCGTGGGCCTGGCCCGTGAGGGCAGGGCGACGTCGCGGGCGCAGATCCAGGAGGCCATGAGCGGCAACCTGTGCCGCTGCGGTGCGTACAGCAATATCGTCGCGGCGGTGGAAGAAGCACTGCCGCACATGGGAGGACCACGCCTATGATGCCCTTCGCCTACAGCAAGCCCGACAGCATCGAACAGGCCGTGCAGCAGGCCGGACCGGACGCACGCTTCATCGCCGGCGGGACCAATCTGCTCGACCTGATGAAAGAGAACGTCGAGCGCCCCTCACGGGTGATCGATATCACCGGCCTGCCCCTGGGCGAGGTGCGCGCCACGCCCCTCGGCGGCTTGCGCATCGGCGCCCTGGTGAGCAACGCCGAGCTGGCCTGGCACCCGGAAGTGGAGGCGCGCTATCCGTTGCTGAGCCAGGCGATCCTGGCCGGGGCCTCGCCGCAGTTGCGCAATATGGCCAGCACGGGCGGCAACCTGTTGCAGCGCACCCGCTGCCATTACTTCTACGACCCGGCAGTGCCCTGCAATAAACGCCACCCCGGCAGCGGCTGTCCGGCGCGGGACGGGCTGAATCGCCAGCACGCGATCCTCGGCGCCAGCGAGCAGTGCGTGGCGGTGCATCCATCGGATCTGTGCGTGGCCCTGGCGGCACTGGACGCGCGGGTGCTGGTGCACGGCAAGCAGGGCGAGCGGGCGATACCCTTCGCCGACTTCCATCGCCTGCCAGGCACCACTCCCGAACAGGACAACGGTCTCGCACAGGACGAGCTGATCGTCGCCATCGAACTGCCGCAGCCCCGCTTCGTCGCGCGCTGCCGTTATCTGAAGATCCGTGACCGGGCGTCCTATGCCTTTGCCCTGGTATCGGTGGCAGCCGGCCTGGCACTGACGGACGACAACCGCATCGCCGAATTGCGCGTGGCCCTTGGCGGCGTGGCGCACAAACCCTGGCGCGAGGCCGAGCTGGAGCAGTCGATGCACGGTCGCCCCGCCAGCCGCGACACCTGGGCCGACTTCGCCGACCAACTGTTGCGCGATGCCCGCCCGCTGGAGCACAACGCCTTCAAGATCACCCTGGCGAAGAACGCCATCATTCGTGCGCTGAGCCAGGCACAGGCCGCGGAGGAGCAGCCATGAACAGTCCCCTGAGCGGCCAGCCACTGGACCGGGTGGACGGCCCGGCCAAGGTCACCGGCAGCGCCCGCTACGCCGGCGAGTACCCCGAGCAGGGCTTGCTCTTTGGCAGCGTGGTCAGCGGCAATGTCGCCCGCGGCCGGATTCGCCGCATCGATTGCGACGCGGCGCTGGCGGTGCCCGGCGTGGTCGCGGTGCTGCACCATCTGAACCGACCGAGGATGGCCGGGGACGACGAGTCCTATGAGGACGCCGACTCCGCCGACGGCAAACCTTTTCGTCCGCTGTTCAATGATCGCGTGCTGTACAGCGGCCAGCCGTTGGCGCTGGTGGTCGCCGAGAGCCTGGAACTGGCGCGCCACGCCGGTTCGCTGGTCAGGATCGAGATCGACGAGGAGCCACACCAGACCGATCTGCTCGCCGATCTGCCCAAGGCCCACGCTGCCCCGGCAGAACTGCCCAAGCCCCGGGGCGACTTCGCCAAAGCCTTCGAGTCCGCAGCGTACAAGGTCGATGCCACCTACAGCACGCCGATCGAGCACCACAACCCGATGGAGCCCCACGCCTCGACGGTGATCTACAACGCGGACGGCAGCCTCCAGGTCCACGACAAGACCCAAGGTACCCAGAACAGTCAGGACTACCTGCACAAGGTCTTCGACCTGCCCAAGGACAAGGTGCGGGTGTGCGCGGCCTATGTCGGCGGCGCCTTCGGCTCCGGCTTGCGCCCGCAGTACCAGTTGACCCTGGCGGTGATGGCGGCGCTGCTGTTGCAGCGCTCCGTGCGGGTCACCCTGACCCGCCAGCAGATGTTCACCTTCGGTTATCGTCCGCGCACCGTGCAGCGCATGCAGCTCGGTGCGGACCCGCAAGGCGGACTGCTGGCGATCTCCCACGAGGCGACCGGGCAGACCTCGCGCTTCGAGGATTTCACCGAGCATCTGGTGGAGTGGTCGGGGATGCTGTACCGCTGCGACAACGTTGCCATGGGTTACCGCCTGGTACCGCTGGACGTCTACACGCCGCTGGATATGCGCGCGCCGGGTGCGGCTTCCGGGGTGATCGCCCTGGAGTGCGCCATGGACGAGCTGGCCTGCGCACTGGCGATGGACCCGGTGGAGCTGCGCCGGGTCAATTTCGCCGACAGCAATGGCAACGAGGGCAAGCCGTATTCCAGCAAGGCGCTGCTCGACTGCTATGCCCGGGGTGCCTTGCGCTTTGGCTGGCACAGTCGCGATCCGAAACCGCGGAGCATGCAGGAGCAGGGCGAGCTGATTGGCTGGGGCATGGCCGGCGGCGTCTGGGAAGCCATGCAGATGAAGGCCAGCGCCCGTGCGCGACTGGACCGGGATGGACATCTGTGGGTGAGCAGCGCGACCACCGATATCGGCACCGGGACCTATACGGTGATGACCCAGATCGCCGCCGATGCCTTTGCCGCCGAACTGGCCGACGTGACCTTCCAGCTTGGCGACAGCAGCCTGCCGACGGCGCCGTTGCAGGGCGGTTCATTTACTGTGTCGTCGGTAGGTTCGGCGGTGCGGCAGGCATGCCAGGCGCTGCGCGGCAAGCTGGTGGCCTGGGCCAAGGGGCGCTATCCGGAGTTGGCGGCGCTGGAAGCCGAGGCGTTCATCGTTCGTGACGGGCAGTTGCAGGTCAATGGCCGAGGGTATCCGCTGGAGGACCTGGAAGCGCGGGTCGACGCCGAGCCGTCGGCCAGGCGCCAGGGCTTCGCTAGCGCAACCCATTCTGCGGTGTTCGTCGAGGTGCGGATCGATGAAGCCCTGGGCACCTTGCGCGTCAGCCGGGTGGTGAGCGCGGTGGCGGCGGGGCGGGTGATCAATCCCAAGACCGCGCGCAGCCAGATCCTCGGCGGCGTGGTCTGGGGGCTGGGAATGGCCCTGCACGAAGAGACGCAGATCGATCATCGATTGGGCCGCTACATGAACCACAACCTTGCCGAGTACCACATCCCGGTGAACGCCGATATTGGCGAGATCGAGGTGATCTTCGTCGACGAGCCGGACGATATCGTCAATGAACTCGGGTCAAAGGGCGTGGGTGAAATCGGCGTGGTCGGCGTGGCGGCGGCGGTGGCCAACGCGGTGTTTCATGCCACCGGGAGGCGGGTGAGGGACTTTCCGCTGACGGTGGAGAAGCTGATGGGTTGAGGGTGCTGTTCAGGCGCCCTTAAATCCCGGCCAGGTGCAGGTCGCACTCCTGCGCCTGCTTGGCCTTGACCACGGAAAACTCCGTTGGCAACACCACCGCATTCTTCTCTGCCAGCACCTCCGCCATCACACTCACCGCAATCTCCGCCGGGGTCTTGCTGCCGATATAGATTCCGATCGGCCCATGCAGCCGCTGTAACGACGCCTCCGTCTCCCCAAAATGCTCGATCAACCGCTCGCGCCGGCTCTGGCTGTTACGCCGCGACCCGATCGCGCCGATATAGAACGCCGGGCTGTGCAGGGCCTCCAGCAGCGCCAGGTCATCCAGTTTGGGGTCGTGGCTGAGGGCTATGATGCAGGTGCGCAAATCGGGAGCGAAGGCGCGGACGATATCGTCGGGCATACCGACCAATTGCTCGACACCGTCAAGACTCCAGGCCTCCATGTACTCCGGGCGCGGGTCGCAGACGCTGACCTTGAAGCCGTTGAACTGCGCCATGGTCGCCAGGTATTCGGCGAGGGCACCGGCACCGATCAGCAACATGCGGTAGCCGGGGCCGAGGGTGGTGAGCATGCGTTCGCCATCGAAGGCGAACTGTTCAGGGTTGAGCGTGGTTCGAAGCGAGACCCGGCCGCTAGCGAGATCAAGGCTGCGGCGCACCAGGTGGCCGTTGTCGAGATGCTGGAGAAGCTGGCCCAGGCTGTCGGCGCAGGGCGCAAATTCGAGGACGATTTCCAGCGTTCCGCCGCAGGGCAGGCCAAAGCGGTGGGCTTCGTCGGCGTCGATGCCGTAGCGCACCAGGCGCGGCAAACCGTTGGGTAGTCCGGGACCTTCATAAGCGGTGGTGTAGCGATGGATCAAATCGTCCTCGATACAGCCACCGGAAACACTGCCGATGACCCGGCCATCGCCGCGCAGGGCCATCATCGAGCCGACCGGGCGCGGGGAAGAGCCCCAGGTGCGGACCACCGTGGCCAGCAGGGTGCGCTGGCCCGAGGTGAGCCAGTCGTGGGCGGTGCGCAGGACCAGGAGGTCGATGCTTTCCATGGGGTGGGCCTCTGTTGATATGACGTTCAGGCTGGCCGCGATCCCTGTAGGAGCTGGCTTGCCTGCGATGGACCGCGAAGCGGTCCCAAAACCTGCCACGCCGGGGTATCTGGAAAACCACAATCGACCAGGCGCTGAATCCACAACTTCATATGACCACAACTCGTGCTGGATGGTTTGGGACCGCTTTGCGGTCCATCGCAGGCAAGCCAGCTCCTACAGGGGATTGCGGTGTCCCGGGATCAGCGCATGCGCAGCACGATCGGGCTGGCACTCGCCGGGTCGGTGCGCTCGCGCAGCTTTCCAACATCCTTTACATCCACAGCACCGCCCTGATTCCCCCATTGCGTCCTGACGAAACTCAACACCTCGGCAATCTCCCGATCCGACAACTGCTCCCTGAACGCCGGCATCCGGTAGGCATCCGGCACCCCGGCCGCCACCACCCGCTGCGCACCATTCAAGGTGATGTTGATGCTCGACGCATTCTCATGGGCCATTGACGAAGAAGCCCCCGCCAGCGGTGGCATCCATTCGCTTTGCCCACGCCCGTCGAGACCATGGCAGGACGCACAGCGGGTCGCATAGGTATGCGCGCCCGGCGCATCGGCCTGCGCCGCCTGGTACTGCCATGCCGGCCCATCGCGCTGCGGATCACCCGGCAGCGACTTGAGATAGCGGGCAATCGAGGCGAGGTCGTCATCGGTCATGAACTGCGTGGAGTTGTTGAACGCCTCGGTCATCGAGCCGAACACCACCGCATGTTTGTTACGCCCGGTCTTGAGGAACTGCGCGATCTCCGCTTCGCTCCAGCGCCCCAGCCCGGTATTCGGGTCGTCGCGCAGGCTTGGCGCATACCAGCCATCCAGCAGGGCGCCGGAGAGGTAGGCGTGCTTGCTGCCGTCCAGGGCCTTTTCGTTGAAGGCCAGGCCCCGTGGCGTATGGCAACTGCCACAGTGGCCAGGACCTTCGACGATGTAGGCGCCGCGATTCCATAGCGCGTCCTTGCCCGCATTATCGGCATGGGGCGCGGAGTGACTGAACAGCCCGTTCCACAGCGCGATCGGCCAGCGCAGGTTCAACGGCCAGGGAATCTCGCCCGGCTTGTTCGCCTCGGCAACCGGCGCCACGCCCTTGCTGAAGAAGGCATACAGCGCCCGCACGTCCTCATCGCTAAGCCTGGCGTAGGACGGGTAGGGCATCGCCGGATACAGCCGCCCGCCATCCGGCCGCACGCCATGGCGCACGGCGCGGTCGAAGTCGGCGAGGCTGTAGGTGCCGATACCGTGCTCGCGGTCCGGGGTGATATTGGTGGCGTAGATCGCCCCCAGTGGCGTGTCCATCTTCAGACCACCGGCAAAGGGACGCCCCTCCGGCAGGCTGTGGCAGGCCACGCAGTCACTGAGACGGGCGACATATTCGCCGCGCTTGATAAGTTGCTCATCCGCCCCGTCGTCCGCCTGCGCCACAAAAGGCGAGGCGGGGGTGCGGGTGACGTACCAGCCCAGCACAGCAACGCACAGCAGGACCAGCAGGCCCAGTCGTTTCACAGTCATCGACGGCCCCTTAGCTGAAGTTGTAGCGTGACAGCGGCATGCTGCGAATGCGCTGGCCGGTCAGGTGCGCCACGGCATTGGCCACCGCCGGCGCCGTGGCCGGCAGCGGTGGTTCGCCGATGCCGCCCATCTTCGCGCCGCTTTCGATGATCTTCACATGCACCCGGGCCATGCGCGCCGGGGGCAGGATCGGGTACAGGTCGTAGTTGCGTGCCCGTGGCTTGCCGTCGATATACACGGCTTCCTCCACCAGCGCCTGGGACAACCCCAGGGCCACTGCGCCATTGACCTGGGCGTCGATGATCGCCGGGTTGACGATGCTGCCCGGGTCAATCGCCTGCCAGATCTCGTGGACCTTGACCTGGCCGTGCTCGATGGACACCTCGGCGATCACCGCCGCTTCCGAGCCGAACGGCGAGGCCATGGCCACGCCACGGGCGCGACGGGTGCCGTCTTCGGCGATATACGGGCCGCGTTTCCAACCGCCGGACAACTCGCCCACGGCCTTGAGCAGGGTGGTCAGGCGCGGGTTGTCGCGCAGCAGTTTCAAGCGCAGGTCGAAGGGGTCGTGCTTGCCCTGGTCGGCCAGCTCGTCGAGGAAGGCTTCGTAGAAGAAGTCGTTCAGCGAGTTGCCCACCGAACGCCAGTAACCCAGCATCGCCGGGCCTTTCACGTAGTTCTGGGCGATACGCCGGTTGGCGATGGCGTAGGCCTTGCCGGCCAGGCCCTCGACGGCCGTGTTGTCGATTTTTTCCCCTTGCTTGCCGGCGATGGCTTCGGTGGGGCCTTCGGTGGCGCTGACTGCTTCCAGGGCCACGGGCAAACCGTCCTGGTCCAGCGCGGCGCGGAACCTGACCACGGCCATGGGCCGCAGGGCATCACGGACGAACTCTTCCTCGCGGCTCCAGATCAGCTTGATCGGGCGCCCGGTGGCCTTGGCCAGTTCGATGGCCTGGGGGTACGGGTTGGCGCTTTCGTAGAGGAAGTGGCGCCCGAAGAAGCCGCCGAGCAGCGGCGAATGCAGGCTGATCTTTTCCGGATCGAGGCCGGTGCGCTTGGCGATATCGGCGCGGAACATGTCCGGCGCCTGGTTCGGCAGCCACACTTCCAGCGTGCCGTCCGGGTTGAAGCGGGCGGTGGCCGACGGCGGTTCGAGCTGGGCGTGGTTGAGGTACTGGTTGTGGTAGGTGGCTTCGACCTTGGTGGTCGCCTTGCTCCAGGCGCTGGCGAAATCACCTTCCTTCTCCGCTTCGCGGCCCGGGCCGGTTTCTGCAGCCAGGCGCTCGCGATGGCCGTCGCTGGAGAAGTCCGCCGGCATGGGCCGTAGTTTCGAGTCGGGGCCGGCTTCCTGCCAGTCCACCTGCAAGGCTTCGGCCGCACGCTTGGCGTGCCACCAGCGTTCGGCGACCACCGCCATGGCGCCCGGCAGACGGTGCACGGAATGCACGCCCTTCATGGCCTTGACCTGGTCTTCGTTGCGTACGCTGCCGACCGTCATGCCCAGGCGCGGCGCGTGCTGCACGGCGGCATGGAGCATGCCCTCGACCTTGATATCGATGCTGTACACGGCCTTGCCGGTGGACTTGTCGTAGGCATCGACGCGCTGTACCGGCTTGCCGATCCAGCGGAACTGGCTCGGGTCGCGCAGCGGCACGCTGTCGGCGTTCGGGACCGGCAGGTCCATCGCCCGTTCGGCCAGTTCGCCGTAGCCGAGGGAGCGGCCGGACGAGGCGTGGATCACCCGGCCGGGCTCGGTGGTCAGTTCGCTGACCGGCACCTTCAATCGTTCGCTGGCTGCCTGCAGCAACATGGCCCGGGTCAGGGCGCCGAGCTTGCGCATGGTCGGGTAGCTGGTGCGCACCGACATGCTGCCGCCGGTGATGCGCAGGCCGTTGTCCATCACCACGAAGGCCGGGCCGGCCGGCGCGGCTTCGACGATGAAGTGGGCGGGGTCGACATCCAGTTCCTCGCCGACGATCTGCGCCATGGCGGTGTAGATGCCCTGGCCGCCTTCCATGAACGAACAAAGCAGGCGCACGCGGCCGTCGGGGCGGATTTCCAGCAGGGCCGGGACTTTGATGCCGGGCGCCGCAGTCTCGGCGGCTTCGACGCGGCTGATGCCCAGGGGCAGGCCGCAGCCAATGACCAGGGCGCCGGCCGCAGCGCCGGCACTGGCGAGCAGGAAACGGCGCCGCGACAGGTTGACCGGCTCGCCGAGGGGCAGCTGTTCAGTGCTCATCAGGCAGCCCCCTCGTTGTTGGCCACTTCGTGGACGGCGCTGCGGATGGCGTTGTAGGTGCCGCAGCGGCACAGGTTGACCATGGCCGCTTCGATCTCGCCGTCGTTGGGGCGGGCGTTGTGCTTGAGCAGGGCGGTGGCGGCCATCACCTGACCGGACTGGCAATAGCCGCACTGGGCAACCTGATGCTTGACCCAGGCCTCGACCACGCGCTTGCCGACGTCATCGGCCTCGACGGCCTCGATGGTGGTGATTTCGCGGCCCACCACGCCGGCCACCGGGGTCACGCAGGAACGCACCACATTGCCATCCACCAGCACCGAGCAGGCGCCGCACTGGGCCAGGCCGCAGCCGTACTTGGTCCCGGTCAGGCCGAGGTCGTCGCGCAGCACCCAGAGCAGGGGCGTGTCCGCATCGGCGTCGACCTGGTAGGTCTGTTGATTGATTCGCAGGTCCATGGGATCACCAGTCTTTTCGGTCGGTTGTCTGATCGGGCTTTTTATAGGCAGCCGTGCGCTTCGGTGCGTGAGCCCGTCGGGAAACGCTAGCACAGGGATGCATGAAGGATGACCGGACCGCTTCGCTAGGTGCTAGCGATGGGATTGATCAATCCCCCGTGCTGAAACATTTTTGGGGTGATCCGAACCCCGGCACCGGAGTCCTTATAATCGGCAGCGATAGGTAATGGCCACATGATGCTATTCATTCCAGGTAGCCTGAAATTCGATGACGCGAGCCGAACTGCTGGATTGTCTGCAACACACCGTCGGCGACTTCTACAAAGGTGAAATCGACGAAGCCATAACCCTTCATCTGGAGTTGATGCTCGATGACTACCAGCGCAAACCATTCTTTTACAAGAGCCTGTTGAAGTACGACCGCTTCATGGTGGTCCTGTCGCTGTTTGCGTTTCATTACCGCGATCCACTGACGCCGCTTTCCCAGGTCAGGGAGTTTTGTCTGCGGCGAGGGTACCTGTCGCGCAACAGCCTGGAGTCCTATTTCTCGTTCTTTATCATCACCGGCTACATGCATGTGAGTGTGCATCCCGAAGATGCCCGGTTGCGTATCTACCGCCCGACCCGCTTCGCCGTCGAGGAAGCCGCACGGCTTATCAAAGCCTATCTGCTGCCTGGTTGCCTGCTGACGCCGGGCGGCGGCGCGTACGGCAGGGCCAATGACGCGGCCACGTTGCTGCGGCGGTTTTTCACCGGCCTGGTGCAGTTCCTCGATGCCGACATTCTTCTCGACAGCCTGCTGCCGGGTGCCAAGTGGATCATGAACAAGGATGGTGGTCACCTGCCGATGCTGGCGCTGTACCTGGATGCTCTCAGGCACCGCCCGGCCAATGGTGGCTACAAGGTCTCGACCTATGCCGAGCTGTCGTCGCGCCTGTATGTGTCGCGAACCCATGTCATGCGCCTGGTCCGCGAGGGAGAGACGAAGGGCTACTTCCGCTGCTGCGGTAACACGGTGGAAATGCGGCCGATGTTTGCCGAGCTGGTCAGGCACACCATGGCGATCAATTTTGCGGTTGCGCGGGTCAGTATGGAGCTAGGGGCGGATGTCAAGGAAACCGAAGTGTTCAAGCCAGGCGCCGGACGTGTCGGCTAGTCAGGGACAGCGCATCCGGCTGCTGCTTCGCGAAGGCGTTATCGCTGCCCAGATGCTGGTGCTGGCCACCTGGATGCTGATCCATGTGGTGCTGTTCGAGCGGGCAGCCGGCCCGGCCGCCTGGGGGCCGCTGCTGGTTTCCGGGGCGCTGGCCCTGTTGCAGACCTTTACCGCGTCCGACCGGATCTGGCGCTTCTCCGGGCTGGCCTTCGTGCTGGTGGTGATGGTCGGCTTCAAGCTGATCTTCATCGAATACCCGCTGTTGCATCAGCGCTTCTCCCTGCCGCTGACGGTGCTGGCGGTCGTCGGTGCATCGCTGCTGATTCGCGGGGCCTGGGATTACCTGGTCGTGGCGGTGCTGACCTGGATCGTGATCGGCCCCTATGTGAACGGTGAACCCGACGACCTGTATTTCCTGGGCCTGTTCGTGGTGTGCTCCATCAGCCTGGGCTGGATCAACAGCCGCACCTATATCCGGGCCCTGAAGAACACCCTGGATATCGAGCGGCACTACCGCACCTTGTCGGAGACCGACGACCTCACCTCGCTATACAACCGTCGGGCGCTGATGGCGCGCCTGGAACGCTGCGTCGCGTCGGGCACCGGCGGGTTTTTCATGATGATCGATGTGGACGACTTCAAGAGCATCAACGACCGCTTCGGCCATGCTGTCGGCGATGACGTCCTGCGGATGCTGGCCGATCGGCTGAAGGCCATGGCCGTCGGGCATTGCGTGGGACGACTGGGCGGCGAGGAGTTCGGCGTCATCATCGATGCCCGTGACCCGCGCAAGGCCCGGGCATTGGCGCAGCAGTTGCTGGAAGGCGTGCGCGAGTGTCGCGGAGCACCGGTGCCGTTCACCTTCAGCGCCGGCCTGGTGCCCTTTGCCCGGGACCAGGACCTTTCCGAGATTCTCATTCATGCCGATCGCAACCTGTACAAGGCCAAGCGCGCCGGCAAGAACAGGGTGCATCCGGGCACCCGGGACAGTCATTCCCGTCAGTAAATGGAGTCAGCCATGTTCAACCGTCGTTGCCAGCAGGACCTGCGGGCCTGCCAGCAGGAGTTGCAAGCGCTTCAGGGATCGCTCGCCTGTCTCGGACAGGGCCTGGCCAGTATCGCCCTGGATGAGCGAGGGCAGATCTGTGCGGTCAACCAGGTGTGCGCCGAGGCCCTCGGGCGCCCCTCGACGCGGCTGCTCGGCATGCGTCCGGGCGAGTTGCTGGAGCCTGGCGCCGAGTGGTCGGCGCAGCCGCAGACCGCCACCCGCTGGCGCTGCCGCGGGACCGATGGGCGTTCGGTGATGCTGGGCCTGTACTGGCTGTGCGATGGCCATGGCGGTTGCCGGGGCTACGGCTCTGCCTGGCCGGTGCCAAGCCGCCAGGAGCGGGACGGGCTGGAGATGTTCCAGGCCCTGAACCGTTCGACGGCGATCATTCAGTTCAACCTTGAGGGCACCGTGCTGGATGCCAACGACCCTTTCCTGCAGGCCATGGGCTACGGCCTTACCTCGATCCTGGGCAAGCATCACCGGATGTTTTGTCGGGCCGAGGACGCCGCTTCGCTGGAGTACACCGAGTTCTGGCGGGCGCTCAAGCGCGGCCAGTTCATCGCGGGACGGTTCCAGCGCCTGGACAGCCGCGGTGAGGTGGTTTGGCTGGAGGCGACCTACAACCCGATCAAGGATGCGTCCGGCAAGGTCTACAAGGTCGCCAAGTTCGCCAACACCGTCACGGCGCAGGTCGAGAAGGCCGATCTGGTCAAGCAGGCCGCCGGGCTGGCCTTTGATGTCGCCCGGGTCACCGACCAACACGCGCGGCGTGGCATGGGCGTGGTCGGTGAAGCGGCCACGGCGATGCGCGATATCGCCGGTCAAATGCAGGCATTGACCGAGAGCATGGGCGCTCTGGAAAACCAGTCGCGGCTGATCGCGTCGATCGTCGAGACCATTGGTGCGATCGCCACCCAGACCAACCTGCTGGCGCTCAATGCGGCGATCGAGGCGGCGCGTGCTGGCGGACAGGGCAGGGGCTTTGCGGTAGTGGCCGATGAGGTCCGCCGGTTGGCCGCACGTACCACCGAGGCGACCGCGGAAATCTTCGATGTGGTCAAGCAGAACCGCACCCTGACCGATGCCGCGACCCGCGGCATCGAGTCCAGCCGTGCCCACACCGACCAGGTTCAGGCCCTGGCCGAGCAGGCCGGCAGCACCATGCTGGAGATCCAGCAAGGCGCGAGGCAGGTGGTCGAGGGGATTGGGCGCGTGGTGAGTGATCTGGGGTAGACGCGTGTGCCGGTCCATTTCTGGGGAGAACGAATCGCCGAAGACTGGCCTGTTAGCCTGACCTGAATTCAACAGCTATTGCGAGTGGAGGAAAACATGGCTGATTTGGTAGTGCGGGTGACGGGGCTACAGGCGAACACCGACAAAGCAGTGCTTCGGATGCAGACCCCGATGAAGCCGCTGGACAAGGAGGCTTCCGAGCTCGATAGACAAGGATCGGATGCCATGGGAACCCTGTTTGCGCTGGAACAGGGCAAGGAAAACCAGCAGGATCTCCTGCGGCGTACTCGGGAACTGATCCAGGAGGCGCAAAAACGCTTGCAGCAAGAGCAGCAGAAGCTTGATCGGCTTGCCGCCGAGGCGGCGGAAAATCCCTCTGCCTCGGCGGCGTTGTCTGCCCAGCGCACTACTGTCTCGGCCGCCAATGCGCAACTGCTCGCCCTGCATGCGCAATTGATCCAGTTGATGAGCCAGGCCCCGGGGGTTTCGGTGGGTCGGGTCGACACGACGGCCTGAACCTGGTGCTCAGGTCAGGCGCAGTTCATCGATCACCAGGCACATCGCCCGCGACACCTCGCGCTGGTTGGAGTAGTACAGATGAAACCCCGGAAACTCCCGCCACCAGTCTTCCAGTACCGGCAGCAGCCGCCCGCTGTCGAGGTGCGGGCGGGCCATGCCCTCGGGCACATAGGCCAGCCCGTGCCCATCCAGCGCTGCATTCATCACCTGGTAGATCCCGTTGAACACCAGCCGCCCGTTGACCCGCACGTTCAGCTCCCGCTCGCCCCGTTTCAGTTCCCAGGCGTACAGGTTGCCCATGGTTGGCAGGCGCAGGTTGATGCAGTCGTGGTTCATCAGCTCTTCCGGGGTCAGCGCCACCCCGCGCTCGGCCAGGTAAGCCGGTGCAGCAACGATGGCCAGGCGGAAGTCCGGACCGATGCGCACCGCCTGGATATCCTTCGCCAGACCGTCCCCGAGGCGTACGCCGAAGTCATAGCGGCCCTGGACGATATCGGTGAAGGCGTAGTCCGAATGCATCTCTACCTGCAGGCGCGGGTAGCGTTGCAGCAGGGGTGCCAGTTTCGGCCAGAGCAGGGTGTCGATGGCGTGGTCGCTGGCGGTGAAACGCAGGGTGCCACCGGGGCTGTCGCCCAGCTCGCTGACTGCGCGCAGTTCTTCGGCGATGTTCGCCAGACGCGGGCCTACCGCCTCAAGAAGGCGCTCGCCGGCTTCGGTCAGGGACACGCTGCGGGTGGTGCGGGTGAGCAGGCGGATGTCCAGGCGCTTTTCCATCTCGCGGATGGTGTAGCTGAGCATCGACTGGGACATGCCCAGTTGCGCCGCCGCCCGGGTGAAGTTGCGTTCGCGGGCCACGGCCAGCAGGGCGAGCAGTTCACCGTAACGTTCCCGGGCCATCAGTCGGTCTCCAGGCGCAGGGCGGCGATCAGCAGGCTCATGGCCCCCGATGGCTGGCGCCGGCTTGGGTAGTAGAGGTGCAGGCCCGGCCACGCCGGGCACCAGTCTTCCAGCAGGCGCACCAGGTGGCCGGAGCGCAGCCAGGGATCGGCCATCTCCTCCGGTACGTAGGCCAGGCCGAGGCCGGCCACCGCCGCTTCGACGCAGTCGGTGGCGCGGTTGAAGGTGAGTTGGCCATCAACCCGCACCGCCAGTTCCTTGCCATCGCGTTCGAATTCCCAGGCCCAGAGGTTGCCATGGGTGGACAGGCGGATATTGATGCAGTTGTGCCGGGTCAGGTCCTGCGGATGCTCAGGAGCGGGATGCCGGGCGAGGTAGGCCCTGGTCGCGACCAGGGCGAAGCGCAGGTCCGGGGCGATGCGTACGGCGATCATGTCCTGGGCCAGGGATTCGCCCAGGCGCACCCCGGCATCGAAGCGCTCGGCGGCAATGTCCACCAGGGCGTTGTCGATGGAGATCTCCACCTTGATTCCCGGGTAGTGCGGCAGGAAGCGCTTGAGCTTGCCCATCAGCACCGATTGCACGGCGTGGTCCGAGGCGGTGATGCGGATGCTGCCGGTGGGTGTATCGCGCAGTTCGTCGAGGGCCTGGAGTTCGGCGTCGATCTGCGCCATCTGCGGCGCCACCTGCAGCAGCAGGCGCTCGCCGGCTTCGGTCGGCACCACGCTGCGCGAGTTGCGCGACAGCAGACGTACGCCCAGGCGCGCTTCAAGGTTGCGGATGCCATGGCTGACGGCGGTCTGCGACAGGCCGAGGCGTGCGGCGGCCCTGGTGAAGCTGCGCTCCTCGGCGACGGCGAAGAACAGCGGCAGGCCGGCGAAGGCGTCACGCAGATGGCGGTGTTCCATCAGCGACCGCGACGCCGCGAGACCACGGCTTCGATATTCTTGCGGCCGATCAGTTTCGGCTGCTCGGGCTCGCCCAGCCACTTGTACATCACCAGGCAGTCGACCAGGCCCACGCGGGCGTGGCGGTAGGCCTTGGGCAGGCGCCCGACCGTCTCGAAGCCGAGCTTGGTCCAGAGGGCGACGGCTACTTCGTTGGTCGACACCACCGAGTTGAATTGCAGGGCGAGAAAGCCCGAGGCGCGGGCCAGTTGCTGGGAGTGTTCGCACATCTGCCGGGCGATGCCGCGACCGCGGGCATTTTCGCTGACCATGTAGCCGCAGTTGCCGACATGGCTGCCGGGGCCGGCGGCGTTGGCCTTGAGGTAGTAGGCGCCGAGGATCTCGCCGTTTTCTTCGGCAACCATCGTGTGCACGGGGAGGTCGAGCCAGAGATGGCGGGCCTGTTCCTGGGTCATGGCCGGGTCGTAGGCGTAGGTTTCCCGGGCCGCGACGATGGCCTGGAAGGTGGGCCAGAAACGGTCGAAGTCGGCGGCGGTCATCGGGCGGATCTGCAGCATGCGGGGGCCTTGGCTGGGGGAGGGCAGCCGGCATTCTAGGGGATTTGCGTGGTCTGTGCCGGCCTCATCGCTGGCAAGCTGTTCTGGTCAAGTTTTTCCGGACACCGATTACGGTGATCAGGCCGCCTGCTGCTCCATAGCTATCGGCGACAAGTAATTGTTGTGGCTGTGGAGCCTGACTCGGTTGTATCGCATGAAGAAGCTGG
>NZ_MKZO01000020.1 GCF_001941965.1 Pseudomonas putida | reverse complement strand
CGGAGCCCCCATGCCCCAACCCTGGCAAGGTCAGCTCTGGCTGGCCACCGACTACTGCCTGATCGCCGGCAAGGCAGGCGAGACCGGAATCCACGCCCACTATCCGCACCAACTGCTGATCGCCTCCACCGGCGAAGTCGAGGCACTGATCGACGGCGTCCCGGCGCGTGGCCCGGTGCTGTCCATCGCCTCCGGCCAGTCCCACGCAATCATTGCGACCGGCCAACCCACCCTGACCCTGTACGCCGAGCCACTGGCCTTCGACCTGCCCGAATTACGCCAGCTCTGTGCGCAAACGAACCCGGATAGCGAACAGCTGATCGCAGCACTGTCCGCAATGCCACGCCGCCCCTTGCAACCCCGCCTGTCCAAGGCCCTGCAACGCATCCGTCAACTCGACGCCGACGCGCTATCCGCCGCCGAGATCGCCAGCGCAGCCGCGCTATCCCTCAGCCAGCTGGAACGCCTGTTCAGCGGCGAACTGGGCCTTTCCGTGCGCCGCCTGGTGCTCTGGCAGCGCCTGCGCTTCGCCCTGCAACTGGCGCTGTCCGGCTACAGCCTGACCGATGCTGCGGCGACCGCAGGCTTTTCCGACTCCGCCCACCTGTCGCGTAGCATCCGCCAGCACTTCGGCATCCGCGCCGACCGCAACCTGCGCCATCTAGACCTTCGCGTACTCGGCTAGCGCATCGCGCAGTCCGGCGGGCACAACGGCTGGCGGGTGGGTTGCCTGGGCGCCATGAAACGGCTGGAGCAGTTGCGCCGCATAGTCCACGGGGTAATTCGGACAGTCACCGATGCCCAGGTCGTCGTCCGCCAGTTCATAGTCCGGCAGGTACAACGCCGTACCTAACAAGCGGTCCCAGACCGGAAAGAACAGGGCGAAATTCACATCGCCGTGACGGCCATACTTCAGGTGATGCAGGCGATGCAGCGGTGCCCAGGCGAAGACATGGCGCAGCGGGCCGATGTGCATGTCCACGTTGCTGTGCTGCAACAACAACTGGATGGCGATGCTGAAGGCCAGCAGCGCGGTGACGTCCTGGGGCAAGCCGCAAAGCAGCAAGGGCAGGGTGCCGCCCAGTGCTTCCAGCAATTGGTGCAGCGGGTGTTTCATCAGGCCGTTGAAGCCGTACATGCGGGTGACGCTGTGGTGCACCGCATGCAGGCGCCAGAGCAGTGCCGAGCGGTGACTGGCGTAGTGGACCAGGGTGATGCCAAGGTCGGCGAGGGGGATGGCCAGCAGCAATTGCAGACCCAGCGGCCAGTGCCCGGGCCAGATGCCGAGAGTGGGGAGCCAGGGGGCGATGAGGGGAATGGCGGCGATGCTGAGGATGTTGAGGGATTCGTTGACGCTGGCATGCAGGATGTCCCGCAGGCGGTCGCCCTGGCTGTGATTCCACAGGTGGCGGTAGGGCCAGCGCCATTCGCAGAAGGTGCTGATACCAATCGCTGCCAGCAACAGGGGGAGTAGCCAGGCAAAGCTATTGCCTGCGGCGACGATCAGGACGGCGGTGCCGATGAAGGCGGAGAAAAACAGCGGGGCGTAGATAACGCGCATTTCGTGGCTCCTGGATAGCGGGAGCCACGAGTGTCGGCCTGGGGCGGGTGAGGGCGCTTGTATAAACAGCGCATCTGGTAGGGAAGCAACAGAAGTCTGTTGTTGCTGATGGCCTCATCGCCGGCAACGCCGGCTCCCACAGGTTCCTGAGTCGACCGCAGAATTCGTGCCCGGCGCGGATCTTGTGGGAGCTGGCGTTGCCAGCGATTGCGATGGCTAATTCAACACCATTTTCGCGGGCAGGCTTCAGTCATGCTCCAGCTGCACATACTCCAGCATCTTCTGGCTGCCATCGAGGATATCGGCGCAGATAGCCTCACGAGCCGCCGCTCCATCCCCATTCTTCAGCGCAGCCAGCACATCCCAGTGATGGTCGATCGCCATGCGCTCGTTGAAGCTGCTGTAGGCCCGGGCAATCAACGGCCCGGTACGCATCCACAAGCCATCCAGCAGCCCGGACAGCACCGGCATGGCGGCAATCTCCGTCAATGCGTAGTGGAATTCATGGTTGTGGGTGAGGGCGGCGGCGAGGTTGTTGTCCTGGATCGCCGCCAGGTTGTTGCGGATGCAGGCCTCCAGGCGTTCCAACTGCTGCGGCGTGACCAGCGCCGCCGCCGTCTCCGCCGCCAGGCCTTCCAGCGCCAGGCGGATGCTGCGGATCTCCAGGTATTGCCGCGAGGTGAGCATGGGCACGCGGATATCCCGCGGTGTCTGCAGCACCAGCGCCTGTTCCTTGGCCAACTGGAGGATGGCATCGCGCACCGGCGTGACGCTGGTGCCCAGTTGCTCGGCCAGGTCGCGGATGCGCAGCCGGTCGTTGGGCTGGAAGCGCCCGGTAATCAGCGCTTCACGCAACAGGCCGTAGATGCCGCTGCCCAGGTAGGAGTGCTTGAGGTTGTCGATGGGGTAGTTCATGGCGTGCTCGTGTGCGCGGAGGTTCCGTCCGCGCGGGATTATCGATCAACTCAGACATGTTGCCCACCATTGACATGAATCTCCGCGCCGTTGACGTACGACGCGCCCTGGGTACAGAGAAAGTGCACCAGGGCGGCGACTTCCTCCGGCTTGCCCATGCGTTTCATCGGGATTGAGCGCTCGACGATCAACTCGGTACCGGCCGAGAGAATCGAGGTATCGATCTCACCTGGCGCGATGGCATTGACCCGCACGCCATGGGCGCCGAAATCATGGGCCATCTCCCGGGTCAACGCCGATAGCGCTGCCTTGGAACAGGCATAGGCCACGCCGGCGAAGGGGTGGACCTTGGAGCCGGCAATGGAGGTGACGTTGATCACCGAGCCCTTCGCCGTCTTCAACTCCTCGAACAACCCCCGGGCGAGCAGGGCCGTGGAGAACAGGTTGACGTTGAACACGTTGAGCCAGGTGGCGTAGTCCGACTCGAGCACCCCGAGGCGCTCGCCATCCCGGCCCTTGGGGGAAACCCCGGCATTGTTCACCAGCGCATCCAGGCGCCCGCCGAGTTTCTCGCGTATTTCCGGCAGTCGCGCCTGCACCTCTTCGATATTGCCCAGGTCGAGGTGAATGTGGTTCGCCAACCCTTCGGACCACGGGCAGCCTTCGCCCAGGTCCTGCCGGGAAGCAGTGAAAACACGCCATCCGGCGGCATTGAAGTGTTTCACCGTGGCGTGGCCAATACCGCGGCTGGCGCCGGTGAGGAGGAGGGTACGTTGGTCGGTCATGGTGCGATCCCTTTCATCTGGTGGAAGGAGCATAGCCTGAGAAATATGATGCATCATATCTCTAATGTGTTTAAATGCCTCCACCCCGCAGAGGGTTTGACCGACTTCCGCCGACAGGAAGCGTCACGTTCGATCTGTTTGCTGCCACTACAAGAAAACTGCCATCCCTTGAAGCTGCCCCTTAACCGTGGCTCACCTGGAGAGACGCATGAACAAGAAAATCGCAGCGGTACTGATACTTGGAACACTCGCTGGCTCGTTGAACGCCGCAGAAAAACTCACCGTGGTGTCCTTTGGCGGCAACAACCGCCAGGCCCAGGAAAAGGCCTTCTACCAACCCTTCACCGCGAAAACCGCCACCAACATCACCGCCGATGACTACAACGGCGAGATGGCCAAGATCAAAGTCATGGCCGATACCGGCAAGACCAGTTGGGATGTGGTGGAAGTCGAATCGCCGGAACTGATCCGCGGCTGCAGCGAAGGGCTGTTCGAACCCCTGGACTGGTCGCGGATCGGCAAAAAGGAGGATTTCATTCCGGCCGCCGTGAGTGATTGCGGGGTCGGCATTTTCATCTGGTCGACCGTGCTCACCTACGACCCGAAAAAGGTCGCCTCGGTCCCGCAAGGCTGGGCCGACTTCTGGGATGTGAAGAAATTTCCGGGCAAGCGTGGCCTGCGTCGCGGTGCCAAGTTCACCATGGAGTTCGCCCTGCTGGCCGACGGTGTCGCCAACCAGGACGTCTACAAGGTGCTCGGCACCGAAGCCGGTATCCAGCGGGCCTTCAGGAAGCTCGACGAGATCAAGTCCAGCGTACAGTGGTGGGACTCCGGGGCGCAGCCGCTGCAATGGCTGGCGGCCGGCGATGTGGTCATGACCTCGGCGTACAACGGTCGTGTCACCTCGGCGCAGACAGAAGGCCAGTCCTTCGCTATGCAGTGGAACGGCAGCCTCTATGATCTCGACCACTGGGCAATCGTGAAGGGCAGCAAGAAAAAGGAGCTGGCCGAGTCCTTTATCGCCTTCGCCAGCGAGCCGGTGCAGCAGAAGAACTTCGTCGAAGCCATTCCCTACGGGCCGAGCAACAAGCAGGCGATGGGGCTGGTCGACAAGGCGGTGGGCGAGAAACTGCCGACGGCCCCGGAAAACCTGCAGAACGCCCGCGCCACCGATGCCGAGTTCTGGATCGACCATGGTGAGGACCTGGAAGAACGCTTCAATGCCTGGGTAAACAAGTGATACCGGGCGCCCGCGGGGTCGCGGGCGCTCATTGCGAGTCTGAGGAACCTGATTTATGCCGCATGAACGTTCAGCTATCGACGACAGCTTGCTGAAAGTCGCACCCGCCCAGGTCAGTGACCTGCAGGCGGAGGCGGTGCTCCGGCAGTTCTTTGGTTTAAGCGGCAAGCTCGAAAGGATGGGTGGCGAGCGCGACCTGAATTTCCGCGTGATCCTGCCCGACGGTTCGTCCCGGCTGTTGAAACTCTCCCATCCGCTGGAAAACCCGCAGGTCGTGGACTTCCACAACCAGGCCATGCGCCGGATCGAGGTGCGTGATCCGGGCTTGCCGGTGCAGCGCGTGCATCCGGCGCTAGGCGGGGCCTACACAACCTGGGTGGAGATCGACGGGCAGCGGATGCTGGCCCGCTTGCTGTCCTTCGTCGACGGCCTGCCCCTGTACCGCGTGAAATACACCAGCCAGCCGTTGCGTCGGGAGATCGGGCGCGCCCTGGCTCGTCTCGACGTGGCGCTCGAAGGCTTTGCGCACCCGGCTGCCGGTCATACCCTGCTCTGGGACATGCAGCACGCCGAGCGCCTGCGGCCGTTGCTGGTCCATATCGCCGAGGAGGACGGGCGCAATCTGGTCGAGCAGGGGCTCGAGCGATTCGAGTCGCAAGTCCTGCCAAGGATGCCGCTATTGCGCAAGCAGGTGATCCATAACGACATGAACCCCCACAACATCATCGTCGATGCCGACAATCCCGATGTGCTGCGCAATATCCTCGACTTCGGCGACATGGTGCAGGCGCCGCTGGTCAATGAAGTGGCGGTCGCGGCGTCCTACCACCTTGGGCAGGAGGGCGATGTGCTGGAGCCGGCGCTGGATGTGATCGGCGCGTATCACCAGCTCAATCCCTTGACCCACGACGAAATCGAACTGCTGCCGGAGCTGCTGACCACGCGCCTGGCGCTGGCCCTGTGCATCAACTCCTGGCGTGCAGTACTGCATCCGGACAATCGCCAGTACATCCATCGCAACTCCCAGCGCGCCTGGGCCAACCTGAGGGCGATGGCCTCTCTTTCACGATCGGACATCCAGGAGCGGATTGCCGAAGCCTGCACCCGGGAGCTGAACGCATGAGCATGATCAATGGCTTCACTTCAGATGACGCAGCGCGGCTCTCGGATACCGAGCGCCGCCTGATCGAGCGCCGCGAGCGCCTGCTCGGCCCGGCCTACCGCCTGTTCTACGAGCGTCCGCTGCACACCGTGCGCGGCGAGGATGTCTGGCTTTTCGATGAGCAGGGCCGGCGCTACCTGGATGCCTACAACAATGTGGCGTCCATCGGGCACTGCCATCCGCGGGTGGTGGAGGCGATGTACCAGCAGTCCAAACAGTTGAATACTCACACCCGCTACCTGCAGGAAGGCATTCTCGATTACGCCGAGCAACTGCTGGACACCTTCAGCAGCGACCTGGACCGGGTCATGTTCACCTGCACCGGCAGCGAGGCCAATGACCTGGCGCTGCGGATTGCCCGGCAGTACACGGGCGGTACCGGGGTGATCATCACGCGCTTCGCCTATCACGGCGTCACCGGGGATATCGCCGAGCTTTCGCCATCGCTTGGGGCTGGCATCGTCTTGCCCGAGCATGTGCGCACCGTCCGGCCCCCGGATGCCTACCGACTTGGCGCGGAGAACGTGTCGTCGGTGTTCGCCGCCGATGTGCGGGCGGCGATCGAGGACATGAAGGCGCATGGCATCAAGCCTGCGGCGATCCTGCTTGACGGTATCTTCTCCAGCGACGGCGTACTACCCGGGCCCGCCGGTTGCATTGCCGAGGGCATCAAGGTGGCCCAGGCAGAAGGCCTGCTGTACATCGCCGACGAGGTCCAGCCGGGCTTTGCCCGCACCGGCCTGAACATGTGGGGCTTCTCGCGGCACGACGTGCGCCCCGATATCGTCACCCTCGGCAAGCCCATGGGCAACGGCCAGCCCATTGCCGGCATCGTCGGGCGCTCCGAGGTGGTCGATCACTTCGGCCGGAGCATGCGCTACTTCAATACCTATGGCGGCAACCCGGTGTCCTGTGCGGCGGGCAAGGCAGTGCTCGACGTTATCCAGGGAGACAATCTGCAACAGCGTTCCCACGATATCGGCGGTTACTTGCTTGAGGGCCTGTCCCGGCTAGCCGGGCGCCATGAACTGATCGGCGATGTGCGAGGTGCCGGGATGTTCCTCGGGGTCGAACTGGTCAGTGATCGCACGACCCGCCAGCCGGCAGCCCTGGAGGCGCGCAGGGTGGTCAACAGCATGCGCGAGAACGGCGTGCTGATCAGTGCTGCCGGCCCGCTGGAAAACGTCCTGAAGATCCGCCCACTGCTGACCTTTACCCAGGAACATGCGGACCTGCTCATCCAGGCGGTGGATGTTGCCCTGGAGGATCTGCACAGCGGTTTTCAGGCGCCAGAAAACAGGTAGTAGCAAAACGCCTATGCTTGCTTTAGCTTTCCGCGCAAAGCCCGATAAACAGGGCACTTGCGGTTTATTGAAAGGGGAGGGGTGCCTGGGTGGTTGCGGTTACGCCAGGCAGCGCGGCGGCGAAGGCGGGGATCAAGCCGATGGATGTGATCCTGGATATCTCCGGGCAGATGGTGGCCGGGCCTGACGAGGTGATGGCGATCAGCGGCAAGATGCGTGCGGGGTATGCGGCGAAGGTGAATGTGTGGCGGGCGCGCAAGGCGCAGGAGTTGACGCTGGTGATTCCGGCCGGTTGAGAGGACATGACGCGGACTATGTGGGAGCGGTTTCACATAGTCCGCGTTGTGTTTTAGTACTGAGCTATCTGTAAGCGTTACGATCAATCACACACCCAGGGAACACCGGCGGACCAGCGCTCTACCAACAAATCAATGAACGCTCGGGTGCGTGGCGAGAGATGGCGCTTGCTTGGATAGATCAGGCGAATCGGATCGGGCTCGGCACGGTAGGGCTGCAACACTTCTACCAACTTTCCTGCCCGCAAGTCCTCACCCGTGATGTAGGTCGGCAGGTGGATCAACCCGAAGCCTGATAGTGCCGCTTCCCGCAGCGCTTCTGAACTGTCGATGTGCAAACGCCCCGGACCTTCATGGAGGTAGAGACCATCGTCAGTCTGAAACCGCCAGGGAGTAGGGCGCTGGCTACCAGAAACCAGAATCGTGTCGTGTTCGGCAAGGTCCCTTGGCGCCAGAGGTATCCCACGCTGCTCAAGATAAGCCGGTGAAGCACAGGTCACGAACTGCTGCCAGCCAATGGTCCGCGACAGGATCAGCGAGTCATCCTTGAGGCCGCCGATCCGGATAGCGACGTCGATCCCTTCCTCGATCAGGTCGACGAAACGGTCATTGAACAGGATATCTGCACGCAGCGCCGGCCATTGTTTCAGGAAGTGGTCGATCACCGGCAGGATGTGTCGTTGCCCAAACGACAGTGGTGCGGTCAGGCGCAAAGTCCCGGTGGGCTGGTTTTTGCGCTGAGCCATGGCCGCGTCCACTTCCTCCAGATCGTCGAGGATTTGCCGCCAGCGATCGTAGACCACCGCACCTTCATCGGTGAGGCTGAGTTTGCGGGTCGTACGGTTGAGCAAACGCAAGCCCATGCGAGACTCGAGCCGCACGATACTTTTGCCGACGGCCGAACGCGTCAGGCCCAGCGACGTTGCAGCTGCGGTGAAACTCCCGGTTTTGGCCGAGGCAAGAAAAGCGGAGATGTCACCGAGGCGGTTGGGTTCCATAGGGTGTTCCGGGCCGTAGCGGAGTAGGTGTGGACGATTACTGTAAGCGGGAATACCGTTCCCTGATTGTTGGCGAATCTTAGCTATTTGCTCGATCCACTGCTCGGATCTGGATGACCCTACTTTTATCGGTTCATCTCCAGTTCCTCACCAAGCGCTTGTGCGGCATAACCGTGAGAGCGCATGCGCGCTTGCACATCGTAGATCCGCGCATCGATCACCAACTCATCCGCACCCGTTTCCCGGACAAGGGCTCGCATCCAATCCCCCACGACGGCCTTCTCGCCGGCCACGGTGCACGCGAGTACCGCATTGACGATTTCCCGCTCGTGCGCTGACAAGCCTTCCATGAAACCTTCGACGGGTTTCTGCAGCAGGCCTGGACGCCCCATGTGCAGATCGAGCATCCAGCGGCGATGAGAGCTTGCCAGGTAGTTCGCTTCCTCGTCGGTGTCCGCAGCAAACACGTTGACGCCTATCATCACGTAGGGCTTGGCCAGGTACCTGGACGGCGTGAAATGCTTGCGATAGTGGGCGATAGCCTGATGTAAATAACGCGGGGCGAAGTGCGAGGCGAACGAGTAGGGGAGGCCGAGGCGAGCCGCCAGGTCTGCACCCATCAGGCTTGATCCCAGAATCCACAGCGGTACGGCGCGTGGCTCGGAGAGCGCTCGAGCAGGTCGCTGGCCGTTGTCCTGTAAATAGTCAGTCAGCTCCAGAACATCCTGCTCGAAGTCACGCTCGGGTGCACCACGCCTAAGCGCCTGCACTGCGGCCCCAGCGCTACCGGCCGCCCGGCCCAGGCCAAGATCGATACGCCCGGGGAACAGTGTGTCCAGCGTGCCGAACTGCTCGGCGATGGCCAGGGGTGAGTGGTTCGGCAGCATGATGCCACCAGCCCCCACTCGCAGCGTCTGGGTGGCTGAAGCAATCTGGCTGATGATCAGCGCAGTTGCCGCCGAGCCGATGCCGGGAAGGTCATGATGCTCTGCGATCCAGTAACGGGTGTAGCCCTCCTGCTCGACGTATTGAGCCAGCCGTCTGGTCTCGTCGAGAGCAGTGGCAAAGGTTTTGTCCTGACCGATCATGACCAGGTCGAGGACGGATAATGCAGTCATGAAATGCTCCTTGAATCAGGGAATGGCGATTTGGTCGCGCGTGCAACATATGAGAAGGATATCGACAGGAAAGGGGAATGTGCTTCCCCTATGAGGGGCGACAATTGACCAAAACCTCCCCACCCTCAGGATCAAGATCGTCAGCGACGCGGGGACTAATGAGCCCATGACTGTAGCGGCCCATTCCCGAATCGCTTCTGTAAGGTGCCCATTCGAAATTTATTGGCACCCACAGATCGGGGATTTCACGATGTCACTGCAACAGCTTTTTCAACCTCTCGCGATTGGGCCGCTCACCCTTCGAAATCGGGTTTTCATGGCACCGCTTACCCGTTTGCGCAGCACCGAGCCAGGTGATATCCCAACGGCGCTGATGGCTGAGTACTACGGCCAACGTGCCAGCGCAGGCCTGATCATCAGCGAGGCGACCCAGATCTCGTTCCAGGCCAAGGGCTACTCTGGCGCGCCGGGCATTCATACCCCGGAGCAAATTCGTGGTTGGCAATCGGTCAACAAGCGCATTCATGATCACGGTGGTCACAGCGCCGTTCAGGTGTGGCACACCGGACGGGTCTCGCACAGCTCGCTGCAGCCTGGAAATCAACAGCCCGTCGCACCTTCACCACTTGCTGCGCAGACACGGACCTCTATCCGCAATGAAAAGGGTGAGGTTGTCCGAGTCGAGACTTCGACACCACGAGAGCTCACGCGCGACGAAATTCAGCAGATCATCGCTGACTTTGCACAAGCGGCTCGGAATGCCGGAGAAGCAGGCTTCGATCTGATCGAGTTGCATGCGGCTCATGGCTACCTGCTGCACCAGTTCCTTTCGCCGGGCTCCAACATCCGTACCGACGAATATGGCGGCAGCGATGAAAATCGGGCCCGGATCGTACTCGAGGCTGTCGATGCCGCCATCGCCGCCTGGAGCGCGGACCGTGTGGCAATTCGTATCTTCCCGTTGGGGCCGTTCAATGGCGTGGACAACGGCGAAGACCAGGAGGAGGCCGCTCTTTATCTGATAGGGGAATTGGCCAAGCGCAAGCTCGCTTACCTGCACATCTCCGAGCCGGATTGGGCGGGGGGCAAGTCGCTGCGCAATGAGTTCCGCCAGGCTATCCGGGCAATCTACCCGGGCATCATCGTCGCCGCCGGCGGCTACACCCCTGAAAAGGCAGAGAAGCTGATCGCCAGCGGGCTGATCGATGCGGTTGCATTCGGCCGGATGTACATCGCCAACCCGGACCTTGCCGAGCGTCTTCAATCCGGCGCTGAATTGAACGCCCATCGCCCTGAGTATGACTATGCCAACGGTCCGGTCGGTTATACCGACTATCCCGCGATGAGCGTGTGAGCCGACGATTCGTTGCCATAACGGGCCGCTATGCGGCCCGTTTCGATTTTCAGATCAGCCACCTGAAAAGCCTGAGCATGGTGCAGAACGTGAAAACCGAAGTGCCCATGGAGAAGATCAAGCTCACCACGGAATTGCCGGTCTAGCCAACGGCGAAGTGTCTACCACAACTGTTTTCAGACAGGGCCTGAAACCTGAAGGACATCACGCCCCTGCGACACTCGTACCCTTGACACGACCCATGAAATAATTTGTTACCTAATCGATAGGCTGCTACCATTCCCTTTCCCGTGAGGTACGACAACTGATATGCGTATGCGCGGATGAGTGCTTGCAATGCATTCCAAGCCGTCGCAGTAGAGCAGGGCACAACCTGCCGTCCCCTGGATTTCACGGGTTTGAGTGATTAGCCATAGGTAGACCTGCATGTTGTTAACCAAACCGACTTCGCGACGGAAGTTCCTGCTTTCGTCGCTGATCGCCTTGCCCGCGATGGGCATCACCGTCAACGGCCTCAGTGCCGCGATGGCGGCGGAAATGGCGGCGCCGAGCCTCGACAGCTACACCCCGATCTTCTTCACCCCGGCGGAATGGACCTTCATCCTCGCCGCCTGCGATCGCCTGATCCCTGCGGATGGCCGTGGCCCTGGTGCACTGGAGACCAACGTGCCGATCTTCATCGACCAGCAACTGGCCGGTGACCTGGGCAGCGAGATCTATCTGGAAGGGCCGTTCGACCTGAATGCGCCGGCCACGCTTGGCTATCAGCTGCCGTATACCCCGCAGCAGATCTACCGCAAAGGCATTGCCGCACTGGAAAGCTGGTGCCAGGCCACCCATGGCCAGCACTTCGCCCTGCTCGAACTGGGCAAGCGCGATGACGTGCTGAAGAAACTGCAAGCCGGCCAGGTCGACTTCGCCGCGCATGGCGAGGAAGTCCTCAAGGCCAGGCTGTTCTTTGGTGAACTGCTCAACCACACCCGCCAGGGCTGGCTCGCCGACCCTATCTACGGTGGCAACAAGGGCATGAAGGCGTGGATCGCCATCGGCTTCCCCGGTGCCCGGGCCAGCTACCTGGAATGGGTTGCCCAGCACAACGTCCCGTACCCCCTCGGCCCGGTCAGCCTGACCGGCCAGCGCGGTTGATCCTTTCGCTTCGCGTTACAGCATTCAAGGTTTCTTATGCCACACATTACCAATGACGAAGTCGACGTCGCCGTCGTCGGCCTGGGCTGGGCCGGCTCGCTGATGAGCATCGAGCTTGCCCAGGCAGGCTTGAAAGTGCGCGCCTTCGAGCGCGGTGAAGACCGCAGCAACGCCGATTTCGCCTATCCGAAGCCGGCCGACCAATACGCCTACGGCGTGCGCAACAAGATCATGGTCACACCAAAGGATGGCGCACTCACCGTTCGCCATAACCTCAACGGCACGGCCTTGCCGACCCGCCAGTGGGGCGCCTTCGTGCCCGGCACGGGCGTGGGTGGTTCGGGCCTGCACTGGACCGGCGTGCTGATCCGCCCGACACCGACCGACATCAAGCTCAAGACCTACGCCGACCAGGCGTATGCCCCGGGCGTCCTGCAAAGTGACATGACCATCGGCGACTTCCCGTTCACCTGGGACGAGATCGAGCCGTACCTGGACAAGTTCGACAAGATCTGCGGCCTGTCGGGCAACACCGGCAACCTCAACGGCCAGATCCTGGTCGGCGGCGATCCGTTCGAAGGCCCGCGCTCCAACCCGTACCCGTTGCCAGCGCTGGAAGACACGCTGAACAACAAGCTGTTCGCCGATGCCGCGCGCAAGCTCGGCTACCACCCGTTCCCCAACCCGTCGGCCAATGTGTCGCGGGCCTGGAAAAACCCGTACGGCAACCAGATCGCGCCCTGCAACTACTGCGGCTACTGCAGCAAGTACCCGTGCCTGAACTACTCGAAGGCCTCGCCGCAGACCGCAGTGATGGATGCGCTCAAGCGCATGGACAACTTCGACTACCGGGTCAATGCCAACGTATTGCGCGTCGAGCTGCACGCGGACGGCAAGACCGCCAAAGGCATCACCTACATCGATGGCCAGGGCAACGAAGTGTTCCAGCCGGCGAAGATCGTCGTGCTGGCGGCGTTCCAGTTCGTCAATGTGCGCCTGATGTTGTTGTCGGGCATCGGCCAGCCGTACAACCCGGTCACCCGCAAGGGCACCATTGGCCGTAACTACGCGTTCCTCAGCAACGGCGGTGCCACGCTGTTCTTCAAGGACAAGCACTTCAACCCGTTCGCCACGGCCGGTGCCACCGGGCAGATGTTCAACGACGTCTCGCCTGGCAACTACGACGGCCCATCGCTGGGCTTTATCGGCGGCGCCAAGATCCACAGCTCGCAAGCCACCGGCACGCCAATCGGCACCGCGTTGCCGTCCGGCACCCCGGAGTGGGGCCAGGGCTGGAAGGAGGGCATGCAGGACTGGTACGGCCACTCGATGAAGATCAGCATCTCCACCGGCTGCATGTCGTACCGCGACCACTATGTCGACCTCGATCCCACCTACAAGGACCCGTGGGGCCAGCCGCTGCTGCGCATCACCTTCGACTGGAAGGAGAACGAGCTCAAGCTCCAGCAGCACCTGCGCAAGATCGTCCTGGACATCACCAGGGAGTTGAACCCGGACAGCTACAGCGAAAGCTTCCTGGGCATGGATTCGCACTGGGACATCACCAAGTACGTGTCCACCCACAACGTCGGCGGCGCGATCATGGGTGACTCGCCGGAAACCAGCGCGCTCAACCGCTACCTGCAGAGCTGGGACGTGCACAACGTGTTCGTGCCGGGCGGCAACGCCTTCCCGCAGAACTTCCAGGCCAACCCGACCTCGATGATCGGCGCACTGACCCTGTTCGCGGCCCAGGCCATCAAGGACCTGTATCTGAAAAACCCGGGCCCGCTGGTGCAGGCGTAAGGAGCGAGAGCATGACAAACAAATCCCGTTCCATCCTCCCGGTAGTGCTGGGTCTCGCTGTGTTGGCTGCGGTGCTGGCGTGGATCGTCGCCAGCCTGCTCAACCGCTCCGGCGACGCCGAGGCCAGGCTGACCCAGGCCATCACCCCGGCATTGATCGAGAAGGGCGCCTATCTGGCCCGTGCCGGTGACTGCGTGGCCTGCCACACCAGCCACGACGGCGGCAAGCCGTTCGCCGGCGGGCTGGGCATCGCCTCACCAATCGGCACTATCTACTCGACCAACATCACCCCGGACAAGCAGACCGGCATCGGCAACTGGACCTACGGCGAGTTCGAGCGTGCGGTACGTCGCGGCATCGGCCACGATGGCAGCGCGCTGTACCCGGCGATGCCGTTTCCGTCCTATGCCAGGGTCAGCGATGCAGACACCGAGGCGCTCTATGCGTACTTCATGCAGGGCGTGGCGGAGGTCGAACAGCCGAACAAGGCCAACGACATCCCCTGGCCGCTGTCGATCCGCATGCCGCTGGCCTACTGGCGTGCGCTGTTCTCGCCTGCCCCGGAAGCGGTCGTGGCCAGCGCCGCAGACACCCCGATCGGCCGCGGCGCCTACCTGGTGCAAGGCCTTGGTCACTGCGGCTCGTGCCACACTCCGCGTGCGCTGACCCTGCAGGAAAAAGGCCTGGACCAGTCCGCAGCTACCTACCTTACCGGTACCGAGCTCAACGGCTGGAACGTGCCGGCCCTGCGTGGCATGCCGCACTGGAGCGAAGAAGAACTGGTCGAGTACCTGGGCAGCGGACGTAATGCCAAGGCCTCGGTGGCTGGCGAGATGACCGACGTGATCGCCAACAGCACCTCGCACATGAGCGACGCCGACCTGCAGGCCATGGCGGCCTACCTGAAGTCGCTGACACCGGCGAAAGGCCCGGCGTACCAGCAGTTGGCCGAACGCAGTGCTGCGACCACCGCCAAGTTGACCGCCGCAAAGGACCTCACCCTGGGTGAGCGGTTGTACATCGACAACTGCGGTGCTTGCCACTTCGTCTCGGGCGAAGGTGCACAGCGCGTGTTCCCGCGTCTGGACGGGGCTTCGGTGGTCAACGCGGCCAACGCCGATGCGTTGCTGCACGTGATCCTCGCCGGCGCCGCGACGCCGTCCACCGAGCGAGCACCGTCGGTGCTGCCGATGCCTGGCTTTGCCGAGCGCATGGACGATGCCGAAGTGGCGGAACTGGCGACCTTCCTGCGACAGGGCTGGTCGAACAATGCCTCGGTGGTAACGGCTGAGCAGGTTCGCGAGATTCGGGCTTCGATCGCACGCACTCATTGAGTGAGCATCCCGAAAGGCGGCTGCAGGCCTTTCGGGATTTCTGTCTTTTATTGTCAAGAAAGCCCTGAAACCCTCAGTTCTTCCAGCACTTGGCGAAGCGAGCGCACACATCATAGCGGCGATCAAGATCGGCCATGCGCGCGATATGCATGTTCAGGTCCCGCTTGAGGATGTCGTTCGCCAGCTCGTTGTAGTAGCCCAGCATGGCCGCGTTGTCACTGAGCGTAGTCTTCGCATCGGTATCGTCACCCTCCGGCAGACGCTTGCGCAGGTGCTCGGTATCGAGTTGGCTCAGGCGCGAACGGTACTCCTCCTTGTAGCGCTGCAGAATGCGCGCCTTGCGGTCGGTCGACTCGTCGGCGGTTTGCTTGAGGTTGCGCGTGTACTCATCCCAATAGGCTTGCGGCAATGTGAAACCCAGCCGTTTCTTGCGCTCGTCGACCGACACTTTCTCCAGCAAGGCGCGTAGCACCTGGTTGTTGTCGCTGGGTTTGGGCTGCATGGCGTCGATCAGGCTGTCGGCGATGATCTGGTCGATCATCGCCGTGCGTTGCGGGGTGTCGGGTTGGCCTTGGGGTGTCACGGGGAACATGGCATTGCTACCTGCGCAGCTCGGCAGGCCGTCGCGAACCACCGGCAACGGGAATCTCGAAACCTCGCCATTGACCTTGTTCAGGCTGGAAAGCGTCGTCACACAATGATTGCCGGACCAGTTGAAGGTGACCTCGTATTCCGCGCCAGGCTGTGGTGTCAGGTTGAATCCTGTACCGCAGACCGAACCGTAACCCAGCGAGTTGGTGGCCAGGTACTGCTCGCGCCCCGGCGTCATACGGATCTCGATATACGCCTTGGCATCATCGGGAGGGGGCACGGCCATGCCAACGCGTCGCTTGGTGTTGGCGGTGAGTGCGTTGTTAAGCAGGCCGGTATTGCGCCCCATGCAGTGTTGAGCATCGAACACGTTGAGCGTGGCGCTTTGCATTTTGCTGATGAAGCGAAGTTTCGCCGCGTCGGGCTCGGCAACTTCGGGATAGTTACCCGTGATGCTGCAGCCGCTCAGCAACATCGAGGCCACGACCATCATTGGCAACGTACGCAAGGGGAGAAGAGTGGACATGATGCGCTGGAATCCTTTCTGCCAGGGAGTGCGGGAGGCGGGTATAGTAGCCATTAGCTATCAACCCTGCCATCCACCCGACACCGCTTGAGGTCATGAATGTTGAAGATGCATCGCGCACTGATGTTGTGTTCCGTGCTGCTGATTGCCAGCTGCGCGCAGATGCCGGAAGAAATGGCGCTGGACTCGAAGGTCTATTCGGCAAATAACGCCGGGCTTGTGACGGGTGCGCTGGCCGACACCGGCCCATACGGGACCTGGCTGGAGTTTCGTGACGTGCGGACTGGCAAGTCCTTTGGCTGGGCTGCCAAGGGCTATTACTCGGCCTGGTTGCCCGCCGGTGACTACGAGGTCAGTGGGCTCGGCTCTCGGGCCGGCGCGTTGGGGGCTTTTGGCGACCCGCTGCGCTTTACCGTAGAGCAGGGCAAGGTCAATTACCTGGGCGAATTGGTGAATGGTTGTCCGTACCCGGCGGTACCGACCGCGCGCTATGGGCTGAAGAACTGCGGCGCTCTGGCGCTGGGCACCTGCTCGGTACCACGACCGAGCATTGGCCTGTGTGTCGTCGACCGACAAAAACAGGCCATGCGGGTTTTCCTCAAGGAGCATCCAGGCTACACCGGCCTGCCCGTGCGCACAGCGCTGATGGGCGTGCGTTGAGCCGCTATCACGGTTGACCCTCCCTCTGGCTGATACGGCTCCTCGCCCGGCTACCGCAATGGCTGCCGGGCCATCCCTCTCAATACCCCCTGATTGCTCATCACGCCCCTGACCACTTTTGTGGCCGGGTGAGGGCGTCTGTACACCTTTTTTGCCTTTTAATTCGTCCAGAACAGCCTTTAGATTTGATAAGTCGTGATTATTTAATCTTATATTTCAGCGATTTCACGCTTTTCCATTGACCATTTTGGTATGTAAATACAGAATACGTACCACATTATGAAATTGCAGGAAAAAGCAACATGGCGCGTGGTGGTATCAACAAGGCGGTCGTGCACAAGGCCCGTCAGGCGATCCTTGCCCGGGGTGACAACCCGAGCATCGACGCGGTGCGTATTGAACTCGGAAACACCGGCTCGAAAACCACCATTCATCGCTATCTGAAAGAGCTGGAGATCCAGAAGCCGCCGGTTACCACCAGCGTGCCGGACCTCAGCGAATCCATCAGCGGACTGGTCCGGCAACTGGCCGAGCAGTTGAAGGAAGAAAGCGACACGAAGATCGACGAAGCACAGAAGTCCTTCGATCTGGAGAACGCCGCGCTCAAAGCGCAATTCCAGGAAAGCCAGCAAGCCCTGGCCGCCGCGCAGCAGCAGTTGCAGATCCAGGGTGCGGCGCTGGCAGCCGAGTCCGCCGAGCTGGCCACCACCCGCAGCACCCTGCAGAGCGAACACACGCGCAATGCCACGCTGAGCCAGGCGGTCGGCGAACTGAACGTGCGTCTGGCCGACAAGGACGAGCAGATCGCCTCGCTGGAAGACAAGCACCAGCACGCCCGCGATGCCCTGGAGCACTACCGTGCCGCCAGTCGCGAGCAGCGCGAGCAGGATCAGCGCCGGCACGAGGCACAGGTGCAGCAACTCCAGGTCGAGCTGCGCCAATTGCAGCAGACCCTGATCGTCAAACAGGACGAAACCACCCGGCTCAACCGCGACAACGAGCGCCTGCTGGTGGAGGCACGGCATATCCAGCGTGAATCCCAGCAGCTCAAGGATCAGTGCGAGCAGCATGTCCTCGAAGGCCGCACCCTCAGCGCCAACCTGGCCCAGTCCCAGGGCGCGCGGGAGGAGCTGCAGCGGCAGATGCAGGCGCAGACGGCGCAACTGGAGCAGGTCAATGGCGAACGGCGGCAATTGACCAAGCAGGTCAAGGCGCTGGAAGCCAGCGTTGCCACCTTGCAGGCGGCACAGCAGAAGCCGGCTGCGGAGTAACGGCTACAGCACCTTGCGCATGGCGCAACGGTCCGGGAGGCCGAGCGCCTGTTCATGGCGCAGTTGTTCATGAAGGAAGGCGCTCGCTTGCCGGGCTTCCAGGCGCTGGAAGCCCAGTCGGGCATAGAAGGGCGCGTTCCAGGGCACCGCGGCGAAGGTGGTCAGGCTCAAGGCTTTGTAGCCGGAGGCGCGTGCCCGGTGTTCTGCATGCTTCAATAACTGTCGTCCCAGCCCCCGACCTTGATGGGGCCGAGCCACTGACAGCTCCTCTATATAGAGATCACCGCCTTGGGCGCTCGCACAGAGAAAGCCGCAGGGCTGGTCGTCGCCATCCACCGCTACCCAGAGCAGACCACTGGCGATGAAGCCCAGGTGCTGCTCGAGGCTCAGCACGTCATGCCTGGCCAGCCACGCCAGGCAGTCGATCACCGTGAACGACTGCGCTGCCGAACGCTCGATGGCGGGAAGCAAGGTGGCGTCGTCGGGGCGGGCAGGGCGGATGCGCATCGGTACCTCGCAAATCGGGCGGTGGGGCACACCTTAGCAGGATTGCTCCGTTGATCGGCTGTCGGGCACTTCACCTGCGGGGCCTCTCTCGAATGAACAGGCCCGACAATGGAGGATGACAGCATGAACACCCCGCAACCCCATGACGATCCACTGTGGAAAGACCCACTGGCCAACCCGCAGCGCGAGCATGACCCGGTGACCGATCCAAATGTCAACGGTGACCCCAAGCGGCAGCAGGACATCAAGCGTGAACCCTACGAGCCAGAGCAGGGGCGCATCGTACCGGAGCCGGATAAGCCGACGCCTTTGTCGGATGAGCGGAGGTAGTGCGTCAGGCTCGCTGCCTCGATCAAGACCCAGCCTCACCCTGCCTTGCGCAGGGTAAAGTTGATGCGCCGCGCACCGAGCAAGGGATGACGACCGTCCTGCAGCGGCAGGACGCCGTGAAACCGCAGGCGGTCCTCACCGCCCCAGACCATCACGTCGCCATGCTGCAATCCGACTTTCCGGGTGCGCTCGGCGCGCTCATGGCCACCGAGCAGGAAGATCGCCGGCAGGCCGAGGGACACCGAAACGATTGGTTGGCTGAAATCCCGTTCGTTGCGGTCCTGGTGCAGGGTCAGGCGGTTGCCGGGGAGGTAGCTGTTGATCAGGCAGGCGTCCGGGGTGAAATCGGCAAAGCCGGCGGCTTGCGCGGCGCACCGGGCCAGGTCGATGAACACCTCCGGCAGCGCAGGCCAGGGCTGGCCGCTGAGGGGATCGACAGGGCTGTAGCGGTAGCCGCGCTGATCGCTGATCCAGCCAAGGTCGCCGCAATTGGTGACGCGTACCGAGATGGTCCGCCCCCCCGGGGTGGTCATGTTGCGGAAGGGGGCGGCGAGGACGATCTGGCGCAGGGCAGGGAGCAGGCGTTCGACCTGGCTCAGGGCGAAGCCGGGCAACAGGGCCACCTGCTGGCCAAGCCATTGGGGATCGCTGGAGGGTGCAGGGGTGAACAGGTCGATTTGCATGGGGGGATATTACCCCGGTTGGGGTGTCGCTGTTGATGACCTCGTCGCTGGCACCTTCAGCGCCATTGTGACTTGCCTGTTTCTCCAGGCTCTTTGCCTGATCCCCGCCGGTTAATCTTCCTTCACTTGAATCCGTCGGTAGCCCGGGTAGATTGGAAACCTTGCCCCCGGAGGATTCCGCCCTTGAAACCCGAGCATGCCCAATCGCCCCAGGCCCGGCAGGGACGCTTTCACAACCTGACCCCGCGTCCGGCCAATTCGCCGGAGCCCAACGCCAAAGTGCTGTGGAACCTGCTGTTCAACAAACCGCGCGCCACCGTGCCGCGGGTCGCACTGCCGGTACAGCCCGTGACCCGCCAGGACCTGGACCAGGCCACCGATGGCAGCCTTTACCGCCTCGGCCACTCGACCTTGCTGTTCAAGCTCGAAGGTGGCTGGTGGCTGACCGATCCGGTGTTTTCCAAGCGCGCTTCACCCTTCACCTTCGCCGGCCCCAAGCGGTTCCATGCACCGCCCATTAGCCTTGCCGAACTGCCGGCGATTCGTGGCGTGATCCTCTCCCACGACCACTACGACCATCTCGACCGCGCCACCATCAAGGTCCTTGCGCCCAAGGTGGAGGTGTTCGTCACCCCGCTGGGCGTCGGCGACCGCCTGCTGGCCTGGGGCGTACCGGCGCACAAGGTGCGTCAGTTCGACTGGTGGCAGGGCACCGAGGCCGGCGGCCTGCGCCTGACCGCCACCCCGGCCCAGCATTTCTCCGGCCGCGGCCTGCGCGACGGCAATCGCACCCTGTGGTGCTCGTGGGTGATCGAAGCGCCGCAGATAACGGTGTTCTTCAGTGGCGACACCGGCTACTTCGATGGCTTCGCCGAGATCGGTCGGCGCTTTGGCCCGTTCGACCTGACCTTGATGGAGACCGGTGCCTGGAACGAACACTGGCCCTACGTGCACATGCATCCCCGGCAAACCGTGCAGGCCCATGTCGACCTGGGCGGGCGCTGGCTGCTGCCGATCCACAACGGTACCTTCGACCTGGCCATGCACGCCTGGTACGAGCCGTTTGAAACCGTGCTGGCGCACGCCGCCGAGCAGGGCGTGAGCGTGACCACGCCGGGCATGGGCGAACGCTTCGACATGTACGCGCCACACCCTGGCAAGCGCTGGTGGCGCGAATCGGTCGCCGAGGAACAGCGGGAAGCGAAGGCAGGCCCGCGTCGTTGCTGCCTGCATGAAGGTCGTTAATCCGCTATCCGCCCCTGGTTCAAAGACTTTCATGTTCAACGTGCAATAGAATGCGCCCCTGGCGAGTGCAGCAAGCCCCGCCAGCAACTGAACGCCCCTTCAGGTCCGAAGGGGCGTCACGCTTTCTGCTGAACTGAAAATAGGCCAGACATGCCAAGCGTTTCTCCAGAAGTACAAGCCAGGGAATGGCATTCCATGGTCGCGCAGTTCCCGCCTGCGTTGACTCAAGCCTTGAAGCAGTTGGTCGAGACCCACAAGGTCATGCTTGCCGCACGCTTCTACGAACAGATGCTGGCGGACCCCAACGCCTCGCTGATCCTCTCCCATGACGAAGTCAAAAGCCGCCTGGGCCGCTCGATGCAGGCCTGGCTGGTGAAGGTCTATGCGGCCGGCGCCGGCGACGACTTCCTGCCTCTGGTCGCCCTGCAGAAGCAGGTCGGCGAGGTGCATGCGCGGATCGACGTACCGCTGCACCTGGTCCTCAGCGGTGCGCGCTACCTGAAAAAGCAGCTGTTCCAGCTGATCGTCGAGCAGGGTTGGGCCGCCGAGGAACATGCGCAGATCCTGCGCCTGTCCAGCGAGACCATGGACCTGGCCATGGAGATCATGAGCCACGCCTACAGCCGCTCCCACGACCGCAACTCGCGCAACGAGGAAGGCTATCGGCTGTTTTCGGTGCTGCAGAACATCACCACCGAGCGCGAACGCCAGCGCGGCGCCTTGCTCGACTGGGAAAACAGCCTGATGTTCGACCTGGCCATGGGCTCCAGCGGAGTCAACCTGCCGCGCCTGGCCGCGTCTGACTTCGGCCTGTGGTTCCGCCACAAGGGCGCCTACGCCTTCCAGAACACCAAGGAAAGCGAGCAGATCCTGGCGATCATCCGCCATATGGATGACCAGTTGCTCCCGCAATTCCTCGCCGCCAAGGGCGACGAAGCGGCGCGCATGGGCCTGCTGCGGGAGATACGCGACCAGACCAAGAGCCTGATGTTCAACCTCGACAGCCTGTTCAACAGCGCCAATGAACTGGAAAGCGGGCGCGACGTGTTGACTCGCATGCTCAATCGCAAATTCCTCCCGGTGGTGATCGGCAACGAGATCACCATCGCGCAGAAGACCGGGCAGAGCTTCTCGGTGCTGTCGGTGGATATCGACCACTTCAAGACCATCAACGACACCTTCGGCCACGATGCCGGCGACCTGGTTCTCCAGCAGACCGCGGAAATCCTCAGCAGCCACAGCCGTGCCGGGGACTATGTGTTCCGCATGGGCGGCGAGGAGTTCCTGATGATCCTGGTGGATATCAACAATGCCAACGCGTTGAAAGTCGCGGAAAAACTGCGGCGCAAGATCGGCGAGGAACCGCTCAACCTCACCGAGGGGCGCAAGCACCGGGTCAGCGTGAGTATCGGCGTGGCGACCTACAGCGGCCATCCGGACTACCAGCACCTGCTGCGCCAGGCCGACCAGGCGATGTACCAGGCCAAGCAGGGTGGACGGGATCGCGTGGTGTCCTATGACACCGTGGCCGGTTGACTCAAAAGAAACTGCGCTGGGCCTTGAAGGTGATCATGCTGTCGCAGTAGGTATTGATCCCCGAATAGGCCTCGCAACCGCCACCGCTCAGGTCCGAACTGCTGTAGATCAGGTCCAGGTCCATGCCCAGCCAGGGCCGCGACAGTTGCAATGACCAGTCGCTGAAACCCTGGACCTGGCTGCCGTCGCCGATGGTGAACGGTGTGCCCAGTTGATGGTGGGCAACCTTGAGGGTGATCCCGGCATCCAGCAGCGGCAACTGACCGAAATCGGCGAACAGGGTGCCGGTGCGGTTGTCCGGGTTGTTGCGCAGGGCGCCGCCGATACGGCTGCCGAAGATCGACAGGCCGCCATACAAGGCGAAGCTGTCGTTGCCGGCAACGTTCGGCTGGCTGTAGTGGATCAGCCCGACCTCGTAGCCAAGGCTGTCGTTGAAGCGTTGCTGGGTGCCGAGGTAGCTGTCCAGGCGCAGGGTGGAGTTTTCCGTGAAGCCCATGCTCGGCGCGTACTGGCCGAAGTACCAGCCGCTGGCATGGCTGACATCCAGGCCGCCATGGAAGGCGCCCAGGGGGCTGGGGGAAATCAGGCCCTGGGCCATGCTGCGGGAACTGGAGGTGCCCAGGCGAAAGTCGAAATCACCCAGCTGGCGCTGGATCTGCTGGGCCTGCGCGATCGGGCTGAAGGCCGTGGCGGCCAGCAGCAGTAGTAGGGGCCTGGTCATGGTCGCTGCCCTGGAAAGCTTGCACTAGAGCAGCAGAGCTTACCGGTAGCGGATGACGGTTTAAACCCTGTTGTCCCTGCAAGGCCAGGCGTCCATAGAAGAACAGGGCGGTGACCCAGCTCGCCAGCCAGACCACGATCCCGGCCCAGAAGGTGTGCGACATGTAGTGCCAGCCCTGCAGTACCCGGGTGCTGCCGTAGACCGTGCCGATCAGCAGGATCGCCAGCAGCAGCTTGCGTGCATGGGGCCAGCGGTGGCGCAGGGCGACAAAATACAGCGCCAGCAAGGTGAAGCCGCTGGACGCATGGCCACCTGGCCAGCAACGACCGGGCCCGGCCTTGTCGACCAGGGAGAAGTGGCTGAACCACTCCAGGTGCGGTTGATCGCCGCCGTACAGGGTGGTCTCGACCGGGCAATACACGCCGGTATGGCTCTTCAGGTAGTGGATGAGCGTGGTGCTCAAGGCGAAGGCAGTCACCACGTACAGCAGGTCGCGACGCTGCTGTGCGGTGAAGCGCAGGAGCGGGGCGATCCGGGCCATGTCCAGCAGGCGGACGGCCCGTGGACGCCTGGCCAGCAACGGCCAGAGGAAAGACAGCAGGGTACCGATGATCGCCGCCTCACCGGTCCAGTCCGGCAGGATCCGCGGCCACTTGTGGGTGACCTTCTCGAACAGCTCGCTGTGCTGCAGCACGTATTGCTGGGTCACCGGGTTGTAGAACAGGTCATTGATCATCCGGTCCAGGCGGGTCAGGTCGAAGAGCAGGAAGGTCGCGGCCGCCAGCAGCAGCGGCACGCCCAGGTTGATCAGGTAGAAATCCTTTCGCGAAGCCGTCCCCATTCTTATTTCCCCGCACTGGCGACGACTTTGCGCCATTCGTTGGCATTCATCTGGCCGAGGATCCGTGCCTTGCCGTCACGATTCATCGACACGAACAGGGCACTGGCGTACTCGCTGGAGCGCTCACCGCCGGGGACCTTGAGCTGGCGCTCGACGTGGTCGATGCAACCGCTGTGGGTCACCAGTACCAGGTTGACCCCGGGTCGCTTGCTTTGCAGGGCGGCATGGGGGAAATCGTGATCGCACTCACCGATCCAGTCGCGGCTGGCGATCTCCTTGCCGAAGATAAAGTGTGCGGTCTGCCGGGTACGGTACTCGGGGCTGGTCAGTATTTCGCTGTTGTCCAGGCCCAGGTGTTGCAAGCCGGTACCCACGTCGACGGCGGCCTTGCTGCCTTCGATGGTGATGCCGCTCGGGTCGCCGAGGCAGGGATTATCGGAACGGTCGCAGCGCTCGGCATGGCGGATCAGCACGATCACCTTGCCCTTGGCCCAATCGGCATAAACCCCACTGTCGAGCAGTTGCTGCTCACTACCCAGGCTCATGACGTGTGTCCTCGTGGAAAGCCACGTGGCGAACGCGGCCAGAAGCAGAAGGGCGCACAGGCCCGGGACCAGCAGTTTTCGTGACAGGGACGGACGTCGCTTGGGACGGGAAGGGAGAGCGGGATTTTGTAAAACGCCTTGCAGCATGGCTGTCACTCCGAGACAAGCACTACGGGAATGGCTGCACTTTAGGGAGCGGTGTGTTCCAGAGCGGTGAAGGAGATGTCAAAAAAGAGTTGTAACCAGGATTTTCGGCGCGGCTGGCTCACCAGCGATTTATGGATCTACGCTGATTGAGCCATTGGATGAAATTTGAAATACCCGGTTACATTCACACGACTTTTTCACAAGCTCCGCTATAACATTACGGCTCCGTGTATCCGCCTTCAGGCCCCGTCAAACAAGCCTTCCGGAGTTTCCGCATTGCCATGAGCGTCAACCCAGCCAACACGAATCCGGACCTCCACGAAACGCCCCGTTTTCAACAGGCCGCCCTGCATACCCGGCGTCTGGCCCGTCTGGTCCAGGGCGCGGCCATGGGCGCAGCCGTGCTTTGGCTGGGGGCGCTGTTCATCGGTGTATTCAATCCGACGAGCCAGTGGGTTGTGCTGCTGGCGATGAACGCAGCGGCGCTGTTGTTGCTGGCTGCCGCAGGGCGCTCCGCCTGGGCCGTGGCCAAATGGCGGGCCGAACGCATTGGCCATGGTGTACAGCGCCTGGCCCTATGGACCGCTACGCGAGATCCCGAAGACCCGCCCTTGAGCGTTCTGGAGCGTGGTCTGTTGCGCATCGGCCTGGCCGGGCAGCGCCAATTGCAGCGCCTCGGCAGCGAAGCGCTGTGGCTGGCGAGCCTTGCCAGCCTGGCGCTGCTGATCGTCGCCAGCGCCTGGCGTTTCGACCTGCCGGCACCGACGGCGGCAGGGCAGTTGCACTGGTTCGCCGCAGGCGTGCTGGCCTTCGTGGCGTTTGGCCTGTTGGTGGTGGAGCGTCATCAGGTCAACGAAAACCCGGCTGTCTGGCCGGAGGCCGCTGCCCTGGCGGCGCAGACCCGTCTGCTGGTGGCCGTCCAGTTGCTGTCGATCGCCTGCCTGGTGTTTGCCGATGGCGAGCGACTCTGGCCGGCACGCCTGGCGGTGCTGACCGGCCTGCTGCCGGCGGCGCTGGCCATTGAACTGCTGCTGCGCGCCATTTTCTCGGTCTTCAGCCCCCGGCGCCCCGCACAGGAACCCGCCTTGCTGGCCCACAGCATGCTCTGCGGCCTGCTGCAATGGCCGCCGCGACCGCTGGCGTTCCTGCGACATGAACTGCACCAGCGCTTCGGCATCGACCTGCGTCAGGTCTGGGCCTTCGATTTCATGCGCCGCGCCGCCTTGCCGGTGCTGGGCCTGGTCGCCCTGGTCGGCTGGTTGTTGACCGGCGTGACGGAAGTGGCGATGAACAATCGCGGAATCTACGAGCGCTTCGGTAATCCGCTGGAGGTCTGGCAGCCCGGCCTGCATGTCGGCTTGCCCTGGCCGCTGGGCAAGGTCCTCGTCGTCGACAATGGCCAGGTCCATGAGCTGGCCACCACCGGCGATGCCGCATTGGCCGACCCGCTGGCCGCTGCGGAAGGCCCGGCACCAGCGGCTGCGAACCGTTTGTGGGATGCCAGCCATATCAGCGAAAACGCCCAGGTGATTGCCGGCGACGATGGCGGCCGGCAGAACTTCCAGATCGTCAATATGGATGTGCGCTTCATCTATCGCATCGGCCTGAGCGATACCGCGGCCCTTGCCGCGACCTACCACAGCACCGATGTCGCTGTACTCCTGCGCAACATCGCCAACCGCGTGCTGGTCCGGGATTTCGCCAGTCGCAGCCTTGACGGCGTGCTCGGCGCCGAGCGCGAAGCCATCGGCAAGGATATCGGCACGGCTGTGCAGGCCGATCTCGACCGCCTGGACAGCGGGGTGGAGATCCTCGTCACCTCGGTGGAAGCGATCCACCCGCCAGCCGGCGCGGCGAATGCCTATCACGGCGTGCAGGCCGCGCAGATCACCGCCCAGGCCCTGATCGCCCGGGATCGTGGCAAGGCCGCCGAGCAGCACAGCCAGGCGCGCCTGCAGGCCACCAGTCTTGATCACCAGGCCACCGCCAGTGCCCATGAAACCGAAACCAGGGCACGAATCGCCGAACTGCGCTTCAACGCCGAACGCAGCGCCTGGCAGCAGGCCGGGCAGGCCTTCATCCTCGAGCAATACCTGGATCACCTGGGCAAGGGCCTGGGCAAGGCCAACAGCCTGGTCATCGACCACCGTCTCACGGCAGAGCAGGCCCCGACCCTGGACCTGCGCAGCTATTCATTCCCCTTGGACGCGGCCAAGTCCGCCAGCCGACCTGACCAGGAGCGTGCCCATTGAGTCACGATCACCCCGATCATTTGCACGGCCATGACTGCGGCCATGATCATGCCCACGAGCCTCGTCACCACGCCCATGAGCAAGCCGCCGCTCGTCCCGCCTGGCGCCGGGTGCTGGTGGCCGGCCTGCTGGTCCTGGCCATGCTCGCTACCGCCAGCCTGGTCCAGGTGCGTACCGGCGAAGCCACGGTGGTGACCCGCTTCGGCAATCCGGCCCGGGTCCTGCTCGACCCCGGCCTGGCCTGGCGCTGGCCGTTGCCGTTCGAAGCCACGGTGCCGGTGGACCTGCGCCTGCGCACCACCTCCAGTGGCCTGCAGGATGTCGGCACCAAGGACGGCCTGCGGATCATTGTCCAGGCTTATATCGCCTGGCAGGTGGAGGCGACGCCGGAGAGTATCCAGCGCTTCATGCGCGCGGTGCAGAATCAGCCCGACGAAGCGGCCCGACAGATCCGCACCCTGGTCGGTTCGGCCCTGGAAACCAGCGCCAGCGGCTTCGAACTGGCCGACCTGGTCAATGTCGATGCGAGCAAGGTGCGTATCGAAGCGTTCGAGCAACGTCTTGGTGAGCAGATCACCCGGCAGTTGCGCGACACCTATGGGGTCAAGGTCGTCCAGGTCGGCATCGAGCGTCTGACCCTGCCCAAGGTGACCCTTGAAGCCACCGTCGATCGCATGCGCGCCGAGCGCGAAACCATCGCCACCGAGCGCACCGCCGAAGGCAAGCGCAAGGCCGCCGAGATCCGTTCCGCGGCCGAGCGCGATGCGCGCATTCTAGAAGCGGATGCCAGCGTCAAGGCAGCGGACATCCAGGCCCAGTCCCAGGTCCAGGCCGCGCAGATCTACGGCAAGGCCTACGCCGGTGCGCCCGAGCTGTACAACCTGCTGCGCTCGCTGGACACCCTCGACAATCTGGTCAACCCCGGCACGCGCCTGGTCCTGCGCACCGATGCCGCGCCGTTCCGGGTGCTGGTGGATGGCCCGGCGGCTGCGGGACGAGCCCATGAGTAAGGACGGGCAGGGCGCTAGCGCCCCTTGGCTGCAGGCCGGGCGCATCGGCTTTGTCGCGCTGTACGCGGTGACCCTGCTGGCGGCGCTGGGCTGGCTGTTCGGCAACGTCCGTGAAATCGGCCCGGAAAGCCGTGCGGTGGTACTGCGCCTGGGCGCCGAGCAGCGCATCCAGAATGCCGGCCTGCTGCTGGCCTGGCCGCGGCCGTTCGAGCAGGTCGTGATGTTGCCCTCGGCGGGCCGGGTGACGGAGCGCCGGGTCGAACTGCTGCTGCGTTCGGAAGCAGCGATCAAGGCCGACCACGACGTGAAGCTGGCCGGCGATGCCACCGCCGGCTCCGGCTATCTGCTGACCGGGGACGCCGGCATCGTGCAGCTCGATGTGCGGGTGTTCTACCAGGTCAGCGAGCCTTACGCCTTTACCCGCCAGGGCAGTCATGTCGAGGCGGCACTCGATCGCCTGGTGGAGCGCAATGCCGTGCAGATCTGTGCCTCACGGGACATGGACACCATCCTCGTCGCCCGGCCCGAGCTGGTCGGTGCCGACAGCCAGCTGGCCGAGCGCCGCGAACGCCTGCGAGGTGATCTGCAACAGGGCATCAACCGCAGCCTGGCCGCGCTGAAGACGGCCGGTACCGACCTGGGGATCGAAGTGGTCCGGGTCGACGTGCAATCGGCGCTGCCGCAGCCGGCGGTCAACGCCTTCAACGCGGTGCTTACCGCCAGCCAGTTGGCCGAACAGGCCGTAGCCAGCGCGCGTACCGATGCGGCCCGGCAACTGCAACAGGCCACGCAGAACGCCGACCGCACCGTCCAGGTGGCAGAAGCCGAGGCACGCGAGCGGTTGTCCCGGGCCCAGGCCGACACGGCAACCATCGTCGGCCTCGGTCGCCAGGACGATCCCGGCCTGATGCTGCGTCTGTACCGCGAGCGGGTGCCGGCGATCCTCGCCCGCGCCGGCTCGGTGACCACGGTCAATCCGCAGGACAGCGGTCGTCTGATCCTCGACGGCCCAAAACCTTGATTGAAGGACTCCCATGAGCGCCCATCACCACCACCATGGCCACGATCATCATCACCATGGCCATGGCCACCTGCACCTCGGCACCGGCCTGCTGTCCGGCGACGAGCGCCGCCAGGCCGCCCGGCAACTGAGCCTGGCCATGATTGCCCTGGGCCTGCTCGGTCTCGGGCTGGTCTGGCGCTGGCTGGCCCCGGGTCAGGACAGCGTGGCCCAGGTCCTGCTCGGCGTGGCCTCGCTGCTGGTGGCGGTGCCGGTTCTGCGGTCAGCCTGGCACAGCCTGCTGCACCCGAGCCTGCACGGCATCACCGACCAACTGATCGCCCTGGCCATGCTCGGTGCCTGGGCCACTGGCGACCTGGCCACCGCGGCGCTGCTGCCGATCATCATGATCCTCGGACACGTGCTGGAAGAGCGCAGCGTGCTGGGTTCCCAGGAAGCCATCGAGGCGCTTGGCCGCTTGACCCGCAGCCAGGCGCGCCTGCTCGATGCCGACGGCCAGGTGCGTGAGGTCGACAACGCCAGCCTGGTACCGGGCAACCTGGTGGAAGTGCGCGCCGGCGACCGGGTGCCGGCGGACGGCCGGGTGGAGGAGGGCCAGGCCAGCCTCGATACCGCGCCGATCACCGGTGAAGCACTGCCCCAGGAAGTCGGCCCGGGTACGGATATCCATGGCGGCGCAATCAACCTCGACGGTCTGCTGAAGGTGCGTATCAGCCGGGTCGGCGACGACTCGACCCTGGGCAAGGTCATCGCCCTGATGCAGCGCGCGGAGCAGGCCAAGCCGCCGATCACCCGACTGCTGGAGCGTTATGCCGGGCGCTATCTGTTGCTGGTATTGCTGATCGCCGCGGCGACCTGGTTCGTCACCAGCGATGCCCAGGCCATGCTCGCGGTACTGTTGGCGGCCTGTCCTTGCGCCCTGGTGCTGTCGGCCCCGGCTACGGCGATTGCCGGCATCGCCGTGGCGGCGCGGCATGGCATCCTGATTCGCGGCTCGGCTTTCCTCGAAGAACTGGCGGACCTGTCGTCGCTGGTGATCGACAAGACCGGGACCCTGACCCATGGCTCGTTGCATCTGCGGCAGATCGTTGCGCCAGACACGGAACTCACGGAACAGGAAATCACCCGACTCGCTGCCGGCCTCGGCGCGGCCAGCAGCCACCCGGTCAGCCGTGCATTGGCGCGATTGGTGCCGCACGATCAGTTGATGGTGTTGCGTGATATGCACGAGCGCCAGGGGTTCGGCGTGGTGGCTATGACCGAGCGAGGGGAGGCTGCATTGGGGCGTCCGGAGTTGTTCGAGCGACTGGGCATTGCCATTCCGGCGGTTCCCGAGCATGACGGCCCGATCGCCGGCCTGGCGCTGAACCAGCGTTTCGTCGCCTGGCTGCTGCTGGCCGACACGCTGCGTCATGAAGCTCCGCAGGCCTTGGCACAACTGCGCGAGCTGGGCCTGCACCGGCAATTGCTGCTGACCGGCGACCGGCAAAGCGTTGCCGACGCAGTAGCGGAGCAGACCGGCATCACCAGCGTGGTCGCCCAGGCGTTGCCGGAAGACAAGCTGCATCATGTGAACCAGGAGCTGCAGGCGGGTTTCAGGCCCATGGTGGTAGGCGACGGCATCAACGACTCCCTGGCACTCAAGGCCGGCGCGGTTGGCGTGGCGATGGGGGCAGGGGGCGCGGACATTGCCCTGGCAGCGGCGGATATCGTGCTGATCAATGGCGATTTGCGGCGGTTGGGGACTTGCGTCCGGTTGAGCAGAGAATGTCGCCGGACCTTGCAGTGGAACGTGGTAATAGGGCTCGGCTGGACCCTGGCGATCGTGATAGCGGCGGCGTTTGGCTTGCTGGGTGCGGCGGGGGCGATGATCGCGGCGCTGCTACATAACCTGAGCACCTTGCTGGTGTTGGGGAATGCGGGGCGGTTGTTGCGGTATGACGAGACGGGGTTGTAACCGCTTGAAAAAGCAGGGCTCCGGGAGCCGTTTCCAGGCGACTCATATATAACTATACTAAATAGTCATTTAGTGTAGTTATATATATTAGTGATAATTCAGGGCAGGAGGGCGCGGCACAGCCAGACCGTCAGGCCGCCGCTCTGTGGATCCTCGACGACATGCTCCAGTACCTCGAACCCGTGCTGCTGCAGCAGACTCACGTATTCCTGCGGGTCGAGACTGGCGTGATACAAGGTCTCGCCCTCGAATTGACCGAGGGCTTCGCCCAGTCCGGTACCGCTGGTGAACGTCAGCAGCGCACCAGGAGCCGCATGGCGCTGGAACACCCCGAACATCCCGCGCTGATCGTCGGGGTGCAGATGGAAAAAGCTGTTCCAGGCCAGGATGCCTGCGAACTGACGGCCCAATTCCAGGGTGCGCATGCCGGCATGCACCCAGGTGTGCCCGGTGAAGCGTTCGCGACACAGAGCGATCATTTGCGCTGAGGAATCCACGCCGGTAACAGCATGATCCGCTTCGATCAGAAAGCCCGCAACGGGCTGGCCGGCACCGCAGCCCAGGTCCAGCACGCGTGAAGATGCCGGCAACGATGAACAGAAGCGCTCGATCCATTTGCGGTCGGTGAAATGCGTGCTGCGCAGGCGATCCCAGGTGCTGGCGTGGCGGTCGTAGAGATCGATGATGTGGTTGGCGGACGGGTGATGGGGCATGGAGGGCAATCCTTGGCGAGGTATGGAGGCTGAATTCTAGCCTCCACTGGGGGCCGAGAGTTAGTATGATGGTTCGTATAATGTATATTATGTTAAATCATATCACTCAGACTCCAACCCTCAGGGCTTCCAGTCGACAAACCTCCTCCTCGCTCACACTGTGGACGTTGAATCCAAAACGGAACTCTGTCGCTTCACCGGAAACAACACCTTCCCAATGCATTGCCCGCCTAAGCTCAGGTAAAACAAGAACTGCGGCTGGCCACTGTCGAATCCAAAACGGAATGCCCCAGCGGCGTGAGCTCGTTTTTTTGCCTCCTGGCCTGCCGGAGCCAAAGCGGAAAAATGTTACGACCTCCATCTCCGGCGAACTTAAACAACTGAAATCTGTCAGTTTCTCGGAGCCGCATTGCGCTGGCCTGGTCATCGCTGTTGGAACCAAAACGGAAAAATAGCGCGTTGCGCCATTCGTTTGTCTTGCAGAATTGCTAAAGCTAGAGACTTGGCTACATTGGGCCGAAGCATCGACCTAACCGGCCCCATGAAGGACGTCAAGGTGACCCCGAGATCAATTCTCACACACCGCGGTAAAACAGCATGCCGTACTAAAGACTCTGTCAACGACAGTATCGAAGCCGATGGGCGCACCGCATACCAATCGGCGCTGATTTATGGATACCTGGCGTCGTTCCCGGCAAACATCGCCGCAGTCGAAACCTATGATCATTTTTGCCGCTACGCCCAGAGCCTTCCGTCCGGCCTAAGGAGCAAAAGATATCAGGGACTTCAGCGCCTTCTGCGCAACGCCGCCAGAGCCTTGGATTGGTGTTCGTAAAGCTCGATTTGTTACCAATGGAGGCGCCGAGTGTCATGCCGGGGACTGGAAACCATTTGGACAGTCGATTACAGAGCCTGAACTGGGGTACGTGATTAACCGGTTTTTCAAATTCTTGAGCCCGGAATTGGGTATACAACCCAGGCTGTCGACCTCAGATCTCTACAAACCACCAAGAGCGCCTTTCAGTGATCTTGACGATTCTCAGGCCGTGGAGTATCTCCAATATCTCGCCAACCTGACACCATGCACTAAAATCCGCGCTTTATCATGCGAGGTCATCTACGGGGCTATAACATCCCCGTACCTCAAGCCCTCGTAGATGCGATTGTTAGATACAGGCGGAGCCTGGGCATAACTGCCATCCCATCTCCGGGAGAAATCGACCCAATACTTACCCAAGCCTTGCTAGACAAGCTAATGTATAGACTTCCCAAAATGCCTGGCTTGAAGTGTTCTCCAAGCAGGTTGCTTGATCGAGCTGTAGGTTTTCATCGAAGCCAGCTCGATCCGCCAGCCTCCATTCCTAACTCGAAGAGCGAAAACTCGCGCCAGTACCGATTGGGCTGGAAGCGTAAGCAGTTTTCGATGGCCCGTGAGGACGTTCAGCACCAAGCCCCTGCGGATCTAGACGCCGGCTATCACATTCAGGAGTGCCCTCCTCCATTATTCGGGATGAGACGTAGGGAAGTACTCGTTTTTTCCAAGTCTCAAGGACAGGCCTATGTTAAGAGCTGCTTTCCAAGACGTTTTTTCAATATTGCGATGGAGTCGCTTGAGATCCTTCGAATTTATCGTTCATGCAGTGCCGATCGGTTAAAGCTGGTGGCGTTTGAGAAGCTACTACTGTGGTCAATTTACATAAAATGCAAGAGCTTTTATTCGCTAACCCCGCTTGATGCGCATGAGTTTTACGCGTTTTGTCTTGCTCCGCCGGCGAGCTGGACAGGTAATTATTCTCGGGCCAGGCTGGACGCGGGAGCCATGAGTGTGCAGCCAAATCCCAGTTGGACTCCATTTATCCACATTTCGGGTGGCGATCAAGAAAGGATCTTGCGTGCGGCTCGAATCATGGACTGGTGTGATAACGTCAGTAACTCACTACTGGTTATTGAGTCGATCAAAATTAATATTTTTTCTGGGCTGACGGATTAGGGATGCAGATATGCCACGCGATAAGGGTCAAAAGCCCAATTACAAATACGGCCACAGAAACCGCCCTGAAAATCGAGCAGTTAACGTTCAGCCAAGTGCGTCGGTCGATGCGTGCCTTTACGATTAGGTGAGCGAGTGATTGCACCATCGCTTCCCTCCTCCTCTTAGCTTACCTTGCACAGAAAGAGCTTGTATGAGTGTGGCTCTAGGAGCGTTGCTCAGGTCACTCAATCTCCCAAACGTGTCTATTACGCGCAGAATACATCACCGCTGCGCGGCAAGGCGGATCGTTAAGGAGGATGGTTGAAATAGACACTCAAGACTGATCTTGCAACCTCAGATAACTGGCGGGCCTGGCTCCGGCTAACCCCACGGAGGAAGACGGTCAGGCTGCCCTTGTCCACTTCGTAGCTATCAGGCCATCCAGATTCTGGAGAGACGCAGTACATCTCGACCCGACTGACCAGGTCGAACAGGAAGACCTTGTTGCCATGATCCGTTGGGCTATTGGCGGTGGCGCAGGAGGCCGGCACCGTGAAAACGCCGGCCGCCCGTTCACAGGATTGCGCAGAACATCAATCCTGCATTCAACTAGGAAACGTCCAGGCAGCACCTGCCCAATCGAGGTTTTCAGGTATCAGGAACTGATTGCTTAACTCGGCCAGCCTTTTGTTGGCCACCTCATGGGCAGCTTGGAAAAGAGCCTTGGACGCAGGTACCGAAGCTATTTGAGAGCTGAAATGCGCGGGCGTCATCAGCCAGTTACTAGCCTCTGGAGCGTTCACCTTGACTCCCCCCTGCCCGGCCAGAATGGTTACAAACTCCTGACGCACACGATTCCCCTGCGGGCCTTGCCAGCGCAGCATCGCTCCCAACAATGCGCCATCTTCCTTACCTAGGCTCGGTGCGCAAACAGATCCTGCCAGGCCATCAAAGTCATACAAACATGCTTTGGCAAGCAGGTATTGCATCAATTGCGAGGTCAAATCCAACATCTGGATCTCTGGACGACGAGCAGCGAGTTCCCTGTCAACGGTGACATCCATACGCGACGAAGTTCTTCTGCTGCGTCCAAGCTCCTGCATGACCAGGTCAGGCAAGCGAATTCGCAAGAGGCGCGGTTCGTTGTTAGGAACAGAAATTTCAATACCGAGCTGGCCGAACATGCCTGTGACGAAGCTTTGGAGATGATCGATGGTGATTGCCACCTGATCACCCAATTCGTTGATGTCATTCGTCGCAGCGTGGGCGAAGATTTCTCTCTGCTTCTCCGCAGCTCGCTTGGCTTCCTCCAGTGCCGCGTCAATGCGCTCACTGGTGCGTTCGATGCCCAGCTTCGTTGCTTGCTGAAGGATATCGTCCACATCGATGAGATCCACCAATTCACCGAGGATTTCATCCTTCAGACCCTCGTTGAACTCATGATGCTGAACCTCGGCCAAATCATGAACAACGCTATCGATACGCTCATACATCAGGTCAACGATTTCCTGATCAAGGCTATCGGACTGCTGGATGTTGAACACCACGACCTTCATCTTCTGCCCGTAGCGATACAACCTACCAATCCGTTGGACTAGACGCATGGGGTTCCAGGGCAGGTCATAGTTCACCATCATGTGGCACTGTCTCTGCAGGTTGATACCCTCACCACCCGCCTCGGTGGAAATGAGGAACCGACCCTGCGTCTCGAATTGAGCGATCGCCTCTCGACGCTCAACGTGCTGCATGGAGCCATTGATGAGCGCTACTTTGTCATCACCAAACCGGGCCGCCAATGCATCCCTGAGATAGCGCTGTGTGGTTCGGTACTCTGTGAAAATCAGCACCTTCTCTTCAGGGTTTTTCTTATTGATTGGCCCGATGACCTTGTCGAGAAACTCCGTGAGCTTCAAATCATTCGTCATGAGTACCGCAGCGTCATCGATGAGCTGCTTGAGGAGCTGAATCTCCCCTGCGAAGAACTCTTCTGCCTCACCACTGACCTGCTCTTCCCACTCACCCACATAGCGCTGATCATCCGGTGTACTGGGTATCGTGTCGCCGCCAAAGTTGTCCAGCAATCGCTGAAGCCGATTCCGAAGAGCCTGGTGGATCGCGGCAGCACTGGACACGGCAAGTTTGCGATACACCGTCATCACAAAACCAATAGCGTTACCTGTCTGACCTAAAGCCTCGCCTGCGGCATACCCCTTGCGCAGGTAGTGCTGCAGGGTCTGGTCGAAGTCAATCGATTCCTGGCTGCTGGACACCTGCAGCGCAGAGGTAATTTTGCCTTCAAAAATGAAGCGTCCCTCTGCATCTGTAACGTCTGCCTTGTGATTGCGGTAAACCATGTCACGCAGAATCTCGGGCTTGAGGCTGAGCATTTGAAGTTCTTCCCGCCTTTCCGGGCGCAGCAACTCAAGCAATGCTACGAACTTGTCCTGCATACCCTGGTGAGGAGTAGCGCTGAGAAGCAGCATGTGCTCTGTGCGGCTCCGAAGGGCTTTTGCAAGATCGTAGCGCTCGGAGCTGTCGAACTTCAGGCCGTACTGCCGGCGACTGAGTCGGTGACCTTCATCGAAGATGACCAAATCCCAAGGCTCTGCCTGGAGCAGACTTTCGAGGTGATCAGGCTGTTTGAGGCGATCCAACGACCCGATCACGCAATCGTGCATCTTCCACTGGCGTGGCTCATTGACGAAGAAATCCTCATGATAAATCTCAAAGTCTTCGAGTTTGAATTTGTAGTACAGCTCGTCTTGCCATTGCTTGGTTAACCCCGCGGGCGTGATCAGCAGGATGCGCTTCACACGCTTTCGCTGGAGCAGTGCGTGAAGCAGCATGCCCGTTTCAATCGTTTTGCCCAGACCTACGTCATCCGCGATCAACCAGCTCAGGTTGTTGGATGCCAGGATGTGGTGCACCAGGTTGATTTGATGAGGCAGGGGGTCAATTTCCAGGTGAGACAAGGATCCCGTGTTCTCATTCCAAACCTTGATCGCATGAGCGAGCAATCGCAGTCGCACACGTTCAGCATCCGGCTCTGCGCCCATCTGAGCGGTCACAAACCGATGTTTGACGCCCTTAACCTGTCGTAGGTATTGGTACGGCAGCCAGTGTCGCTCTCCCTTCTCAGGAAAATCCACGAGCGCTTGCTCGCTGCCAGCTAGGTCTCTGAGCTGCATGATCGCTCCCAGGCCTAGCGAACGAACACCTGTCCCGGGCGTCGCGTCGAGAACGTCTTGGCCATTCACAAATCCCGACTGCAGGACATCAGAATCAACGATGCTCGCACTCCCCGCTCGAATCCAGTGAACCTGGGTCTTGCCAGTCTCAGGGATTGCCATCCTGACAACGCCAATCTCTTCTTGGCCACTGGGGCTAAAGCGCTTAACCCAACATCCCTGCACGTGAGTAAGTCTAAGCGGCGTCATGAGGTACTCCCTGTGAGTCCAATTTACGAGTGGTTTGGCATTGGCCAACTGAGGACAGGCCTGTATCGCCTTTTTGAATAGCAGCGTTGACCATTACTGTATTGGTCATCCGCGAGTCTCCTGCTCTGCAAGCTCCGAGGTAGGAGTGTCTGCCTGGACATCGGAGCGAGCATCACTGCCATCCAGTTCAGCTGGCAGATCGCTTTGTTTTTGAGGCGACGCGACGTCTTCACCTTCCTCCACTTTAAGGGGGAGATCGCTGAAGTAGCAGCTCGGTTCTTGCGGATCTTTGATCTGCGGTACGCCATATGCCTGAAGCTTCCGGAGACCTCCCATTCCCAGATCATTAGGAATACCGAGATCGCTGTACTCTTCTTCGGGGCGTTGATAGGGCGAGTCAAAATCCCCCAACTGACGTGCGGGAAGGACGCCATCGATATCACCAAACCGGTACCACAGGTACCTTGCGAAGGCTTTGAATACCCGTCTCAGCGTAACGTTTTCGTACCAGTACTCAAAAAGCTGCTCCAGGAGTACATCGATCTCTTCCACCTGTGGTATCGACTCAAATGAACGGACAATCATCAGCGCCGTACGCCAAGACAACGCGTGGTAGGACAGGCGTGTGCTGCCGGTACTATCGAATGCGATCCAGTACAGATCGTTGTCAGCCCATATGACCTTAATGTGCGCAGCGAGCACGAGCTCCTCAGGAGTCAGCCCTTCATCGATTGCTCGCTCCAATGCCACCCGGGTCGCGCCCCACCCACTCATGACGTAAATCTGTTGAATCAGGGGAAGCGTTCCGTGCGGCCAATCGTACTTGTACACGAGCTCTACGGCCTTTTGCTTCGCACGCTCCTCACGCGTTATCCGATCCTCTAATTCGCCCCCTGCCGACTCGACCTGGTACTTGTCGTTATCGAACACGGTGTCTGGGTCGAATTCATAGAAAGCGAACTCGTCCTCAGAATCCTGCCCGTAGTCACTGTTTCTTTGGGATTTGTCATCCCGTCCTTTCGTGGTGCCATACAGTTCTAGCTCGGCCAATTCCGCTGCGAGGTTTGGGTCAAAGTCGATATCTTCCGAGTACGGGTCGGCCCCCATTCCAACAGAGTCATCCCCCCCGTCAATCTGGTCTAGGCAGAACGCATCAAGGTCACGGGAATCAGACAATGCTCCAGTCACAGGCACGTCGGTGAAGAAACGGCTCAATGGTTCTGTTGAGGCATCTGCTTCAGCCTCGGGAGCTGGCTCAGTGGGAAGTTCCAAGGGTGCTTTTTCAGTACTATCGACTGATGAAGTCGACCATGGGGTAGGATCTGGCCTGTCGACACTGTGACCTTGTGTACAGCTATCGCTATCGCGCGTGTTAACCCTCGCTCGGTTCAAGCTCAGTCTATGTTTGGGTTCCTTCGCACCAGCCCCTTGATATGGCTGCTCCCCGCTGCAGACGCCCCCCACATCGCGACCACTCGGTCTAATGGCAGGATCGACCCGGATGCTGGCGTTGTCAGTTTGTGTACTGCCATCGCTATCAGGCGTCTTAACCCTCGTTGGGTTCAAGCTGAGTCGGCGCTTGGGTTCCTCTGTGCCCGTCGTTCGGTGCGGCTGTACCGCGTTGCCGGCGTAACCCACATCACTACCATTCCGTCTAATGGTCGGATCCACCCGGACACTCGCGTTGCCAGTTTGAAAATGCCGTAGCTCAACGGTCTCTTCTTCCAGAGGGGCAAATTGACGCGCATTCTCCTGGATGAAATCCAAATCGGCTGCGCTTGGATGGTGATGGTCTGGACTCATGGTGCGATCAAGGACGAACGCGCCTTGCTGACGCCGAATAGCGTCAGCTGATTGCATAGCTCTAGCCCCTTCTAAGGGGCGGTGCTGGAGTGTGTAGACCCGCCCCAACAGTGTCAGATAGTCAGGGTCTTGGCCGTCCTCCAGCGCATCCAAGAGCAAACGCTCAGCAGCTTTAAGGTCAGAGGTTGCTACTAGGCCGGTGAGCTCTCTCAAAAGCGAGCCCTTGTTCCTGACCCGTGCCGCTGATCCCCCGCTGCTAAGTCGCCCCATACGCAGCGTACGAAGCCGCTCCTGAAGTTGGTGGAGTACGTCCTGTCGTGTAGCGATTCTGCTGATCACAGATTTCAAAGCCGCATGCTCGGACAACTGCAGGTGCGAACTAAGAGCCTCCAGCTCACTATCTCTGGCTAGCCCCTCGAACAGAAACTGGATTGCGGCCTCCGCAGTCCCTTGCTCCGAAGCCATGTAATCCCGCAGGTCGTCCAACAGTTGATCGCAATCCATTGCTCTACTCTCACTCTGCCGCAACACAAAACTGTGAGCTATTACGCACTTTAGCTGCCCTTCGAGGATCCAGCAGAGCTGTCTGGGTGCCCACAGGGCGATCAGGCTGCGGATTCAGCATGCCGCCCTGGTTGACCGGGCGCCGGGGTCTTGTGCCAGGAACGAGATGACAACCTAAAACTAGGTCTCAGTTTCGTTTGCTCCAAACCACAATCCGCTTGGCTTCAGGTTTAACGGCCCCCACAAAACCTCTTGCAGCCAGGGCATCGATCAGTCGGCGATCTACATCATGAGCCGGGAAGTTCACGCGCCGCTTTTTGAGTAACGCCAGATAATCCTCGCCAGCAAGCGGCAACACGACAACCGTCTCCAGCCAACTGCAGCCCATCGAGAGTGCATGGATCAGCATGTTGATCCTTTGTTCTCTAGAGAGCGTCCCGGCCGGGAGCAGCTTCAGCATTGTCGGGAGGTAAGCCATCGGGAATCGCAATCCATCACGTGTCGCGCGAACACACGCTCTAGCCAATGCTTCAACGGCACCTTCGCACGTGTCGTAGGCATCCTCGGGAATGCCCGACCATATCTCGATCTCTTCAGCTGGCGAGCACACTTCTGCGTTGCTCAGCTCAAGGGCCAACGACACCGGTAATGCCGACATATCCATCTGTTCTCGGGCAAGGCTCCACCGGCGGATGAGGTAGGCGCCTAGATACGTAAACGCATGTTCGGCAATGAACGCCCTGATATCTGCCCGATACTCGACCATGTCACTATTGACGAACATGATCCACCGGTTGCGAGGCGTCGCGGTGTCCATGACAACGCCTGGGCTCAACACGACCTTCGAGAAAAGCGTGCGAAGGGTTGCATTGTCGACTTGCGGCGCGCGAATGAGGAAAGTCTGCAAACCCTCGTTGCGACTCGCGTCCTGCCATAATTCTTCAGCCAGGTCTTGAGCGTTGTACTTGAGGAAATCAACGAATGTAGCCAGTGCCGACTCACCCAAATCGACGAAGTCTTCGGATTCTTTATCAGCTACAAGCGCACGATTGAAGTACGTCCAAGCCGCATCACCAACAGGGTGAACACGTCCCGCCATCAGGATCTTCGACCATAACGAGGTCGGTACCGCGTCAAGGTCAGTCACGCTGCAAGATGTCTGTTCGAGCAATACCTCAAGTGTGTAGGGTTCGCTCTGGCAAAGTCCGAACAAGGCCACGAGCGATTCCGGTGTCTCTTCGAGCGCCCTCTCTTGGCTTACGAGCTGCGCCACGAAACCGTCCGGATCCTCCTCGATCATGCTGTCCAGGCCAGTAATTTCCAGTTTGCTGAGCCGTTGGTACGTTACCCTATCGCTCTGATTACCCGGATCCAGTGTCTGGCAGAGCAAATGCAGCATTTTGAGGTTCAGTGCCAAACACCCCCACTCCACCAGTTGCCGTAGATCTGCAGCTGCGGCACTTGAATCAAGGTTGGAGAATTTCGCCGGCAGCTCCCTGACCCATTTCCATCCGCTCTGGTTGCTCGCAAGTTTCGCGGCGACAACCGATGCCTCACGAAGCTCACTGATGGCCTTCCTCAGCACGCGAGGCTTATCGTCGAGTGTTTGCATCTCCTTGGGTGTCAGAACGTCCAGAAGAGCAACGAGGTACTGCTGGCGCAAGACGGGGGTTTTAAACCGATCATGGTTCAGCAGCAAAAGGATGAGGTCGCGATCTGCGCCATACATGGCTCTCATAAGTGCCGTGGCTTGCCACCGAGGAATAATCGACGCAACGGCCTCGGCGAATCGCTCCGTGTAGTCACGACCACTTCGAAGGATTAAGCGGAGCTTGTCCTTCCTGGCAGCCGCGTCATCCTTGTGCGTGTGCAGTAGCTCATGGATGAGATCGACCATGATACCGCGCCCGCTAGCTACCGACTCCAGATCCAGCTTCCTGACCACGAGCTCCGGATTGTGTATTGGGGTGGTTACGTCGTACTCCTCACCCCGAACCATTCCCATTATGAGGTTCTTGTCCGACTGAGTAAGTGAGCCTTCGTAGAAATAGCCGAGGTAATCGACATAGTCAGTGTCGAAGAAGCCGCGGTGAACCAGGAAGACGATGAGCTCCAACCCCTTCAGACGCTTCGCCACTTCACTGCCGTACCCCATGGATACGATCTGTCGGAAACCCGCTGTTTTGAGACGCTGCACCTTGCTACGGTTCGTTTCAAGTTGCTCATCCAGCTCATCAAGCGAGGTCTGGAAGCGTTTCAGGCGCTCATCGTATCGAGCCTGCTGTAACGCCTTTCTAGTATGGAACCCCTGCCCGCCTTCGCTCCAGGGAGATGGTGTCATCATTACCGCCGTCCTAGACGCCTCAACCTGGGAAAAAGCGGAGTCAGAAACAAAGTCGACTAGCGAAAAAGTGGCACCTGTATCGAGTCGAACCTGGCTTGCAGAGGGTTTATTCCCAAGTTTGATAAGCTCGTACCAGACACAGGTACGCAGTTGTTGCAGGTTGTCAGCCACCTCGTCCTCGCGCCTCGCGCGCTGATCTTTGAGGGTTTTAGCTGCCGTTTCGAGCAGCTTGACTTCGTCTGTTACCCACGCCGCATAGCCCTCGATGACCCCATAGATCGCGCCCCTTCGCTTGACCAAGTCAGCATAGGCATTAGGGTGTAGGTTTCGAATAGCAACCATGGCAAAAAGCTTGTTGGGATCTAGCTCCAGTCCGTCCTTGGCCAGTACATTTGCGTAGACGTCATACTCGTTAACGATGTTCTTGATCAGCCGCATTTCGTCGATGTAGTAGCAAACCGTCTCAATGAGCTTGAGGTTCAAGCCATCATCCAGTGGTTTGCCGGCTACCTGGCGCGCCTTCATGAGCTCGACCAGCTTTTCCCTGGAGTTCTCGGAGTTAATCACAGGGATGATGGGGATGATGAGGTCGAAGAACTTCGTCTTGTCCGTGACCGTGAACAGCTCGTCACGGATGGCGTAGACGAAATGGACAGAACGCCTGACCTGAGGTGATCGCTGGATGATGAAGTTGATCTCTCGCAGCCTGAAGAAGATGTCCTGGATGTCAAAGCGATCCAGGTCTTCAATGACCACTACATTGATATCACTGCGCTCGAAGCAATAGATGATCTCGTCGACGTTCTTATGAAGCACCGAACCATGGTGAGTCGCCTCAAGCTTGCCTCCCTTGAGAGTCAGACCATCGATAGTGAACAGGGACATGAACCTCAACCCCGAGTACAAGAGATAGACAGCACCAATGACCACGCCAGCCAGTGCTGCAGACTCGGGAAGAACCATCAAGCCCTTGATCAACCATTCCAGTGACACGGTTTTTATCATCGCGAGCTTGGGCACATAGAGCCTCAAGGCGCAGACGGCAAGTAGAGTAAGCCCGAGGGTGCGCATGCTGATGCTGAAGGTTGAGGCCTGGGCAATCCGCTTCAGGCGAGTCTTGGGTACTTTCGCTGCAGGCACCGCGTAGAGCAGTTGCTGGACGATGGTCTCTTCAATGCGATTGACGAGGTCGACATCGCCTGGTGTGTGCTCGCCCCCATTAGCAGCCGGGCCCTCAGGTTCCGAGTCAGGCTCGGAAGGTTGACCACTCGGCTGAGGTGTCAAACCCGAGGTGGGTTTACTGAAGGTCGCTAGAGACACATAGGTGTGGTTGAACTGTGGATGATTGCTGAAGAACGTCTTCAGCACGCTGCTCTTACCGGCGCCATAGCTACCTGTGAGCGCGATGTTCAGAACATCGGGGTTTTCCAGGGCACGTAGCAGCTCGCGTTCATAACGAGCCGATCGGCCATCTGTGACAATGATGGGGGTCAAGGGCTCAAAGAAAGGATCAACGTCGTCCCCCTGGCGCCGGGTAGACAGCACTTCCCACGCAGCTTTCCCTCCAACCACAACCGCTTCCCACACCAGCCCTAAGCGATTTTTGATAGCTCCCAGCATCTACCCGATCCCATGCAATGGCCTTCCGTGTCCCGCTGAGCAGGCGAATGACCGCTAATAATCCAATCGATGCAACAGTGACGCTGCGCCAAAATCCAATAGCGGCTATATGCCATATTCGGTGGGTAAATACCACGAAAGCATCGATGGCGGAGATAGGTACGAAGCACCGACACCCAAAGCTCACAGCTCCAGATCTCCACCAAGCACTTAAGGATTTGAAGGGCAGATCTGTGAGTGCGTGCTTCTGCGAGCACATCAGACCTTTTGGGCATCGTAGGGCTGCAGTAAAAACCTTACCCTCCTTGGCAGCGTTCTAGGTTCTGTCTGAAAACAGATGTCGCAGACACCGCATGACACAAGCCAGCGAGACCATCGCGCCATAACCTTTTGCGAGCTTGTCGAAGCGTGTCACGACTCGGCGGTTCTCTTTCAGCCAGCCGAACATGCGCTCGATCACATTCCGTTGACGGTATTTGGGGCGATCAAACAGGCGGGGCAATCCAGGCTTGGGTTTGCGCTTCATCGCACGCAGAGGAATGACCGGCTGCATTCGATACCGGTCACAGTAGCGGCGTAGTGCATCAGCATCGTAGCCCTTGTCGGCCAGAAGCCAGCGGCAGCGCTTACGAGGCCGGCCGCGTTTGCTCGTCGGGATACAGACATCTTCCAGCAATGGCTCTGCGTAGCTGATATCGCTGGCTTGACCGCCAGAAAGCAGGAAGCGCAAAGGCACGCCGTTGGCGTCGCAAAGCATATGAATCTTGGTGGTAAGACCACCCCGACTTCGGCCTAAAGCGTGATCTGCGGGTTCATCAAGCCCCCTTTTTTACCTGCACCTGATGAGGCGCGAGTGGCACGAACAGCAGTTGAATCGATCATCCAGGTCTGTAGGTCGATGAGCCCTTGATCATTGAGCTTCAGATGCAATCGCTTGAGCATCTGCTCGAAGGTTCCCCGGTTTCGCCAAAGTCGGAAGCGGTGATAAACCGTTCGCCAAGGCCCAAAGCACTCGGGCATGTCGCGCCAGGCAGCACCGGAGCGTAGCAGCCACAGCACGCCATCGAGCATCAGGCGATCACTTGATCGCGGCCTGCCTCTGGTGTGGGTTGAGGTGAACAGATCTGCGACCAGATTCCATGCTTCATCCGAAGGTTCGTAGCGCTTAGCCATCACTGGATTCCTTTCCATAGATGGCTGAAAACCTTACAAAAATCTCAGCGTTCGCGGCACTGAAGTTCGGTTTCTCTCAATTTCAGACAGAACCTAGTAAGCAAAAGGATGGAGAACATTTCATATCGCTGGATCAAGCCATCAGAACGATACGCGACGGGCGCGAACATGCACGCCAACTGCAAGGAGACTTCCAGAGAGGATTGGCATTATTCTTCGTCGAGTGATGAGCGCATCATCCGGACGGCCTGCCATCGACCGACTCTCCCGTCGGAAAACCTGATCCAGATAAATGCGCCGCCCGGCGTCGTTCCAGACAGCGCTCGCTCTTGAACTTACAACATCGGAATCGAGTAGCTGAGAGTCACACGATTTTCATCCTGCGAGCGGGTGTTCGGCAGGTCGGTACGCCAGGTGGCGTTTTTCCAGGACAGGCCCAGGTTCTTCAGCGCGCCAGACGAGACCACGTAAGCCACGAAGCGGTGATAAACCGTTCGCCAAGGCCCAAAGCACTCGGGCATGTCGCGCCAGGGAGCACCGGAGCGCAGCAACCACAGCACACCATCGAGCATCAGGCGATCACTTGACCGCGGCCTGCCTCTGGTGTGGTTAAGGTGAACAGATCTGCGACCAGATTCCATGCTTCATCCGAAAGTTCGTAGCGCTTATCCATCACAGGATTCCTTTCCATAGATGGCTGAAAACCTTACATAAATCTCAGCGTTCGCGGCACTGAAGTTCGGTTTCTCTCCGTTTCAGAGAGAACCTAGAACGGATGCGGCCCATCATCCCTGGGCGGCCTTCCAATCAAACCAGCGCAGATGCCGCTTGCTTGGCGCGACGCACGAACGGTTGTGCCACGCAAAGGAACAGAACCATACCGAGGACGTCCGCAACGAAATTGCTATACGCAGACGTGAACGGAATACCGTTCGTTGCAGGGTCAACAATCATTTCGTTGCCAATCGAAAGGCAAAGTGTCAGCGCAACCCCCATCAAAGGAGTCCAAGGCAGCCCCTCAATGAAGTCACGCTTCACACCACGACTGATGGCAAGCAGGGATTGCAGAGGCCAGTTGATCAACGGAACTTCAGCAATACGGGTGATCACCTCACGCAGCGGAAGCACTTCAACCTTCCCCGCCGGTATCCCCAGGTAGCTCAGGAAGAACGGGGAGGTGAAACCGAACACCAAGTGGCAGACGTTGTAATCCCACGCGATGACGTCAAACACTCGAGTTTGCACGAGCAGAAGTGCCAACGTGATCATGACACCGATCACGACTGGCACCACCGAAAACCATTTCTTCAGTTGCATAAAAGCTCCTAGGTCGGGACGAAGTTATCCCGAGCCCGACCTTACCCCCAACCGTAGATACTGCAACCCAAAATGGTACCTCGGAATTCACAGCACATTTTTCTGATCATTTTTACTCATTTCGACTTTCTGACAGGTAGTACAGGGTTGGCACTCAAACAATCAGTCACCAGCGCTCTCATCCCTGATTACCCGGTTTGAAAACCATGTCAGGATCGACCACCAGCAGTTCAAGCACGACCATTAAACTCACCTTACACGGAGTTCTCATGACTATCACACTGCACAACATCACCGACTTCGATGCCGAATACTTCGTGCGCAAGGGCCAGCTAATCATTGCACATCTGCCCGCCACCACCCCGAACGCAAGCCTGAGCGTCCCGACTGACAATCTGTACGAAGTCATCGCAACAACGCTGATCGAGGGCAATACCTACACCTCGGCTCCGTTTTTAGTTTCCGACAGCCAAGATTTCCTGGCTCAGGTACGGCAGGAGCGTGTGCAAGGTACTTACGTGTTCGATGTTGTGCCGCACTCCTCTAGCGTGCCGGACCGCTTGGTATTCCAGAAAACATGCCTGAGCCCGGTCACCTTTGTCCTCCGCAAGGATGGCAAACCACTTCAGAGCGTAGTGGTTCACAGCTCCACGGAAAGCCAGTTGCAGGATATCAGCAACACCGTCCATATTTACGCAGTGATCAACGGCGTCACCACGGCTACCCTGACCACCAACAACCCGAACGCGACAATCACCGCCACGAATGACCGCTCGAACCTGCAAGCCGGTTACTACGCCTTGATCGAGTCCTGATACACCGGTGAGCAGGCCGAGTCTGCCTCAACCTGCCCACAGGGCACCGCCAAGCCATCATCAACGCGCCAACGGATACAACCCCTCATCAAACTGCTCCAACCGCGGAAAACTCATCGGCAAATCATCCGACAACCGTTCCAGCCGCTGCTGATAACTGCGTAAAAACGCCTTGCGCGCCTCGTCACTGATATACGGCACATGCCACGCCACAAACGGCTCCAGCACCTCGAGCCCGACATACGCCAGCGTCCCGCGCAGAATCGGCCGCAGCATGTCTTCCAGCGGCCCATGGATCGCGCCCTCGCCGAACATGTGCTCACGCCCGCCGATCGTCACCGTCACTAGAGCCCGCTTGCCGGCCAGGCCACCCTGGTCATAGAAACGCTTGCCGCCATAACACACCCCCGACACCAGCACCCGGTCGATCCAGCCCTTGAGCATCGCCGGCGCGGAGAACCAGAAGATCGGGAAATTCAGCACCAGCAAGTCGGCCCATAGCAGCTTGTCCAGCTCCTGCTGGATGTCGGCGGCGATGGAACCGTCCTTCACCCCCAGCCGCTGCTCCAGCGCATATACCAGGTATTCGGGGTTTTCCCGATGGCTGAAGTCGTCGGCACTGGCCACAGGATTCCATCCCATCGCATACAGGTCGCTCACCTGCACGTCATGCCCCTGAGCACGGAAGGTCTCCGCCGCCTGGTCACGCAGCGCGGCAGTAAAGGATCGAGGCTCGGGATGAGCGTGAACGATCAGCACTTTCATGGGCAATCCTCAAACCGTCGCCAAAGGGGAAGTGGAATCACGCGTCGCCAACAGCCGGTCGAGCCAGTCCGGGTCCATCTCTGGTTCGCAGGAGAACAGCAAACCGGTGTAGTCACGGAACGGCGGGCGGAAGATCGCTTCGCGGCTGCCGTGGTCGACCACCCTGCCCCGCTGCATCACCAGCACCTCGTCGGCGATGGCGCGCACCGTGGCCACATCGTGGGTAATGAAGAGATAAGCCACGCCCAGCTCGCGCTGGATGCGGTCGAGCAGTTTCAGTACGCCCTCGGCCACCAGCTGGTCCAGCGCCGACGTGACTTCGTCGCAGAGGATCAGTTGCGGCTCCGCCGCCAGGGCGCGGGCAATGCAGATTCGCTGCTTCTGCCCGCCCGACAGTTCCCGCGGCAGACGGTCCATGTACTTGGCCGGCTCCAGGTCGATCATCCGCAGCAGCTCGGCCACCCGCTCGCGCAGCGCCTTGCCCTTGAGCCCGAGGTAGAAACTCAGCGGCCGGCCAATGATGTCGACGATGCGCTGGCGGGGATTGAGCGCGGTGTCGGGGATCTGGTAAATCATCTGGATGCGCCGCAACTGCTCCTTGCTGCGCTGGCGATAGTCCGCCGGCAGCGGCTCGCCGTCATACAGCACCTGCCCGGCAGTCGGCTGCAGCAACCCGCTGATCAGCCGCGCCGTGGTGCTCTTGCCGCTGCCCGACTCGCCGATCACCGCCAGGGTCTGGCCGCGATATAGCTTGAGCGACACATCGTGCAGCACCGGCTGATGGCCGTAGCCGGCGTCGGTATTGCGTACTTCCAGCAGCGGCTTCTCATTGCCCGGGCACGCCTTGGCCGAGGTATGGAAATTACGCACCGCCCACAGCGACTGGGTGTATTCCTCCTGCGGCGCACTGAGCATGGTGCGGGTCTGCGCTTCCTCCACCAGGCTGCCGTGGCGCAGGACCATGATGCGGTCGGCCATCTGCGCCACCACGGCCAGGTCATGGCTGATGTACAGCGCTGCACTGCCAAAGGTTTTCACCGCATCGCGGATCGCTGCCAACACCTCGATCTGGGTAGTGACGTCCAGCGCGGTGGTCGGTTCGTCGAAGATGATCAGGTCGGGATGGCAGGCCATCGCCATGGCCGTCATCACCCGCTGCAACTGGCCACCCGACAACTGATGCGGGTAACGCTGACCTATGTTTTCAGGGTCTGGCAGACGCAGGATGCGGTACAGCTCCACCGCCTCGGCCTTGGCCTTGGCGCGGTCGATACCGCCATTGGTCACCGCCGTTTCCACGTGCTGGTCGATCAGCCGGTGCGCCGGGTTGAACGACGCTGCGGCGCTTTGCGCGACATAGGCGATGCGCAGGCCGCGCAGCGTGCGCAGGGTCTCGGCGCTGGCCTCCAGCAACTGGATGCCATCGAAACACACGCTACCGCCAGTGATCCGGCAGCCATCGCGCACATAGCCCATCGATGCCAGGCCCAGGGTGGATTTGCCCGCCCCGGACTCACCGATCAAGCCCAGCACTTCGCCGCGCTTCAGGGTCAGGTCGATCCCCTTGATCAGCGGGTGCCAGGCGTCTTCATAGTGGCCTTCGATCTTCAGGCCACGGATTTCCAGCAAGGTATCATTGCTCATGCTCAGCACTCCTTCAGGCCGCTGGACAGGTGCAGCACCCAGTCGACGACGAAGTTCACGCTCACCGTGATCAACGCCACCGCGAGGGCCGGAAGCAGCGGGCTGACGTCACCGAAGGTGATCAGCACCGCGTTGTCGCGCACCATGCTGCCCCAGTCGGCGGTTGGCGGCTGGATGCCCAGGCCCAGGAACGACAGGGCGCTGATGAACAGGAAGACGAAGCAGAAGCGCAGGCCGAACTCGGCGATCAGCGGCGCCGCGGCATTGGGCAGCACTTCCCGGCTGACCAGCCACCATAGCCCTTCCCCGCGCAGCCGCGCGGCCTCGACGAAGTCCTGCACCACTACGCTCATCGCCACCGCCCGCGCCAGGCGGAACACCCGAGTGGCATCGAGCAGCGCGATCACCAGCACCAGCGAGGTGGCCGTGGTGCCGACCACGCTAAGGAGCAGCAAGGCGAAGATCAGTTGCGGGATGGCCATCAGGATGTCCACCACCCGCGATAGCCCCTGGTCAATCCAGCCGCCCTTGATCGCCGCCACCAGTCCGCACAGGCCGCCCAGCAGGAACGCCAGGGTGGTGGTCAGGAAGGCGATACCCAGGGTATTGCGGGCGCCATAGAGCAGGCGGCTGAACATGTCGCGGCCGAGATTATCGGTGCCCAGCAGGAACTCCGGGCTCCACGGCGCGAACCCGTCGCCCACCACCTGGGTTTCGCCGTAGGGCGCCAGCAGCGGTGCGAACAGCGCTACCACGACGTAGGCAACAATCACCAGCAGGCCGAACTTGGCGCTCAGCGGTGCGCGCAGCAAAGGTGTGATCAGGTTCATGGTCTACCCCTTCGGATGCATCAGGCGTGGGTTGCTGGCAATCGACAGCACGTCGGCGCCGGTATTGAGCAGGATGTAGGTGCCGGCGAAGATCAGGCTGCAGGCCTGCACCACCGGGATGTCGCGCTTGGCCACCGAGTCCACCAGCAACTGGCCCAGGCCGGGGTAGACGAACACCACCTCCACCACCACCACGCCCACCACCAGGTACGCCAGGTTCAGCGCCACCACGTTGACGATCGGCGCCAGGGCGTTGGGCAGTGCATGCTTGAAGATGATGCGCGACGGCGCTACGCCCTTGAGCCGGGCCATCTCGATGTAAGGGCTGGCTAGGAGGTTGATCAGCGAGGCGCGGGTCATGCGCATCATCTGTGCGATGACCACCAGGCTCAGGGTCGCGACCGGCAGCACCGAGGCTTCCAGCACCTCGCCCAGCGAGGCGTCGGGCGACAGGCTGGAGATGCCCGGCAACCATTCCAGCTTCACCGCGAACACCAGGATCAGGATGTAGGCGACGAAGAACTCGGGGAACGACACGGCGCTGAGGGCGCTGGTATTGAGCAGCCGGTCGAACCAGCTGTTGCGGTACAACGCCGCGAGCATGCCCAGCAACAGCGCGGTCGGCACCGATACCAGCGCCGCCAGCAAGGCCAGGCTGAAGGTGTTGCCCAACCGCGCACCGACCAGTTCGGCAATCGGCCGCTGGTTCGCCAGGGAAACGCCCAGGTCACCGTGTAGCAGGCGCCAGGCCCACTGTATGAAACGTTGCAGCGCCGGCAGGTCCAGCCCCAGTTGGGCGCGGAACGCTGCCACGGTTTCCGCAGTCGCCGACTGGCCGAGCATGGCCTGGGCGATGTCGCCCGGGAGCATGCCGACTGCCAGGAAGATCACCACCGAGACCGCAAACAGCGACAACAGGCCCAGGGCCAGTCGCTGCACAAGCAGTTTGCCAAGATTGTTCACCGTACAACTCCTCGACTGGATGCAGGGTCAGCCCTTGAATGCGCTCGCGGATCAGGCTTGCCACCAGCGTTCGATCACCCGCAGGCCGTCCAGCTCGCCGTAGGGGGCGGTGAGCGGACCATGGGCCACGCGGCTGGAACGGGCGGCCACGGAGCTGGCGAACAACGGCACGATCGCCCCGCCATCGTCGCGGCACAGCGCCTGCATTTCGTTGTACATCTCGCGGCGCAGCGGCTCGTTCATCTCGCCGCGAGCGGCATTGAGCAACTGGTTGAAACGCGGGTTGTCCCAGTGGGTCTCGTTCCAGGCCGCGCCTTTGGCGTAGCCGATGCTGAACATGCGGTCGGCGGTGAGGCTGGAGTACCAGAACGAGGTGGTGAAGGGCTGTTTCATCCAGACATTGGAGAAGAAGCCGTCGGCCGGCTCGCGCACCACGTCGATATCGATTCCGGCCTGGCGTGCCTGCTCCTTGAACAGCACCGAGGCGTCCACCGCGCCGCTGTAGGCGGCATCGGAGGCCTGCAGGCGCACCTTGAGGCTGTCCATACCGGCCTGGCGCAGGTAGAAGCGCGCCTTGTCCGGATCGTAGGCGCGCTGCTCCAGCGCCGGGTTGATGAAGCGGTTGGCCGGCTGCAGCGGATGGTCGTTGCCGACCTGGCCGTAGCCGTAGAGCACCGAAGCCAGCAGGTTTTCGCGGTTGATTGCATGCTTGAGGGCCAGGCGCACGTTGTTGTCACGGAACTGCTGGCTGTCACAGAGCATCGGGAAGGTGTAGTGCTGGGCGCCCTTGGTTTCCTCGATCACAAGCTTCGGGTTGCGCTTGAGCAGGGCCACGGTCTTGAGGTCGACCTTGTTGATCACGTCGACTTTACCGGTAACCAGCGCGTTGACCCTCGCGGCACCGTCGCTGATGGCCAGCAGCTCGGCGCTGGCGAAATGCGCCCTGCCCGGCTTCCAGTAGTCAGGGCTGCGCTCCAGGTCCATGCGCACGCCAGGCTCGAAGGACTTGATGCGGTAGCCGCCAGTGCCGACGCCGGCCTGCCAGTCGGCCTGGCCGTCCTTGGCCGGCATGATCACCAGGTGATAGTCGGCGACCACGTAGGCGAAGTCGGCGTTACCTGCGTGCAGTTCGAATACCACGGTGTCCGGGGCGGAGGCACGCACGTGGGCGACGTCGCCCAGTACGGTCTTGGCTGCTGAGGTGGATTTCTCGCCCAGGTGGTGCTGGATCGAAGCCACCACGTCGTCGGCGCTCAGGCTTTTGCCATTGTGGAAGGTCACGCCCTGGCGCAGGGTGAAGGTCCAGACCCTGGCGTCCGGGCTGGATTCCCAACGCTCGGCCAGCTCAGGGATGGCGGTGCCTTCGACGGAGATTTCGGTGAGAGTGTTGTAGACCGCCGAAAAGCCAATGAAGGTGAAGGTGTCGACCCAGGAGCCCGGGTCTTTGGAGTCGGTGGTGCTGGCCCCTGCCAGGCCCAGGCGCAGGCTGCCACCCGGTTTCGGCGTCGCTTCGACGGCATGGCCGCGCAACGGCAGGCCGAGGGAGAAGGCCCCGGCAATGGCCGCAGCGGCGGCACTGTACTTGAGGAAATCCCGACGCGGCAGGCCGCTGTCGAACATCGCTTGAGGATTCTTGTTGTTCTTATCGCTCATTGCACTGCCCCCTGTGAACCGTGAAGAATGGTTATTCGGTCAAGCGGATTGCGTCGAAGCTGCTTATTTGTAATTGTTACCGTAACAAATACATTATCGGCCCGACAAGCTGTTTTCCAGCGTCCGATGACGGGCGTTCAACGGTGTAGAATTTCCATTTTCGCAGGGAGCTTTTTCCTCCATGAGCCAGTCGACCCGCCTTATCACGGCTTCGTACATCCTGTCGTTCGTCGCGGCCAACGCACCGCACAAGCTGCGTACCGAAACCATCGCCAAGTGGGTCAAGGTGCACCCTACCCGCGTGCGCGGACTGGTGTCGCAGATGGTCAAGGCGAACATCCTCACCTCCTATCGCGGGGCGCAAGGCGGCGTGACGCTGGCGCGCGCGCCGCAGCTGATCACCCTGCGCGAGGTGTATGACGCGGTGCAGGAAAGTTCGCTGATCGCCGAGAAGATCGACAATCCGTTTGCCGGGCATGAGGATCACTGCAAGGTGTACGAGGTGTTCACCCGACTGTTCGCGATGCTGGAGCAGAACATGCGGCTGGATCTGGGGACGATTACGGCGGATCAGTTGTTCGTGGCGTTCGATACGCCCAGGGAACTGGCAGAGCTCGGCTGAGCCTGTACAGGCCTGCCCTCGTGGAACAACACATTAGCAGGGTCCTTGTGGGAACGGGGTTACCCGCTCTCATAGAACAAATCGTAACTTTTTGATTTACATGGGACCTGTGTGCGGGTTCACCTGCGATTGAGATGGTGAATTCACTACCGCAATCGCTGGCAAGCCAGCTCCCACAAGGTCCACGCCGGGCACAAATGTTGCGACTGACCTAGAACCCTGTGGGAGCTGGCTTGCCAGCGATGAGGCCCTCAGCCCCACCCCGGATCCGGCAGTGTCCCCGGCCCTGAGCTTGCTCGCGAAGGGCCGCGAAGCCGTCGTAAAACCTGAGTACGCGCCCTTCCTGACACACTTAGGTGGATGGCTTTGGGACCGCTTTGCGGTCCTTCGCGACGGTTCGGCGCTCCGACAAGCTCGCTCCCACAGGTGGCGCGCCGAGCTCAAGAACGGTTCTCTGCGCGACCGGCCTGTGTTCAATCGCGATACCCCGGCGCAACCTTTTCCAGCAACCGTAAAAGCGCCGTCCACGCCAGTTGCATCCCGTCCGGGTCCGCCAGTTGCCCCTCCTCCAGCGGCCGCCCCGGGTCATTGAACTGCCGCTCGGTATGCGCGCACACCTCGTGAGGCGGCAGCACCAGCTTGCCACTGGCCTGCGCCGCCAGCTGGATCTCGCAGGCCTTCTCCAGGTAATACATGCGCATGAACGCCTCGCTCACGCTGCGTCCGACCGCCAGCAAACCATGGTTGCGCAGGATCATTACCGGCTTGTTGCCCAGGTCGGCCACCAGCCGCTGCTGCTCGGCCATGTCCAGCGCCACACCTTCGTAGTCGTGGTAGGCGACCTTGCCGTAGAACTCCATGGACATCTGGTTCACCGGCAACAACCCGCACTCCAGCGCCGCCACCGCGCAACCGGCGCGAGTATGGGTGTGCAGCACGCATTGCGCGTCTTCACTGGCACTGTGGATCGCGCTATGGATAACGAACCCCGCCGGGTTCACCGGATAGGGCGAGGGTTCGACGGCATGTCCGGCCAGGTCGATCTTCACCAGGCTGGACGCGGTGATTTCATCGAACATCAGCCCGTAGGGGTTGATCAGGAAATGGTGTTCAGGCCCCGGCAGGCGCACCGAGATATGGGTGAAGATCAGGTCGCTCATGCGAAAATGCGCGATCAGCCGGTAGCAGGCGGCCAGTTCCTCGCGCAATTGCCGTTCGGATTTCATGATGGGGAACTCTCAGGTGGTTCAAGAGCGCCGGGCAAGCGCAACTGCCCGGCGGTTTCAGGTTACTTGCTGGCCCAGGCGTTGAAGCGTTCTTCCAGTTCATCGCCATGGTCGACCCAGAATTCGACATTCATCGCCAGTGCCCCCTCCAGATTCTGCTTAGCGGTCGGCACCCATTTGGCCAGCGTTGGATCAAGCTGCGCCGCCGCCTCGATGTTGGTCGGGCCGTAGGGAATCTGCGCGACGTAACGCACCTGTGCCTCCGGCTGGTTGGCATAGGCGATCAGGCGCTCGGCCTGCTGCACATGTTTTGAGCCCTTGATGATCGCCCAGTAATCCATGCCATACAGGCTACCCGGCCACACCAGCGCGAGCGGGCTGCCGTTCTGCGCCGCTGCCGCGATGCGGCCGCTGTAGGTGGACGTCATCACCACGTCACCGGCCATCAGCCATTGCGGCGGCTGGGCGCCGGCTTCCCACCACTGGATGTTGGGCTTGAGCTCAGTCAGCTTGGCGAACGCCCGGTTCACGCCCTCGGGCGTCGCCAGCACCTTGTAGACGTCCTCGACCTTGACGCCATCGGCCAGCAAGGCGAATTCGAGGTTGTACACCGCACGCTTGCGCAGGCCGCGCTTGCCCGGGTACTTCCTGACATCCCAGAAGTCCGCCCAGGAGGTCGGCGCCTGGGCCAGCTTGTCGTGGTCGTAGGCAATCGCCACGCTCCACACCAGAGCCGCCGAACCGCAGTCTTGCGCGGCGTCGGGAATCAACTGGTCCTTGCGCCCCAGGCGGTTCCAGTCCAGGCGCTCGTACATGCCTTCATCGCAGCCACGCAGCAAATCGGGGCCTTCGATCTGCACGACGTCCCAGTCGACATTGCCGGTATCGACCATCACCTTGATCCGGGCCATCTCGCCGTTGTATTCGCTCTGGATCAGCTTGCTCTTGTCCTGGGCACTGAAGGGCTGGAAGAACGCCACGTCCTGGGCCTTCTGCCCGGCGCCGCCATACCCCACCACGACCATGTCCGGTGCCGCCTGGGCGGTGCCCAGGCCGAGGCACAACCACAACGCGCACACGCCCGGTTTACGTGCAAAAGCTCTCATCGAAGTACCCTCGTTATTGTTTTTCTGAGGTTCGCCCCTGAGGCGGGGGTGCTATCGAAGCTAGTGCTCGACAAGTAAAAAAACAAGTTGATTTTTTACTGAAGGTACACTTTTATGGAAAAACAACAATAACAAGCCGGAGCCTGACCGCATGTCGACCGCCTACACGCACCTGTTCGAACCGCTGCAGATCCGTGGCAAGCGTCTGAAAAACCGCATCATGTCCAGCGGACACGACACCTCGATGCCCACCGACAACCTGGTCAACGCGCGGCTGATCGCCTACCACAAGGCCCGTGCCGAAGGCGGTGTCGGCCTGATCGTGTTGCAGGTGGCCGGGGTGCACGACAGCGCCCGCTACACCTCCCACGTGCTGATGGCCACCGACGACACCTGCATCGAGGGCTACCGCGCCCTGGCTGAGGTCTGCCATGCCCACGGCACCGTGGTGCTGTCCCAGGTCTTCCACCCGGGGCGCGAGATCATGGAGTCGGCCGACGGCCTGCTGGCGGTGGCCTATTCCGCCTCGGCGGTACCCAACGAACGCTTCCGGGTGATGCCTCGGGAGCTGGACCAGGCGATGATCGACGAGATCGTCGCCGGCTACGCCGCCGCCGCGCGGCGCCTGCACCAGGCAGGCATCGACGGCGTCGAGATAGTCGCCAGCCACGGCTACCTGCCGGCACAGTTCCTCAACCCCCGGGTGAACCGCCGCACCGACGGTTACAACGGCGACCTCGAACAGCGACTGCGCTTTTTGCGGGAAATCATCGCCGCCGTGCGCGCCAGCACTGACGAGCAGTTCATCGTCGGCCTGCGCATCAGCGCCGACGAGCGCGATGCCCAAGGCCTGACCGAAGACGAATCCCTGGCTGCCGTGCAAGCCTTGCAAAGCCATGTGGATTACATCCATATCGTGGCCGGCACCTCGGCGTCGCTGGGGGGCGCCATTCACATCGTGCCGCCCATGGCCATCGAGGCGGCCTACCTGGCCCGGGAAGCCGGTACCTTCAAATCACGCCTGCAAATTCCGCTGTTCGTCACCGGTCGCATCAACCAGCCCCAGGAAGCCGAGCTGATCCTTGCCCGCGGCCAGGCCGATGTCTGCGGCATGACCCGCGCGCTGATCTGTGACCCGCAGATGCCGAACAAGACCGACAGCGGCCGCGTCGAGGACGTACGCGCCTGCATTGCCTGCAACCAGGCGTGCATCGGCCATTTCCACCGGGGCTTGCCGATCTCCTGCATCCAGCACCCGGAAACCGGCCGCGAGCAGCAATATGGCCAACTACCGCCCGCCAGTGTGCGCAAACGCGTGATGGTGGTCGGCGGCGGGCCTGCCGGAATGAAGGCGGCCGCCGTGGCCGCGGCCCGCGGACACCGGGTGACGCTGTATGAGGCCAGCGCACAATTGGGTGGCCAGGTGTTGCTGGCGCAGTTACTGCCCCGGCGCAGCGAATTCGGTGGCGCCAGCACCAACCTGCAACGGGAAATGCAACTCGCCGGCGTCGAGGTGGTGCGCAACACCCGGGTCGACCGGGCCCTGGTCGAGCGCGAGCGTCCGGATGAAGTGATCATCGCCACCGGAGCGGAGCCTTACTGGCCGGTGTTCGAACGTGGCGGCGAACTGCAGGTGGTAGACGCCTGGCAGGTGCTGCGCGACGAGGTGAGGCTCGGCCGTTCGGTGATGGTCGTGGACTGGCGTTGCGACTGGATCGGCCCCGGCATCGCCGAGCGTCTGGTGCGCGCCGGCCACCAGGTGCAACTGGCGGTCAATGGCACCCACTGCGGCGAGAGCCTGCCACTGTACGTGCGCGACCAACTGGCTGGTGAGCTGCACAAGCTGGGCATCCCGATCACCCCCTATGCCCGCCTCTACGGCTGCGACGACAACACCGTCTATCTGCAGCACACCGCCAGTGGCGAGGCGATGATCTTCGAGGACATCGACACCCTGGTGCTGTGCCAGGGTCATCAGCCGGTGGACACCCTGGCCGGACAGATCAGCGACCTGGTACCGGTACAGCGCATCGGCGACTGTCTGGCCCCGCGCACGGTCGAGGAAGCGATCCATGAAGGGCTGAAGGTCGCCGCCGGCTTGTGAGCCTGTTTATACTCCGGGACTTTGCAAGGCCGACAGGAAAACGCCATGAACCGCCACAAAAGCAAAGCGCCACCCGCAGCCGAGGACGGCGGCAGCGCGCCGCAGTTTCTCGGCAGCCGCATTCGGGGCCTGCGCAAGCGCCGGAACATGACCCTGGCCGAGCTGGCCGAGCGTAGCGAGCTGACTGCCGGCTACATCAGCCAGCTGGAGCGCAACCTGTCCTACCCGTCAATCCCGGCACTGTTCAAGATTGCCCGCAACCTGGGGGTGACCATCCAGTGGTTCTTCGCCAGCGAAGCCAACACCGCCCCGGAGGATGAAGGCTACGTGGTGCGCAAGAACAGCCGGCTCAGCGTGCACTACGAAGACGGCATCGTCGACCAGTTGCTCACCCCGCAGCCCAACCGCGAGCTTGAGATCCTGCATTCGCGCTTTCCCCCGGGCACCTACAGCGAGGAAAGCTACAGCCATGAAGGCGAGGAAGCCGGGTATCTGCTGTCCGGACAATTCGAGCTATGGGTCGGTGAGCGGTATTTCCAGCTGAACGAAGGTGACAGCTTCAGTTTCTCGAGCCAGGAACCGCACCGTTACGGCAACCCTGGCAACGTCGACGCGGTGGTGATCTGGGTAATTACCCCGCCTTCCTTTTAAGCCTGCGACGGGAACAACAGGGGCGCCGTGCATGATCGACGGGATCAAGCTGCCTGGAGATCCGACGTTCAACCGGACCTGCCTGACTCTGTAGTGCCCTACCCCACCAACCTGAACACCAACAACCAAAACCCGGCCTGCAAATAAGAAAACACGAAGAAGAAGATCTGCATCAGGGTGAATCCCGCCAACACGCTCGCGCAGGATATGAGCAATACGGCCAGCCAGGACTTTGGAGGCTTGCGCTTCAGCAACCGGGCCGCATAGATCACGCCCAGCAGCACACCGGGCACTGAGAAAAGATGCACCAGGCCCAGCAGCCCCTCCTGGTGATCGGCGCGCCAGTTCATCTGCCAGAACAACAAGTATTCCAGCGCCAGTGCAATGGCCAATCCGCTTAGAAATCCGCTTCCCGAGTAGAAAAAAACCGCCACCAGCCAGGCCGCTAAAGGAATGACAAGGTAATACCACAGCCCTGCATAGAGGTAGTCGCCATAAATGATTACCAGCAGCGGAACGAAGGTGGAAATCAGTAGGAACCAGAGGCTGTCAATCTTGTTGATTGTTATTGTCATCACTTCCAGTCCATTGAAATTCGAGGGTTCCGAAAGACGTTCATCCACCCCGGCCCGTCGTCCGGATGACGGGCTTCATCAAGAGCTAAGGTGTTCGTCAGGACAATGTCAAGAAGCCAGCAATCAATCCCCGCTGCGCTCTCCAGGTTCTGTCTGAAATTGAGGGAAACCGACTTTCAGTGCCGCGAGCACTGAGGTTTTTCAAGATGTTCAGCCATCAATGTTGCCCTGGTCGCCACTGCATCGCCACTGACCGCTACCCGGATGATGCACTCCATAGTGAGCTTTTTACCCATTTTCAGTGATATCCAAGTGCCATTACCGAGTGCAGACTGGCCTCCTTCGCCCACTGCCGTAAAGGGCTGCTGACCCTTTTCATCCAGTTTGCCTATGCCGAAGGCGTTCGTACTTCCACAGGCCCGCGTTGACGTAACGGATGGCAGGTGCCGTCCTCATTTAAAGGAGCAACCTATGCAAAGCAAGGATATTTCCGTTCCGGTCGGCGCTGTTCTGCCTTATGCCGGCAACCTCGGCAACAACCAGCTCAACGAAATGGGGTGGTCCATCTGTGACGGCAGCGAGTTGCAGATTTCAGACTACCCGGCACTGTTCGCGGCCATCGGCACCTGCAACGGTGGCGACGGCAATACCCGCTTCAACCTGCCGGACTATCAAGGCTATTTCCTGCGCGGCGTCGACCCGAGCGGCACCGTCGACAAGGGTGCCAGCGACCGCAAGTCCCCGCGCAGCGGCGCGGCGACGGGTGCACGGGTCGGCAGCGTGCAGGCCTTTGCCACCGCCACGCCGAACACGCCGTTCCAGGCCCTGGTGCCGCACGTGCCCACGGATGACCATCGTGCCTACAGCGGCACCAACGCGGACATGCTCGAACCCGGCGGCGGCCAGACCTTTTACTCGAACGGTGGCGGCGACGCCGAGACCCGGCCGATCAATGCCTACGTCAACTACATCATCAAGATCGTCGACGGCGGCAGTATGCCAACCGGCGTGGTGGTTGCCTTTGCCGGCACCAGCAGCTCGGGCAGCATGATCCTGCGGCAGTCCTACCTGTTGTGCGACGGAAGCCGGCTCCCGATAAATCTGTATCCAGAGCTCTACCAGGACATCGGCACCGCACACGGCGGCGACGGCTCCGCATTCAACCTGCCGGACTACCGCGGGCGCTTCCTGCGCGGAGCTGACAACGGCACTAAGCGTGATCCCGATGCATCGGGCCGCACCGCCATGGCGGTCGGTGGTGCAACGGGCAACGCAGTGGGCTCGATCCAGGATTGGGCAACGGCGGCGCCGGTCAACCCGTTCACCCTGTCGATCAACCTGGGCAACTCGGAAAAAACCTCGGACCATTGCGCCGGCCACGACAACGCCGAATGGAACCAGAACAGCGTGACCGTTTCATTCACCGCCAGTGGCGGCGACAAGGAGACGCGCCCGGTCAACGTTGCCGTTGACTACTACCTGCTGCAAGGCAGTGTCCCGAATACCCCGGACCTTTTCCCCATCGGTGCAATCATCGGCTTCGCGGGTAACGTGGCGCCGCCAGCGACACAGTGGCTCCCCTGCGACGGAGCCAGTTACCCCAACAGCGACCAGTATCAGTATCTCGGCTTCGCCATCGCCGATGCCAATGGTGGAGATGGGATCAGCAACTTCAACGTACCCGACTATCGAGGCTATTTCCTCCGGGGCGCCGACCACGGCCAGGGCCGCGACCCTGACGCCACTTCACGCACGTCGGCAGCCTCCGGGGGAGATTGCGGCCCCAATGTCGGCTCGCGACAAGGCGGCGCCACCGGGCGGCCAAAGGCTGGCGATATCACCGGCCCGGTCGATCACATGCCCACGGATGACGCGGATACCGCTGCCGCCATTCTCTGCAGCAGCGTGGCGGAATGGGATGGTGCCCAGACGCCGGTGGTCGGGGGCGGAGACGCCGAAACCCGGCCGCTGAACGCCAACATTCTTTACTACATCAAGTATGCGACGGCCACCGTCTGAGTCATCCTGAGGCTGGCAGAGCAACCCGCCCGGCGTGATCCGGGCGGGTTTCGCTATTACCGTGTCAAAGGCCAGGAGCACTTTTGTACTCCAGCACTGAATTCGCACTCTTTTCCATTTCAAAAGTGTCAAAGATCCATGAAGAACATTCGACTCCTACGCCATGGACAAAGCGCCGCCAACGCCGGCGCCGCCTCCCGTGACCACGCCACTATCCCGCTGACGGACAAAGGACGTGAACAGGCCCGGGACATCGCGCAGTCCATCACCCAGGCCCCCGACCTGATCATTGTCTCGCCCTTTTTGCGAGCCCAGGACACCGCCGCGGTCACCGCCTCGCGGTTTCCTGACGTGCCGGTCGAGACCTGGCCCATCGAAGAGTTCACCTATCTCGCACCGGCCAGGTGCGTCGATACCACGGTCGCTCAACGCAAGCAGTGGGTCGATCAGTACTGGGCGGACGCAGATCCGGCCTACGTCGACGGCGAAGGTGCCGAGTCATTTCTGCAGCTCACCGGGCGCGCCAGCGCCTTCCTCGATCGACTGGCAGCCCATCCGGCACAGGCCATCCTGGTGTTCTCCCACGGCCAGTTCCTCAGCCTGGTCGCCTGGCTGATCGAGCGTGGCCCGGCGCCGATCGATGGCCAGGCCATGCGCGAATGGCGCCGCTATGAAATCGACAATCACCTTGCCAATGGCGGTAGCTACAGGATCTCCCGCACTCAGGACGATTCTGCGTGGGAAACCCATCATCCGCGCAAATCCTTCATCGATCGCAATCCCAAGGAAAAAGCCGTCGAGGCTGCGTTCGCTGCGTTGGCGCGCAACCACTACGAAAGCGATCGGCCAGACCCTGCGGACAATGCCTTTGCCGTCGTGGAGCGGTTAATGAGAAAAGGCCGTTGATATTACGCGGACCCTGTGGGAGCTGGCTTGCCAGCGATTGCGATGTTGGATTCACTGCCGCAATCGCTGGCAAGCCAGCTCCCACAGGGTCCGCGTCGCATCAGCGTTACTGATCCACCATAACCAACATTAATTAAACTTATGAAAATCCAGCCTGCACACTAGCCCCCTCCTCAACCAGGAATCACGTTATGTCAGGCGAAAAATCGATCACGGCCCTGCTTCTGGGCATGAGCCCAATCTTGAACGAAGGCGAGTTCGTCTTTTTGCACCGTGGCGAATGCCGCTGCCCTGCAAGGCGTCGAAGCACTGGGCACCTTCCGCGAACAGGAAGGCCTGACCGCCATCATCGAGCGGCAACAAGCCGATGCGCTGGGCCTGGAATACAGTTTCGTCGCAGCCTGGATCACCCTGACCATCCACTCGGCCCTCGATGCCGTGGGTCTGACGGCCGCCTTCGCCACGGCACTTGGCAATGCCGGTATCAGTTGCAACGTTATCGCCGCGTTCTACCACGATCATATTTTCGTGAGTAAGAACGATGCCGCGAAGGCCATGGACGTTCTTCAAACGCTGTCGCGCTCGGGTGTTGACTAATCCGCTGAATCTTCCGCATTATCCGGAAACATTTTCTTGCAACAGAATCACCATGATCTTGAGCAACGACTCCATGCCAACTGCCCCGGGCCTTCACGCCCCGGTCAGCGCATGCCTGTCCGTTGCCAAGAAATCCAAGAAACAGCCGCTCATTTGACCGGGGCGCTGTCCCGTCAGATGAGCTGACAGGACAGATAGCGCAAGGTCTCCCCCCGCTTGATTCCCCTTCTCTCCTCTGACGTCCAGTTCGGTCTGCCTGAGGAGTAATGCATGTCTGATTTTCGCGGTATCTGGGTTGCACTGGCCACACCCTTTCGTTCCGGCCAGGTCGATTTCGAAGCACTTCAAGGCCTGGCGCAGAAGCTGCTCGCCGAAGGCGTGAGGGGCCTGGCCGTGTGCGGCACCACCGGCGAGGCGGCGGCCCTGGGCAAGGATGAACAGCTCGCGGTGCTGGATGCGGTGCTGCAGGTCGCCCAACCGCACCAGGTGATCATGGGCCTGTCGGGCTACAACCTGCAGGAGGTGCTGGCCTTCCAGCAGAAGATCCAGCAGCGCAACATCGCTGGTCTGCTGGTCCCGGCGCCGTGCTATATCCGGCCGTCGCAGCAAGGCATCGAATCCTTCTTCCAGACCGTGGCCGATGCGGCGTCCGTTCCGCTGGTGGTCTACGACATCCCCTACCGCACCGGCGTGCGCATCGAGCGGGAGACGCTGCGCAGGATCGTGCGTCACCCGAATATCGCCGCGGTTAAGGACTGTGGTGGCGATATCGAGACCACCCTGGCCCTGATCCAGGACGGCGATGCCCAGGTGCTGGCCGGCGAGGACCTGCAGATCTTCACCCATCTCGCCCTGGGCGGTGCCGGTGCCATCTCGGCCTCGGCGCATATCCGGGCAGACCTCTACGTGGAGATGATGCGGCATATGGACGAGGGGGATCTCGGCACAGCACGGGCGGTGTTCTATCGGCTGTTGCCATGGATCCAGACCGCCTTCTGCGAAGCCAACCCCGCGGTGGTCAAGGCAGCACTCAGCGTCCAGGGCCTGATCGCCAACGAACTGCGTGAGCCCATGCAGACCAGCGGTGCCGCGACGCTTGGACGCTTGCAGGCAGTACTCGAAGCGCTGGCCTAGGCCGGCTCGACACCCGCCGTTGCAGCGATCAGGCTGCCCGGCGGCGGTTGTTGGCGGAAGTAGCCCTCCACCCCGGCGAAGATCGCCTCGGCAACCTTGCGCTGATGCCGCGCGTCATGCAGGCGCCGGCAGTCGCCGACGTTGGAGATGAAACCGGTCTCGACCAGGATCGACGGCACCGCCGCCGACTTGAGCACGGCGAATCCGGCCTGCTCGACCCGCGACTGATGAAGACTGGAGACCTCGCCCAGTTGCGCCAGCACCTGATGCCCGAGGTTGAGGCTGGTGGAGATGGTCGCGTTCATCGACATGTCCAGGAGCACGCCGGCCACCATCGGGTCGTCCTTGCGCAGCTTCACGGCCAGGCCGCCGCCGACGGAATCGGCACCGTTCTCCCGTTGTGCCATCCAACGCGCCATCGAGGAGCTGGCGCCGTTCTGCGACAGGGCGAAGACCGAGGCACCGGATGCCGTGAGTCGAGGCGCGGCATCCGCATGCACCGAGACGAACAGGTCGGCATTCAGGCGCTGGGCCAGTTCGGCGCGCTTGCGCAGGGGTATGAAGATATCGTCGGAACGCACCAGCCGGGCCTTGTAGCCCTTCTGCGCATTGACCCGCTTGGCCAGGAGCGTGGCGATCTGCAGGGCGACCAGCTTTTCCTGTTCGCCCTTGGCCCCAACCGCACCCGGATCCTTGCCGCCATGGCCGGCATCGATCACCACCAGCAGGTCGCGACCTGATTTGCCTTTCGCCAGCGGTGCAGGTACCTGGCTACTGGCGACCACTGCCGCCTTCGCCGGCCCACCCGAGAGGCGCAGTTCCAGACGGTGGCCAGTGCCGGGTACCGGCCGGAGTTCGCCGCGGACACCCGCGTCGGCCAGGTCCAGGACGATGCGCAGGTCACCGGTTGGCGTCTGCCCGCTGCGGATGGCGCGCACGGGAGTGCCATCGAGTACAAGGCTGTTCAAGGGCGCATCGAGCACCGCCTGGCGCAGGTCAAGGACCAGGCGTGGCGGCGACTCCAGGTTGAAACTGTTGGTCACCACCGGCCCGCTCAGGTCGAACAGGAAGGTCGTGGCGCCGGCCGATTGACTGACCGTCACCCGGCGCACGGCCTGGGAGGCCTGGGCCACGAACGAGGCCGGCAATGCCAGGCCGGCCAGGAGAAATTTCAACAAACTACGTCTATCCATACACTTTCCATAGGCGCCTCTGCTTGCCGAGGCTGCTCAGATCAAAAGTGTTACAACGTAACAATTATTCAGGCTGGCACTCAAGTGAATGTTTTGGGGCCGCTTTGCGGCCCCAAGGCCTGATCAGATTTGCGCCTGCCCACCATCCACGAACAACTCGGCCCCATTCACGAAACTCGAATCATCACTGGCCAGGAACACCGCCGCATTGGCAATCTCCACCGGCTCGCCAACCCGGCCCAACGGCACTTGCGACGCCAGATAATCCAGCAAGCCCTGCTGTTGCTGCGCATCAGGCCCGGCCAGATCGACCAGCCCCGGGGTCCGGGTGGCACCCGGGCTGATGGTATTGACCCGGATATCGCGCCCCTTGAGATCCAGGATCCAGCTCCGGGCAAAGGCCCGTACCGCCGCCTTCGACGCCGAGTACACACTGAACGCCGCCGTTCCCGAACTGCCCGCCGTTGAACCGGTGAGGATGATCGACGCTTTCGCCGCCAGCAGCGGCAGAGCCTTCTGCACCGTGAACAGCACGCCCTTCACGTTGCGATCGAAGGTGTCGTCATAGTGCTCCTCGGTGATCTCGCCCAGTGGCAGCATGGAACCACCGCCAGCATTGGCGAACAGCACATCCAGGTGGCCGTGGGCATCACGGATGCGGGCATAGAGTTCATCAAGCTGTTCGAGCCGGGTCGAATCGACCGCCACGCCCGTGGCATTGCCCACCAGGGCGACCGCCTTGTCCAGCTCGGCCTGGCGGCGACCGGTGACGTAGACATGGGCGCCCTCCTCGGCAAAACGTTGTGCGGTGGCCAGGCCGATGCCGGTGGTGCCGCCGGTAACCAGTGCGATCTTGCCTTCAAGTTTCTTGCTCATGGTGTTTCTCCCGGTTGGGTTGTGCGTTTGGATGGGAGAAGCGTATCGACCCCTGGTTATTTTCAAAATAGAATCATTCGAAACTCATCATTACAGAAATGAAATGGCAAGAATCCCCGATTTCGAAGGTCTGGCAATGGTCGCCAAGGTGGCGGAAGAAGGCTCCTATGCGGCGGCGGCCCGCGCCATGTCGGTATCGGTGCCCACGGTGTCCCGGGCCGTGGCGCGCCTGGAAGAGCGTCTCGGCGGTCGCCTGTTCAATCGCACCTCGCGCCAGTTGGCCCTGACCGAGTTCGGCCAGCGCATGGTCGAACAGGCCAGCGCGCTGTACCGCCAGGCCGAGGAGATGGAAAGCGCCGCCCAGGAACTGTCGGTGCAACCTCGCGGCCTGGTGCGCCTGGCAGTGCCGATGTCCTTCGGACTGCGTTGGGTCGCACCCTTGCTGCCGGAACTGCTGGCCCGCTATCCGGGCCTGGAGCTGGACCTGCACCTTTCCGACTCTACGGTAGACCTGGTGGCCGACGGCTTCGATGCGGCGTTGCGCATTGCGGCCCTGCCGGACTCTTCCCTGGTGGCGCGGCGTATCTGTGCGGTCACTCAGTATCTGCTCGCCGCGCCCAGCTACTTCGAACAACGAGGCCGACCCGCCCACCCCCGCGAACTCGCTGAACATGCCTGCATGAGCTACGCCTACCGTGCCCGCAGCCAGGTCTGGCGGTTCACCCACGGCGACGGCAGCGAGCACGACGTCACGCCCCGCGGGCCACTGCGCGTCACCAACTCGGATGCCCTGGTCGCGCCCTTGCTGGCGGGCATGGCGATCGCCGAGCTGCCGGAGTTCATCGCCGCCGAGTACCTGGCCGATGGCCGTCTCGAACGCGTACTGCCCGACTGGCACATGACCCAGGGCGGGCTGTATTTCGTGACGCCGTCGGCAAGAACCCGGCCGAGGAAGGTCCAGGCGCTCTCGGACTTCTTCGCCGAGCATCTGGCGAGCCCGGCCTGGCGGCATGAAGCGAAGTGATCGCTATCCGGCCGTGCAGGTAAAACTCACCGTCAAACCACCGCCCTCGCGAGGCTCGAGCGCCAGCACGGCGTCGAAGCGAACGGCGATGGCCTGGACGATCGAGAGGCCCAGCCCGGCCCCATCGGTGCGCCGCCGTCCATGATCCCCGCGCCAGAAACGCCGGCCCATTTGCGCCACGGAGGCTGCGCTCAAGCCCGGTCCACGGTCAGCAACCGTCAAGGTGCACTGGCCGTTGGCAAATGCCACCTGCACCTCCACCGACGAGGCGCCCGGCGAATAGCGCAAGGCGTTGTCCAGCAGGTTGCGCAGCACGGTATCCAGCATCGATGCCGGCACCGCGCTGCCCCGGTCGTCCCCGCGACTGCTGACCTGCACACGCCCCTGCTCCTGCACATCCAGCCTGACCAGTACGCTGCTCACCACGTCCATTAGCGATTCGCAGCGGTCCTCGCTGGCCACCGGCACCTCGGTGCGGGCCAGGGTCATCATCTGGTCCAGGGTCCGGCGCAGTCGGCGCACGCCCTCTTCCGCACTGCCCAGGGACTTGCGCGCATCGTCGCCCCCGGCCTCGCGGATGATCTGCAGATGGGTGTCGATCACCGTCAGCGGCGTGCGCAACTCGTGGGCGGCGGCGTCGGTGAAGGCGCGCTGGCCGGCGATGACCTGGGTCAGGCGGTCGAGCAAGGCGTTCATGGCGTCGAGCACGGGCCGCAGTTCCTTGGGCGGGCGAATGAGCTGGATGGGCATGGTGTCATCCGCCTGGCGATTGCGCAGTTGCCCGCACAAGACCTCCAGCGGTTGCAGGCCACGACCGATACCGATCCACAAGGCGGCCAGGCTGCCCAGCACCGCGATCAGGAACGGGACCCCGGCAGCACAGAGCATCTCGCCGATCAGCCGCTCGCGGTTGTCCAGGCGGTCGGCGGTGCTGACCTGGTAACCCGCCTCGGTGCGCAGCACGTAGATGCGCCAGAAATGCCCGTCGATCTCACGGGTGCTCAGCCCGGGCGGCAGGTCGTGGAAGATCGAGGGCGAGCCGCTGGAACTGCGTGCGAGGATTTCCCCTTGCAGCAAACGAATCTCGCAGGCGATGCCTTCCTTGCCGGTGACCCGTATGCCTTCGCGAAAATCCGGACTGGTCGCCTCGGCGCCGAGTGCGGCGCGCTCCAGCAACCCGGCGACCATGCGCGCCGACATCGCCAGACGCCCGTCCAGAGTGCGGTCAAGATTGCCCTGCACCCCGCGCATCATCCAGCCCGCCGCCAGCCCCCAGAGCACCATCAACGACAGCCCGGCCACCAGCACCGCACGCAAACGCAGGCTCACCCGTCATGCCTCCAGCCCAGGCGGAAACCCAGGCCCCGGGCGGTCTCGATCGCCTCCGCGCCCAGTTTGCGGCGCACGTTATGGATATGCACGTTCAGGGCATTGCCGCCGACATCATCGGCCAGACCGAAGAGCCGCTCGTTGAGCTGCGTGGAAGGCACCCAGCCGCCACGGCTGTCGGCCAGATGGGCAAGCAGGTCGATTTCCCGGCGTGACAACACCACGGGGTGGCCATCCAGCCAGGCTTGTCCGGCGGACGGGTCCAGGCGCAAAGGACCGGCCAGGATCATCGGTGCCACCCGCCCCTGGGCGCGACGGATCAGGGCATGCAGCCGGGCCGCGAGTTCGCGCAGATCGAAGGGTTTCACCAGGTAGTCATCGGCGCCGCGGTTCAGCCCCTCCAGGCGATGTTCGAGCGAGTCCCGGGCCGACAGGATCAATACCGGCAAACCGGGCTCGAAGTTGCGCAACACACCGAGCAGTTCGATGCCGTCCCGATCCGGCAAACCGAGATCGAGTACCAGCGCATGAAAACTTTCATCGACCTGTGCCGCTTCCGCCTCGGCGGCGGTAAAAACATGCCTGACGTCGATGCCATGTGTGCGTAAGCCCGTGCGAATACCGTCACCGATCAGTTCGTCGTCTTCCACCAGCAATACCCGCATTGCAGCTCCGTCCGTGCCTGAAAACAATCATGCTAAACCCGAAAAACCAGTGAATTCAGCTACTTCCTAAAAAATGATGGAATTTTAGTTTCGCTTAATTTTCGCCGGTTATAACGACGTGTTTTGCCTTGAGGACAAATTAAGAAGTGACCGGCAGAAAATAAAGAACTATTGCCCGGCGAGTCGCTTTATAAGCAACTTGTTTGATCAACATCATGATCCGGGCAAAACAAAGAAAGGACGTTAAAGGCGTCGAATATCGACACCTTGCAATCAATGGATCGGGTTCCTGATGATGAAAAAGATATTCCGCTCGCTCGCCACGCTGCTCCTGCTGGCAGGCAGCGCCCACGCGCTCGGTGCAGCGCCACGGGATAACGCCAGCGCACCGCAGGTCATCGACGACCTGCCCGCCGACTACGCCGATGACCTCGACCCGGCCACCCGCACCCTGGTCGAGCGCGGCCGCTATGTCGCCCGCCTGGGCGACTGCGTGGCCTGTCACACCGGCAGCGACAAGCGCCAGCCCATGGCCGGTGGCCTCGCCCTGGAAACCCCGTTCGGCGTGCTCTACTCGACCAACATCACCCCGGATGCCGAGACCGGTATCGGCGGTTACTCCTTCGAACAGTTCGACCGCGCCATGCGCCAGGGCGTGGCCGCCGATGGCCACAACCTCTACCCGGCGATGCCCTACCCGTCCTATACGCGGATCAGCACCGAGGACATGCAGGCGCTGTATGCCTACCTGATGCAGGGCGTGAATCCCGTGCGCCAGCCGAACCGCGAGCCGGACATGGGTTTCCCCTTCAACCAGCGCTGGGGCCTGGCGGTGTGGAACTGGCTGTTCCTCGATGACCAGCCGTTCAGTGCCGACCCGGCCCGGGACGCAGCCTGGAACCGCGGTGCCTATATCGTCCAGGGCCTCGGCCATTGCGGTGCCTGCCATACCCCGCGGGGCATCGGCTTCCAGGAAAAGACCCTGTCCGAGGCCGGCAAGCACGGCAGCTACTTCCTCGCCGGTGAAACCGTGGAAGGCTGGCGGGCCCTGAGCCTGCGCAACCTGTGGACGCCCGAGCAGACGGCGGAAATGCTCAAGACCGGGCGCAACAGCCATGGCAGCGTGTCCGGCAACATGGTCGATGTGGTCCAGCACAGCACCCAGTACATGACCGATAGCGACCTGCAGGCCGTGGGCCTGTACCTGAAGTCGTTGCCGTCCTCCGAATACGACAAGCCCATGCAGGTTGCCCAGGGGCCGGCACCGAGCATCACTGCGCCGGGCGGCGGCGAGACGAGCGGCCCGCCCGCCACGCTACTGACCTCCCGGGGTGGCCTGGGCTACCAGCAGTTCTGCGCCGACTGTCACCGCGCCGACGGTGCCGGGGTCAAGGGTGTGTTCCCGCCGCTGGCGGGGAATCCGGTGCTGATGTCGGAAGACCCGTCCACGCTGGTGCATATCACCCTGACCGGCTGGCGTTCAGCGCAGACCGAGCGCAATGCCCGGGTGCTGACCATGCCCTCGTTTGCCCGGCTCAGCGACAACGAGATCGCCGAGATCCTCGACTTTACCCGCCACGCCTGGGGCAACCCGACGGCGAAGCCCATTCGCCCCTCGGTGGTGGCCGACATGCGCAAACGCCTGGATGTACGCCAACTGGACAACCGTCCCTTCGTCACCCCGCGCCTGGCCGACCTGCTCAAGGAGCCCAATGCCGAGCAACTGGTGCTCGGGGCCCGGCTCAACACCAACACCCACGAACTGCTGCCAGGCAATGTCGGCAACGCCCTCAACTGCGCCAGTTGCCATCTCAACGCCGGCACCGTGGCCGATGGCTCGCCTTACATCGGGGTCTCGGCCTTCTTCCCCAGCTATGCACCGCGGGCCGGTCGGGTGATCAGCCTGGAGGACCGCATCAACGGTTGCTTCCTGCGCTCCATGAACGGCAAGCCGCTGGCGCTGGAGTCCACGGAAATGAAGGCCATGGTCGCCTATTTCGACTGGATGAAGCGCGAAACCACCCCGGCCGACAAGGTCGAGGGGCGCGGGGTCGGCAAGATCGATCCGGGCATCGTGCCCGACCTGGAAAACGGCGAGAAGCTTTACGCCGTGCAGTGCGCGCTGTGCCATGGCGATGACGGCGAAGGGGTGAAGAACGCCGACGGCAAATGGGTCTACCCGCCGTTGTGGGGCGACGACTCGTTCAATATCGGCGCCGGCATGGCCCGTACCTACACCGCTGCGGCCTTCGTCAAACAGAACATGCCGATCGCCTTCCATGATCGATTCCCGCTGGGCCAGGGTGGCCTTACCGACCAGGAAGCGGTGGATGTCGCGGCGTACTTCAGCCACAAGCCACGGCCGGACTTCGCCGGCAAGGTGAAGGACTGGCCCAAGGACAAGAAGCCGGTGGATGCACGCTATTGATTGGCGCCGGGGCTGGCGGCACACTCCGCCTTTTCGGAGCGCCCCATGCAGATCATCGAATGCAGCCTCAAGGATGTGGACCCGGCCGCGGTGCTGTTCAACCAGTACCGGGTCTTCTATGAACTGGCGGATGATCTGCCGGCTTCCCGGGAATTCCTGCGCATCAACCTGCAGGAACGCCGTTCGCGGATTTTCCTGGTGCTGGACGGCGAAGGCAACGCTGTTGCTTTCGCCCAGCTTTATCCGGCGCTGTGTTCACTGGCGATGAAGCGCTTTTACTGGCTGTATGACCTGTTCGTCGCGCCGCAGGCAAGAAAGGCGGGGTATGCGCGACAGTTGATGAACCATCTGACCGCGCTGCTCACGGCCGAGGGTGCGGACCGTATCAGCCTCGATACCGCGGCCTCGAACAAGGCCGCCCAAGCGCTGTACGAGTCCCTGGGTTATCAACGGGAAAGCGAGTTCCTGACTTACCACAAGTATCTGGCCGACTAGAGCAACTATCCGAAGAGCGCCGCGTACCCTGTGGGAGCTGGCTTGCCAGCGATGACGATGGTGAGTTCACTACCGCTATCGCTGGCAAGCCAGCTCCCACAGGGTACGCGGTGCATCATCAGGGAGTCACCCCGCGGATCGCATCAACCACCGCGAAGGTAGCCTCCTCCACCGTCCCCTCATTCCGACACAGGAACCACCCCTGCTGCAGCGCCGCCTGCTCGAACGCCCGGGTCGCCGCGACATGCTCGTCCAGTTCACGGATGACGGTGCTGCCCAGCCCGCGTGTGCGCGACGCTGCCCTTGCCCAGGAAACCTGCGGATCGGTCACCACCCCGACCGCCAGGTCCGGCACCTGTACTCCATGCTCGAGGTTGATCCGCAACACCTCGGCAAACGGCACCAGCCGCCGAAAAGCCGCCTCGGAGGGGTACCAGCGGTCCATCAGAATGATGCTGCCTGCGGGCTGTTCGGGCAGCACCTGCCGGGAGATCCAGGCACGGCTGTCTGCAAGACGTTCACACACCTCCCGTTCCAGCTCCGGGTCTGGATGTCGGGCAAGCTGGTTGACCAGGGCCATGGTGTCGGCCCGGTGGGGATCGTTGTTTCGTTCGCTGAGGCGGATCACCTTGCGGCCATCGGCCCTGAGCACCTGGGTGACGGCCTCCAGCAACGTGGTCTTGCCGGTCCCCTTGGGGCCATCCAGGCAAACGAACAACGGACGATCGATCGACATGCTGACTCTCGCAACGCACAAGCGGCGGATTGTACAGGGCCCGGCGCTCCTCCGATCAATCCGGCTGAACTTTGCCCCGCTTGCCGGCTTCCCCTGAATAGACCGTACAACCACCAGGGAGTGACAGCAGATGCGAGCATTGACCTACCACGGCGCCAACGACGTCAGAGTGGATACCGTCCCGGACCCGGAGATCCAGGAGGCGGACGACATCATCCTGCGGGTCACCGCCACCGCGATCTGCGGCTCGGACCTGCACCTGTACCGCGGCAAGATACCCGAGACCGAGCACGGTGATATCTTCGGCCACGAGTTCATGGGCATCGTCGAGGACACCGGCAGCGCGGTGACCAACCTGCAGGTCGGCGACCGGGTGGTGATTCCCTTCGTGATCGCCTGCGGCAGTTGCTTCTTCTGCCAGCTCGAGCAGTTTGCGGCCTGCGAAACCACCAACAGCGGACGCGGTTCGATCCTCAACAAGAAAGGCATTCCGCCCGGTGCGGCGCTGTTCGGCTACAGCCATTTGTACGGCGGCGTGCCCGGTGGCCAGGCCGACTATGTGCGCGTGCCCAAGGGCAATGTCGGGCCATTCAAGGTGCCGACCGAGCTGTCCGACGACAAGGTGCTGTTCCTTTCCGACATCCTGCCCACCGCCTGGCAGGCCGTGCTCAATGCCGAGGTGAAACCGGGCTCCACCGTCGCGATCTACGGCGCCGGCCCGGTCGGCCTGCTCAGCGCCGCCTGCGCACGAATGCTCGGCGCGCAGACGATCTTCATGGTCGACGACAACGACTACCGCCTGGCCTACGCCGGGGCCGCCTACGGGGTGATCCCGATCAACTTCGAACAGGACGACGATCCGGCCGACAGCATCATCCGCCAGACCTCGGGCATGCGCGGCGTGGATGCGGTGATCGATGCGGTAGGCTTCGAAGCCAAGGGCAGCACAACGGAAACCGTGCTCACCGCGCTCAAGATCGAGACCAGCAGCGGCAAGGCCCTGCGCCAGTGCATCGCTGCCGTGCGTCGCGGTGGCGTGGTCAGCGTGCCCGGGGTATACGCCGGATTCATCCACGGCTTCATGTTCGGCGATGCCTTCGACAAGGGCTTGACCTTCAAGATGGGCCAGACCCATGTGCAGAAATACCTGCCGGAACTGCTCGAGCATATCGAGGCCGGGCGCCTGCAGCCGGAAATGATCGTCACCCACCGCCTGGCGCTGGAGGAGGCGGCGCTGGGCTACAGGATGTTCGACCAGAAGGAAGACGACTGCCGCAAGGTCATCCTCGTCCCTGGTGCGGCGGCCGGGACTCTCGGCACGGATTACCTATGAAGGAGCGCGCGACCATGATCGATCCAGCAACCGGCATGAAGGCCGGAGAACGCTACCAGGTGGAAAGCATCGAGCGAGCCCACCAGTTCCCGGGATTCTTCCTCGATGGCAAGTATTACCTCGGTCCCGAGCTACTCACCGCCGTGGGCTGGCTGGAGGGCACCCGGTTCATCTACGACAGTCTGGACCCCACAGGCGAGCCGGTCTTCCCCGACCGTATCGCCGGGGAAATCCATGACCTGTCACTGGCTCTGGTGGACGGCGCGGTGTTGCCGGTGACGCTTGTCGAGGCGTCCGCTTTCGTCGAGCCGGAAGATGGCTGGGAGCCAGTCCAACGGGCCCCTCGCGCCGTCAACAAGACCCCGGGACTGGTAATGGCGGCGGCGATGGTGCTGATCGGCGGCCTCGCCCTGGCTACCCTGAAACGCCGCCGACACTAAGCTGCAGCAGCCAATACGGGGCCCAGGCAAGGCCCCGTACTCGCTCACATCATCTGGATATACACCGAGTAACTGCCCAGCACGATCCAGAACACCAGGAAGATCCACGGCGTACGCAGGGAAAACAGCAGCGACTTGCGATGCCCCGCCCGCGAGGTTTCTGCCTCGCTGAACAGCGGCGACTCGTCATAGGCCAGGCCCATCATCGGCTCGCTGCGCAGCAGATGGCTTTGCTTGAGCTGCCAGTGCTCGATGATGCGAAACGCCGCGCGGATCCCCGGCCAGGCATTCAGCGAACTCAACACGCCCAGCAGCGCCAGGAAGGGCGCAACCATCAGGGTGAAGCTCGGGCCCCAGCCCGGATTGAGGTTGCCCATGCACGAAACGAAGGCAATCACCAGGAACGACTGCGCGGTGAGGTAGGCGTCGGTACGGTTGGCGAGGATGCTGGTTTCGTACTGGATCTCGCGGCGGTAGAAATCCAGGCGCTCCTTGGGCGAGCCGAACATCCTGGCATTGCGCGCGTCGATCTCGTGTTCGGGGGTGGACGGGGTGATGATGCGTGGCACTGGAGGCACCCGTAGGGAAGTGGGACATCCCCGATAGAGCCGGCCCGGCCGCAAAGATTCACTGAAATACGCCGTCCACACCGCTCGTCGCCCAAGTTGTCGATCCAGTCCAACCCAGGCGCGTCCTGCCTTTCGAACCCATATCAGCCAACGACGACAGGAGCGTCCAGCATGCGTGACTACCCTACTCCACCCTTTCCCGCCCAACCGCAAAGCGTCCCCGGTTCGCAACGGCAGATGGAGCCCTATCCGGATTGCGGTGAGCAAAGCTATACCGGTAGCGGCCGGCTGCAGGACAAGGTTGCCCTGATCACCGGCGGCGACAGCGGCATCGGCCGCGCCGTGGCGATTGCCTATGCCCGCGAAGGCGCTGACGTGGCCATCGCTTATCTCGACGAGCACGACGACGCCCGGGAAACCGCGCGCTGGGTCGAGGCCGCCGGGCGCCAGTGCCTGCTGCTGCCCGGTGACCTGGCCAGCAAGGCCCACTGCCAGGACCTTGTCGCCAGGACGGTCGAGCAGTTCGGGCGCATCGACATCCTGGTCAACAACGCTGCCTTCCAGATGACCCGGGAAAGCCTCGACGAGATCGACGACGAGGAATGGCTGCGCACCTTCGATGTGAACATCACCGCAATGTTCCGGATCTGCAAGGCAGCGCTGCCTTCCATGGCGCCGGGCAGTTCGATCATCAACACCAGTTCGGTGAACTCGGATGACCCCACGCCGACCCTTCTCGCCTATGCCACCACCAAGGGCGCCATCGCCAACTTCACCGCCGGCCTGGCGCAACTGCTGGGCAGCAAGGGCATCCGCGTCAACAGCGTGGCGCCAGGGCCGATCTGGACGCCATTGATTCCGGCCACCATGCCGGACGAAGCGGTGAAGACATTCGGTTCGAAGACCCCGCTGGGGCGGCCCGGCCAGCCGGTCGAGGTGGCGCCGATCTATGTGCTGCTGGGCTCGGACGAAGGCAGCTACATCTCCGGCTCGCGCTATGCCGTGACCGGCGGCAAGCCGATTCTTTGAACGCACACCGGGTACCGCGCCAACCATCGTCGTCGTGGAACCCTTGCCCTTGAACCCGGCTCAACCCACTGCAACACCGTGTTTATCCAGCCCCCGAAGAGGTGAAACCATGAACGCCATCGAACTGCTGACCGAAGACCACAAGCTCGTGAAGAAGCTCCTGGAAGAACTCTCCGCCACCACCGAACGCGCGGTGAAGAAACGTGCGGAACTGCTGCAGCGCATCGAGCAGGAACTGCACATCCACACCCAGCTGGAGGAAGACATCCTCTACCCGGCGATCAAGCAGGCCGGCGGCAAGGAGGAGGCGAAGATGTACTACGAGGCCAAGGAAGAACACCGCACCGTCGATTCCCTGGTGATCCCCGACCTGCTGCATACCGAGACCGGTACCGTCGAGTTCGCCGGGCGGGTCAAGGTGATGAAGGAGCTGCTGGAGCACCATATCGAAGAGGAGGAAAGCGAGCTGTTCCCGACCGCAGAGAAGTTGCTGGGCAAGGACCTGCTCGAGCAACTGGGCCAGACCATGGAAACCCAGAAGAAACTGCTCAAGGACGAACAGCGCGCGGCCTGACCCATGGCGCTGTGGATCGACCTGCTGGAATGGCCGGCCATGGCCCTGACCGTGCTGGCGGCGTGGTGCATCGGCTCACGCCGCCCGGGTAGGCGCAAGGCCGGCTTCTGCTGTTTCATCGCCAGCAACCTGCTCTGGGCCGTCTGGGGTTGGCAGGCCGAGGCCTGGGCGTTGATCGTGCTGCAGGTCTGCCTGTGCGGCATGAACCTGCGCGGGTGGAAGAAAAACACCCGCATGCATGTGCGGGCCAGCGCCGCAAACCCCACCGACAACTGACCTGAAAAATCGTTCATCCCCCGCCTTGCAAAAGCCTCGCGAGCGTCTAAGTTTGAGGCAACCGTCGAATTAGCCATCAAAACAATATCACCCACTCTGGAACCTTTTTTATTCCACCCAAGCATTAACGCTCTGCCGACAAAGCTGAAACGGAAATCAGTCATAAAAATATCAAGAGGGATGCTTGATGAAACGCGGTCTTTGGCCTCGTGCGCTCGCAAAACGGGTGCATGCCGATCATTTTTGGGTGTCTGTATTTTGCTTTTCGCTGCTGGTCATCGCCAGCTTCCTGTTGTTCGAACAGCAGATCCAGGACTTCCTGAACCATCTTGAGGCGTACCTGCCCGATACCCCCGCACAGCAAGCCAACCTGGCCCTGCTGCTGATTGCCCTGCTCGCCCTGGATGTGGTGCTGCCGGTGCCATCGAGCGTGGTGGCGTTGCTCGCCGTGGCGGCACTGGGCGGTGTGGGCGGTTACCTAGTGATCTTCATCGGCCTGTGCCTCGGTGCCTGGCTGGGCTATGCCCTGGGCGCCGGCTATTTCCGCGTGCTTTCCGGGCGCCTTGGCCTGCACCAGCGCAAGCCGGGGCAACTGGCCTACAAGCTCGGCACGCTGTCGCTGGTGTGCCTGCGCGGTGTTCCCGTGCTGGCGGAAACCTCGGTGGTCGCCGCCGGCATGCAGCGGTATCCGTTGCGCACCTTCGTTATCGTCACCACCCTGGCCAATGCCGGGCTGGCCCTGGCCTACAGCGCCATCGGCAGCTTCCTGATCGCGGAAAACGCCCTGCTGGTGACGATCCTTGCCAGCATGGTCCTGCCCGGGCTGTTCATCGCCGGCTACGGCCTGGTGCGCAAACTGCGCAGGCCAACAGGCGCACCTGCTCTGCACGGCCGCTTCGAGGTCAGCTACGACTACCCGGTGCTGTTCACCGATCATCTGTTCGCCCCGCACAACGACTGCCTGCACCAGCAACTCACCGCCACACAGCACGGCCGGGTGACGGTGCTGATCTTTGCCGACGAACAACTGCTGCATTGCAACCCGCAGTTGCCGGGGCAGATCGACACCTGGTTCGCCGCCCGCAGCACCGACCTGCACCTGCAGGCCGCGCCGATCGCCGTGCCGGCCGGCGAGCTGAGCAAGACCGCCGATGTCCTGCAACAGCTCTATGCCGACATGCTGCACCACGGCCTGGACCGTCACTGCTATGTGCTGGCCATGGGCGGCGGCGCGCTGCTGGATTCGGTGGGCTACGCCTGCGCCACCTTCCACCGCGGCATGCGCCTGATCCGTATCCCGACCACGGTGCTGGCGCAGAACGACGCCGGTATCGGGGTGAAGAACGGCATCAATGCCTTCGGCCAGAAGAACCTGCTGGGCGCCTTCTATCCGGCCAGCGCGGTGATCAACGATTTCCAGCTGCTGACCAGCCTGAGCCGCCGCGACCAGCTCGCCGGCCTGGCCGAGGCGGTGAAGGTCGCGCTGATCAAGGACGAGGCGTTCTTCAATTGGATGGAGGCGCAGGCCGACGCCCTCGCCCGCTTCGAGCCTGCCGCCAGCCGCCATGCCATCCGCCGCTGCGCGGAACTGCACCTGGGCCATATCACCGGCGCCGGAGATCCCTTCGAGCGCGGCAACGGCCGCCCGCTGGACTACGGGCACTGGGCCGCCCACCGGATGGAAAACCTCGGCCATCATCGCCTGCGCCATGGCGAAGCCGTCGCCGTGGGCATGGCCCTCGATGCGCTCTACGCCAATGCCCTGGGGCTGCTGGGCGATTCCGACAGCGAGCGGGTGCTGAACCTGCTGCAAAGACTCGGCTTCGACCTGTGCCCACCGGAACTGAGCCTGAAAGATGCCCACGGACGCTCCCTGGTGCTGCTCGGGCTGGAAGAGTTCCGCCAGCATCTGGGCGGCCAGTTGTCGATCCCCATGCTCAATCGCATCGGCGCCTCCATCGACCTGCATGAAATCGACGACCAGTTGATGGAACAGGCCCTGCTCCGGCTTGCCGGTCGCGGCGCCGCGCTCTTCGGCCTGACCCAGGGTTGCGCGCAATGAACCAGAGCCCAACCAGCCTCAAGACCTGGATGACCCTGGGCCGGGTCTCCAACCTGCCCACGGTGTGGACCAACTCCCTCGCCGCGGCCCTGCTGGCCAGCAGCGCCGGGGCCCTGGCGCCGCCGTCCTCGCTGGTGTGGATCCTGCTGCTGGTCACCCTGTCGCTGCTGTACCTCGCCGGCATGTTGCTGAACGACCTGCTCGACGCCGATTGGGACCAGCAGCACGACAATCCGCGCCCCATCACCCTGGGCCTGGTCAGCCGCCAGCAGGTGCGTATCGCCACCTTGCTCCTGCTGGCCCTGGCCGGCGCCTCGGCACTCGTGCTGAGCCAGTTGATCGAGCAGCCGCACTGGCTGCTGGGCAGCGTGGTCCTGCTGGTCGGCTGCATCCTCGGCTACAACGTGCTGCACAAGAAATACGTGCACAGCGTGTGGCTGATGGGCGCCTGCCGCTCGGCGCTGTACCTCACCGCCGCGGCCAGCCTGGCGGTACCGCCCGAGCCGATCTGGCTGTGCGCGATCCTCCTCGGCGTCTATATCAGCAGCCTGACCTACCTGGCCAGCCAGGAACACCGCAACCAGCTGATCAGCCGCCTGCCCCTGCTGTTGATGCTCAGCCCGCTGGCCCTGGCGATCTACGCCGACACCCTGTGGTTCTGGCCGGTGCTGGCGCTGTGGCTGGGCTGGCTCGGCCGGCATTACTGGCTGCACCTGGCCAACCCGCAGCGCCTGAAGGTGCGGGCCTTCATCGGCGCCGGCCTGGCCGCCCTGCCGCTGTTCGATGCCCTAGTGATGGCGGTGGCCAATCAACCCTTGGGCAGCCTGTTCTGCGTTCTGGTGTTCTTCCTGCTTCCACACTTCCAGCGCTGGATCAAACCGACATGAACATGGACGTCACGCTGCGCCACGATCAATTGGCCGAACGGACCCAGGCCCTGAACGCACTGCTCGACGCCACCGAACGGGCCTGGTGGCAGCAGGCCCGGGAACGCCTCGAACAGTCCCCGGACGCCAATACCGCCGCGATCCTCGGCAGCCAGTGCAAGCGCCACCTGCGCGAACAGGCGCCGGGCGATTCAGGCTGGAGTTCGGTGCAACTGGCACGCGCGCTGTTGCTCGCCACGGTGCTCGAACACCAGCCCGGCGACGCTCGCCGGCCCTTGCTGGAGCAGCTGTTCCAGTGGGGCGACGATCAGGAAAAGATCGCCCTGCTCAAAGCCCTCGACGACCTCGACAGCCATGGCGCCTGCCTGGAACTGGCCTTGCTGGCCGGCCGCACCAGCAATCCCCAGGTATTCGCCGCCCTGGTCCTGGACAACCCCTACCCGTCCCGCCACTACGCCGAGCGGGCCTTTCACCAGCTTGTGCTGAAGGCATTGGGCATGGGCCTCGACGCCGGACGCGTGCACGGCCTGGCGCAGCGCCAGGGCGTCACCCTCAACCAGTTGGCCCTCGACCTGATGGACGAACAGCTCGCCGCCGAACGCCCCGTGTCGCCCAGCCTGCCCCGGCTGATCGCCTTCGACCTGCTCAGCCCGGCCCAGCGCCAGCGGCTGGCGGGGTTGTACCGGCAGCAGCGCTTGCCCGCGGAGTGGCGCGACTACTTGCCCGACACCTGATTACCCACGCAACTGATTACCCATGCAACACCCGCCTACCCGATCACGTCTTCCCTTGATGAGGATTCACCATGCCCAAGTATTTCGATCCGCACATCCATATGGTCAGCCGTACCACCGACGACTACCAGAACATGGCGGCCGCCGGCATCACCGGGGTGATCGAGCCCGCGTTCTGGCAAGGCCAGGCACGCACCAGCGTCGGCAGCTTCGCCGACTACTTCGACACCCTGGTGGGCTGGGAGCGCTTCCGCGCCAGCATGTTCGGCATCCATCACTTCTGCACCATCGGCATCAACCCCAAGGAAGCCAACAACCTGTTCCTGGCCCAGGAGGTGCTGGACATCCTGCCGCGCTACCTGGTCAAGGACGGCGTGGTCGCCGTCGGCGAGATCGGCTATGACGACATCACCCCCGAGGAAGACCGCTTCCTGGCCCTGCAACTGGAAATGGCCATGCAGTTCAAGCTGCCGGTACTGGTGCATACCCCGCACCGCGACAAGATCGGCGGCACCAAGCGCACCCTGGCGGTGATCCGCGAAGTGGGCATCCCGGAGCACATGGTGGTGATCGACCACCTCAACGAACTGACCCTGCCCCTGGTGCTGGACAGCAACTGCTGGCGTGGCCACTCGGTCTACCCGAATACCAAGATGTCCGAGCAGCGCATGGTTGCCCTGCTGCAGCAGTACGGCACCGAAAAGATGATCGTCAACAGCGCCGCCGACTGGGGCGTGAGCGACCCGCTCAAGGTGCCGAAGACCGGTGAAGCCATGCGCGCCGCCGGGTTCAGCGAAGCCCAGGTCGAGCAGGTGCTGTTCCACAACCCGGTGGACTTCTTCGCCCAGAGCGGCCAGTTGGACAAGACCCTGGTCAGCACGCCGCTGCCCATCGACCAGCGCAAGACCTGGCAGGACAACTCCGCCCTGCGCGGCCAGGACCCGGTGGTCAAATGAGTGCCGCCGTGGGCTGGACGCCCGCCCAGGTCGGGTATTGCAGCAATGTCCACCCGACCCGCGACCTGGCCGGGTTGCGGGCCTCCATCGAGCGGCACTTCCAGGGCGTGCGCCAGCTCCGCGGCCTGCAAGAGCAGGACAGCGGCCTGTGGATCTGCGCCCGGGCCGCGGGCGAGTTGCAAGAGCAATCGGCACGCACGCAGTTTCTCGAACTGCTGCGCGAAACCGGTCTGCGCCTGACCTCGCTGAATGGCTTTCCCTATGGCGAATTCCATGAAGGCGCGGTGAAGGCCGAGGTCTACCTGCCCGACTGGTCCATGCCCGAGCGCCTGACCTACAGCCTGAACCTGGCGCGGATCCTGGTGCAGGCCATGCCGGAGGACTGCGCCCAGGGGGTGATTTCCACCGTACCCCTGGGCTACGCCGCCAGCTGGAGCCCGGCCTTGCAGCAACGTGCGGAAAACCAGCTGCGCCAGCTCACCGCCGGGCTGGCCCGGCTGCACCGGGAGACCGGCAAGAAAGTGCTGTTCTGCCTGGAAATGGAGCCGGACTGCGTGCTCGAAACCACCGACCAGGCCATCGCCTTTTTCCGCCACTGGCAGGCCAGCGACCCGAACCACAGCTATCTGGCGCTGTGCTTCGACGTCTGCCACCAGGCGGTGATGTTCGAAGACTGCTACCGCGCCCTGGACCGGCTGCACCAGGCCGGGGTACCGATCGGCAAGATCCAGCTGTCCAACGCCATGATCTGTCGCCTGCCGGCCGAGGACCACCAGCGCTACCGGCAGGTCCTCGGGGTGCTGGGTGACTTCTGCGAAGCGACCTACCTGCATCAGGTCAAGGCGAGGGATAGCGCAGGCCGCCTGAACGCCTGGGCAGACCTGCCGGCGGCGCTGGATGACTGCGCTACCCACCCGGGGCGCTATTCCGAGTTGCGCATCCATTTCCATGTGCCGCTGTTCAGCGAGCACCTGCTGCTACCCGAACTCAGCGGCAGCCAGGTCGCCCTCGGGCAGACCTTCGACTACCTCGCGGCCCACGACGAACTGCGCCCCGTGCTCGAGGTGGAAACCTACAGCTGGGGTGTCCTGCCCGCACCGCTGCGCCCCACCGACGAACAGGCCCAACTGCGCGGCATCAGCGCCGAACTGGACTGGGTCGAAGCGCAACTGCGCCAGCGCCGCCTGCTGCAACAACCGGTGCACGAGGTCCATGCCGATGCCTGCCCGTAAACCCCTGCTGCTGATCAATGTGGTCGGCCTGACGCCCTCGCTGCTGGGACCGAACACGCCGCACATCAACGAACTGTTGAAAACCGCACGGATGGCCAGCCTACAACCGTCGTTCCCGGCGGTCACCTCCACGGTGCAGGCGTCGATCCTCACCGGCGAGTCGCCGTCCCGGCACGGCATCGTCGGTAACGGCTGGTACTTCCGTGACCAGGGCGAAGTGCGTTTCTGGCTGCAACCCAATGCGCTGATCCAGGGCGAGAAGGTCTGGGACACCCTCAAGCGCGAGCTGCCCGGGTTCCGCTGCAGCCAGTTGTTCTGGTGGTACAACATGTACGCCAACATCGATGCCTCGATCACCCCGCGCCCGCACTACCCGGCGGACGGGCGCAAGCTGTTCGGCCTGTATTCGTCGCCGCCGGGGTTGCACGAGCAGATCGAGGCACAGATCGGCGAGTTTCCGTTCCCCGGTTTCTGGGGACCGGCCGCCGGCATTGCGTCGAGCCGCTGGATCGTCGATTGCGCCCTGCTGGAGTTCCAGATCAACCGGCCCGACCTGCAGCTGGTCTACCTGCCCCACCTCGACTACAGCCTGCAGAAGGTCGGCCCCGATCACCCGTCGATCGCCGATGAGGTGCGGGCCATCGACCACGAGGTCGGGCGCCTGCTGAGCCACGCCCGCAACGAGGGCGTGGCGGTGATGCTGCTGTCCGAGTACGGCATCGAAGCGGTCAAGCAGTCGGTGTCGATCAACCGTGTGCTGCGCGCCGAAGGCCTGTTGCAGGTACGCCAGTCGCTGACCTGGGAGCTGCTCGATCCCGGTGCCAGCGCCGCCTTTGCCGTGGCCGACCACCAGATCGCGCATCTCTACATCAAGGACCCTCGGGATATCCCGCGGGTCAAGGCCCTGCTGCAGGAGCAGCCGGGTATCGAGCAGGTGCTGGACAAGCACGAGCAGCGCACCTGGCAACTCGATCACCCACGCAGCGGCGAGCTGGTGGCGGTGGCCGCGCCCGGGTTCTGGTTCGATTACTACTACTGGTTCGACGACGCCAGGGCGCCGGATTTCGCCCGCACCGTGGATATCCACCGCAAGCCCGGCTACGACCCGGTGGAACTGTTCGTCGACCCCGCCATCCGCTTCCCGAAATTGAAGGTGGCGCGCCGGCTGCTGCAGAAAAAACTCGGCTTTCGCTACTACATGGACCTGATCCCGCTGGACAGCGGGCTGGTCCGTGGCAGTCACGGCCGTCCGCCTGCCAGCGCCCAGGCCGGCCCGCTGCTCATCACCGATTGCGACGTACCGTTGCCGCAGAGTATCGCGGCGACGGCGGTCAAACACCTGCTCCTTCAGCATTTCCTGGGGCAGAACCTTACCGACCTGGCCAATGCCAAGGAGCACACATGCGGCGAGCCATCTCAATAACCGTTCTCAGTACACTGGCCGGACTGGCCCAGGCTGATAACACCAACCCCTTCAGTTGCAGCAACTTCCTGACCTTCAACGGCAATGCGGCCCAGGCCCAGGCCGAGCTCAAGCAGAGCCCGGAAACCCTGAGCTGGAACTGGTTCAACTGCCTCAACCAGCCGGCCGCGAACGGACTCGACCGGGTCTGGGAAACCCTGAAACCGTCGGACCAGGTGTACCTGGCCGACGGCTCCAAGCCTACGCCCTACGGCACCCCGGTGGCGCCGCCGAAAGTGGTGCTCCAGGCCGCCGCGAAGATCCCGGGGATGAACCCGCAGCGGGTCTTCCACAACCTCAACGCCACGCAACAGGTCGATGGCCTGATCCTCGAAATGGGCGGCTCGGTGCCTGAATCGCAACGGGGCAAGCCGGTGCGTTTCCAGTTGCTGATGAGCGAGTCCACCTTCAACTACATCGTTGGCCAGGGCGTGTACAACATGAATGGCCAGGCCAAGCTGACCAGCAACCTGGACTTCCCCGACAGTGCCTGGGAAGTCAAGGCCGGCTGGCTGTGGATCGGCAACGACTCCAGCTACCAGGCCGCCCTGCAAAAGGACGGTTACTACATCGCCCAGGCCTACTACCAGAACGATGACGGCAGCTACGAGGTCGGCTATGCCGCGCTCAGTGCCCTGCATGTGATCAACAAGCTGGTCGAGGGCTGGGTCTGGACCACCTTCGAGAACGTCAACAACCCCAGCTACACCGTGACCAACGACATTCCGCCCAAGCCAATGACCAACAGCACCGGGCCGACCGAGGCGGCCCAGCCGGTCAACAAGCAGTTCCAGGGCTGGTACACGAACCTGGCGAGCTACGAGCTGATCGGCACCCAGCTGCAGACCAACCCCACCCTGCTCGCCAACTCCCAACTGGAATCGGCGTTCCAGAGCCAGTCCTCGTGCTTCGCCTGCCACGGCACGGCGGCCTACTCGACGCAGAAGGGCTATTTCAACTTCTCGTTGAGCGGCAAGGACGGCAAGGACGGCATCGTCTATCCGACGGCACCGCTGCCGGAGTCTGCATTCGCTGGCTACAACAAACTGGATTTTGTCTGGTCGCTGAAGCGCGCCCAGTGGCAGCGCCCTTAAGGAGCACGACATGAGCGTATTGAACTTCCCCCGCATCTACTTCAAGGGCCACATGTTCTGGAACCCGCCCACGGGTAACAACAACGACATGATGCCGCTGTACGACGCGGTGAACATGCAGATGAACTGGGACTTCCTCAAGCAGTACGACATCACCCCGGAAAACGCCCCGCAAACCCTGATCCCGTGGATGATCCAGTACCAGAAGCTGAGCAGCGCGCCAGAGAGCGTCATCCAGGCGCCGCCCAACGCCGGAGCCGACGGGATCGTGCCCGCCGAGTGGGATCTGTTCGGTGACAACGGCTGCGGTACGGTTTCCTACGGCGATACCGTCTCCACCATCATCGGTGGCGAACTGCCCGGCGGCGGCTATGTCGACAACGATCCGCTGATCGCCACGCCCTACAACCTGTACGGCAACCCGTTCGGCAGCAACACTCCGACCCCGGCACGCTTCGTCGACGTCAGCCCCTGGCAGAATACCTTCACCGCGCTGTACTTCGACCGCCTGGTGCTGGGCAACGACAAATGCGGCCTGACCGCCACCCGGCAATACCGCATGCTCGATCGCTTCCTCAACTTCAACTGGGCTTCGTTCGGCGGCTTGATCTACGTCACGGCCACCTGGCAGACCTGCTTCCCGAAAGCCAACCTGAACTGGCTGATCGGCGATTCGCTGCTGTTGAAGAACCTGCATGACCAGATGGAACAGCAGAATGCCCAAGGCCTGATGTTCCGCTTCTGCAGCTACCTGACCAGCTACGACATGAACGGCGTGTTCAACGACCAGCCTGAGGTCAGCGCGAAAAACGACCCGGACCTGCTGCAACAGCTGTACAAGAAAGGCTTGGAAAACCCCGCCGACATCTTCTTCAACCCGGCCTATGGCTGCTCGTCCGGGGTCCTGGGCCTGTGGCACGAGAACGAGTACCCGACCGCGCCCGCCGACCGCCGCCTGGTGGCTGAAACGGCAGTCGCAGTGCCGCCTTCCTACAACCTCAGGCCCAAGAGCGTAGAGCTGGGTGTCATCTCGGCCCAGGTCCATGACAATGTCCTGTCCCTCGACCTGATGAACAGCTTCCCGTTCATTCCCGGCCCTGCACAACCGGGTATCGACCCACGCATTCCCCAGCCGCAGCGGCTGGACCTGGGGGCCTTCGATGTTGGCACCTACCAGGGCAGCACCTTCGTCCCGGTGGTGCCGTTCGACTACAGCAACTATCAACAAAGTGCCTTCGACCACCAGTCCGGCATCCTCGACCTGCCCCTGACGCCGGCCCAGGTGACCCAACTGACCGGCACGGCGCCACTGGCAGTGCGCCAACAGGGCGCGCAACTGCCGACCTCGCTCCAGCAAACCTGGACCGCCGAAGTGATCGAAAGTGGCAGCTTCGTCGACGTCGGCGAGACCAAGACCCTGACCATCATGGTGCAGAAGAACGGCAAGCCGGCGGCGAACCTCGACCTGCTGGTGGCGGAGTACAACAACCCCTACCTGCTGGGCACCTCCAGCTACTACCTGGGCACCCGCGACGACCCGAACTTCGTCCTGTTCAACGACTACCCGGACAATCGCGCGCAGAACGTCGAGAACTTCCCGCAGTTCGAAGACTCGCCCGACGTCATGGCCCTGGCAACCGAAGGTGCAGGTCGCAAGCTGATGGCGTTCGTCGAAACCCAAGCGAAGGTTGCACCACTCCCGGTGTACTACCACGACTACAGGACAACCTGCTCGGGCGTGAACCTGGGCGCGTGCCTGCGCTTCGAGGACCGCGAGCCCTCGGTCATCAGGAAGCTCAAGCCCGATGGCCAGCCGGTGGAGTACGACTACAAGCGCATCACCACCGACAGCAACGGCATCGCCAAGGTGACGGTCACCGGGGTGAGTCCGGGCTTCCCGACCCTGCGCTTCTACCCCGATGAAGACGGCACCGCCGACATCGTCTTCAGCTTCAACTACCTGACCGCCTACGTGGACTTCCTCGCTCCGATTCGCGTGCTGCCGAGCGAGGACAACCTCAAGCAGCAGTTCGTCGACCAGTGGAACAAGGTCTACCAGCAGAAGGATTCCGGGCAGGCGATCTGGGACAGCTTCATCTACCCGCAGATCTTCGAGATCTACTACTACCTGTACCCGATCATGAACAAGTACATGCCGCTGAATAACCTGACGCGGATCGAGGGCGCAGTGGACCAGCTGATTCGCCTGGTCAGCAAGGCGTACCAGGAGGAAAGCACCCTGGCCATGCCGATCACCCGCGACATGCCGCAAGGCCGCCGCGCGGTGCTGGAGCTCTGGGCGCAGAAGCTGGTGCAGCAGAAGTACCCACCGATGCCGCTGAGCATGGCGGACTACGACAACCTGAACATCCAGTAACCCGGAAATGCCGGGCGGCAGTGATGTCGCCCGGCGTTCTCATTAAAAGACGCGTTCCCTGTGGGAGCTGGCTTGCCAGCGATAGCTATGGTGAATTCACTACAGCAATCGCTGGCAAGCCAGCTCCCACAGGGAACGCGCTACAGGGAAGATTTATGCCACTGCCCATACATGTTCCACTCCATCCTCGTGAAAACCTTCATCCGTCGACCCTCATCGCTCACGGCCTGCTCAACCCGCGGGGCGTGCATGTCGAGGAGGACGGCAGCCTGCTGCTGACCGAAGCCGGCAGCGGCTTGCCGGGTGAACCGTTCAGCGGCCGGATCAGCCGGTTGCCGGCCGACCCGCACGATCCCGCCGCCTGGCAGGCACCGCAAATCCTCGCCGACGGCTTCCGCTCCATGAACATGCAGGCACGCATGCTGCGTGACGAAATCATGGGGCTGTCGGACATTGCCTTCGGCGACGGACGCTACCTGGTCAGCCAGACCGACTATGTCCAGGGCTCGAAACTGCTCGACCTGCAATACAGCCCACCCGAGCCGCTGTTCCACAGCCGTGGCAACCTCAACGCCCTGTGCTATCACCCCACCCTGAGCAGTTGGCTTGCGGTCAAGCCCGATACCAATGAGCTGGTGGCGTTCGGGCCGGATGACGGCGAGCGGGTGCTGGTCCACCTGCCGGACCTTGCCCAAGGCCAGGAAGCCGTACCGGTCACCCTGGTGTACGAGCCGGCAACGGACGCGGTGCTGATCAGCCTGTTCTCCGGCGAACTGCATTCCGCCCCCGAGCGCAAAGGCGTGGACTTCGCCGACAAGGCCGGCCAGGTGATCCGGGTATGGCCGGACAGCGGCAAGCTCGAGGTGCTGATCGAAGGCCTGCAACTGCCCACCGGGCTGGCCCTGGATGCCCAGGGCAACGTGCTGGTCCTGGAACTCTGCGAAAGCCTGCAGCAGCCCCTGACCCACGCCTGGCAGGGTGAAACCCTGCATGGCGGCTTCACCCGCTTCAGCGGGCGACTGCTGCACTGCGACCTGGGCAGCGGCGCGGTCAGCGTGCTGGCCCGTGGCCTGGATACCCCGTCCAACCTGTGCCTGGTGCCGGGTGCGGTAGTAGTCAGCGAGGGCATGGGCATGCTGGGGCGGTCGTTGCCCGCGCCGGACGGCAGCGTGGTGCCGCTGGAAGGCCGCTTGCGCCGGGTGCAACTTCCCGGCTGAACCTTGGTTCGCGTCATGTTTCTACGCCGGCCTGGCGTCAGGGACGTGACGCCCTCCCGCGCGCCGTACTATTGCTTCGCCATCACCCACGGTATCCTTGCACCTGGCCACGAATGCGCCCCTCGCTGCGGTTGCTGACAACCGACTGCCCAGGAATACGGACTCTCTCAGGTGCTGACGTGAAGCGTGATATCCACCTCGTTGTTCTGCTGCTCTCCTTGATCGGTTGCTCCCTCGCGTCGCTGACCCTGTGGAAGGTAATGGCCTCCCGGGACCGCACGCTGGCGGAAATCGATGTTCACGGCCTCAACCTGACCCAGGCCCTGGTCACCTACTCCGAAGGCATCGTGCGGCAGAGTTCGCTGATCCTGCTCGGCCTGGTCGAACGCCTGGAGACCGAGGGCAGCGGCCCGACCCAGATCGCCCGGATGAACCAGTTGGTCGCCCGCCAGCAGCCGCTGATGCCGCAATTGAGCGGCATTACCGTGTATGACCGCGCCGGGCGCTGGCTGATGTCCTCCAACCGGCCGATTCCGGTGGGCGCCAACAGCAGTGATCGCGCCTACTTCATCCATCACCGTGACGACCCCTCCCGCGAGCCCTTCATCGGCCCGCCGATCCGCAGTCGGGCCAACCAGGAATGGGTGATCACCATCAGCCGGCGTTTCAACGACGCCGATGGCAACTTCGCCGGCGTGGTGGCAGTGACCCTGGGGATCGAGAACTTCCTGCACCTGTTCGGCACCCTGGATATCGGCCAGGACGGGGCGATCGGCCTGTCCTATACCGACGGCAGGCTGCTGGTGCGCTACCCCTTCCGCGAACAGGACATGGGCCGCAACTTCTCGCAATCGCCGATCTACGCCAAGTACCTGGTGGACAAAAGCGTCGGTACCGCCTCCTTCACTTCCAGCCTGGACGGGGTCGAGCGCCTTTATGCGTTTCGCAAGAGCGACCGCCTGCCCCTGGTGACCACCGTAGCCCTGGGCAAGCGCGAGGCCCTGGCGGCCTGGCGCCTCGAAGCGATGCTGTCGATGCTGGTGGTTTCCCTCCTGCTGCTGGTGACCGGCATCATCGGCTGGTTGCTGATCCGTGCCCTGCGCCGGCGAATCGTGGTCGAAGGCGATTTGCGCGTGGCGCAGCAACAGTTGCTCGACAGCAATCGCCAGCTCGAACGCCTGGCGCTGGACGATGCCCTGACCGGCCTGGCCAACCGCCGGTGCTTCGACCAGACCCTGGCCATGGAGCTGCGCCGCGCGCAACGGGATGCCACGTCCCTGGCCCTGCTGATGCTCGATATCGATTTCTTCAAACGCTACAACGACTGCTATGGTCACCTCGCTGGCGATGCCTGCCTGCGCGAGGTGGCCCAGGCCCTGACGGCCTGCATCCGCCGGCCGCCGGACCTGGTGGCCCGCTACGGCGGGGAGGAAATGGCGGTCATCCTGCCCAATACCGATGCCGAAGGCGCCAGGGTGGTTGCCCGGTCGATGCTGGACACGCTGCATACTCTGGATATCCGGCACCAGGACAGCCCCTTCGGCCGGGTCAGCGTGAGCATCGGCCTGGCCTGCGCCGCGGATGCCCTGCTGACGTCGCCCCAGGCCCTGATCGATGCGGCCGACCAGGCCCTGTACGCGGCCAAGGAAGGCGGACGCAACCGTCTCGCGCTAGCCGGGTCCAAGACCGCGAACACCGCGCAAACCGAGTGAAGCCATGCCCGTAACCGATCCCGCCTTGATGATCTGGATCATCGCCGCCCTCGCCACCTGCGGCGTGATCCTGCGGCCGTGGCGGGTGCCTGAATATGCCTGGGCCATGGGTGGCGCGCTGCTGCTGACCCTGAGCGGCCTGCTGCCGCTGCCGGCAGCACTGGCGGCGGTGGCCAAGGGCGTGGATGTCTACCTGTTCCTGATCGGCATGATGGTGCTGGCCGAACTGGCCCGCCAGGAGGGCCTGTTCGACTGGCTGGCCAGGTACGCGGTGGCCCATGCCCGGGGCTCCGGACAGCGCCTGTTCGACCTGGTATTCCTGGTCGGGACGCTGGTCACGGTGTTTCTCTCCAACGACGCCACCGCCGTGGTCCTGACCCCGGCGGTGTACGCCGCCTGCCGCGCGGCCAGGGCCGAGCCGCTGCCGTATCTGTTCATCTGCGCCTTTATCGCCAATGCCGCGAGTTTCGTCCTGCCCATTTCCAACCCGGCCAACCTGGTGGTCTTCGGCGAGCAGATGCCGCCGCTGCTGGAATGGCTGCGGCACTTCAGCCTGCCGTCGCTGGCGGCGATCGGCCTGACCTACCTGATGCTGCGCCTCACCCAACGCCGGCGGATCCGCCAACCGCTGGCGCTGCAGATCGAGGCGCAGCCATTGTCCAGTGGTGCACGCCTGTGCGCGGTGGGCATCGTGCTGACCGCGGCGGTGCTCCTGGCGACCTCGGCCCTGGGCGGCGACCTCGGCCTGCCGACCTTCTGCGCCGGCCTGGCGACCCTTGGCCTGGTCCACCTGCGCGAGCGGCGCAGCCCGTTGCCGGTGCTGCGGCAGGTCGCCTGGGGCGTGCTGCCGCTGGTGGCGGGGTTGTTCGTACTGGTCGAGGCAATGGCACGCACCGGGGTGATCGAACAGCTCGCCCAGGGTCTCGCCGGCCTGGCCCGGGAAGCGCCGGTGCAGGCCAGCTGGACGGCGGGCGTCACTGTCGCCCTTGCCAGCAACCTGCTCAACAACCTGCCCACCGGGCTGATTGCCGGGTCGATCGGCCAGCTCGCCGACCTGCCGACCCAGACCACCGCGGCACTGCTGATTGGCGTAGACCTTGGGCCGAACCTGTCGATCACCGGCTCCCTGGCGACCTTGCTCTGGCTGGTGGCAATCCGCCGCGAGGGCGAACATGTCGGTGCCCTGGACTTCCTGCGCCTGGGCGTCCTGGTGATGCCGCCTGCGCTGGTTGGGGCGTTGTTGGCGCTGCATCTGTAGATCACCTGCACGACGCGTGCTCCTGTGGGCGAGCTTGTCGGAGCGCCGAACCGTCGCGAAGGGCCGCACAGCGGCCCCAAAAACCATCCGCCTCCGGTCCGGTGTCAAGTACACCGCTAACCCGCTTTCCTGTCCCCCTCCAGAAAGATCTGCGCCGGCAACTTGAACCCCCGTAACCGCAACAACGCCAGTGGCCCCTCACCCAGCTCCGTGCGCAGATGCCAAGTCAGTGCCTTGCCATCCGGTGCCCGCACCTCCAGGTGGTAACGGCTGGCGCCATCATCCAGGAGGGTGACCTTGGCGTTCTCCAGGAAGCGGATCAGCCCCCAGGTGCCCTGGTAATCCCCGTACATGCGCAGGTCACTGCCGACGCTGGTCCACAGCACCCGCGTCCCCGGGTGGCTGCCCTGCCCCGGCCAGTAGAAGCGCTGCCAGCGTTCCTTCTGGTTGAAGTAGTGATGCTTCTCGCCATTGAGGATCAACTGGGTATCGATCACGTTGCTGACCGGCTTGCCCCGCAATTCGAAGCTCATGCCCAGCCCGCCATCGGGCGTGTAGAGCACGTCCGAAAGGTGGCTGAGCTGGTTGACCGCCTCCAGGAAACGCGGGTTGAAGCGCAGGCCCTGGCTGTGTTGCGGGTCGGCCACCCAGCGGCTGCCTTCCTTGCGCATCACGCCATTGAGCTGGGCGCTGAGGAACTGGTCGATACGCCCGGAATCGCTGCGGATCATCTGGCCGAGCATCGGCAGCGAGACATCGCTGTCGGTCCCTGCAAACGGATAACGACCATCGAAGGAGCGACGCCATTCATCAACGATGGAGCGTTGCCACTGGTTGTTCAGGCTCGCGGCCGCAGGCTGCAGCACACGCTGCCAGGCTTCGTCCAGCGGTTGCACGAACAGGGTTTCGCCCATCGAGCCCCATTCGGCGCCGAGGCTGGCGGAGAGCAGGCTGCCGTAGGCGCGGGTGTCGCTGAGGTCCACGCTCTTGCCCTGGAACACGGTCTGGGCCAGGGCCTGGGTGGATTCGCGGGGGTCGGCCGCGTTGCTGATCTGCTGGAGCTTCAGGCGTACCCGGGTAACGCGGGTGAGGAAGGCTTGCAGGGTCAGGCGCTCTTCGCCGCGTTGCGCTTCTTCCTTGCCAAGCACCGCCAGCAGCGGGCCGAAGGTGTCGTCCAGCGGGCTGTCGAGGTGGGCGGCGACGCGCTCGACCAGTTGGGTCTTGTCTTTGTCCTTGCCGAGCAATTCCTGGGCAGATTGCAGCAGCGAATCGGCAAGCGCCTGTTCACGGGTGCCGGCGCGACCCTGCCAGGCCAGGGTGTCCATCAAGGCGAGCAGCGGTGACAGGCGCACATCGCTCATCACGGTGAGTTGGTCGATCACCTCCGACAGGCTTCCCGCCCGCTGCCAGCGCAGGCTGTTGAGGAAGGCCAGCCAGGCGCTGCTGTAGTCGCGGAAATAGCGGGTGGTGAGGCGTTGCTTGAGAACCTCGGGGGTCAGGTCGCTGGCGACTTCGCCATGGTTGTCGCTGAGCACCCAGTCGATCTCTTCGCGGCGGGCTTCGGCAATGTCGTCGATGGCCTTGCGGATCTCGCCTTCCCAGGCCTCGCGGGTGAAGACCCCGGGGACGCTCTTTGGGGTGGTGAACAGCGTGGCCTCGGTGTCGCCGAGCATCTGGTTCAGGTGCAGGTCCGGGTAGTGGCTGGTGGCGCGTTCGAGGACCTGTTGGTAGAGGGTGGCTTCGGCGTTGCGCTGCCCCAGTTGGCCGAGCAGGACCTGGCGCGCCTGGCCCAGCAGAAGAGGATCGAGGTTTGCCGTGGGGTGGGCTTCAAGGTGCTCGGCGTAGAACTTCCATAACCCTGGCGCCAAGGTGTCCCAGGCTCCGGGCGATATGCCCTCGCGCTCAGGCTCCAGCTCGCCCATCACCCGCACCAGATAGCCCGGATCGACCTTTTCCGGGCGGGCCATCATCAGCCAGGCCTTGAGTTGCTCATAGGATTGACTGGCACGCCGGGCGCGCTCGGGGCTGTCCGGTGGCAGGCGCACCAGCGCGTCGAGCCTGGCTTGCAGCAGCGCTACGGCGGGGTCGCGCAGCAGCCGGGCATTGAGCTCGACATAGCGCGGCCACAGGGTGTCGAGCAAGTCCTGGTTGTGGCTGAGGCCGAAACGCAGGTACCACGGCGGGCCTTCCTGGGAGCGGTAGTCGAGGCGATCCAGTTGGCGGACCAGTTCGTGCAAAGCCAGCAACTGGGCATCGCCCTGCCCGGCCTGGTCCAGCGTGGTCAGCAGGGTTTGCACGTCGAGAATCTGCTGGCGGTTGGTGGTGAAGGACAGCGCCATTCCAGCGCCCCACACCAGCGCGAAAACCATGAACGCCGCATAGGCGATGCGCGGCGCCTGCCAGCCGAAACGGCGCGGGCGGGTTTTGTCGTCGATCAGGGCCTGCCAGGGTTTTTCGGTGATCCAGAGGTGACCGAGCTTGTCGTCGGTGCGCGGCGCGAAGACTGGGCCGAACCACAGGCCGCGCAGGTCCACGCCACGAATCCCGGAGACCAGCCATGGGCGCAGTACCGTCAGCCAACGAGGGATGCCGTTGTGGTGCAGGTCGTTGGACAGGCGCAGGAGGAAGTCGTGGTTCATGTTCTTGCGCATCTGGGCCAGGCCGGTAACGCGCAGGGGTTCGACCAGGGCGGTCAGTTGGTCTTCCAGGCTGGCGGTAGTGGCCTTCGCCGGCAGCAGGCAACCGACGGGCTGGGTTTCGCGGCCGTCCTGGGACCACTTGCTGGTGCGGACTTCCCAGAGGTACAGCGGCAGGTGCCAGTGCAGCGCCTTTGCCAAGGCGCCCAGCCCCTTTTGGCATACGCCCATACCGTCCGGATCCAGGCTCTGCTCGCGGGTCAGGGCCCAGACCATCCCGTCCAGCCCGCGCCAGCGACTGAGCTCGCGCCACAGGGCAAGATCGGCAGGCGCGGGGTCGTTGCGCAGGCTCCCGGCCCACAGCAGCACGGTGTGTTCACCCACCAGCCAGCGCTGCTCGGTCAGGCCCGGGGCGATGGCCTCGATCTCGGCGGGTTCGCCGGCGATCAGCAGCAGGCGGGTCTTGCGCCGCCAGAACGGGCCATACAGGTCGCGCAGGGTCTGCACCAGGTTGACCTTGGGGTTTTCCGGCTTTTTCAGCGGGGGCGGCGGCGGTGCCACCGGGTCGTGGTTGACCAGCCGGCGCACGCCGTCATGCAGGGTCTGCCAGATCAGCAGCACCACGATGAACAGCAGGATCCAGGCCAGTCCGGCCATCAGCAGCAGTTCATGCCATGGCGTGCGTTGCGGATCGGCCAGATACCAGCCACCGGCGACCACGGCAACGATCAGCGTCAGGGCGGCGGCCAGCAGCAGCACGGTGTGCAGCGGCGAGAATGTCGGGGTTTCAGCAGCTTGGGTCATCAGGTGTCACCACTCCCAGGGCCAGGGTGCAGGAAGGATCGCTGGCCAGCCAGGCAACGGGCTGCGCGTCGAGTTGGGCATGGGCGGCGGCCAGGCTCAGGGCCAGCATCGCCTCCAGTCTTTTGGGTTCGCCGAAGTTCAGGGCCGGCGCGGGTTGCAGAGGGCTCCAGTCGAGTTCCGCCGGGGCCGGGGCAAAGCTGGCGCAGGCCTTGGCCGGGTGCTCCAGGCTGACCTGGCGCAAGGCCCGCTCGGCTACCTCCGGCAAGCGGTCCTTGCTCTCGACGAAGGCTTCGCCCCGGGCGATGCGCACACCGCCGGTCTTGCCCAGCAGCCACAGCAACGCCGCTTCTCCGGCGGGCAACGGGCTGTCCTTGCGCCCCGGCCGGGACTCGCAGCCGGCGCACAGCACCAGGGCCTCGGCGTCGGCCTGGTGCAGGTGGTCGATCGCCTCGTCCAGGCTGTCCAGCCCGTTCCAGGGCAAGGGCTGCGGCGGCAGGGTGATCTTGAATGCGCGCTGCATTTCCTCGGCGAACACCTGCCAGGCCTCGGTCGAACCTTGCCAGTAGCAGCTCAGCAAAGGTCCGGCGAACGGCTCGGCACGCTGGGCCTGCAATTGCAGCACCAGGCGTTTGGCCAACTGCCGCTCGCGCTCGCCCTGCCCCTTGGCCAGCACCGACGGAAAGCGCAGCACCTGGCCGCCGTCGCTGTCCTGGGCCTGGGGCGGCTTGTTCTCTGCGTTGAACAGGCCAGCGCGATGCGCGGGAAGAATGCAGGCAGGGCCCAGCAGGACCATTTCCACCAGCGCCGCCTGTTGCCGGTGACGGCTCCACCAGCGTTCCTCCACCTGCCGGGCGGCGGTGCCGTAGCACTCGGCGTTGTGCCGGTTGAAGCGGAAGAACAGCACCCGCAGCAACAGCGCCAGCAGCCACGTCACCAGGGCCAGGGCACCGAGCAGCGGCAACCAGCGCTCCATCCACGGGCGCAGCAGCACGCCGGCACAGCCCACTGCGGCCAGCAGCACCAGCCCGCCGACCAGCCAGCGCAAATACTGCGGCGGCGGGCGCAACGGCCAGGGCTTGAAATACGGCGCCGGCTTCATAGGCTCACCTGGGTGTCGGGCAAGGAACTGACCAGGGTGCAGCCGCAGGTGCAGCGATGGCCGTCGAGGGCCACCGGCAGCTCGTCCATGGTCATCAGCGCGCTGCCTTCGGCGATGACGGTCAGGCCATGGAGGTTGCAGCGCACCGCATCGCCCTCGCAGGCCACGGGCTTGCCGTCGCAGTCGTAACGGCCGTGCAGGACTTCACCACCGTAGGGATGCAGGGTATCGCCGAGGCGGACAACGGGTTTCATAACGGGGCTCCTTGTGCCGGGGCACTTTCGGATAAGGCAGGACAGGACTGCGGCTCGGGGAGGCGCAACGGGGTCTTGATGGGGTAGTCGGGGTGGCCGTAGCCGTAGCAGGAGGTGGTGACCTGGATTTCGTCGCAGGGGAGGAAATGCACGGTGACACCGCAGACTTTTTGGTTGGTGTAGTCGGGAACGGGGGCGAACTTGCTGTGTTGACGTTTCTGAGCATCAGCTTGCGCAATCCACGCCAAATACTTAGTGCGATCCGCAAACCCTGGGAAACCAGCAGAACTCCCCACCCCAGTCTCCCAATCAACTCGCACAGTCATCCCTGGCAACCACTCGGAAGGCAGGCTGATGTGCCCACCCCCGCCTCCTTGCCACGGGCCTATGATGTCCAAGCCTGAGTGCCCATCGACCGCGAAATGGTTGATCGCCCAGTGGGTATGGTTGATCCCCATGATCCGGGCCTGGACGCCTCCTCCAGCAACGACACAGGACAAGCCTGCAAGCATCAGGACAAGCCCCCTGGCCTTGAGGCATGCACGTTCCCTTGGACGGGTTGAATCCCATGAACGGGGCTTCATTGCTGGGCTCCTTGTGCCGGGATACTTGCAGATGAGGCCGGGCAGGATTGCGGTTCTGGAAGACGCAGCGGGGTCTTGATGGGGTAGTCAGGGTGGCCGAAGCCATAGCAGGAGGTGGTGACCTGGATTTCGTCGCAGGGGAGGAAATGCACGGTGACACCGCAGACTTTCTGATCGCTGTAATCAGGGACCGAAGCAAATTTGGAATGGTGGCGCTTCTGAGCCTCTATCGACTCAAACCATTTCCTGTACTCAGCCCGATCTGCAAAACCGGGAAATCCTTCGGTGCTGTCAGACCCTGTTTCCCAATCAACCCGAACTGTCATTCCAGGCACCCACTCAGGCGGAAGGCTGATATGTCCTCCCCCTCCACCCTGCCACGCCCCGATAACATCCAGCCCCGAATGCCCATCGACCGCGAAATGGTTGATCGCCCAATGGGTATGATTGATCCCCATGATCCGGGCCTGAACGCTCCCTGCTGCGGCGATACCCGCCAGACCAGCGAGCATCAGTACAAGTGTCCTCACACACTGGCCAATAACCCCCCACCTCATAGCTCGCCTCCCTGTGCCGGACATGATTGCGGCTCCGGCAGGTTCAGCGGGGTCTTGATGGGATAGTCGGGATGGCCGAAGCCGTAGCAGGACGTGGTGACCTGGATTTCGTCGCAAGGAAGAAAGTGCACAGTGACCCCGCAGGTTTTCTGATTGCTGTAATCAGGAACCGAGACAGAGCGACTTCGCTGACGGCTTTGAGCTCTTATCTTCGATGCCCATTCGTCATATGCCTCAGAATTGTGGAAGCCAGGGAAACCATCGGGATAGGCAATGCCTCTCTCCCAACCAACCCGCACCGTCATTCCAGGCACCCACTGGGCCGGCAGACTGATATGCCCCCCTCCGCCCCCTTGCCAAGGCCCGATAACATCCAGTCCCGAATGCCCATCCACCGAGAAATGATTGATCGCCCAATGGGTATGGTTGATTCCCATGATCCGGGCCTGGACGCCTCCTCCAGCAATGACACAGGACAAGCCTGCAAGCATCAGGGCAAGCCCTCTGGCCCTGCGGCATGCACGTTTCCTTGGACGGGTTGAGTTCCATGAACGGGGCTTCATTGCTGGACTCCTTGTGCCGGGATACTTGCGGATGAGGCCGGGCAGGATTGCGGCTCGGGGAGGCGCAGCGGGGTCTTGATGGGATAGTCGGGGTGGCCGTAGCCATAACAGGAAGTGGTGACCTGGATTTCGTCGCAGGGGAGGAAATGGACGGTCAGGCCGCAGGCGGAATTGGTGGTGTACTTCGGGACCGGAACAATTCGGGAGTTTTTACGCTTTTGCGCATTGACCCGTTTTTTCCACTCCGCATATTTTGACCAATCCTCAAACCCCGGAAAGTCATCCGTGTAAGCGACTCCAGTTTCCCAATCGACCCGCACGGCCATGCCGGGTTGCCAGCTTCCCGGCACGCTGTAGTGACCTCCACCTCCCCGTTGCCAAGGCCCGATGATGTCGAGTCCGGAACGGCCATCGACGCTGAATCGGTTGATCGCCCAATGGGTATGGTTGACACCCTTAAGGATTCCGGCCTGTGCGGCAGGAATGGACAACAAAGCAGTCAGGCCACAAACCGACAGCCGTCTTGTAGAAATGAAGGGCTTCATTGCGAGGCTCCTTCAGTCGCTGGACAGGACTGCGGCTCCGGCAGTTTCAACGGGGTCTTGATGGGGTACTCGGGGTGGCCGTAGCCGTAGCAGGAGGTGGTGAGCTGGATTTCGTCGCAGGGGAGGAAATGGACGGTCAGGCCACAGGCGGAATGAGCGGTGTACTCCGGGACGTGAACGAGTCGGGAGTGTTGTCGTTTTTGAGCCCTGAGCTTTGACGCCCACGCCTCATACTTTTCATCATCACCGAAACCGGGAAATCCTTTCGTCCCTGAAACACCTGTTTCCCAATCGACACGTACAGCCAGCCCTGGCCTCCAAACCAAAGGCAAGCTGAAATGCCCCCCTCCTCCCAGTTGCCAGGCTCCGATCGTGTCCAACCCCGATCGACCGTCGACACTGAACCTGTTAATAGCCCAGTGGGTATGATTAACCCCCTGAAGAATCCCCGCTTGAGCACCCTTGCTCGTACCAACCAAGAGTAGGTAGGCAATACCTGCCCATACGAGGTGAACAGTCCACTTGGTAAAAAACACTGCGCTGTTATGCCGGAGCATCATTCGGCTCCTCCAATTGCGCGTAGTAACGTTGCCAATCTGCCTCGATTGCCTTTTGCGCTTCGGCAATTTGCTCAGGTGTCATGCCACCATCTGGCGACACAGGCACAATTGGACGCTCCTCAACTGACGAGCCCTCCGCCAGAAGTCTTGGATCATCCCAACTCACCTGCACCAGATCCCGTCGGTGGACCCCACCGAAAAAAATCACGCGCTCGTCAAAGTAGCTACCGAATGGCTCGCGCCCGTGCTTATAGAGAAACCACGCTCGCGAATCGTGGACTTGGTCATCGAACAGGGCACGCAACAGCCCCACCGGTTTGTCGTCGTTCATGTACTCCCAGACCTCACCTCGCTTCTTCTCGCAGGTGTGGTTTTCGCCTCCCGAGGGAGGTGGGAACATACGGCTGACCCGCTGACGACCCAGTGCCTTGCTAGCCTTGCGCTCAGCCCTGATATGGTCGAGGTCCTTCAACAGGAGTTTGACTGGGACGGTGATGTGGCGAAGAGCCTCCAAAGCGACTTCTGAAGGCTTCGTTCCTAGATCCTCGCTGCGGTAGATCATGGAAAACTCATTCGCGGCGTCGCTAAGTTGGGTCTTGCCCATATCGGCATCGAAGTCCTTGACGCCCGGTTCCAACGGCCCGGGGAGCACACCTTCCTGCCGTTCCCTTTCACGTTGCTTCTGACGGCGCTGCTCGACTTCTTTCTGCTTCTGATCGCGCAATGCTTCAGACTTTTCACGTACGTCTGCATTTGATTCGGTGTCCCAGGCTTCCTGGTAGAAGCGCTGCTCATCCATCGATCGGAAGGCGTAACGATCTATCCTCCATGCAGTGATCCAGCCAAGTTGGTCGCGGAAAACGGCCTCTATAGTTTTGTCGGAGGGGATGGGTTGGTAGGTTTCAAGTTGTTCGGTTGAGAGCGGTTCTGGAAGAGAAGAAAGCCCCAAAGTTGCCTCGCGCCAAGCATTAAAACGCTCAATCAGTGTCGGGGTGACATAGAACTCCAGAGCGCCCTCAGCCACCATTGTTCTCCACGAATCGTTTTTAAATTCGTCTGGGAGAGATGTAGACGAAACTTTAAGCGGTGCGCCATGACTGAACGCATCGGAGTAAAGCGAATGCAGGGAAATTTGAGAAAGCAGCAAAGAATCAAATTCAGAGATTGCCTTCCCTTGGTCCCCAGGAGGATATCCTCCCCCCTGATCCGAATGAACACCTGGATGCACCACCTCGACAGAGTTCTCTGGATAGCTCCCATCTTCACGCCGAATAGAGTCCAGTGGGAAACTCAAGCGCTGTTCGTGACTAGCCACTATATGAAGGCATCGTTTGACCAGTTTGCTCCTCGGCAACTCCATGGTGTCATCTGCCCAGCTCATATGGCCATCGCCGCCAGGAAACGAATCTGCAAGTCCGACTGAGGCAACGGTATCTAGCAGTCCGAGGTACTGCACTTGAATGGGCAGCGCAAGATCATCAACACGCAGGACTGGCTGGTTATCGACATCCTCCAGCAACATGTTCAGCCAATTCACGAACGCCCGCGCCGCCGCCGCCCCCCGGGAAAATCCGTAAACATAAAGACGTACACCCAAAAGCCTCGACTGCCCGGCTTGCGCTGCCATAGCAATGCGTAACGGCCTGATCATATCCTTGAGCATACGACTAATTTCCCGCTCGCGACGACGGCTACCCGACCATTTCTCAAAGGGCCAGGAAGTATCCATCATTCTGATTGCTACCAATAAATGGGCATCATTCAGACGAGCTAATCCAAGGGAAAGACGCAGGGCATCAATGATCATCAGCAGCCCCCAGTTAATCCGACGCTCACCAACAGCTGCACCAGCCAACCCCGGCGTGCTGAAGTCAAGGTCTTCAACCTCCGGAAATGCAGTGCCTACACCCGGGATGTAGTACTTGAAATACTGACCATCCCCGGTCCCCGGGGGATCGATCAGGTCCCCCGATTGACGGCTATGAGAGGTTCCGCCTGCGTAACCTGCACCAATACTGGCGCGAAACAGCCGGCCAACATTGGTCGGGGACGGGACATCAACTTGATACAGATCGCGGTTCAGGTTATTGCCTGTACCGTCGAAGAACAGGCTGATATGCAGAGTCTTGCAGCAAGGAGGCGGAGCACGTCGGCCGGCAGCCAGGCTCAGGGCGTTCTGGTACTCGCGCTCGGGCTCGCGCTGGACCCGCAGATTGGCATGGACGTGCTCTGGCCGCGTTGGTAAACGCCCTTCCAGTGGGAACTGCGGTGGATACCACACAGTGGATGTGTTTATTTCGGACATGACTGAGGCTCCGGCAAATTCAGAGGGGTTTTAACGGGATACTCCGGATGCCCATATCCATAACAGGAAGTGGCCACTTCAATTTCGTCACAAGGTAAAAAATGTACGGTGATGCCACAGGTTTTCTGTTCGGAATAATTCGGGACAAGAACCGAACGGCTATGGTTTCGCCGCTGAGCTTTAACATTCTCGGCCCATGCAAGAGCTTTGGGCCAATCGGCAAAACCTGGAAAGTCCTCAGTGCTACTTACTCCCGTCTGCCAATCAACACGCACTGTCATTCCAAGCTCCCAACGCGCAGGCAAGCTAAAGTACCCTCCACCCCCTCGTTGCCAAGGACCGATAGTGTCTAATGCCGAATGCCCATCAACGCTGAACTTGTTGATCGCCCAGTGGGTGTGATTGACCCCTTCAATAATCCCGGCTTGCACGGCTGGAATTTCTATAGCGCACACCAGTACGCAAATTGTTGCGAGCCTTGCTCGAACGAAAACTTTCATCAGAAATCTCCTTGAACGGATAAAGTCGCGGATGCCGGACACGACTGCGGCTCCGGCAGTTTCAGAGGTGTTTTGATCGGGTATTGCGGATGCCCGTAGGCGTAGCAAGAGGTGGTGATCTGGATTTCTTCACAAGGCAGGAAGTGAACAGTGATGCCGCATACGTCTTTGCTGTCGTACTCGGGCACATGGATTAACTTGGTGTGTTGGCGCCTCTGAACTCTCACCGCCGAAGCCCACGCCTCATATATTTCTGAATCCTCAAACCCTGGAAATCCGTCAGGAAAAGCGACTCCCGTTTCCCAATCCACCTGCACCGTTAATCCCGGGGTCCAGCGCGCTGGCATACTGAAATGCCCTCCTCCTCCACGCTGCCACGGCCCGATAGTGTCCAGCCCAGACCGCCCATCCACACTGAACTTGTTGATCGCCCAGTGGGTGTGATTGACCCCCTCGATAATCCCCGCCTGAGCCGAAGGCAGCGAACCCGCCCCCAAGCCTGCGCACACCACCACCAGCAATGAAACCGCGCTTCTTCTGCGCATGACTGTCTCTCCTTAACCTGCATGAATGCGGTCGAGCACGAAGGCTTGCCGCTGGGTATCCGCCATCAGTCCGGCGTCGCTGGCCTCACGCATCGCGGCGTAGCAGGCCTGGAAGCGTCGCTCCGCGCTCCACTCCCGTGGCAGCGCATCGCTCAGTTCGCTCAGGGCGTCATGGGCATCGCTGGCGCAGTGCAGGAGGTCGAGCTGGGCATCACTCAGCTCGATCATGTGGAATTGATGGAAGCCTTCGGTGTGCTCGGCCGTGCCGCTGTGCTGCCTGGGTCGACCATCACGGTCGAGCCAGCTCCAGAACACCGCCGGGCGCAGCAGTTGCCGTTGCTGCTCGGTATCGAGCACCTGGCCAAGCAGCAGCGGCAGCAGGCGCGGGTCGTAGTAGCGCAGCAGGCCGACACGGCCGGCACTGCGTGCTTCGAGGCATTGCCCGAGGTAGCTGGCGAGGCGCTCGAAGGGCCAGGTCGAAACCAGCGCCAACAGCCGCGACTCCTTGCCGAACACGCCAATCAGTTCCTCCAGCCACAGACGCTGCAGCGGCTGGCCCAGGTCGATGCGCACCAGCAACGGCCCGACATGGGCGATGCCCGCCTCGGGCAGCGCTTCGAACAAGCGGCACCACGGCACGGACGCGGCGGATTGACGAATGCCTTCGAGCAATGGGGCGTTGCAGCCCGCCTGGTCGATCAGCAGGTCCAGATGGTTGTGCGGCATGCGCGCAACGGCGGACTCCAGCAACTCCAGCCACGGATCGGTTCTGGTCGTGCTCATGCGTCACCCTCCCGGTTGACGAAGGTGCGCAATCTGTTGCGTGCCGCCTTCGCGCATTCCTCACACACCGCCCCCGGCAACTCCGAAGTCGGCAATATCGGCAACTCGAAACTTTCACCCGCCGCCGGCCGCAGGCGGTGCACGCCCTTGAGCTCCAGCAGCCCCGTGGACTGGATCAGCACCTCGCCCTCCGGCGTCAGGCGAATGCTCGCGCCGCCGCAGCCGAGGGTGATGCCGTTCTTGGCGATGATCTGCACATGCCCCTGCACCGACTGCACGTCGATATCGCGCTGGGCGATGAGCTTGAGCAGGTCGCCGTGGGATTCGATTTCCAGCGGGCCCTTGCCCGAGACCAGACGCATGCCTTCCTGGCGGGCCAGCAGGGAGATGCTGTGCTCGGCCTGGGCGAACAGGCGCTGGGCCGAGGCCAGGTTGAGTTCGCCCTGGGTCTGCACATAGGCGGACTCGCCGCTTTGCAGAAGCAGGCTGGCCGGGGTGACGGCGGCGATGCCCTTGGGCGCACTGAGGAGGATGGCCGGGTCCTGCAGGGCCGTGGCGCTGGTCTTGAGTTGCTCCAGGTCAGCGATACCGGGTTGCAGGCTGTGGTGCTCGGCGCTGACCTTGCGCCAGTCGTTGACCTGGCGTTCGGCCTTGTCGAGTTGCTCGACGGCGGGGTCCATGGCGAGGACATCGCCCTGGGCCTTGGGTTGCGCATCGGCACTGATGAACACCCCCTTGCCCGCCCGTAGTGCGCCCCAGTGATCGGTACGCAGCTCATACCCTTCACCGCGCTTCTGGCGCTGGTTGTCCACCAGATGCCCAAGGTTGAGCTGGCTCTTGCCGGCAAACTCGGTACTGAGCTTGACGTGCTCCTCACCCTCACGGTCGCCCATGCGCAGTTTGTTGTTGGCCGGCGTGCGCAGCACGTTGCGCTGATAGTTGTCGTCGTTGACGTGGTCCGGGTGCTTGCTGTCGTGCAGGGCATGGGCAATGTAGGGGCGGTCCGGGTCCCCCTGCTCGAAGGCGATCGCCACCTCGGTGCCGGCGATCAGCGGCAGGTGCAGGCCGTATTTTTCCCCGGCGTAAGGCCGCGCCAGGCGCAGCCAGGCGCTTTCGAAACCGCGCTCGCGCTCGTCGCGGTCGAAGTGGAAACGCACCCGATAGCGGCCTTCCTGGTTGAGGTGGCCGTAGCGGTCATATTCCGTGCTGCTGCTGATCCGCGCAGGAATGGTCCCGGCAATGACCGGCTTGGGCTGCAAGGCCGGTCGGAAGCCGACGAACTCGTCGAAGGGAATCCCCGTGAACGTGGCGGTGAACCCAATCCTTCGCCCGCCCTTGGTCGCCACGCTGTGGATCAGGACTTTCTTCGCGAAGTCCTGGGGAATGTCGCCTTCGGGCATCAGCAGGTGCGCCGGCATGAGGATCTGGCTGCTGCTGACGCCGGTCAGGCGGGTGCGCAGGTTCTGGTTGCGCTGGTGGGTGAGCCGGGCGTAGAAGTGCCCGGTCCCGGTGGCCGGGCCGGGAAGCTGGGAGCCCTTTACCCCCAGCTCGGTGTAGGGCATGGCGTATTCGTAGCGTTCGCCATGGGCGGTTTCGGTGGTGCCCGGGATTTCGGTCTGGTCATACAGGCCATGCGCCGCCTGGCGGGGGTCGTAGCTGCGGAAATACACGTCCTTTTCCACCACCTGGTGGTGGGTGGCGAGGTTCCAGAGGCTGTCCTGGCCGGAACTGTTCATGCCCTTGCCGGGTAGATAGGGCAACTGGATTTCGAGCCCCTTGCGCAGCGGCACGTCGGCGCAATGCATGACATCGGTCAGGTGCCGGGAGTCGAAGCCGATGCGGTACCAGATGCCGACTTCCGCCAGCAGGCGCTGGACGAAGGCCAGGTCGCTTTCGCCGAACTGCATGACCTGCTCGCGCTTGGGGTATTCGCGGTCGAGGAGGAAATCGATCTGGTGGGGGTACCAGCGGTGCCGTTGGATCAGGATCTGCTTGACGATTTCCGGCACGGACTGGTTTCGGTACAGGCGGTATTGCTTGCCCTGGCCAAGCAGGGCCAGGCGCGGTTCCAGGGTGATCTGGTAGTGCCCCTCCTCCAGCGAGCCGCCGGTGCGCTGGAAGGAGGTGATGAAGCCGAACAGCTCGCGCAAGGGTTCATGCTTGGGCGGTTTCTCTTCCCAGGGGTATTTCTGTCGCGCCTCGCCGTAGATGGCGAAACGGGCGAAGCGCTTGAGCAGTTGATCCTTGTCCAGGTCCAGCGCCTTGGGCGCCTGCGGGTCAGGGCCGTGATAAATCGTGCCGGGCACATACCTGGGCTCGGCGCAGGTGAAGCGGATGGTGTAGCAGAACGGCTGGCTGAGGTGTTCCTCGCCGTCGAACGACAGCACATCGAGAGGGGCGTCGAGGTCATTGACGTTCAGTTGGTAGGGATTACGAGTAACGGGCGAAGGGTAGCGGCTGACTATCTGTTCCATGCCAATTCCTGTTGTTTTCGGGATAGCCAACAGCAACGGCTTCAACCAGGTTGGGCCGGACCATTAACTGACTTACTTGAAGAAACAATTTCCAAGCGCTGCAGGTCGAATTTCGTAATTTGGCTGTTGCAGAAATATGTTTCGAAAGTTCTCCGCCTCATTGGCAGCCATTGAGCGTCAGGCAGCCGGAACACGGGAGGCCGTGGAGTTATGGGCACTCTCGAATTAACGCGAGAGATCGACGACAGAGAGGAACAATTATTCGAGCGAGCATCTTTCCTGCGCGAAACAGTAAAGGATCTCAATACCTACTTCTACCGCTGAGGCGAGCGCTAGGAATATTCCACTAGTTAAAGGGAATATTCCTACAAGTCTCAGACTGAAACTTGTTCCAGCAAGTCCCGTTAGTTGCGATGGCAGCCGATGCTGACCTGCCCGCAGAGGCCCGCAAGCCCCGGCCATTGCGAAATACCCCTCCAACCGCCCTCTTTTCCAGCCTTTGCCTCCCTCCTCGCCCGTCTTTACTAAACCCTTACCCAAGGCTGACAAAGCGAGCCCCTCGGTACTGATAATCTTTTCCAACTAATTGCTTAGCTAAGCATCTTATTGCCCTCACTCGCTCCCTACCGATGACCACTGAAGACCAAGACCAGCTGAATACCCGAACCCGTCAACTCGATGCCTATCGCTGGGCCTTGCTGCGGGAAAAGCACAACCTGCTCGGCTCGTTGCTGCGCACCCTGCGCGATACCGCCGCGGACCTGGCCCTGGGCATTGGCGCCCGGGCCCGGGCCGGCAAGGCCAGCAATGAGGGCGCTGAACGCATCCTGGTCCTGCACGGCTCACCCAAGCTGCTGGCGCAACGGCGCAAGAACGGCTTGATCAAGGCCCTGCGCCAGCGTGGACACCAGGTGGTCGAGGATGCCATCGAGCCGCTGGCCAGCGCCGTCCGGCACAAACGCCTGTATCGCCCGGCCCTGCGCGTGCCCCTGCGCTACTACGCCCATGCCGCCTATGCCGAATGGCTGGCCCGCCATCACAACCCGGGGCTGGTGCTCAACGAACGCCATGGCAGCCTGGTGATTCCGTTCCTGCGCCTGTCGCTGAACCACCAGGGCCGGCACCTGGCGCAACTGTCCCATGCCACCTCGGTCGACCCTTCCCGGCGCCTGAGCATGACCGACTACGACTACTACCTGCTGTTCGGCCAGAGTTCGCTGCAAGCCCTGCAACGCCGCGACCTGCGCTTCGGCAGTACCCGGGCGATCCTGGCCGGGTCGTACCTGGTCGACCAGCGCTACGCGATGCCGGCCCCGCAAGGCGAGCTGCGCGTGCTGGTCCTGGGCGTCGGCCCGGACAAGGAAGCCCGTCCCGGCTACGAGCGCACCTATGAACTGATCTGCGAGTGGGCCGCCCGTCATCCGCAGGTACCGGTGACCTTCAAGGCGCACCCGCGCAGCCGCATGACGTTCTGGAAAGCCGCCGCCGCCAGTCTCGGCAATGTTCATCTGGCGGCGCCCCATGCCTCCCTGGCCGAAGCCCTGGCGCAGAGCTCGGTGGTGCTCAACATCATGTCCAACGCCGCCCTGGAGGCCAGCCTGGCCAATCGTGCAGTGGTCTATGTCAATGCCAGCGGCGAGGCCGATGTGCTGGAACAGGCGCGCTTTTTCGGCGCTTGCGTGAGTGACCTGGACAGTCTGGAAGAGCGTCTGGACTGGCTGCCCGCTCACTACCCGCAGGCCCTGAGCGGGGCCCGGGCCTTCGCCGAGTACCACCTGGCCCATGGGCTCCAGGGGCAGGACAAGACCGCCGAAGTGATCGACTGCCTGGTCCAGCGCCAAGCACTGCCAGCGACCGAATTGCACGAAACCCTCGGCGCAGCTACCCGCTCGCTGCCTACGCGGAACACCCCATGATCGCCAAGAAGATTCACTACTGCTGGTTCGGCGGCAAGCCGCTGCCCTTGCTCGCTCGTCGCTGCCTGGCCTCCTGGGCCCGGCATCTGCCGGACTACGAGATCCTGCGCTGGGACGAGTCGAATATCGATGTCTATGCCCATCCGTTCACCGCAGCGGCGCATAACGCCGGACGCTACGCCTTCGTCGCCGACTACGTGCGCATGCAGGTGCTGGCCCGGGAAGGTGGCATCTACCTGGACACCGACGTCGAGGTGCTGGCGCCCTTCGCGCCGATGCTGGACAACCAGTTGTTCATTGGCCTGGAGTGGGACGCGCGCTTCGGCACCTCGGTGATTGGCGCCGTGCCGGGGCACTGGCTGCCCAAGGCCATGCTGGCCTGGTACGACCGGGTCCGCTTCGACACGGCACGCTTGTCCGAACTGGTGAACGTCAATGAAGTCAGCCGCCTGCTGCTGGTCAAGGGCTTTGCCGCCAGCCATCAGGAACAGGTGATCGGCTGGGACCGGGTGTACCCGGTCGGTGTGTTCGCCGATCCCCATCGCCAGGCGCCGGACGGGGTCAGGCCGACGGCACGGCACCTGTATGCCGGCAGCTGGCGCAACCGCCCGCATAAAGGCCTGCTGAGCCGCGCCTGGCGCAGCCTGCGCAAGGCGCCAGGCAACCTCGGCCACGGTCTGCAGCTGTGTCGCTACCAGGCTGCGACCTGGGTCAGGCAAACCCTCAAGGACAAGGGGAACACCCCATGAAGGCGGTATTTGCAGCCGGCAGCGATAACGTCGGCGATGAGCTCAACGAGTGGATCTGGCCGGCGCTGCTCGGCGATATCCAGCGCGACGGGGTGGCCCTGCTGGGCATCGGTACCCTGCTGAACGAAGCGTTTTGCCGTCGTCTGGATTCGGCCGAACGTATCCTGGTGCTGGGCAGCGGCGCAGGGTATGGCAAGCCGCCGACGCTCGACCCGCGCTGGCGCGTCCACGCCGTCCGTGGCCTGCGCACGGCCCGGGCCCTGGGCCTGGACGACGACCGCGCGGTCGCCGACCCGGCCTATCTGCTGGCCAGTCTCGACTGGCGCAGCGCTCGCGCGCATGGCGAGGTGGTGGTGGTCCCGCACCATCGCTCCCTGCGCTACCTGGACTGGCAGCGGGTCTGTGCCGCGGCCGGACTGCGCTTCGTCTCGCCGCTGCTGCCCGCGGCCGACTTCATGCAGGCCATTGCCGGCGCCCGCCTGGTCCTCAGCGAAGCCATGCACGGTGCGATCCTCGCCGATGTCGCCCGGGTGCCCTGGCAGGGTTTCGGCTTCGGCGGCCAGTTCAACCAGGACAAGTGGCTGGACTGGGCGCAGATGTTCGACCTGAACCTGGACATCCGCCACCTGCCCGGTTTCTACGACCCCGCCCGTTTCAGCGAAGGCCGTCCGCTGCGCTACCACCTTGGCAAGGTGCTCAAGGTCAGCCTGAGCCGGGCCGGGCTTGGCCGGGAAAAATGGCAACGCATGACCCTGCCCTCCTTCCAGGTCGACCGGGCCGAGGCCGCCCTGGCCCGGCAACTGGGCGAACTGGCCCGACGGCCGGGCATGCTCAGCAGCGCCGCCCGGCTCCAGCTGCGCGTGACGCAGCTGTACCAGCGCGTCGATGAGTTGCGCGCGGAGTTGCAGGCACCTCCAGGCAAACGCCTGCAAGGCGATGGCCTGGCGTTTCTCGCCAGGGCCTGAACGACACATCCACTTCGTTGACGGAATTTTCACTGTCGTCCGAATAGCGTGAGCCACCCGCTCATTCGGCGACAGCCAAAGGTTCAACGAGGTACCCGTGTCCGCGACTCCCGCCCCTGTTTCGAGAAAACCCCTGGCCTGGTCCGGCCTGCTCTGGCCGCTGCTGTTCTTCTGGTATTTCTCGGGTGTTACCCAGGCCCTGCTGTTCTTCAGCGGCACCACCGGTTTTTCCGGTTTTCGCGATGCCTTGTTCCTCAGCAGCCTGTGGCTGGTGCCGCTGCTGCTGGTGCCGCACCTGGCGCGCAGTACCAGCGCGGTCATTGGCGTGGTGCTGTGGGGGGCCTCGCTGGTCGGCCTGACCTACTTCGGCATCTATCGCCAGGAGTTCTCGCAGAGCGTGATCTTCGTCATGTTCGAATCGAACACGGCGGAAGCCGGCGAATACTTCAGCCAGTACTTCAACATCTGGCTGGCCTTTGCCCTGCTCCTCTACAGCCTGGTCGCGGTGCTGCTGTGGAAACGCATCCGTCCGTTCAGCCTGCCGCTGAAAACCCGGCTGCCGCTGGTGCTGTTGTTGCTGGCGGCGAACCTGGTCTACCCGTTCTACAAGCAGATGGTCACCCAGCAGCGCAACTTCGCCGATGCCCTGGAAAAGGTCGAGCAGCGCATGGAACCGGCGGTGCCCTGGCAGTTGCTGGTCGGCTACCGGCAATACCGCCAGCAACTGGACAACATGCAGGCGCTGCTGCAACAGAACGCCGCCCTGCCCCCGGTCAAGGGCCTGCTCGACAGCAGTGGCGACCAACCACGGACCCTGGTGCTGGTGCTGGGTGAGTCCACCACCCGCCAGCATATGCACCTGTATGGCTACAACCGTGACACCACGCCCAACCTGGATGCCCTGGCCGCCAGCGACACGGGCCTGACGGTGTTTCGCAACGTGGTGTCGCCGCGCCCGTACACCATTGAAGTGATGCAGCAGATCCTGACGTTCGGTGACGAGCAGAACCCGGATCGCTTCCTCACCGACCCATCGCTGATCAACCTGATGAAACAGGCGGGCTACAAGACCTTCTGGATCACCAACCAGCAGACCATGAGCAAGCGCAACACCATGCTCACCACTTTCTCCCAGCAGACGGACGAGCCGGTCTACCTGAACAACCAGCGCAACCAGAATGCCGCGCAATACGACGACGTGGTCTTCGCGCCGTTCGAAAAGGCCCTGCAGGACCCGGCGCCGAACAAGTTCATCATTGTCCATCTGCTCGGCACCCACATGGACTACGAATACCGCTACCCGCCCGAGTACCAGAAGTTCAACGACCGCCAGGGCGTCCCGGGCCAGTTGTCCAGCAGCCAGGTAGACACCTACAACGAGTATGACAATGCGGTGCTGTACAACGACTTCGTGGTTTCCGACCTGATCAAGCGCTACTCGGCGAGCACCCCCAACGGGTTTTTGCTGTACCTCTCCGACCATGGCGAGGATGTCTACAGCTCGGGTGCCCATGACCGGCTCGGGCGCAACGAAGCGGCGCCGACCCGGCCGATGTACACCATTCCGTTCATCCTCTGGACCTCACCGCGCTGGCAGGCCGCCCATCCCCGTGATCTTCAGGCGATGGCGAACAATGCCTACAGCAGCTCGCACCTGATCCACACCCTGTCGGACCTGGCAGGGCTGAGCTACGACCGCTTCGAGCCGGCGAAAAGCCTGGTCAGCACGCAGTTCGTCAGGGCGCCGCGCTGGATCGGCGATCCGTACCAGAAGGATGGCCTGCACGACTTCGACCGCTTGCCGCTGGATGGGGCGGGCGAAGCGCAGGCGACGGCGGGGAATCCATAAAAGCATCGCTGGCAAGCCAGCTCCCACAGGGTCCGCGTGCACCGCCGAACCTGTGGGAGCTGGCTTGCCAGCGATGAGGCCCTTGGCAACAACCTAGATCGCACATACCCCGGGGAGTCTCACCCTCACCCCAAAACCGCCCCCGGCCCGGTTGAAGCAC
>NZ_MKZO01000019.1 GCF_001941965.1 Pseudomonas putida | reverse complement strand
GACCTTGAGGCCCCGCTTGCCTCTATGAATGTCATTGGCATCGTCCTTGACCCATTGCGCTTCGCTCTGCACCCAGAACCGTGGCCTGTCCAGCGTGCTGCCGTCGTACGCAGCCCAGTCCTCCAGATGCATGTACAGGCTGTAGAAGGTCAGTGCAGGCGGTGCTTGCTCGGTATTTTCAAGAGGCGGGGCCTGGATGCGATGGCGCACCAGGACGAAGCCGGACGCGCAGGGCGCTTCGAACTCGGGCTTGGGGAAGGGCGCGTAGCGGGTGGTCGGGGTCGTGGTGGGGATGCGATAGGCGACCACTTCGCCATCGGCCATGCACAGCACCCGGGATTGGTCGAGCACGCCCGCGGTGCTGTCGTCGAAATGCACGCCGCCATGCCAGGTGCCATGCACACCGATGGGATAGAAACCGTTGGCGGCCTTGCCCAGGTGAGTCAGTTGCTGGAACACGTCGGAACGGTCGCCGAAGGGATGGCTCCAGTTCTTCGTCAGCAGTTCGGGCGCCGGCTCGGGGTGAGGTTTGAGCGGCACTGGCCACGCCGTCAGTTGTGGGCGTTGCGGTACGGGAGGTGGCGGCGGCAGCGGGTCACCCTTGCCGAACAGGTACTCGGATAAGCGCTTGAGCATG
>NZ_MKZO01000018.1 GCF_001941965.1 Pseudomonas putida | reverse complement strand
AGCATTGGAACCACCTGATCCCATCCCGAACTCAGCAGTGAAACGATGCATCGCCGATGGTAGTGTGGAGCTTCTCCATGTGAGAGTAGGTCATCGTCAAGATTCAATTCCGAAACCCCTATCTGCGAATGCAGGTAGGGGTTTTGTCTTTTCAGCGTTCAGAAGACCACGGCATGAAAAAAGGGCTTGCCTGGTAACCAGAGCAAGCCCTTTTCGTGAAGCGCAGCAACAGATCAGTCGCCGGTGTACTCGCAACCACTGGTGCAGGTCTCATGGATCCGCACCTTGCTCAGCTCTGGCAGCAGTGGCTTGACCTGGTCCCAGATCCATTTGGCGATCACTTCGCTGGTCGGATTCTCCAGGCCAGGGATATCGTTGAGATAGTTGTGATCCAACTGCTCGTACAGCGGCTTGAAGATCGCCTTGATCTCGGAGAAGTCGCGGATCCAGCCAGTGTGCGGATCGAGCGGGCCGGTCAGGTGCAGGGCAACCTTGAACGAGTGCCCGTGCAGGCGACCGCACTTGTGGCCAGCGGGAACGTTCGGCAGGCGGTGCGCCGATTCGAAGGTAAATTCTTTGAAGATTTCCACAATATCCAACTCTGAAAGCCAATGCTGGGGCGCAGTTTACCAGCAAGGTCACTACAAGGGTTGCAGATGGTCGCCGAGGGTGCCGCGCTCGACCAGCTCCAGGAATGCGTCGCCCAGGCGCTGGCTTTCGCTCATCGCCGCATGCCAGTAGCGCTGGCGACTGGCAGCATCGCCCATGAAACGCTTGAAGTCGCTGCGGTCAGGCAATTTGCCGAAGGGCAGGCGAGCCAGGTACTGCGCTGAAGGTGCCAGCAACACCACGTCCTGTAGCCGCCCGGCATCGCCGCGACGCCACGGCAGCGCCTTGTCGAACCAGCCGGGAATGACTTTGTCGGTGAAGTGCGGGTAGAGCACGATGTCCTCACCGCGGTAGGGCAGGTCGAGGTGATAATCGAGCAGGCCCCCATCGCGGTAGGTGCCAGAGCCTGCTCCCGGAATATCACGAACGCCCTCCATGACCATCGGGATCGATCCCGAAGCCAGCAGGGCATGGCGCAGGTTGCCGGTGGCCAGCGGCAGGCAGCGCGACGGGAAGTCGGTCAGTGCGCCAAGGGGCGGGGCGCTACGGGCATCGTGAAGAATGATGCGTTCGAAATGCCTGGCCAGTCGCGGCCGACCGATCAGGTTGTCGGCGATCACCGAGGACAGCCCCAGCCCCAGGCGCCCGCGATGATCGTCGGCAAGCAGGCCGTGGCTTTTCACCACCATGATGTTCAAGCGATACAGCGGATTGTCGAGAATGCTCGCATCGCGGCCTTCGAGCAGGTCGTCGAGCATGCGCTGGCAACTGCGGCTGACCTCGGCCTGGGTCACGCCCTTGGCGAAGTCCTGCGCGGTATACAGCTCGCCCAGCCGGCGCAGCGCGGCAGCCGGGTCCGGCAGGCAGGCGCTGGCAAACCGCCAGGAACCGATGGAGGCGCCAATCAGCGCTCGCTCCCGTGGTGCCCGTGGCAACCACTCGCCGAACAACGCCAGGTCCAGCCCTTGGATACCCAGGGCCTTCGGACCGCCTGCCGCGCCGGGCAACACGCCTACGTCCGCCGCGTCCAGGCCGTGCTGGCGAATCCGCGCCAGGGCACGCTTGCCGGCCTTCAGGGTCAGCGCAGGATACGGGCTGTGAATCGCGGTCATGGAAAACCCTCGCTGCAGGTGGACGGGCGAGTATAAAGCGTGTCGCGCCGCGCTATCATGTCGCCAGCTGTTTTCAGCTTCAATTAAGTTCGGCTGGGTAGACTTTCCACCGTACCCGATTGATCACGATGGAGAAACATCATGAAAGCTCTTACTGCCCTGTTCGCTACCGCCGCCCTGGCCCTGAGTGCCAACGTTGCTCTCGCCAAGGACGTGCAGCCAGACCAGGTGGTCAAGCTGGTCCAGAGCCAGCAGATCCAGTCCCTTGATGCCCTGAAGCAAAAGGCCCTGGAGCAGCACGCCGGTGCGACCGTCACCGACAGCGAGCTGGAAGAGGAATACGGCCGTTACATCTACAAGGTCGAACTGCGTGACGCGCAGAACGTAGAGTGGGATGTCGACCTGGATGCCAAGACCGGCGAAATCCTCAAGAACGCCAAGGACAGCTGATGGCGCGCCTGGCGCACAGCATCCGCTGGCCCTTGCTCGCACTCCTGGCCGTGTGTTCGCTGGCCCTGGCTCGCGACCTCGACCAGGACGAGGCCCTGACCCTGCGCCGCGACGGGGTCATCCTGCCGCTGGAGCAACTCCTGCAAGCCGCCCTGGGCCGTTACCCCGGGGCGCGCCTGCTGGAAGCGGAGCTTGAAGAGGATGACGATGTCTATGTCTACGAAGTCGAGCTGCTCACCACGGAAGGCGTGGTGCGCGAAATCAAGCTCGACGCCGCCAGCGGCACCCTGCTCAAAGATGAGGAAGATGATTGATGCGTCTGCTACTGGTCGAGGACAACGTCTCGCTCGCCGATGAACTCACGGCCAGCCTGCAACGCCAGGGTTATGCGGTGGACTGGCTGGCCGACGGCCGTGACGCCGTGTACCAGGGCGCGAGCGAGCCTTATGACCTGATCGTGCTGGATCTCGGCCTGCCCGGCATTCCCGGGCTGGAAGTCCTGCAGCAGTGGCGTAGCGGCGGGCTGGTCACCCCGGTGCTGATCCTTACCGCGCGCGGCTCCTGGGCTGACCGCATCGAGGGGCTCAAGGCGGGCGCCGACGATTACCTGAGCAAACCCTTTCACCCCGAAGAGCTGCAACTGCGCATCCAGGCCCTGCTGCGCCGCGCCCGTGGCCTGGCCAACCAGCCGACCCTGGAGGCCGCCGGCCTGCATCTGGACGAAGGCCGCCAGTGCGTCAGCCGCGGTAGCGAGAATGTCCAGCTGACCGCTGCGGAATTCCGCCTGCTGCGCTACTTCATGCTGCACCCGCAACAGATCCTGTCGAAGAGCCATCTCGCCGAGCACCTCTATGACGGCGAGACCGAGCGCGACTCCAATGTTCTCGAGGTCCACGTCAATCACCTGCGACGCAAGCTCGGCCGCAGCGTGATAGAAACCCATCGCGGCCAGGGCTATCGGTTCGGTGGGGCGGTGCAGTGAAGTCGATTCAGTCGCGCCTGAGTCTCGGCCTGGTCGGAACCCTGGTGGTGGTCGGGTTGGCGCTGGCCCAGGTCAGCCTTTGGCTGTTCGAGGTGGGCCTGCACCGCTACCTGGAAAGTGGCCTGCGCAAGGAAAGCGAAAACCTGTTGATGGCCCTGGTCCAGGGGCCCAATGGTATCGAGCTGGACCAGCGACGCATCTCCGCCGCCTACAACCGGCAATTCTCCGGCTACTACTTCCGCATCGATTTCGACAACAAGGCCTGGCGTTCCCGCTCGCTGTGGGACACCGAACTGCCCAGGCCCGAAAGCGCCGGCCTGCATGACGGTCTCGAGCTCGGCCCGGAAGGCCAGCAGTTGCTGGTGCTGCGCGCGGACTACCGGCGCCAGGGCGAGGCCATCTCCGTCAGCGTCGCCCAGGACTACACGCCAATGCGCGACGGCTTCCGGCGCATGCAGCAGATCGGCCTGGGACTCGGCCTGCTGGCACTGGTGCTGGTGCTGGTGTTGCAGCGCCTGATCGTCAAGCGCTCGCTGCGCCCCCTGGAACGCTCCCGCGAGCAGATTGCCCAGTTGCAGCAGGGCAAGCGCACGCAACTGGACAGCGAAGTTCCGAGCGAGCTGGAACCCCTGGTCGCGCAGATCAACCACCTGCTGGCCCACACCGAAGATAGCCTGCGCCGTTCGCGCAATGCCTTGGGCAATCTCGGCCATGCGCTCAAGACGCCGCTGGCCGTACTCCTCAGCCTGGCCTCCAGCGAACGTCTGAAGGACTCGCCCGAGCTGGCCGCGCAATTGCGCGAGCAACTGGAGCAGATCCAGCAGCGCCTCAGCCGCGAACTCAATCGCGCCCGCCTGGCCGGCGATGCCTTGCCCGGTGCACATTTCGATTGCGATATCGAACTCCCCGGTCTGCTCTCGACCCTGGGCATGATCCATGGCGACGGGCTGTTGATCCGCCGCGACGCACCGCCCGGCCTGTCGTTGCCCTGGGACCGTGAAGACCTCCTCGAACTGCTCGGCAACCTGCTGGACAACGCCTGCAAGTGGGCCGACAGCGAAGTCTGCCTGGGTATCCGCCGCACGTCGGACAGCTATCTGCTGTGGGTTGACGATGATGGCCCGGGGATTCCCGAGGACGCGCGCCAAGGCGTGCTCGAGCGCGGCGCGCGGCTGGACGAGCAGGTCGCCGGACATGGCCTGGGGCTGGGCATCGTGCGCGATATCGTCGAGGCCTGGCACGGCCGGATGGACTTGCGGGAAAGCCCGCAGGGCGGCCTGCGGGTGCATATCGAATTACCGAGAAGGGCGGGGCGCTGAAACCCCGCCCCGTCACCGTCACACTTTGAAGTGATCCATCAGGCTCTGCTGCTGGTTGGCCAGGCTGTTCAGCGCCTGGCTGACTTGCGCTGATTCTTCCGCCTGCTGCGACAGCGACTCGGTGACATCGCGAATGGTCGCCACATTGCCGCTGATTTCCTCGGCCACCGCGCTCTGTTCCTCGGCGGCGCTGGCGATCTGCAGGTTCATGTCGGTGATCACTGCCACCGCCTCGCCGATCTGGCGCAGCGCAGTCACTGCCTGGCCGACCTGCTCGACGCTGCCCTGGGCCTGGCGATGGCTGCTGTCCATGGCGCCCACCACCTCGCGGGTGCCGGATTGCAATTGCTCGATCACCTGCCGGGTTTCCTCCACCGACTCCTGGGTGCGCTGGGCCAGGTTGCGCACTTCGTCGGCGACCACCGCGAAACCACGCCCGGCTTCACCGGCGCGAGCGGCCTCGATGGCCGCGTTGAGCGCCAGCAGGTTGGTCTGCTCGGCGATGGAGCGAATCACTTCGAGGACCGAACCGATCTTCTCGCTGTTGTCCGCCAGGCCTTCGACCTGACCCATGGCCGTGCTCATGTTGGCGGCCAGGGTGCCGATGCTGCTGGTGGTCTGGTCGATCACCGCCAGGCCCTGGCGGGTGGCCTGGTCCACATCCCGCGCCGCCTGCGCCGCCTGGGCGGCGTTGCGGGCGACATCATGGGCGGTCGCGCTCATCTCGTGGGAGGCGGTGGCCACCTGGTCGACCTGGCGGTATTGCTGCTCCATGCCGGCGCTGGTCTGGCGGGCGATGGCCGAGGACTTGTCGGCGGTATCCCGTGCCGCATGGACCGAGCTTTTCACCTCGGCGATAGTCGGTTGCAGCTTGTCGAGGAAGCGGTTGAACCAGCCAGCCAGTTCGCCGAGTTCGTCCTGCTTGTCGTAGGCCAGGCGGCTGGTCAGGTCGCCATCGCCGCTGGCGATCTCGCGCAGGCGATGGGCGACGTGGAGGATCGGCCGGGTCACGCCGCGGGCCAGCAGCCAGATCAGCAGCAGGCCGACCACGGCGGCCAGCAGGCCCAGGACCAGCTCGATCATCGCGCCGCTGGTATTGCGCTGGTCCAGCTCCTGCTTGAGCGCTTCGGCCGGGCCGGTCAGGGCGCTTTCCGGCACGTCCAGCAGTACGCCCCACGGTTTGGCACCCGGCGTCGGGGAGAACGAGGCGAGCACTTTCAGGCGACCAGCGTTCTGCAGGCTGTGCAGTGCGCTGCCGTCACCCAGCAGGCGCAGCAGTTCGGCGCCGTTGTCCTTGTCGATGTCGGCATAGCGCTGGGCCAGCTTGCTGGCATCCGGGCTGTAGCCGGCCAGCAGCCCGGCGGGGCTGATGATGCCGATGCGGGTCTGGCCACCGTAGAGTTTCGCGCTGGCCTCCTTGCTCAGGGCCTGCAGGCTGTTCAGGTTGATGTCGATGGACAGGGTGGCGATCACCTTGTCGGCCACGATCAGCGGAAACACGATGCTGGTCATCAGTACCTGCTGGCCGGCGATTTCATAGAAATACGGCTCGGTGATGCAAGTCTTGCGCGTGGTCCGCGGGCACACCGACCAGGTGTTGGCCGGTTCGCCGCTCGGTCCGATGCTGGTGTCGGCCATGTCCTTTTCCGGCAAGGCCATGGAGGTCAGCTGGCCCGGGGTCGGCTGCGACCAGTACAGGGCGAAGCGTCCGGTCTCGTTACTGCCCAGGGCGTCCTGGTTGACGAACAGCTCGTCCTTGCCATCCAGCGCGTTGGGCTCGAACACCAGCGACAAGCCCAGCAGGTCCGGGTTGGCCTGGAGTGCCGCGCGGACCTGGCGGGTCATGTCCTCGCGCAGGTCGAAGGCATCGAGGAAGCGCTTCTCCGCCTGTTCGCGCAGGAACAGCACCTGGCGCGAGAAGCCGGCGCCGTACTGGTAGGCATCCATGAACTGGCGGCGGATGGTCAGTGCCTGGACTTCGCCCTGGGACTCGATGCGGCCCTCGGCCGCTTCGGTGAGCATCTGCATGCTGCTGGCCTTGACCAGCTCCGTCGTGTGTTCCATGCGATACAGCGAAAGACCGACCAGCAGGGTGACGATGCCGGCAAGGCAAAGTCCGGCCAGCGAGGTGATCTTCCATTGGATGGACAGCTGTCTGAACGACATTTGGCGAAATCCTTTGAACCAGAGAGATAGACAATGCCGACTTATATCGGCCGCCGGGCTGTTTTCTTTATTCAAACGTTCAATTGAATTGCGTCTTTTTCGGTCATCCAGGCGACCCTTGCACCGCTCTGGGACGCTGCGCTTTGACAATGGGGGAGGGCTGCTTCAGAGTGTGCGCCTTCCACATTACATACCGTCATTCGGCCAGAGCCCCAGGGCAGATCTGTCGCCGACGCTGTCGCTTTTTCATGGTTTCAAGAGGCTGGAAAGAATGAATGCAGTCATTGCCGCGGTCGGCATCATGCTGGTGCTGAGCCTGTCCCGCGTGCATGTGGTGATCGCCCTGATCATTGGTGCGCTGGTGGGCGGACTGGTCGGGGGGCTGGGCATCGAAGGCACGCTCAAGGCCTTCAATGGCGGGCTCGGCGGCGGCGCTACCGTGGCCCTGTCCTACGCCTTGCTCGGCGCTTTCGCCGTGGCCATCGCCAAGTCCGGCCTGGCCCATGCCCTGGCCGACCGCGCCCTGGCGATGTTCCACGGGCAGAGCGAAGGCAAGGGCGGCAAGGTCAAGTGGCTGCTGATCGGCCTGATGCTGGTGGTGGCGATCGCCTCGCAGAACCTGTTGCCGATTCATATCGCCTTCATCCCGCTGCTGGTGCCGCCTCTGCTCTATGTGCTGACCCGGTTGCAGATCGACCGTCGCCTGGTGGCCTGCGTCATCACCTTCGGCCTGATCACCCCGTACATGTTCCTGCCGGTGGGCTTCGGCAATATCTTCCTCAACGAGATCCTGCTGGCCAACGTGGCCCGCAGCGGCGTGGACATCAGCGGCGTCAACGTCACCCACGCCATGGCCATTCCGGCGGCGGGCATGCTCGCCGGGCTGTTGATCGCGGTGTTCTTCAGCTATCGCAAGAAGCGCGTGTACGACCTGGAAAAGATCGAGCAGGTCGAGCAAGTGGCGGTCACCTACAACCCGCTGACCCTGCTGGTGGCCGGTTGTGCGATTGCTGCGGCCTTCATCATCCAGTTGTGGCTGGACTCGATGATCATTGGTGCGCTGGCGGGTTTCCTGATCTTCTCGGTGTCCGGCATCGTGCGCTGGAAAGACACCGACAGCCTGTTCACCGAGGGCATGAAGATGATGGCCATGATCGGCTTCATCATGATCGCCGCCTCGGGCTTCGCCGAAGTGATGAAGGCGACGGGCGAGGTCAAGACCCTGGTCGAGACGTCGGCGCTGTGGATCGACCACAGCAAGGGTATCGGCGCCCTGCTGATGCTGCTGGTGGGCCTGCTGGTGACCATGGGCATCGGCTCGTCGTTCTCGACGGTGCCGATCCTTGCGGCGATCTTCGTGCCGTTGTGCGTGCAACTGGGCTTCGATCCGATCGCCACCGTGTGCATCGTCGGTACGGCGGGGGCGCTGGGTGATGCCGGGTCGCCGGCGTCGGACTCGACCCTCGGGCCGACCTCGGGGCTGAACGTGGATGGCCAGCACCATCACATCTGGGACACCGTGGTGCCGACGTTCATCCACTACAACCTTCCGCTGCTGGCGGCGGGGTGGGTGGCGGCGATGGTGTTGTAGGCTGGGAAGTGATGGTGTTGCTGAGGGCCTCATCGCCGGCAACGCCGGCTCCCACAAGGTTCGGCGGCGCATGCAATTACAGGCAATGAAGAGCTATCAGCCCTTCCTGGGCGGCGGCGAAATCCGGTTCAGCACCGTGTCGCCATTCTTGTCCTGGGTCAGGTACACCGGCAGCACCTTGGGCAGGGTACGCACCAGTTTCTTCACGTCGCTGGTGTTGTAGATCCCGCTGATACGCACGCTGCCGGTGCTGGCGTCGGCCAGGCGCAGCGGGCTGTCGAGATAGCGGTTGATCAACGGCAGGGCCTGGTCGAGGGTCAGATTGTCGATCACCAGCTTGCCCGTGCGCCAGGCCAGGCTGGAGTCGTTGGCGTAGGTCTGGTTCAGGCTCGGCTCGAGATCGCCGGCATGGTAGGCCGCCTGCATGCCCGGGCCGAGACGGTAGCCGCTACCCAGCTTGAAATTCTCGCTGCTGACCAGCACCGAACCTTCCACCAGGGTCACCTTGACCTGGTCGCGGTATTTCCACACGTTGAACTGGGTCCCGGTGACCTGGGTCTGGCCGCTGCCGGCGCGAACCACGAACGGGTGCTGGGTATCGTGATGAACCTTGAAGAACGCCTCGCCCTTGCTCAGGGTGACCCGACGCTGGTCCTTGAAATTCATGTAGCGCAGGGAGGTGCCGAGGTTCAGCTCGACTTCGCTGCCATCGCCAAGGGTCACGGTGCGGCGGCTGTCGGTGCTTTCCACCGACTGGTAGTCGTTGGGCAGCCAGCCCTGCTCCCAGCCGATCCAGCCGGCCAGGGGCAGGGCCAGCAGGGTGATGACCGCCGCCGAGGCATAGTGCCGCACGCGTTGTGGGCGCGGCCGCGGTTTCACCGGCAACTGCAGGATCTGTGCAGGCGCGGGCGGACGCGGCAGGTGGTCGGCGGTGATCCAGATGTCCTGCATCGCCTCGTATTCCTGGCGGTGCAGCGGGCTGGCGGTCAGCCATTCGGCGAACTCGGCCTGTTCCTCTTCGGTACAGTCCTCAGCGTGCAAGCGCATGCACCAATGCGCAGCGGCATCGGTGATGGCATTGAGTTCGTCGTCGCTGGGGCTGGCCTGATTCATTGAAACTCCCGGTTTTGACCATTCTACCCTTGCGTGGCGGGCCATCGGAACCGAGATCATGGCGAATCACTATCAGTTGTGGGATTTATTTGCAGGAAATCCCCTGCAAAATCGATTTTTTCCGCACAAACCGACCAATGGTCGGGAAAACCCGGCAAGCCGGGTTTTCCACGAGGTTAGAACTGCGCCGCATCGAGCTGGTACAGACTTCCACTACCGGCCTGGATGCTGGCCTGCAAGGACAGTACCCGTGGCAGCAAGCGGGCGAAGTAGAAGGCTGCGGTCGCCAGCTTGGCCTGGTAGAAGTCCGGCTCGTCGGTGTAATGGGCGGTCGCTACTGCGGCCATCCGTGACCACATGTAGGCATAGGCCACGTAGCCGAACAGGTGCAAATACTCCACCGACGCCGCGCCCACCGCATTGGCATCCGCGCCGACCTGCTCGCGCAGCCACTGGCTGGTGCTTTCCAGGCGCTGCAGGGCGTCCAGCAGTTCGGCAGCGTGGGGCGGCTCGCATTCGCAGAACGCACGAATTTCCGCAGCCAGCAAGGCCAGGGACTGACCGCCATCGGCCAGCACCTTGCGCCCCAGCAGGTCCAGCGCCTGGATGCCATTGGTGCCTTCATAGATCTGCGCGATCCGCACATCCCGCACCAGCTGCTCCTGTCCCCACTCACGGATATAGCCGTGACCGCCAAACACCTGCTGGCCGAGCACGCAGCTTTCCAGCCCGGTATCGGTGAAGAACGCCTTGGCCACCGGGGTCAGCAGGGCGACCAGGCGTTGCGCGGCTTCGCGTTCGCCGGCGTCCTGCGCGTACTTGGCGATATCCAGTTGCTGCCCGACGTAGGTGGCGAAGGCCCGTCCACCCTCGGTCAGGGCGCGCATGCTCAGGAGCATGCGGCGTACATCGGCATGCACGATGATCGGGTCGGCGACCTTGTCCTTCGCCTGCGCGCCGGTTGCCGCACGGCTTTGCAGGCGATCCCGGGCGTAGGCCACCGCACTCTGGTACGAAGCCTCGGCGCAACCGATGCCCTGGATGCCGATGGACAGTCGCTCGTAGTTCATCATGGTGAACATCGCCGCCAGCCCGCGGTTGGGCTCGCCGACCAGGTAACCCACGGCGCCATCGAAGTTCATCACGCAGGTGGCCGAGGCCTTGATGCCCATCTTGTGCTCGACCGAGCCGCAGCTCACCGCGTTGTCCACGCCGAGGCTGCCGTCGTCGTTGACCATGCGCTTGGGCACCAGGAACAGCGAAATGCCCTTGGGCCCGGCGGGGGCGTCCGGCAGCTTGGCCAGGACCAGGTGGATGATGTTGTCGGTCAGGTCCTGGTCGCCGCCGGTGATGAAGATCTTGGTCCCGCTGATGGCGTAGCTGCCGTCGATCAGCGGCTCGGCCTTGCTGCGGATGATGCCCAGGTCGGTGCCGGCGTGGGGTTCGGTCAGGCACATGGTCCCGGCCCATTCGCCGCTGTACAGGCGCGGCAGGTATTGCGCGCGCAGGGCGTCGCTGGCGTGGGCGTCGATGGCCAGGCAGCAGCCGGCGCTCAGCGCCGAATACAGGCTGAAGGAGCAGTTGGCGGCGTAGAGCATTTCCTCGAACTGCACCGCGAGCATCTTCGGCATGCCCATGCCGCCATGTTCCGGATTGCCGGCCAGGCCGACCCAGCCACCCTCGCGGTAGGTCCGCCAGGCGTCCTTGAAACCGTCCGGGGTGGTGACCTTGCCGCCGGCGAAACCAACCCCCTGTTCGTCGCCGCTGCGGTTGAGCGGGGCGATCAGCTGGCCGGTGATCTTCGCCGCTTCTTCGAGGATGGCATCGGCGGTTTCGCCGTCGACCGCGGTGGCAAGAGCCGGCAGCCGTGCCCACAGGGCCGGACCCTGGAACACTTCATGGAGAACGAAACGCATATCGCGCAGCGGGGCATTGAATTCAGGCATCGTGGTTCTCGTGTCTAATAAGGAGGAGGAATCAGAGCGCCTTGGCCCAGTCGCGCAGCAGGTATTTCTGGATCTTGCCGGTGGAGGTCTTCGGCAGTTCGCGGAAAACCACGGTCCTGGGCAGCTTGAAGCCCGCCAGGTGCTCGCGGCAGAAGGCGATGATCTCGGTCTCGCGGGTGTCCTCGAAGCCGGGTTTCAGGGTGATCCAGGCGCAGGGCGTCTCGCCCCATTTCTCGTCGGGCCGGGCGACCACGGCGGCCTCCAGCACGGCGGGGTGGCGATACAGCGTGTCTTCCACCTCGATGGTGGAGATGTTCTCGCCGCCGGAAATGATGATGTCCTTGAGCCGGTCCTTGATCTCGACGTAGCCGTCCGGATGGCACACCGCCAGGTCGCCGGTATGGAACCAGCCGCCGCGGAAGGCTTCGGCGGTGGCCTCGGGGTTCTTCAGGTAACCCTTCATCACCGTGTTGCCGCGCATGAAGATCTCGCCCAGGGTGTTGCCGTCCCGGGCCACCGGCTCCAGGGTCTGCGGGTCGGCGACCATCAGGCCTTCGAGGGTGGCGTAGCGCACGCCCTGGCGGGATTTGATCCGCGCCCGTTCCTGCAACGGCTTTTCATCCCATTCGGCATGCCAGGCGCACACGGTGACCGGGCCGTAGACCTCGGTCAGGCCGTAGACGTGGGTGACCTTGATGCCCATTTCCTCCACTGCACCGATCACCTTGGCCGGCGGTGCTGCGCCGGCGACCATGGCATTGACCGGATGATCGATGGCCGCCTTGGCCGAGTCGGGCATGTTGATCAGGGCATTGAGCACGATCGGCGCGCCGCACAGGTGGGTGACCTGGTGCTCGCGAATCAGGGTGAGGATCTTCTGCGGATCGACCCGGCGCAGGAACACATGGGTCCCGGCCAGGGCGGTCACGGTCCAGGGGTAGCACCAGCCGTTGCAATGGAACATCGGCAGGGTCCACAGGTACACCGGGTGGTTGCCCATGGCCCAGGTCATCTGGTTGCCCAGCGCGTTCAGGTAGGCGCCGCGGTGGTGATAGACCACGCCCTTGGGGTTGCCGGTGGTGCCGGAGGTGTAGTTCAGCGAGATCGCCTGCCACTCGTCCTCGGGCCACTGCCAGGCGTAGTCCGGATCGCCTTCGGCGAGGAAGGCCTCGTAGTCCAGCGCGCTGACCGCGCAGCCTTCGCCGTATTCCGGATCGTCCACATCCACCACCAGCGGCGGGTGTTCCATCAATTGCAGGGCGGCGGCGATGACCTTGTGGAACTCGCGGTCGGTGATCAGCACCTTGGCCTCGCCATGTTCGAGCATGAAGGCGATGGCCTCGGCGTCGAGGCGCACGTTGAGGGCATTGAGCACGGCGCCGATCATCGGCACGCCGAAGTGCGCCTCGAGCATCGCCGGGATGTTCGGCAGCATCACCGCCACCGTATCGCCCTGGCCGATACCGCGGCCGGCGAGGGCGCTGGCCAGGCGACGGGAGCGCTGGTAGGTTTCCCGCCAGTTGCGGCGGATCGAGCCGTGGATCACGGCGGGGTAGTCGCCGTGCACGGCGGCGGTGCGCTCGATGAAGCTCAGCGGGGTGAGGGCAACGTGATTGACAGGCGCGGGCTGCAGGCCCTGGGAGAAGATCGACATAGAAAGCGATGTCCTGTTGGCTGATTGTTAGCTCTGATCAGGGTTCGTGAAGCGTGTTGATTTTTACGCTGTTCGCCATGTTACTTGGAAGATAGACTATAGCAATATGGTACAACTACTATAAAAACAGCGGAGCCATCGTTGTGACCCTCATTCCCTCGGCCTTGCTCGACAAGGACCCGCAACCCTCGTTGCTGCTCGACGCCAACGCCGTGCTGCGTGCCGCCAACCCGGCCATGCTCGGCGAGCTCAATGGCTGGCCGCCGCAAAGCCTGTCGCTGTTGCTGCCGGCCAACCATGCCGCGCTGGTCAGCGCCTGCCTTGGCCAGCAGCGGGCGATCGCCGAAGTGGAGAGCCTGGCCGGCGAGCGCATCCTGTTGTGGACCTTCATCCCCGCCGGCGCCGACCAGGTCATCGCCCGCTGCCGCGACGCCACCAGCGAGCGCCGCGCCGAGCGCGAGGCGGCCCAGGCCCGGCGCCTGTACCGCTTGATCACCGAGAACACCACCGACCTGATTTCCCGGCATACCCCCGATGGCGCGTTCCTCGACGCCTCGCCCGCCTCGTACCGCCTGCTCGGCTACTGGCCGGAGGAATTGCGCGGGATCAAGGTGCAGACCCTGCTGCATCCCCACGACTGCCGCCAGTACCTGACCCAGGCCTCGGCGGCGCTGGAGCGCGACGGCTACCAGACCATGACTTGCCGCGTGCGCCACCGCGACGGCCGCGACCTGTGGTTCGAGATCGCCAGCCGCGCCATCCGCGAAACCTATACCGGCGCGGTGGTGGAGATCGTCAGCGTCTCGCGGGATATCAGCGTGCGTATCGAAGCCCAGGAAAACCGTCGGCGCCTGGCCGAAGTGGTGGAAGCCAACACCGACCTGGTGCTGTTCACCGACCCGGACGGACGCCTGACCTACCTCAACCGTTCGGCCCGTCGTGCCCTTGGCCTGACCGATGTACAGATCGCGCCACGCCTGGGCGAACTGCTCGACGCCGACGCCTGCCAGCGCCTCGACCAGGAAGGCTGGCAGCGCGCCGAGCGCGAGGGCGTGTGGCAGTGCGAAGCGCGGTTGGCGCCCTACAACGGCAGCGCGGCGTTTCCCGTTTCGCTGGTGCTGCTGGCGCACACGGCGGCGGGCGGCGAGCGCTACTACTCGCTGGTGGCCCGGGACATGACCGAGCGCGAGCTGCGCGAAACCCAGCAGCGCCGCCACCAGGACGAACTGGCCCACACCGCGCGCCTGGTCACCCTGGGCGAGCTGGCCTCGGGCATCGCTCACGAAATCAACCAGCCGCTGGCCGCCGTGCTCAACTACGCCGCCGCCAGCCAGCGTTACCTGCATGCCCTGGAACGCGACCCGCAAGCCGCCGGCCGGGTTGCCCAGGGCCTGCAACGGATCAGCGAGCAGGCGACCCACGCCGCCGAAGTGATCAAGCGCCTGCGCGCCTTCCTGCGCAAGGAGCCGCGGCGCCTGCAGGCGCTGTCGGTGGCTGCGGTCGCGCGCGAGGCGGTGCGCCTGTGTGCCTGGGAAGCGACGCAGGCACAGGTGACGATCGAACAGCGAATGACCGACAATCTGCCGCCGGTCTACGCCGACCGCGTGCTGCTGGAGCAAGTGCTGCTCAACCTGCTGCGCAATGCCATCGACGCCAATCGCGAGCGCCAGCCGGGGCAGCCGTCGCGGATCGTGCTGAGTGGCGCGCAGGAGAGCGGGCGCCTGCTGGTCCAGGTGATCGACCAGGGCCCGGGCGTGGCGCCGGAGCAACTGGACGGCATCTTCACCCCCTTCACCACCAGCAAGGCGGAGGGGCTGGGCTTGGGCCTGAGCATGAGCCGCAGCATCGTCGAAGGTTTCGGCGGCACCCTGACGGCCGGTCCGGGCGAGGGCGGGGGACTGATTCTGAGCTGTCGGCTGGCGCCGGCGGCAAGTGTTTGAACAAGGGGATTGTGATGCAGGATCCGAAGGTCTATGTGGTCGACGACGACCAGGGCATGCTCGACTCCACGGTCTGGCTGCTGGAGTCGGTGGGGCTGCAGGCATTGCCATTCACCAGCGGCCAGGCGTTTCTCGACGCCTGCGACGGCGACCTGCCGGCCTGCGTGCTGCTCGATGTGCGCATGCCCGGCATGGGTGGGCTGAGTGTGCAGGAAGCCCTGAGGGCGCGGGGGATCGACCTGCCGGTGATCTTCGTCAGCGGGCATGCCGACGTGCCGATCGTGGTGCGGGCGTTCAAGGCGGGCGCCTGTGACTTCATTGAAAAGCCGTACAACGACCAGATGCTCCTGGACAGCGTGCAGGAGGCCTTGGGGCGTTCGTCGCAGATCCAGGTCGGCAGCCGCCAGCGTGACGCCGTGCAGGCGCGGATCGACAGCCTGACGCCGCGCGAGCGCGATGTCTTCGTGCCGTTGGTCAAGGGCTATACCAACCGGGAAATTGCCGAGCAACTGGAGGTCAGTGTGAAGACCGTGGACCTGTATCGCTCGCGGGTGATGAAGCGCATGCAGGCCGAGCATCTGGCGGAGCTGGTGGGGATGGCGATTGCTTGTGGGGTGGTGGAGCCTCTGAATCTTCGCTGACCTTCAGGGCCTCATCGCTGGCAAGCCAGCTCCCACAGGGTGGGAGCTGGCTTGCCAGCGATGAGGCCCTGAAATTCAATAAGGATCCCGGATCAGGAACGACGCCCCAGCAACAACCCCACCACCAATCCAAACCCCGCCGAAATCGCCACCGTCTGCCACGGATGCCCGCCAATGTAGTTTTCGGTCGCATCCACCACCGGGCGCGCCTTGTCGCGAACATTGCCCACGGCATGACTGGCCTGCTTCAACTTGAGCTGCAACTGCGCGCGCAGGGTCTCGGCTTCCTCACCGACCAGTGCGGCGCTGTCGTCGAGCAGCCTCTCCGACTCCTCGATCAGCGCCTGCAGCTCGCTGAACGCCTGGTCCTTGATTTGCTCGCTATCGATGTTACGGGTGGTTTTCCTGGCCATCTACGCTTCCTCGGATTAAGTGATCGTCGATCCTTGATGGACGCCCGTTGCTACGGAAAAGTTGCACCGGTTTGCAGGGCATCGGCGGCTACAGTGTAAGATAGCGCCCATTTTCAAGCGGCAGGAATTACCCCATGAGTTTCAATCTGGCCAACAAGAGCTTCGCCGAACGGGCCGAGATCGAAGACGAGAAAGCCCGGCTGTTCGCCCTGTGGCAGACCAACCTGGTCAAGGCCAAGGGCGAGGCCGTTCGCCTGATCGGCGAAAAGCCGCGGCGCAAGGGCAAGTGGGCGGAGTGGGTGCGGGCCGAGCTGGACGCCATGTCACCCCCGGAGTTCGCCAACATGGTGCGTGGCGAGGTCAACAAGCTGATGGCCGCGGCCAGCGCCAGCAAGTCCTGACCTTCAGCGCGGCAGCTCGAAGGTGCCGCGATCCTTGAAGCGCATCGTGCCGAAGGCACCGCCGGCGAGCTTGCCATTGACCTCGTAGGGCATGCCGTCGAGGCTGCTCATCTGGCTCAGGCCCAGGGCCTGGCGCAGCACCGAAAACGCGGTAATGCTCACCGGCACCACCAGCACCTGCTCGCTGAAGCGGCCGATGCTGCCATGCTGGTCGCTGACCCCGGCGGCCAGCGGCTGGCCATTGACCTCCAGGTTCAGGGCCACGCCATTGAAGTCGATGGGCGTCTCGTTGGGGTTCTGCACCCGCAATTTCACCGCCATGCGCAACTCCAGGTCCTGGCCGGGCAGGGGGTCGATGCCGATCACGCTGATGTTCACCGGGTCCCGCCCCTGAAACAATGCACAGGCCGACAAGGTCAGGATCAGGCTCAGGCCGGCGAGGTGGCGCAACAGGCGGGACATGGCAATTTCTCCAGAGACAGATTGCCCCGGAGTGTGGCAAATGCACGGCGGCGTTGAAAGTCGGACATGACTTGAAAGATAATCCTTCTCATTAAAGTCCATGTCCTCCCTTTCACGGCGATCTTTCCCACCCATGCTGACGTCCCCCGCCTCCGGGCTGCTGGCCAGTTTCCAGGAGCATTACGATGACCTCCTGCTGTTCCTGACCCGGCGCATGAACGACCGCCAGCGCGCGGCCGACGTCGCCCAGGAGACCTGGCTCAAGCTGGTGAAGATCGACGAACAGGACATCCCGGTCCTGCATGCGCGCAGTTTCATCTTCCGGGTCGCCGGCAACCTGGCCATCGATACCCTGCGCCGCGAGCAGCGCCAGGAAAGCAACCTCGGCGACAGCGACACGGCCGAGCAGATGGTCTGCCCGGGGCCGGCGCCGGAAGCCACGCTGCTGGCCCGGGAACGCCTGGCCATTCTCGACGAAGCCCTGCTGCAACTCTCCGACAATGCCCGCCAGGCGTTGCTGCTCAACCGCGTCGAGGGCCTGACCCAGGCGCAGATCGCACAACGACTGGGCGTTTCCGAAAGCATGGTGGCAAAATACATCGGCCAGGCCCTGCGCCACTGCCGGGACTGGCTCAAGCACAACCATGACTGAAGCGCCCATGTCCAGCGAACCCCAGCCCCTTATCGATCTGTCCGACGCCGCCATCGACTGGCAGGTCCTGCTGCACTCGGGCAGCGCCAGTGCCGCCGATCGTGCGCGCTACCAGCGCTGGCGCGGACTCAGCGCCGAGCACCTGCTCGCCGCCGAGGAGGCCGAGGCGTTGTGGGGCGATATCGGGCATACCGAAGCCGCCGCGCAATTGCCCGCCGCGCCGCGTCGCAGCCGGCGCTGGGGCTCGGCCATCGCCGCCTCGCTGCTGCTGGCGCTGGTCGGCTACGGCGGCTGGCAACAGGCGCCGGCACTGTTGGCTGACTACCACACCAGCACCGGAGAACGCCGCACCGTCACCCTGGAAGATGGCTCGCGGGTCACCCTCAACAGCGCCAGTGCGTTGTCGGTGAAGTACAGCGCCGAGCGCCGCCTGGTGTCGCTGCGCGAAGGCGAGGCGTTGTTCGAGCCGGCGCAGGACCCGCGTCCGTTCGTGGTCGAGGGCGGTGGCGAAGCCGTGCAGGGCAGCGACGCAGTGTTCAGCGTGCGCCGCCTGGGCAATGTTCCTCGTGTGGTGGTCGCCCGGGGCGAGGCGCGCATCGGCGAACAGCGGCTCGCGGCCAGCCCCGACGCGCAGGCGCAGACCGCCTGGCAACGCGGCAAACTGATCTTCAACGGTCGCCCGCTGCGGGAGGTGATCGCCGAGCTGGAGCGCTATCAGCAGGGCAGCATCCTGATTTCCAACAGCCAGCTTGGCGCCTTGCCGGTCAGCGGCGTGTTCGATCTCAACGACCCGCACGACCTGCTGCGCACCCTCGAACAGCGCTATGACCTGAAGGTCACCTACCTGCCGTGGCTGGCCGTCCTGTACTGATTTCAGCTGCCGATAAAAAATTTTCGAAAAATCACTGCAAGTTCTGCACAGCCGAATCGTCGTAGTGAGACTGATCAGCAAGTCATTCTCATTTACGTATTCGTCTGGAAGAAAACAGTGAAAGGTCCGTCCCCGTCCTCAGCACGTTCCACCCGTTCCTTCAAACAGGCCCTGCTGGCTTCGGCGGTAGCCGCCGGTCTTTGTGGCGCCTTCACCGCCCATGCCGCCGAAGCCGCTACTCCTGCGCAGATCAGCGCCTCCCAGGCCCGCCAGGTCAGCCTCGACCTGCCGGCGCAAAGCCTCGACAAGACCCTGACCCAATTCGCCGACCAGGCCGACCTGCACCTGCTGTACACCACCAGCGATGTCGCCGGCCTCGACAGCCCCGGCCTGCGCGGCAACTACAGCATCGAGCAGGCCCTGCAACAGCTGCTCGCCGGGAGCGGCATGAGCTGGCAGTTCAGCGATGTGCGCACGGTGATCCTGCGCAAGGCCGAGCCCCAGGCCAGCATCGCTCTCAAGGCCATCGAGGTCAGCGTGGCCTCGCGGACCAGCACCGCGATCAGCGAGATCCCCGGCACCGTCTGGGTGGTCGACCAGGAGCAGCTCAAGGAGCAGATCAGCAGCGGCGTGAGCCTCAAGGAAGCCATCGGCAAGCTGGTCCCGGGCCTCGACCTGGCGCCGGAAGGCCGCACCAATTACGGCCAGAACATGCGCGGGCGCAACGTCCTGGTGATGATCGACGGGGTCAGCCAGAACAGCTCCCGCGGCCTATCGCGGCAGTTCGACAGCATCTCGCCGTTCAACGTGCAGCGCGTCGAAGTGCTCTCCGGGGCCAGCGCCATCTACGGCGGCGGCGCCACCGGCGGGATCATCAACATCGTTACCAAGAAGGGCGAGGAGGGCGCGGCGCGCTTCGAGACCCAGGTCGGTGCCAGCAGCGGTTTCAACAACAGCGACGATCTGTCGACCCGCATCGCCCAGTCGGTCAGCGGTGGCAACGAGCGGATCAACGCACGCCTGGGCGTTTCCGCGGAGCAGAACGAAGCCTTCTACGACGGTGCCGGCGAGCAGATCTTCATCGACAACACCCAGACCGACCTGCAGTACAACCGCACCATCGACGTGCTGGGCAGCCTCGGCATGCAGTTCAACGAAGAACAGAGCCTTGACCTGCTGGCCCAGTACTACGACTCGGGCAACCACGGCAGCACCGGGATCTACTTTCCGCACCTGAACTACAATGCGCCGTCGGACCTGGAGGACGCCGAGCTGCGCAGTGGCCTGTCCAGCGACCTCGAACCCCAGACCCGGCGCCTGCTGCTCAACGCCAACTACCACCACGCCGATGTGCTCGGCCAGGACTTCTACCTGCAGGCCTCGTACCGCAAGGAAGACGACAACTTCTATCCGTTTCCCTACTACAACAGCGGCACGCCGCGGGGATCGCGCGGTGTGTACTTCGCCGCCTCGCAGCAGAACTTCGAGGTCTCCAGCCTGAAGGCGCTGTTCGCCAAGCAATGGGACACCCTCAAGCTGACCTACGGCGTCGATCTCGACCGCGAGCGCTTCAATGCCGAGCAGAGCACCTTCGATGCGCGCACCTCGTCCAGCAGCGGCGGCCTCGAACTGGAAACCGCGAGCAAGGCGCCGCGGTATCCCAGCTACCGGGTCGACGGTGTGTCTGCCTATGCCCAGCTGGACTGGCACCTGACCGATAACCTGACCCTGTCCGGCGGCGCCCGGCGCCAGCAGATGGACGTGGAGGTCGGCGACTTCAAGGGCATTCCCGGCGGCAGCAACGACTACCAGGTCAACCTGTACAACCTTGGCGCCATCTACGACTTCAAGAACGGCCATCAGGTCTGGACCAACTACGGCGAAGGCTTCGACCTGCCGGACCCGGCCAAGTACTACGGCAAGGCCGGCCTGAGCGTGGATGACAACCCGCTGGCCGGGATCAAGAGCCGCCAGGTCGAGATGGGCTGGCGCTACGCCGATGTGGACTGGGACGCCCAGGCGGCGGTGTACTACATCTGGTCGGACAAGGTCATCAGCACCGACTCGGCGACCCTGACCATCAACGTCGAAGACAAGAAAAGCCGCGACTTCGGCTTCGAAGGCGCGCTGACCCGACGCTTCGACAGCGGCTGGGAAGCCGGCAGCACCCTGCACCTGGTGCGTTCCGAGGAGGAAGACAGCGACGGCGACTGGATCAAGCGCGATGCCCGCTACGCCTCGTTGTCCAAGTCCACCGCCTTCGTCGGCTGGAAGGGCGACGGGCGCAACGCGCGCCTGCAGGCCAACCACGCCTTCACCCTCAAGGACGATGCCGACCACAAGATCTCCGGCTACACCACCTTCGACCTGCTGGGCAGCCAGGAGACCGGCTTCGGCACCTTCAGCGCCGGCATCCAGAACCTGCTGGACAAGCAATACAGCACCGTCTGGGGCCAGCGCGCGACGCTGTTCTACTCGCCAACCTACGGCCCGGCGTACCTGTACGACTACCAGGGGCGCGGTCGCACCTACACCCTGAGCTGGTCGCTGGCCTATTGAGGCCGCAGGAGCGGGGGTAAACGCTTCCCTCGTAACAAAATGAATCACCTGCGCCGCCTCCGGCGCTTTCTTGGCGAACCTCTCGCACCTTAGGCTATCCAATCTTCGCAGATGCCCAAGGCGCGGGAGGTCCCCATGTCACGCCGACGCTTGCCGATGCTGTTCGCCGCTGTCCTTGCCGTTTTCGCGGCCGGGTCCGTGCTGGCGGCGGGTGAAAACAACCCGCAGAACAGCCCGATCCGCGATATCAACCCAAACAGCCAGCAGGGCAGCGTGCCTGCCACGCCGCCCGTGCGCGGCCCGTCCACACAACCGCCACAGCGCACGCCGACCCTGGAAAACCGCGGTATCGGCAACGGCAACAACCTGCGCCGCGAACAGCAGGCGCCGCGCCTGGAACCCATCCGCCCACCGCGCGATTCACAGCGCGTGCCTTAATTGCCCTTCAGAAAGGAATCCTGCATGACCTCACGATCCTGGCTGCTCGCTGTCGGTACTGCCGCTCTCTTGCCACTGCTCGCCCAGGCCGCGCCTGAACGAACCTTTCCCAGCGAGGAGGGCACGCTCAAGGTGGCGACCCTGGCCGAGGGCTTGAAACACCCCTGGGCCCTGGCCTTCCTGCCCGACAACCAGGGCATCCTGGTCACCGAGCGCCAGGGCAACCTGCGGGTGATCGGCGCCGAAGGCCGGGTCGGTGCACCGTTGAACGGCGTACCGGAAGTCTGGGCCAAGGGGCAGGGCGGCCTGCTCGACGTGGTGCTGTCGCCGACGTTCAAGAAGGACCGGCTGGTCTACCTGTCCTTTGCCGAGGGCGGCGGCGAGGGCGGCAAGGCCGGCACGGCGGTGGGGCGCGGGCGGCTGTCCGCCGACCTGTCGGCGCTGGAGGACTTCAACGTGATCTTCCGCCAGGCGCCGAAACTCTCCAGCGGCAACCATTTCGGCTCGCGCCTGGTGTTCGACCGCGATGGCTACCTGTTCATCGCCCTCGGCGAGAACAACGAACGGCCCACCGCCCAGGACCTCGATAAGTTGCAGGGCAAGGTGGTGCGCATCCTGCCCGACGGCGAGATCCCCAAGGACAACCCCTTCGTCGGGCAAAAGAATGTGCAGCCGGCGATCTGGTCCTATGGCCACCGCAACCAGCAGGGCGCGGCGCTCAACCCCTGGACCGGCCAGCTGTGGACCCATGAGCACGGTCCGCGCGGTGGTGACGAGATCAACATCCCCAAGCCCGGCAAGAACTACGGCTGGCCGCTGGCGACCCACGGCATCAACTACTCGCTGATGCCGATTCCCGAGGCCAAGGGCAAGGAAGTCGAAGGCACGGTGGCGCCGCATCATGTCTGGGAAAAATCCCCGGCGATCAGCGGCATGGCCTTCTATGACGGCGGGCGCTTCAAACCGTGGGATCACAACCTGTTCATCGGGGCCCTGGCGACCCAGGAAGTGATCAGGTTGCAGCTCGATGGCGACAAGATCGTCCATGAAGAACGGATGCTCGGGCAGTTGAATGCCCGGGTGCGGGATGTGCGGGTGGGGCCGGACGGGTTCCTGTATCTGCTGACGGATGAGGAGGATGGGGAGTTGTTGAAGGTGGGCTTGGCCGAGTAGTTCTCGGCTGCCTTTCGGGCCTCACCGCTGGCAAGCCAGCTCCCACAGTGACCGCGTGCACCGCCAACCCTGTGGGAGCTGGCTTGCCAGCGATGAGGCCCTCAAATTCCACACACAATTAGTGGCTTACTGATATACCCTGTGCCCTTTTCCCCGAGGGTCTGCATGTCCGCCACCCCCCTGGCCCTGTACCGCCAAGCCATCGAACAACAGGGCTTCATTCCCGACCCCGCCCAGCAGGCCGCCGTCGAAGCCCTGCAGGCCTGTTTCGACGCCCTGCAGAACGGCGAGCCGGCCACGGGCGTCTACCTCTGGGGCCCGGTCGGTCGCGGCAAGACCTGGCTCATGGACCAGTTCCACAGCTGCCTGACCATCCCCTCGCGGCGCCAGCATTTCCACCATTTCATGCGCTGGACCCACCAGCGCCTGTTCCAGCTCAATGGCACCGCCGACCCGTTGCAGGCCCTGGCCCGCTCCCTCGCCGAAGAAATCCGCGTGCTTTGCTTCGATGAACTGTTCGTCAACGATATCGGCGATGCGATCATCCTCGGTCGCCTGTTCCAGGTGCTGTTCGAGGCCGGCGTGGTGGTGGTCGCCACTTCCAATCTGCCACCCCGGGAGCTGTACGCCGACGGCTTCAACCGCGAGCGCTTCCTGCCGGCCATTGCCGCCATCGAGGCGTCGATGCAGGTGGTGGCGGTGCATGGTGAACAGGACCACCGCCTGCACCCCGGCGCCGAGCAGCAGCGCTACTGGGTGCGGCAACCCGGCCAGCCTTGCGCCCTGGCGCAGGTCTTCGACGAACTGAGCGCTGGCGCCGCGGCCACCGACGCGGACTTGCCCGTCGGCTACCGCACCGTCCAGGTGATCCGCCGCAGCGACAAGGTGCTCTGGTGCGATTACCCGCACCTGTGCGAGCAGCCCCTGGCGGCCATGGAGTTCATGGCCCTGTGCGAAGGGTTCGACGCCATCCTGCTCAGTGGCGTGCCGGCCCTTGGCGCCGCACAACGACCCGGCAGGATTGCCCGGGGCACCGAGGACGCTGCCGAACGGGTGGTGGCCGGCGATCGCGAGCTGCCGCAACTGTCGCCCCAGGACGACGGCGCCCGGCGCTTCATCGCCCTGGTCGACGAGTGCTACGACCAGCGCGTGGCCCTTTACCTGGAAGCTGACGTTGCGCTGGAAGCGCTCTACACCCAGGGCTACCTGGAGTTCCCGTTTCGCCGGACGCTCAGCCGTTTGCGGGAGATGCAGTTGCAGCGCTTCTAGGCTCTGTACGAAATGTATTCGAGCGAAGGCCAGGCAAGGCGAAAACAGGCGAGGAAGCGGAGTTGACTGGTTGTCAATGAGCATTCCGAGCCTGTTTTCAACGCAGCATGGGCGAGTTCGGATGCATTTCGTACAGAGCCTAGCGGCCGAACCAGCCCAGGGTAATCAACGCCAGCACCAGATAGCGCGCCCCCTTGGCGACGGTCACCAGCAACACGAAGCGCCAGAACGGCTCGCGCATGATCCCGGCGATCAGGGTCAGCGGGTCGCCGATCACCGGCATCCAGCTCAGCAACAGCGACCACTGGCCGTAGCGCTGGTAACGCTGCTGCGCCTTGTCCAGTTGCACGGCGGAGAAGGGGAACCAGCGCTTGTCGCGCCAGCGCTCCAGGGCCCGGCCCAGCAGCCAGTTGACGACCGAGCCCAGCACATTGCCCAGGGTTGCGACCAGCAACAGCATGCCCACTGCTTGCGGATCGTGCAGCAGCAGGCCCACCAGCACCGCCTCGGATTGCAGAGGCAGCAGGGTGGCGGCGCCAAAGGCGGCAAGAAACAGACCCCAGTAGCTGAGCACGGTATGGATCACATCCTTTTTCTGGAGGGTACGTAGGATATTTCTCTGCGATTACTGCGACCAGTCGATAAGTGTTCGATTATTTATCGTTCTGTTTTTGGAACGCTAAAGGCGGATTTGCCCATCTATTCCGATAAAGGTGCTGAATTTAAGCTTCTCCCATCAACGCGACCTACCACTTATCGCCAGGGAGATTTGCTCGATGAACACCGCCACTCAGGACAACAGCAACGTGGTCACGCTGGTCATCCAGCACCGCGTCCGCAGCGACGCGCTGGATACCTACGAAACCTGGCTCAAGCGCGCCGTGCAGGCTGCGCGCCGCCAGCCCGGGCACCTGGGCGTCAACGTGATCCGTCCGCAAGAGGGCGGCCGCAACTTCACCACCGTGGTGCGGTTCTGCGAATCGACCCGGCTGCAGGCCTGGGTCAACTCGGCCGAACGCCAGGCAATGATCGAGGAAGTCATGCCCCTGCTCGACGGCGGCGACCACACCGAGGTGCATGATGATCCGGAGTTCTGGTTCACCCCGGTCAGCAGCGGCGGCGCAAAGCAACCACCGCGCTGGAAGCAGGCACTGCTCACCTACCTGGTGATCTGCCCCATGACCCTGCTGGTCCCGGCCCTGCTGGCGCCGTTGTTCGCCGCCTTCCCGGCGCTGGGCGGCCCGCTCACCGGCAACCTGATCGGCAACTTCTTCGTCATCCTGCCGGTGGTATTTTTCATCATGCCGCTGGTAACCCGTCTTGCGGCCGGCTGGCTGCGCGGCTGAACGAATCGACCTTCACGCACTCAAGAAACCTACCCAGGCATTTTCAGGAGATACCTCGATGAGCACCCTCGTTACCCGTGACGGCACCGCGATCTATTACAAGGACTGGGGCAGCGGCAAGCCCGTGCTGTTCAGCCATGGCTGGCCGCTGGATGCCGATATGTGGGATGTGCAGATGGAGTTCCTGGCCAGCCGCGGCTACCGCGCCATCGCCTTCGACCGCCGTGGGTTCGGGCGTTCCAGCCAGCCGTGGAACGGTTATGACTACGACACCTTCGCCGACGATATCGCCCAGTTGATCGAACATCTGGACCTGAATGACGTGACCCTGGTGGGCTTTTCCATGGGGGGCGGTGATGTGACCCGCTACATCGCCCGGCATGGCAGCGAGCGCGTCGCCGGGCTGGTCCTGCTGGGGGCGGTCACGCCGTTGTTCATCAAGACCGCAGACAATCCGGACGGGGTCGACAAGTCGGTCTTCGACGGTATCCGTGACGGCCTGCGTGCGGATCGTGCGCAGTTCATCGCCGACTTCGCCGCGCCGTTCTATGGCATCAACCATGGGCAGAAGGTCTCGCAAGGCGTGCAGGCCCAGACGCTGAACATCGCCCTGCTGGCTTCGCTCAAGGGCACCCTGGACTGCGTGACGGCGTTCTCCGAAACCGACTTCCGCCCGGACATGGCGAAGATCGATGTGCCGACCCTGGTGATCCATGGTGACGACGACCAGGTCGTGCCGTTCGAAACTACCGGGAAGAAGGCGGCGCAGATGATTCGCGGCGCGGAACTGACCGTATACAGCGGAGCGCCTCACGGGTTTGCGGTAACGCATGCGCAGCAGTTGAACGACGACTTGCTGGCGTTCCTGTCTCGTTGATTGGCTGCGTTCTTTCGGGCCTGATCGCTGGCTTGCCAGCGATCAGGCCATCATGGGCAACCCATCAACTTCCTGCTCGCCACCCCAAGGGTGTATCCCCCACAGCCCGGGCAAAACTCCGGCAGAAATGCGCCTGGTCGCAAAACCCGCATTCCAGGGCAATCTGGCTCAGGCTCAAATCCGACCCGCGCAACAACTTCCTGGCCCTGACAATCCGTTGCTGCTGAATCCATAGTTGCGGCGCCACCCCGGTACTGCGCTTGAACGCCCGGGAAAAGTGGCTGCGACTCAGATAACAGGCATCGGCCAGCGCCTGCACCTCGATACCGCTGGCCAATCGATCGAGGATCAGCCGTTTGACCAGGCGCTCCCGCGACCGGCTCAGGCGCCCCTGTAGCGACAGGCTCATGACGAAGCCCCCGTGAAAAAAAACAGCCGCCATTCTTCTCAGGCTGCCTGTTTCACACGAGTTAATCGTTGTTAATTCGCCTCAGAAGCGCCCGCTCAACGGGTAGTCGACGATCAGGTAGACCCGGTCGATGTCGTCCCCCGGCTGCGCCGCATTGCCCCGGTGGCTGACATGGGAGAGCGACACCGACAGATTTCGCGCAGTACCACTTTGCACTACGTACTTCATATCGATATCCCGTTCCCAGTGTCGCCCGTCACGCCCGTACTGCCCGACATAGGCGCCCCCGGCCGGCGCATGGCTGCCATCGATCCCGCGTCCGCTGACATAGCGGCCCATCAGGCTCAGCCCTGGCACGCCGAGGCTGCTCATGTCGAGGTCGTAGCGCAGTTGCCACGAGTGCTCTCCCGGTCCGTTGAAGTCGGCGTACTTGATCGAGTTGGCGAGGTAGATGGAGTCGCCGCCGACGAAATCGAAGGGTGTATCGCCCCGCACCTTCTGGTACGCCAGGGTCAGGGCCTGGGCGCCGAAGCGGTACTTGCCGGCCAGGCTCCAGGCCAGGGTGTCGATGGCCCCGGCACTGGCGTTGCCGGTGTCGCGGGTGTAGTAGAGGTTGCCGTCGAGGGACCAGTCCGCCTGCCTGTAATTCAGGTTGAGGTAGGCCTGGCGCCAGGTGTCCTGCAACTGCGATGCGAACAGCGCAGCGCCCAGAGGCCCGTCAGGCGCCCAGGTCCCGCCCGCGAGGCTGATGGCATGGCCGCGGGTAGTGGCGCCATAGCCGGCGAAGTCGTCGCGGGTCGAGCTGTTGTCCTGGTTGTTGAAGGCGCTGAAGCGTCCGGCTTGCAGGCGCCAATCAGGCAGGTCGGTGTTGTCCAGGAGCCAGCCCGTCGCATATTCCGGGTGCAGGCGTTTGTCGCCGGTATCGAATACCGGGGTTTGCACCTGCATCTCGCCGTAGCGCAGCAGGGTGTTGCCGAGGCGCAGTTTCAGCGCCGCGCCGGCACTGGAATAGTCGGATTCGGCGCGGCCGTCGCTGTCCCGGGGCAGCAGGCCGGTGCCGGCATGGCCGCGACCGCCGTCCAGCTTCAGGCCGAGAAAACCGTGGGCATCCAGGCCGATGCCGACGGTCCCTTCGGTGAACCCGGAGCGCACCTCGCCGATAAAGCCTTGGGCCCATTCCTGGCGGTAGTTCTGGCCCGAGCCGGACGGCGAGCGGAAGTCGCTGTGCAGGAAATAATTGCGGCTGAGCAGCGACCAGCCGGTCTCGTCGGCCTGGGCGCTGCCGAATGCGGCGACGGTGGTGAACAGGGCGAGGTGGCGGGGGAGGCGGTTCATGGCAGGTTCCGGTGCGGGGGAGCCGGAACTCTGGGCCAGTGATGGGTAACCGTCTTGTATCGATGTGCTCTAGGCGATATCGCTCGTGGCGAACTCCTCGGCCAGATGATCGAGTAGCGAGCGTACCGACGGCAGCAGCCCGCGGCGTGACGGGAAGATCGCGTGGACGATGCCGCAACGCGGATGCCAGCCCGGCAGCAGTTCCACCAGGCGTCCCGCTGCCAGGTCCTCGTTCACCGCCACTCGCGGCAGGTGGGCGATGCCGACCCCGGCGACGAGGAAATGGCGCAGGGCGAACAGGTCGTCGGTGACCATGCGCGGGGTATGCGGGATCACCAGGCTGTGGTCCATGTCCTCGCCCTGGAACAGTTCCCACTGGTAGTCGCGCTGGGCGCTGCCCCAGTGCAGGCTGGGCAGTTCGCCGAGCTGTTGCGGGATGAAGTCCTTCGGCAGGGCGTCGAGGAAAGAAGGGCACCCCACCAGGCACTGGGTACTGTTGCTCAGCACCTTCATCACCATGTCGGTGTTTTCCAGCGGCGGGAAGCGCACCCGCAAGGCCAGGTCGAAGCCTTCGTGGAGCAGGTCGACGCGGCGGTTGGTGCTTTCGATGAACAGCTCCACCAGCGGGTACTTGAGCATGTAGCGGGTCAGCATCGGCGCGACCCAGGAATTGAGCAGGGTGGTCGGGCAGCTCAGGCGTACCAGGCCGCGGGGCTCGCTGCGGTTGCGCTCGATCACCTCGGCCGCGCTTTCCGCTTCGACCCGCATGGCCAGGCAGCGCTGGTAGTATTCCTGGCCGATCTCGGTCAGCGAGCAATGGCGGCTGGTGCGCTGCAGAAGACGCACGCCGAGGCGCTCTTCCAGCTCGGCGATGCGCCGGCTGAGCTTCGACTTGGGCATGTCCAGCGCCCGGCCGGCCGGGGCGAAACCGCCGTGTTCGACGACCTGGGTGAAGTAGTAGAGGGCGTTGAGGTCTTCCAAGAAGGGCGGCTCCGGGGGGCAAGGCCTCGGAGTCTACTGCATGTTTCCCTGTTGATCTTCAGGGCCTCATCGCTGGCAAGCCAGCTCCCACAGGTATCGCGTGCACCGCTGAACCTGTGGGAGCTGGCTTGCCAGCGATGAGGCCCGAACGGTCAATCAATCAGCATCGGCCTCGAACAACCGCTCCAGATCCAGACGCGCCTCCTTGGCCGTCTGCATCACCTTGGCCTTGTCATCCCGCACCCGGCCCTGGGCGGCCAGCACTTCCTCGTCGTGGCGGGTGAAACGCCGGATCCGGTCCGCCGCCTGGTCCTCGCTCAAGCCCAGCCCGACCAGGGTCATCCGGCTCATTTCCAGGCTGGAATGGAAGGTCTCGCGGATCGGCTCGGCCCCCACTTCCACCAGTTCATGTACATGCTGGCGGTTGCGTGCCCGGGCCAGCACCTTGAGGTGCGGGTACATCTGCTTGACCCGCTGCGCGGTGCGCGTGGTGGCCTCGGCATCGTCGGTGGTGATGACGAAGTACTCGGCCTCGCCCACCTTCGCCGCATGCAGCACCTCGGGACGCTGGGTGTCGCCGTAGAACACCGGCACCTGTTCGAACATGCGGGTCATCTCGATGGTATCCACCGAGGTTTCCAGGGCAATGAACGGCACCTTCTGCGCCCGCAGGATCCGCGCCACGATCTGGCCCATCCGGCCCATGCCGACGATCACCACCCGCGGGGCGTCGGTGCTGATGTTGCTGTACTGCTCCGGCACTTCCCGTACCGCCTGCGGGCGCTTGCCGAGGCGGGCGCAACCGAGCAGCAGGAGCGGGGTGATGGCCATGGACAGGGTGATGGTCATCAGCAGCATGTCGTAGGTCTGCGCATCGAACAGGCCCTGGTCGCGACCCAGCTTGAACACCACGAAGGCAAATTCGCCACCCGCCGCCAGGACCACGCCCAGGCGCAGGGCACTGACCTTGTTCAGGCCGCCGGCGAAGTGCCCGACCAGCATCAGCAACGGCAGCTTCACCGCCACCAGCAACAGGGTCAGGCCGACCAGCAACAGCGGCATGTCCAGCAGCAGGCGCAGGTTGGCGCCCATGCCCACGCTGATGAAGAACAGTCCCAGCAGCAGGCCCTTGAACGGCTCGATCTGCGATTCCAGTTCATGCCGGTATTCCGAATCCGCCAGCAGCAGGCCGGCGAGGAAGGCGCCGAGGGCCATGGAGATCCCGGCTTGCTCCATCAGCCAGGCGGTGCCGATCACCACCAGCAGCGCGGTGGCAGTGGAGACTTCCGGCAGGCCAGTGCGGGCCACGGTGCGGAACAGCGGGCGCAGCAGGTAACGGCCGCCAACGATGACGATGGCGATGCTGCCGAACACCTTCAGGCCGTGGCTGAGGCTGTCGCCATGACTGGTGTCGGGGCCGGCGGCGGCCAGCAGCGGCACCAGGGCGATCAGCGGAATCGCGGCGATGTCCTGGAACAGCAGGATGGCGAAGGCCAGGCGTCCGTGTGGTGCATTGAGTTGCTTGCTTTCGGCCAGGCTCTGCAGGCCGAAGGCGGTGGACGACAGGGCCAGGCCCAGGCCAAGAACAATGGCCGCCGGCAGCGACTGGGCAAAGCCGAACAGAGCAATGGCGCCGATGACCGCGCCGGTCAGCAGGACCTGGGCCAGGCCGACGCCGAACACCGACTTGCGCATCAGCCACAGGCGCCGCGGCGACAGTTCCAGGCCGATGATGAACAGCAGCAGGACCACGCCCAGCTCGGAAATATGCGCGACGCTCTGGGTATCGCGAACCAGGCCCAGGGCCTGCGGGCCGATCACCACGCCGGCCAGCAGGTAGCCGAGCACGGCGCCCAGTTGCAGGCGCTTGGCCAGGGGAACGGTAACGACGGCGGCGAGGAGGAAGGTCACCGCGGTTTGCAGAAGGCTGCCTTCGTGTGGCATTGCTCGGTCTCCATGAACTGCGTGAGGCAGCGTTTGAACGTGAAAGTCCGGGCATTCTGCTCAGGATAGTCGCTTCCGACAATCCGGCTGGGGCGAGATTGATTGTCGCCCTATTGGTGACAATAGGGCGAGCGGGGCAGGTACTCAGTACTCGGCGATCACCTCATCGGTACCGGCCTTGGTCAGGCCGATGACCTGGTAGGCATCCTTGTGGTCGCCCATTTCCATGCCGGGCGAGCCCATGGGCATGCCGGGCACGGCGATGCCTTTGAGGTCGGGGCGCTTGCCGAGGACGATGATCTGTTCGGCGGGGACGTGGCCTTCAATGAACTGGCCATTGATCACGCCGGTATGGCACGAGGCCAGGCGCGGGGCGACGCCGAGTTTCTGCTTGACCGCGCTCATGTTCGGCTCGACATGGTCGTTGACCGTGTAGCCGTTGTCGCGCAGGTGGCTGATCCACTCCTTGCAGCAGCCGCAGTTGGGATCGCGGTAGACATCAATGGTCTGCCCGGCCTGGGCCAGGGTGCTCAGGGTCAGCAGGCCGAGGGCTGCCAGGTTGTTCTTCAGCATGGGTTTCTCCTTGGAATTTTCTATTGTCTGCAAGGGCCTCATCGCTGGCAAGCCAGCTCCCACAGGGACTGCATGCACCGTACCTGTGGGAGCTGGCTTGCCAGCGATTGGGGCGATACGGTCTAGAACCTTAGCCTGATACCAGCCACCCACCGCGTCTGTCCGATATCCTCACCCTCATCCCGGGCCATCGCCGCCGTCTCGCCATACACCCGGTTGAAGCTCACCCCCACATAAGGCGCAAACCCCGGGGTGATCTCGTAGCGCAAACGCAACCCGGTCTCGCTGTCCGCCAGCCCTGAACCTTGTCCACGACCGGCATCATCCCGCCCGTAGAAATTCACCTCCACCGTCGGCTCCAGCCGCCAGCGCTGGGTCAGCAGGATAGCGTAGGACGCCTCCACCCGCAGCGCGGTCTGTTGTCGCTCGCCCGCGTAGAGCGTGGCTTCCAGCTCCATGCCATACAGCGGCGTGCCCTGGACCCCGAAAGCTGCCCAGCTCTGACCGCTGCCCGGCTTGAAGTCCTGGCGCACGCCGCCGACCACCTCCCACCAGGGGCTGAAGGCATGGCCCCACAGTGCCTGCAGTTCCGCCTTGTGCGTGCGCCCCTGTTCCCGCTCGCCTTCCGTGCGCAGCCACAGCCGGTCGATATCGCCACCGACCCAGGCATTGGCGTTCCAGTTCAGCGCGCTGCTGTTCTCGAAGTGCTGGTACTCCAGCTGTTCGACGGTTACGGCCCAGTTGATCTGCCGGTCATGCACCTGGTGTCCGGGCAGGGGCGGGAACGCCGCCTGGCGATCGGCGTCGGTCACAGGTTTCAGCGGGGTACGCGGTGATTGTGGCGCCCCGTGGCTCATCATGCTGTGATCCATCCCTGAATGGTCCATCGCTGCGGCACGGACTTCCTCGCTGCCCAGCAGCAGAAGCAGGGTCATGCCGCCAAGCAGCGGCCGGTTGAGTCGTTCATTCATCGACGCGCACCTCGCGGAACATGCCGGTCTCCATGTGATAGAGCAGGTGGCAGTGGTAGGCCCAGCGGCCCAGGGCATCGGCGCTGACCCGGTAGCTGCGGCGGCTGCCGGGTGGCATGTCGAGGGTGTGCTTGCGCACCTTGAACCGACCCTGCTCGTCCTCCAGATCGCTCCACAGGCCGTGCAGGTGGATGGGGTGGGCCATCATGGTGTCGTTGACCAGGGTGATGCGCAGGCGCTCGCCGTATTTCAGGCGCAGCGGTTCGGCGTCGGAGAAGCGGATGCCGTCGAACGACCAGGCGAAGCGCTCCATGTGCCCGGTCAGGTGCAGCTCGATCTCGCGTGAGGGTTCGCGACCGTCGGGGTCGGCGAAGGTGCTGTTCAGGTCGGCATAGGTCAGCACCCGACGCCCGTTGTTGCGCAGGCCCAGGCCGGGATCGGACAGGTTGGCCTTGGGCATCATGGCCTGCATGTCCACCAGCGGGTTGCCGGTTTCCGAGGCCGGGTGCTGCTGCATGCCCATGTTCATGCCCGGCATGGCGTGATTCATCCCGCTCATCTGGCTGTGGTCCATGCCGGCCATGCTGCCGTGATCCATGCCGGCCATATCGCCATGGCCCATGTCGGCCATGCTCAGCACCGGCTTCGGTTCCAGCGCCGGCACGGGCGCACTCAGGCCCTGGGCCCGGGCCAGGCTGCCACGGGCATAGCCGCTGCGGTCCATGCTCTGGGCGAACAGGGTGTAGGCCGGCTGGTCGCCAACGGTGACCAGTACATCGTAGGTTTCCGCGACCGCCAGGCGCAGTTCGTCTACCGTCACTGGCTGCACCGGCTGGCCGTCGGCCGCGATCACGGTGAGCTTCAGGCCGGGAATGCGGAAGTCGAAATAGGTCATGGCCGAGCCGTTGATCAGGCGCAGGCGCAGGGTTTCGCCGGGCTGGAACAGGCAGGTGAAGTTGCCCTCCGGGGGCTGTCCGTTGAGCAGGTAGGTGTAGGTGGCGGCGCTGATATCGGCGATATCGGTGGGCGTCATGTGCATCAGCGCCCAGTCCTTGCGGTTGGCCAGGGTGGCCGACCAGCCGTCGCGGGCCACGTCGTCGATAAAGTCACCGACGGTGCGCTGGCGCTGGTTGTAGTAGTCGGCCTGTTTCTTCAGTTGCGCCAGCAGGGCGGCGGGTTTCTCGTCGCTCCAGTCGCTGAGCAGCAGCACGCAGTCGCGCTGGTAGACATGGGGTTCGGGCGTTTTCGGCTCGATGACGATGGCGCCATACACCCCCGCTTGCTCCTGCAGCCCCGAATGGCTGTGATACCAGTAGGTGCCATGCTGCTCCAGGGTGAAGCGGTAGAGGTAGTCGCCGCCGGGCTCGATGCCGGCGAAACTCAGGCCGGGCACGCCGTCCATGTTGGCCGGGAGGATGATCCCGTGCCAGTGCAGCGAGGTGCTTTCCTCCAGGCGATTGCGCACCCGCAGGGTCACGGTATCGCCCTCGCGCCAGCGCAGCACCGGACCTGGCAGGCTGTTGTTGATGGTCAGCGCGGTCTTCGGCTTGCCGGTGATATTCACGGCGGTCTGGCCGATGAACAGCTCGAAATGCTGGCCGTCCAGCTCGACGAAATCATGCGCTCCGCGGGCCCAGGCGTTCGCTCGCCAGAGGCCGAGGCCGCCAAGGGCGCTGGCGGCGGCCAGGCCTTTGACGAAGGTGCGGCGGGTAGGAAAGTGGGGCATGGGGTTGTCAGTCCATCAACGGGGATGCCTGACCATAATCCGCGGCGGCTGACAGCAAACTGAGGTTTGAATTACAGATTTGTCAGCGAGAAAATAGCCCGCCCCGTCAGCGGTTCGTACCGGGTGGGGCAAGGGGATACAAGGTTCATATTGCACCAGGAGTCGCAATGGACAAGGTCATCATCATCACCGGAGGCAGTCGCGGCATCGGCGCCGCCACTGCGCTGCTCGCCGCGCGCCAGGGCTACCGGATCTGCATCAACTATCACGCCGACGACCAGGCGGCCCAGCGGGTGCTGGCCCAGGTCCGTGAACTGGGCGCCGAAGCCATCGCCGTGCGTGCCGATGCCAGCGTCGAGGACGAGGTGATCAGCCTGTTTCAGCGGGTCGATCACGAACTGGGGCCGGTCACGGCGCTGGTCAACAATGCCGGGACCATCGGGCAGCAGAGCCGGGTCGAGGAAATGTCGGAGTTTCGCCTGCTCAAGGTGATGAAGACCAATGTGGTCGGGCCGATGCTGTGTGCCAAGCACGCGCTGATGCGCATGTCGACGCGCAACGGCGGCAAGGGCGGGGCCATCGTCAACGTGTCGTCGGTGGCGGCGCGCCTGGGCTCGCCCAATGAATACGTCGACTACGCGGCGTCCAAGGGCGCGCTGGACACCTTCACCCTGGGGCTGGCCAAGGAAGTGGCGGGCGAGGGTGTGCGGGTCAACGGGGTGCGGCCGGGGTACATCTTCACCGATTTCCACGCCCTGAGCGGCGACCCGGACCGGGTGCGCAAGCTGGAGCCGGGGATTCCCATGGGGCGGGGCGGGCAGGCGCAAGAAGTGGCCGAGGCGATCCTTTGGCTACTGTCGGACAAGGCGTCCTACTCGACCGGGAGCTTCCTGGATCTCGGGGGTGGGCGGTAGTTGTTTGCCGCACTTCAGGGCCTCATCGCTGGCTTGCCAGCGATGAGCATGGGTATCTAGACATCTTTTCCGAAGATCAGTGGTGACCCCGGTCGTTTGTCGAGAGATCGCATTATGGCCACCAGGCGCAAGCCGACAGATCTTCAGCGTTCTTCAGATCGAGCGCCGCCCGCGCGGCGCTCGATCTCAAGGGCGCCAGAAAAGTCATGACAAGCACCTGTCAGCCCTGATGCGATCTACTGACGAGCCTTCTCACCTCAAAAGATGTGTAGATCCCCATGCAGCGATGAGGCCCTGAAGGGCCCGGCAGTTCATCGCTCCCGGAGCATCGCCTCGACCCGCTCCATCAACCCCTCCAGCCGAAACGGCTTGGTCATCACGCTGATCCCCGGTGCCAGGCGCCCGTCACTCATCGCCGCGCTTTCGTCATAGCCGGTGATGAACAGCACCGGCAAGTGCGGATGCACCTGGCGCACCGCTTCGGCCAGTTGCCGGCCGCTGAGCCCGCCCGGCAGGCCGATGTCGCTGATCAGCAGGTCCGGCGGCGGGCCGTTCTTCAGCACCGGCAAGGCCAGCACCGCGCTTTCGTAGACATCGACCCGGTGCCCGGACTCTTCGAGCATTTCGGCGATCACCATGCGCAGGGTTTCCTGATCTTCCACCAGGACCACCCGCGCCTCCTCGCCCCGGGCCGGCAGGCGCTGTTCGGCACCCGGCAGCATCTGCGTCAGCGGCGCCCGGTCATGGCGCGGCAGATACAGCTCGATCCGTGTGCCCTGGCCCGGCGCCGTGACAATGCGCAGCTGCCCGCCGGACTGGCGGACAAAGCCGTAGGCCATGGACAAGCCAAGCCCTGTGCCCTGGCCCAGCGGCTTGGTGGTGAAGAACGGGTCGATGGCCCGCGCCGCGACATCGGCGGGCATGCCCTGGCCGTTGTCCGCCACGCTCAGGCGCAGGTATGGCCCGGCCGCAAGATCCAGCGGCCGGCCGTGTTCTTCGTCAAGTTCGAGATTGTCGATGGTGATCTCGATCAGACCGCCATTGGGCAGGGCATCCCGGGCATTGATGCACAGGTTGAGCAGGGCGCTTTCCAGTTGCGGCGGGTCGATGAAGGTGGTCCAGAGGTTCTCGGTAAACCGGCTGCGCACTTCGATGGCCGGGCCGACACTGCGCTGGATCAGGTCTTCCATGCCCCGTAGCAGCAGGCCGATATGGGTGGGCTGGGGCTGCAGGGTCTGCTGCCGGGAGAACGCCAGCAGGCGATGGACCAGCGACGCCGCGCGCTGGGCCGAGTTGCTGGCGGCCTGCAGCAGCAGGTCGACCTCGGCGTGGCGCTGTTGGCGCAGGCGCTGGCGCATCAGCTCATGGGCGCCGAGGATGCCGCCGAGCAGGTTGTTGAAATCATGGGCGATACCGCCGGTGAGCTGGCCCACCGCTTCCATTTTCTGCGCCTGGCGCAAGGCGTCTTCGGCGCGCAGCAGACGCTGCTGTTCCGCGACCCGGGCACTGATGTCGTAGGCGAACAGGTAGGCACCGCGTACCGCGCCATGCTCGTCGTGGAGGACGTTGAAGCGCATTTCATAGTGGCGGCGGCGCCCGCTGGCACCGAACTCGGCGTTCTCGATAAACACCTCGCCGGCCAAGGCCCGGCGCCACAGGGCCAGGCCGCGGACGCAATCGGCCGGGACGCTGCGCAGGACCCGCTCGACCGGCTCGCCGATGCCCGGCACTTCGCCGTACAGGTAGTCGAAGTCGTTGAGCGACTGCTGGTTGATTGCCATCCAGCGCATATCAGGGCCGACCACCTGGACGCAGGCGATGCTGTTGTCCACCAGCGTGGCCAGCAACTGGCGCTCGGCCACGCTGTCGAGTACCCGTTGTTCCAACTGTTCATTGAGTTGCTGCAAGGCGACCTCGGCGTCGCGCCGCTCGGTCACGTCCTTGAACAGCACGGCCACCTGCCTGCGCTCGGCCGGTTCGATGCGGAAGGTGGTCACCGACAGCACCCGGCCGGTGGCCACCAGTTCCTGTTCGAAGTGCAGCGGCTCGCCGGTGCGCAGTACCGCGCCATAGCGGGCGACCCAGTCGTCGGCTTCATCGGGCACCATCTCCCGCAGCTTCTGCCCGACCACATCGGGAATCCCCGCATGCCGGGCATAGGCGGCGTTGGCCAGCACATGGATATAGTCGCTCAGCGGACCGTGCGGGCCATCGAAGAACTCGATGACACAGAAACCCTCGTCCATGGTGTCGAACAGGAAGCGGTAGAAGTCCCCGTCCAGTGCCCGTTGCTGCACCAGTTGCTGTTCGAGGTCGGCATTGCGCCGCTTGAGTACCTGGAGTTGCAGGCGCAATGAATCGAGTTCGCTGACGGGCATGGAAAGATCCGGAAACAAGCCAATTTCGCCACTTTAGACCCACGCTCGTCCGGCGGCTAGAACGAACGTACGATCCGTCCGAGTGTTTCCATGGCTTTTTCCGATTGCTCGGTCCAGGGGCTGCCGTAATTCAAACGGATGCAATGGCGGAAGCGCTGGGTCGGCGAGAAGATCGGCCCTGGGGCGATGCTGATGCCCTGGGCCAGGGCCATCTGGAACAGCTTCAGGGAGTCCATGTTTTCCGGCAGTTCCAGCCACAGGAAGTAGCCGCCGGATGGATGGCTGACCCGCACCGAGGCCGGGAAGTGCCGGGCGATGGCGGCGAGCATGGCGTTCTTCTGTTCCTCCAGGGCATAGCGCAGGCGGCGCAGATGGCGGTCGTAGCCGCCATGCTGGAGGTAGTCGGCGATGGCCGCCTGGGCCGGCATCGAGGCACACAGCGAGGTCATCAGCTTGAGCCGCTCGATCTTGCGGGCGAAACGCCCGGCGGCTACCCAGCCGATCCGATAACCCGGGGCCAGGCTCTTGGAGAACGAGCTGCAATGCATCACCAGGCCCTCGGTGTCGAAGGCCTTGGCCGGCTTTGGCGCCTGCTGGGCGTAGTACAGCTCGGCGTAGACATCGTCCTCGATCAGCGGCACCTGGTGCTGGCGCAGCAACTCCACCAGCGCCTGCTTCTTCGCTTCCGGCACGCTGGCGCCCACCGGGTTCTGGAAGTTGGTCATGCACCACACGGCCTTGACCGGATGACGTTCCAGGGTCTGCGCCAGCACCCCCAGGTCGATACCCTCGCGCGGATGCACGGGAATCTCCACGGCCTTGAGCTTGAGACGCTCCAGCACCTGCAGGCAGGCATAGAAGGCCGGCGCCTCGATCGCCACCAGGTCGCCCGGTTCGGTCACCGCCTGCAGGCACAGGTTCAGCGCCTCCAGGGCGCCGTTGGTGATCAGCAGCTCCTCCATCGGCAGCATCAGCCCGCCGACCATGTAGCGCAGGGCGATCTGCCGGCGCAGTTGCGGGTTGCCCGGCGACAGGTCGGTGACCACCATGCGCGGGTCCATGTCCCGGGTCGCGCTGGCCAGGGAGCGGGCCAGGCGCTGCAGGGGGAACAGGGTCGGGCTGGGGAAGGCCGAGCCGAAGGGCACGGTGTGCGGGTCCTTGATCGACTCGAGGATGGAGAACACCAGTTCGCTGACATCCACCTCGGTGGACTCGCCGGCCGGCTCGCCGATCCGTGGCTCGCTGAACGGCTTCGGCGCATGGGCGTTGACGAAATACCCCGAGCGCGGCCGCGCTCGGATCAGGCCGCGGCGCTCCAGCAGGTAGTAAGCCTGGAACACCGTGGACGGACTGACCCCGTGGGTCTGGCTCGCATAGCGCACCGACGGCACCCGCTGGCCGGGGCCGAGGACCCCGGTGTAGATCAGTTCGGCAATGTCGTCGGCGAATTTCTCGTAGCGTTTCATCATGGCTCTGCTGGTTCGAAGTGCACGCAGTGTAGGGGATCAGCGGTTCAGCGGGGCAACGAAGCGGCTGCGGGCCACGGCGCGGATGTCCGGCTCGTCGCTGTCGACCAGTTCGAAGTCCAGCTCCTGGGAGCTGCTGGCGGCGCGTTCACCGAGCATCGCCACCGAGACCGGCAGTTCCGCCATCTCGCTGGCGGCGAGGGTGAAGCGGGTCTTGCCGTGCAGCTCGAAGCCGTCGGCATCGAGCAGGCGCAATTGGTAGCTCTGCGGGGCCTGGGTCTTGTTGATCACCTTGAGGATGTAGATGTTCTCGATCTGGCCCTGGGCGTTCTCGCGGAACAGGCCGCGGTCCTTGATCACGTCCATGGACAGCATCGGCCGTTCATGGAGGGCGATGGCCAGGGCGCCGATCATCACCACCAGCACGGTGACGTAGCCCAGCAGGCGCGGACGCAGCCAGTGGGTCTTGCCGCCTTGCAGGGTGTGCTCGGACTTGTAGCCGATCAGGCCGCGCGGGTAGTTCATCTTGTCCATGATGCTGTCGCAGGCGTCGATGCAGGCGGCGCAGCCGATGCACTCCATCTGCAGGCCATCGCGAATATCGATGCCGGTGGGGCAGACCTGCACGCACATCGTGCAGTCGATGCAGTCGCCGAGGCCGGCAGCCTTGTAGTCCTGCTCCTTCTTGCGGGCGCCACGGTTCTCGCCGCGACGTGGGTCATAGGCGACGGCCAGGGTGTCCTTGTCGAACATCACGCTCTGGAAGCGGGCGTAGGGGCACATGTGCATGCACACCGCCTCGCGCATCCAGCCGGCATTGATATAGGTGGCGCCGGTGAAGAACAGGATCCAGAACAGGCTGACCCCGCCGGCCTGCAGGGTGAACAGCTCTTCGGCCAGGGGCCGGATCGGCGTGAAGTAGCCGACGAAGGTCAGCCCGGTCAGCACGCTGATGGCCAGCCACAGGCTGTGCTTGAGGGCACGGCGGGCCAGCTTGTTCGGGCCCCAGGCGGCCTTGTCCAGTTTCATGCGCTGGTTGCGGTCGCCCTCGGTGACCTTCTCGCACCACATGAACAGCCAGGTCCAGGTGCTCTGCGGGCAGGTGTAGCCGCACCAGACCCGGCCGGCGAACACGGTGATGGCGAACAGACCGAAGGCGCAGATGATCAGCAGCGCCGAAAGCAGGATGAAGTCTTGCGGCCAGAAGGTCGCGCCGAAGATGTGGAACTTGCTTTCCGCCAGATCCCAGAGCACCGCCTGGCGGCCGCCCCAGTTGAGCCAGGCGGTGGCGAAGAACAGCAGGAAGAGAAAACCTGCGCCACCCAGGCGCAGGTTGCGGTACAGACCGGTGAAGCTGCGGGTGAAGATCTGTCTGTCGCTGCTGGCGGCCTTCTTCTTGTGAGACGGCTCGGCAATTTCAACGATCTTGACGGGGATAGGTTCGCTCATGGTTCGTCGCTCATCAGGCCTCGATCAGGCCCATGAACTATGGCGAGCGATCTGTTTGCAGAACAGATTCAGGTATCCCGATAAAAACCGTATCAGATTTCCCGTGTATCGCCTGCAGGCCCTAGATTATCGAGCCCGGAGCGCTGCTCTTAAGATGCCTGTGACCATCCACCGCACCGGCCACGGTGAGGGCGTCGGCCTCGGCTTCGGTGATCGGCACGCGCTTGCCGGCCAGCTCGGCGACCGACATGCGCAGGTCTTCGTCGGTCAGCACCTGCACCTCGGTGGCGTCGCCTTCGATATCCAGGTCGTCGCCGATCAGGGTGCAGCGTTGGGTGGTTTCATCGATGCGGATGGGCATGGCGTGTTCCTCATGCGGTGGCTTATGAGGCTGTGACCGTCGTGCCGTGGCGCTTGCGGCCTTGAACCGATCAGCGGTCGCAATCGCACTTTGTCGAAGCGGGTGTTGTCCATCGGGTAACTGCTCTGACAAGGACAACGCCATGGACGCCTGGTGGCATGAGGTGTGGGTGACACTGGTGGCGGAATTCGCCGACATCACCGATGCGAAACAGCTGACCCAGGTGTCGGTTCGCCTGTTGATGGCGGCGCTATTGGGCGCGGTGCTCGGTTTCGAGCGCGAGATGAAGGGCAAGGCCGCCGGGGTGCGTACCCATATGCTGGTGGCCATCGGTGCGGCGCTGTTCGTCCTCGTGCCGCGCATGGCCGGGGCCGACGATGCGGCCTTGAGCCGGGTGGTGCAGGGTATCGTCGCCGGGATCGGCTTTCTCGGCGCCGGGACCATTCTCAAGGGCCACGATATGGACGCCAGTCACGTCAAGGGCCTGACCACGGCGGCCGGGCTGTGGATGACCGCGGCGATTGGCGTGGCGGCCGGCATGGGCCGCGAGGCCACGGCGCTGTTCAGCACACTGCTGGCGCTGGTGGTGTTCGCGATCATGCCGTGGGTGGTGGACCTGTTCGAGGACGAGGAACACAAGAGGAAGCGCAAGGAGGAGGAGGGAAAGAAAGAGGAAAGTGGCAAGGCCTGAATGCACTGAGGGGAGCCGAAGCTCCCCTCAAAGATTGTTGCGTGCTCTTTTTTTGTTATTGGAGGGCGGTCTATTGTTGTTTTTGGCAACCGTTGCCTCTTGGTGCTGTTTTGTGCGATCCCCATCCGGGATCAAGAGCAAACGTATTTTTTTGAGCGCTGATCGACCTTTATCAATTGATCCAACCGTGACGGGCGCTACCTTGAGGTAGTTTTATTGTTCTCTGCCTGGTTGCGGGGCACGCCCCCGAAAAGCCATCCACTTCAAAAAAATCAGTTAGCTTCGTCTCTGCCGTATTGTTCTTGTTATGTCAGATCCGGTACGTCTTGTTTTTATTGGGTTTGCCGCATTTTTTATTCTTGTTGTGCCAGAGATATAGCAGGTGCCGTGCCAACTTTTCAAAACCCAATGAAATCAAGGGGTTGGCGGTTTATGCGAAAAAGCTGGCACGGGAAAATCCGCTGATTTGTTTCCGTGTTACCCGGTTTTTCCCTGGGACGTGGGTAGGCGGTAACACTTTGTGACCAAGTGCACAGTGTTACCACGTCCTCAGCAGGCGTTACGCGCACGTGCTACCCGCGAGCCGGTGGCACGGCCGAGCACCGCGCTGATGCGCTGGCCGGCGGCGATCAGTTTGTCCAGGTCGATGCCGGTGTCGATGCCCAGGCCCTGCAACATGTACAGCACGTCCTCGCTGGCCACGTTGCCGCTGGCGCCCTTGGCATACGGGCAGCCGCCGAGGCCGGCGACCGAGCTGTCGAACACGCTGACGCCTTCCAGCAGGCTGGCGTAGACGTTGGCCAGGGCCTGGCCGTAGGTGTCGTGGAAATGCCCGGCCAGTTGCGGGCGTGGGACCTGGGCGCCGACCACGTTGAACAGGTGGCGGGTAGCGCCCGGGGTACCGGTGCCGATGGTGTCGCCCAGGGACACTTCATAGCAGCCCATTTCGTACAGCTCGCGGGCCACGGCGGCGACCTGGGCCGCATCCACCTCGCCCTCGTACGGGCAACCCAGCACGCAGGACACATAGCCGCGCACCCGCACACCGTGCTGGCGCGCGGCGTCCATGATCGGCACGAAGCGTTGCAGGCTCTCGCAGATGGAGCAGTTGATATTGCGCTGGGAGAACGCCTCGGAGGCGGCGGCGAACACCGCGACTTCCTTGACCCGGGCGGCGAGGGCGTCCTCGAAGCCGCGCATGTTCGGCGCCAGGGCGGCGTAGGTCACCCCGGGCTGCTGGCGGATTCCGGCGAACACCTCGGCCGAACCGGCCATCTGCGGGACCCATTTCGGCGAGACGAAACTGCCGACTTCGACGTAGGACAGGCCGGCATCGGTGAGGTCATCGACCAGGCGCACCTTGTCGGCGACGCTGATGGGTTGGGCTTCGTTCTGCAGACCGTCGCGGGGACCGACTTCGACCAGACGCACTTTGGCGGGCAATGGCATGGCGGGGGCTTCCTGGTGGGGCTCAATGGCCGTTGTTGTTCTGTTTGTTCAGGGTTGCGGCCAGGGCTTGCTGGCAGCGTTCTTCGGCGGTATCCAGTTCCAGCTGCATCTGCTGGATGTCGAGCAGTTGCTGTTCCAGCTGGGCGCGGCGCTCGGCGATCTTCGCCAGCATGCTGTTGAGCTGCTTGGTATTGCCGCCGGTGGGGTCGTACAGCTCGATCAGTTCGCGGCATTCGGCGAGGGAAAAGCCGATGCGCTTGCCGCGCAGGATGAGTTTCAGGCTGACCTTGTCGCGGGCCGAGTAGATGCGCTCCAGGCCGCGCCGCTCGGGGCTGAGCAGGCCTTGTTCCTCGTAGAAGCGGATCGCCCGGGTGGTGATGTCCAGCTCGCGGGACAGGTCGGAAATACTGTAGGTCTGGCTGCTCATGGCGGGGCTCTGGGTGTGAAGGCGATGGGGCCTAACCTAAAGCCAGGTTGACGTATACGTCAAGGTGATTGGCGGTGTCCTTCAGGGCCTCATCGCTGGCAAGCCAGCTCCCACAGGGTTCGAGTTGCTGCAAAACCCTGTGGGAGCTGGCTTGCCAGCGATAAATGGCCCAGACAACCTCTACTTATCGGTCATCCGCCGAATGACTTCCCACAACCGCTCATCCTCGAAATCCGCCACCACCAGTTGCGCCCCCGCCGCCATCAGCGCCTCCACCGTCTGACTCGTCGACAACCCCACGGTAAAGATCCCCGCACCGCTGGCCGCCTTCACCCCCGGCACCGAGTCCTCGAACGCCAGCGCCCGCCCGGCCTGCGCATTCAAACGCTGCAACCCGGTCAGGTAGGGCAGCGGATCCGGCTTGGCCTTCGGCAGCTCCTCGGCCACCAGCACGTGCTCGAATCGCCCGGCCAGGCCCAATGCCTTGAGCATGTGCTCGGCATTGGCCCGCGGTGCATTGGTCACCACCGCCATGCCGATGCCACGGGCCTCGGCGTACTCCAGCAGGCGCACCAGCCCCGGCGTCGGCTGCAGCGTCGGCGACAGTTCGCGAAACCGCGCTTCCTTGCGGTCGGCAAAGTCCCGGTGCTCGCTCAGCGGCCGGTCCGGAAACAGGTAACGGCACAGGTCGGCATTGGCCCGCCCGCTGATATGCGCCTCGAATTCCGCCTCGGTCAGGGTGCGGCCGTCCTCGTGCAGCAGTTGCTGCATGGCCACCAGATGCAGTTTGTCGGTATCGGACAGGGTGCCGTCGAGGTCGAAGAGCAGGGCGTCGAGCATGGTGCATATCCGTAAAACAATGAGTGGCCATCATACCCGCCGATCGACGGGGCTGGTCAGCGGAGTACGAAAAGAGTACAAATGTACCCCATGACCAGACTCTCTCCCAAACGCAGCGCCATCCTCACCTTCATCCGTGATCGCATCACCGGAGAAGGCCGGCCGCCGAGCCTTGCCGATATCGCCCAGGCCTTCGGCTTCGCCTCGCGCAGCGTGGCGCGCAAGCATGTCCAGGCCCTCTGTGAGGCCGGCTTCATCGAAATCACCCCGAACCAGGCGCGCAGCATTCGCCTGGCCGGGGTCCTGCGCCGCCCCGAAGTGCTGGAGATCCCGGTGCTCGGCCAGGTGGCCGCAGGCCGGCCGATCGGCCCGGACGTGGATATCCACGAGCAACTGATGCTCGACGCCCACCTGTTCAGCCGCAGCCCGGACTACCTGCTCAAGGTTCGTGGCGACTCGATGATCGACGACGGCATCCTCGACGGCGACCTGGTGGGCATCCGCCAGCAGTCCGATCCCCGCGACGGGCAGATCGTCGTCGCCCGCCTCGATGGCGAGGTGACCATCAAGCGCTTCGAACGGGGCAACGGCCATTACCGCCTGCTGCCACGCAATCCGGCCTACGCGCCGATTGTCGTCGGCCCGGACCGCGACTTCGTCATCGAAGGCGTGTTCTGCGGCCTGGTGAGGCGTGACTGATGGGCGCCGTGCTCAGCCTCGACGGGCTGCTCGACAGCCGACGGGTGTGGAAAGGCCGGCCTGTGGTCGAGGACCATGGCCTGCAACCCACCGGGCACGCTGCACTGGATGCATTGTTGCCCGGCGGCGGCTGGCCGGCGGCCGCGCTCAGTGAACTGTTGCTGGCGGAGGAGGGCGCAGGTGAACTGCAACTGCTCTGGCCCAGCCTGGCCCGCCTGACTGCCGGCGGTGAGCGGGTGGTGCTGGTGGCGCCGCCGTTCATTCCCTATCCGCCGGCCTGGCAGGCGGCGGGCGTGGACCTGCGCTGGCTGTCGGTGATCGAGGCTGACAGCAAGGAAAGCCTGTGGGCTGCCGAGCAATGCCTGCGTTCCGGCAGTTGCGCCGCCGTGCTGTGCTGGCCGCAGCGTGCCGACGACCGCGCGCTGCGGCGCTTGCAGGTGGCGGCGGAAACCGGGCAGGCCCTGGCCTTCGCCTGTCGTGGGCAGAGCGCCGCCTTGAACCCTTCACCCGCTGCCCTGCGCATCGCCATCGACACCCGGCCAGCGCAATGGCGGGTGCTCAAATGCCGGGGCGGCCTGGCGCCGAGCCGGCCGATCGCCGCCAGCGGGCGCGTGGGGTGAGACGCCATGCTCTGGGCCTGCATCCTGTTACCGCAACTGGCGCTCGACAGCGTCCTGCGCGGTCGTGACAACGCCGATCAGCCGCTGGTGCTGCTTAGCGGTCCGAGCAATCGCCGGGTTTTGCAGGCGGTCAATCCTGCCGCCCGCGCCCTTGGTCTGCGTGCCGGGCAGAGCCTGACCAGCGCCCAGGCCCTGGCCCAGGGATTCGCCACGGCCGAACACGACGCCGACGCCATCGAGCAACAACAGCAACTGCTCGCCGCCTGGGCCTATCGCTTCAGTTCCCAGGTCAGCCTGCATTACCCCCGCGCCCTGTTGCTGGAGGTGGAGTCCAGTCTCGGTCTGTTCGGGCCCTGGCCCCGATTCGAGGCGCGTTTGCGTGAGGAGTTGAAGGCCCTGGGCTTCAGTCATCGCATCGTCCTGGCCAGTAATCCCGTGGCGGCGCGAATGCTGGCCAACGCCCATGACGGGCTGGCCACCGAGGATGCCGACAGCACCCGCGCCGCCCTGGCCGCCATGCCCATCGACCGCCTCGGCCTGCCAGTGGAAGCCGCCACCGCCTTTACTCGCATGGGCCTGCGCCACCTCGACCAGGTGCTGGCACTGCCCCGGGAAACCCTGGCCCGGCGTTTCGCCGCCCAGGTGCAATTGCATCTGGACCGCCTGCTCGGCCTGCGTGCCATGGCGCTGGACTGCTACCTGCCGCCGGACCGTTTCGAATCCCGTCTGGAACTCAATTTCGATGTGGAATCCAACCAGGCACTGCTGTTCCCGTTGCGGCGGATGATCGAGGACCTGGCCGCCTTTCTCGCCGGTCGCGATGCCGGGGTGCAGCGCTTCAACCTGTTCATGGAGCATGCCGAGGGCGCCGACACCCTGTTGCAGGTCGGCCTGCTGGCGGCCGAGCGCGAAGCCGGGCGCCTGCTGGAACTGGCTCGCGGTCGCCTGGAGCAACTGACCCTGCGTGCCCCGGTGCGCAACCTGCGCCTGACTGCCGAGGAACTGCCGGCCTTCGTGCCCCTGGCCAGCGAACTGTTCTCGGCCCGGGCCCAGCAGCAACAGGGCTGGGAGCAATTGCGCGAACGCCTGCGCGCACGGCTGGGCGATGAGGCGGTGCGTGCGGTGGGCGTGGTGGCCGATCACCGTCCGGAATGTGCCTGGCGCAGTGCTGATCTGCCGACGGCTTCCGGATCCTGTCCGGCGCCGCGGCCCGGCTGGTTGCTGGAAGCACCGCGCTGCCTGCCGCTGAACGGCCTGCGCCTGCTGGCCGGGCCGGAGCGCATCGAGTCCGGCTGGTGGGACGGCGGCGATGTGCGCCGCGACTACTACCTGGTGGAAACCGCCGCCGGCCAGCGTGGCTGGGCGTATCGTCAGTTGGGTGAAAGCCGCGACAGCCCGTTGTGGCTGCAGGGCTGGTTCGCATGAGCGGCTATGCCGAGCTGCACTGCCTGTCGAACTTCAGTTTCCAGCGCGGGGCGTCCAGCGCCCTGGAGCTGTTCGGGCGGGCGAAACAGCAGGGCTACCAGGCCCTGGCGATCACCGACGAATGCACCCTGGCCGGGATCGTCCGGGCCTGGGATGCAGCGGGCAAGGTCGGGCTGCCGCTGATCGTCGGCAGCGAGATGCGCGTGGAAGACGGACCGAAGCTGGTGCTGCTGGTGGAAAACCTCAAGGGCTACCAGCGCCTGTGCGGGTTGATCACCCAGGCCCGGCGGCGTACGGAAAAGGGCAGTTACCGGGTGCTGCGCGAGGACTTCGAGCCACCCATGGACGGCCTGCTGGCGCTGTGGGTTCCGGACACCACGGACGATCCGGCCCCGGGCCGCTGGCTGCGCGGGATTTTCGGCGAGCGTCTGTGGCTGGCAGTCCATCTTCACCACGGTCATGACGACCGCCAGCGCCTGCAAGACCTGCTGGCCCTGGCCCGCGACCTGGACATCCGCCCATTGGCCTGCGGCGACGTGCATATGCACAGCCGCGGGCGGCGGGCCTTGCAGGACTGCATGACTGCGATCCGCCATCACACCACCGTCGCCGAGGCCGGGCATCGCCTGTTCGCCAATGGCGAGCGCCATCTGCGCCCGGTGGAGCAACTGGCCGCGCTGTATCCTGCGGCGTTGCTGGAAGAAACCACACGGATCGCCCAGCGTTGTCATTTCGACCTCAAGCGCGACATCAACTACCAGTACCCCCACGAAATCGTGCCCCAGGGCTACACCGCCGGTGCCTGGCTGCGTGACCTCTGCGAGCGGAGAATTCCCACGCGCTGGCCGGCGGGCATCAGCGACAAGAATCGCGAGGCGCTGGAGCACGAACTCGAACTGATCACCGACCTGCAGTACGAGTCCTATTTCCTTACCGTCTACGACATCGTCAATTTCGCCCGTGAGCAGGGCATCCTCTGCCAGGGCCGCGGCTCGGCAGCCAACTCGGTGGTGTGTTTCGTCCTCGGCATCACCGAACTGGACCCGAGCCACACCAGCCTGTTGTTCGAACGCTTCCTGTCCCGCGAGCGCAACGAGCCGCCGGATATCGACGTGGACTTCGAGCACGACCGTCGCGAGGAAGTACTGCAATACGTGTTCCGGCGCTACGGCCGCCATCGTGCGGCGCTGACGGCGGTGGTCAGCAGCTACCATGCCTCCGGAGCGGTACGGGATATCGGCCGGGTGCTCGGCCTGCCCCCGGACCAGTTGGGCGCCTTGTCCGACTGCTGCGGGCGCTGGAGCGACCGGGTGCCGTCGCCCGAACGCCTGGTGGAAGCCGGCTTCGACCCGGACAGCCCGCTGCTGCACCGGGTCCTGACCCTGACCGGCGAGCTGATGGGCTTCCCCCGGCACCTGTCCCAGCACCCCGGCGGCTTCGTCATCAGCGAGCAGCCGCTGGATACCCTGGTGCCGGTGGAAAACGCCGCCATGCAAGAGCGCACGGTAATCCAGTGGGACAAGGACGACCTCGACATGATGGGCCTGCTCAAGGTCGATGTACTGGCCTTGGGCATGCTCAGCGCCTTGCGTCGCTGTTTTGATCTCTACGAAGTGCATCGCGGCAAGCGCCTGAGCATTGCCGCAATTCCGGCGGACGACCGCCCCACCTACGACATGATCAGCCGCGCCGACACCATCGGCGTGTTCCAGATCGAATCGCGGGCGCAGATGGCCATGTTGCCGAGGCTCAGGCCGCAGACGTTCTACGACCTGGTGATCCAGGTGGCGATCGTGCGGCCGGGGCCGATCCAGGGGGATATGGTTCATCCCTACCTGCGCCGGCGCAACGATGAAGAAGAGGTGGTCTACCCCTCGGAGAAGCTCAGGGCGGTCTTCGAGCGGACCCTTGGCGTACCGCTGTTCCAGGAGCAGGTCATGTCCCTGGCCATCGTCGCCGCCGACTTCACCCCCGGCGAAGCGGACGAACTGCGTCGTTCCATGGCCGCCTGGAAGCGTCATGGCGGGCTGGAGCCGCACCGCATCCGCCTCACCGAGGGCATGTTGCGCAACGGCTACGACCTGGAATTCGCCGAGCGCATCTTCGAGCAGATCAAGGGCTTTGGCAGCTACGGCTTCCCCGAATCCCACGCCGCCAGCTTCGCCCTGTTGACCTACGCCAGTTGCTGGCTCAAGTGCCATGAGCCGGCGATCTTCGCCTGCGCCCTGATTAACAGCTGGCCCATGGGTTTCTACAGTCCGGACCAGATTCTCCAGGACGCCCGCCGGCACCGCATCGAGATCCGTCCGCTGGATGTCCATCACAGCCATTGGGATTGCAGCCTGGAGCCGGGGGAGGGTGGCGCGTTGGCGCTGCGTATCGGGCTGCGGCAGATTCGCGGGTTTCGCGAAGACGATGCCTTGCGCCTGACCAGGGTGCGAGAGATGCAGGCATTCCGCGATGTCGGCGACCTGTGCCTGCGCGCCGGACTCGACGGCCGCGCCCGCGACCTGCTCGCCGATGCCGGAGCCCTTGCCGCGCTGGCCGGGCACCGTTACCAGGCGCGCTGGGAAGTGGCGGCGGTGCAGGCGCAACTACCGTTGTTCGCTGCCGTCGAGCCAACGCCCGAAGTCGCGGTGGCGCTACCTGCGCCAAGCGTGGGTGAGGACCTGTTCGCCGACTACAACAGCATCGGCACCACCCTTGGTCCGCATCCACTGAGCCTGCTGCGCCGCCGCCTCACCGCCATGGGTTGCCGCAGTTCGCGGGCGCTGGACGATGTCGAGCACGGCGACAGCATCAGCGTTGCCGGGCTGGTAGTGGGGCGGCAGCGGCCGCAGACCGCCAGTGGCGTGACCTTCGTCACCCTTGAAGACGAATTCGGCATGCTCAACGTGGTGGTCTGGCGCGATCTGGCCGAGCGCCAGCGCCGGGTGCTGGTGGGCTCGCAACTGATGCAGGTGCGCGGCAAGCTGGAATTCGCCGAGGGCGTGCGCCATCTCATTGCCCGGCGAATGGAAGATCTCAGCCCGCTATTGAGCGGGCTGGATGTACGCAGTCGGGACTTTCATTGAGTGCCTTGAGGCATGCAACACTTTGAAAAGTATGTAAGGAGAAATCCATATCATTGGTTTTTTTGTAGCTCTATAAATACCCCCCTTTCAAAGTCGCAGTCGATTACAGGGTATGGATGAGTCGCAATGAGTGAATTCGGATGGGCGTTGACCATGGGCTTTGTCGTGGCCATCGCCGCGGTGGGGATGTTTATCCGGCGGACCGGCCAGCGCCTGACGCCGATGCTGGCGTTGTTGCCAATACCGGCGGCGTTCCTGCTGGCGGGTCTGGCGCTGACGACCTGGCATGCGATCACGCTCGGGGTCAAGTTCAGCCAGTGATGCTCAGACCATCGCCAGGCGCTGCTTGCGGGTAGGCGCCGGGAAGGCCTGGTCGATGGCCTGCAGGTCCTCGGCCTTGAGTACCAGCTTGCCGGCCCCGGCATTGAGCTGGACGTGGCGCGGTTCCACGGCCTTGGGAATGGCGATCACCCCGTCATTGCGGGTGACCCAGGCCAGGCTGACCTGGGCAGGCGTCACGCCATGCTGTTCAGCGATTTTCGCCAACACCGGATGATTCAACAGGCGTCCGGCCTGGGCCAGCGGACAGTAGGCCATGACCGGCACCTGATGTTCGCGGCACCAGGGCAGCAGGTCGAACTCGATGCCGCGCTGCTGCGGGTTGTACAGCACCTGGTTGGTGGCGCAGGCCGGGTTGTCCAGCTCGCGCATATCGTCGGTATCGAAGTTCGACACGCCCCAGCGCCCGATCTTGCCGGCCTCGCGCAGGCGCTCGAAGGCGTCGACGGTTTCTTCCAGCGGATACTGGCCGCGCCAGTGCAGCAGGTAGAGGTCGATGTGGTCGGTGGCCAGGCGTTGCAGGCTGCGTTCGCAGGCGGCGATGGCGCCCTTGCGGCTGGCGTTGTGCGGGTAGACCTTGCTGACCAGGTAGACCTGCTCGCGGCGCCCGGCCAGGGCTTCGCCGACCACTTCCTCGGCGCCGCCTTCGGCGTACATCTCCGCGGTATCGATCAGGGTCAGTCCGAGGTCGATACCTTGTTGCAGGGCAGCGACTTCGCTGCGCCGCTTGCCCGGGTCCTCGCCCATGTACCAGGTGCCCTGGCCGATGACCGGGACCTGGTGGTTGCCGAGTGTTGTCGTTCTCATCTGTGAAACTCCTCCTGAATTTTCTTTGTGGCTGATGGCCCTATCGCTGGCAAGCCAGCTCCCACAGGGTTATGCGGTGCACGCGATACCTGTGGGAGCTGGCTTGCCAGCGATGAGGCCATCAGCCACACCACAAATCACAACCAGGATCGGTGACCTCAGCCACCAATACCTCCAAAACCGCCTGCGCCGCCGCCGACAGCTTGTGATCCGCCAGCATCATCACCCCGATCCGCCGCTCCACCACCGGCTCCACCAGCGCCACGCACTGCGCGCCCAGTTCGCGCATCTGCCCGATGCACAACGCCGGCACCGCACTGACGCCCAACCCATTGGCCACCATCCGGCCAATGGTAGACAACTGGTGACTCTCGAACGCCACCGCCAGCCGACCGTGATCCGCCGCCACATGCCGCTCCAGCAGCAAGCGCACCGCCGACGGTCGTTGCAGGGCGATGAAGTCCTGGCGCAGCAGCTCCGTCCAGCTCACCTGCGCCTGCCCGGCCAGTGGTGAATCCTTCGGCACCACCGCAACGAAACGGTCCAGGTACAAGGGGCGGAACAGCAACGGCTCGCTGGCCTCCGGCTCGAAACCTATCCCCAGCTCGACCCGGCGGTTGCGCACCAGCTCCAGCACCTGTTCATTGATCACGTCATGCACCGTGACGTTTACCCGCGGGTAGCGCTGGCGAAACAGCTTGAGCACCGGAGGCAGCAGGTTGCCGGCAAAGGCCGGCATGGCCGCCACCGATACCCGCCCCAGTTGCAGGGTGAAGTGCTGGCGCAGCAGCTCCTCGGTGTTGTCCCAGTCCGCCAGCAGGCGCCGGGCCAGGGGCAGCAGCACCTCGCCCTCCGGGGTCAGGCTGACGCTGCGGGTGGTGCGGCTGAGCAGGGCGCCACCCAACTGCTCTTCAAGCCCCTTGATGGTCAGGCTCAGCGCTGGCTGCGAAAGGTGCAGATGCTCGCCCGCCTGGGCGAAGCTCTGGTAGGTGGCGACGGCGACGAACGCCCGTAGTTGCTTGAGGTTCATGGGATTGTTTTGAATTCCAAATCAATCAATGAGAAAAACAAAATTAACAAATCAGTGCCCAAGGAGGAAGATCCGTTCAAGCCCAAAGCAAGCCCCAACAACGACAACAAGGCGGATCACATGGCCGGACTGGACAAGCGCGTAGCAACCTATGAACAGGCCCTCGAAGGCTTGACCGACGACATGACGGTACTGGCCGGCGGCTTCGGCCTGTGCGGCATCCCCGAGAACCTCATCGCCGAAATCAAGCGCCGCGGCGTCACCGGCCTGACCGTGGTCTCCAACAACTGCGGCGTCGACGGCTTCGGCCTCGGCGTGCTGCTGGAAGACCGCCAGATCCGCAAGATGATCGCCTCCTATGTTGGCGAAAACGCCGAATTCGAACGCCAGTTGCTCAGCGGCGAACTGGAAGTGGAACTGACCCCGCAAGGCACCCTCGCCGAGAAGATGCGCGCCGGCGGCGCCGGGATCCCGGCCTTCTACACCGCCACCGGCTACGGCACCCCGGTCGCCGAGGGCAAGGAAGTGCGCCAGTTCAACGGCCGCCACTACATCCTCGAAGAAGCCATCACCGGCGACTTCGCCATCGTCAAGGGCTGGAAAGCCGACCACTACGGCAACGTGGTGTACCGCAACACCGCCCAGAACTTCAACCCGCTGGCTGCCACCGCCGGCAGGATCACCGTGGTCGAGGTCGAGGAAATCGTCGAGCCAGGCGTCCTGCTGCCGACCGAGATCCATACCCCGGGCATCTATGTCGACCGGGTCATCGTCGGCACCTTCGAGAAGCGCATCGAAAAGCGCACCGTCAAAGCCTGACCCGTCCCCAGAACAACAAAGAGATCCTGACCATGGCACTTACCCGCGAACAAATGGCCCAGCGCGTCGCCCGCGAACTCAAGGACGGTTACTACGTCAACCTCGGCATCGGCATCCCGACCCTGGTGGCCAACTACGTTCCGGCGGATATGGACGTGATGCTGCAATCGGAAAACGGCCTGCTCGGCATGGGCGAATTCCCCACCGAAAGCCAGCTCGACGCCGACATGATCAACGCCGGCAAGCAGACCGTGACCGCCCGCCGTGGCGCGTCGATCTTCAACTCGGCCGAATCCTTCGCGATGATCCGCGGCGGGCATGTCGACCTCACCGTGCTCGGCGCTTTCGAAGTGGACGTGGAGGGCAACATCGCCTCCTGGATGATCCCCGGCAAGCTGGTCAAGGGCATGGGCGGGGCGATGGACCTGGTGGCCGGTGCCGAGAACATCATCGTCACCATGACCCACGCTTCCAAGGACGGCGAATCCAAGCTGCTGCCGCGCTGCAGCCTGCCGCTGACCGGCGCCGGCTGTATCCGCAAGGTGCTCACCGACCTGGCTTACCTGGAGATCGAGAACGGCGCGTTCATCCTCAAGGAGACGGCGCCGGGGGTGAGTGTCGAGGAAATCATCGAGAAGACCGCGGGCAAGCTGATCGTGGCTGACGATGTGAAGGAAATGACCTTCTGATCTTCTGTTCTCGAGGGCCCTATCGCTGGCAAGCCAGTCCCCCCTGGGCCTGGAGTCAAACGGTGGGCCCGCTTACTACGCTGACCCTGTGGAAGCTGGCTTGCCAGCGATAGGGCCCTCGAGAACACCTTGAGCAACAAGCCGGTCCGGGGCAGGGAACCACGCACTCCCTGCCGCAGACCGGCTCCCGCCTGCTACTGCTTCGCCTCCCGCTCATCCTGCGCCACCACCGCCTGGCACAACTCGATCATCTGCTCGCGCATCCAGCGGTTGGCCGGGTCCTGGTCGGTGCTTTCATGCCAGTACAGATGGGTTTCCAGCGGCGGCACATCGTTCACCGGCAAACGCACGTAGTTCAGTTGGTGGCGCCGGGCAAAGCGCTCCGGCACGGTCATCACCATATCGGTCTGCTGCAGCACCTGGGACGCCATCAGGTAATGCTGCGAGCGCAGGGCAATGCGCCGCTGCAGCCCCATCTTGCCCAGCGCCAGGTCCACATAACCCAGGCCATTACGGCGGCTGGAGATATGGATATGGGTCATGCCCATGTACTCGTCGAGGCTGATCTTGTCTTTCGCCATCGGATGCCCCTGGCGCAGGGCGCAGACGTACTGGTCCTGCATCAGCTTGACGTGGCGTACCTGCGGGTCGGTGTTGAGCGGCGCATCCACGGCGAAGTCCAGGCGCCCGGCGGCCAGTTCCTTGGTGGTTTCGCGGCGTTTGCACAGGAAACTCTCGATCACCACCGCCGGGGCCAGGCGGCGCAGGCGCTGGAACAGCGGCGGCAGGATCACCGCCTCGGTGAGGTCGGTCATGCTGATGCGGAAGGTCTTGTTGGCCTGCAGCGGGTTGAAGATGCGGCTTTCCTGCACCGACACCCGCAGCAGCGACAGGGCGTTGCGCACCGGGCCGATGATGTTCTGCGCCATGGGCGTCGGCACCATACCCTGGGCGGTGCGCACGAACAGCGGATCGTTGAAGGTCTCGCGCAACCGCGCCAGGGCGTTGGACACCGCCGGCTGGGTGATGCCGACGATCTGCCCGGCACGGGTCAGGTTGGCTTCGGTGTAGATCGCATCGAAAACGATGAACAGATTCAGGTCGACCTTGTTCAGGTTCATGGGCACCGCTCTTGTTGGTGTTATCGGCCGATCATATATCGGTTATGAATGTTTATACACGCCGAAAATAGACTAGGTGGATTTTGATCGGTGATCTAGCATCCTTTCCAGATCCCTTTCACGAAGAAGGTACTGCTCATGGATTTCGCCTACACACCCAAGGTCCAGGCCCTGCGCGAACGCGTCACGGCGTTCATGGACACCTATGTCTATCCCGCCGAGGCGGTGTTCGAGCAACAGGTCGCCGAGGGTGATCGCTGGCAGCCGACGGCGATCATGGAAGAACTGAAGAACAAGGCGAAGGCCGAGGGCCTGTGGAACCTGTTCCTGCCCGAGTCGGAACTGGGCGCCGGCCTGACCAACCTGGAATACGCGCCGCTGGCCGAGATCATGGGCCGCTCGCTGCTCGGGCCGGAACCGTTCAACTGCTCGGCGCCGGACACCGGCAATATGGAAGTGCTGGTGCGTTACGGCAGCGAGGAGCAGAAGCGCCAATGGCTGGAACCGCTGTTGCGCGGTGACATCCGTTCCGCCTTCGCCATGACCGAGCCCGACGTAGCGTCGTCGGACGCCACCAACATGGCCGCCCGCGCCGAGCGCCAGGGAGATGAGTGGGTGATCAACGGGCGCAAATGGTGGACTTCCGGCGCCTGCGACCCGCGTTGCAAGGTGATGATCTTCATGGGCCTGAGCAACCCGGACAATCCGCGGCACCAGCAGCATTCGATGATCCTCGTGCCCACCGATGCCCCGGGTGTGAAGATCGTCCGGCCGCTGCCGGTGTTCGGCTATGACGATGCGCCGCACGGGCATGCCGAGGTGCTGTTCGAGAATGTGCGGGTGCCGTACGAAAACGTGCTGCTGGGCGAGGGCCGTGGTTTCGAGATCGCCCAGGGGCGCCTTGGCCCGGGGCGGATTCACCACTGCATGCGTTCGATCGGCATGGCCGAGCGCGCGCTGGAACTGATGTGCAAGCGTTCGGTGGAGCGCACGGCCTTCGGTCGTCCGCTGGCGCGGCTGGGCGGCAACATCGACAAGATCGCCGACTCGCGGATGGAGATCGACATGGCTCGCCTGCTGACCTTGAAGGCGGCGTTCATGATGGACACCGTGGGCAACAAGGTGGCCCGCAGCGAGATCGCGCAGATCAAGGTGGTGGCGCCGAACGTGGCGTTGAAGGTGATCGACCGGGCGATCCAGATCCATGGTGGCGCCGGGGTGTCCGGAGACTTCCCGCTGGCCTACATGTATGCGATGCAGCGCACCTTGCGCCTGGCCGATGGCCCGGATGAGGTGCACCGGGCGGCGATCGGCAAGTACGAGATCGGCAAGTATGTGCCGAAGGAGATGCTGCGCAGCAGCCACTGATCCATTTTGAAGGCCTGCACTGTCCCCTGTGGGAGCTGGCTTGCCAGCGATAGCTGTAGTGAATTCACCATAGCAATCGCTGCGGTTCGGCGGTCCGACAAGCCAGCTCCCACAGGTTCAGCGATCAGCCTTCTTTCTGGGGCGTTTTCTCATCCCGGGTCTTGAACAGCGACAGCACCACCCCACCCGCCAGCAACCCGAAGGTCACCCCCAGCGACACCAGCGCCGGGATCTTGCCGATGAAGCCGTGCAGGAAGATCTTCCCGCCAATGAAGATCAGCACCAGCGCCAGCGCGTACTTCAGGTACACGAACCGGTGCATCAACGCCGCCAGCGCGAAGTACAGCGCCCGCAATCCAAGAATCGCAAAGATGTTCGACGTATAGACGATGAACGGATCCTGGGTGATCGAGAAGATCGCCGGCACGCTGTCCACCGCGAACACCAGGTCGGCCAGTTCGATCAGCACCAGCGCCAGGAACAGCGGCGTTGCGTACAGGATCGCCTTCGACCCGCCCGGTGGCGTCAGGCGCACGAAGAAGTGCGCGTCATGCAGGCGGTCGGTGACCCGCACATGCTTCTTGATGAACCTGATCAGCGGGTTGTTGGCCAGGTCCGGGTGCGCGTCCTCGCGGCTGAACAGCATCTTCACCCCGGTGATCAGCAGGAAGGCGCCGAACACGTAGAGGATCCACTCGAATTCCTTCACCAGCGCGCTGCCCACGCCGATCATGATCGCCCGCAGCACCACCACCCCGAGGATCCCCCAGAACAGCACGCGGTGCTGGTAGCGCCGGGGGATGCCGAAGAAGCCGAAGATCATCGCCATGACGAAGACGTTGTCCATCGACAGCGACTGTTCCACCAGCAACCCGGTGTAGAACTCCAGCGCGCTCTGCGCCCCCAGCTCGTACCAGATCCAGCCGCCGAACATCAGGCCGACGCTGAAATACCCGGCGTAGAGCAGCAGGCTTTCGCGCATCTCGATTTCGCGCTGGTCACGGTGCAACACCCCGAGGTCGAAGACCAGCAGGGCGATGACGATAACGACGAATGCCAGCCAGAGCAGGCTGCTGGTGCCGAGGAATTCGGCATTGATGAAATCATGCAGAGCTGTCATGAGCCCCTCCCAATGTCGTGGAAGTGACTCCGACATGGCGGTCGAATGACCGTCAGAGGGGCCCGGCGTCACACCTTTCAGACTAGCCGGGGATTGGCACGGGTCAGGGCGAGAGCGTTACAAGGTCTTACAAGAGCTGGCGAAGTTTCCTTCAGTAGACCCAGGCTTCGACACGGCGATTGCGGATCCGGCCCTGGGTGTCGGTATTGGCCGCCACCGGCAGTTCGGCACCGAGGCCGATCACGTCGCGCAGGGTCACGCCTTCGCGCACCAGCTCGCGGCGTACCGCCATGGCCCGCAGGCGCGAAAGCAGGTCAGCGCGGCGGGCGTCGTCCTTGGCATCGCCGAAGCCCACCAGCACCACCTTGTCGTCGAGCTTGCGGTTCTGCCTGAGGTACTCGACCAGGCGCTGGATATCGCGCAGGGCCTTGTTATCGAGGGTCGCGCTGCCTTCCTGGAAGCGGAAGTTGACCGACAGGCGACGGGCTTCGCTGGACAGGTTGCGGTAGCTCGGCGGCATGTCCGCCTGCGGCGGTTCGCTGATGGTGCGCACGCGCTGGTCGATGAAACCGCTGCTGGCGACGATGGCCTGGCCCTTCGGGCTCTGGGTGAAGTCGAGCAGGGCGCGGGCGAGGGGATTGCTCTGGGAGGGCGGTAGATAGAAGTAAAGGCGGCGCGACAGCGGATAGTCCTCGCTGGCGATCTGTTCCGGGCTTGGCAGCATGGGCCGCGAAGCACCGTCGGCGATGGCCAGCACCCGTGCGCCGTGGACCGTGGACAGGCTGCTGAAGCCGATGGCATGGCGATCGTTGCGTACGGCCTGGGTGAGTTCTTCGCCGGACTCGAAACGCTGGGTGGTGTCGGCCAGGGTGCGGTGTTGCGGGTCGAGCACCAGGCTCTTGAAGGTTTCCCAGGTGCCGGAGCGGTCGTCGCGGGCGTACAGGCTGATGGGGCCGCCGCCGACGCCGAGTTCTTCCCAGGTGCTGATCTGTCCGGAAAAGATCTTCGCCAGTTGCTCGATGGTCAGTTGCGGCAGGGGGTTGTCCGGGTGGACCAGCACGGCGACGCCGTCGAGGCCGATGACCTGCTCGGCCTCGGCGCTGGTCAGGTTGCCGAGGGCCTGGAGTTCGGTTTGCTCGCTGTCCTTGATCGGGCGTGAAGCGGCAGCCAGGTCGGCGCTGCCGGCCTTGAGCGCGGCGAAACCGGTGCTGCTGCCGTGGGCGGCGATGTCCACCTGGATGGTGCCGCCGCTGATGCGCACCTCATTGGCCTGGGTGCCGGGCTCACTGCGGATATCGCTGATGCCCTTGCTCTCCAGCAGCCCGCGCACCAATGCCGGAGCCAGGGCTGCGCCGATGGTGTTGGAACCCTGGATGCGCAGGGTATCGGCAACCGCCAGGGGGGCGAGCAGGGCGAGGAGCAGGGCGCAGGCGCGGATCATTGCCGAAGGGCACTCTCGAATGGACGAAGGTGGCGGCAGATTAAGACGGAAAGATGAAATAAAGATGACGGCCACGACGCAGGCCCCTGTGGGAGCTGGCTTGCCAGCGATTTGGCCGGCACTGACAACAAGGGTGTCAGGTCGGGCCTCATCGCTGGCAAGCCAGCTCCCACAGGGTTTGTGTTGTCAGCTCAATTCAAGCCAGATCGGCGCATGGTCGGACGGCTTCTCCATCCCGCGCAGTTCATAGTCCACCCCGGCAGCCTTGACCCGCGGCAGCAGCGCATTGGACGCCATGATCAAATCGATCCGCAGCCCGCGCTTCGGCTCATCCTCGAAACCCCGGCTGCGATAGTCGAACCAGCTGAACTGATCGACCACTTCCGGGTGCAGGTGGCGGAAGCTGTCGGTCAGGCCCCAGCCTTTCAGCTTCGCCATCCACTCGCGCTCTTCCGGCAGGAAGCTGCACTTGCCGGTTTTCAGCCAGCGCTTGGCGTTGTCCGGGCCGATGCCGATATCGCTGTCTTCCGGGGAGATGTTCACATCGCCCATGACGATCAGCGGCTGGTCGTTCTTGAACTCGCTTTCCAGCAGGTTTTGCAGGTCGGCGTAGAAGCGTTGCTTGGCCGGGAACTTGGTGGGGTGGTCGCGGCTTTCGCCCTGGGGGAAGTAGCCGTTCATGATGGTTACCGGGTTGCCCTGGTCATCGGCGAAGGTGCCCCAGATAAAGCGGCGCTGGGCGTCCTCTTCATCGGTGGAGAAGCCCTTGACCAGGCTCAGCGGCGCCTGGCGCGAGAGCAGGGCGACGCCGTAATGGCCTTTCTGGCCGTGGTAATGCACGTGGTAACCGAGGGCCTGGACGTCAGCGAGGGGGAACTGATCGTCGGAGACCTTGGTTTCCTGCAGGCCGATCACATCCGGCTGGTGCTTGTCGATCAACGCCGCCAACTGATGGGGCCGGGCGCGCAGGCCGTTGATGTTGAACGAGACGATCTTCATGGAAGGACAATCCTGAGGAAAAGGCTGGATGCTAGCCGAGTCGGGCGGCAGGGGCCAGTCTTAGGGCTTGGCACCGCCCCCTCTGAGGCTGGCTACCATTTGGTCCGACGCAGGAACCGCTATTCACCCAGCGCCTTCCACCCACGCTAGATAGGCAATCAGGAAATGGCTATTCTGGATCCAATCTTGGAGCCAGGTTAGTTTTATGGGAGAAATCGCAGGAGAGGTGATGCCGATTTTGCAGGCTCTGCTGCCCGGGTTTGTGATGATGATTGTCTTCTACTGGCTGGCGGATGCGAAGAAGCCAACTCAGTTCGAACATGTCATCCAAGCGCTGATCTGTACTGGTCTAATCAAGCTATTGGTCGATGGTTTAGCTGCATTCGCGATATGGATCGGCGGATGGTTCACGATTGGGGTTTGGAGTGACAACGTTGCGACTGCCTGGTCGTTAGCGTTTGCTGTAGCATTTGGTCTCGCCCTTGCTTATCTTTCGCAACATGATGTTTTATACAAGTTTGCAAGGAGAGTGGGGCTCACCTCACGTGCATCGGTTGGTGAGTGGCGCTATGCATTTCTGCGTTTTCCCGATCGAGGAGTGGTCTTGAATTTCAAGGACGGTCGCCGGTTGATGGGATATCCCTTGGCATGGCCGGCGGAGCCAGCAGACGGACATTTTTTAATGGAGTTCCCTACTTGGATCACCGCAGGTGGTGCTTCACCTCAGGAAGGTGTGACCTATCTCATGGTCGCTAATAATGATGTGCAATGGGTGGAATTTCTTGAACCACAGGAGGTTGTGCAATGAATGATCAAAACACTAGACATCTCATTTTGGAACGTAAGCACGTTAACGACGGGATGAATGTAAACCCTGAGCGGACGAGAAACGTGCTACCACCGCAACCGCCAAAAGCACCTCCACCACCGCCCAGTCCTAAGAAGGATTGAAATTAATTAATCATCTATTGCAATCGTATTGAAAGCGAATTGTACCTTGTATTCGACGAGAGATAAGTCTGGGATGGCTTCTGCAGCGTAACGGACACTTTCGGGGAACTCACTGGCGATAAGTATGCCGCGAGGGCGTTGGCCATCGTGTCGGGTGTACCACCCTATATAGCGGGCGATTTGTCCTATAGCAGAATCCTTGGCTTCACCCACTTTGAGTTCGACGATGACGCGGCGCCCGGCGTTGTCCTCGGCAATAATATCAACCCGGCCCACGTCGATGTTCACCTGCCGGTCCACAAAGCTAAGGCCCTTCTCAATACTATTGAGGCTGCGAACCAGATGAGTTTCGACGTCTCGCTCTAATGTAATCGACGTCTCAACTAATGCTTCTATATCAGCTTCATCCGCAGACTCAAAGTCATCTGGCCCGTCACCAGTAGAGGGTGCCCATGTATTCACCCCGTGGTGGTCAGGATTGTATCGATGGAAGCGACCGTCCTCGGATTTGTAGAAGAAGCGATCGGCAAATTTGTGGTGAATGTATGCCTTGGGGTTGTTGACTGTGCAAGCATAGAAGTGAGCGGAGACTGCACCCGGCTTCCACTTCAGCGGAAATTCGCGCTCGATATAGTCCCTCATTTCCTGACGAGTGGCTCCGTCAGGCGCCTGTTCTATGTAGCTTCGTAGCGCTTGCGCCAGTGTTGTCATTCGTTGCTCTCCCAAATCCATGGTGGTTGTGCAAAGGCATAACGCTACTACGTCATGGTGCAAACCGACTACTGGCTTTTCATCCATGCTGGTTTTGCAGGCAGGAGCAATGCTAAATTCGGATCATAACTCACCCGGAGATCACGACATGGCAGTCATCACGTTTGTTTTTAAACTCAAAGCGAAAAACGGTAATGGTATGAATAACGTGTTGCAGAATGGAAGCGATCAGCGCGATGCCGAGCGCAAGATCCTAGAGAAGTACCCGGGGGCGACCATTTTGGAAGTTCGTCGACAGTGAGATCAAAGCCCAGCCCCGCGCTGGGCTTTGTACTTCCCAGATCGCTGACTGCCCCTTCGCCGCCTTCCGGAGGATAGTGTGTTGGACACAATATCGGCAGGGGCGAGGAGGCTATCAACAATCTGTTATCAACCGCCCGAATCCGGCTCCAGCAACGCCCCACACAACTCCCCAGCCTGACGAATGAGCGTGCGGACTGCCTGATGAATACCGGCATAGCAACGCATATTGAGCAGCGGTTGCCCGCCATTCTCCAGGTTCTCGCCAAAGACGACCAAGGCCTCGGCGAGCAATTCGAGTGTCCAGACATATTCCTGGATCGAAGCCAGGCGTTCGTTGTGGGTCATGGGTGCACCTGCCTTTTCTCCGTTTGGGAGAAGCAGGTCGAAGGGAGGTTCGGCGAAAAGCGCCGGCGGAGAACGGATACGAGGATCCTGAACAGACTTGCGGTGGTCATGCATGAGTTCCTTTCGTTTTGAAACCACCACCGTTCGCGGCCAAGCGAGTTGAGGTGGCAGCGGTACGCAGGTTGGCCGACCGGGACGAAAGGGGCCCGGCACACCCGAAGGTGTCCTGCGTACCACCGCCATGAGATGCGGAACCTATCCCCCACGCAGCACAACGCAAGCACCCCGTCCACGCTGTCTATACTCCTCCCATCAGGAAGGAACGTTGGCGCAGCCCACCCCTCAAAGAGCCATGCCCAACTGCCATCAGGAGATCCGCGACCATGCCCCAATCGACCCCCGCGCCGGCCGAAGTGCGTTTGCTCGACGGCGGCTACAGCCGTGAGGCGCGTTCTCTGCTTTACCATGCCTACCGCCACGAACCTACCTACGGCTACCTGTTCGAAGCCGAACGCCCCGGCTTCGACCAACGCGTGCGCGCCCTGGTCCGCGAGCGGGTGCGCCAGCATTTCCTTCAGGACCTGCCGGCCATCGGCCTGCTGGTGGACGACCGCCTGATCGGCGTGGCCCTGATCTCCCCGCCGGTGCGCCGCCTCGGCGTAACCGAAAGCTGGGCCTGGCGCCTGCGCATGATGCTGTCCGCCGGCGTCCGCTGCACTCGCCGCTACCTCGAGTACCGCGCCGCCTTCCTCGCCTGCCTGCCCGGCGACGCGGTGCATATCCTGCCGCTGCTGGGCATCCATCCGCAGTTCCAGGGCCAGCATTACGGGGAACAACTGCTGGCAGCCGTGCAGGACTGGTGCGCCGAGGACGAGGCATCCCGCGGCGTGGTCCTGGACACCGGCAACGAGCATTACCTGGAGTTCTATCGGCGCCAGGGCTACCTGGAAATCGGCGAAGTGGCGGTGGGGCCGATCCGCGAACATGTGTTCTTCCACCCCGCACCCCATGCGATCGAACGGGCACAGGCTTGATCCAGACGGCTTTCGACATGCAAGTCGCCATCCTGCTCTGGTAGCATCCCTGCCCATGACGTATTCAGGACGCTTTTCCCTGGGTTTGATCCTGTGCCTGGCCAGCAGTGTTGCCATGGCCGTACAGAGCGAACTGGTCGTTCGCGTCAAACCCGCCAATAACGATCTCAAGGCCAATGTCGAGGGCTATATCGGTAGCCTCGGCGAGCGCGACGAAGAGGCGCTGCTGCGCTTCAGCCGTGGCGCGGAGGAGCAGGCGCGCAAAGCCGCCCAGGCCTTGGGTTACTACCAGGCCCAGATCGGCAGCGAAGTGCTGCCGCCCCGCGACGAGGACAAGGGCCCGCGCCTGCGCCTGACCATCGAGCCCGGCGAGCCCATTCACCTGCGCAACGTCAAGGTGCGCATCGAGGGACCGGCCAGCCAGCTCAAGGCCTTCCGCATTCCCGACAGCAAGGCGCTGCGCAGCGGCGCGGTGCTTAACCACGGCAGCTATGAGGACGCCAAGCGCCTGATCCAGAACCAGGCCTCGCGCTACGGTTTCTTCAAGGGCCGCTTCACTCAAAATCGCCTGTCGGTGGACCCGGCCGCCGGAGTCGCCGATATCGACCTGGTCTACGACAGCGGTCCGCGCTACACCCTGGGCAAGGTGCAATTCGACGGTGACTCACCCTTCGACGAAGACCTGCTGCAACGCATGGTGCCGTTCAAGGAAGGCACGCCCTACGACTCCGAGCTGATCGCCGAACTGAACAACGCCCTGCAATCCAGCGGCTACTTCGAGGGCGTGCGGGTCGATGCCGCGCCCACGGCGGCGCAAGGCCAGAGCATCCCGGTGGACGTCAACGTGCAGGCGCGCAAGCCGCGGACCATGGGCCTGGGCCTGGGGTATTCGACCGACGTCGGGCCGCGGATCAAGGCCAACTGGACCCGCCATTGGGTCAACCCGCAGGGCCACAGCTACGGGATCGAAAGCGAAATCTCCGCACCCCGGCAGAACATCGGCCTGTGGTACGACGTGCCCCTCGATCCGCCACTGACCGACAAGCTGCGCTACGCCGGCGGCTATCAATATGAAGAGATCGCCGGCACCGACACCCTGAGTAAATTGCTCACCGTCGGCCCCGAGTGGCACAGCAAGCTGCCCAGTGGCTGGCAGCGGGTGCTGTCGCTGAAATGGCAGCGCGAGGAGTATCGCCTCGGTGACGATTCCGGGCTCAGTACCTTGCTGATGCCGGGCGTCAGCTACAGCTACCTGCGCAGCGACAACCGCATCGACCCGCACAACGGCTACCGCCTGCAGTTCGATGCGCGGGTGGCCAAGGAAGGGCTGATGTCCGACACCAACCTGTTCAACGGCACGGTGCTGGTCAAGGGCCTGACGACGATTGCCGACAAGCACCGCTTCCTCGGCCGCGCCCAGTTCGGCGGCAGTGCTACCAACGGCTACAAGTCGATTCCGCCGTCGTTGCGCTTCTTCGCCGGTGGCGACCAGAGCGTGCGCGGCTACGACTACCAGACCCTGTCGCCGACCAACAGCGATGGCGACCGCATCGGCGGGCGCTACATGGTCGCGGCCAGTGCCGAATACCAGTACCAGATCGCCGATAAATGGCGGGTGGCGACCTTCGTCGACCAGGGCAACTCCTTCAACAATCTCGAACTTCCCAGCCTCAAGACCGGCGTCGGCTTCGGCGTGCGCTGGATCTCCCCGGTGGGGCCGCTGCGTCTCGACCTGGCCAAGGCGCTGGATGACGACGGCGGGATTCGACTGCACTTCTCGATGGGACCAGAGCTGTGAAACGGGTAGCGAAATGGAGTGCGATCAGCCTGTTCGCAGTGTTGGTTCTGATAGCGCTGGCCTTGGGCCTGGTGCTGGGTACGCAAGCGGGCAGCCGCTGGGCCCTGGGCCTGGTGCCCGGCTTGCAGGTGGACGGTTTCCAGGGGCGTCTGGCCGGTTTGTGGCAGGCGGAAAAGCTGGTCTGGCAGTCCGGCGAGGACCGCGTCGAACTGACCGCGCCGCTGCTTGAATGGACTCCGGGCTGCCTGCTGCGCCGCACGCTGTGTATCGACAAGCTGCACGCCGCGCAAATCGAACTGGCCTTCGCGCCCACCGAAACCGATCCGGACAGCGGCCCGCTGAAACTCCCCGACCTCGATCTGCCCCTGGCCATCGAGCTGGGTGAAGTCCAGGTCGGCGTGTTGCGCCTGGACGGCGCCGAGCAGTTGAGTGGCCTGACCCTCACTGCCCACTGGACCCGCGAAGGCCTGAAGATCGACAGCCTGGACCTCAAGCGCGACGACCTGCACCTGACCCTGCAAGGCCTGCTGCAACCCAGCGGCGACTGGCCGTTGCAGGCCGAGGGCCAGTTGCAGTTGCCGCCGGTGGATGGCCAGCCCTGGCAACTGGCGCTGAAGGTCAAGGGCGACCTGCAGAAGAGCCTCGACCTGCAGGCCGACAGCAACGGCTACCTGCAAGGGCGCCTGGATGGCCAGCTCCAGCCGCTGGTGGAAAACCTGCCGGCGCAGGTTCATCTCAGCGCCAAGGACTTCAAGCCTGCCGCCAGCCTGCCGGACACCTTGCTGTTCCAGCAGCTCGAACTGACTGCCCATGGTGACCTCAAGGCGGGCTATCAGTTGGTCGGCGCCGGCAATCTTGCCGCGCAAGACGGCCCGATCAACCTGGCCTTGCGTGGCCGGGTCGATGCCAAGGGCGCCGAAGTGGCGGGGCTGGACCTCACCGCCACCCCCGAGCAGCGCCTGGCCCTGACCGCCACCGCCAACTGGGAAAATGCCCTGACCGCCACGGCCACCCTCGACTGGCAGGATTTCCCGTGGCTGCGCCTTTATCCACTGGACGAGGCGCCGCAGGTGGTGCTGCACCGGCTCAAGGCCCAGGTGCAATACCGCGATGGCAACTATGAAGGGGATTTCAGCGGCGACCTCGACGGCCCCGCTGGCGCCTTCAAGCTCAGCAGCCCGTTCAAGGGCGACCTGGGCCGCATCAGCCTGCCGCAACTGGCGCTGGAAGCCGGGCAGGGCAAGGCGGCCGGCAGTGTCAGCGTGGCCTTCGCCGATGGTGTGGCCTGGGACGCGGCGCTGGACCTGTCCAACCTCGACCCGGCGTACTGGCTCAAGGAGATGCCCGGCACCCTCGCCGGTCCATTGCGCAGCAAGGGCGAACTGAAGAACGAAAAGCTCTCGCTGAACGCCGACCTCGATCTCAAGGGCCGTCTGCGCGGCCAGCCCGCCGTCTTGCAACTGAAGGCCGAAGGCGCCGGCGAGCAATGGACCCTCGGCGCCTTGCAGGTGCGCCTGGGCGATAACCAGATCAATGGCAGCGGCAGCCTGCAACAGCGCCTCGCCGGGCAGATCGACCTGAACCTGCCGCGCCTCGGCCAGCTCTGGCCGCAACTGCAAGGGCAGGTCAAGGGTCGGCTGGATGTCTCCGGCACGCTCAAGGCGCCGCAAGGTCAGTTGAAACTGCAAGGCAGCCAATTGGCCCAGGCAGAAAACCGTCTGCAATCCCTCGATCTCGATGCCCGCCTCGATGGCGCCCAGAAAGCCCTGATCAACCTCAATGCCAGCGGCATCCGCGCCGGCGAAACCGCGTTGGGCACCCTGACCGCCAAGGGCCAGGGCGATATCCGCCAGCAACAGTTGCAACTGGCCCTCGACGGCCCGCAGCTCAAGCTCGACCTCGGCCTGGACGGGCAACTCGACCAGAAGAAAGGCGACTGGCGCGGGCGCCTGGCCAGCGGCGAGATCAAGGCTGGCGGCCAGGACTGGCGCTTGCAGGCGCCGGCCACCTTGCAGCGTCTGGCCAACGGGCAGATCGATTTCGGCGCCCATTGCTGGCGTTCCGGGCCGGCCAGCCTGTGCGGTGATCCGCAGCGCCTGGCCCCGGAGCCGCGGATTCGCTATCACCTCAAGCAGTTCCCGCTGGAAAGCCTGGCGCAATGGCTGCCGAAGGACTTCGCCTGGCAAGGGCAACTGAATGCCGATATCAATCTCGACCTGCCGGCCAGCGGCCCGAAAGGCACGGTGCAGGTGGATGCCAGCGGCGGCACCCTGCGCATTCGCGAGAAGGGCCAGTGGGTCGACTTCCCTTACCAGGCCCTGCGCCTGGACAGCACCCTCGGCCCGCGCCGGGTCGATACCCGGGTGAACTTCCGTGGTGGTCGCCTCGGCGAGCTGAGCCTGAATGCGCGCATCGATCCGCTGGCGCGCAACAAGCCGCTCAGCGGCGACTTCAACCTGAGCGGCCTGGACCTCGCGGTGGCGCGGCCCTTCGTGCCCATGGTCGAGCGCCTGGCCGGCCAGTTGAATGGCAGCGGACGGATTTCCGGCACGCTGCTGGCGCCGCTGGTCAATGGCAACCTGGTGTTGTCGGGTGGCGAAGTGGCGGGGGCCGAGCTGCCGATCAGCCTGCGCGACCTGACTGTACGGGCGCAGATCGCCGGTGAGCAGGTGCAGCTCAATGGTGACTGGAAAAGCGGCGAGCTGGGCCAGGGTCGCCTGAGTGGCGAGATTGGCTGGGGCCAGGCCTTGATGGTCAACCTGGCCCTGCAAGGCCAGCGCCTGCCGGTCAGCGTCGAACCCTATGCGGCCCTGGAAGTGGCGCCGGACCTGAAGATCAGCCTGCAAGGCGAGCGCCTGGCGGTCAGCGGCAAGGTGCTGGTACCCAAGGGCACGATCACCGTGCGCGAGCTGCCGCCGTCGACGGTCAAGGTCTCCGAGGACACGGTGATCGTTGGCCAGCAGACCGAGGAGGGCAAGGCGCCGATGCAGGTGGCGATGGACATCGACGTGCAGGTCGGCCAGGACAAGCTGGCCTTCAGCGGCTTCGGCCTGACCGCCAACCTGCTCGGCCATGTGCATATCGGCGACAATCTCGATACCCGCGGCGAACTGAGCCTGGCCGACGGCCGCTACCGCGCCTACGGCCAGCGCCTGACCATCCGCCGCGCCCGCCTGCTGTTCGCCGGGCCCATCGACCAGCCGTACCTGGATATCGAAGCGATCCGCAAGACCGACGATATCATCGCCGGCATCCGCCTTACCGGCAGCGCCGAGCAGCCCACCACCACGGTGTTCTCGGAGCCGGCGATGAGCCAGGAGCAGGCGCTGTCGTACCTGGTGCTGGGGCGTCCGCTGAGCACGACCGGGGAAGACAACAACATGCTGGCGCAGGCGGCGCTGGGCCTGGGGCTGGCGGGGAGTGCGGGGATCACCGGGAGCCTGGCGTCGAGCCTGGGCATCGAGGACTTCCAGCTGGATACCGAAGGCAGCGGGCAGAGTACCGCCGTGGTCGCCAGCGGCAACCTCACTGAAAAACTCAGCCTGCGCTATGGCGTGGGCGTGTTCGAGCCGGCCAACACCATTGCCCTGCGTTATCTGCTGAGCAAACGCTTGTACCTGGAAGCGGCCAGCGGCGTGGCCAGCTCCCTGGATCTGTTCTACAAGCGGGATTTCTGAATCAGCGCACGGTGGCGGCGTCGATGAATTCGTTGCCGGAAGGCGGGGTATCGTCAGGCGGGGCGGGGTGACGGGCAGGCGAGATCAGGTTGGTGTATTCCTCGATCAGCCGGTTCAGCGCCTCGGGTGGCTCGCAGGCCTGGAACTGCATGCGGATCTGCACCTCGTCCGGGTCGCGGTTCTCGCCCTGGCGGCGGTTCTGCTGGCCGACCTTGACGAAAAAGCGCTGGTGCGCCGAGTCGCTGCACTGGCCGGGGGCCGGACGGGTGTTCTGGATCTTCACCGACAGGTCCACCTGCATCCGCTCCAGCGCCAGGCCCCGCGGCGCGACCAGGGCAATCAGCGGGATCTTCAGGGTATGCCGGTCATCCATCGCCACCTCGACCATCTTCGCCTTCATCGGCGCACCGAGCTGCTGGCTGTCGTAATCGAAGAACTGGTCGAACAGCTTGATGTACTGCTGGGCGATCAGCCCGGTGGTGGCGGAAGCGGCTTCCTGCAGGCCGCGGGTGATGTCGCAGAGGTCGCTGGTGGCGATGGGTTCCTTGGGCGGCGTGTGGTCCACGGGCGGCATTCCTTATGCGGATCAAAGGTTGCCCCGCGCGAGGCGGGGCGGTGTTTGTGTTGCGCGATGGCTCAGTTGGCGCTGGGTGGCATCAACTGGGTCTTTGGATCGGGGACGGCGTTATCGGTTGGCGGGGCGTCCGGGTTGGTCGTTTCACTATTGGGCAAGGTGATCGGCTTGGTCGCCGCCTCGGTGAGGAAATCGATCACCCGCATCAGTGCCTCCGGTGGATCCTGGCGGCGAATGCGGGTGCTGATGGCATAGCGGGCGCGGGTGTCGGTCTTGCGGGTTTGCGCCGACTTGTGGCTGGCCTGGCCGCGGATGTCCACCTTGAACGGCCCCCAGCCCAGGGATGCACCGAACTCGACGGAGCCGCTGGTTTCCTTGGTGTCTTCGGCGCTCTGGCTGATGGTCAGCTCGAAGTCGATGGTGCCCTCCTCGATGACGATATTCGGGTGAGCGACCGCCGCCAGCAGCGGGATCTGCATCTTGCGCGACATGGTGCCCTTGTAGACACCCTGTTCGTCGGTGATGGCCTCGTCATAGTCGAACTGGATGGAGACCGCCTTGCCGTCCTTGATACAGACGCCCAGGAGGAAGTCCGCATAGCTTTTGCTGGCGGTGACCTGGGCCTGGATCATGGCCTGCAGGGGGCCGGAGATCATCCGGTCCAGGGGTAGTGCGTTGATTACCGAGCCAATGAGGCTGCTGTCGATGGACATTCAAGAATTCCTTCTCTTGATTGCGCGAAAGTGCGCGGGGGTTGCCGGACGCTGGAGGGCGCCCGGCAGTCGGGGTTCAGCGTGAGTGTGCTTCCTGGCGACGGATGTTGCCGATCTGCCGCAGGCTCAGGCCGTACTTGTTGGCCAGCACGCTGCGCGACAGGCCGTTGGAGCTTTCCTCCTGGATCTGCTGGTTGCGCAACTGGCGGTTGAAGTGGTCGCACTTGGGAATTTCCAGGGCCATGCCGGCATAGCGCTTGATCAGGGCTTCCAGGGCCTCGGCCGGGAGGATCTCGGCCAGTGAAGTGCGTTCGCGATGCTTGGGGATGTACTTGGGGCGCCCGCCGTAGATATGGGTCAGGCGGTAGGCGTGTTCGATGCCGATGCACTCGATGAGCATCTGCAGGGATTGGGGGAGTTGCTCGATGTCGATTCGCTTCAGGTCACATGATTGCATGATGACGTCCTTGTATTTCCGGCGTGAGCAAAAGGGTCTCTGTCTGGGCCAGGCGAGGCTTGAGCGTTGTGCAGGATGGGTAGCGGGCACTGGGCTGGCCAGGTGGCGTGGGATCGATTCTCGACCAGCCGTACAAGTGGTCGCTAGGTAGCAAGCAGGTCAGGAGCGGTAGCCAGGAAGTCAAAGCGCTGTAAGTATTGTGGTCGCCGAAAGTAGGCAGAAACGCTCTGATGCGCGCGGGGGCCTTGTTTTTCCGCACGCCCCTCCAGGTGAGGAGCGTGTGGTTGCTCAAGGTTGACTCAAGGGCAAGGCTGGCTGAGCAGCAGGCTCACCTGGCCCATCCACGGCCCCGCGTCGCCGCCGGTGCGCTCGGGCAGGGTGCGCCAGTCGACCGTCAGGCACAGGGCGCTGAGCGGGCTGCCGTCAAGGTTGCCCAGTACCAGCGGCTGGAAATCGCGGCGGTATTGCACGCGGGTACGTTTTTCCGCCGTGGCCGAGTGCGGGCTGGCCAGGGTGGCGCGGGTCAGTTCGTCGATGCGTTGCGCCGGGAGGGTGAAGTGGGCCGCCTTGCCCGGCGTCAGGTGCCCGGCTTCGCGGCTGCGTTGCCAGAGCAACTGCCACTGGCTGCTGCCGGCGTGTTGCGCCAGGGTCGTGGCCAGGGCGATCAACTCGGCTTGCGGACGGTTTTCGGTTTCCAGCGCCTGGGCGCCGAGGCTGGTGGACAGCACGAGGCTGCCGAGGAGGATGCGCGGGGACATGGCATTGAGGCTCGCTGGACAAGGGCGTGGGCCCGGAGCCGTGTATGGTTTCAGCTGCCGCCGGACGAAAAAACCGGGAAAAGATCCTCTGGCGCAAAGCTGCGATGTATCATGGCGCCCGGCCAGTTACCGGCCTTTACCATCGCTGTGCAAGGATTTTCCAATGACTCAAGGGCAACGCCTGAAATACTCGATCCTGATGACCCTGGTCTTGCTGGCCGCCATGTTCGGCCTGTCGTGGCTGCAGAAGGAGGGCGTGATCACCGAGCAGATGTTCCAGTACATCGCCATGGGCCTGGCGGTGATCTTCGTGGTCATCAACGGCATCATGCGCCGCAAGGTCAAGCCCTGACCTGAGGGAACAGGGCGGCCGGCGGATCGCCGGCCGGTCGCTCAACGTGACGGGGCCTGTTCCAGAACGGCGCGGGCCTGCGGGTTGAGGCTGTAGCATTTGTCGCTGCCCATGCTGATCACGCCTTCCACGCACAGGCGCTTGAGCACTTCGCGTACGCTGAGGAACGACAGCGGGATATCGAGCTTTTCCAGCTGGCCGTGGATGCCGCGCACGCCGATCGCGCGCCCCTCGCGATCGGCCATGTGCAAGGCGTCGATCACCTTGAGGCGGATCAGGCTGGTGCGCAGGCCAAAGACCCGCAGCAGTTCGCGGATCTGTTCGTTGCCGGCGCGCTCCTCGGTTTCCGGAGTCTCGTTCTTGACCTGCAGTGTGGTATTCATCTTGCGTCTGTAGCGAAGCGGCTGGGCCGGTTGCGGTTGCTGGTTGTACATACAAAAAACTCCCTTTTCAGAGCCTGTCTGTCCTGCGTTCAAATGACGCTCCCAACCTATAAGACGAATGAGAACGACAAATCTGCAACTTTTGCGGAAAAAAAATCCGTCTTCCTACCTGTAACGAAGCAGCCACCCCTTTACCGTAAATTTTTCATCTGAGCTTCGTTCTATCAGGATGTCCTCGATATCCCTGATCCGGCAGGAGTTCCCGTGATCGCCATTGCTTCCCCCTCCAGGCTTTGCCTGGCCGTGCTGCTTGCCGGCCTCGGTCTTTGCGCCCAGGCCCGGGACAATCCCGCGCAGGTGTCTGCAGAAATCCGCCGTACCACCTTCGGTGTCCCGCATATCCTCGCCCGTGATGACCGCGGCCTCGGCTACGGCATCGGTTATGCCTACGGCCAGGACAACCTGTGCCTGCTGGCCAATGAGGTGGTCACGGTCAATGGCCAGCGTTCACGCTGGTTCGGTCCGGAGCAGCGCACCCTGGAACAGCGCAAGAACCTCGCCAGCGACCTGTTCTTCAGCTGGTTGAACACCCCGCAGGCGGTGTCCGCCTTCTGGCAGGCGCAGCCGGCACCGATCCAGGCATTGCTGGAAGGCTATGCCCAAGGCTTCAACCGCGCCCTGGCCGAACGTCGGCAACAAGGCCTGCCCGCCGAGTGCCAGCAGGCCGGATGGCTGCGGCCGATCACGGCCTTCGACCTGCTCAAGCTGACCCGACGCCTGCTGGTTGAAGGTGGCGTTGGCCAGTTCGCCGAGGCGCTGGCGGGGGCAACGCCGCCGAATGCGCTCGCGCAACTGGATCCGAACGACTTCCGCATTGCCCTGGAAAACCAGCAGCGTTTCGCCCTGGAGCGCGGCAGCAACGCCGTCGCCCTGGGCAGCGAGCGTTCGGCGACAGGGCGCGGCATGCTCCTGGCCAACCCGCATTTCCCCTGGAGCGGCGGCATGCGCTTCTACCAGATGCACCTGACCATCCCTGGCCAGCTCGATGTGATGGGCGCGGCGCTGCCAGGCCTGCCGCTGGTGAATATCGGTTTCAATCGCCACCTGGCCTGGACCCACACCGTGGATGCCTCGAAGCATTTCACCCTGCATCGTTTGCAACTGGACCCCAAGGACCCGACCCGGTATCTGATCGACGGCCAGTCGGTACCGATGGACCGCCAGCAGTTGAAGGTCACGGTCAAGGGCGAGGATGGGCAACTGCGGGAGGTTGGCCGCGAGCTGTTCAGCACGCGCTTTGGCCCGGTGGTGCAGTGGCCGCGGCGCCTGGACTGGACCTCGAGCGTCGCCTTCAGCGTGCAGGACGCCAACCTCGGCAACACCCGGGTATTGCAGCAATGGCATGCGCTCAACCAGGCTGGCAGCCTGTCTGAGCTGCAGGCCTCGGTGCAGCGGTTGCAAGGCATTCCCTGGGTCAACACCCTGGCCACTGATGCCGGCGGCCAGGCGCTGTACCTGAACCAGTCCGTGGTGCCCTATGTCGATGCCGACCTGCTGGGACGTTGCAGCGATCCAAAGGCCGGCCTGGAAATGATCGTGCTCGATGGCTCGCGCAGCGCCTGCGACTGGAAGGTCGATGCCCGCGCTGCGCAGCCGGGGATTTTCCCGGCAGAGATGCAGCCGCACCTGAGCCGCGGGGATTTCGTCCAGCACGCCAACGACACGGCCTGGCTGGTCAACCCGGCGCAGCCGCTGACCGGTTTCTCGCCGCTGATCAGCCGCGACGGCATTCCCCTCGGCCCCCGCGCGCGTTTCGCCCTGAGCCGCCTGGAGCGACCGGGCAAGCTGGGCGCCGACGATTTGAAGCGCATGGTGATGGACGACCAGGTCTACCTGGCCGAGGTGTTGTTACCGGACCTGCTCAAGTGGTGCTCCGGTGTGGGTGATGACCCGAGCCTGAAAGGCGTGTGCGCCGCCCTGGGCAAATGGGATGGCCGGGCCAACCTCGACAGCGGCCTGGGCCTGGTGCATTTCCAGATCATCATGCAGGTCTTGCAGGAGAAGGGCGGGTTCTGGCGGGTCGCCTTCAACCCGGCCGACCCGCAGCACACCCCACGTGGCCTGGCCTGGGAGCGGGCCGCGGTGGCGCAGATGCTGCGCGAGGCGGCGCTGGCGTCGGCGGCCCGGGTGGCCGGAGCCGATCCTGCGACGCAATGGGGGCAGATCCAGCAGGCCGCCGACGGTACGCCGATCCATGGCGGGCCGGCCAACCTGGGCGTGTACAACGCGATCCAGAGTGTCGACGGGGCGCCGGGCAAGCGCCGGGTGGTCAGCGGCACCAGCTACCTGCAACTGGTGACCTTCGACGACAAGGGCCCGAAAGCCGAAGGCCTGCTGGTGTTCTCCCAGTCCAGCGAGGCGGCGTCACCCCATGGCAGCGACCAGACCCGCGCCTTCTCGGCCAAGCACTGGCAGCCGACGCCGTTCACCGAGGCGCAGATCAAGGCCGACCCGCAGTACCGCTCCCAGGTGATCAGCGAGCCGTTGCCGGTCGAGGCGGCGGTCAGCCGGTGACGTCGCGCATCAGCAGGCCGTAGGCCAGGTCTGCCTGCTCGGGTACCGGCAGGTAGACCACATGGCCGTCGCCCGGCGCGACCTGCAACGGGTTGCCCTGGCGGTCGCGCAGTTCGGCCAGGTCGAAATGGAAGTTGCCGCCCGGGGTCATCAGTTCCAGGTGATCGCCCAGGGCAAAGCGGTTCTTCACCTGGACTTGCGCCAGCCCGTCGACCCGTTCGCCGGTCAGCTCGCCAACGAACTGCTGGCGGTCCGACACCGAGTTGCCGCGCTGGTAGTTCTGGTACTCGTCATGCACATGCCGGCGCAGGAAGCCCTCGGTGTAGCCGCGCTGGGCCAGGGATTCCAGGTCGAGCATCAGCGAGCGGTCGAATTCGCGGCCGGCCACCGCGTCGTCGATGGCCTGGCGGTACACCTGGGTGGTCCGGGCGCAGTAGAAATGCGATTTGGTCCGCCCCTCGATCTTCAGCGAATGCACGCCCATGCGGGTCAGGCGCTCGACGTGCTGCACGGCGCGCAGGTCCTTGGCGTTCATGATGTAGGTGCCGTGCTCGTCCTCGAAGGCCGGCATGTCTTCGTCCGGGCGGTTGCTTTCCTGAAGGAGGAACACCTGCTCGGTCGGTGCGCCGAGGCCCAGGGTCGGTTCCGGCTCGAACTGGCGGACGATATCGCCGGTCTCGTTTTCGGTGGCTTCGCTGGCGGTGTATTTCCAGCGGCAGGCATTGGTGCAACTGCCCTGGTTGGCATCGCGGCGGTTGAGGTAGCCGGACAGCAGGCAACGCCCGGAATAGGCCATGCACAGCGCGCCATGGACGAAGACTTCCAGTTCCATTTCCGGCACCTGCTGGCGGATCTCGTCGATCTCTTCCAGGGACAGCTCGCGGGACAGGATCACCCGGGTCAGGCCCAGGCTCTTCCAGAACTTCACGCTGGCCCAGTTCACCGTGTTGGCCTGCACCGAGAGATGGATCGGCATCTGCGGGAAGTGCTCGCGTACCAGCATGATCAGTCCCGGGTCGGACATGATCAGCGCATCCGGGGCCATGGCGATCACTGGCTCCAGGTCCTTGAGGAAGGTCTTCAGCTTGGCGTTGTGCGGGGCGATGTTGACCACCACGTAGAACTGCTTGCCCTGGGCCTGGGCTTCCTTGATGCCGAGGGCGAGGTTGGCGTGGTCGAACTCGTTGTTGCGCACCCGCAGGCTGTAGCGCGGCTGGCCGGCGTAGACCGCGTCGGCACCATAGGCGAAGGCGTAGCGCATGTTTTTCAGGGTGCCGGCGGGGGCGAGCAGTTCGGGTTTGGTCATGGTCGGGGGCACTGGGGGCAAAAGGCGGGGATGCTACGGCAGGGGCGGTTGCGATTTATTGATCTGGAGCAACGGCACTTTCTGTGTGGCGCAAAGCACTAATGTTCAACGCCGTCTCGCTGTAGGAGCGTGGCTTGCCCGCGAAGGACCGCGCAGCGGTCCCAAAATGGTGTGCTCAGTGGGATTTTGGGACCGCTGCGCGGTCCTTCGCGGGCAAGCCACGCTCCTACGGGGGATGGCGGTAACTCAACGACGCAAGGGCCGACATGAGCGAAACCGTATTGCAAAAACGAACCCTCATCGGGTTGCTGGTCCTGGTCACGGTGGCCTTTGGCTGGATCCTCCTGCCGTACTACGGCGCGGTGTTCTGGGCCGTCATCCTCGGCGTGCTGTTCGCGCCCATGCAGCGCCGCCTGCTGCTGCGCTTCAACCAGCGCCGCGGCCTGGCCGCCGGGGTGACCCTGCTGACCTGTCTGGTGATCGTGGTCCTGCCGGTGATCGTGGTCAGTGGCCTGCTGGTCCAGGAAGGCGGGATGATCTACAAGCGCATCGAAAGCGGCGATCTGGATATCGCCGGCTACATCGAGCGCTTCAAGGATGTCCTGCCGCCGATCGTCCAGCATGGCCTGGAACGCCTCGGTATCGGCGACCTGGAAGGCCTGCGCGACAAGGTCACCAAGGGCGCAGTGGAGGGCAGCCAGTTTTTCGCCAGCCAGGCCTACAGTTTTGGCCAGAGCACCTTCGAGCTCCTGGTTGGCCTGGGCGTGATGCTTTACCTGCTGTTCTTCTTCCTGCGTGACGGCCCCGAGCTGGTCCGACGCATCCGCCAGGCAATACCGCTGGCCGAGCAGCAGAAGCGCCGCCTGCAACTGAAGTTCAACCGGGTAGTGCGGGCCACGGTGAAAGGCAACCTGCTGGTGGCTATCGCCCAGGGCGCCCTCGGTGGACTGATCTTCTGGGTGCTGGATGTGCCGAGCCCGCTGCTGTGGGGCGTGCTGATGGCGTTTCTCTCGCTGCTGCCGGCCGTGGGAGCGGGGATCGTCTGGGGACCGGTGGCGGTGTACTTCCTGTTCAGCGGGGCGCTCTGGCAGGGCGTGGTGCTGACGGTGTTCGGCGTCTGCGTGATCGGCCTGGTGGACAACCTGCTGCGCCCGCTGCTGGTGGGCAAGGACACGCGCCTGCCGGACTACCTGATCCTGGTCTCGACCCTCGGCGGGCTGGCGGTGTTCGGGCTCAACGGCTTCGTCATCGGGCCGTTGATCGCCGCGTTGTTCGTGTCCAGCTGGGGGATTTTCACCAGCACCCGGCCCCAGGTGCAGTTGCCGCCTTGAGGGCCGGCCCCGTCATTCGAAGTGCTTGATATCCACGGCGTCGCCGGACTGCATGTTGAGCTTCTGGCGAATGTCCTCGAACATCAGGTCGTAGTGCTTGTGCTGCGAACCGATGCTGCTGAGTTCCTTGGGTATCCCGTACTTTTCGGCAATCTGCGTCACGTTGCGGGCAAAGTTGTAGGCTTCTTCCTTGGGTAGCCAGAAGGATTCATCCATGTTCTGGTCCTGGATGCTGCCATGCATGCGGAAATGCATGCCCTTGCCCTGTTTCGGGTCCTGGGTGACCTCGTAGCTGATCTTCAGGTTGTAGCTGACGTCCTTAGGGGTCAGCGCATGACGCTCGATATGCAGCTGCCCCGGCTCGAATGTGGCCATCGTCGTTTCTCCTGGGAAGGGGGCGGTGCCCCGTTAACGCCACCGCCACCGGGCCTGGCCGGTCAGCGCGACCCAGCCAGTATGGTGGACAATCCCGTGGTTCGCCTGACCTTCCCCAAAGAGTTTGCCTGGAGGCCTAGCGCAAGCTGTACGAGACGCCTGCGTACACGCCGAAGCCTTCGCCCGGCACCGAGCGCGCCACATCCGCGCCGTTGTCGTTGTAGCCCGGGACGACGATGGCGGCGTAGCGCTTGTTGGTCAGGTTGCGCAGGTCGAGCCAGGTCTGCCAGTCCTGCTTCGGCGCGTTGTAGCCGAAGGTGGCGCCGAGGATGGCGTAGGCATCGGCGTCACGGCTGTTGGCGTAATCGACCTGGACCCTGGACGCCAGGGTGGTGTTGAGCCCGGCGTAGAAACCGCTGGGCAGGTCGAAGCGCAGTTCGCCCTGGTAGTAATGCATAGGGATGCCCGGCAGGCGGTTGTCGCCGAAGACCTTGTCGTCGCGGTAGTGGAAGTCGTTGAAGGTGTAGGCCTGGCGCAGCGACAGGCGACCGATATCGCCGCGCTGCCAGAGGGTGCTGTCGAGGCTGGCTTCGATGCCTTGGTGGATGGTCGGGCTGGCGTTGCTTTCGCTGCGCACCGGCGCCTGGATTTCCACCATCAGCAGTTCGTTGCGCACGGCGGAGTAGTACCAGGCCAAATCCCAGCGTCCCAGCTCCGCGTCACCCCGGGCACCCAGTTCGAGCGTGGTGGCGGTCTGGTTTTTCAGCTCGATGGGCTGGTACTGGGTTGGCGCGCTCCAGATCAGCGACCACGGGTGCGGCGGCTCCACCGAGCGGCTGAGGTTGCCGTACAACTGCAGGCTCGGATTCAGGTCGTAGCGCAAGCCGAGACGCGGGGCGTAGTCCCAGTCATGCATGCTGACCTTGCCGCCTGGACCCGCGGTAACGTTGCTGTAGGTCACATCGCTTTCCCGCCGGGTATAGATCGCCGCCAGGCCGCTGGTCAGCCAGAGATCGGGAATCAGCTCCAGTTCATTGCCGACGTGCAGGACGGTGTCCGAACCCTGGTAGGAAAAGTCCCGGGTCTTGGCGCCGACGATATCGTTTACCCGCGAATACTGCGAGGCACCACTATTGGGCAGGTGCTTGGTCGTCCGCCAGCCGATCGTGGTCTTGCTCTCATGACCGAACAGCGTATGCCGTCTCTGATAATCAAGGGTACCGCTGACATCGGTGTAGGCCACCTTCAGACGCATCGGACCTTCGCGCAGGTCCATCGGAAAGTCGTGATAGACCAGGCCCGCCACCAGTTGCGAATCGTCGTCGAGGTAGAAGGTGGTCTTGTTCGCCAGCCAGGTGGCGCCGGGCTGTGGACGGCTGTCGTTGCGGCTCAGGTAGGCCGGGTTGGCGTCCCGTGGATGGTGCTTGATCTGTTCCTTGGTCAGGCGCCCGGCCAGGTCGTTTTCGGTTTCCCGGTAGCGCAGGTAGAAGCGTGTCTCCAGGTTTGGATTGAAGCGGTAGCCGACATTGGCCGCGACACCCTTGCCGCTGCCGCTGCTGTGCTCCTGGTAACCGTCATACTCGGTATCGGTGAGGGCGACATAGTAGTCGAGGTCGCCGAGTACCTGGCCGGAACTGATATGACGCTTCTGGTAGCCACGGCTGCCCGCTTCGTAGCGCAGTTGCAGGGGCGCGGCGTCGTAACCGGTGTGGGTCACATAGTCGATGGCGCCACCGAGGGCCAGAGCGCCGCGATCGAAACCGTTGGCCCCGCGCAGGACTTCGGCGCGGCTCAGCCACAGCGGCTCGAACAGCTCGTAGGGCGTGCCGCCGGGGCCGGTCAGGGGCAGGCCGTCGAACATCACGTAGGTCCCCGAGCCGTGGGCCCCGGGTGCGCGGTTGATCCCGGAACCGCGAATCGACAGACGAATGCCGTCGTTGCCGGCGGACTGGGCGAACACCCCGGGCTGGTAGGCGAGGACGTCCTGGTTGCTGGCGACCCGACCTTGCCCGACCCGGTTCATGTCCACCAGGTTGGTGGCACCGGGTACCTGGCGCAGGCGCTCATTGGCCTCCTGCAGTTCATTGCGCTCTTCGCCCTGGATCACCACCTGGCCCAGTTCGACGCTCTCGGGCGTCTGCGCGGCGGCACTGCCGGCCAGGGTCAGGCCCAGCAGGCACAGAGAAGAATGCAAGGACAGCGGTGACGGCATCGTACAGCTCCAACGGATTTGGTCTGGCAGGCAATGTGAAGTCAGACGAACGAAAGGGCTGTTAAATCACCACTTTCTTCTGCCGCGGTTGAGCGACTTGATTCCACTGACTTGTAGCTTTGCCGGCTACAAGTTGTGCGACTGGTCCTACAGCAAGGCCGCTCCGTATCGTTCGCCCATCGTTAACCGACCCGGGCGAGCCCCGGGCCTCGTGCAGGAGATTGCGCATGTCATCCGCTTCCGCTGTTAGCCCGCCCCCTACCGGCGTGGCACCGCCCAACCTGACCCGCCGTGAAGAAGAGGTGCTGTACTGGTGCTCGTGCGGGAAAACATCCTGGGAAATTTCGCAGATTCTCGACTGCAAGGAGTCCACGGTGAACTTCCATGTCAGCAATGTACTGCGCAAGCTGTCCGTGCATTCCCGGGTGGCCGCCGTGATCAAGGCCTTGCGCTACGGCATTCTCCGTCATCAAGCCGAATTGCCAGGGAGGTGCGTTGCTCATGAGTGATCCTACGAGCTCGAGCCTGTCCAGCCTGTTCGTAGGGCTGGGGCTCGCCGCATCCTTGCCGGCGGTGGAGGGCGATATGGTCTTCGGCGCGGTGCTCGGCGCCTGGCTGGTCGCGAGTACGCGGGGCTTTTTGAAGGCCTGGCAGCGCATGGGGTCACTGCTGCTGTCGGCGGGGGTGGGCTATCTGTTTACGCCGCTGATGCGCTCGATCGGCCCGTTTCTTTCAGGCGGGGAGGCGGCGTTCATCGGTGCCGTGGTGGTGATCCCGATCGTGATCAAAGTGATGATCTGGCTGGACGGCGCCGACCTGCGCGACATCATCCAGCGTCTGCGGGGCTCATGAGTCCTGCTGGTCGAGCTGTGACAAACGGCTGCTGATGGCTTCGAACTGCTGTTCCAGCTCGCGCAGGCGCTGCTTTTCCTGGATGGCCAGGGCAATGGCGCGTTGGTCCTGGGGGCTGAGCAGGCGCAATTCGGTGATCACCTGGGTTTCCCAGTCCGGATCGGCGCTGGGGATCATGGCCTGGTGGCTGTGCACGCGAAAACGTGGGCCTTCGCCGACCAACAGCCAGTCGAGGGAAATGCCATGGCGGTTGGCGAGTTCTACGCATATCGCATAGGGAATGCTGTCGCGCCCCTTCCAGCTGCTGACCGTCTGCGGGCTGACCCCCAGTGCAGCGGAAAGCCCCGAGTCGGTGGCCGATTGGGTAACGAGCTTCATCCGTGCCAGCACCGCAGCGAAGCCATTAATACTCATAACGAGTAATCCTGTGGGGTGCTGATATAATGTTCGGCAAAAAAATACGCAAAACGCATTCTCTCTCTTTGCAACATTGAGCACTACTCGTTTGGGGAAATTAAATGTCAGAAATTTCCGCTCGTAGCATAGGAAATTTCTTCTGCTTGGGCGTTTTGAGCTTACAGGAGATTGGAATAGGAATGAATTATCGTAATGGTCGCACTGTGCGCTGCTTCCGTGTTCGGATGCCGTCGCGGGCAAGGAGTCTGCAGTGAGTACTTACAAGCTCGTATGCCCGCACTGCCAGAGCAGGATGCGCATACGTACCAGCGAAGGTCGGCATATCTTCCTGCGCGTGGCTTACCTGCAATGCACCACGGAGGCCTGTGGCTGGTCGGTGCGTGCCGAGTTCGAAATGACCCACGAACTCTCGCCCAGCGGCATGCCCAATCCGGAGGTTTACTTGCCGCGTGCCGACAGTGATCTGCGACGTGCCGCGTTGCGCCCGGCGCGGGATGACCTTTCCGGGCAGGAGCGTGGCACGTCCTGAGCGTGATGAAGTCCAGGGACAAGGGCGCTGGAAAAAAAACACCCCGCCGAAGCGGGGTGTCTGTTCTTGCCAGGTGGATCAGCTGACCAGTTGCAGGCCGGCGTGTTGCACCAGGTCCAGCAGCGGCTGCGGGTAGACGCCGAGGACGAAGGCCAGGATGGCAATGGCCAGCAGCATGACGCCGCCGGTACGTTGCTCCCAGTTGAACGGTGCATCGTGACGACGCAGGTTCGGCTCGATCAGGTACAGGGTGACCATCACGCGCAGGTAGTAGAAGACGCCGATGGCGCTACCGATGACCAGGGCACCGGTCAGCCACCACAGCTGCGACTCGACGCCGGTAGCGATGATGTAGAACTTGCCGATGAAGCCGGCGGTCAGCGGGATACCGGCCAGCGACAGCATCATCACGGTCAGTACGGCGGTCAGGTACGGACGGCGCCAGAACAGGCCGCGGTACTCGTACAGGGCGTCCGCGTCACGGCCATTGTACGGCGAGGACATCAGGGTGATCACGCCGAAGGCGCCAAGGCTGGTGATCACGTAGGTGACCAGGTACACGCCGATGGCTTCCAGGGCCAGACCCTTGCTCGCCACCAGGGCGATCAGCAGGTAACCGAAGTGGGCGATCGACGAGTAACCCAGCAGGCGCTTGAGGTTGCTCTGGGTCAGGGCCAGCAGGTTGCCGACCAGGATCGAGGCGACGGCGATCACCGACAGCACGGTGGTCAGCACGCCGCTGCTGGCGGCAGGGGAGAGCATGTACAGGCGGACCACCACGGCGAATACCGCGACCTTGCTGGCGGTGGCCAGGAAGGCGGCGACCGGTGCCGGAGCACCTTCGTACACGTCCGGGGTCCACAGGTGGAACGGTACCAGCGACAGCTTGAAGGCCAGGCCGACCAGCATCATGCCCAGGCCCAGCTGGGCCATCAGGCTAGGCATGCTGGTGGCGGCCAGGGCCTTGCCGATGGCGTCGAACGCCAGGCTGCCGGCGTCGGCGTAGAGCAGGGCCATGCCGAACAGCAGGAAGGCGGAGCCGGCGGCCGACAGCACCATGTACTTGATGCCGGCTTCCAGCGAGCGCTTGTTGAAGAACGCATACGCCACCAGGCCGTAGACCGGTACCGAGAGCAGCTCCAGACCGATGAACAGGCCGGCCAGGTGTTGCGCGCAGACCAGCACCAGACCGCCGAGGGCGGCCATCAGGATCAGCAGGTACAGCTCTTCGCGGTTGCCCGGGTAGCCCGAGCCGCCATCACCCAGGTAGGCATGCGCCAGGGTCACGCAGGCCAGGGTGGCGACCAGGATCAGCGCCATGTACAGGCAGGCGAACTTGTCGATGGTCAGCAGCGGGGTGACCGCCAGGGGTATGACTTTCAGGACCGGCAGGATCGACAGCAGGGCCAGGTTCAGGCCCACGGTCGACAGCAGGAAGGTTTGCGAGTGGTTGCGGCGCCAGGCGATCGCCAGCATCACCACGACAACGGTGATGGTGGTGATCAGCAGCGGCGCAAGCGCGATAAAGTGTTGAATCGTCAGGTCCATAGCGCTCTTACCGGGCCGAAGCGAGTTGAGTGAAGGCGGTGCCGAGCCACTGCTGCACACCACTCATGGTGGCGGCAGAGGTGTCGAGGAACGGCTGCGGGTAGACGCCCAGCACGATCAGCAGGACCGCAAGGCCCAGCACCATGATCAGTTCGCGGTTGTCCATGCCGGCCAGGACCTCGTCGGACTTCGACGGGCCGAAGTAGGCGCGGTGGATCATGATCAGCGAGTAGACCGAACCGAACACCAGGCCAGAGGTGGCGATGACGGTGACCCATGGGGCACTGACGAAGCTGCCGAGCAGGATCAGGAATTCGCCGACGAAGTTGCCGGTACCCGGCAGGCCCAGGGATGCTGCGGCGAAGAACAGGCTGATCGCCGGCAGGTAGGCGATGCGGTGCCACAGGCCGCCCATCTGGCGCATGTCACGGGTGTGCAGGCGTTCGTACAGCTGGCCACTGAGGATGAACAGCGCCGCAGCCGAGAGGCCGTGGGCCAGCATCTGGATCACCGCACCTTGCAGGGCCTGCTGGCTGCCGGAGTAGATGCCGATCAGCACGAAGCCCATGTGCGACACGCTGGAGAACGCGATCAGGCGCTTGATATCGGTCTGCGCGAAGGCCAGGAAGGCACCGTAGAAGATCCCGATCAGACCCAGGGTCATGGCGATCGGCGCGAACTCCGCCGAAGCGTTGGGGAACAGCGGCAGGGCGAAACGCAGCAGGCCGTAGGCCGCGGTCTTCAGCAGGATACCGGCGAGGTCGACGGAACCGGCGGTCGGTGCCTGGGCGTGAGCGTCAGGCAGCCAGGAGTGGAACGGCACCACCGGCAGCTTCACCGCGAAGGCGATGAAGAAGCCCAGCATCAGCAGGTACTCGGTACCGGCCGGCAGGTTGGCTTTCAACAGCTGGCTGTAGTCGAAGGTGATCACGCCGGTGTTGTTGAAGTTGACCAGCACCAGGCCAAGGATCGCCACCAGCATGATCAGGCCGCTGGCCTGGGTGAAGATGAAGAACTTGGTCGCTGCGTAGATCCGGGTCTTCTTGCCGTCGGAGGAGCTGTGACCCCAGAGCGCGATGAGGAAATACATCGGCACCAGCATCATTTCCCAGAAGAAGAAGAACAGGAACAGGTCGAGGGCGAGGAACACGCCGACCACGCCGCCGAGGATCCACATCAGGTTGAGGTGGAAGAAGCCGACGTGGCGCTGGATCTCTTTCCACGAGCACAGCACCGACAGCACACCGAGCAGGCCGGTGAGCAGGATCATCAGCAGCGACAGGCCGTCGAGGGCCAGGTGCAGGCTGATGCCGAAGCGCTCGATCCACAGGACCTTGAACTCGTAGGCCCACTGCGGCTCGGCACCCGGGGCAGGGGCGAGGGTGTAGTCCCCGTTGGCCCACAGCCAGAGGCCGATACCAAGGAGCAGGGACATGGTCAGCAGCGCAATGTAGCGCGGCAGGGTGGCGCCGAAGCGCTCACCCAGCCAGCACAGCAGGCCGCCGATGAAGGGGATCAGGATCAGCCAAGGCAAAATCATGACGGGCTCAATTCCTTTCGCAAAGTCGCAAGGTTCATATCAGACCGCAGCCATCAGTACGGCGCCGAGTACCAGCACGGCACCGACGGCGATGGAAGCGGTGTACCAGCGCAGCTGACCGGTTTCGGTCTTGCTCATGGCGGCGTGGCCGCCACGGGCCATGCGCGGGATCAGGCCGATGGTGCGGTCCACCGGGTCCTTGCGCAGGATATGGCTGATCAGCAGGTAAGGTTTGACGAACAGCTTGTCGTAGATCCAGTCGAAGCCCCAGGCGGCGAACCACCAGGCCGAGAGCAGGCGACCGATGCCGCTGTTGGCGACGGCAGTCACGAAGCGACGCTTGCCGAGGAACAGCAGGGCCGACAGCAGGATACCGGCGATGGCGATGGCGCCCGAGGCGATTTCCAGGCTGTGCTTGGCTTCGCCGCCGGCATGGCCCGCGCTTTCCGGCAGCACGCCGGCCAGCGGCGGGTGGATCCAGGCGCCGACGAAGGTCGACAGGACGATCAGCACGCCCAGCGGCAGCCAGTGGGAGATACCGTGGCCGGCATGGGCTTCGGTCTTGGCTTCGCCGTGGAAGGCAATGAAGATCAGGCGGAAGGTGTACAGCGAGGTCATGAAGGCACCGACCAGGCCGGCGTACAGCAGGCCGGTGTTGCCGCTGGCGAAGGCTTCCCAGAGGATCTCGTCCTTGGAGTAGAAGCCCACGGTGATCAGCGGCAGGGCCGCCAGGGCCGCACCACCGACCACGAAGCTGGCGTAGGCCAGTGGCAGTTTCTTCCACAGGCCGCCCATCTTGAAGATGTTCTGCTCGTGGTGGCAGGCAACGATCACCGCACCCGATGCAAGGAACAGCAGGGCCTTGAAGAAGGCGTGGGTCATCAGGTGGAAGATCGCCGCGTCCCAGGCGCCAACGCCCAGGGCCAGGAACATGTAGCCGATCTGGCTCATGGTCGAGTAGGCGAGGATACGCTTGATGTCGGTCTGGACCAGGGCGGCGAAACCGGCCAGGACCAGGGTGACACCGCCGACCACGCCGACCAGGTGCAGCACTTCTGGCGCGAGGGTGAACAGGCCGTGGGTACGGGCGATCAGGTAGACACCGGCGGTGACCATGGTCGCGGCGTGGATCAGTGCCGAAACCGGGGTCGGGCCGGCCATCGCGTCGGCCAGCCAGGTCTGCAGTGGCAGCTGGGCGGATTTACCGACCGCACCACCGAGCAGCATCAGGGTCGCCAGGACCATCCAGGTGTCGCCCGCCTGGAACTTCTGCGGGGCCAGCACCAGCAGTTCCTGGATGTTCAGGGTGCCGAGCTGCTGGAACAGGATGAACAGGCCGATGGCCATGAACACGTCGCCGATACGGGTGACGATGAAGGCTTTCAGTGCCGCGTTACCGTTGTTGCGGTTGCTGTAGTAGAAACCGATCAACAGGTACGAGCACAGGCCCACGCCTTCCCAACCGAAGTAGATGAACAGCAGGTTGTCGCCCAGGATCAGGAACAGCATGCTGGCAATGAACAGGTTGGTGTAGGAGAAGAAGCGCGAGTAGCCCGCTTCACCACGCATGTACCAGGAGGCGAACAGGTGGATCAGGAAGCCGACGCCGACCACCACGCCGAGCATGGTCACCGACAGGCCGTCCAGGTGCAGGGTGAAGGTCGGGGCGAAGCCGTCGACCGACATCCACGTCCACAGCAGTTGCGAGTACACGCCGTTTTCCGGTGGCGCGACGTTGAACTGGAAGATCACCCAGGCGGCGACGATCGCCGACAGGCCGATCGAGCCGACACCGATCAGCGCCGAGAGGTTCTCCGAGAAGCGACCACGGGAGAACGACAGCAGCAGGAAGCCGATCAGGGGGAATACGAAAGTCAGGAAGAGAAGGTTCATCCGCGCATCTCACTGGCTGCATCGATATCGAGAGTGTGGAAGCGGCGATACAGCTGCAGCAGGATCGCCAGGCCGATACTGGCCTCGGCGGCTGCCAGGCTGATCACCAGGATGAACATCACCTGTCCATCCGGCTGGCCCCAGCGGGCGCCCGCGACGATGAACGCCAGTGCCGAGGCGTTCATCATGATTTCCAGACTCATGAGCACGAAGAGAATGTTGCGGCGGACCATCAGGCCGACCAGACCGAGGCTGAACAGCAGGCCGGCGACCGCGAGGCCATGTTCGAGAGGGATAGCAGACATGTGATTACTCCTTCGCCTCGTTGCGGCCGAGGTGGAAGGCCGTGACCGCTGCGGCGAGCAGCAGCATGGAGGCCAGTTCCACTACCAGCAGGTAAGGACCAAACAGGCTGATGCCGACCGCCTTGGCGTCGACCGTGGTATGACCGATGGCGCCGCCGCTCTCGGTGCTGAACAGCACGTAGAGCAGTTCGGCCAGCAGCAGGCCGGCCAGCACGACCGGGCCGAGCCAGATGCCCGGGGTCAGCCAGCCGCGCTCCTGGGCGACCGAGGCCGGCCCCAGGTTGAGCATCATCACCACGAAGACGAACAGCACCATGATGGCACCGGCGTAGGCGATCACTTCCAGGGCGCCGGCGAACGGCGCACCGAGGGCGAAGAAGGTCATCGCCACGGAGATCAGGGAAATGATCAGGTAGAGCAGGGCATGCACCGGGTTGGTGTTGGTGATCACCCGCAGGGTGGACACCACGGCGACACCGGATGCGAAATAGAAAGCGAATTCCATCTTTCTTCCTTAAGGGAGCAAGCTCTTCACGTTGATCGGCTCGGCTTCGTTCTGCGCGGCGCCTTTCGGCTTGCCGGCAACGGCCATACCTGCAACACGGTAGAAGTTGTAGTCGGGATTCTTGCCGGGGCCGGAGATCAGCAGATCTTCTTTCTCGTACACCAGGTCCTGACGTTTGAACTCGGCCATTTCGAAATCCGGGGTGAGCTGGATCGCGGTGGTCGGGCAGGCTTCCTCGCAGAGGCCGCAGAAAATGCAGCGCGAGAAGTTGATACGGAAGAACTCCGGATACCAGCGTCCGTCATCCGTCTCGGCTTTCTGCAGCGAGATGCAACCCACCGGGCAGGCCACGGCGCACAGGTTGCACGCTACGCAGCGCTCTTCGCCATCGGGGTCGCGGGTCAGGACGATGCGGCCACGGTAGCGTGGCGGCAGGTAGACCGGCTCTTCCGGGTATTGCAGGGTGTCGCGCTTGCGGAACCCGTGGGAGAACACCATCACCAGGCTGCGCAGCTGGGTGCCGGTGCCCTTAACGATGTCGCCAATATATTTGAACATGGGTCAAATCCTCACTGGGCCGCAACAGCTGGCGTGTTGAGCAACACGATCGCAGCGGTCACCAGCAAATTGATCAGGGTCAGCGGCAGGCAGAACTTCCAGCTGAAGTCCATCACCTGGTCATAGCGCGGGCGCGGGATCGAGGCGCGCAGCAGGATGAACAGCATGATGAAGAAACCGGTTTTCAGGGCGAACCACAGGAACGGAACCTGCGGCAGCAGATCGAACGGACCGTGCCAGCCACCGAAGAACAGGGTTACCAGCAGCGCCGACACCAGGATGATGCCGATGTACTCGCCGACGAAGAACATGCCCCATTTCATGCCGGCATACTCGATGTGGTAGCCGTCGGCCAGTTCCTGTTCCGCTTCCGGCTGGTCGAAGGGGTGACGGTGAGTCACGGCCACGCCAGCGATGAAGAAGGTACAGAAGCCGAAGAACTGCGGAATGATGAACCACAGGTTCTGCGCCTGGTACTCGACGATGTCGCGCATGTTGAACGAGCCGACCTGGACCACCACGCCCATCAGCGCCAGGCCCATGAACACTTCATAGGACACGGTCTGGGCCGAGGCCCGCAGGCTGCCGAGCAGGGCGTACTTGTTGTTCGACGACCAGCCGGCGAAGAGCACGGCGTAGACCGACAGACCGGCCATGGCGAAGAAGAACAGCAGGCCGATGTTCAGGTCCGCGACACCCCAGGTCGGGGTGATCGGGATGACCACGAAGGCGATCAGCAGGGCGCTCATCGCCACCACGGGTGCCAGGGTGAAGATCATCCGGTCGACGAAGGGCGGGTTCCAGTCTTCCTTGAAGAACATCTTCAGCATGTCGGCAGCGATCTGGAACATGCCGAACGGGCCGACGCGGTTCGGACCATAGCGGTCCTGCCACCAGCCCAGCAGGCGCCGCTCGACGAAGCTGAGCAGCGCGCCGCAGACCACCACCGCCAGCAGGACCACAACGGCCTTGACGACGGCGATGATCACATCGATCACTTCGGGGGTGAACCAGGTCATTGTGCTGCCTCCTGCAGGCCTTCGACGGATGCACCGAAGATGGCGGGCGGAATACCGGCCAGGCCTTTCGGCAGGGCAACCAGGCCAGCGCCCAGTTCTTCATTGATACGCAGCGGCAGGCGCAGGGTCTGGCCGGCAACGTTCAGGCTGAGCAGGGCGCCTTCGTTGACGCCCAGGCGGTCGGCTTCCGACTTGGCCAGCGCGACGTAAGGCTGCGGGATGCGCTCTTGCACCGGGGCGGCGCGGGAGGAGTTTTCCTCGCTGCCGAACAGGTGGTAGAACGGCACGGCCTGCCAGGTGCCACGGGCCGGGGCGAAGGCCGCCGGGACGCTGGCGAACCAGTTCAGGCGATCGCCTTGGGACTCGATCAGGCGGGTGCCCGGGTCGCCTGCACGCAGGTGACCACCGACCTCGTCCTGGAACTTGTTCCAGGCTTGCGGCGAGTTCCAGCCCGGCGACCAGGCGAACGGCACTTGCGAGCGCGGTTCGGCGGAGCCCGAGTAACCTTCCATGGAGAAGGCGAACGCGGTGTCCTGGTCCTGCGGGGTACGCGGCTCGTGCACGCTGATATTGGCGCGCATGGCAGTACGACCGGAGTAGCGCAGTGGCTCACGGGCGAGTTTCATGCCCTTGATGCGGAACGCGGCGGACGGTGCGGCATCGACGATGCCGGCCAGTTGCGGGGCAACGGTGGCGCAGGCGCTGGTGACGTGGTCCAGTTGGGTCCAGTCCACCGGCTTGTTCAGCAGGGTCGCACGCAGGGCGTGCAGCCAGCGCCAGCCTTCGTGAACCAGGATGCTGCTGTCCAGGTAGGTCGGATCGAACACCTGGAAGAAGCGCTGGGCACGGCCTTCCTGGCTGACCAGGGTGCCGTCGCCTTCGGCGAAGGAAGCCGCCGGCAGGACCAGGTGGGCGCGGTCGGTGGTCGCGGTCTTCGAGTGATCGGCAACGATGATCACCTTGGCGGCGGCGAAGGCGGCATCGACCTTGGCAGCCGGTACGCGGCTGTACAGGTCGTTTTCCAGGACGACGATGGCGTCGGCCTTGCCGCAGATCACTGCGTCCAGGGCGGCGTCGACGGAATCACCACCGAACATGGCCATGCCGATGCTGTTGGCTTCCGGGACCACCAGGCTGAGTGAGCCGGCTTTCTCGCGCAGCTTCAGGGCCTTGGCGATGTTGGCAGCCGCTTCGATCAGGGCTTTGGAGCCGAGGGAGCCACCGGACACGATCAGCGGACGCTTGGCGGCGATCAGGGCATCGGCGATGCGCTTGGCCAGCTCGGCAGCTTCGCTGTCCAGGCCTTCGACGGCAGGGGCGCTCGGGTCGATGGCGTGGGCCACGGCGAAACCGATGCGGGCCAGGTCGTCTGGCGCTGCGTGTACGCACTCTTCGGCGACGTCATCCAGCTTGGTCTCGGCCAGGCTGGCGATGAACAGCGGGTACAGGGCGTGCTGGCCGATGTTCTTCACCGCGGCGTCGAGCCACGGCTGGACCTTCATCGCTTCGGCCATGGCCTCGGCCTTGCCCTTGGTGGCCTGGCGCACGGCCAGGGCGACGCGGGCAGCGGTCTGGGTCAGGTCTTCACCGAGGACGAACACGGCGTCGTGGTCTTCGATGTCGCGCAGGGTCGGCACCGGCAGCGGGCTGTCGTTCAGCACCTGCAGGACCAGGCGCACGCGCTCCAGCTCGGCCGCTTCCATACCGGAGTAGAAGTGCTCGGCACCGACCAGCTCGCGCAGGCCGTAGTTGCTTTCCAGGCTGGCGCGGGGCGAACCGATACCGACGATGTTACGGCCGCGCAGCAGGTCGGCGGCCTTGTCCAGGGCGGCGTCCAGGCTGAGCTTGGAGCCGTCGGCCAGCAGCGGCTGGCGTGGGCGGTCGGCGCGGTTGACGTAGCCATAGCCGAAACGGCCACGGTCGCACAGGAAGTACTGGTTCACCGAGCCGTTGAAGCGGTTCTCGATGCGACGCAGTTCACCGTAGCGCTCGCCCGGGCTGATGTTGCAACCGCTGGAGCAGCCATGGCAGATGCTCGGGGCGAACTGCATGTCCCATTTACGGTTGTAGCGTTCGGAGTGGGTCTTGTCGGTGAACACACCGGTCGGGCAGACCTCGGTCAGGTTGCCGGAGAATTCGCTCTCCAGGGCACCGTCCTCGACGCGGCCGAAATAGACGTTGTCGTGGGCACCGTAGACGCCCAGGTCGGTACCGCCGGCGTAGTCCTTGTAGTAACGCACGCAGCGATAGCAGGCGATGCAGCGGTTCATCTCGTGGGCGATGAACGGGCCGAGCTCCTGGTTCTGGTGGGTACGCTTGGTGAAACGGTAGCGGCGCTCGTTGTGGCCGGTCATTACCGTCATGTCTTGCAGGTGGCAGTGACCGCCTTCCTCGCAGACCGGGCAGTCGTGCGGGTGGTTGGTCATCAGCCATTCGACGACGCTGGCGCGGAACGCCTTGGACTCTTCGTCCTCGATGGAAATCCAGGTGCCGTCGGAGGCAGGGGTCATGCAGGACATGACGATGCGACCACGGGTGTCGTTCTCGTCGGTGTACTGCTTGACCGCACACTGCCGGCAGGCGCCGACGCTACCGAGCGCCGGGTGCCAGCAGAAATAAGGGATGTCGAGGCCGAGCGACAGACAGGCCTGTAACAGGTTGTCTGCACCGTTGACTTCGAGCGCTTTGCCGTCTACGTGGATAGTGGCCATGGTTCAAAGTTCTTCGTTGGCCCGCGTGAGCGGGTGTGGCTAATGGAAATCGGTGTGCCCGCGGCTCGCGCGAATCATTCGGGCGAGCCTGCGTGGCTGGCGGGCGGCACGGACCACCCGCTTTTTCATCTTCTTATGCGCCGACCACAATCGGCTGCGCCAGGTTCGGGCGCAGGGTTTCACCACCAGGATTGGCGGCGACACCGGCCTCGAACTCGGAGCGGAAGTATTTGATGGCACTGCCCAGCGGCTCGACGGCACCTGGTGCGTGAGCACAGAAGGTACGGCCAGGGCCGAGGAAGTTGACCAGCTGCAGCAGGGTGTCGATGTCCTCGCGCTTGCCCTGGCCTTTTTCCAGGGCGCGCAGCATCTTCACGCTCCATGGCAGGCCGTCGCGGCACGGGGTGCACCAGCCGCAGGATTCGCGGGCGAAGAACTCTTCCATGTTGCGCAGCAGCGAGACCATGCTGATGCTGTCGTCCACCGCCATGGCCAGGCCGGTACCCATCCGGGTGCCCACCTTGGCGATGCCGCCGGCGTACATTTGTGCGTCCAGGTGCTCGGGGAGCAGGAAGCCGGTACCGGCGCCGCCTGGCTGCCAGCACTTGAGCTTGAAGCCGTCGCGCATGCCGCCGGCGTAGTCTTCGAACAGCTCGCGGGCGGTGACGCCGAACGGCAGTTCCCACAGGCCCGGGTTCTTCACCTTGCCGGAGAAGCCCATCAGCTTGGTGCCGTGGTCTTCGCTGCCTTCACGGGCCAGCGACTTGTACCAGTCGACGCCGTTGGCGACGATCGCCGGGACGTTGCACAGGGTCTCGACGTTGTTCACGCAGGTCGGCTTGCCCCAGACGCCGACGGCGGCAGGGAAGGGCGGCTTGGAGCGCGGGTTGGCGCGGCGGCCTTCCAGCGAGTTGATCAGCGCGGTTTCTTCACCGCAGATGTAGCGGCCGGCACCGGTGTGCACGAACAGCTCGAAATCGAAGCCGCTGCCGAGGATGTTCTTGCCCAGCAGGCCGGCGGCCTTGGCTTCATCGATGGCGCGGTTCAGGTTGCGGGCGGCGGTGGTGTACTCGCCGCGCAGGAAGATGTAGCCACGGTAGGCCTTGAGGGCGCGGGCGCTGATCAGCATGCCCTCGACCAGCAGATGGGGCTGTTGCTCCATCAGCATGCGGTCCTTCCAGGTGTTCGGCTCCATTTCGTCCGCGTTGCACAGCAGGTAGCGGATGTTCATGGATTCGTCTTTCGGCATCAGGCCCCACTTCACGCCGGTGGGGAAGCCTGCGCCGCCACGGCCCTTGAGGCCGGAGTCCTTGACGGTCTGGACGATCTCGTCCTGGGACAGCTGGGCCAGGGCGGTACGCGCGGCGGCGTAGCCGTTCTTGGCCTGGTACTCGTCGAGCCATACCGGCTCGCCGTCGTCACGCAGGCGCCAGGTCAGCGGGTGGGTCTCGGCGCTGCGCGCGATGCGGTTGGCCGGGCCGAAGGAAGTGATGGTCATACGTAACCCTCCAGCAATTTGGCAACACCGGCCGGCTGCACGTCACCGAAGGTGTCGTCGTCGATCATCAGGGCCGGGGCCTTGTCGCAGTTGCCCAGGCAGCACACCGGCAGCAGGGTGAAGCGCCCGTCCGCGGTGGTCTGGCCGAGGCCGATGCCCAGCTCGCTCTGGATCTGGCCGACCACGGACTCGTGGCCGCCGATGTAGCAGACCATGCTGTCGCACACGCGGATGATGTGGCGGCCAACCGGCTGGCGGAAGATCTGGCTATAGAAGGTGGCCACGCCTTCGACGTCGCTGGCCGGAATGCCGAGGATCTCGCCGATGGCGTGGATGGCGCCGTCCGGCACCCAGCCGCGCTGTTTCTGGACGATCTTCAGGGCTTCGATGGACGCCGCGCGCGGGTCCTCGTAGTGATGCATCTCGTGCTCGATGGCCGAGCGCTCGGTTTCGCTCAGGGCGAAACGGTCGGTTTGGATAAGCGTGCTGTTCATGCTTAGCGGTCCACGTCAGCCATAACGAAGTCGATACTGCCCAGGTACGCGATGAGGTCCGCGACCATGCTGCCCTTGATCACCGAAGGGATCTGCTGCAGGTGCGGGTAGCTCGGCGTGCGAATCCGGGTGCGGTAGCTCATGGTGCCGCCGTCGCTCGTCAGGTAGTAACTGTTGATGCCCTTGGTCGCCTCGATCATCTGGAAGGATTCGTTGGCCGGCATGACCGGGCCCCACGAAACCTGCAGGAAGTGGGTGATCAGGGTTTCGATGTGCTGCAGGGTGCGCTCTTTCGGCGGCGGCGTGGTCAGCGGGTGATCCGCCTTGTACGGGCCTTCCGGCATGTTGCGCAGGCACTGGTCGATGATGCGGATACTCTGGCGCATCTCCTCGACACGGACCATGCAGCGATCGTAGGCATCGCCGTTGTGGGCCAGCGGTACTTCGAACTCGAAGTTCTCGTAGCCGGAGTAAGGACGCGCCTTGCGCAGGTCGAAATCGAGGCCGGTGGAACGCAGACCGGCACCGGTGACGCCCCAGGCCAGGGCTTCCTTGGTGTTGTACTGGGCAACGCCGATGGTGCGGCCCTTGAGGATGCTGTTCTGCAGGGCCGCCTTGGTGTACTCGTCAAGGCGCTTGGGCAGCCATTCGACGAAGTCCTTGACCAGCTTGTCCCAGCCGCGCGGCAGGTCGTGGGCGACGCCACCGATGCGGTACCAGGCCGGGTGCAGGCGGAAGCCGGTGATGGCCTCGATCACGGTGTAGGCGCGCTGGCGGTCGGTGAAGGTGAAGAACACCGGGGTCATGGCGCCGACGTCCTGGATATAGGTACCCAGGAACAGCAGGTGGCTGGTGATGCGGAAGAATTCGGCGAGCATCACGCGGATGGTGTCGACCTTCTGCGGCACCTTGATCCCGGCCAGCTTCTCGACTGCCAGTACGTACGGCAGGTTGTTCATCACGCCGCCGAGGTAGTCGATACGGTCGGTGTACGGGATGAAGCTGTGCCAGGACTGGCGCTCGGCCATTTTCTCGGCGCCACGGTGGTGGTAGCCGATGTCCGGGACGCAGTCGACGATCTCTTCGCCGTCCAGCTGCAGGACGATACGGAAGGCACCGTGGGCGGACGGGTGGTTAGGGCCGAGGTTGAGGAACATGTAGTCCTCGTTCGCGCCCTGGCGCTTCATGCCCCAGGCTTCCGGATTGAAGCGCGCGGCTTCTTCTTCCAGCTGCTGCTTGGCCAGGTTCAGGGTGAATGGGTCGAACTCGGTGGCACGGGCCGGGAAGTCCTTGCGCAGCGGGTGACCTTCCCAGGTCGGCGGCATCATGATCCGGGTCAGGTGCGGGTGGCCCGGGAAGTCGATGCCGAACATGTCCCAGACTTCGCGCTCGTACCAGTTGGCGTTCGGCCAGATACCGGTGACGGTCGGCACGCTCAGGTCGGTTTCGCTCAGCGAGACCTTGATCATCACGTCGCTGTTACGTTCCACCGAGAGCAGGTGGTAGAACACGGTGAAGTCGGCACCCGGCAGGCCGCGGCGCTGGGTGCGCAGGCGCTCGTCGACGCCGTGCAGGTCGTACAGCATGCTGTACGGCTTGGCGACGTTGCGCAGGAAGGTGAGGATCTCGATCAGGCGGGCGCGGCCAACCCACAGCACCGGCATGCCGGTACGGGTGTCCTGGGCGCTGAACGCCTCTGCGCCAAAACGGTTGTGCAGTTCGACGACCACATCCTGGTCGTCAGCCTTGTAAGGCGGAATATAAATAGCGGTGTCCGCTGTCATGGTCTCGGTCGCTTTCGGTCAACGTAGAGAATGAAGCCAGGCCGCCGGTTCCGGGGAACGGGCGGCAGGTCGCTGGATCAGACTTCGTCGGGGCTGCGCAGGTTGGTCACCTGCATGCGCTGTTCACGACGCAGATCTTTCTGGGCCGGCATCTCGGCGCGGTACACGCCTTGATCGCCAACCACCCAGGAAAGAGGGCGTCGCTCCTGGCCAATCGACTCCTGCAGAAGCATCAGGCCTTGCAGGAATGCTTCAGGGCGAGGCGGGCAGCCAGGTACGTAGACATCCACGGGGAGGAACTTGTCGACCCCCTGGACAACCGAGTAGATGTCGTACATGCCGCCGGAGTTGGCGCACGAACCCATGGAAATGACCCACTTCGGTTCCAGCATCTGCTCGTACAGGCGCTGGATGATCGGCGCCATCTTGATGAAGCAGGTGCCGGCGACGACCATGAAGTCGGCCTGACGCGGAGATGCCCGGATCACTTCGGCGCCGAAACGGGCGATGTCGTGCGGCGCGGTGAACGCCGTGGTCATCTCCACGTAGCAGCAGGACAGGCCGAAGTTGTATGGCCACAGGGAGTTCTTGCGACCCCAGTTGACCGCGCCACTGAGCACATCTTCGAGCTTGCCCATGAAGATGTTCTTGTGGACCTGGTCCTCTAGCAGTGAATCGGAGACGGTTTCCCGGTCTCCGATTGGATACTGCTCGTTGGGCGCATCCGGATCGATTCTGGTGAGATTGTATTGCATTGCCAAAGCCTCATTGTTTCAGCTTCGCTTGCCGCTTGCGACGACCCACGGGAGCCCAATCGAGCGCCCCGACCCGCCAAAGGTAGACAAGACCTGCCAACAGAATTGCTATGAAAACGAGAGCTTCGACGAATCCGGTCCAGCCGCTTTCGCGGACGGACACAGACCATGCAAAGAGAAAGAGGGCTTCGATATCGAAGATCACGAACAGCATCGCGACCAGATAGAATTTGGCCGACAGGCGCAGGCGGGCGCCGCCGGTAGGCAGCATGCCGGATTCGAACGGTTCGTTCTTGCTACGGCCCCAGGCCTTGCTACCGAGCAGGCTGGACAGGCCGAGCATGAAGGCGCAGAGGCCGACGACACCCAACAGGAAAATGGCGAAACCCCAGTTGTGGGCGATCAGTCCGGTCGAATCGGGCATGCTGGAAATCCTTAACAGAGCACGTGGTCTCTGAGCGTAAAAAGAGTGTAGAGCAGTGACGATATGTCGCAGCGGGATCTATCGCGCTGATTTTATGGGTAAAGCGGGTGTAAGTAAAATTCCCGAGGCAAATTTATTCGTAGGATTAAGAACAAAAATCGCTCGTAAGTGCCTGTAGCCCTTGTATTTCGGGGATTCGACGCGGTTTCGTTAATTATGTTTCTTGCAGGCTGTAAAGAATTGCAAGTTTCGAAATGATAATTGATATCATTTGGCGGTCGCTTGTTATTCCTACTGTTCGAGTCAACTAAGAAGTTCATCGCTTTTCTTCCTGCAAGTTATTTGCAACCTGCGTTCTAGACGCTTTTGTTCGCGGGCGTTGCGGCCTGGATCAAGGGTTGGGCAGATCGTTGCCGCTGCGCTGATCCGGCGATGGCCCACTGGCCCAGCCAGTAGAACAGGATGATCAGGTAAGGCGCGGCGGCGAACGGGCTGACGAAGCGGTCGATGCCGATCAGGCTGTCCGAGAGCACGAAGCTGGCGGCGCCCAGGGCGGCGAGGCCGGCGCAGGCCAGGGCGCGCCAGAGCATGGCGCTGATGACCAGGGCGTAGGCCGCCACCGGGATCAGCAGGTCGCCCAGGCCGTGCCAGGCCAGCAGGGTGAACAATCCGACGCCGCAGGCGGCTGCGACCAGCAGGGCGCCTGGAGCGAATGTGCGGGTTTCATCGAGGTAGGCGCGCAGGTAGGCCAGGTGGGCGCAGAAGAAGGCGGCCAGGCCGATGATGAACAGGTCGGCGGGCCAGGCCAGGGCCAGGTCACCGAGTATCGAGAAGCCGAGGCCGATCAGGATCCAGCGACGGTAGGTGCCCGCGGGAGCGCCGGCAAGCCAGATCATCAGCATTAATACCGGAACGGGCTTGGCTGCGAAGGCGAGCCACGGCTGGCCGCTGCCGGTTGCATATAGATAGAAGGCGCCGCCGATCAGGGCGAGGGCGCAGAGTGTCGCGGAGCGGGGCATGGCCGATCCTTGTCCGTTGCTGTGCGAGCAAGCATAGCCAAGGATGGAAAAGCTGCGGCCCGGAACCCCATCACAGGTTCCGGGCCGCAGGTGTCACCCGAAAGTCACCGATCGGTCAGATCAGTGGAACTGCTCTTCTTCGGTGGAGCCGGTGAGGGCGGTAACCGAAGATTTGCCACCCTGGATCACGGTGGTCATGTCGTCGAAGTAGCCGGTGCCGACTTCCTGCTGGTGGGCCACGAAGGTGTAGCCCTTCGAAGCGTCAGCGAATTCCTGCTCCTGCAGCTTGACGTAGGCGGTCATGTCGTTGCGGGCGTAGTCGTGCGCCAGGTTGAACATGCCATGCCACATGTTGTGGATGCCGGCCAGGGTGATGAACTGGTGCTTGTAGCCCATGGCCGACAGTTCGCGCTGGAACTTGGCGATGGTCGCGTCGTCCAGGTTCTTCTTCCAGTTGAAGGAAGGCGAGCAGTTGTAGGACAGGATCTGGTCCGGGTATTCCTTCTTGATCGCTTCGGCGAAGCGACGGGCTTCGTCCAGGTCCGGCTTGGCGGTTTCGCACCAGATCAGGTCGGCGTATGGCGCGTAGGCCAGGCCGCGGGCAATCGCCTGGTCCAGGCCGGCGCGGACTTTGTAGAAGCCTTCCGGAGTACGGTCGCCCACTACGAACGGCTGGTCGTACGGGTCGCAGTCGCTGGTCAGCAGGTCAGCGGCGTTGGCGTCGGTACGGGCCAGGATGATGGTCGGTACGCCGGCAACGTCGGCTGCCAGACGGGCAGCGGTCAGCTTCTGCACGGCTTCCTGGGTCGGAACCAGTACCTTGCCGCCCATGTGACCGCACTTCTTCACCGAAGCCAGCTGGTCTTCGAAGTGAACGCCGGCGGCGCCTGCTTCGATCATGTTCTTCATCAGCTCGTAGGCGTTCAGCACGCCGCCGAAACCGGCCTCGGCGTCAGCCACGATTGGCGCGAAGTAGTCGACGTAGCCTTCGTCGCCCGGGTTCTTGCCGGCTTTCCACTGGATCTGGTCGGCGCGACGGAACGAGTTGTTGATGCGCTTGACCACGGTTGGAACCGAATCCACCGGGTACAGCGACTGGTCGGGGTACATGGATTCTGCCGAGTTGTTGTCGGCAGCCACTTGCCAGCCGGACAGGTAGATGGCCTGGATGCCGGCCTTGACCTGTTGTACAGCCTGGCCGCCGGTCAGGGCGCCCATGCAGTTGACGAAATCTTTCTCAGGGCGGAAGGACGGGTGTGCGCCCTTGGTCACCAGGTTCCACAGTTTTTCCGCACCCAGGCGAGCCAGGGTGTGCTCTGGCTGGATCGAACCACGCAGACGGACGACATCGGCAGCGGTGTAGGTACGGGTCACGCCTTTCCAGCGCGGGTTCTCGGCCCAGTCTTTTTCGAGGGCTGCAATTTGCTGTTCGCGTGTCAGTGCCATGGAAATAAACCTCGTCGCATAGGTCTTGGTGAAAAGAGTTCGCTCTGTCGGCTGCGCTGTGTCGTACAGGGGCAGCACCGAATGCTCGCGGCTCAGGGACGCGCTGGCGATGAAACAGTCTAGTCGGGCGAAATCGCGACGGTGAACGATGTGGGCTCGGAGGGGGAAGTGAGCAGGTGCGGGCGTCCGTCGGGCAGGTTGGCTCGTGGTTGCCGTGCTGCTTCGATCAGGGTGTGCCGTGTACCGTTTGATGCGCTTCCGTCCCTCGGGACAACCTCGTTCCAGTCGTGATCACGTCCAACGCGCCTTGTGGGCTGTACAGACACGAATCGGCCTCGGGGGTAGTTCGAAGCGCGACCCGAAGGCCCTTGCCAGGGCCCCTGATTAGCGGGAGCGGGGCCATCATGCCTCTGCGATTTGAGGTCGTCAAATGTTTTGTAGTGCTTTTTTCACTTCACTACATCTTTGGTCTAATACGACTCCTCAGTCAGTTTCAAGGCCGTTGGTCGAGGCCTTGATTTCCGTGGGTTCAGTCCAAAGCGTCGACTTTTACCCGTAAAGTCATGTTTTCACCGCGCTGGGTGGAGTAGGTGATGGCCGAGGCAGAGCGGTCGGCCTGGCTCTGCTGATTGAATCCGGCCAGGGTGATCCACTCGCCGAGCTTGCCGGTGACCTTCGTGTCGGTACTTTGTACTTTCACTACATCGGGACGTTCCTGGCTCATCCGGTCATTGTTGGTGCTGATGGCCAGGTGAACGGTTTCACCCGAGACGCTGGCGGTGACGTAGAAGCCCTGGGTGACGTTGCGGTATTCGGTCTGGCTCTGCAGGCGGCCGTAGGGGTCGGTCTGGGTGCTGGTGAGGGGCACGCTCTGGCCGATCTGGATCAGCGCCGGGGTGCCTTCGCTGGCCTGGATCTGTTGCAGGCCGCCTTCGCGGTTGGCGGTGCCGTAGCGGATGACCCGGCCGTTGCCGTGGTTGTCCTGGTAGTTGCTGTCGTCGTTGTCGACGCTGATCAGCAGGCGTTTCGGGGCGGTGTCCAGGTCACGAAGAAGGGTGCGAAGTTCGTCGATCTTGCCGGGTTCGGCCTTGACGATAAGCTTGTTCTCGAAGGCGCTGACGGTGCCGTCGCGGCCGATGAAGGCCTGGGCCGTCGGCAGGATTTCCGCGCTGGTGCGGTGGTTCAGGGGCAGGACTTCGGTGGCGGCGACAGCATTGAGGCTGAAGGCCAGAAGCAGGGAAGCGAGTAGGGGGCGTAGCGGCATGTCCATGATCTCCGCGGGTGGAGTGGACATGATGGCAAAGTTTCCAGTGATTGTGGTGACGCTGGCGCTGTAGGAGCGTGGCTTGCCCGCGAAGGACCGCGCTAGCGGTCCCAAAATATCACTGACCACACCATTTTGGGACCGCTGCGCGGTCCTTCGCGGGCAAGCCACGCTCCTACACGGGGTTTGTGTTGCCTGTTATAGCGGTTTCGAGTCGCGCACCATGTCTACATGAGGAATGCCTGCTTCCAGGAACTCCTCACTGACCACCCGGAACCCCAAACGCTCATAGAACGCCGTGGCATGCACCTGCGCCGTCAGCATCTGCTGGCTCAGGTCGCGGTTCTGCGCTTCGATGATCGCCGCCTGCATCAGCGCATCGCCGACTTTCAGGCCGCGCCAGTCCTTGAGCACGGAAACCCGGCCGATCTGTCCGTCCAGCAGCAGGCGGGCGGTGCCGATGGCGTAGTCGTCTTCCATGGCCAGGAAATGGATGGCTTCGTTGTCGTCCGAGTCCCATTCCAGCTCCGGCGGCACGTTCTGCTCGGCGATGAACACCGCCTCGCGAATGCGGCGGATATCCGCATTGTCCTTGTGCCAGTCGGCCAGACGGACCTTGATCTTATTCATTGGCGAACCCCAGGCTTCCTTGCTGGATCAACTGGCACACCAGTTCCAGGCCGTTTTCATCGCCGAGCCAGTCGCCAAGGTTCTCGGCGTGCAGCGCATCGGCAGAGCAGATCAGTTTCAGCAGCTCGCGCAGGTTGCCCGGCAGCAGACGGCTCTGGCCGCTGGCGAACAGCAGCAGGTTGTCGTCCACTTCCGACCAGGCCAGGCGCGCGCTCGGGTTGCGAATGATTATCGCGCCTTGCTCCAGGCTGTCGATCAGGTCTGCTTCGCTCAGCTCTTCGCCGCTGACCAGTTCCGGGTAGCGCGGCTCGGTCATGAACTGGCCGAACCAGGTCAGCAGCAGGCGCTCGTCGCCCATGTGCTCGTTGAGCAGGCTTTTCAGGCGGCCGAGGGCATCGTGCTGGATCTGGTGCGGATCGTCGCTGACCGGCTGGGCATCGGCGTCGCTGTAGCGCTCTTCGTCGGTAAGGAACTGGCCGAGGAAGTCGGTGAAGTGGGTCAGCACTTCGGCGGCGCTCGGGGCGCGGAAGCCGACCGAGTAGGTCAGGCAGTTGTCTTCGGCGACGCCGTAGTGGGCCAGGCGCGGCGGCAGGTAGAGCATGTCGCCCGGTTCCAGGGTCCACTCGTCGCTCTGCTCGAAGTCGGCGAGGATGCGCAGGTCAGGGTGCTCCAGCAGCGGGCTGTCGCTGTTGCACATCTGTCCGACTTTCCAGTTGCGCTTGCCCTGGCCCTGGAGCAGGAACACGTCGTAGTTGTCGAAGTGCGGACCAACGCTGCCGCCCGGGGTGGCGAAGCTGATCATCACGTCGTCGATGCGCCAGCTCGGCAGGAAGCGGAAGTGCTCCAGCAGTTCGCCGACTTCCGGAACGAACTGGTCGACCGATTGCACCAGCAGGGTCCAGTCACGCTCCGGCAGGCTGCCGAAGGTTTCTTCGGTGAACGGGCCGCGGCGCAGTTCCCACGGGGTTTCACCGTGTTCCAGGACCAGGCGCGACTCGACTTCTTCTTCCAGGGCGAGGCCGGCCAGTTCGTCGGCATCGATAGGGCTTTCGAAATCGGTAAAGGCCTGACGGACCAGCAACGGTTTTTTCTGCCAGTAGTCGCGCATGAACTGGCGCGCAGTCAAACCGCCGAGAAGTTGCAGTGGGATATCAGGATTCATGATTAACCTATTGAAAAAAGACAATTTTCTTTCAGGAATAAAAACGCCCGGCTCGGCCGGGCGTTAAAACGCGGGTCGCGGATCAGACGCGCTTGGCTTGCTCTGCAGCGTTGCCGATGTAGTTGGCAGGGGTCAGCTTCTTCAGCTCTTCACGAGCGTCGGCAGGCATGTCCAGGCCTTCGATGAAAGTCTGCAGTGCTTCCGGGCTGATGCCCTTGCCACGAGTCAGCTCCTTGAGCTTCTCGTAGGGGTTTTCGATGTTGTAGCGGCGCATGACGGTCTGGATCGGCTCGGCCAGGACTTCCCAGCAGGCGTCCAGGTCGTCGGCGATGCGCGCGGTGTTGATTTCCAGCTTGCCGATGCCTTTCAGGCTGGCTTCGTAGGCGATCACGCTGTGGGCGAAGCCGACACCGAGGTTGCGCAGCACGGTGGAGTCGGTCAGGTCGCGCTGCCAGCGCGAAACCGGCAGTTTGCTGGCCAGGTGCTGGAACAGCGCGTTGGCGATGCCCAGGTTGCCTTCGGAGTTCTCGAAGTCGATCGGGTTGACCTTGTGCGGCATGGTCGAGGAGCCGATTTCGCCGGCAACGGTCTTCTGCTTGAAGTAGCCCAGCGAGATGTAGCCCCAGACGTCACGGTCGAAGTCGATGAGGATGGTGTTGAAGCGGGCGATGGCGTCGAACAGCTCGGCGATGTAGTCGTGCGGCTCGATCTGCGTGGTGTACGGGTTGAACACCAGGCCCAGTTCGTCTTCGATGAAGGCGCGGGCGTTGGCTTCCCAGTCGATCTGCGGGTAGGCCGACAGGTGGGCGTTGTAGTTGCCCACGGCGCCGTTGATCTTGCCCAGCAGTGGCACGGCGGCAACCTGGGCGATCTGGCGCTCCAGGCGGTACACGACGTTGGCCAGTTCCTTGCCCAGGGTGGTCGGCGAAGCCGGCTGGCCGTGGGTGCGCGACAGCATCGGCACTTCGGCGAAGCGGTGGGCCAGCTCGCGGATCGACTGGGCGATCTGGCGCATCAGCGGCAGCAGCACGGTGTCGCGGCCTTCGCGCAGCATCAGGGCGTGGGACAGGTTGTTGATGTCCTCGCTGGTGCAGGCGAAGTGGATGAATTCGCTGACCTTGGCCAGTTCCGGCAGCTTCGCGGCCTGCTCCTTGAGCAGGTACTCGATGGCCTTGACGTCGTGGTTGGTGGTGCGCTCGATCTCTTTGACGCGCTCGGCGTGCTCGAGGGCGAACTCATTGGCCAGACCGTCCAGCAGGGCATTGGCTTCGGCGGAGAAGGCCGGGACTTCGGCGATCTGCGGGTGGGAAGCCAGGCGCTGCAGCCAGCGGACTTCGACCAGGGCGCGGAAACGGATCAGGCCGTATTCGCTGAAAATGGGGCGCAAGGCCTGGGTTTTGCCGGCGTAGCGGCCGTCTACAGGGGAAACCGCAGTGAGCGAGGAGAGCTGCATGGGGTGTTCTCGGACAGTCAGGCTTTTAAGAGGGCGCATATCATACATGAAAAATGCGCCCGGGTCGGGTGGCTGACAAAAGGTATTTGTCAGCCGCGAAGCATTGGATAGAGCTCGCGCAACAGCTTGCGGCGGCTGAACACCAGCTGCCAGCGGTGCCCGCCGAGCTGGCGCCAGAGGCGCGCGGCACGGATCCCGGCCAGGAGCAGGGCGCGGATCTTCGAAGCGTTGTTGGTCTGCTGCAGGTGGCGCATGTCGCCGTGGACCTGGATGCGCTGGCGCAGGGTGCTCAACGTATCCTGGTACAGCGCCCCGCTCGACGCGATGACGTTTTCGTGAACCAGGCCGAAATGGTCGGCCTGGGACTGGATCTGCGGCAGGCGGTTGCCGATGGTTTCCAGCATGTCGCCACGCTTGGCCAACTGGCGCTCCAGGCCGAGCATCGACAGGGCGTAGCGCAGCGGCTCGCGCTGCAGGCTGCCGGGGTCGCGCTCCAGGGCGCTGGCCAGGGCGCGGTAGCCGTCGCGCAGGTTGAGGTCGTCGCCGCCGAAGACTTCCAGGGTGTCCTTGGGGTCGCGGACCAGCAGGCTGCCGAGCATGCAGCCGACGTCGGCCTCGCTGACCGAGCCGGTGCGGGCGATGCGGTCCACCAGCACGGCGGCCTGGAACACGCCGCCGAGGGCAATCAATTGCTCCTGGGTCTGGTTCATCCGCGCGGGCTCCACGGCTCGGCGATCTCGATCACGCCGCCGCCGAGGCAGACCTCACCGTCGTAGAACACCACGGACTGGCCGGGGGTGACCGCACGCTGCGGCTCGTCGAAGATCGCGCGGTAGCCGGTTTCGGTGCGCTCCAGGGTGCAATCCTGGTCGCTCTGGCGGTAGCGCACCTTGGCGGTCAGGCGGCGCGGCGCGGACAGGTCGACCGGGTTGACCCAGAAGATGTCCGAGGCGAGCAGGGCGCGGGAGAACAGCCATGGGTGTTCATTGCCCTGGCCGACCACCAGCACATTGCGCGCGAGGTCCTTTTCCAGCACGTACCACGGCTCGTCGCCGGCGTCCTTGAGACCCCCGATGCCGAGGCCCTGGCGCTGGCCGATGGTGTGGTACATCAGGCCATGGTGGCGACCGATGACTTCGCCTTCGGTGGTCTGGATCTCGCCCGGCTGGGCCGGCAGGTATTGCTTGAGGAAGTCGCTGAAGCGGCGCTGGCCGATAAAGCAGATGCCGGTGGAATCCTTCTTCTTCGCCGTCGCCAGGCCGTGTTTCTCGGCGATGGCGCGGACTTCCGGCTTCTCCAGCTCGCCCACCGGGAACAGGGTACGGGCGATCTGCTCGCCGCCGACGGCATGGAGGAAGTAGCTCTGGTCCTTGTTCGGGTCCAGGCCCTTGAGCAGTTCGGTGCGGCCGTCGATATCGCGGCGACGCACGTAGTGGCCGGTGGCGATCAGGTCGGCGCCGAGGGACAGGGCGTAGTCGAGGAACGCCTTGAACTTGATTTCCCGGTTGCAGAGGATGTCCGGATTCGGGGTGCGGCCGGCCTTGTATTCCTCGAGGAAATGTTCGAAGACGTTATCCCAGTACTCGGCGGCGAAGTTGGCGGTGTGCAGCTTGATGCCGATGCGGTCGCACACGGCCTGGGCGTCGGCCAGGTCTTCGCGGGCGGTGCAGTATTCGGTGCCGTCGTCCTCTTCCCAGTTCTTCATGAACAGGCCTTCCACCTGGTAGCCCTGCTCCATGAGCAGGACGGCGGAAACGGAAGAGTCCACGCCGCCGGACATGCCGACGATGACGCGCGTCTTTTCGGGAGCGGGAAGAGCTGTTTCGGACATAGGTATGGGATGCGTATCTGGAAAAAGACGACGATTCTATCAGGCTGCGTCCTGCAAGGCGAAAGGCGCGCTCAGTTGCGGATCAGATCCAGGCTGTGCAGCGGGCCGGCCAGGTAATCGTCGAGGCATTGTGGCACCAGTTCGCTGCGCCAGCGTTGCGGGTCGGCGAGCAGTTCTTCGCGGGTCAGCCAGACGGCGCGGACGATATCGCTGTCCAGGGCGCGCTCGGTGTGGTGCTTGACGGGTTTGGCGGCAAAACAGATGCGCTGGTAGGTCACGCCGTTGCTGGGGGCGGTGTAGAGGTAGATGCCGACCACGCCGGTCAGCTCGACGTCCCAGGCGGTCTCTTCCAGGGTTTCCCGCAGGGCGGCTTCGAGCAGGGTCTCGTTGGCTTCGAGGTGCCCGGCGGGCTGGTTGAAGACGTGCTTGCCGGCCTTGAACTCTTCGACGAAGAGGAAACGGCCCTGGTCTTCGACGACGGTGGCGACGGTGATGTGGGGTTGCCAGGTCATTTTGTATTCCTTGAGAGGGAGGTGTGGCTTGCAAAGAACCCTGTGGGAGCTGGCTTGCCAGCGATGAGGCCGGACCTGACAGCCTCTTGGTCAATGCCGGCCAAATCGCTGGCAAGCCAGCTCCCACAGGGTTCAGCGTGCAGCTGATATAAAAAACCCCGGTGCGTGGCCGGGGTTTTCCTTTATTGCTTCAAGCTGACGCTCTTACAGTGCGGCGATCGCGCTGTTGAAGGTCTGGCTTGGGCGCATCACCTTGCTGGTCAGCTCGACGTCGGTGAAGTAGTAACCACCGATTTCAGCTGGTTTGCCCTGCACGGCGTTGAGCTCGGCGACGATGGTCGCTTCGTTCTCGGCCAGTGCCTTGGCCAGCGGGGCGAAGCGTGCCTGCAGGGCAGCGTCTTCGGTTTGTGCAGCCAGTGCCTGGGCCCAGTACAGGGTCAGGTAGAAGTGGCTGCCGCGGTTGTCGATGCCGCCGACCTTGCGCGCAGGGGACTTGTTGCTGTCCAGGAACTGGCCGGTGGCCTGGTCCAGGGTGGCAGCCAGTACCTTGGCTTTCGGGTTGGCGTAGGCGTTGCCCAGGTGCTCCAGGGAAGCGGCCAGGGCGAGGAACTCACCCAGGGAGTCCCAGCGCAGGAAGTTTTCTTCGACCAGTTGCTGCACGTGCTTCGGCGCCGAACCGCCGGCGCCGGTTTCGAACAGGCCGCCGTTGTTCATCAGCGGGACGATCGACAGCATCTTGGCGCTGGTGCCCAGTTCCATGATCGGGAACAGGTCGGTCAGGTAGTCGCGCAGCACGTTGCCGGTGACCGAGATGGTGTCCTGGCCGGCGCGGATGCGCTCCAGGGAAACCTTCATCGCCTCGACCGGTGCCAGGACGCGGATGTCCAGGCCAGTGGTGTCGTGGTCCTTCAGGTAGGTCTGGACCTTCTCGATCAGCACGCCGTCATGGGCGCGTTGCGGGTCGAGCCAGAAGATCGCCGGGGTGGCGCTGGCACGAGCGCGGTTGACCGCGAGCTTGACCCAATCCTGGATCGGCGCGTCCTTGGTCTGGCACATGCGGAAGATGTCGCCCGCTTCCACTTCCTGTTGCAGCAGCAGGTTGCCCTTGCTGTCGAGGACGCGGATGGTGCCGTCGGCCTTGGCCTGGAAGGTCTTGTCGTGGGAGCCGTACTCTTCGGCTTTCTGTGCCATCAGGCCAACGTTCGGCACGCTGCCCATGGTGGTCGGATCGAAGGCACCGTTTTTCTTGCAGTCTTCGATGACGGCCTGGTAGATGGTGGCGTAGCAACGGTCCGGGATCAGCGCCTTGGTATCCTGCAGCTGGCCTTCGGTGTTCCACATCTTGCCCGAGTCACGGATCATCGCCGGCATCGAGGCGTCGACGATCACGTCGCTCGGTACGTGCAGGTTGGTGATGCCCTTGTCGGAGTTGACCATGGCCAGGGCCGGACGAACGGCGTAGACCGCCTTGATGTCGGCTTCGATCTGCGCCTGCTGGTCGGCTGGCAGGGTCTTGATGCGGGCGTACAGGTCGCCGATACCGTTGTTCAGGTTGAAACCGATCTGCTCCAGTACGGCAGCATGCTTGTTCAGCGCGTCAGCGTAGTACTCGGCAACGATCTGGCCGAACATGATCGGGTCGGAGACTTTCATCATGGTGGCTTTCAGGTGCGCCGACAGCAGCACGCCCTGGGCCTTGGCATCTTCGATCTCGGTGGCGACGAAGGCGCGCAGGGCCTTGGTGCTCATGACCGCGCAATCGATGATTTCGCCGGCTTTTACCGAAGTTTTCTCTTTCAGGACGGTAGTGGCGCCGTCCTTGCCCAGCAGTTCGATGCGCAGGCTGTCATCGGCTTCGATGAGGGCTGCTTTTTCGCTGCCGTAGAAGTCACCGCTGCTCATGTGGGCAACGTGGGACTTCGAGTCGGCGGCCCAGGCGCCCATCTTGTGCGGGTGCTTGCGCGCGTAGTTCTTGACCGACAGCGGGGCGCGGCGGTCGGAGTTGCCTTCGCGCAGGACCGGGTTCACGGCGCTGCCCTTGATGCGGTCGTAACGCGCCTTGGCTTCCTTCTCGGCATCGTTGCTCGCGGTGTCCGGGTAGTCCGGCACGTTGAAGCCCTTGCCTTGCAGCTCCTTGATCGCGGCCTTCAGTTGTGGAACCGAGGCGCTGATGTTCGGCAGCTTGATGATGTTGGCTTCGGGCGTGGTCGCCAGTTGGCCCAGTTCCGCCAGGTGATCGGCCACTTGCTTGTCGGCGCCGAGCTGTTCTGGGAAGGCGGAGAGGATGCGGCCGGCGAGAGAGATGTCCCGGGTTTCTACCGAGATCTCGGCGGTAGCGGTGAAGGCTTCGACGATAGGCAGCAGGGAGAAGGTGGCGAGGGCGGGCGCTTCGTCGGTGAAGGTGTAGATGATCTTCGAACGGGTGGACATATTCGGGTTAACTCTCTGTTTTGCTGAGCGTGCTCGGAATCTCGGTAGGGCGCGCAGGGTAAGCGCTTCGCTCAGACACATCCATAAGCGGAAAGTCGAGGATTCCAGGCTGTGATGGTGGGTTGCATCAGTCGAGTGTCAAACGGCTGCACTGCTGTAACAGTTCAGTCTTGTCGGGGCCGTGGGGCCTGTGGCGGTCGTCTCGCCCCCGAGTGACCCTTGGGTCACCGGCGCAGTATACCAATTCCTTGGTCCTAATCAGCAAGACGAACATGTCGGATGGCCATTTATAGACCAAAGATGTAGAGCTTTTTTCAGCTTCGTGACGGTTTTCCCCGTGAGGTTTCCGTTCTCCGCCAAGTGGGTTAGGCTCAGTGGATTGCATGACTTCAAACCAAGAAAAAGCGGAGTGCAGCATGGGATACCAGAAAATCGAGGTTCCGGCAGTCGGCGACAAAATCACCGTCAACGCAGACCATTCTCTCAATGTTCCAGACAATCCGATCATCCCGTTCATCGAGGGCGACGGCATCGGCGTCGATGTCACCCCGGTGATGATCAAGGTGGTCGACGCTGCGGTCGAGAAGGCCTACGGCGGCAAGCGCAAGATCTCCTGGATGGAGGTCTATGCCGGTGAGAAGGCCACCCAGGTCTACGACCAGGACACCTGGCTGCCCCAGGAAACCCTCGATGCAGTGAAGGATTACGTGGTTTCCATCAAAGGCCCGCTGACCACCCCGGTCGGTGGCGGTATCCGTTCCCTGAACGTGGCCCTGCGTCAGCAGCTCGATCTCTACGTCTGCCTGCGCCCGGTGGTGTGGTTCGACGGCGTGCCGAGCCCGGTGAAGAAGCCAGGCGATGTCGACATGGTGATCTTCCGCGAGAACTCCGAGGACATCTACGCCGGTATCGAGTGGAAGGCCGGTTCGCCCGAGGCCAACAAGGTCATCAAGTTCCTCAAGGAGGAAATGGGCGTCACCAAGATCCGCTTCGACCAGGATTGCGGTATCGGCGTCAAGCCGGTGTCGAAGGAAGGCACCCAGCGCCTGGTGCGCAAGGCCCTGCAATATGTCGTGGACAACGACCGCAAGTCGCTGACCATCGTGCATAAAGGCAACATCATGAAGTTCACCGAAGGCGCATTCAAGGACTGGGGCTACGAGATCGCCCGGGACGAATTCGGCGCCGAGCTGCTCGACGGCGGCCCGTGGATGAAGTTCAAGAACCCGAAGACCGGCCGCGAAGTCATCGTCAAGGACGCCATTGCCGACGCCATGCTCCAGCAGATCCTCCTGCGCCCGGCCGAATACGACGTGATCGCCACCCTCAATCTCAACGGTGACTACCTGTCCGACGCCCTGGCGGCAGAGGTGGGCGGTATCGGTATCGCGCCGGGCGCCAACCTGTCCGACACCGTGGCCATGTTCGAGGCGACCCACGGTACCGCGCCGAAATACGCTGGCAAGGACCAGGTCAACCCGGGCTCGGTGATTCTCTCCGCCGAAATGATGTTGCGCCACCTGGGCTGGACCGAGGCGGCGGACCTGATCATCAAGGGCACCAACGGTGCCATCCGCGCGAAGACCGTGACCTACGACTTCGAACGCCTGATGGATGGGGCGACGCTGGTCTCGTCTTCCGGCTTCGGCGAAGCGCTGATCAAGCACATGTAACGATTAAAGGCCCGCGTCAGTTAAATGAGGCGGGCCTTCATTCGTAAAGCCTGTTGAGACTCAAGCGTCTGCTGTGATGGCTGCGGCAGCCTTGGCCTCCACGGTGGCAGGCGCCGAGCGGATCTCTGTGGCGTGTAATCCCTTCGGGCCTTGAATGATTTCGAAAAGAACCGGCTGACCCGCTTTCAGCGTTTTATAGCCGTCCATCTGGATCGCCGAATAGTGTGCGAACAGGTCGTCGGTCTTTCCGTCTTCATTGATGAAGCCGTAACCCTTCGCATTGTTGAACCACTTGACTTTACCGCTTGCCATCCTCATATCCCTCTGCAAAGGACTCCATCACTGGAGTATCATCCACTCCATCCGCATACGAACCTGCGAAATTCCTGGTTGACTGCGCGGATCTAATTGACCACGGTGGGTTCTTATTGGTTGTAACACCGTTTTACCGATAGTCAAGGTCAGGCGACGGGCCGTAATCCGCGCCGTTCCAGCGGCCAACCCACAACCTTAACCTGTCGAAATGATGAAATTCTTTCCATGCATGCACATAGCCAGATTCGACTAACATTCAATCAGGATCGCCCGCAATCGCATGAGGACGATGGCTCCGGATTGGCGGTACAGGAAGCCAAGCCGGCGCTGCAGGCGCCACCGATGTACAAGGTGGTTTTGTTCAACGATGACTACACGCCGATGGATTTCGTCGTCGAAGTGCTCGAAGTGTTCTTTAACCTGAACCGCGAGCTGGCGACCAAGGTCATGCTGGCCGTCCATACCGAGGGACGGGCAGTCTGCGGATTGTTTACCCGCGACATCGCCGAAACCAAGGCCATGCAGGTCAACCAATACGCCAGGGAAAGCCAGCATCCGCTACTCTGTGAAATCGAGAAGGACGGTTAATCGCCGACCACTTGGGTATGAGGTGAAGCTATGTTAAACCGCGAGCTCGAAGTCACCCTCAATCTGGCCTTCAAGGAGGCGCGCTCGAAGCGTCATGAGTTCATGACCGTCGAGCACCTTCTGCTGGCATTGCTGGACAACGAGGCTGCCGCCACCGTTCTGCGGGCGTGCGGGGCGAATCTCGACAAGCTCAAACACGATCTGCAGGAGTTCATCGACTCCACCACGCCACTGATCCCCGTTCACGACGAGGACCGCGAAACCCAGCCGACCCTGGGCTTCCAGCGGGTGCTGCAGCGTGCCGTTTTCCATGTCCAGAGCTCCGGCAAGCGTGAAGTGACCGGCGCCAACGTACTGGTCGCCATTTTCAGCGAGCAGGAAAGCCAGGCGGTGTTCCTGCTCAAGCAGCAAAGCGTGGCTCGCATCGATGTGGTCAACTACATCGCCCACGGTATTTCCAAGGTTCCCGGCCACGGCGAACACCAGGAAGGCGAGCAGGAGATGCAGGACGAGGAGGGTGGTGAAACCTCGTCGTCGAGCAATCCGCTGGACGCCTATGCCAGCAACCTCAACGAACTGGCGCGCCAGGGGCGGATCGATCCGCTGGTGGGGCGTGAGGTCGAAGTCGAGCGCGTGGCGCAGATTCTCGCCCGTCGGCGCAAGAACAACCCGCTGCTGGTCGGTGAGGCCGGTGTCGGCAAGACTGCCATCGCCGAAGGCCTGGCCAAGCGCATCGTCGACGGCCAGGTGCCGGACCTGCTGTTCCACAGCGTGGTCTACTCCCTGGATCTCGGTGCCCTGCTCGCGGGCACCAAGTACCGCGGTGACTTCGAGAAGCGCTTCAAGGCGCTGCTGGGCGAGTTGCGCAAACGCCCGCAGGCGATCCTGTTCATCGACGAAATCCACACCATCATCGGTGCCGGCGCGGCATCGGGCGGGGTGATGGATGCGTCCAACCTGCTCAAGCCGCTGCTGTCCTCGGGTGATATCCGTTGCATCGGTTCGACCACCTTCCAGGAATTCCGCGGCATCTTCGAGAAGGATCGGGCCCTGGCCCGACGCTTCCAGAAGGTCGACGTCAGCGAGCCGTCGGTGGAAGACACCGTGGGTATCCTGCGCGGTCTGAAAGGTCGCTTCGAGTCGCACCACAGCATCGAATACAGCGATGAAGCCCTGCGCGCCGCTGCTGAACTGGCCGCACGCTATATCAATGACCGGCACATGCCGGACAAGGCCATCGACGTGATCGACGAAGCCGGCGCCTACCAGCGCCTGCAGCCGGTCGAAGCGCGGGTCAAGCGCATCGAAGTGCCGCAGGTCGAGGACATCGTTGCCAAGATCGCGCGCATTCCGCCAAAACACGTCACCAGTTCCGATAAAGAGCTGCTGCGTAACCTGGAGCGCGACCTGAAGCTGACCGTTTTCGGTCAGGATGCCGCCATTGATTCCCTGTCCACCGCCATCAAGCTGTCCCGTGCGGGGCTCAAGGCGCCGGACAAGCCGATCGGTTCCTTCCTGTTCTCCGGCCCGACCGGGGTGGGCAAGACCGAAGTGGCGCGGCAGTTGGCCAAGGCCCTGGGTGTGGAGCTGGTGCGCTTCGACATGTCCGAGTACATGGAGCGGCATACCGTTTCCCGTCTGATCGGCGCGCCTCCGGGCTATGTCGGTTTCGACCAGGGCGGTCTGCTGACCGAGGCGATCACCAAGCAGCCGCATTGCGTGTTGCTGCTCGATGAAATCGAGAAGGCCCACCCGGAAGTCTTCAACCTGCTACTGCAGGTGATGGACCACGGTACCCTGACCGACAACAACGGGCGCAAGGCGGACTTCCGCAACGTGATCCTGATCATGACCACCAACGCCGGCGCGGAAACTGCGGCGCGTGCCTCGATCGGCTTCACGCATCAGGATCACTCTTCCGACTCCATGGAAGTGATCAAGAAGAGCTTCACGCCGGAGTTCCGCAACCGTCTGGACACCATCATCCAGTTCGGCCGTCTCAGTCACGAAACCATCAAGAGCGTGGTGGACAAGTTCCTCACCGAGCTGCAGGCGCAACTGGAAGACAAGCGCGTCCTGCTCGAGGTCTCGGATGCGGCGCGTGGCTGGCTGGCGACCGGTGGTTACGATGTGTTGATGGGTGCACGGCCGATGGCCCGGCTTATCCAGGACAAGATCAAGCGGCCGCTGGCCGAGGAGATCCTGTTTGGCGAGCTGGCCGAGCATGGCGGTGTGGTCCACGTCGACATCCGCGATGGCGAACTGGTGTTCGACTTCGAAACCACGGCGGAGATGGCCTGACCGGAGATCTTGTGGGGGTAGGCTGGCCTCA
>NZ_MKZO01000017.1 GCF_001941965.1 Pseudomonas putida | reverse complement strand
GGGCGGAGCCGCGGGCGGATTCGGTTGTGGGGGGGTGGTGAGAAGACATGTACGTTCAGGGCTGAAACTCATAGTGCGTGACTCGAGCCGGTTTTTGAGTCTTGAAATTCTTTGATTTTCTTGCTGGATAGCAAATAGTTGGCGCTTGCAGCCATCAGCGCTGCAGTAGCGAACAAGGCCGCACTCCAGGCGGGGCTGGCACTCCATGTTTCAACTGCGCTGTTGAAAGCGCTGTGAGCTGAGTAGGCACACACGATTATCATGATTTTGCAGGCGACTACGCTTCCATGGAGTGCCAGTAGAGACAGCATCACACCGAGCAATGCCGGTGTCAGGTCTTTCGATTGCACGGCGTCGAGGACATACAGCGCGCTACAGGCGATATGCAGCGCGATGATCAGGATGAAAGGTCGTGGTGGTTTTTTCATTGGGGTCATGATTTGAGACTAGGATTATGATCGGTCGGTACAAATGTCAGCAGGTTATTTATCGAGCGTACGAAGCCACTCATCTCGAGTCATCTCCCAGATTTCCTTCTGCATCCGCCCGGACACGAAACTTCCGGGCTGAGTGTCAACCAGGCGCATGCCCTCGCGCACCGAGACTTTTCGTGAAGCATCGTTTTCGCTCGCTTTCGGCACTTGCATGGCCGCCTGGTGCAAGGTCTCAAACCAGTAAGCATTGACCACGGTGCAAGCTTCCCGAATGTAACCCTGGCCTTGCCACTGTGGCGAAAGCCAAAAGCCCCGATTGTTTCCGGGTTGCTTGTAAAGGCTGATGCTGCCGATTTTTCGGGTGGGGTCCGAGGTGAGTGCGATCATCCAATGCCATTCGTGCCCTGCAGCAATCGCCGGGAGAGCGATATCACGCACGTAGGTCAGCGCGCCATCGTCGGGATAGGGCCAAGGCACGCGACTATCGAGGTAACGGACGACCTCCCAATGCGGGAACAGCTCTTGAATAGCAGTGGCGTCGCTCAGTTGGAGCGGGGTGAGCAGCAGGCGGGCTGTCTTGAGGACGGGCGTGCTTTCCATGACGCAGTTCCTTTGCGAGGGCATGACTGAAGCAAGCCGTAGTGTCGCAGTGCTGGAACCATGATGTCGAGAGGCCATATGCTGGTGGTTTGCGCATCGGCGACATTCACTCTTCGACCGGATAGACAGTGACCAATCTTCTTTTCGTTTGTAGCCGCAATCAGTGGCGCAGTCCCACCGCTGAGACCATGTGGCGTCGGCGGGCTGGCTTCAGTGCTCGTTCGGCGGGCACCAGTCCGAATGCTCGCAGGTCGGTTGGTCCCACCGATATTCGGTGGGCCGACGTCATCTTTGTGATGGAGCGAAAGCACCTGCAACGGTTGCAGGCGGAGTACGCGCGCTTGCTGGAGCACAAGCGGGTCCATGTGCTGGATATTCCGGATGACTTTCGTTACATGGACCCGGAGTTGGTTTCCATGCTGGAGGACACTGTAAGTTCATATCTCTGAGTGAATACAGCAGGAGAGGAGGGTGGCAACTGCGTGTGAGGTTGGCGGACCGGTCCACAGAGAAAACCCGGCGCGCCTGAAGGCGCCCTTACGCGCAGTTGCCATCAAGCATGGATCTGTAGGGCCGCATGTGCGGCCCGTTAAGCGATGAACCTCTCAGCTTTCGATTTGCGGGCAGGCCGTTCCTTTGCGCAGCGCCTCGGTCAGCGCCTGACAGATTTCCAGCGATTGCCAGGTGGCCCATGCCTTGTCCGCCAAGGGGCGGGAGAGCATGTCGCAGAGTTGGGCGTTGGATTCGAAGGCTGAGGTGATCGCAGCCGAGAGGTGGGCCAGAGCATCTTCGATATCGGCATCCGGGCATACGGCGAAGATATGGGGATGGGCGCCGGCGCAGGTGCCGAAGTGGACGTTGGCGGTTTTACGGCGGGGTGGGGCGGGTGGATCTGGAACCATCTTTTTCATTGCGTAGTGCTCCTGAAGAGGAAAGGAGCCGACACGCAACCGCTACCAAACGATTGGGTGGCGACCGTACGCAGGTTGGTAGACCGGACTTCAGGCTCCCCGGCGCACCCGTAGGCGCCCAGCGTACAGCCGCCATAACAAAACCAGCCGGACTGAGCCGATTGGATTGATGGGACATGCACGCCTGAAGTCAGAAGTCAGGCTACCAAACCTGAGTCGCTAAACCGCAGCGACCGGCGAAGACTAGGTAACCATTTCCAGATGTGCAACGGCTGAAGAGGCGGAAAAGTATGCTTGGGAAATTGCCTACATGAAAGTCGGAAATTGAAGGGATTTTGTAGGAAGAAGTGGCGGGTTTAGCTGGATATTGGAGCTGGGACTGTGAGGTGTATCTTCACCAAAGAAGGGAGGGGTGGCAGCTGTACATGGGTTGGTAGACCGGTAATCAAGGAACCCGGCGCGTTGCGGAGAATACGCCCCATGCACAGCTGCCATGAAGATTTGGCAGGGGGAAAGCATGCTCTGGAAACCAGCAGCTGAAAATCCGAGCGAGGGGAAGCTGTTGTAGGCGGATGCTGATGATTCTGTAGTGATTAGGGCGGTGGATTCACTGGCGTAATCGCTGGCAAGCCAGCTCCCACAGTGGCGGTGGTGAGCCTGGGACTGATTGGTGGCAGGCGGTGGAGTCGTCGGGGAATCAGAGTTCGCAGGTGGGCTGATACGTCGAGGTGGATGGTTTTGGGGCCGCTGTGCGGCCCTTCGCGAGCAAGCTCGCTCCCACAAGGATCGGCGTTGTAGCGCAGGTATTGGTCGATCAGTTCGAGAGGCGTACCCGCTGCCATTCGTTCCAGCAGTCCTCGGCGACGATGTCTTGGTAGCCGCGCTCCTGTTCCATGGCGTAGGCGGTACTGAAGGTCACGGCGATGCAGGTGGCTGCATCGCGGATGGCGACGGTTTCAGGCTCGGTGAGAGGGGAGCCTTTGCGGTTTTCGGCGGCTTGGAGCAGGGTGACGAGCGCCGGGGTGAAGACGAGGCATAGGGGTTCTGTTGGCATGGGGCTTTGCTCGTGGGATCTGGAATGCTGCAAGGCAGGGGCTCGTGCTGGATGGTTTTGGGACCGCTTTGCGATCCTTCGCGGGCAAGCCTCGCTCCTACCTTGATTTGCAGTGTGCTTATTTGATGGTGAAGAGCTGGGAGATCAGTTGCAGGGCTTGCTCGCCCTTGGCTTCGTACAGCTCGTGGAGCGGGTTTTGGTCCGTGAGCTTGTGCAGCCGGAAGTGGTTGTAGAACGCCTGACCCAGCCGCTGCTGATCGAAACTTCCCGAATGCCAGAGGCGCAGGAATTCCTCGTAAGCTGCTTGTTCGATTTCCATCAGTTCGGCTTCCTTCCCAGAATGATATTTCGGCAATCCAATGTCAGTTCGTCCAGGTGCGGTGCCAGTTCCTTCGCGCCGAGCAAGTCCAGAGCGTGGGCTGCTGCGTCCCGCAGTGGCTGCCATTCCTCATGAATGTACATGTGCTGGTTTCCACAGTGAAAGGCAGCTTCAGACAGGTCGTTGCTTAGCTGCCAGACCTTTTCCAGCGCCGATCGCACGTCCATCGGCAAGGCCTTGCCTGCGACCTCCAGCACCTCGTTGACCGGCAACATCTTCTCCGACCAGGTCTCACAGGCCGGGCAAGAGGGGATCGAGTAGCGCTGCACCTCTGCCGAGGCTGCCAGGAAGTCGAGCGCCGGGATGGCCAGGCATACGGCAAGTATCCGCTTGAATTCGTCTTGTCCGTACCATTCCCAGAGTCTGTCGGGGAAGTCCATTGTCCACTCCGTTTGCGATGAGGTACTTCAACTGGAGGGGATTATCCGGGGCTTGTATTGCTCTGGCCAGGGGCGCGCGTTTGGTGGTGGATTCACTGACGTCATCGCGGGTGAACCCGCTCCCACATGGGTTCTGTGTTGCAGCAGACAACTGGGTGGTGGGCTGGTTTCAACTGTGTTGCTGATGGCCTCATCGCTGGCAAGCCAGCTCCCACAGGGTCCGCGTTGCGGCTACATTTTATGGTCCATCCAGAGTTCCGGGCCGGGTTGAATTCGTAAGTCATGACCACGATCCCGCGGCTGGCCGTGAACCCTGTGGGAGCTGGCTTGCCAGCGATGAGGCCATCAGCAACACCCTCTCAATCCCGCTGAAATTCACCCCTCCGCCACCCACCAACCCGCATCTGTACCAACCCAACCCCACCCAGAATCAACCCCACCGCCACCCACGAACTCCCCGTCACCGGCTCCCCCAACCAGGCCCCGATCACCAGCGCCACCACCGGCGGAATATAGGTCACCGCCGAAGCCGCCACCGCCCCGAACGCCGCGACAATCAGGTAATACGCCAGATAAGCCGCGCCAGTCCCCAGCAGCCCCAACCCGAACACCAACCCCACCCAGGCCCCGGTGTCGACGAACACCGCGTCGATCCCCTGCAACGGCGTAACCACCAGCAACATCACCAGCGCCAACCCGATCTGATAAGTCACCAACGCCACCGCCGGCAGCCCCAGCGGGCTGATGTAGCGCTTCGCATACACGAACGAACACCCCACGCTGCACGACCCGAGAATCATGTACAGCACCCCCAGCGGATCGATCGCCCCCTGCGTCGACCAGGGTCGCGCCACCAGCAGAATGCCGAGAAACCCCAGCCCGACCCCGAGCACCTTCAAGCCACTGAGCGGCTCGCTGCGCAAGAAAACCCAGGCACAGAGAAAGGTGAACAGCGGAATCGCCCCGCCGAGCATCCCGGCGATGCTGGTGTCCAGCAGCGCCGTGCCCTTGGCGAAGGCGAAGTAGTAGACCGCCGTCGCCAGCAGCGACATCACCAGGAAGTGCTGCGCATGCCGCCAGTGCTCACGCCGCAGCGCGCCGCTGAGCAGGGCATACACCAGCACCGGGACGAAGCCGAACAGCACCCGCAACAGGGTGATCTGCAAGGGCGAGATGTACTGGGCAGCGGACTTGACGAAGACGAAGTTGCTGCCCCAGATAACGCCGAGGAAGACGAAGGCGGCGATGGCAGGCTTTTTCATGACGGGGCCTTTGGCTGAGCGGATGGTTTTTCTACTGGCCGGGGTTTCCATCCCACGATGCGGCGGGTAGCCTCGAGTCCAGCAGTCCTTGATGCCAGCGCAGGCTAGCAAGCCCGCGTCGGAGCCAGAGAGACAGCCAAACTTTCCCACTCCAGTAGAAAATCCATCGCCATGTCAGCAGGCTTCCCCGGTTTGCCCTCCCTCAACGCCCTGCGCATGTTCGAAGTGGTGGCGCGACACCTGAACTTTCGCCTCGCCGCCGAGGAACTGGGCCTGACCCAGGCCGCCGTGGCCCAGCAGATCCGCGGGCTGGAGGCGAGCCTGGAGATCCGCCTATTCGAGCGCCTGCCCCGGGGCCTGGGTTTGACCGACGCCGGCCGCGCCTACAGCGCCAGCATCCGCAGCGCCCTGGCGATGATCGACGAGGCGACCCGCCTGCTGCGCCCCGAGTCCTCCCACCTGACCGTCAGCGTGACCCCGACCTTCGCCTCGAAATGGCTGATCCCGCGCCTGGGCGGCTTTGCCGAGCGCAATCCGCAGATCGACCTGCGCCTGCTGGCCACCGATCGCCTGTCCCATTTCCACACCGATGGTGTCGATATCGCCGTGCGCTACGGCCAGCCGCCTTTCGGGGGTGGCTTGAACGCCGAATTGTTGATGGAGCAACGGGTGGTGGCCGTGGCGAGTCCGACCTTGCTGGCGGAGAAGGGCACGCCGGAAACCTTCGACGCGCTGCAGGGCTTTGTCGCACTGCACGACGCCCACCATTACTGGCCGTTGTTCGTCGCCGCGCTGTTCCCCGGCCACCCTTCACCGAGCGCGAGAAACCTGCGCTTCAACCAGACTTCCCTGGCCATCGAGGCGGCCATTGGCGGGCAGGGCATCGCCCTGGCCAGCCATGCCTTCGTCAAGGACGATATCGCCGCCAGCCGCCTGGTCCAGGTGTTCAGCCAGGACCTGCGCCTGGACAAGGCCTTCTATCTGGTCTGGCCGCGCAAGGCGCAGCAGTCACCACTGTTGCAGGTGGTCAAGCAGTGGCTGAAGGAACAGGCAGCCGATAGCTGAGCTACTGCCTCTGCAAAGCATCACTGCCTCCCTGGCCTGTGAACCGGCTGCTAGGGTGTAGGGACTCGAAACATCCAGAGTCCGAACCCCAGGAGGCAACATGGCAGTCGAAAAAGTAGCGATCATCACCGCCGCCGGCAGCGGCATGGGCGCGGCCACCGCGCGGCGGCTGGCGGCCGATGGGTACAAGGTCGGGATCCTGTCGTCGTCCGGCAAGGGCGAGGCGCTGGCCAAGGAGCTGGGCGGGGTCGGGGTGACCGGCAGCAACCAGTCGGTGGAAGACCTGCAACGCCTGGTGGACGCCGTGATGGAGCAGTGGGGCCGGGTCGATGTGCTGGTCAACAGCGCCGGCCACGGGCCTCGGGCGCAGATCCTCGAGATCAGCGACGAGGACTGGCACAAGGGCATGGACACCTACCTGCTCAACGTCATCCGCCCGACCCGCCTGGTGGCGCCAATCATGCAGCGGCAGAAGGGTGGGGTGGTGATCAATATCTCCTCGGCCTGGGCCTTCGAGCCGATCGATCTGTTCCCGACTTCGGCGGTGTTCCGCGCCGGGCTGGCGGCGTTTACCAAGATCTTTGCCGATACCTATGCCGGCGATAATGTGCGGATGAACAATGTGCTGCCGGGCTGGATCGACAGCCTGCCGTCGACCGATCAGCGTCGTGACAGTGTGCCGCTGAAGCGCTATGGGACCAGTGAGGAGATTGCGGCGACCATTGCGTTTCTGGCTAGCGAGGGTGCCGGGTATATCACCGGGCAGAATCTGAAGGTGGATGGTGGGGTGACTCGCAGTATCTGATGGTGTTGCTGCTGGCCCTATCGCTGGCAAGCCAGCTCCCACAGTGTCCGCAGCGCTGCTGAACCCTGTGGGAGCTGGCTTGCCAGCGATAGGGCCATAAGCAGCAACTCATTATTCAACCAGTTCCACATAGCTCGACTCACCACCCCCACTGGCCCCCGACAGCCAGCCCCAGACAAAGGCCAGGGTCGTCCGCCCGGCTTCATCCACGCCCACCGTCCCCCGCGACCACCCGGCAAGCATCTCGCCGTCATTGGTCAGGCACTGGAACAGCAACTCGATACTGTCCGGCCCGGTCACCCGGCCGACCTGGTTGCCGACGCGAATCCGGCCACCCTGGTAGGTGCTGGAAATACCGTCGCCGTCGAGCAGGTAGTGGAACACTGTGCCGCTGCCGGAGAGCCCGCTGGCATTGGCGGCGACGGTGAAGCGGCGGTTGTGCAGGCGGGTGTGGAGGTCCATGAAAGGATGCGTCCTTGGCAGTTTCAAAGGCCTCCACCCTATTGGATCGCCAGCGGAAATCAAGCTCGACGCAGACACAGTCGGCATCAGCTTCCCAAGCTGTTAACGATCATCTGCCGCAACCACCGATGTCCCGGATCCCGATGCACCCGCTCCGGCCACAGCATCAGCATCTCGAAGCCGCGCACCGCCAGCGGTGCCTCCATCACCTTCAAGCGCGGGTCCGCCAGCACCAGCCGCTGCGGCACCATCGCCACCAGGTCCGACCCGGCCAGCACCGCCGCCAGCAACATGAAATGCGGTACCGACAGCACCACCTTCCGACTCAAACCCTGCTCCGCCAGCGCTGCATCGGTCGGCCCGTGGAAGCCGCCGCCATCCGGCGAGACGATCACCTGCTCCAAGGCACAGAACTGCTTCAGCGTCGGCTTGCGCTTGAGTTTCGGATGATCGACCCGGCCCACCAGCACATAACGCTCGACGAACAGCGAACGCTGGCGCAGCTCGGCCGGTGCCGCTTCGGCGATATGGAAGGCCATGTCGATCTCGCCGTTCTCGGCCAGGCGCACCATGGCGGACGGCTGCAGATCGAGCACGGCGATGCGGGTCGCCGGTGCGGCGGCACGAATGCCGGCGAGGGCGGGAAGGAGGATGGTCGAGGCGCCATAGTCGGTGGCTGCCACCCGCCAGGTGTGCGTGGCAGTGGCGGGATCGAAGGGCTGCGCCGGGGCGACCGCCAGGTGTAATGCCTCCAGTGCCTGGCGCAACGGCGCACGTAGCGCTTCGGCCCGCGCCGTGGGGCGCATGCCGCGCGGGCCAGGGAGCAGCAGCGGATCGTCGAGCAGGTCGCGCAGCCGGCCCAGTTGCACGCTCACCGTTGGTTGCGCCAGATGCAGGCGCTCCGCGGCGCGGGTCACATTGAGCTCGGTGAGCAGGGCGTCGAGGGTTACCAGCAGGTTGAGGTCGAGGCGCCGCAAGGCATCATGCATGGCAATACCTGGCATATTGGATATTCATTTCAACTATACCGTGTCGCTCGCCATGATGCGCTCCATCACCTTGTGGAGCCTTACCATGAATGTACTGATTGTCTATGCCCACCCCGAACCATGCTCACTTAACGGCGCGCTCAAGGACCATGCGGTCGCGCACTTGCAGCGCCAGGGCCATAGCGTGCAGGTTTCGGACCTTTACGCGATGAATTTCAAGGCGCAGATCGATGCCGACGACAATACCGAAGGTCAGCCGGGCGTGCGTTTCCGGGCTTCGGAGGATTCCCGCCAGGCCTACGCCGCCGGTACCCAGAGCGCCGATATCGCCCTGGAGCAGGACAAGCTGCGCTGGGCCGATGCGGTGATCCTGCAGTTCCCGCTGTGGTGGTTCGGTTTGCCGGCGATCCTCAAGGGCTGGGTCGATCGGGTCTATGCCTATGGGTTTGCCTACGGGGTGGGCGAGCATTCCGATACGCATTGGGGCGACCGCTATGGCGAGGGCAGCATGAGCGGCAAGCGGGCGATGTTGATGGTCAGTACCGGGGGCTGGGAATCTCATTATGCGCCGCGGGGGATCAATGGGCCGATGGAGGCGATTCTGTTTCCGATCCAGCACGGGATCCTGTTCTATCCGGGGTTCGAGGTGCTGCCGCCGTATGTGCTGCATCGCACCAGTCGGGTCGATGAGGCTGGGTTTGCGGCGGCTTGCGGGGAACTTGAGCAACGGCTGGACGGGTTGTGGAGTGATGCGCCGATTGCGTTCCGCCGGCAGAATGGCGGGGATTATCTGATTCCCGAGTTGACCCTCAGGCCCGAGCTGGCGCCGGGGGAGGAGGGGCTTGGGATTCACCTGCAATCCCAAGGCTGATTGTTGGCCCTGCCGGCCTCATCGCTGGCAAGCCAGCTCCCACAGGTTCGGCGGCGCACGCGGACCCTGTGGGAGCTGGCTTGCCAGCGATGAGGCCGGACCAGACAACCTCTTTGCCCCTGCCAGCCTCCCCGTCGTTTTTGCTAAGCTCGCCCCCCAGCAATCACCAGCGCCGGAAGACCCCCGTGGCACGAAAATCCAGAAGAGAACTGGCCCTCGCCGAACAAGGCGAGATCCCGGTCACCGTCATCGACGTAGCCCGGGTGGCAGGCGTTTCGCCGATCACGGTTTCGCGAGCCCTGCACCGTCCGGAGCGGGTCAGCGAAGCCACTCGCGAACGGGTGCTGGAAGTGGTCCGCGAGATGGGCTACGTGCCGAATCTGCTGGCCGGCAGTCTGGCCTCCAGCAAGAGCCGCCTGGTGGCGATCCTCCTGCCAACCCTGGCCAATTCGATCTTCGCCACCCTGGTCCAGTCGGTCATGGAGCGCCTGACCGAGGCGGGTTATCACTCGCTGCTCGGCCCGACCGGCTATTCGCCGGAGAAGGAAGAGGCGCTGCTGGAGGCGATCCTGGGGCGTCGCCCGGACGCCATCGTGCTGACCGGCACCCTGCACACCGACGGCAGCCGCGCGCGCCTGGCTTCGGCGGGCATTCCGGTGGTCGAGGCCTGGGACCTGAGCGAGCACGCCCTGGACATGCAGGTCGGTTTCTCTCATGAAGAGGTAGGACAACTGGTTGCCGAGCATTTCCATGCCAAAGGCTACCAGCGCTTCGCCGTGATCACCGTCGACGACCCTCGCGGCATCCGCCGCTGCGACGGCATGACCCGGCGCCTGACCGAACTCGGTATCGACGATGTACCGGTCGAAGTGCTGCCCCTACCGTCCACCTGGTCGGTCGGCAGGGAAGGGCTGCGCGGCCTGCTGCAACGTGATCCACGCCCGCAACTGGTCTTCTGCAGCTCCGACAGCGTGGCCCTCGGTGTCCTCGCAGAGGCCGCCGCACAAGGCCTGCGCGTCCCCGAAGACATCGCCGTGCTCGGCTTCGGCGACACCGTCGACAGCCAGCACGCCCATCCGGCGCTGTCCACCATCAGCGTCAATTCCGCCGCCATGGGCCGCACCGTGGCCGAGGCCCTGCTGCGTCGCCTGGCCGGCGGCAAGGCAGTGGAACGGCACGATACCGGATTCCGCCTGATCGAACGCGCCAGCACCTGAAAATCCGCTTGTCCGACAAAAAGCCTTTCCTGGTGCTTGAATGATAACGTTATCCATATCATGATAACGTTATCGTTGTACGACGACATACGTCCACGGCGAGCAACCCGACTACCCGCACAACAATAAATCCGTGGGAGCGTTACCCATGCAACAGGCCCAACCGGCTGCCAAGCCGACCCGCGTCCGCTACCTGATTCTGCTGATGCTGTTCCTGGTCACGACGATCAACTTCGCCGACCGCGCGACCATTTCCATTGCCGGCTCGAGCATCCAGAAAGAGCTCGGCGTCGACGCCATCACCCTCGGCTACATCTTCTCCGCCTTCGGCTGGGCCTACGTGCTCGGGCAGATCCCCGGCGGCTGGCTGCTCGACCGCTTCGGCTCGAAGCGGGTCTACGCGGCGAGCATCTTCACCTGGTCGTTCTTCACCTTCCTGCAGGGCTACGTCGGCGAGTTCGGCGCCAGCACGGCGGTGGTCCTGCTGGTGCTGCTGCGCCTGTCGGTGGGGCTGGCGGAAGCGCCGTCGTTCCCCGGCAATTCGCGAATCGTCGCCTCCTGGTTCCCGACCAAGGAACGCGGCACGGCCTCGGCGGTGTTCAACTCCGCGCAGTACTTCGCCACCGCGCTGTTCGCGCCGCTGATGGGCTGGATCGTCTATCGCTTCGGCTGGGAGCATGTGTTCATCATGATGGGCGTGCTTGGCATGCTGTTCTCGCTGGTCTGGCTCAAGGTCATCCACAGCCCGCGCAAGCACCCGCTGGCCAACGCCGCCGAGGTGCAGTACATCGCCGACAACGGTGGGCTGGTCGATCTCGATGAGCAGAAACAGGCGCGCCGCGCAGGCCCGAAATGGGCGTATATCCGCCAACTGCTCAGTAACCGCATGATGGCCGGGGTCTACCTGGGGCAGTTCTGCATCAACTCGCTGACGTATTTTTTCCTCACCTGGTTCCCGGTGTACCTGGTGCAGGAACGCGGCATGACCATCCTCAAGGCCGGGATCATCGCTTCGTTGCCGGCGATCTGCGGTTTCCTCGGCGGCATTCTCGGCGGGGTGTTCTCCGACTGGCTGCTGCGCCGCGGCAACTCTCTGAGCGTGGCGCGCAAGACGCCGATCGTGCTGGGCATGGTCCTGTCCATGTCGATGATCGTGTGCAACTACGTCGAAGCCGACTGGATCGTGGTGGCCTTCATGGCCCTGGCGTTCTTCGGCAAGGGCGTCGGCGCCCTGGGCTGGGCGGTGGTGTCGGACACCTCGCCCAAGCAGATCGCCGGGCTGGCGGGCGGGCTGTTCAACACCATCGGCAACCTGTCCTCCATCTCCACGCCCATCGTCATCGGCTACATCATCGCCGCCACCGGCTCTTTCAAGATGGCCCTGGTGTTCATTGGCATCAACGCCCTGATCGCTGCCATCAGCTACCTGTTCGTGGTCGGTGATATCAAGCGTATCGAACTGCATGGCCTGCCCGAATCCACCCCGGCGCCTGACGCCGTCGCGACCTCCCGTTGAACTCCGCCTACAACAAGACCACAAGGAAATGCCAATGAACGCAATGACCCAGGCTGCCCAGGGCACACCGCTGATCACCGAACTGCAGGTGGTGCCGGTGGCCGGCCACGACAGCATGCTGCTCAACCTCAGCGGCGCCCATGGCCCGTACTTCACCCGCAACGTGCTGATCCTCAAGGACAACGCCGGGCGCACCGGCGTCGGCGAGGTGCCGGGTGGCGAATCCATCCGCAAGACCCTCGAGGATGCCCGCGAGCTACTCATCGGCCAGTCCATCGGCAACTACCAGGGCCTGCTGAACAAGGTGCGCCACGCCTTTGCCGATCGCGATTCTGGTGGCCGGGGCCTGCAGACCTTCGACCTGCGCATTACCGTGCACGCCGTCACCGCGCTGGAGTCCGCGCTGCTCGACCTGCTTGGCCAGCATCTTGAAGTGCCGGTCGCGGCGCTGCTGGGGGAAGGGCAGCAACGCGATGCCGTGGAGATGCTTGGCTACCTGTTCTACGTCGGTGACCGCCAGCGCACCGACCTGCCGTACCGCAGCGAAGCCGATGCCGACAACGCCTGGTTCCGCGTGCGCAATGAAGAAGCCCTGACCCCGGAGCGTGTGGTGCGCCTGGCCGAGGCCGCCTACGAGCGCTATGGCTTCAAGGACTTCAAGCTCAAGGGCGGCGTGCTGCGTGGCGCAGAGGAGATCGAAGCGGTCACGGCCCTGGCCGAGCGTTTCCCCGAGGCGCGTATCACCCTTGACCCGAATGGTGCCTGGTCACTCAAGGAAGCCATCGCCCTGTGCCGGGACCAGCATCAAGTGCTGGCCTATGCCGAAGACCCGTGCGGTGCCGAGAACGGCTACAGCGGCCGTGAAGTGATGGCCGAGTTCCGCCGTGCCACCGGCCTGCGCACCGCGACCAACATGATCGCCACCGACTGGCGGCAGATGGGCCATGCGATCCAGTTGCAGTCGGTGGATATCCCGCTGGCGGACCCGCATTTCTGGACCATGCAGGGTTCGGTACGGGTGGCGCAGATGTGCAATGACTGGGGGCTGACCTGGGGCTCGCACTCCAACAACCACTTCGATATTTCCCTGGCGATGTTCACCCATGTCGCGGCGGCGGCGCCGGGCAATGTCACGGCCATCGACACCCACTGGATCTGGCAGGACGGCCAGCGCCTGACCCGCGAGCCGTTGAAGATCGAAGGCGGGCTGGTGCAGGTGCCGGCCAAGCCTGGGCTGGGGATCGAGCTGGATTGGGATGCGCTGATGCAGGCCCATGAGACCTACCGCAACATGGGCCTGGGTGCCCGGGATGATGCGGTGGCGATGCAGTACCTGGTGCAGGGATGGACCTTCGATAACAAGCGGCCGTGCCTGGTGCGCTGAGCACTGTCGAGCGTTCGATACCGACCTGTGGAAGCTGGCTTGCTCCCACAGGGTTATGTGTCGGCTACTGGAGCCTTGAACCGCTCGACGATTTACGCGATGGCAGTTGATGCGGGCCTGTTGTCGGCTGGTCGTCCATCAGACCGGCCGCATCCCCTCGAATACCAGGCGGGTTGTCAACCGCACCTGCCGCGCATGCGCCTCCCGATCCGGTTCCGCCGAACTCACCAGCCGCAGCAATTGCAGGTGCGAGTAGTCATTGAGCAGAAACGCCGTCAGCTCCACGTCCAGGTCCGCGCGCAGCTTGCCCTGGTCCCGCAGGTCCACCAGCACCTGGGCGATCTGCCCCTGCAACGCCGCATTCATCTCCCGGTACGCCTGCGGCAGTCCCTCGCGCTCGTTGCTCAGGATCAGCGGCAGCAGCTCGCGCCACAGCGGCGCCGGCAGCACCTCCAGCGAGTAGCCGATCAGCAGCGACTCCAGATGACACAGTGCATCCACCGGGTCCTCGAAACGGCCGATCTGCTCCCGCAAGTCCAGCAGCGCGTGGCTGTCCGCCTCGCGGATCATCTCCAGGAGGATTTCCTGCTTGCTGTTGAAGTACTTGAATACCGTCGGCGCCGACACCCCGGCCTCCCGGGCGATCTGCTCCACCGTGGTGGCCTCGAAGCCCTGGCTCTGGAACAGGGCGATGGCCGCGTCGGCGATCGCCTGTCGGCGCTTTTCCTTCTGAAGTTCCCGCAGTCCGCTCACGCTGGCTCCCTGGCTTTGCATCGGTGGGCAGAGAATACCTCTCAGGCTTGTATCGGTAAAATATTTTATTGACTAAAGGTTTTTACAGGGTTAATTCTTTAATGGCATCTGCTCCGACGCAGAGTCATTTCTCAGGATCGACCCATGAGCCTTATCGTCCCCACCGCCCCGCTGATGCAGGGCTTCCCCGCACCGCAAGACCAGCGCGTCACCTGGGCCAACTGGATGCGTCCGCCGTTCAATCGCTGGAGTTTTCGCAACCTGGCGCGGTTGCGGCCCAGCATCGATGTACCTGCCGGGGGCAGGGCGGTACGTGAATTCGAAAGTGCCCCGCAGGCACTGGAGCAGTGGAGTTTCGACAGCGTCGGTGGCCCCTCGGTGAGCGTTGCCGGGCACCTGGAGGCCAGCAACACCGATGCCTTCCTGGTCCTGCAGGAGGGCAAGGTGGTGTACGAGCGCTACTTCAACGGCCAGCAGCCCCATGACCGGCACATCATGTTCTCGGTGACCAAGTCGCTGATCGGCACCCTGGGCGAGCATCTGGTCTCCCTCGGCAAGCTGGATCCGCAGGCCCTCGCCCGCCACTACGTACCCGAACTCGAAGGCAGCGCCTTCGGCGACGCCACGGTGCGGCAACTGTTCGATATGGCCGTGGGCATCGCCTACAGCGAGGTCTACGACGATCCCGCCTCGGAGAGTTCGCAATACGGCTACGCCTGCGGTTTCCAGCCGGCGCCCGAGGCGTACCGGCAGTTCGAGTCGCTGTACCAGTACCTGCCGTCCCTGCGCAAACGCGGCGAGCATGGCGGTTTCTTCCATTACGTCACCGCCACCACCGAAGCCCTGGCCTGGGTGATGGAGCGCGCCGGCGGCGAAGCCTGCAGCACGTTGCTGGAGCAGGTGTGGAGCGCCCTCGGTTGCGAGCGCGATGGTTATTTCATGGCCGATCCCTGGGGTCGTGGCGTGGCCGGAGCCGGCTTCAGCGCGACGGCCCGGGACATGGCGCGCTTCGGCCAGTTGCTGCTGGATGGCGGGCAACAGGATGGCGAACAGTTGATCGCCGCCGACGCCATCGCCCGCATCCTCGGCGGCGCCGATCCGGCGATCTATGCCAACAACGCCGATTTCTCCCACTGGACCCCCGGCGCTTCCTACCGCAGCCAGTGGTACGTGTTCAACGACCACAGCCAGGCCTTGATGGCCGGCGGAATCCACGGCCAGTACCTGTTCATCGACGTGCCGTCGCGCACGGTGATGGTCAAGCAGTCCTCGCTGCCGGAAGCGGTGGACGAACAGGATGCCGACAGCGTGCGCATGCTGCGGGCCATCGCGGCGGGTCTGCGCGGCTGATTACTAGAAACTGCGGATGCCGCTGACCCGGCGTCCGCCTCTGGCGTGCCGGAGATTGGCGGCGTTCTGCGCTGCTTCCACTGCCCTGTAATACAACAACAAATGCACAGGAGCTTCATATGCATCGCACTGCGCGTTATGCCGGCGTGGCGCTGGCGTTCGGCCTGGCGTCGGCCAGTCAGGTGGCGCTGGCCGGCTACGTTTTCGAAGAAGGGGACCTCAAGGGCGAGCTGACACTCAGTGCCGGCGGCGCCACGCTCAGCGCGCGCAATGTCAATTTCGGTGCCGGGCGCACGGACCTGCGCAGCGGCCGCAACACGGGTGAAAGCGCCGACTGGCAGGAGTTCTACCTCAAGCCGGGGATCACCCTGGACTATCGACTGAATCCGGATTTCAGCCTGCTTGCAGGCGGTTCCATGGTAGCGGCGACTACCTTCGGCGATGGCGATCCGGGCGGCTACAGCAACAGCGCCGACGGCCGCGCCACGGTGGAGGAGGCCTGGGCCGGGTTTCGTGCGGGGAGCCTGAAGTTCACCGCCGGGCGCCAGAACTACCTGGTGGGCAACGGTTTTATCGTGATGGATGGCAATCTCGACATGTTCGGCGATGGCGCCTATTGGCTGGGCCCGCGCACGGCGTTTCGCGATTCCGCCTTGCTCGCCTGGGACGGCGGGCCGTTGCAGGTCCAGGGCTTCAGCCTGCGCACCGACAATCACCTGGGCGACTACCGCCTCAACGGCATCAACCTCGACTACGACCTCGACGGCCAGGTGACCCTGGGCGCCATGGCCATGCAGGTCGATGCCCTGGCCAGCAACCGCACGGCCCGAGCGGCGCGCGACGGCATGCAGGTCTACAACCTGCGGGCCCTGCACGGCAAGGTACCGGGTGTGCCGGCCCTGACCCTGAATGCCGAATATGCCGTGCAGCGCGGCAGCGGCGATGGGGTGGATTACGACGCCAACGCCTGGTACGCCCAGGCCGACTATGCCTTCGAGGATCTGCCGCTGAGCCCGGTGCTGGGCTATCGCTACGCGCACTTCTCCGGCGACGACGACCTTGGCGACAAGCGCCAGAAGAACTGGGATGCCCTGAGCAAGGGCTTTATCGACTGGAGTACCTGGCTGGTCGGGGATATCACCGGCAACTACCTGCTGTTCAACAGCAACGAGAATGTCCAGCAGTTCTCGCTCAAGACCCGGCTCAGTGAAACCCTCAGCCTGGGCACTATCCACTACCAGTTCTGGCTCGATGAAAAGAACTACCAGGGCATGCCGGTGGACAGCCGGCGGTTTGCCGACGAGACGGTGATCTATCTGGACTGGACGCCGACACCGCGGCTGTATACCTCGCTTTCGTACAACTGGGTCAGTGCCAGGTCAGCGGCGCGCCAGGTGTTTGGTGATGACCAGCGATTCAGTGCTGTAGAAGCCTATTTCACCTACCGCTACTGACCAAAAGAGCACCGCAAACCCTGTGGGAGCTGGCTTGCCAGCGATTGCGATGGTGAATTCACTACAGCAATCGCTGGCAAGCCAGCTCCCACAGGGTCCGCGTCGAATCAGCAAATGATGGAGTTTCTGTAATGTCCAAGCTTTTCTCGCGTAGCGCCCTGGCCGCTGCTTCCCTGCTCGCCAGCACCCTCTGCATTGCCCAACCCGAAGTGCGCATCTACAACTGGATCGAATACCTGCCCCCGGAGATCCTCAAGGACTTCGAGCGCGACACCGGCATCCGCCCGGTCTACGACGTGTTTGACAGCGTCGAGACCCTGGAATCCAAGCTGCTCACCGGCAACTCCGGTTACGACGTGGTGTTCCCCGGCACCTCCAATATCGGCAAGCTGATCCAGGCCGGCGCAGTACAGCCGCTGGACCGGGCGCAACTGCCCAACTGGAGCCACCTGGATCCGGCCTTCATGACCAGCCTGGAAGCGGTGGGCGACAGCGGCAACCGCTATACCGTGCCCTACCTGTGGGGCACCACGCTGATCGGCTACAACGTCGACAAGGTGCGTGAAGCCCTTGGGCCGGACGCAAAGCTGGACACCTGGGATCTGATCTTCAAGCCGGAAAACCTCTCGCGCCTGGCCGGCTGCGGCGTGGGCTTCCTCGATGCCGCCGGGGAGATCCTGCCCATCGCCCTGCATTACCAGGGCCTGAACCCCAACAGCGAAAACCCCGCCGACTACAAGAAAGCCCAGGCCCTGATGCTCCAGGCCCGGCCGAACATCAGCTACTTCAACTCGTCACGCTACGGCATGGACCTGGCCAATGGCGATATCTGCGCGGCGGTGGGCTGGTCGGGCGGCATCGCCCTGGCGCGGACCCTGGCCAATGCGGCGGGCAAGGGCGTGAAGGTGGCCATGGCCTTGCCGAAGGAAGGCGCGCCGATGTGGGCGGATGTGATGGCGATCCCGGTCAATGCGCCCCACGCCAAGGAGGCCCATGCCTTTATCGACTACATCCTGCGGCCTGAGGTCATTGCGCAGATCAGCAATAAAATCGGCTACCCCAACCCGAACAAGGACGCCACCGCCCTGGTCGACCAGGTGATCCGCAACGACCCGAACATGTACATCCCGGAGCCGGCGCGCAGCACGCTATTCGCCCTGGAACCGCTGCCCAATGCGGTGGAGCGCGTGCGCACCCGGACCTGGACCACCATCAAGAGCAATCGCTGAATGAACGGACTGACGTGGGTGATGACCTTGCGCGTGCGGATTGGCCCGGGAGAGGAACTGGGCCGTTGCGTGGATGGAGCGCGGACCAACTATCCGATCCTGGGAGGAGATTTCGAAGGGCCGGGCCTGGTCGGCTGGGTCCTGCCCGGTGGGGCCGACCAGTATCTGCTGCGGCCTGACGGGGTAGGAGAGCTGGATGCCCGCTACAGCCTGCTCAGCGATCGGGGGGAGCGGATCAATATCCATAACCTCGGCTTGCTGGTGCTGGATGAGGAAGGCAAGCGGCTGGAGGCCGAGGGGCAGTGGCCGTTGGCAGAGGAGCGCTATCGTTGTAGCTGTTCACCGCGGTTCCAGGTGGCCGAGGGGCGGCTGGGGTGGTTGCGGGAGGAGTGCTTTATCGGACGGGTTACCTATCCATCGACGGAGCAGGTTCAGATCGCGGTTTACCGGTTGGTATAGCCCTGTGTAGGAGCGTGGCTTGCCCGCGAAGGACTGCGGAGCGGTCCCAGATTCTCGCAGTCAGCACCATTTTGGGAGCGCTTCGCACTCCTTCGCGGGCAAGCCACGCTCCTACCTTGATCGCGTTGTACATAGGGTTTCTAGCAACCCCCGCAACGCCACCCCATCCTCATCCAGCCCGGCCCTGGCATACAGGGCCAGCGCCAGCCCCTCGACCGGCGGAAAACCATCCTCCACCCCCAGCACCCGATGCCCCTCCAGCACACAGCGACTCGGCACCAGGCTCACCCCCAACCCGGCACTCACCGCCGCCCCTAGCCCGGCCAGGCTGGTGCTGGAATAGCTGATCCGCCACGGCCGCCCGCTGCTTTCCAGGGCATGGATCATCTCCTGCCGATACAGCGCCCCCACCGGAAACACCACCAGCGGCAACGGATCATCGGCCACCATGCCCCGCGCGCTGCATACCCACGACAACGGCTCCGGCCAGCTCGCATGGGCATCCCGGTCCGCGCCCCATTGCTTGACCAGCAGGATATCCAGCTCGCCATTGCGATACAGGTGCAGCAGCGGGTTGCTCAGCCCGCTTTCCACTTCCAGGCGCAGGTGCGGGCGCTCGCCGATAAAGCCGCGCAACGCCTCGGTCAGCAGTTCCCCGGCAAGGTCCTCCGGCGCTCCCAGGCGCAGGGCTGTTTCGGTCTTTGCCGGCGTCAGTGCCTGCCGCGCTTCCTCTTCCAGGCGCAGGATGCGCCGGGCATAACCGAGCAGGCGCTCGCCGGCCTCGGTGGGCCAGACCTGGCGCTGGCTGCGATCCAGCAGGCGCGCGCCCAGGCTTTGCTCCAGGCGGATGATCTGCTGGCTGACAGTGGATTGGGTCAAATGCAGGCGCTCGCCGGCACGGGTGAAGTTGCCGGTTTCGACCACGGTGACGAAGGCGCGGAGCAGGAGCGGGTCAAGCATGCGTAAATCCACTGGTATGCATGAAATCAATTAATTTCATGCTACACCCGCCGCCCGGGATAATCGCCCTTCATTCGTCAGCGAGGAGTCGAGATGGCTAACGAAGCCTTCATGCGTGAAGCCGTGGCCCTGGCCCGGGACAACATCCGGGCCGGCGGCCGGCCCTTTGGCGCGGTGCTGGTCCATCAGGGCCAGGTGATCGCCCGGGCGGTCAACGAGATCCACAGCAGCAACGATCCCACCACTCATGCCGAGCTGCAGGCGATTCGCCAGGCCAGCCGGGTGCTGGGTCGCCCGCGCCTGGACGGCTGCGAGATCTACGCCAGCGGCCACCCGTGCCCGATGTGCCTGGCGGCGATGCACCTGTGCGGGATCGAGCGGGCGTGGTTCGCTTATGACAATGCCGAAGGCGAGCCTTACGGCTTGTCCACTGCGGCGGTGTACGAACAGATGACCCGGCCGCCGCAGCAGCAGTCGCTGCCGCTGCGTCCGTTTAAACCGGTCGGTGAAGAGGGGCTGTATGCCCAGTGGCAGCAGGTGCGGCCGACATGATCCCGGCTGATTCGCGCTGGCGCGGTGCCGCGCTGATGGCGCTGGTGATCGCGGTGACGGTCAACCTGCGGCCGATCCTGACCAGCATCGGGCCGTTGCTGGAGGATATTCGCGCCGGGACCGGTATCGGCTATCAGCAGGCGGCGTTGCTGACCGCCTTGCCGGTGCTGTGCATGGGCCTGGTGCCGCTTTTGCAGCCCTGGCTGCGGCGCTGGCTGAGCGAGCAGGGCGGTTTGCTGCTGGGCCTGGGCGCCATCGGTCTGGCCTGCCTGTGGCGCCTGTTGCTGGGTAGCGGTACGGCACTGATCGCCAGTGCGGTACTCGCCGGACTGGGCGTGGCCTTCGTCCAGGCGCTGATGCCAGGGCTGGTCAATCGCTGGTTTTCCCGTCGCCTGGCGCTGGCCATGGGCGTGTATTCGGCGGCGCTGATGAGTGGCGGCGGGGTGGCGGCGGTGCTCGGGCCCCGGGTTGCCGAGCACTTCGGTCACTGGCAGGCGGGGTTGGGGGTGTGGCTGTTGCCAGTGTTGTTCGCCCTGCTGCTGCTTGGGCTGGTGGGGCCGAAGCTGGAAGCCGCCGCCGGGCGTGGCGGCAGCGGCGGCGGGCACTTCTTCGGCAATCGCCGGGCCTGGCTGCTGGCGGTGTATTTCGGCCTGATCAACGGCGGCTACACCAGCATGGTGGCCTGGCTGCCGGCCTACTATCAGCAAGTCGGCGGCAGTGCCCGGGCCGGTGGCGAGCTGGTAGGGGTGATGACCATCTTCCAGGTGGTCGGCGCCCTGGGGCTGCCGCTGTTGCTACGCGGGATGGCCGACCGGCGTCCCGGATTGTGGCTGGCGCTGACCTCGCAGTTGATCGGTTTCGCCGGCCTGCTGCTGGACCCGGCCTTGTCCCCCGGCCTGTGGGTGGGCCTGATCGGCTTCGGCCTGGGTGCCTGCTTCAGCCTGAGCCTGACCCTGACCCTCGAACACCTCAAGGACCCGCGCCATGCCGGCGGCCTGGCGGCCTTCGTCCAGGGCATCGGCTTCATCATCACCGGGCTGGTGCCCTACCTGACCGGCTGGCTGCGGGATATCAGCGGGGATTTCCAGGCGTCCTGGACCTTGCTGATGGTGACCGTGGTGCTGATGCTGCTGGTCACCGGGCGCTTTGCGCCGAAGGGCTACGGCACGGCGATGGCCGATCGCGCCGAACCGGCCCGGGCAGTCAGCTGAGGGACTGCAAGGTATCGCGCAGGCGGTCCAGCGCCGGGTCGATATCCAGCAGCTCGATGGCGCCGAAACCCAGGAGCAGGCCGGGTTTGGGCGTCACTTCGCTGTAGAACGGCGCCAGCGAGTACAACCCCACCTCCACCTTGCGCGCCAGGGCGATGACGAACTCCACATCCAGCTCGCCCCTGGCCAGTGCGCTGAGGTGGTAGCCGGCGCTGGTCGGCACCGCTTCGAACCACGGGCTCAGGTCTCCCGCCAGGCGTTGCAGGATGCGCTCGCGCCGCGCGGCGTACAGCGCGTGGCAGCGGCGAATGTGCTTGAGCAGATGGCCCTCGCTGATAAACCGCGCCAGCGTCCACTGGCTCAGGGTCGAGGTATGCCAGTCGCTCAACTGCTTGGCGATGCGCACCGGCTCCTGCAAGGCGGGCGGCAGGATCGCATAGCCCAGGCGCAGCTCCGGCAGCACGGTCTTGGAGAAGGTCCCGACATAGGCCACCAGGCCATGTTCGTCGAGGCTTTGCAGGGCGTCGGTGGGGCGGGCGGCGTAGCGGAACTCGCTGTCGTAGTCGTCCTCGATGATCACCGCGCCCAGCTGCGCGGCACGGGCCAGCAGGGCGTGGCGACGCTCCAGGCTCATGGGCATGCCCAGGGGAAACTGGTGGGAAGGCGTTACATAGATCAACCGCGTGCCATCCTCGATCAGGTCAACGCGAATCCCCTGCGCATCCACCGGCACATGGCGGATCCGCGCGCCGAGGGCTTCGAACAGGTGCCGGGCCGGCGGGTAGCCGGGGTCTTCCATGGCCACCGTGCAGCCCGGTTCGATCAGCACCCGGGCGATCAGGTCCAGCGCTTGCTGGGCGCCATTGCTCACCTGCACATCCGCCGCCGTGCAGCGCACGCCGCGGGCGAAGGCGATATGCCGGGCGATGGCTTCGCGCAACTCCGGCAGGCCCTGGGCATGGCTGTAGCGGGTGTCGGTACGCTGGCATTGGCGCAGGGCGTGTTGCGCGCATTGGCGCCAGGCATCGAAAGGGAAATGCACCTTGCTGGAAGCGCCGCCGACGAAGTCGTAGCGCGAGGGCTGGGCGAGGGCGGGGCGGCCCAAGGGGATGCCACGGGCACGCCAGCGGGCGAGGGTGTCGGCGCTGGCCAGCGGGGTATCACGGGCGCTGGGCGCTTGCGCCAGCGGCTGCGGGGTGATGAAGGTTCCGCGTCCGACCTGGCCGCTGAGCAGGTTGTCACTGGTCAGCCGCGAATAGGCCTCGGCCACGGTCTTGCGCGACACCCCGAGCTGCTCCGCCAGCAGCCGGGTCGGCGGCAACTGGCTGCCGGCGGCGAGGCGGCCGCTGTCGATAGCGTCGCGCAATTGCCGGTAAAGCTGGTCGGCCAGGTGCTTGCGGCCGTGCAGGGTGATATGCAGTTCCATGAAGCAGGATTCCGGGGCGAGGAAGCAGTTCGTCAGATTAACCGATCGGACTGCCGTTGATCCGCCCGAACTACGGAGTCAACCAGGTGAATCCACACTCAAAGGTGATGTGATCGCAGCTCGGTGCCTACCTTTTACGAAGGAGTTCCGCCATGAAATTGCGTTTGCTCTTGCCTCTCGTCCTGTTGCTGCCGGGTGCCGCCCATGCCACCCAGGACGGCATCCCGCAATACCACTACGGCATGCCTCTGGATGTCGCCAGGGTCCTCGACCTGCGCGAGCCGTCGAGCGACCACCAGTGCCAAGTGGTCAAGGCGACCATGACCTACCTCGACTCCCACGGCCAGCAGCATCAATTGCACTACCTGAAGCTGGCAGAGGAGTGCTCCGACCAGGGCTGACTCAGTCCCACTGCGGTGCCAGCCCCGCCGGGTCGGTGATGCGCAGGCCGCTGTCCAGCGCGGCGATGCGGGCCATGTCCGCTTCGCTCAGGCGCAGGTCGACGGCCTTGAGATTGCCGGCCAGGTTTTCGCGCCTGGTCGACGACGGGATCACCGCGTAGCCCAGTTGCATGGCCCAGGCCAGGGTGACCTGCGCCGGGGTGGCGTTGTGCTGCGCGGCGATTGCCTGGATCACTGGATCCTGCAGGACCTTGCCGTAGCCGAGGGTCATGTAGGAGGTCACGGCGATCTTCCGGGCGTGCATGAAGTCCACCAGGCGGCGGTTCTGCAGGTACGGGTGCAGTTCGATCTGGTTGGTGGCGATCTGGCCCGGGCCGGTCACGGCAATGGCCTGGCGCAGCAGGTCGATGGTGAAGTTGGACACACCGATTTCCCGGGTCAGGCCCTGGGCCCTGGCCTCCATCAGTGCACCCATGAATTCGCTGACCGGGACGGCGCCATTTGGCGAAGGCCAGTGGATCAGGGTCAGGTCCAGATGGTCGGTGCGCAGCTTGTTCAGGCTTTCCTTGAGGCTGGGGATCAGGCGGTCGGCACCGAGGTTCTCGGTCCAGATCTTGCTGGTCAGGTAGAGCTGGTCGCGGGGCACGCCGCTGGCGGCGATGGCCTGGCCGACTTCAGCCTCGTTGCCGTAGATCTGCGCCGTGTCGATGGCCCGGTAGTCCAGCGCCAGGGCCTGGCTCACCGAGTCGATGACCACCTGGTCCTTGAGGCGGAAAGTGCCGAGGCCGAGCAGGGGAAGTGTCGTGGAACGTGTCATGGGATGTCCTCATCGAGTGGGGTGGGATGAGGGTAGTATCCCGAGGCGGGCGCAGAGGAAAAATGGGGAGTGGGGCACAAGATTTTTGCTGCTGGAGCACAAATCTCTGGTGATGCTGATGGCCTCATCGCTGGCAAGCCAGCTCCCACAGGGTTCGGCGATGAGGCCGGTCGTATCAACCCAGTTGCTGGATCAAGCCTTGCAACTTCTCCCGCCCAACCTCATCCAGCGGGAACACCGGCGCCCGCGGCACGCCGCAATCGATCCCGGTCAGCTTCAAGCCAGCTTTCACTGTCGCCGGCAGCCCACCCTTGAGAATGAACTCGAGCAATGGCAACTGCCGGTAGAACAGCTCCCGCGCCCGCTCCAGGTCGTTGCCGGTCACCGCGCGATAAAGCTGCTGGTTGAGCACCGGAATCAGGTTGGCCGCCGCCGTGCACCAGCCCGTCGCCCCGGCCACGAAGGCTTCCAGGGCCAGCGGGTTGCAGCCGTTGTAGAACGGCACCTGGCCTTCACCCAGTTGCTGCAGGGCATGCATGCGCTGGATGTCGCCGGTGCTCTCCTTGACCATGGTCACGTTCTCCACCGCCTTGACGATGCGCAGAATCAACTGCACCGACATGTCGGTGCCGCTGGTGGCCGGGTTGTTGTAGAGCATGATCGGGATGCCGATGCTGTCGCCGATGCGCTGGTAGTGCCGGAGGATTTCCGCCTCGCTCAGCTTCCAGTAGGCGGCGGGCAGCACCATCACCGCATCGGCGCCCTGTTCTTCGGCAAAACGTGCGCGACGGATGGCGTTGGCGGTGGTCAGGTCGGAGACGCTGACGATGGTCGGCACCCGCTTGGCGATATGCGACAGGCTGAATTCGGCCACCTGGCTCCATTCACGGTCGCTCAGGTAGGCGCCTTCGCCGGTGCTGCCCAGCGGTGCGATGACCTGTACGCCGCCGTCGATCAGGCGGTCGATGGACTGGCCCAGGGCGGCGAGGTCGAGGTGCTCGCCATCGTTGCCGCTGAAAGGGGTGACGGTGTAGCCGATGATGCCGTGGAAGAGGTTGCTCATGGTCTGTGCTCCAGCAAAGGTCAGTTCAGGCAGTCGGCGTGCTTGCGCAGGCTTTGCCGGGCGAAATAGTTGAAGGCAGCGCCGTGGCGCTTGGGCCGGTCGATCCAGTCGTGGGCTTCGCGGCCCAGGGCCGGGTCGATGGGCTTGATGGTCCCGGCGGACATCGCCAGCAGTTGCAGTTGCGCTGCCCGTTCGATCAGGTTGGCGGTAACGCAGGCCTGTTCGATATCGGCGCCGGTGGAGAGCTGGCCATGGTGGGTGAGCAGGATCGCACGTTTGTCGCCCAGGGCCGCAGCGATGATCTCGCCTTCCTCGTTGCCCACCGGCACCCCCGGCCAGGCTTCGAGGAACGCGCAGTCGTCGTACAGCGGGCAGACGTCCATATGCGAAACCTGCAGCGGCACCTCGAGCATCGACAGCGCCGCGACATGGGTCGGGTGGGTGTGGATGATGCAGTTGACGTCCGGGCGGGCGCGGTACAGCCAGCTGTGGAAGCGGTTGGCCGGGTTGGCCATGCCATCGCCTTCGAGCACCTCCAGGTCCTCGTTGACCAGCAGCAGGTTGCTGGCGCTGATCTCGTCGAAACCCAGGCCCAGTCGCTGGGTGTAGAAGGTCCCCGGTTGCGGGCCACGGGCGCTGATCTGCCCGGCCAGGCCGGAATCATGACCCCGGTCAAACAGAATGCGGCAGGTCAGGGCCAGCTTTTCCCTGACAGTCCACGTATTATCCGCAAGCGAACCTTGCATCCGCGCCAGTGCCTGCCGGACCAGCTGGTCCTTGGACAGTGTCATTGTGTCGGTCATCGAGTGCTCCTCGGTGAAGTGAGTGAAGCCCGCCCCGGTTGCCTGGAAAACGAACGGGGCGGTTTGTCCTGTGACACAAACAAGGCTATATGACACAAAGTGTCATGAGCAAGTGAAAAGTTTCCTCACTGACCGGAAAACACCGTAGCGCATGTCTATCCGTTTGAAATTGCTGAGAAAAAAACTTGGCATCACCCTTGAGGTGCTGGCCGAGAATTCCGGGATGACCAAGAGCTACCTGTCCAAGGTCGAACGCGGTCTGAATACGCCATCGATTGCCGCTGCGCTGAAGCTGGCGCGCGCGCTGAATGTGAATGTCGAGGAGTTGTTCGCCGAGGATGCACCGAACCCGACGCGCTACAGCCTGGTACGCAGTGGCGAGCGCCAGTCGCTGGCCGGGGGAGCGGGGTATGCCGTACTGGCCAACCAGATCGGCCAGCGCAGCCTGTTGCCGTTCCTGATCAATCCGCCGATGGACTTCAGCGACTCCACTTTCAAGGAGCACCTTGGCGAGGAGTTCCTGTTTGTCCATGAAGGACAGGTCGAGGTGGACTTCATGAACGAGCGGGTCATTCTCGAACGGGGCGACGCCCTGTATTTCAACGCGCAAACCCCGCACCGCCTGCGTTCCCTGGGCGACGGGCCGGCGCAACTGCTGGTGGTGGTGCACGACGCCGGGTAGGCCTTGCCGGCGCCCTTGGGCCGGGACCGCGACTAGCATCGCGATTCCACCCGGCCCTCAAGGATGACCGCCATGCTCCAGCCCTCGCGGGATTACTCCCGCCTGCTCAATACCCTGATCGACCAGCGCATCGCCACCGCGCCGAAACGCAGCCCCTGGTTTCACCTCGATCCCGGTGAGCGTGCCGACTACCTCGCCGAGGTCGATGCGCGCCTGCTGGAGATCCAGCGCACCACCCTGAGCGTGCTGGCGGCGCAGCATTTCAGCCTGGAAGACAATCCGCAGACTATCGACGAGCACCTGGCGTTGCTGCGTCGCCAGCGCGAAGCACTCGACAGCGAGAGCCCTTACCGTCAGGCGCTGGATCGCGATATCCACCTCTACAGCCGCCAGCAGGCCGCCATGCACGGCTTCGAAGGCGCCTGGCGCAAGGCGTTGCGCCTGATCCGGGCGGGAGACGGTCTGCGCAATCCCTGCGCCGGTCTGCTGCAACGCCTGCAACGGATGATCGACCTGTTGCAACGCAAGATCGACGCTGAAGGTGGCACGCGTCGGGTCACACCATTCGCCCGCCAGCAAGGCTGGCAGGCGGTTGCCGGGCGCTACCGGGCGCTGCTCGAGGGCAAGCCGGTGACCTTCGAGGAGATACCGCCGGCTTCCGACGGGCTACCGGTCAACCTGTCGTTGCTGCTGATGGAGGAACGCCCCGGCCATGTGCGGATGAACGTAGCGCTGGTCGATCCGAGCTTCGACGGACGCTACAAGGACCTGCACCTCGAGCACGGCCGGCTGGTGACCGGGACCCGCAGCCTGATGAACTTCTCCTTCGGCACCGCGGCCCGCTCCCTGGCCTGGCAGCAGCATTATCGCCTCAAGCACGAGCCGGGCCGTTCGCCGACCTTCGCGCCGATCCGCTCGGTGCTGGTGCGCAGCGCCTTCGTCGAAGACTTCCTGGGCCAGTGGCTGGTCTCCGAGCACACCTTGCGCGACGGGTTCCTGGTGCGGGTGATGGAGGACGGCTCGCGGTTGCGGGTGATCAATGTCGATCGCAAGGTGTGCAACCAGATCGGCATCGAGGCCTTCGACGAACCCAATGCGCTGGGCAAGGTGCGCCAGGTTGACCTGCCGCGACGCCTGGACGATTTGCTCAATCGCTACGCCGACCTCGACAGTTTCCAGACCATCACCCTGGACAGCTACGCCAGCAGCCACTACGACCCGGACCGCGACGGCCGCTTCGTCAGTATCCGCGAGCTGGAGCGCAGCCTCGGCTTTGGCGAGCACCTGTGCCTGCTGGAACTGCCCCATGCCGGCAAGTACCTGGCGGCAACGCCGTTCGCCGTGGTGGACGGGCAGGGCAGCCGGCATCTGTGTGCCAGCGAAGTGCAGCGGGTCTGGACACATGAGTCGGCGTTTTTCGCGCAATTGGAAGCCTTGCGCGAGCAGGGCGAAGGGGGCTGTCCGTGGCTCAACAGCCCGCGCGAGCGCACGCTGTTCCTGGCTCACTGGCAACGCTTGCTGGACCGCAATCACCTCACGCCGGGGGCCTTGCTGGCGGTGCCGGACAGGCCCCGGGACAGCCAGCGCGACGGCCAGGGCAATGCCTTGGGCAAGGTGCGGTGGGAGCGGGCGTTCGCCGAGCGTATCTGGCAATGGCCGGCGCTCGATACGCTGCTTTCGGACATGGCTTTGCGCCTGCGCGCGCTTGGTGGCGTGCAGAAGCTGCTGGATGATCCCTACCTGCAGGCTACCTTGGCCCAGGCAGCGCAACTCCGGGCTGACGAACTGGAGCCGATGCCCCATCGCGCCCGTGATCTGCGCTTGCTCAAGTGGCTGCTCGCCGAGCACGAAGCACCCCGCAGCCTGCGTCGGCAGGTGCTGTTCCAGGTGTTGTGGATCCGCGCCGGTCAGCTCGGTGGCGGCCATGGCGAAGTCCATGCGCATTCGTTGCGTGCGGGCAATGCGCTGTCCCGTCCCGATCCCTGGCTGATCCTCAATGCCCGCCCGCAGTGGCTGGCGGGTGGCGACAATCGCTGGCTGATCGCCGAGGACAAGTACCGTGGCGCCCATCAATGGGCCCCCGATCCGCAGCATCCGGCCACGGCCTACATGGACGACCTGGACGCGCCTTTCATCGGCGGTATCAGCGTCACCACCGAAGCCTTGTGCCGCGACCTGCCCCAGCTTTTCGACGGCCTGCCGACGCTGCCGGACTACTGGCGTTTCCAGTTGGCCAACAGCGCCTTCTGGCTGCGCAATGGCTACCATTCGCTGTTCGAGACCCTGTACCTGGCGGCGCGCTACGAGCCGCTGGTCGAGGGCAGCGTCGGCGCTCGGTTGCTGGCGTTGTTCGACCGTAGCCGCAACGCTGCACCGCTGGCCCTGTACCAGGACCTGATGGCCTTGCTCCAGCCCGTGCTCGACCGCGATCTGCCCAGCGACCAGCGACTGGCAGCGGCTCCCGGTGGGTGATAGGCTCGTCATCGTTTCCGCACAACCCCGGGAGAATTATCGATGAACACTGGTTCGACTTTCTGGCGCGATCCGGCGCTGGGGTTCATCGAGGCCCGGGGTGTCGCCGACGGACGCAAGGTCTGTTATTCGCGACATTCCCACGAGGGCTTTTCCATCGGTGCGATCACTGCCGGGCGCAGCACCTACTTCGACGGACAACGCTGGCACGAGGTGGACGCCGGCACCGTGGTGATGATGAACCCGGGGGTGGTGCATGCCTGCAACCCGATCGCCGACCAGCCCTGGTCCTACCTGATGCTCTACGTCGATATGCCGTGGCTGCGGGCGCAGGGTTTCGAGCCGCTGGCGCAGACCCTGAGCACCTCGCCGGGGCTGTATCGCGCCTTGCTGGCGCTGTATCAGCGCCTGACCGACAGCGGTTGCGCCAGCGACGACAAACGCCTTGCCGCCGAAGTCTTTTTCGGCCAGTTGCGCGAGCAGATCGAAGTGGCTCCGCAGACCGCGGGGCAGGGCAGCGAGCGCTTGCAGCGGGCGGCGGACTACATCCGCCGACACTGCACCGAACCGCTCAAACTTGAGGATATCGGCGTCGCGGCGGGTTTATCGACGTCCTACCTGATCCGCGCCTTCAAGCAACACTTCGGCCTGACGCCCCACGGTTACCTGCTCGATCAGCGGGTGCGCTATGCCCGCGCGCAGTTGCGCCGCGGCCGGTTGATCGCCGAGGTCGCCCATGAGGCCGGTTTCGCCGATCAGGCCCATCTGCAACGGGCGTTCAAGCAGCACCTGGCGGCGACCCCCGGGCATTACCGCTCAGCCCAGTAGCAGGTAGCCGGCGCTGGCGGCCAGCAGCGCAGCCAGGGCGCGATTGAACAGGCGCATGCGTCGCGGCTCTTCGAGATGGCGGCGGATCACCGTGCCGGCCCAGGCCCAGCAGCCCACCGACAGGTAGCAGATCACCAGGTAGATCAGGGTGAAGCGCCACAGTAGCGCGGTTTCGCCCTCGCCAACGAAGGCCCCGACCCCGGCGACGCAGGCCAGCCAGGCCTTGGGGTTGAGCCACTGCATCAGCGCGCCGTAGAAAAAGCCCGGAGCCTTGTGCGCATCGCCGTCGCTCAGGCGGCCGTTGTCGGCGGCCAGTTTCCAGGCCATGTACAGCAGGAACAGGATCCCGGCCCAGCGCAGCGCTTCGGTCAGGCCCGGCCAGCGCAGCATGACCGCATGCAGGCCGAGGCCGACCAGCATCAGCAGCAGGCAGAAACCCAGGGTTGCCCCGGTGACATGTCGCAGCGCCGGGCGCAGGCCATGGCGCGCGCCGGCGGCGAGGGCGACCAGGTTGACCGGGCCGGGGGAAATGGAGGCGGCCAGCGCGAAGGCGGCCATGGACAGGGTCAGGCTCATGGGTGTTTCTCTTGCAGGGGAACGAGGGCAGGACTGTATCGATGCAGTCCTGGCCCGGTATTGAAGAAAACTGCCCTTCCCGAGCCCCCGGGGGCCTTTTGACATTTTTTGTCGATTGCCCGCCCCGGCGCGTATAAACTGCCTGCCACTTTGTCGGTCGCTTCCTGAACCGGCACCTGAAACAAGAGAGTCGAAATGGGCGCACAGTGGAAAGCCAAGCATAAAGAAGCAGCCAGCAACGCCAAGGGCAAGATCATGGGCAAGCTGGCCAAGGAAATTCAGATCGCCGCGCGCAGCGGTGCCGACCCGGACATGAACCCGCGTCTGCGCCTGGTGGTCGAGCAGGCCAAGAAGGCCTCCATGACCCGTGAGACTCTCGAACGCGCCATCAAGAAGGGCGCCGGCCTGCTGGGCGACCAGGTGCAGTACCACGCGGTGAAGTACGAAGGCTTCGCCCCGCACCAGGTGCCGCTGATCGTCGAGTGCCTGACCGACAACGTCAACCGCACCGTCGCCGAAGTCCGCGTGCTGTTCCGCAAGGGCCAGTTGGGCGCCGAGGGTTCGGTGTCGTGGGACTTCAACCACGTCGGCCTGATCGAAGCCACCCCGGACAGCGCCGATGCCGACCCGGAACTGGCAGCGATCGAAGCCGGCGCCCAGGACTTCGAGCCGGCTGAAGAGGGCGCGACCCTGTTCATCACTGAAACCACCGACCTGGACAGCGTGCAGAAGGCCCTGCCGGCCCAAGGCTTCACCGTGACCTCGGCGAAGATCGGCTACACCCCGAAGAACCCGGTCAGCGCGGCGAGCCTGAGCGCCGAGGAGCTGGCCGAGGTCGAAGCCTTCCTCGATGCCATCGACGGGCATGATGATGTGCAGAACGTCTATGTGGGCCTGGCGGGCTGATAGCGACTGATGTGAAGAAGGGACCGCATGCGGTCCCTTTCTTTTTTGGGTGTCTGTTCCGGCCTCATCGCTGGCAAGCCAGCTCCCACAGGTTCACCACTGTTCTTGAGATCACCGCTGTACCTGTGGGAGCTGGCTTGCCAGCGATGAGGCCATCAGCATCACAGAAGATTCAGGATCTCACCAAACCTCGGCCTCTCCAGCACCTCGGCCCGCACACAAGCCTGCTGCAACCCCCTCATCCCCACCAATTCCTCCCCGCACCGCTCCAGCAATTCCCCCAGCAGCACCCCGAACGCCCGCACTTCGATGCGCTCCAGCAACCGCGCTTCGACACCCCCATCCCGCGGATGGAACGACGCCGCGCCAAAGTCCCCGAGTAAGCTGTGTCCGCGCTCATCGCACAGAATGTTGTGCCCGTACAAATCGCCATGGCTGAGCCCCTGCCCATGCAGATGCGCCGCGACTTCGGCAATGGACCGCGCCAGGCGCTGCACACCGGCAGCGTCCAGCGTGCGTTAGGCGGGGTAGATATCCCGGGTGCAACTGTCCAGGCTCGGCGGCCCGGCAAGGTTGAACCAGGCCGGGTCGATCAGTTCCATGACCAGTGCCGGAATGCCCTGGGGATGATCATCGACCCGCCCGAGCAGCGGGATCAGGTGCTCCTGGTTGCCGGCCAGCATGCACGCGGTCATTTCATCCAGTGGCGTGCCATCACTGGTGATCTCGCCCTTGTACAGCTTGATCGCCACCGCCTCCTCGCGACCGGCGACATGGGCCCGATGGATAACGCCCGACGCCCACCGGCAATTCGCTTAAGCGATTCTCCGAACAGAACAGCACTTTCAGCTTGTACAGGCGCCCGAGGTCGTCGGGCAGGCTGGTCAGTTGGTTGCCGGTGAGGTTGAGCACTTCGAGGCTGTCGGCCAGGTCGAAGATTTCCGCCGGGAACCGCTCAAGGCCGCAGGCCAGGTCGAGGCGTGCGGTGCCTGCCAGGCGGCCGGCCTTGAGGTCGTCGAGAGAATGCATAGGCGCTGCCGTGGAAAAAAAGGCCGCCATGATAGCGGCAAAGCCCGCCGCCCATGCGACTTAAGTTCGATAGCGGGCCGGCTGCGACGGGCCATACTCGATGTTCGCCCTCTTAATAACAACAAACACAGGGTTATCCATCGATGAGTTATCAGCAGTGCTATGACCGCTCCATCGCCGCGCCCGCCGATTTCTGGGCCGAGCAGGCCGCCGAGCTGGCGTGGTTCCACAAGCCCACGGAAATCCTGCGCACCAATCCCGACGGCACTCACCAGTGGTTCGCCGACGGCCGCCTGAACAGCTGCTACCTGGCCCTCGACCTGCAGATCGAGGAGGGCCGCGGTGACCAGCCCGCCCTGATCTACGATTCGCCGGTCACCGGCAGCCAGCAGACCTTCACCTTCAAGCAGATGCACGACGAAGTGGCGCGCCTCGCCGGGCTGTTGCGCGAGCTTGGGGTTGAGCAGGGCGACGGCGTGGTGATCTACATGCCAATGGTGCCCAGGCGGCGATGGCCATGCTTGCCTGCGCGCGGATCGGCGCGGTGCATTCGGTGGTGTTCGGCGGCTTCGCCCCGCACGAGCTGGCCCTGCGTATCGACGATGCGCGGCCGACCCTGCTGCTCACCGCCTCCTGCGGCCTGGAATTCGACAAGGTCATCGAGTACAAGCCGCTGGTCGACCGGGCCCTGGAACAGGCCACCCATCAGCCGCGCAAGGTCCTCGTCCTGCAACGGCCGCAGGCCCGCGCCAGCCTGGTGGAAGGCCGTGACCTCGACTGGCAGGCCGCGCTGGAAAACGCCACGCCGGTGCCGCCGGTGGAGCTGCGCGCCGCCGATCCGCTGTACATCATGTACACCTCCGGAACCACCGGCAAACCCAAGGGCATTGTCCGCGAGAACGGCGGCAATGCCGTGGCCCTGCGTTTTGCCATGAGGAACATCTATGGCATGCAGGCTGGCGACGTGTGGTGGGGCATTTCCGATGTCGGCTGGGTAGTGGGCCATTCGCTGATCGTCTACGGCCCGCTGATGAATGGCTGCACCACGGTGTTCTACGAGGGCAAGCCGATTCGCACCCCGGATGCCGGGGCCTATTGGCGCGTGGTCGAGCAGTACCGGGTCAATGGCCTGTTCTGCGCACCGACCGCGATGCGCGCGATCCGCAAGGAAGACCCGGATGGGCTGTTGCTGCGCCGCTACGACCTGAGCTCGCTGCGCCAGTTGTTCCTTGCCGGCGAGCGTCTCGATTCCAGTACCCATCAATGGCTGGAAAGCGTCAGCGGCAAGACCGTCCACGATCACTGGTGGCAGACCGAAACCGGCTGGCCGGTGACTGCGCCGTGCCTTGGCCTGCAGGGCAGTGGCGGGCGTGCGGGCTCGAGCAACCGCGCAGTCCCGGGTTACCACGTGCAGGTGCTGGATGAGGACGGGCAGGTGCTCGGGGCCGACCAGCAGGGCGCGATCGTGATTGCCCTGCCGTTGCCGCCGGGGTGCAGCCAGACCCTATGGGGCGATCATCCGCGCTATCTGGAATCGTACCTGCAAGCCTATCCGGGGTATTACCACACCGGGGACGGCGGCTATCTGGACGAGGATGGCTTCGTCTACATCATGGGGCGTACCGACGATGTGATAAACGTCTCCGGGCATCGCCTGTCCACGGGGGAAATGGAAGACCTGGTGGCGCGGCATCCGGCGGTGGCGGAATGCGCCGTGGTGGGTGTGCGCGACGAGATCAAGGGCCAGGTGCCGCTGGCGTTGCTGGTGCTGAAGGATGGCGTGGACAGCAGCGAGGCGCAGTTGCAGGCCGAACTGGTGGCCACGGTGCGCGAGCAGATCGGCGCGCTGGCCTGTTTCAACCGGGTGCGGGTGGTCAAGCGCTTGCCCAAGACGCGATCGGGGAAGATCTTGCGCGCGGTGTTGCGCAAGATCGCCGACCAACAGCCGTATGTGGCGCCGTCGACCCTGGATGATCCGGCGGTGCTGGTGGAGATCGAGGAGGTGTTGGCTGGGCTTGCCAGGAGTGCCTGACAGGTAGTGGTTGGCTTTGCCGGCCTCATCGCTGGCAAGCCAGCTCCCACAGGTTACGCGATACCTGTGGGAGCTGGCTTGCCAGCGATGAGGCCGTCAGCAACAACACATCACTCAGGCCCAACCTGCTGCAACTGCCCCAACCGGCTCCGCGTCCTCGCCAGATCGGCAACACTGCCGTTCAGGCTCTCTGCCAATGGTCGCTCACCGACCAGCAGCAGCTGTTTGTCGCGGTCATACAGCACGTCGATCAGGTTGATAAAGCGCTGCTGGGCGGCGATGGTGCAGTCTTCCAGGTCCGGCAGGCCTTCGATGGTCCAATGTTCAAATCGCTGGATCAGTTCCAGGTAGTCGATCACCGCGGTGGCCTGCTCGCAGATGGCAGCAAAGTCGAACACTACGCTGCGCTCATCCCGCACCCGGGCAGGCAACTCCCGCTTGTTCACCTCCAGCACTTCTTCGTGGCTCGCCGTGGCAAAGCCCAGTCGCTGCAACTGCTCCGCCGTCCCGGGCCAGACATAGTGCCCCTGGGTAAAACGCTGCTGGCGGCCGGCGTCGGGGAGGGCGCGGTAGTCCTGCTCGCCGCCGACCTCGAGCACCTCCATACGCGCCTCGATCAGGCGGATCACCGGCTCGAAACGCTGGTGATAGAGCGGATTGGGCAACAGCCCCTTGGGCGGGTAGTTGGAGGTGACGAGGACGAAGATGCCACGCGCGAACAACGCCTTGTACAACCGCGTGAGAAGCATGGCATCGCCGATATCGTGAACATGGAATTCATCGAAGCACAGCACCTGACAATCACCGAGCAACCCGTCGAGGGTCACCGCGAGGGCATCTTCTTCCCGGCGGTGTTCGAACATGCCTTGGTGCAGACGGGCGAAGAAATCGTGAAAGTGCAGGCGGCGCTTGGGAATATTGCCCAGCGCGTTGAAGAACCCATCGAGCAGCCAGCTCTTGCCGCGCCCGACCTCGCCGTACAGGTACAGGCTGCGCGCCTGGCCGCCTTGCAGCCGGGCAGCCTGTTCAGCCATGGCTGTGATCACCCGCTGTTGGCCCTGGCTGAGGGTGTAGCCCTGCTGCCGCGCCTTGTCGGCGAAGAAGCGCTGGATCCCGCTGGCGACACCGGGCTGCGGGGCAGGGGCGGCGGTCAGGTGTTGGCGCAAGGCGCGCAGGGGCGAGCGGATCCAGGCAGGCAAGCGGTGTTCCTCATGAAAGGCAGGCGACGAGCGGCGGCAATATTAACCAGATAGTGAAAAGCGCTGCCAGTCGAGACTCCCGTGTTCGTCGGAAAATTCCTGTACAGGAGCTGTACATTTCCTGATCAGCTGGCAGCATTTTCCTCGGCTGCTACCCTGAACTCCAGGTCAATTCCTGCAAGGACAGGGAGGGAAGGTGAAGGGACGATCACTGGTAGCGCTGTTCGGGCTCTGCGCGGCCCAAGGCGTTGCTGCCACGGATTTCCTCGTCGAAGTGCGCATCGACGTACAGCGCGGCTGCCTGCTGATTCACGAGTCTCGCTCGGCGGCCGCTGAGGCTTTGGGCGTGCTGGATTTCGGCCAGAGCCCGCGCCTGGACGACCCCGCCGGTCCGCTGAGCAGCCAGTTGCTCGCCCAGCGGCCACCCCGGCTGGAATGCAACCCGGACACTGCCTACCAGGTCCAGGTCGATGGCGGCCTGCATGGCGGCACGGGTGACGTGCGCTATCTGGTATCCAGCGATCCGCGAGCCAAACCCATTCCCTACCGCCTGTTCCAGGATCCCGCCTGGCGCGTGCCGCTGTCGGTGAACATCGCCCAGCACGCCCGGGTACCGGACAGCGGAACAGTGGAACTTCCCTTGTACGCACGTATCGACACACAGACCGAGCTTCCACGGACGGGGCGCTATTCGGACTTGGTGAAGGTGACCGTCACCTGGTGACGGCCGAAGGTAGCATTGCTTAGGGAGCGAGCAACATGCAGACATCACGCATTCTTCTGTTGAGCCTGGGACCGCTCCTGCTCAGCCCCGCCGTAGACGGCGCGGTCAGCGGACACATCGAGGCACGCCTGGTGATCACCTCGGCGTGCCAGATCAGCAACGACCCGAGCGTCACCGCTCCGGCTGAAGGCGGCGGCGTCCTCGACTTCGGCCAGCAGGGCCCGCTGTGGAACCAGACCCTGCGCGCCGCCATCGACGATCCGGGCGGCAGCGGCAACCTGCAGATCAGTTGCAACCCCCAGGTGCGCGCCTTCACCGTGACCATCAATGGCGGTGCCAACCCCGACGGCGCCACCCGCCGGCTGAGCAACGGCGGCGTGCTGATTCCCTATCAGCTCTCCACCGACCCGGCCGGCCGCAGCAACTACGGGATCGGCCAGCAGCTCAACTTCACCGTGAGCAGCGCGCAGCAGATTCCCATCCCCATCTACGGCGTTGTCGTAGCCAACCCCAAAGCCCTGCCTGCGGGCGTTTATCGCGACACCCTGACGGTGACGCTGGACTGGTAACAGCCATCAAGGAGTGAACCCATGAAACCGACTCTCTCCCGTTTCCTCTTCGCCAGCGTAGGGCTGTTGCTGGCATCCCAGGCCCAGGCGGCCACGGTCACCGGAACCATCAACGCCTCGCTGGTGCTGATCTCCAGTTGCCAGGTCAATGGCTCCACGGCCACCACCGGGGCCAACTTCGGTGCCTTGAACTTCGGTACCCAGACGGCACTGTTCACCACGGCCGGCGCCCAGGTGCTGGCGGGCGGTGGAGGTGCCATGAGCATCCTTTGCTCCAATGGCGCGATCCCGGTGATCAAGATCGGCGCTGGCGCCCATGACGGAGCGTCCGCTGGCGGCACCCGGGCCTTGGCCGATGGCTCCGGCAACTCGGTGCCCTACGACTTCTATTCCGACTCCGGGCTCACCACGGTGATCCCGATCAACGGCACCATCACCTTGCCGACCAGTACCGGCGCTGCGCAAACCGTGAATCTTTACGGTAAAGCAACGGGCAAGGCCGGGCTGCCGTCGGGTACCTACACCGATATCGTGGCGGTCGAGCTGAGTTTCTGAGCCATGCACGTGCGCCTGGCACTAGGCCTGGCGCTGCTCGCGGCAGCAGCGCCGGTGCCGCTGGATGCGGCCACCACCAGCACCTTCCTGGTCAATGCGACGATCCAGGCGGGGTGTCTGGTGGTGGGCGGGGTGACCACCTACGGCAACCTGGCGTTCGGTACCTTCTCGGCCCTGTCGACGTCTGCCGTGACCACCCAGTTGAGCGGCACCACGGTGACCCTGCAATGCACGCCGGGGGTGGCCCTGAGCATGAAGATCGGGGGCGGGCAGAACAACAACGGCGTGCGCAACCTCAAGCGCAGCACCGGCAGCAACCTGGTGGCCTACCAACTGTACAGCGACGCCGCCTTCAGTCAGGTACTGGGCATCGACCAGACGGTGACCGTCAGCTACTCCGATCCCACGGCGATCAAGTTGCCAGTGTATGCCCGGGCACAACTGACCGGGACGCTGCCGGCGGGGAACTACAGCGACGTACTGCAAGTGACGTTGACCTTTTGACGGCGTAAAGGCCGCGATAACAAAAACACCATGAAGGAGAGCTGCATGGTCAGGGACAGGGCGAAGCTGGCATTGGCGGCATTGCTGCTGTGGGCCGGAGTGACGCAGGCGGCGACATCGGTACTGATCTGGCCGATCGATCCGGTGATCGAGGCCGAGCAGAAGGCCGGCGCACTGTGGCTGGAAAACCGCGGTGATGAAGAGGCGAACCTGCAGATCCGCATTTTCGCCTGGCGCCAGGGCGAGTTCGACGACCAGTACCAGAACCAGCGCGAGATCATCGGCAGCCCGCCGCTGGCGAAGATCGCCCCGGGGCAGAAACAGTTGATTCGCCTGACCCGTACCGGCACCTCGCCGGTCGGCCAGGAACAGGCCTACCGCATCATCATCGACGAGATCCCGCCGGCCCTGCCGCCGGACAACGCCGACAAGCCGCAGGCGGCGGTGCGCTTCCAGATGCGTTATTCGGTGCCGCTGTTCGTCTATGGCCAGGGCCTGTGGGGCAAGGTCGATCCCACCGGACAGCGCAGCGATGCCGGGGTCGGCAAGCCGCAACTGAGCTGGCGCCAGGTCTCGGCGCAAGGGCGCAACTACGTGGAAATCCGCAACACCGGCCCGGTGCATGCGCGCCTGACCGATGTGGTGATGCAGCAGGGCGGGCAGAACCGTCCGGTGGTGGAGGGTTTGCTCGGCTATGTGTTGCCGGGGGCGACCATGCGCTGGCCGGCGCCATTGCAGGCCTCGGCCGGGACGGTGTTGAAGGGACGAATCAATGGCGGCGACACGGCGCAGACCATAGGTCAGGGCCAGTGAGCTGAACGGATAAAGGATGAACCAGGGGCCAGGGAGGACCCGACGATGGTGGGACACGGTGCGTGAAGGGATTTCTCTACGGTACCTGTCCGCTGGTGTTGGCGGGCGGCATGGCGTTGTTCGTGGTCAGCCCGCTGTGGGCGGGCGAACTGCCGCCGCCGCCCTCCGGGCAGGAGGCGATCAGCGATGCAGAGTTGTACCTGGAACTGGTGGTCAACCAGATGAGCAGCGGTAACGTGGTGGTCGTGCACCAGCGCTCCGGTCGTTTCTATGTGGCCGCCAGCGACCTGCGTGCGGTGGGTATCGAGTTTCCCGTGGCGGTACCGGAAGAGGTGCCCCTCGACAGCGTCAGTGGCCTGCACAGCGACTACGACAGCCAGGCCCAGCGCCTGAACCTGCAGGTGCCGCCGGGCTGGCTGCCGAACCAGCGCATCGGCAACCGCGCCCTGGGCCCGGGCGGCGAGGCCCACAGTAGCTTCGGGGCCTTGCTCAACTACGATGCCTACCTCAACGACACCGACGATATCGGCAGCAGCCTGTCGGTGTGGAACGAGCTGCGGGTGTTCGACAGTTGGGGCACCTTTTCCACCACCGGGCAGTGGCGCCAGCAGATCAGCGGGCGCAACTACGCGGAAAACCAGCGCGGTTTCCTGCGCTACGACACCACCTTCCGCTACACCGACGAAGATCGCCTGCTGACCTTCGAGGCCGGTGACGTGATCAGCGGTGCGCTGCCCTGGACCAGCTCGGTGCGCCTGGGCGGCGTCCTGGTCTCGCGGGACTTCTCGGTACGCCCGGACCTGGTCACCTATCCGCTGCCGGCCTTTGCCGGCGAGGCGGCGGTGCCGTCCTCGGTGGACCTGTTCATCAACGGCTACAAGAGCGCCAGTGCCGACCTGCAACCCGGGCCCTACACCCTGACCAACGTGCCCTATATCAACGGCGCCGGGGACGCAGTGGTAGTGACCACCGATGCACTGGGCCGGCAGGTGTCCACCACGCTGCCGTTCTATGTCACCAGCACCCTGTTGCAGAAGGGCATGAGTGATTTCTCCGTGGCCGCCGGTGCCCTGCGCCGCAACTACGGGATCAGCGACTTTTCCTACGGCAAGGGCCTGACCTCGGCCAGCCTGCGTTACGGCGTCAGCGACAGCTTCACCCTGGAGACCCACGGCGAGGCGGCCGAGTCCCTGGCCCTCGGTGGCGTTGGCGGCAACCTGCTGGTGGGCACCTTCGGCGTGGTCAACGCGGCGGTCAGCCAGAGCAGCTTCGACAGCCGCAGCGGCCAGCAACTAAGCCTCGGCTACCAGTACAACAGCCAGCGCATCGGCTTCAATTACCAGCGCCTGGAACGTTACGGCGACTATGCCGACGCCTCGCTGCTGGAGAGCCCCTACCTGCGCCTCAGCCAGCGCAGCGAGCAGGTCACGGTCAGCCTCAACATGGAGCGCTACGGCAGCCTTGGCGCCGGTTATTTCGACGTGCGTGCCGGCGACAATTCGCGCACCCGGCTGGTCAACCTGAGCTGGAGCAAGTCGCTGTGGGCCAATACCAGCCTGTACCTCTCGGCCAACCGGGAGATTGGCGGCGAGCAGTGGGCAGCCCAGGCGCAACTGGTGATCCCCTTCGACCTGCACGGCACCCTCAGCCTGAGCACCGAGCGCAACCAGACCGGCGAGAATATCCAGCGGGTCAACTACAGCCGCGCCGTGCCCAGCGATGGCGGGCTGGGCTACAACCTCGGCTATGCCACCGGCGGCGACCAGGACGCCTATCGCCAGGCCGACCTGACCTGGCGCCTGCAATCGGTACAACTGCAGGCCGGCACCTACGGCACCAGCCAGGCCATGACCCGCTGGGCGGATGCCAGCGGCTCGCTGGTGTGGATGGACGCCGGGGTGTTCGCCGCCAACCGCATCGATGATGCCTTCGTCGTGGTCAGCACCGACGGCTTCGCCGATGTACCGGTGCGCTACGAGAACCAGATGGTCGGACGGACCGACAGCAAGGGCCATCTGCTGGTGCCCTGGAGCAGCGCCTATTACCGCGCCAAGTACGAGATCGACACCCTGGAATTGCCGGCCAACGTGCGTTCGGACAATGTCGAGCAGCGCGTCGCGGTGCGCCGCGGCGCCGGGTATCTGCTGAACTTTTCCCTGAATCGGGTACGGGCGGCGAGCATCGAGTTGGTCGATGCCAGCCACAAGGACCTGCCCCTGGGCAGTCAGGTCCGCCATCTGCAGACCGGTAGCGCAGCGGTGGTGGGCTGGGATGGCCTGGTCTACATCGAAGGGCTGGCCGAGCAGAACACCCTGGAAGTGCAGATCGCCAACGCTGGCAAATGCATGGTCCAGTTCAGCCTCGAAGCCGGGCAGGACGATGTGCCGCTGCTTGGCCCGCTGGTGTGCAAATGAAGCGCCTGTTTCTGGTGCTGATGCTGGCGTTCGTCGCCCAGCGGGTAGAGGCGCAGTGCGCGGTAGTACAGGCGACCAATGCGGCGTTCGGCAGCGTGGCGTCGACCACGGTGGCCTCCACCGTGCAGACCTCTTCCAGCGGCAACGCCGGCCTGCGCTGCAGCGGGTCGCTGCTGACCTTGCTGCGCACCGATGACTTCTTCAAGGCCACCTTCACCCCGACCGGAAACACCACCGGGCTGGTCGGGCCCACCGGCGACGTTATCCAGTACACGCTGTATGCCGACAACACCACCTCACACCCGATCACCCGCGGCCAGCCCTTCGACTTCGCGCGCAATGGCATCATCGATCTGCTGGGGCTTCTCGGCAGCGTGGTACCCGCGACCATCCCGGTGTATGTACGCACCCTGACCGGCAGCAACGTCGCCGCCGGCAACTACTCGGAAACCTTCACCGTGTTCTGGAACTGGGACTACTGCTATGGCATCGGTGTCGGTGGCTTGTGCCTCGGGCGCCAGACCACCAGCGGCAGCACCACCATGACCGTGACCCTGACGGTCACCGCCGACTGCCAGATCACCACGCCGACGATCAACTTCGGCACGGCGCCGGTGGTCAGCGGTTTCTCCACGGTGAGCCAGAGCGTCAGCCTCAGTTGCACCAAGGGCAGTGCCTATACCGTGGGCTTGAATGATGGTTTGTATGTGTCGGGCGGGCGGCGGCGGATGAAGTCGGCGGCCAACAACTACCTGGCCTACGACATTTTCAAAAGCGCGGGAGCGGTGCGCTGGGGCTCGTTGACCACGGCGCGGCGTGCGAGCAGTGATGCGGACATCAATCCGGGGAACGGCACGGGGACCGGGAGCCAGGTGTTCAACTACAACGCCAGGGTCTACACCGACCAGGCCACGCCGCCGGCGGGGGCTTATCAGGACAGTGTGATCCTGGATGTGGCCTTCTAGAACGACGCTGACCCCTGTGGGAGCTGGCTTGCCAGCGATTAGGCCCGACCGGACAACATCATTGCTCCTGCCGGCCTCATCGCTGGCAAGCCAGCTCCCACAGGGTTTGTGTCGTGCTTTGGATCAGCGCAATTCGTTGACCATCCGCCCAATCGTATCCAGCACCGCCGAGGCCAGTTCCTTCGAGCGCTTGCCCGACCACCCGGTCGCCGGATTCGGTGCATCGTCATGGTCCTTGAACGGCATCTCCAGGGTCAGCGACAGGCAGTCATGGGCCTGGCCGACGGCATTGCAGGCCAGGGTCATGTTGGTCTGGCCCGGAGCGCTGCGCGGGTAGCCGTGGACATCCTGGAAGTCCCGGGTCAGCCCGCACAGGGTCTTGCGGAAACGCTCCTCAAGCCCGGCAATGCGCGGCGTATAGCCCGGGTTGCCTTCGCAGGCCGCAGTGAACACATGGGGAATCTCCTCGTCGCCATGGGCATCGAGGAACAGGTCGACGCCATGCAGCTTCATCTGCTGCTGGGCGAACAGCACTTCCGGGGTCTGCTCGCTGCTTGCATCCTGCCAGGCACGATTCAGGTCGAAGCCCCTGGCGTTGGTGCGCAGGTGGCCGCGGAAGGCGCCATCGGGGTTCATGTTGGGGATCAGGTACAGGTCGGCGGCTGCCAGCAGTTGCTGCAGCGTGGGGTCGTTGCCTTCGATGCGCTCGATCACGCCTTCCATGAACCACTCGGCCATATGCTCGCCGGGATGCTGCTGGGCAATGATCCACACCTTGCGTTTGCCCGCGCCGCCGTCACCGACCCGCAGCAGCGGGATATCACGGCCTTCGACGCTGCGTCCGGTGGCCAGCAGGGTGACGCCGGGCAGGTGGCGGGCGCGTTCGACCAGTTGGTTGTGGCGGGCACGGGAGTAGGGCTCGAAATAGGCGAACCAGGCTTGCGGCTCGCTGGCTTCAAGGCTGAAGTGCAGGGCCTTGCCATCGAAGCGGGAGGGCACGCGGAACCAGTTCTGCTGGTCGTAGGAGGCCACGGCGTGATAGCCGTCCCAGGCCTTGTTGTAGGAAGACTCGCCGGCATTCTCCAGGGTGAAGGTGTGGGTCTGGCCGGGTGTCAGGCCGCTGGCCTTGAAGTGGAACCACTGGAAATGAGCGCTGGCCGTGTCGGGGCGGATCGCCAGGCGCACCTGGGCGGGATTGCTGGCATCCCGAACGAGGATGTTGCCGGAGTCGAAGTCGCAGTCGATGCTCAATGCGGTCATGGCCTGGGTCCTGTGCAGAGTTGTTATGGGCGACAACTCTACACAACCCGGTCAGGACCAGAAACCCAACGCCAGCAATGCGGCAAGACCCAGGCCCATGGCCACGGTGCAGCCGCCCAGGGAGAAGGCGGCGCGGCTCTGCCGGTACCAGAGGTTTTCGCCCAGTATCCGGGCCGGGGCCAGCAGGCTGCGCCAGCGCAGTTCGGTGGCGTGGAAGGCCGCCAGGTGCTCCGGGTCGGCGTCCAGCCAGCGGCGGAAGTCGATGCGTTCGCTGGCGGTGATCTGCGGGCTTTGCAGGCGCACATACCATTGGCCGGCGGTACGGGCGAGCGGGGTGGAAGAAGGCAGGGACGCTTGCAGCACCTGGTTCATCTGCCGCTCGACCGTGGCGTCGGGCAGGTCCAGGCGCTTGGCGATGACGGCAAGGGTGAGTTGATCGAGGCGATTGAGCAAGAACACCTGTTGTACCCGGCGTGGCAGCTCTTTCAGGCGGTGCAGCAGCGCCAGTTCGGCGGCGTCGGCAGCGTCGGCGTGATGGTCCAGCGGCAGCAACAGACGGGTCATGGTTCCAGCTCCTTGCGGTGGAAACGGAGGAGGCGAGTAGGGGGCATCTTCCTTGACGCGGTTGAGAGCTTAATCGTAACGAGATTGATTCTCAAGTGCTAATTTCAGCAAAGCTTTGTTACGGGGTTACGGCGACGATAGTCCTTTGATATCATTGCCACATTAAGTAACACACCGCCTTCATTAGCCTGAAGAGCCCAAAAAAAAGACCCGGCAAAAAGCCGGGTCAAAAACCGTGATTAGCCTGATGAGGAGATAATCTGGAGTCCGACCTAAGGGCTCCGGGTTATCCAACCAGTCTCGCGACCAGTTGCGATCAATAATAATCGTTCTCATTTTCAAGTCAAATGAATTTTCGGTAATTTTACGAAAATTCTTTCTTCCCGTGCCTGGAACCCAGGCAGTCCGGGCCTTCACGCTGTTGTTATTCCTTCCTGACGTTCATTTCTTCCCTGCGTTTTCCTCGTCTTTCCTGACCTGGCTGTGGCTGCGGTCAAGCATCGCGCGCGCGAGATTGATCAGGTGCATGCTCACCAGCACCTGGTCCTGGGTCTTGTCGCGCAAGTGTTGCGCCGCCTCGTAGGCGGTGGACGAAGCGCAGCGCAGCAGCCAGATGGCCTGTTCGGCGGCGGCCTGGGGCGAAAGATCGTCGCGGGCGACCACCAGTTGCATGTCTTTCAGCCCGGGGGAGTGCTCCGGCGCCGGGTTGAAGTAGTGGTCGAGAGCACGTTGTACGGAGTCGCTGTGCAGGTGGCTGGAGGTGCTTGCAGTCATGTAGAGGGTCTTCCCTGAGGGCAGTTGAGAGGCATGGGGAAATATAGTACCTAGCGTATTTCTTTCAGGATTTTAAATACTACAATTTGTGTATTGAGCGAGAATGAGCAGTCCGTATCGTGCCTGCGATGGAAAAATGGATCGCACTAGTCAAAAGACGGATGGGTGAGCTCAAGCTCACGCAAGAGAAACTGGCCGAACGTGTCGGGGTGACCCAGGGCTGCGTCGGTTTGTGGCTGCGTGGCGAGCGCGAGCTCACCCTGACGCGCATGAATCATGTGCTGGTATGCCTGGAGCTGCCGCACATGAGCATGAAGCCTACTCCGGACACCGAGGAGGAGCCGGCCAACTATGGCCTGCCCACGACCTTCCGCTATCCCTTGTCGGACTGGGTGGCGCTGACGGACTTCGCTGATGATGCCGAGGGTGCCGAGGAGATCACCGACTACAAGGCGCTGGGCAAGGCCTTCTGGCTGCGGATCGAGGGCGATGCGATGACCGCGCCGAGCGGTTTGAGCATTTCCGCCGGTATGCTGGTCCTGGTCGATCCTGGCGTCGAGGCCGAGGTCGGGCGCCTGGTGCTGGCCCGGGTGCCGGGTAATCCCCAGGGCCTGTTGCGGCAGTTGGTGGTGGAGGGCGGGCAGCGCTTTCTGAAACCACTCAATCCGACCTACCCGATCATGCTCTGCGGTGAGGACTGCGAGTTGCTTGGGGTGGCTATCCAGGCCGGGATTCGTTTCTGAGTCCATACCAACTAAAAACGGCGCCCGAGGGCGCCGTTTCTGTTTTTCAGCTTCAAGCCGCAAGCTGCAAGCCACAAGAAAAAGCGGCAGCGACGCAACCTGCTGTTTCTTGCAGCTTGAAGCTTAAAGCTTGGAGCTCACTCCTCCAGCGCCACCAGCACACTCCCTTCGCTGACCATCTCGCCTTCCTGGCAGTACAGCGCCGAAACTGTCCCGGCATGGGGCGCACGGATGCTGTGTTCCATCTTCATCGCCTCCAGCACCACCAGCTGGGTCCCGGCCTCGACCACCTGGCCCGGTTCCACCAGCACCCGCACGATGCTGCCGTTCATGGGCGCCGTCAGGCCGCCCTGATGGCCGTGGCCGGCTTCGGCTTCGGCGATCGGGTCGAATGCCGTGACGGCATGCAGTTCGCCGTTCCAGCGCAGATAGAGGCTGTCACCGCGACGGATCGCCTGATGCTGATGACGCACGCCATTGTCATCGACCCGCAGCATTTCCCCGTCCAGCCTGAACGCTGATTGCGCGCAACGCTCCAGGCTCAGTGCCTGCTGCTCGCCGTTGCTGCTCAGATGCAGGCTGATATGCGCTGGCAGCCCTGCCCGGAAGCCTTGGCGCGAAGCCCAGGGCGAGGCGGCATCGTCGCCGCGCGAGGCCAGGGGCAGGCCTTGTATCCATGCTTCCGCTGCCGCTTGCCAGAATCCGGCGGGCAGGGCGCTCGGCGCCGGCAGCAGTTCGTTGTGGTAGCGCGGGATAAAGCCGGTATCCAGCTCTGCGGCCGCAAATGCCGGATGGGCGAGGATGCGCCGCAGGAAGCTGATATTGGTCTTCACCCCACCAATGGCGAACTCATCGAGCATCGCCAGCAGCCGCAGACGCGCCTGTTCACGGTCTTCGCCCCAGGCGATCAGCTTGCCCAGCATCGGGTCGTAGAACGGCGACACCTCGTCGCCCTCGGCCACCCCGCTGTCGACCCGACGCCCGTCGCCTGCAGTGCTTTCCCGGTACAGCGCCAGCTTGCCGGTCGCCGGCAGGAAGTCGTTGGCCGGATCTTCCGCATACAGCCGCACCTCGATGGCATGGCCGATCAGCGGCACCTGCTCCTGGGTGATCGGCAAGGCTTCGCCACGGGCCACGCGGATCTGCCAGGCCACCAGGTCCAGCCCGGTGATCGCCTCGGTCACCGGATGCTCGACCTGCAGGCGCGTGTTCATCTCCATGAAGAAGAACTCGCCACGGGCATCGAGCAGGAATTCCACGGTGCCGGCGCCGACATAGCCGATGGCCTGGGCCGCACGCACCGCGGCTTCACCCATGGCCCGGCGCTGTTCGACGCTCAGCCCCGGTGCCGGCGCTTCCTCGACCACCTTCTGGTGCCGGCGCTGGATCGAGCAGTCGCGCTCGTTGAGGTACAGGCAGTTGCCGTGCTGGTCGGCGAACACCTGGATCTCCACATGGCGCGGCTTGAGGACGTACTTTTCCACCAGCATCCGCGAGTCGCCGAACGAGGACTGCGCTTCACGCTGCGCCGAGGCCAGGGCTTCGCCCAGCTGGCTTTCCTGCTCGACCACCTTCATGCCCTTGCCACCACCACCAGCAGTGGCCTTGAGCAGTACCGGATAGCCGATCTTCTCGGCGGCGGCGCGGAAGGTCTCCAGGTCCTGGGCCTCGCCGTGGTAACCCGGTACCAGCGGCACCCCGGCGGTTTCCATCAGGGCCTTGGCCGCCGACTTGCTGCCCATGGCCTCGATGGCGCTGGCCGGCGGGCCGAGAAAGATCAGCCCGGCGTCCTCGATGGCCTTGGCGAAACCGGCGTTCTCGGACAGGAAGCCATAGCCCGGGTGGATCGCCTGGGCGCCGCTGGCCTTGGCCGCAGCGATCAGCTTGTCGATGACCAGGTAGCTCTCGGCCGGCTTGGCGCCGCCCAGGTCGACACGGATATCGGCTTCACGACTATGGCGTGCCTCACGGTCCACCGCACTGTGCACGGCGACGGTGGTCAGGCCCAGGGATTTGGCGGTGCGCATCACCCGGCAGGCGATCTCGCCACGGTTGGCGACCAGCAGGGTGGTCAGCTCGGGACGGCTCATGGGCGAGGTTCCTTGTTGGACGAGTCGGCCAGCCAGGCCGGTTGGCGTTTTTCCAGGAAGGCATGCAGGCCCTCCTGGCCTTCCGCGCTGACGCGGATGCGGGCAATGGCGTTCTCGCAGTAGCTGCGGATGGCTGCGGTCGGTTCTCCCGCGCCGACTTCACGCAGCAGTTCCTTGCTGGCGCACATGGCTTGCGGGCTGTTCTGCAGCAGGTTGGCGATCCAGTCTTCCAGGCGCTGCTCCAGTTCCGCCGCCGGGTAAGCCTCCGCCAGCATCCCCAGCTCGCGGGCCCGCAGGCCGCTGAAACGCTCGGCGGTCAGGGCATAGCGACGCGCGGCACGTTCGCCCATGGCCTGTACCACGAACGGGCTGATCACCGCCGGGGCCAGGCCGATGCGCACTTCCGACAGGCACAGCTGGGCATCTTCGGCGCCGATCGCCATGTCACAGCAGGCGATCAGGCCGAGGGCGCCACCGAAGGCCGCGCCCTGGACCACGGCCAGGGTCGGCAGGCGGAGCTGCGCCAGGTTGTACATCAGCTTCGCCAGCTCGTGGGCGTCGTCCAGGTTGCTCTGCAAGTCGAGCGCCGCGCTCTGCTGCATCCAGGCCAGGTCTGCACCGGCGCTGAAATGCCGGCCACGGCCACGCAGGATGACGAAGCGCAGGCGGGTATCGGCCGCCAGTTCATCGAGGGCAACGATCAGCTCGCGGATCATCTCGGCGTTGAAGGCGTTGTTCTTGTCCGCACGGCTCAACCACAGGGTGGCGAAGCCGCGGGGATCCTTGATCAGTTCGAGGGTGCTGAAGTCGGTCATCGGTCACATCCGGAAAATGCCGAAGCGGGTAGCTTCGATCGGTGCGTTGAGCGAAGCGGACAGGGCCAGGCCGAGGATCTCGCGGGTCTGCGCCGGGTCGATGACGCCGTCGTCCCAGAGCCGGGCGCTGGAGTAGTAGGGGTGCCCCTGATGCTCGTACTGGTCGAGAATCGGCTGCTTGAGCTTCGCTTCGTCCTCGGCGCTGAAGGCCTGGCCGCTGCGCTCGCTCTGCTCGCGCTTGACCTGGGCCAGCACCCCGGCAGCCTGTTCGGCGCCCATCACGCCGATCCGCGCGTTCGGCCACATCCACAGGAAGCGCGGGTCATAGGCGCGCCCGCACATCCCATAGTTACCGGCGCCGAAGCTGCCGCCGATGATCACGGTGAATTTCGGCACCTTGGCGCAGGCCACCGCGGTGACCAGCTTGGCGCCGTGCTTGGCGATGCCACCGGCTTCGTATTTCTGCCCGACCATGAAGCCGGTGATGTTCTGCAGGAACAGCAGCGGAATGCCGCGCTGGCAGGCCAGTTCGATGAAGTGCGCGCCTTTCTGCGCGGCTTCGGCGAAGAGGATGCCGTTGTTGGCCAGGATCGCGATCGGGTAGCCATGCAGGTGGGCAAAGCCGCACACCAGGGTGGTGCCGAACAGCGCCTTGAATTCATCGAACACCGAGCCGTCCACCAGCCGGGCGATGATCTCGCGCACATCGAACGGCTGCTTGGCATCGGCCGGGACCACGCCGTACAGCTCGTCGGTGTCGTACAGCGGGGCGATCGGCGTGCGCAGTTGCAGCTCGCCCTGCTTGTGCCAGTTCAGGTTGGCGACGCAGCGCCGGGCGATGGCCAGGGCGTGCTCGTCGTTGTCGGCGTAATGGTCGGCCACGCCGCTGGTCTTGCAGTGCACATCGGCACCGCCCAGGTCCTCGGCGCTGACCACTTCACCGGTGGCGGCCTTCACCAGCGGCGGGCCGGCGAGGAAGATGGTGGCCTGCTGGCGGACCATGATGGTCTCGTCGGACATCGCCGGCACATAGGCGCCGCCAGCGGTGCACGAGCCCATGACCACGGCGATCTGCGGGATGCCCTGGGCGCTCATGTTGGCCTGGTTGAAGAAGATCCGCCCGAAGTGCTCGCGGTCGGGGAAGACTTCGTCCTGGCGCGGCAGGTTGGCGCCGCCGGAGTCCACCAGGTACAGGCAGGGCAGGCGGTTCTGCTGGGCGATGGCCTGGGCGCGCAGGTGCTTTTTCACGGTCAGCGGGTAATAGGAGCCGCCTTTTACCGTGGCGTCGTTGGCGACGATCATGCATTCGACACCTTCGACCCGACCGATACCGGCGATCACGCCAGCGGCGGGGACGTCTTCGCCGTAGACCTCATGGGCGGCCAGTTGGCCGATCTCCAGGAAAGGCGAGCCCGGGTCGAGCAGGCGATCGATACGATCGCGGGGCAGCAGCTTGCCGCGCGAGGTGTGGCGTTCCTGGGCCTTGGCTCCGCCACCCTGGTGCACCTGGGCGAGGAGGCTGCGCAGGCTGTTGACCTGTTCCAGCATGGTCGCGCTGTTGACGGCAAAATCCGGCGCGCGGGTGTTCAACTGAGACTTCAGAATCATCGGAGGTCCTTTGGCAGCTTCAAGCCATAAGCTTCAAGCTGCAAGAGTGGATCGGATGCAAGCCGCTTTTTTCTTGCAGCTTGTCGCTTGAAGCTTGCAACTGTCCCTAGCGGGTCTCGTTGAACAGTTCGCGGCCGATCAGCATGCGACGGATCTCGCTGGTGCCGGCGCCGATCTCGTAGAGCTTGGCGTCACGCAGCAGGCGGCCGGCCGGGAATTCGTTGATGTAGCCGTTGCCGCCGAGGATCTGGATCGCTTCCAGGGCCATCTGCGTGGCGCGCTCGGCGGTGTAGAGGATCACCCCGGCGGCGTCCTTGCGCGTGGTCTCGCCACGGTCGCAGGCCTGGGCCACGGCGTACAGGTAGGCGCGGCTGGCGTTGAGCTGGGTGTACATGTCGGCGATCTTGCCCTGGATCAGCTGGAACTCGCCGATGCTCTGGCCGAACTGCTTGCGGTCGTGGATATAGGGCACGACGAGGTCCATGCAGGATTGCATGATCCCGGTAGGGCCGCCGGAGAGCACCACACGCTCGTAGTCCAGGCCGCTCATCAGCACCTTCACGCCGCCATTGTGCTTGCCGAGGATGTTCTCTTCCGGCACCTCGACATCGTCGAAGAACAGCTCGCAGGTGTTGGAACCGCGCATGCCCAGCTTGTCGAACTTGTTGCTGCGGCTGAAGCCCTTCCAGTCACGCTCGACGATAAAGGCGGTGATGCCGTGGGGGCCTTTCTCCAGGTCGGTCTTGGCGTAGATCACGTAGGTGTTGGCGTCCGGACCGTTGGTGATCCAGGTCTTGCTGCCATTGAGGACGAAGCGGTCGCCACGCTTGTCGGCGCGCAGCTTCATCGAGACTACGTCGGAGCCGGCATTCGGCTCGCTCATGGCCAGGGCGCCGATATGCTCGCCGCTGATCAGTTTCGGCAGGTATTTGGCTTTTTGCTCATGGGTGCCGTTGCGGTTGATCTGGTTCACGCAGAGGTTGGAGTGGGCGCCGTAGGAGAGGGCGACCGAGGCCGAGCCACGGCTGATTTCTTCCATCGCCACCACGTGGGCCAGGTAGCCCAGGCCGGCACCGCCGTATTCTTCGCTGACGGTCACGCCGAGCAGGCCCATGTCGCCGAACTTGCGCCACATGTCGGCGGGGAACAGGTTGTCGTGGTCGATCTGCGCGGCGCGGGGCGCCAGTTCGCTGGCGACGAAGGCCTGCACCTGCTCGCGCAGCATGTCGATGGTTTCACCAAGGGCGAAGTTCAGGGAGGGATAAAGCATGCTCGGGCACCTTCTATTGTTTGTTCTTGGATGGGGCGGAGTAGCAGGGGTGGCGACCAGTGATTCTAGCCGCACTGTGTATTTCACCTTTACGTTAACGTAAACCTGCGTCGAAGGACTGTCAATCGTCAAGGTGACCTTTACGTTAACGTTAATTTAGGCGAGAGTAGTTCCCGCCCCGATCAGCTCCCAGAACAAACACAAAAAGGGAACGCCATGAATCAACCGAGCTACACCCAGGGTCGCCAGGACAAGCCCTTGCTGGCCATGACCATCGGCCAGGCCTTCGACCGTACCGTGGCGCGCTTCGGCGAGCGCGAGGCGCTGGTGGTCCGCCATCAGCAGCTGCGCTACACCTGGGCCGAACTGGCTGCCGCCGTCGACCTGCATGCCCGCGCTTTCATGGCCCTGGGCCTGAAGAGCGGCGACCGTCTCGGCATCTGGGCGCCCAACTGTGCGCAGTGGTGCATTGCCCAGTTCGCCAGCGCCAAGGCCGGGATCATCCTGGTCAATATCAACCCGGCCTATCGCACCAGCGAGCTGGAATACGCGCTCAAGCAGTCCGGCTGCCAGTGGCTGATCTGTGCCGGAGCTTTCAAGAGTTCGGATTACCACGCCATGCTCGCCGAGCTCCTGCCGGAGATGGGGCACCAGGCGCCGGGGCAGTTCAACTGCGAGCGCCTGCCGGACCTGCGCGGGGTGATCAGCCTGGCCAGCGCGCCGCCAGCGGGCTTCCTTGCCTGGGACGGGCTGGGGGAGTGGGGCGACAAGGTCGGAGCCGACGACTATCACACCCGGCAGAGTAGCCTGCAGTTCGACCAGGCGGTGAATATCCAGTACACCTCCGGCACCACCGGCTTCCCCAAGGGCGCCACCCTCAGCCACTACAACATCCTCAACAACGGCTACATGGTCGGCGAGAGCCTGGGCCTCACCGAGCATGACCGCATGGTGATCCCGGTGCCGCTGTACCACTGCTTCGGCATGGTCATGGGCAACCTTGGCTGCATGACCCATGGCAGCACCATGATCTACCCCAACGACGCCTTCGACCCGGCCCTGACCCTGCAGGCCGTGGCCGAGGAACGCGCCACCGCGTTGTATGGCGTGCCGACCATGTTCATCGCCGTGCTCGACCAGCCGCAGCGTGCCGACTATGACCTGTCGTGCCTGCGCACCGGGATCATGGCCGGGGCCATTTGCCCGATCGAGGTGATGCGCCGGGTGATCAGCGAGCTGCACATGAGCGAAGTGCAGATCGCCTACGGCATGACCGAGACCAGCCCGGTATCGCTGCAGACCGGCCCGGACGACGAACTGGAGCTGCGCGTGACCACGGTCGGGCGGACCCAGCCGCAACTGGAAAGCAAGATCGTCGACGAGCACGGCTGCGTGGTCCCGCGCGGGCAGATCGGCGAGCTGTGCACCCGGGGCTACAGCGTGATGCTCGGTTACTGGGGCAATCCTTCCGCGACCGCCGAAGCCATCGACCCGGCGGGCTGGATGCACACCGGCGACCTGGCGAGCATGGACGGGCAGGGCTACGTGTGCATTGCCGGACGCAACAAGGACATGATCATTCGCGGTGGCGAGAACATCTATCCGCGGGAGCTGGAGGAGTTCTTCTTCACCCACCCGGCGGTGGCGGATGTGCAGGTGATCGGCATTCCCGACGAGCGCTACGGCGAGGAGATCGTCGCCTGGATCAAGTTCCACCCGGGGCACAGCGCCACCGATGTGGAGCTGCAGGCCTGGTGCAAGAGCCGCATTGCCCACTTCAAGACGCCGCGCTATTTCCGCTTCGTCGAGGAGTTCCCGATGACGGTGACGGGGAAGGTGCAAAAGTTCCGGATGCGCGAGATCAGCATCGAGGAGCTCAGGCAGGGCTGAGTGGCTCTATTGGTAAAGGTGCAAATCCTCGCCAGAGTCCACCTCGCCCCATTCGCCGGTATAGGCGAACGCCCGCACCGGCACCCGTGCGGCATCCAGCACTTGCTGCAGGGTGCCGGTCATGTGCGCCTTGTCCCGTTGTTCCGGGGGCAGGGCGGCACGTAGCCGGGTGATTTCCGCCCAGCCTTCGGGAGTGAAGCGCAGCAGGCCCATGTACTGGCCCTGGACGTCGTCTACCGAGACCGGCTTGTTGCCGATCTCGGCCAGGTGGCCGGCAGGCGTCAGGCGGAAGGTCTCGGCATCGAGCAAGGGATCGCCGAAGCGCTCGGTCCACAGGGCCAGCCAGTTCGGGTCGTAGGTGATTGCCAGGGCGTCGCTACTGTCCATCAGCGAGCGCACCGCCGCCGGGCTGTAGAAAATGTCGGAGTAGCTGACGATGCAGGGTTCGTGTTGCAGCCAGGATTCGGCGCAGGCCAGGGACGAGACCATGTTGGTCTGTGCCCAGCGCGGGTTGTGGAACTCCAGCAGGCCCTGGTCCGCCAGCAATTCGCGTTTGTAGCCGGTGACGATGGCGATTTCGTCGATCCCCGCCTCGCGCAGCGCTGCAAGCTGCCACGCCAGCAATGTCTGGCCACGCAGCTCGACCATGCACTTGGGGCGTTCGTCGGTGAGGCTTTTCATGCGGCTGCCTCGTCCGGCAGCCAGGATAATGGCTTTCACAGCTGTTTCACCTCGTGAAATTCGAATGAGCGCAGGGTACGCCCGGGGATCTTCATTCGCCGAACAGGGCTCGCAGTCGGGCGAGGTCATGGACGGCGAACACCTGTTCCCGTTCGGGGTGCCACATCCAGCCTTCCCAGGGCAGGCTGCGGTGGCCGATGGCTTCGATTTCGCCGTCTTCACTGCGGGCCAGCACGTCGAAATCCTCCGGGCAATCGGCCAAGGCAAGGCCATGATAGCTGTTCACTTCGGCGACGATCCGGCCTGACAGCCGATGCCGGGTGCGGACATGGCCGCTCACCGGTTTCAGGCGGCTGCCGGCCCAGTGCCCGAGCATCTGCATGCCCCGGCAAATGCCGAGGACCGGCAGATGGTTGGCCCGGGCATGCTCGAGCAACCGGGCTTCGGTCATGTCTCGCGCCGGCTGCTCGCCAAGGTCATTGCCGCCCGACAGCACGATGGCCTGCGGTGCCAGGCGGTCGAGCCAGGTCTGCAGGGCATCCGCTGTTGCGGACAGGGTATTGGGTACCGGCACCGGCAGGAGCCCGCCCGTCAGGAGGAAGTCCACCAAGCGCTGGTCGAGTGCGTCGCGGGTTTCGCCGCGCTCGGCAAGCACATCCACGCGCTGGCTGACCGCGACCACCTTCACGCCAGGACCTCCACTAGGCGCCCGGCGCAGTCCAGGTGCAGGCGTTGTGCTGCCGAGCAGCGGCGATAAAGGACTTCGCCGGTACCAATGACTGCCGGCAGGCCCAGTTCGCCCGCACGGATCGCCATATGCGAGTTGGCGCCGCCCCAGGCGGTGACCAGGCCGGCGATCGGGTAGGCGAACAACCAGTCGAATCCGGGATCGGCGTTGGGGATGCAGACGATCGCCCCGGCCAGCTTGTCCCGGTCATCACTGTCGACCACGTGCGCGGTCACCTGCTTCTGGGTGATGAAATTGGGCGCGGTTTCCGGCCATTCGAAGGACCAGATGTCCTCCGGGCAGGTAATCACGGGGGGCAGCGACAGCCTGAGGGTCCGTTGGTAACGGTCCTTGCCCTGCTCGATGCTGTGCAACAGCAGCGCCTTGGGGTCCGTTGCCGCGACGTGCATTTCCTTCAGCGCATTGATGTCGCAATAGGCCATGTCTTCACGGCTGATACCGTGCTGGGCGCCTACTTCGGCAATCAGCGCCAGGGCGTCGGAGAGGTTGCGGGTGAAGTGGAACTTGGCCAGCTCGCGCAGTTCTATCCCGCTTTGCATGAAGTCCAGCAGGCCGACCGGGTCGGGCTGTAGCCCGTGTGCCTCCAGTTGCCGGACGATTTCGCGCATCTGCGGCAGGGTCAGCGAGAAGGGTTTGACCGGCTCGGGCACGGCAGGGCGCTGGCTCCAGTCGAAATACTGCTCCGGCGCCTCGTCGTAGCGTGGCGAGAGGATGTCATAGGTGCCCGGACGCAGGTGGCCGTAGCGGGCCAGGAAGGTCGCCTTGTCCAGGGTGGCGCGATCCCGCGCCAACTGGCCACTGACGGTCGAGACACCGCCCATGAAACAGTCGTAGTCGGCCTGGGAGAACACCCCGACCGTGACCAGCGACTTGAGCATCTGCACCGCGACGAAGCCGGCCCGGGCCAGGCCGGCGAAGGGCAGGGTGCCATAGCGCTTGGCATCTTCCAGGAGCCAGTAGATGCGCTCCAGCGGATCGGCGTTGGACGCCAGCAGCTCTTCACGGCGTGCCTGGAGCGTTTCCAGCTTGGCGGCATCGGCCCGCCACAGCCCGTCCTTTGGATGGACGATGCGGTTGGTCAGGGTGCGCAGGCTGCTGCTGATGGCTTCCAGTTCGTGCGCCTGGAAACCGGCATCGGCCAGGCGCTCCAGGCGTTTCGCCAGGTCCAGGGTGTAGCAGGAGAACACCACCTCGAACTCCACCTTGTCGTGGAGGGCCGGTTCGGCCAGCAGCCGGTCGATGTAATGGTCGACCAGTCGCCCGGCCAGGCCCTCGTCGAGGTCCGCCGGGATGAACGAGTTGAACGACAGGCGCACATCGATATAGGGCAGCCCGAAGAAATGCGGCATCAACGGGAAGCTGCGCAGGTTGCGATAACCGTAGTTGTGACGCTGGTAGGCCCAGATCGAATCGGTCACCAGCTCACGATACAGCGAGAGGGCCAGGGGCTTGGGACGTACGCCGATGATCTCGGCGGGGTTCCAGTCCGGCATCACGCCATAGACAGTGCGCTGGCCCATCAGGAAAGGGTGCGGTTGCATGCCCCTGGCCACCTTGCGCTGGATGGTGTCCAGCCGGGCGGCCTGGTCCGCTTCGGGCTCTGCCGCCGCTGGCAGGATCAGCGGTCGTGCCTGCAGTAACCACAGGGTTTCACCCTCGGCTTCGCGGGTGACGGCGAACTCGCAATCGACCGGCATGGCGCCGAACAGCGCCAGCAACTCTTCCAGCAGCCCGACGATGGGCGCGAGGTGTGGCGGAGGCGGCACCTCGCTGAGCGCTGCCTGCTGCCAGAGACGCCCGCCCATGCCGCCGGTGACGGAGGCGGTGTCGCCGCCTTCGGACCAGTTGACTACCCGGTACGGCGCACAGGTATTCGGGTCGTGGGAAAAGGCCACGCCGGCGCGCAGCACATTCTGCAGCATCGGCTGGATCAGCACCTCGTCCGCCGGCTGTGCATCGCCGTAGCTGGCAATCACCTGTTCGATTGCGGACTCCAGGCCCGCCTCGTCGACATCGGCGAGCGACAGGAAGGCCCCGGCCCCCGAGGTGTGCGTACCGTCTTCACGCAGGCAACTGGAGCGCACGATCCAGGGAGCGTCGCCGAGTCGCCCACGGGTATCGCGCAAGCACGCTTGCCGCCCTGCCTGCCAGTCGCCCACGGTGAACGACAGCAGGGGCGCGATGCACGCCGAGCCGAGACGGCCCTGCAGGCTGGCCAGGGTTCCCGCCTTGGTGGAGAAATGCAGCGCCATCGGCGTTATCTCAGTTGGGCCACCCAGATATTGGTCGAGTACGGCACCTTGATCGACGGCGTGCCGAGGCTTTGCAGGTACTCGTCGATGGCGCTGATCACCTCGGCGAACTTCGCCCCGGCCTGACGCTCGAGCGTGGCGTGGGAGCGCCAGGCTTCCAGGCATTCCGCGAGGGTCTGCTCGTGGGTGACGCGGGCATCGAGATGAACCACCGGGCCGAACAGGCCGCTGGCGTCGATGACGGCGGTCTGGTCTTCGCGGCGGGTGCCGTAGCCATAGCCCTCGACACGTTCCTTGATGATGGCTTCGATCCGCGCCTGGATCGGATCATCGAGATGGCGATGGTTCCACATGCAGGCGAACCAGCCGCGGGGCTTGAGGATGCGTGCGGTTTCCTTGAGCGCCTGCTGGCGGTCGCAGACGTTGAAGGAACTGCCGAAGGTGACCATGTCGAAGGCTTCGGCGGCCTGCCCGGTGGCCTCGCCGGTGCCTTCGTGCCAGGCGACGTTGCCCAGGTCGGCGGTGCGCTTGATGCCATTGCCGCGCATGGCGTCGTTGGGTTCCACGGCCATGACGTCCAGGCCGCGCGCGGCCAGCATCAGGGTCAGGTGCGCCACGCCCGCGCCGACGTCGCAGAAACGGTCGCCTTGCTCGGCGCCGGCGATGGACAGCATCGCGTCGATTGCCGCATCGGCGTAGTCGGGACGCTTCAGGTAAGCGTCAGCCAGGATGGTGTAGTCCCATTCGGTTTTCATGCGGGTTTCCTTTGATTAAAACGGTGCAGCAAGTCGTCAGCCAACGTCCTTGCCGAGCGCTCGGGTTCGAATTCCACCACCCAGTCGGGGGCGTCCGGTTCATCTATCGGCAGGTCGAGCCCTGCGACGTTGTGCAACTCACCCGCGTCGAAGCGTTTATAGAGGTGTTTCGGGTCCCGGCGACGCAGTTCTTCCAGCGGCACCTTCAGGTAGATTTCGAAGTAGCCCGGCAGGTTCGCGCGGTTCCAGGCATGGACTTCGTGAAACAGCGAGATGGTGGCGATCACCACGGTATGCCCCTGGGCCGCGATGACGTGGCACAGGTGCGCGTAGCGCATGGCCAGGCTCAAGCGACCGTCCCGGCCGTAGTTGAGCGGCTGGTCGCTGGTGGTGCCGAACACCTCGCGCAGCTCATCCCCGTCCAGCAGGATGACCGGGCGACCCTGGCGCCTGAGCCCGTCGGCGAATTCCCGGGCCAGGGTGGATTTTCCCGCACCCGACAACCCGGTGATCCACACTACGTGTCCGGTGTTTTCAATGTTCATGCCGGCGCTGTCCATGCAAGGCTCATGAGTGACTCGCTGCAGGTGTCGTCGGGCCCTCGACGACTGCGCCGTCGGCTGCCATTTCAAAATAGCGGAACCTGGAGTCGTGCTGCATTTCCACGAGTTCCTGGAAGACCTCCTCGGGGTGCTGGAAGCCGCCGAATTCGGACTCATGGAACTTGCGGTAGATGGCGTAATGCTGATCCGGGGTCAGCAGCGAGAAGCCGTGCAGCAGCTCCATGAGTTCCTCGCCGTTGCGGGCGATGGGCAGGTGGTTTTCCATCTGCTGCAACCAGGCGTTGACCACCGGATGGCTGGCGCTGTCGGCCGGCACGTAATAGACCGGCAGGCGGCAGGTATTGAGCATGAACGAAACACCGCCGCTCGAGGCGTCGGTGATGATCGTGTCGCAGCGCCGGTAGAAGTCGTCGCTGCGGCCCTTGGTTTCGTCGATCGTGATCCACGGGTAGCGCGCGAGCTGTTCGCACATCTCCTGGATGAAGGGATGTTCGAAGTCGGTCATGTACGGGCGCAGGAGAATGCTCGCGTGGGGCACCTGGGTCTTCACCGCATTGATGACCTCCACCATGTTCTCGAACAGCGACGCGCCGTCCGGGCAGATGCCTTTCTGCGTCGGGAGGATGCCGACGACGTAGCGGTCGGGGCTGCGCGGGAAGTCGGGTGGGGTGTCCAGGATCGCCGGGATCTTCACCGGCAGGGTGGAGATCGCACTGGTGCGGCGCAGGTCCGAGCGTAAGGTCGCGAACGGGAAGGGCAGGGACTCATGGCGCTCCTGCCGGTACAGCTGCATGCCGTTTTTCAGCAGGGCGAAGTACGAGCGGGAGGGTGCGACGATCGCATCGAACAGCGACACCAGGCTGGAGGTGTAGTGCCTGTCCCGGACTGGCATGCCGACGTTGCCGTGGGCGATGAACACCGCAAAGTTGGACTCGTCGATCGCCCGGCCGATGAAGGCATCGTTGGAGATGATGACGTGCGAGCGCAGGCCGACGATGAAGTCCACCTCGACGTCCTCGACCGGGTAGCCCAGCGCCTGTTCCGCTTCGGCCCGGCTCACGCCGGTGATCTTCGTATTGAGGACCCTGCACTCGTATCGGTGTCGGAGAGCGTTCAGGGCGGGCACCAGGTATTCCAGGTAGGTTTTCCCACCGTTCTGGACGTTGTTCAGCAGATAGACGGTTTTCATGGTGAGGGTCGCACTTCAAAAGCCTTCCTGGGCGTAATTGCTTCTTATCAGGTGGGGCGGGGTAGGAACGGGCGCACGGCGCATCCAGGCCACAACGCTGACAAAAAGCTTTGAGTACCAACGGCTTGTGACTTGGAGCTGGTGATTGGGCTGGAAAATCTCGTGAAGCTATCATGCGGGCCCGGAGACCCGCAACCGCGTGGCTGTCAGGGCGCTCCGCCACCCAGCAGGGCCAGTAGTGCGTCGGCATCCAGCTTGGCGCTTACTTCACCGCCTTCCAGCAGGCTGTCGGCCAGGTCCCGCTTGCGCGCGTGCAAGCCGACGATCTGCTCTTCGATGCTGTTTTCGGCGACCAGCCGGTAGATGGTCACCGGGCGCTGCTGACCGATGCGGTAGGCCCGGTCACTGGCCTGGTCTTCCACCGCCGGGTTCCACCACGGGTCCAGGTGGATCACATAGTCGGCGGCGGTCAGGTTCAGGCCGCTGCCGCCGGCCTTCAGGCTGATCAGGAAGATCTCGCCGATGCCCGCCTGGAAGGCATTCACCCGGTGCTCCCGCTCCTTGGCGGGGACGCTGCCATCAAGGTACTGGTAGGCGATGCGCTTTTCATTGAGCAAGGTGCGTACGATGCTCAGGTGGTCGACGTACTGGCTGAACACCAGGGCCCTGTGTCCATTCTCCAGCAGCTCTTCGACAAGGGCGGTGAAGGCCTGGAGCTTGCTCCCCGGCAGGGTCGATTCCGGCATGACCAGGCTTGGGTGGCAGCAGAAACGGCGCAGGCGGGTGATTTCCGTGAGTATCCGGAACGACCTGGCGGCGCCTGGCGCCGAGTCGGAAACGTTGCTCACCGCTTCCTGGCGCAGGGCTTCGTAGAGATGAGCCTCTTCCTCGGACAGCGGGACCTTGTAGGTAATCTCGGTGCGGGCAGGCAACTCGTCGAGCACCTGGCTTTTCAGGCGGCGCAGGATGAAGGGCTGAATCAAGGCCTTCAATGTCCGCCGGGCTGCCGCATCGCCCTGCTCGATAGGGTTGGTGAAGCGCTTGGTGAAGCTTTCCTGGCTGCCGAGCAGGCTCGGGTTGATAAAGTGGAACAGGCTCCACAACTCGCCCAGGTGGTTTTCCAATGGCGTGCCGGTGGCGACTACACGGAAATCCGCCTGCAGCGCCATGACTGCCTGGGCCCGTTTGGTCTGGGCATTCTTGATGGCCTGGGCTTCGTCCAGCACGACGCTGTGCCAGTGGCGCGCGGCGAAGGCGGCGCTGTCCTGCTGCAGGAGGCCGTAGCTGGTGATGACCAGGTCGCCGGGGCCGAGGTCATCGAGGTTGCGCTCCTGATGGTACAGGCGCAGCTTCAACTGAGGAGCGAAGCGCCGGCTTTCCGCTTGCCAGTTAAGGGTGACCGACGTCGGCGCCACGACCAGTTGCGGACCCTCGGCGGCGCGCTGCAGCAGCAGGGCCAGGATCTGCACCGTCTTGCCCAGCCCCATGTCGTCGGCCAGGCAGGCACCGACACCCCATTGCGCCAGGCGCGACAACCAGATGAAGCCCTCATGCTGATAGGCGCGCAGATCGGCTTGCAGGGTACGCGGCAGTTGCGGCTGGTAATCGCGCAGCGATTGCAGCTTTTTCAGGAGTGTCTGCCAGTTTTTATCGGCCGTGAATTCGCCGACTTCTGCTGCCAGGCCGGCCAGTATCGGTGCGGTCAACGGGCTGAGGCGCAGGCCCTGGTCCGTGACCTTGTCAGCCAGGTGCGCCAGCTCATCCAGGCGCTTGCGCAAGGTGTCATCCAGTGCCAGCCAGTCACGGTCGTCGAGCTTGAGGAAGCGTCCGGGGCTGGCCTTGATCAGTTCCAGAAGTTGGCGCAGTTGCAGCACCTTGCCGTCATCGAACGCTACCTCGCCCTGCAGGACGAACCATTCACCCTGTTTGCGCACGCCCAGCTTGAGTTCATTCAGTTTCAGCCGGCCTTTCAGGCGCATGCGTTCGCCTTCCGGCCATACGCAGTGCAACTGCTTGCCGTCCAGCGCCTGCAATTCGCCGAGTACCTGCAAGGCGTCCTGAGGCTGATCGAGTTGCCATTCCTGGCCATCGCTGTTGGCGGCGGCCAAGCCGGGGCAGGCCATCAGCACCTGTTGCAGGGCCTGGCGCTCGCCGGCCAGGTCACGGGATACCTGCAACGGCTTGCCATCGCGTTCGCCGAGTACGTTCTGGGCGCCGTGGCCCGGGCGGAACCAGCTGCTTTCGGCCAGGGGACGCACCAGCAATTGCAGGCGTAAGCCTTCGGCAAGTGGCAGCAAGTGGGCGTACAGGCGGGTATCGGCCTGTTCGTGGTCGACTTGTGCCGCCAGTTCGGGCAGGTCCGAATGGACAGGCACCAGCGGGGCGATAGCGCTGATGGCCTCAAGCAGTTGCGCCTTGCCTGACTGCGGTACGCTCAGGCCTTTGCCGATGATCCTGGCGATCTGACGCAGGTCGGCGTTGACCGAAAATACCTGCAGGCGGGTCGGCGTCTGCCGGTCCAGGTAGTAGGTGTCGTCAGGGCTGATGCCCTGCGGTTCCAGGCGCAGGTAAATCTGCCCGTCTCCGGCTTCGAGGTGCAGGCTGGCGTGGCCGGTCTCAAGCTCCAGGCGCACGTCCGTGGCGTCGTGCCAGAACAGCGCTGGATGGCCGACCAGCTTCTGCAGGGCAACGCCAAAAGGCAATTGGTACTCGGCGTGGGAATAGTAGGACTGGCTTTCCTGGATCATGCTGATCGCTTGCCGGTCCTGTTCACAGAGAAAGTCCAGGCTATCGACCTCATCCATCAGGCGTCTGAGCGCGACCGGACGGCCTTTGCTCCATTGCCCCTTGGCCCCCAGTTTCTGCTCGCGCGGCTCAAGTTGGGTGGACCAGTGGTCCGGGTTCAAAAGCCAGGCCAGGCGAGTGCTCTTTTTGGCTGCCGGGCTGGCCGGCGCGCTGACGGTCTTGAGCTGGCTCAGTGCATCGAGTGCGTGCTGCCAGGCTTCCCGGCGCTGGCGCAGTTCGAACAGTGGTTTCAGCCCTGTCTCCTGATGCAGATCAGGAAGGTGCCTTGGCACGCCGAATTGCGCACTGATCAAGGCATCGAACTCGGCGGCCAGCCAGGCGTAACCCCATTGATGGAGTTGGGTCCGGTAGTCCTGCAGCATCGTGCACCACGCCTGCTCCCGTGCGAACGGAGCATCCAGCCAGTACACGGCGAGAGCATGGAGCAGGCCATCAAGACCAACCGGTTCCCTGGCTCTCAGGTCAGACAGGTCCGGTGCATTGCCTTGCAGTCGCTCGTACAGTTTATTGAGGACGTAATAAGCTCCGCCGTAGTTTTCCTTGCCGCCGAGCACCAGCGCCTGCTTCAGCGCCGCGTGGTGCTGGCTGTCGTTTTCAGCGATAAGCGCCAGGCAGTGCAGGGCGTTTAGTAGTGGCGGCAGGTCGATCTTGCGCTTTTTGGTTTGCCTGCGCTGTTCGGTGAGCCAGCTGCGCAAGACCACCAGGGCCTCGTCGATCTCACCGTGCAGCATCAAATGCAGAAGCCCGACAGTCAGTGGGGCAAATTCGCCACACAGCTCCAGCGTTTCCCAGTCACCCCGCCACAGGGCTTGTTCCAGCAACTGCTGGCCCAGTGCCCGGGACGGGCGGTGCCCCATCTGGCCCAACGCCAGGTCGTAACTCGTGCTCATCGGGCCAGGCAGGCAGTTGCTCAGGCACAGATGATCTTCCAGCAGGACTTCGCGGACGTCCGGGCTCAGTTGGCCAAACACTTTCAGGCCGTCCGGGTCGGATTGCAGCAGTTGCATGGGGTGCTGGGGCGCCCAGTCATTCGTGCTGAACAATCTGCCCGTGTCGCGCAGGAAATACTCCACTCGCTCGCCGGTGCTGCCCAGCACGTTCAGCCAGAGCTCCTGCAGCGCCCTAGGCTTGCTGGGGGCTTGCCACTGGTTGAGTGCAGGCAGGCTGTCGTTGATCTGTTGCAGGCGCAGCATGCCGTCTGGGGCGTGCAGCAGACTGAGCAGCACGCTGCTTCGGCGCTGTGCAGGGACGACGAAGTATTGTCCCTCCCTGCGCTGCTCCGTCTCGACCCAGCCCTGCGCCTGTAGCGATTCCAGCAAGACGGGCAATGTAGTGACGTCAAGCAGCTTGTCGCTTTCGTCACAGACGCCCATGGTTCGCAGGAGTTTGAGCAGCGAGGTTTTGCCCTTGCCGGGGAAGGAGAGCGCGAGGGTGTAGAGGAGGGCTCGGCTGTAGTCGGGCAGGGTGTTGGGGGAGAGGGAGTGGTGGGACATCCTGGACCTCGGGGGGAGTGGTCGGGGGATTGTACGTCATGGCGGTAGTCCGCAAAGAGGGCAGGGCAGTCATTAAGAGACCTCAATCTTCACAGGCTATCGGGATCACCAAAGAACATTTGGGTATTCATATAAATCAAAAGGTTATGAATGGGGAATTGGTTTTGTACCCCCAGATGTACCCCTTTTAACAGCAGCTACGAGTGGACTTCAGTGGACGCAACGAGGGGGCGGTTTCAAACGTGCAATCCCTCACCCAGTCGCGCAGCTTATGCTTTGGGCTTGTCCCAGTCGCTACGCGTCGCAGCCGTCAGCGCATCCCAGTCATCAAGAGGGTTGCTGCGGCCCAGCATCTTCTCGAATACGGCGTAGGGATCGGATTTGATGCCTGCGGATCGTAAGGTATTTTCGTCGTTGACCCATGCATAGACGATGACCTTGGATTTTGAGTCGTAGCGAAAGAACAGCCGAAAGCTCCTGCCGATTTTTGCCCGCCGCCAGTGTCGGTAGGTGGTGCCCAGGGTGTTGCCTTGGTGCAACTCATCACGGCCCGGGTCGGCAGGCACAGCCTCTATGATCAGATGACTCAATGCCCGAAATAGCTTGACGTTGGCGTTGCTCTAAAAACTTTGCGAGTCGTTCTGCTCGGCTCGGGCGGCGGTTTCTTGCAGTTTGTGTAGCTGTAGAGTCACACCTTCATGGAAGAAAGGTGTCTAGCCATATCGCACCATCAGATCGCGACCTCGCCGTCGATATCTTCGTCCAGGTTTACAGGGTGGTTTGCGTTGGCGAGCATGGTTTGCGCCAAGCCTTCCGGTAGGGTGGTGAGGTTGCGGCCGCTTCGGAAATCAGCCTCCAGCAAACCCAGGAATGCACCGATGGCAGGGTCCTCGTGGGTGGTTTCTACGCGGCTGACTACGATTTCACCCCCGCGTACTTCGAATGCAATCTTGCCACCGGTGTCAATGCCCAGCAGCTGGCGAACGGATTTGGGCAGTGTGACTTGCCCCTTCGAGGTCAACGTGGCGATTTCGTGGATGGCAGGCATGAGCTTTCCCCCGGATATGTTGAATGAATAGTAAGGAACAATCTTCACTTCGTTCTTGGCTTTATGCTGATCAAGCATAGGCGGGGCGAGGGCTCTGTAGCGCTTAAAGCACGACTTCGAATACAGGCAATGCATGTAAGCAGCAGCTAGGGCGGCTGCGCCTGGTGGAACTGAATCACCAGGCTTTCGCCGCCACGCTAGCCATAACGACTTTCTGGGCTGAGCAATTCTTTGATATTTGCCCTGCGCGGGGCTCCGATAACGGGGAGCGACTCTTTCAATGCAATTGAGAGGGCAGCGTCCCCGCAACCTGTGGTCAAACAGCGTGGGATCACCCCGTCAGCGATACCGTGGATAATCAGTGTAACCCTCTTCACCTCCTGCGTACTGACCACGCTCTGCCAGCGCGTTGAGCGGGGCGTTGTCGCGGATGCGCTCGGCCAGGTCAGGGTTGGCCATGAAGTATCGCCCGAAGCCCACTAGCGGCACGCGTCCTTCGCGGACCAGTGTCTGCGCTCGTGGAATATCGAGCCCGCCGTTGGCGATCAGGGCGCCTTCAAAGTTGCCCTCGAAAATCTCCAGTATCCGCTCCAGATCGGGGGCGCCGAACCAGCCGTTGACGTCGGCGATATGGATGTAACCTACCCCCTTGTCCTGCAACATCCGTCCGACCCAGGCATAGGTGTCGGCGGCGAAGTCGTCGTTGGCGTTGTTGTAGGTGGTGAAGGGCGAGAGGCGTACGCCCACCCGATTGAGCGGCATCTCTTCGGCAACGGCGTCGATGATCTCTTCGAGAAAGCGCGCCCGGTTGGCGATGGAGCCGCCGTATTCGTCGGTGCGGTGATTGACCCGCGCCGACAGGAACTGATGCGGCAGGTAGCCGTTGGCAGCATGAATCTCGACCCCGTCGAAACCGGCAGCGATCGCATTGCGTGCCGCTTCGCGGTACTCGGCGATGGTGCCCCGGACTTCGTCCAGGGTCATGGCCCGTGACGGCGTTGCGCTGATGCGCACGTAGTTGTAGTTGTGCAGCAGTGCCCAGACGTGGAGGTGGTCGACGTCGTCGTTGAAGCCTGACGGCGACAGCGGTTCGGCCCAGTTCAGGGTGCCCATGGCACCAATGCGTCCGCCATGCCAGAGCTGGGCGAAGATTCGTCCGCCGGCGTCGTGGACGCGCTGGGTCACTTGTTTCCAACCCTCGACCTGCCCGGCGGTGTACAGGCCGGGAGCGCGCTCGAACGGGCAGGATAGCGGGCTGACGTTGGTAGCCTCGGACACCAGCAGGCCGGCGGACGCCCGCTGCCCGTAGTACTCGGCCATCAGCGCGGTCGGCACGCCCTCGGCAGTGGCGCGGGCACGGGTCAGGGGCGACATGATGAGGCGGTTGGGCAACTCCAGGTCGCCCAGGCGGTAGCGTTCAAGTAATGCAGTCATGGTGGTCTCTCAGAATTCGCCGTCGAGGACGGCATCGAGTCGGTCGATGGCCCAGTTGCCGTTCGTGCGCGAGAGTCGGGCGTGGTACTCGCCGGTGGTCGCCAGTACCGGTTGCGCGCCCGGCAGGATGGAATAGCAGGTCAGCAACGCCTTGAGCTCCGCCTGCTCAGGGGTGAGGCTGAGGAACATCGGGGTGGTGATCACATGGCGGCGCCGGTCGGGCTGGCTTGCATGGATCGCCGACAGCCCGGCGACGATGGCCGCGCGGCCCGTCCAGGGGCCCCAGCCGCTGGTGGAGTTGCTGACAACGCCACCTGTGGTCGCGTCTTCGGCGAAGGCTGCGCCCATCAGTTCCATGTCGAAGCTGTCATAGCCCCACCCATAGCGGTGCAGGGTGTCGAGAACGGCTTGCGCCTGGCTCCAGTCGAATCCGTCGTTTGAGGTGTTCATGGGGTGAGTTCCTTGGGTCGGAAGAGGGGCTCAGAACGCGCTGTCCAGCACTTCGTCGAGGCGATCGAGGCGCCAGCCGTCGTTGCCGTGGCGAGCGCTCAAGCTGTATTCGCCGACGGTGACCAGGTGCGGCGGCCTGCCGTTGGCGTAGGAGAAGATGTTGACGTAGACCCGTGCGCTGGCTTGGCTAGCGTCGAGTTGCTCGAAGACGCAGGTGTCGATGACATGGCGGCGTCGGTCGGGCTGCGAGTCGCGAATTGCCGAGAGGGCCTCGACGATGGCCGCTTTGCCGTGCCAAGTGCCCCACGACAGGTTGGTGTCGGCGACGATGCCGCCGCTGCTGGCCTGTTCGGTGAAGACACTGCCCAGCAGGGCCATGTCGTTGCTGTCATAGCCCCAGCAGTATTCGTGTAGGCGTTGCAGGATTTCGTGCCGAGCGGCTTGTTGTTGCAAGTCGTTGAACATCGGGGTGCTCCGGTTATCAGTGGCCACGGACATAAGGCCCCGTCGCGCGGGCGTAGGTGGGGATCGCCAGCGCTGGCTCGACACCGGCACGGCGGGCCACGTCCAGCAGCCAGAACGGGTTGCGCAGCAGCTCGCGACCGATATAGATCAGATCGGCGGCGCCGGAAAACAGGATGGACTCGGCCAGCTCGCTGGAGGTGATCGAGCCGTTGCAGCCGACCGCAATGCAGACCTGCTCGCGGATGCGGGCGGCGTAGGGCACCTGGTAGCCCGGTACGATTTCGCCCTCGAAGGTGGGCGACAGGCCGCCGGCGGAGATGCCCAGCAGGTCGACGCCCAATGCCTTGAGCTTCACCGCCAGACGCTCGGTGACTTCCACATGGTTGCCGCCAGGGCCAGCCTTGTCTTCGGCCGACAGGCGCACGATCAGGGGCCGGTCCTGCGGCCAGACCTGCCTGACGACCTCGACGATTTCCAGCAGCAGGCGGCTGCGATTCTCCTCGGAGCCGCCGTAGCGGTCTGTCCGGTGGTTGCTTAACGGCGAGAGGAATTCGTGGAGCAGGTAGCCGTGGGCGGCATGGATTTCCAGGCAGTCGAAACCGGTGTCGATGGCCCGCTCGGCGGCGCGGGCGAATGCCTGCACGATCGTTTCGATCTGGGCGAGCGTCAGCGCTTCGGGGGTGCGTTGTTGTTCACTGTGGGGCAGCGCTGAAGGCGCGACGATCGTGCCTTGCACCATCGATTTGCGCCCGGCGTGGGCCAGTTGCAGCGTGCTGTGCGCGCCGCAGGTCCGGATCATCTGCGCCAGCCGTGCGAGGCCGGCGATCTGCACATCCTCCCAGAGCCCCAGGTCGGTATGGCTGATGCGACCTTGTGGCAATACCGCCACCACTTCCGAGGTAATCAGGCCGACCCCGCCCAGCGCCCGGGCAGCGTAGTGGGCCAGGTGCAGGTCGTTGACCTTGCCGTCCTCCTGGCCCGCGTACATCAGCATCGGCGCCATGACGATGCGGTTTTTCAAGGTGACCCCGCGCAGGGTCAGTGGCTGGAATATCTGGCTCATGCTGGACCTCTAGGCCGACGCTTGCTGTGGCACGACGGCGGTTTGCTGACGAATGAACTCGGCGGCGCGCTCGGCGATCATGATCGTCGGCGCCGCGGTGTTGCCGCGCACGATGGTCGGCATGATCGAGGCGTCCGCGACCCGCAGGCCCTGGATGCCGTGGACCCGCAACTGGGTGTCCACCACGGCCTCGGCGCCGTCGCCCATCGCGCAGGTGCCGACGGGGTGCAGCGCCGTACCGGTGCGGGCACGCACATAGGCTTCCAGTTCGGCATCGCTGTCACCGACGCTCGGACCTGGCAGCGACTCGCCCTTGAGCAGCGTCGCCAGTGCCGGCGCCGCCATGATCTTGCGGGCGAGGCGGATGCCTTTGACCAGGTTGTCCACGTCCTCCTGGGCCCCCAGGTAGTTACCGAGTACGCGTGGCATGTCGTCGGGATCGGCACTGCGCAGGCGCACCTGCCCGCGTGAATGGCAGGTGTTACAAAGTGGTGCGAGGGAGAAACGGTGGACCTGGGGAATCGGATCGCCCCAGCCGCAGGAGGACGCCGCCAGTGCGTTGAGCTGGATCTCCGAGCGGCCATCGCCGTCGGTGTCGAAAAAGGCGCCGCACTCGACGATGTTCGAGGTCAGCACGCCGCTGCGAAACAGCATCCATTGCAGGCCATTGGAGACCGCGCGCCAGCCACGATCCTGCCCCATCAAGCTGATGGGTTGCTTGAGATCGGCATCCACCGGGACCAGCACATGGTCCTGGTAATTTTCGCCGACGCCGGGCAGGTCCACGACCGGCTCGATGCCGTGCTCGCGCAGGTGCGCGGCGGGGCCGATGCCGGAGAGCATGAGCAACTTGGGCGACATGAAGGCGCCTGCCGAGAGAATGACTTCCCGCGCGGCACTCACCTCCCGTGCCTGGCCGTCCTGGCGAACGCGAACACCGGTGGCGCGGGTGCCGTCGAGCAGCACCTTGAGCACGGCCGCGTCGGTCCAGACCGTCAGGTTGGGGCGTTTCTGCGCCTTCTCGATGTAGGCGATGTAGCTGCTGCTGCGCTCGCCGCGATAGCTCATGGTCTGGTAGAAGCCCACGCCCGCCTGTTTGTCGCCGTTGAAGTCGTGGTTGAACGCGGCGGGCAGACCCGGTGCGCCGGCCGCTTGCTGTGCGGCCACGACGAAGGCATCACTGAGCGGATGGCGGTGGACACCGTCCGATACTCGCAGGGGCCCTTCGGTGCCGTGGTATTTGCCGGCAAGGCGGCTGTTGTGCTCCGCGCGTTTGAAGAACGGCAGCACCTCGTCATAGCTCCAGCCGGTGCAGCCGGCCGCTGCCCAGCCGTCGTAGTCCTCTTTCTGTCCACGGCTGTAGCACATGGCGTTGATGGCGGTGCCGCCGCCGAGGGTCTTGCCTTGCAGCAGCGGCATTTGCCGGCCATTGGCACCGGGCGTCGGCTCGCTCTTGAAGAGGTAGGTGCGTGCGGTACCGTGGATCTTGAAGTAGCCCCCCGCCATCTTGATCAATGGATGACGTGCGTGAGGGCCGGCTTCGAGCAGCAGTACACGGTTGGCGGGGTCTTCGCTGAGCCGGGCAGCGACCACGCAACCCGCCGCACCACCTCCCACCACGATGTAGTCGAAACTGTTCTGGCCGGCAGGACCATTGGCAATGTGCATATCGAAAACGCCTTGTTGTTTTTGTGCTTGCTCACAGGCTACGAAGGCCGCTGTTGTCACGCTTGGTTCGGCGCGCCAGCGATTGGATCGGGCGCGCCAATCGACGAATGGAAGCGGCAGGCGCGTTGACGGCAAAAAGGGCGGTAGTTAACTTGTTAATAAAATAACGACAAATCACCGATCGCGAGGCCGCAGACCATGTTCAATGCCTTCAACACGTCCTCGATTGACCAGCTCCAGCGCCTTGCCTACTGGACCGAAGCCATCTGTGAGACCTTCCTGGCAGTCGATTGCCGGCAGCAGCCTGGCAGTGATTTCCACGGTGAAATGAAGGGGTGTCACCTGGGCGGGCTGGACCTGATCGACGTGGTTTCCCCGCCGATGGAATACCGCCGTGAGCTTTCCCAATTGAAATTGCACCACGAGGAGCACTTTCAGCTGGTGTTGCAAGTCTGCGGCACCGGCCTGTTGCAGCAGCACGGCCGGCAAGCGGTGATGCTGCCTGGCGACGTGGCGCTCTACACCGCGACGGCGCCGTCTTCCATCGCCTATCCGGGCGGTTCCAGAACGATCGCGGTGAAGATTCCACGGGCCAGCGTGCTCAGCCGTATTGCCTGTGACGAGCAGGCGCTGGCCCTGTCGCTGAAGGCCAGCTCGCCGTTCGGCGCGATGCTCGGCAGCATGATGCGCGAGTCGCTGGCCTGGAGCCTGGAGAGGGGCGGCGCCGATGATGCACGCCTGCCCAGTGGCATGCTCGACGTCATGTGCTTCGCCTTCGAGAACGCGGCGGGCCTGAGCGCCGGCAGCCCACGCCGGAGTCCGCTGGAGCAGATCAAGCGCTACATGCACACGCACCTGGGCGATCCGGAGTTGTCGCTGGGCGAGGTGGCCAGCAAGCACAACGTCTCCTTGCGCACGCTCAATCGGCTGTTCGCCGCCGAAGGGCTCAGCGCCAACCGCTGGCTCTGGCAGCAACGGCTCGAAGCCAGCTACAAGGCATTGACCGGGAAAAGCGTCCGGCAAGTCAGCGAGGCCGCGCTGGACTGTGGCTTCAACGACTTGTCCCACTTCAGCCGCACCTTCAAGAAAGCCTACGGGGTCACGCCCAACCAATTGCTGCGCCAGTAGGCGCGACACTGGCGCGAGCAGGCCAAACACTGGCGCCACCGTCCAAGTCAGGGCGGGGCGCGAAAACCTAGCATGTCATCGACCGCTTCCAACAAATACAACAGCGATACGGTGATGACATGAGTACCCAGGCTTACGACTACATAGTCGTTGGTGGCGGCGCAGGTGGCTGTGTAATGGCTGCGCGCCTCAGTGAAGATTCCCGCAACAACGTGCTGCTCGTCGAAGAAGGGCCTGACGACCAGAACCTGTTCATCCGCATGAATGGCGGCTACTTCAGGATGATGGGCAGCGAGCGCACCCGCACTTACCACGCCGAGCCGTGCGCCCATGTGGCGGGGCGGCCGATCCAGATCATGCAGGCCAAAACCCTCGGTGGCGGGCATTCGATCAACGCCATGCTCTATGTCCGTGGCCAGCGCGAGGACTACGATGGCTGGGCAGCTGCCGGCTGCGACGGCTGGTCGTTCGACGAGGTGTTGCCGTACTTTCGCAAGGCCGAGGGCAATCGACGTTTCGCGGGGCCGCTGCATGGCAACGACGGTCCGCTGGTGGTGTCCGACAACCCTCATCGCGATGCACTCAGCGAAGCCTTCGTGAAGGCCGCCCAGGAGACTCGTGACGATGACGGCAATCTGTTCGGCTACAACGACGACTTCAACGGCGAACGGCAGCATGGCTTCGGCTACTACCAGATCACCAGCCAGCGCGGCGAGCGGGGCAGTTCGGCCCGCACCTACCTGAAGGCGGCGCAACACCGCTCCAACCTGACCGTCCAGACCAGCGCACGGGTGTCGCGCGTGGTGATCGAGGGCGCGCGGGCAACCGGTATCGTCGTCCGTCGCGGGGGCAAGGAGCAGGTCATCCGCGCGCGCCGGGAGGTGATCCTGTGCGCCGGCACCCTGGTCACGCCCAAGTTGCTGATGCTGTCCGGCATCGGGCCGGCGGCGCATCTGCGCGAGCATGGCATCGAGCCGCAAGTGGACTTGCCCGGCGTGGGCGAGAACTTCCAGGACCACCTGGTTGCACCGGTAGACGGCAAGCTCAAGGCCCCGATCAGCCTGTTGGGCCAGGACAAAGGCCTGAATGCCCTGCGTCACGGCCTGGAGTGGAGTCTTTTCCGTAGCGGCATTCTCAGCTCCTGCCTGGTGGAGGCAGGCGGCTTCATGGACCTGGACGGCGATGGTCGTCCCGAAGTCCAGATTCACACCCTGGCGATGGCCTCCACCGCCTGGGGCAAGCTGGCGGACGGCGAACCGTCCCACGGTTACTCCGTTGCGCCGTGCTGCCTGACCAGCCACTCCCGAGGGCAGATTCGCCTGCGCAGCCGGGACCCCGAAGACGCGCCGCTGATCAATGCCAACTTCCTCAGCGATCCGCGCGATGTGCGCAACCTGATGAATGGCGTGCGGGTCGCCCGGCGTTTTCTGCGGGCACCGTCGCTGGCGCGCTTCGTCGACGGCGAGCTGATGCCGGGCAGGGCAGTGGGGGATGACGACGCGTCGCTGGAAGCCTACGTGCGCGGCCATGCGCAGAACGCGTTTCACCCGGTCGGCACCTGCGCGATGGGCACAGGGCCCGAGGCGGTGGTCGATCCGCAGTTGCGGGTGCGGGGCATCGACGGTTTGCGGATCGCCGACGCCTCCGTGATGCCGGTGATCGTGCGCGGCAACACCACGGCGCCGACGGTGATGATCGCCGAGCGCGCGGCGGCGTTCATCCGCGAGGCCCAGCAGGTGCGTTGATCGGCGGGCTTTGCGGGCGCGGGCTTGACCACGATCAGTTGGTGAATTCACCGCTGTAATGGTGGCTGAAGCCGCTCCCACAGCGTCCGTTCCGGCACGACAGACACTAATCGAGGAATTTCATCACCGACCAGCACGCCTTGCCAACCGCTTCGATCCAGACAGATAAAAACAACAACCTGCATTCACCGCATCGCGTCGGTGAAGGAGCACAGCATCATGCAAAAAACACCTGCGGGCCTGCCCGCCTACCTGCAAGGCATCCCCGTCACGCGGATTTTCATTGCCGCCTTCATCACCCAGTTCTGCATGGGCTTCGAGGTGCTGCTGCGGCTCAATGCCGCTAGCTCGATCAAGCATGACTTTTTCGATGCCACCAACCCGCTGACTTCCGGCGCCATGATCGGCGAAGTGCTGGGGGTGCTGTTCCTAGGCTTTGCCATCGCCAACTTCTTCATGGCCCCGCTGGTGGACGCCATCGGCCTGCGCCGCACCCACGTGCTGAGCATCCTGGTGTACCTGGTGGGTACGTTCACGGTGACGTCGGCGTCTCCCGAGTCCCCCTGGGCCTATCAGTTGCTGTGGGGCGGTTCGCTACTCCAGGGCCTGGCCTGGGGCTCCATCGAGGCAGCGCTCAATCCGCTGGTGGTATCGATCTATCCGACGCGAAAGGTGCACAGGCTCAACCTGTTCCATGCTGCGTTCGCGCTGGGCATGCTGGTCGCAGCGCCGGCCTGTGTGATGGTGGAAAAGCTTGCGCTGGGCTGGAAGCCTCAACTGGTGCTGGTCGCGATTCCGGCGACGCTGGCGCTGGTGATGATCGCCCAGGTCAAGTATCCGCCCAGCGAGCGGGTAGCCCAGGGCGTGTCGTTCTCCGGCATGTTCCGCCACACCCTGACCCGGCCGGCGTTCTATCTGTTCCTGTGCGCGATGTTCCTCACGTCGGCCACGGAGCTGGTGCCCAGTAGCTGGATCGACCTTACCCTGACCCGCATCGTGGGCATCCAGGGCTTCTGGCTGGTGGCGTTCATCTATACGGTGCAGATCGTCGTGCGGCTGTTCACGGGGGTGATGTACCGCCACATCGGTTCCAGCGGCATTCTGTTCTTCGGCTGCCTGTTCTCCTTCGTTGGGCTTGCGCTGCTCAGCCAGGCGACGAGCCCGGGGTCGGGCTTGTTCGCCGCCTTGCTGTTCGGGATGGGCACCAGTGTGCTGTGGCCGACCATGCTGGCGAGCACCTCGGAGCGCTTTCCGCAGGGCGGGTCGCTGGCGATCGGCATCACCGCTTCCGCCGGAATGCTCTCCACCTACGTGCTGATGCCGGCGTTCGGCAAGCTGTTCGACCAGGCCAAGATCGCCAGTGCGGGCGGCAGCGCGGCGTTCGAAGCGCTCAAGGAGGGGACGGCGGCGCATAACCAGGTCATGGTCGATGCGGCGGGATCGATCTTCCACACGGCGTCCTTCCTGCCGCTGGTCGTCGTGGTGTTCTTCGCCGGCGCCTGGCTGTACGACCACCGGCGCAAACGCAGCGCCTCGGCGCGTGTCACCTTCGCTTCCGGCCAGGCCGAGACCTGACGCCCGGCGCACTACCTCAGATCGTTCATTCATTTGCCCGGAAGGTTGGCACTGCGGTGCCCGCCAGGGCGACGGCTTACCTCAAAAACAATAAAAGTGCCCTATGACCAAGACGTTCCTCCAGATCTCCACGCTCGCGCTGTCGCTGTCCCTGTCCATTCACGCCCAGGCCGCTGGCGACGCCATGGCCCGGGACTACATCGCCGCCCCGGCGGGCGTGGACCTCGCCGTCGGTTACTACACCCACAAGCAGGCCAACACCTATGTTGCCAATGGCAAGGACATCGGCGCGGACTTCTCGTCCGACCTGCTGGTGGCCCGCTACGTCCACTTCATGGAAGTCGGCGGCATGATCATCGACCCGCAGATCATCCTGCCCATGGGCCAGTTGAACGTGAACCTGCCCGGCGCCGTGGATGACCGGCGCAGCAGCATGGGCGACATGATCCTGCTCAGCTCGTTCTGGTTCGTGAACGACCCGGCCAACAAGACCTGGATCGCCTTCACGCCCTACGTCACGGTGCCCACCGGCAACTACAACGACGAACGTCCCGGCACCAGCCTGGGCAGCAACCGCTGGAGCTACACCGCCGAGTTCGGCATGACCAAGGGCTTTGGCGAGAACACCACCCTCGACCTGATTGCCGCGGTCGATTTCTTCGGCCGCAACGACGACTACTTCGGCCAGACCCAGAAGAAAGACAAGGTCTGGAGCGCCCAGGCCATCTACGCCTACAACCTTACCCCGACGCTCTGGGCCTCGGCCAAGTACACCTGGGCCAGCGGCGGCGAGACGGAGTTGGGCGAGGTCAGCCAGAACGACAAGTCGAAGGTCCAGACCCTGGCCTTCGGGCTCGCCAAGCAGGTGACCCGGCAGGACCAGGTGCAGGTCGAGTACATCCAGGACATCAAGGTGGATAACGCTTTCGAAACCCGAGGCGCCAGGGTTCGATTCGTTCACGCCTTCTGACCGCTGCAAGGCGCCCCCGCCAGCCGGGGGCGTCTTGCATTCCGATCTACCTTTTGGAGAGTGCAGCCATGTTTACCGTCGCCTTCATGTTCCGCCGCAAGCCGGGCCTCAGCCGTGAAACCTTCGACGCCTTGTACGAAGCCCACCGCGAGGTCATGACCCGCGAGTCTCGCGGGCTGGTCAGCTATGTGCAGTACCCGACCCGCGCCGTCGCCGATGTCGGCGGCATTGTCTGCAACGCCGGCGCCACGACCTACGACGCGCTGTCGATCTACACCTACCATTGCGAAGCGGATGCGGTGTTTACTACCCAGCGGGTCGCGGTCGTCGAGGACAGTGAGCGCTTCATCGATTTCTCCAGCATGGTGACCCTGGCCGTGAACGCGCACACCGTCGTCGAGGCGTGAGGCGCCTCAAGGCCGCAGCAGGATGCTGCCCGTCGCTTCACGAGAGGCGAGGCGTGCATAGGCACTCGCGTGTTCTTCGATCGAGTAGCTGCTGTCGATGACCGGTCGCAGCAGCCCTTTGCCGATGAAGCCGCGAATCGCCGCAAAGGCCGCCGCCACATCGGCGTCCGTTTCCAGCCAGGCGTCATAGCCGAGGATGCGTTTTTCCTCGATCACCACATCCGTGACGTCAATGCGGGCCGAGGTACCGCCCACGAAGCCGATCGACACCAGTGCCCCGCGGGTGCGCAATGCGCCAACCAGATGCCCCAACAGTTCGCCACCCACCGGATCGAAGGCCAGGTCCGCGCCCTTGCCGTCGGTAATTGCCAACACCCTTTCCTTCAGCGGCTGCGTGGCGAGGTCAATGACCTCGACCGCCCCGGAGCGCCGGGCGAATTCCACTTTCCGGCTACTGGAAACGACACCGATGGGCACCGCGCCCAATGCCAGGGCGGTCTGGATCAGTGCGTGGCCCAGCGCTCCCGAGGCGCCCGAGACCAATACCCGCTGGCCCGCGACCACCTGGCCGACGCGCGTCAGTGCCTGATACGCGGTGACGTAATTGATGGGCAGCGCCGCGCCCTCGTCGAGGTCGAGCTGCTGCGGCAGTTCGATCAAGCGCTTGTCTTCCACGACCACCCATTGTTGTTGCAGGCCGTCTTCGCTGATGCCCAGTTGGGCGCCGCCGTACACGGCGACTCGCGTACCGCGTGCGAAGGTCGTGCTGGCTTCGACGGTGCCCGCGCCATCATTGCTCAACACCCGCGGTGCTCGCGCGGCCGCAACGATGCCCGAGCGTACCTGATGGGAGAGCGGGTTGACGGTCGCGGCGTGGATATTTACAAGGCTGTGGCCGGGTTTGAGCGTGGGCATGGGGCGATCTTCGATCGCCATTTCGGGGTGTGTGCCGAAGCGGGTCGCTACGAGTGCTTTCATGGTTCAGATCCAGGCAGGTGAAAACAGCAAAGCGCTCGCGGATCAACCCGAGAGCGCTCGAAGGGAAGGGTGAGGTAGGGGATCAGCCCTGCGGGTTACCGAGCAGCGGCAGTTTCGCCAGCATGTTCTTCATCGCCAGGGCATCCCACGGCAGGTGCTCGGCAATGCCGATGCCCACCACATCGACGACCCCGGCGACATCGGTCAGCAGGCGAATGACCTGGTCCAGGCTCATCTTCCCTTGGGCCACACCGTCGTAGGTGTCGGGGGCGATGTTGGGCTCGGCGAACAGCAACGAACGGAACAGGGTTGGGTCCAGTACATCGAGGTCGAGGTGGATGGCCAGACGCTTGGCGCCCGTCTCGCGCAGCCATTGCAGGACTGGCTCGCTGGTGGTGGCCAGTTCGGCAGGCCCTGCGCTGCGCAGGCCAAGGCGCTGCAAGGTCGCGGTTTCCACCGCCAGGGTTTGCTGCAACCCGGCGTACATGACGTTCGACGGTTTCAGCGGCACCGGCACGGTGTCGGCAAAGTCGCGGTCGCCTTCGCCCAGCAGGTTGCCCAGCACCATGGCGTGAGCATGGCGGAAATCGTCCGGGGTCATGACGTCCGGGTGAGCATCGACCCACAGCACCGCCAGGTCCCCGTCATAGCGCTCGTTCAGGTAGGCGAGGGGTGCCAGGTCCACGAGGCAGTCGCCGCCCAGCACGACGAGGCGGTCAGGTTGGTGTTTGTCGATCAGTTGGCGGGCGCCGCGCAGTTGCCGGAGCAACGCCGCGCGCCCAACGATGCCGTCTTCAAGGGGCAGCGGCTGGCCGTCGGGTTCGATCACCGGTACTTCCTCGACCGGCCCCTGGGCGGCAGGCGCCAGCCAGGCGAGCAGGTGTGCGCCGAAGAAGTAGGGTGGGTTGTTGCCGCCCTGCCATTGGGGAAACAGCAGGCGCAGGGTTTTGTCGTGGGCAGTGCTCATCAAGTCACCATCGGTTTGGGGGTTAACGGTTCGTCAGGCGGGGCTTGCCTGCACCGCCTTGCGCGTCTCGCGGGCTTCGGCGGCAATGATCGACAGGGTCACGAGAATCAGGGCGAGTGCATCGCTGAGGTGCATTCGCTCGCCGTAGAACAGGATCGAAAAGAAGCTGGCGGCGATCGGGATGACTGCAATCGCCATCCCTGTCGCACTTGCGGGGATGCGCGGCACGCCTTTGAAATAAAGCAGGTAAGGCACCGCCCAGACCAGGGCGCCGTAATAGAGCATCACCAGGCCGTTGCTCAGGCCCAGTTGAGGCCAGTCGAAGCTCAGCCCTTGGTCCACGGCCATCGGCAGGGTGAACAGGGTGCCGGCCAGGCAGACGCCGGCCGCCAGCGTCGCGGGCGGAAGATCGACATCGATCTTCTTCGCGGCGACGACCGCGCCGGCGGTGGACAGCGTCGACAGCAGCAGGAACACCACGCCGGCCAGGGTGGTATGGCCACTGTCGTCGGAGGCGGGCAGGGTCAGCACCAGCACCCCGGCGATGGCCAGGAGGATCGCCAGGACTTTTCGGGCGCTCAGCCTTTCCTTGAGCACCAGCGAGGCGAGGGTGAGCACGGCGGCCGGCGCCAGGCTGCTGAACACCGACGCGACAATCGCCGTGGCCGAGGCGAAGCCGTAGAGCAGGAACACCGTGTAGAGCACCGCACCCAGCAGCGCCTGCGTGCAGATCGCCAGCCAGGCGCGCAGGCCGAGGCGGTGCAGGGCGAGCTTGTCGCCAAAATGAACGAAGGGCATGAGCAGCGTGAAGGCGATGGCGAAGGTGATGCAGGTGAACAGCCAGATCGGAATCTGGGTCATGGCGTCCTTGGCAATGGGGTAGCTGATGCCGATAAGGAGATAGCAAAGCAATACGTAGACGTAGCCTCGGTTCATGGTCGGACCTCGATTGTTGGTGTTATGGCAGCTACGAAAGGAATACGACCCCGCCCCGGCGAGTGCTGGTTTTTATGGGAGGTACAGGCGCGGGCACGGGCAGTTCATGCTGCGCCGTGAAGGAGGAGGCTGCTTTGCTGGTCTCGCCAGGTGATGTGCCGCGTACGCCAGTCGAGGATCAGGCGTTACGCAGCAACTGTTGCGGCGCGATGCCGTAGGCCTGTCTGAAGGCCTTGCTGAAGTGCGAGAGGTTGCTGAAACCGAACGTCAACGCCGCCACGCTGACCTGTTGGAACCGTCCGCTGGCCAGCCCCTCATGGCAGGCGGCGAGGCGCTGTTGCCAGAGCCAGCGCATGACCGTCGAGTCTTCGGCGGAGAAGATCCGGCTCAGGGTTCTCGCGGACAGGTGGGTCGCTGCGGCGATGCTGTCGACCGTCAGATCGGTCCGTGCGAGGTTCGCCAGCAGGTAGCGCTTGACCCGCTCCACCTGCTGTTCGCGGCGCAGTTCGGTCGCTGGGCCTTTGCTGCCGAAGGCCGCTTCATAGGCACCCGACAACACGTCGAGCAAGGCGCCGTTGAGACGCTCGCTGATCGGGGCCGGCATTGCCGGGCTGGTGCAGGTTTCCATCAGCAGGGTGCGGGCCAGACTGCCGAGGGGCGTCTGGCTTTCGAGCGTCCGGTTGAGGTAGCGCTCCACCTGCGGCAGGTGGCGCAGCACCAGCGCCCGTGGCACGCTCAACACGATTTGATCGTCGCCCTTGGGAAAGGACGCAGTGAAGGGGCGGGCGCCGTCGTACAGCACGATGTCGCCAGGGCCCTGTCGGGACAGCAGGTTGCCTTGCTGCACGTGGGCTTCGGTGCAGAAGCTCAGGGAAATGAAGAACTGGTCGATCTCGGCGTCCCGCCGTTCGCGGGTGTACTCGATGGGGAGTGAGCGAATCCGCGAGAATGACACGCTGCCTTTTGCGACCGTGCTGAGCGAACCGTCGAACCAGTCGTCGCTCAGTTGCCGGTTGGCCGTGGGGACGAAGTTTGCGCCGACGACATCCTGCCAGTAGTCGAAGCGTTCCCTGGCGCCGAGTTCAGCGGTGGAATAGAGGATTGTCATGGCAGGACCGGGCGAATGGATTGCATGCGGGCTACGATAACAGGTCTTCACGCCGTGGTGCGAAGGGGGATGACGGCGGCCGACACCTGCAGGTGAATGCCGAGAGGGATTGTTTTAGATACATAACAATTATGGTCTCGACGCGCGGATCATAGGCTCTCAGGGTCGCCAAAGAACATACTGATCCTCGACCGCAACCATTTCTCCCCCGGATCATTATCCTGCGCCCCCCGCCAGGCCATATGAAGCTCGAACGTCCTGGTCTCCAGCGGCAACTCTTCAGCCCGCAATCCCCCAGCAGCCGTCAGGATATCGGCGGTGTAGTCCGGCACCGTCGCCACAATATCCGTCCCCGTCAGCAAACTCCCCAACCCATTGAACTGCGGCACCGCCAGCACCACATGCCTTTCCCGCCCAAGCTTCGCCAGCTCCTCATCGATAAACCCGCTCAGATCCCCGGCAAACGACACCAGCGCATGGGGCCGCTTGCAGAAGTCATCCAGGCTCAACGAGCCCGGTACGCTGTCCGCCCGCAGCAGCTTCGGCTTGCTGCGCCGCAGCACCTTGCGCTTGGCATTGGCCGGCAGGTCGTCGGTGTAGCTGACGCCAACCGAGATTTCCCCGGAGGCGAGCAAACCCGGCATCAACAGGTAGTTGACCCGCCGTACCACCAGCACCACCCCCGGGGCTTCGGCGCGCACGCGCTTGAGCAGCAGGGGCAGCAAGGCGAACTCCGCGTCGTCGGACAGACCGATACGAAATACCGAAGTACTGGTCGCCGGATCGAAATCCGCAGCCCGACTGACCGCAGTAGAAATGGAGTCCAACGCCGGCGAGAGCAGCGCAAAGATCTCCGTAGCCCGCGCCGACGGCTCCATGCTGCGGCCGGTCCTGACGAACAACGGGTCATCGAACAGCGTGCGCAACCGCGACAACGCCGCACTGATCGCTGGCTGCCCGAGAAACAGCTTTTCCGCCGCCCGGGTGACGCTACGTTCGTGCATCAGGGTCTCGAAGACGATCAACAGATTGAGATCGACGCGGCGCAGGTCGTTTCGGTTCATCGGGCTTCGCTTCGTTGGCGGGTGGGGCGAGGGGTGATTCTTGCGGGTAAAGGCTGTTACCCTGCGGCACAGATTATGGCTGCGTGCCATTCTACGGCAAGCCCCGTAGCATGAGCCCAATCGATGACAAGCATGTCGACTATTAATGACCACTGATGGTCTAACACTGAAAGCCCCGATAGAGTTCAGGGCATTAGAGGTTCACTAGGCGAGGTTTGCGATGTCCCGCATGATCCGTTTCCACAAGTTCGGCCAGTCCGAGGTGCTCAAGATAGAGGAGCTGCCTACGCCTGCGCCGGCTGCCGGGGAAGTGCAGATTCGTGTCCAGGCGATTGGCGTCAGTTGGTACGACGTGCTCTGGCGGCAGAATCTGGCACCGTCCCAGGCGCGTCTGCCGGCCGGTATCGGCCACGAGATGGCGGGCGTGGTGACGGCCTTGGGCGAGGGCGTCGATGACCTGGCCGTCGGCGACAAGGTCGCCAGCTTCCCGGCCACCAGTCCCAACGACCATCCGGTCTACGGCGAGATCATCGTCCTGCCACGCACGGCGCTGACCCGTTACCCGGATATCCTCAGCCCGGTCGAGGCCAGCGTGCACTACACGCCGTTCCTCATGGCCTACTTTGCCTATGTCGACCTGGCCCGGGCCAAGGCCGGGCAGACCGCGCTGATCACCGACGCCAGCCACTGCGCCGGGCCGTCCTTCGTGCAACTGGGCAAGGCCCTGGGGCTGAAGGTGATCGCCGCGACCCGCGAGGCCGACGAGCGTGAGCCGCTGCTCAAGCTGGGCGCCGATAAGGTGATCGTCACCGAGGAGCAGGATCTGCTCATGCAGATCAACAAGTACACCGACAACCGTGGCGTCGATATGGTCCTCGACGGGCTCGGCGGGCCGCAGATGTCGCTGCTCGGCGATGTCCTGGCGCCCCGCGGCAGCCTGGTGCTGTACGGCTTGCAGGGCGGTAACCAGACACCGTTCCCGGCTTGCGCGGCGTTCCAGAAGAACATCCAGTTCTTCGTGCACTGCATCAGCAACTTCACCGGCAAGCCGGAGCTGGGCATCACCCAGGACCAGGTCGCCCTGCACCGTGCCTTGCGCGATATCAACCAGTTCACGGCTGATCGCCAGTTGCAGACCCAGATCATCCAGGTCTATCCGTTCGAGCAGGTGGTGGAGGCGCACCGACATATGGACGAATGTCCTTGTGGCGGACGTGTCGTGTTGCAACTGCCGGACGCCTGATCACCACTGCTGTGCCCTCCTGCCAAGCCCGAGCGATCGCTCGGGCTTTTTTGTGAATTTTACCTTCTTAAATTTCAGAAATTTCCTATTAGTCTTATGGGGACTAAGGACATCGCATGGGCTATGTTGTTGCTATCGGAATAAAGGTACTGCAGCGTCTGTAGCGTTACCTGGAGCGGTGCGGAAATCTCCGGTCTCTGCCTGGCTTGTACTTCTCCGCCTGCCAGAAAAGTGTTCTTCCTGTTGTCGTCTCAAGGAGCGAGATATGTACGTCGAAATACCCGGTCGGACCGACGCCCCGGCCACAAGGCCTGCAGCCGTTGGCTGGACGCCTGCGCCGTGGCGCCTCACACCTTGTGAAGTGATGCGGTAAGTGTGTAGGAAGTTTCCTTCAATATAGACGCTGCTTCGTCCGTGATGTCCATGCAGAACTTCGAGAGAACTTCGCATGTGCACTTTTATGGGCGGGCATCAAGTTTTCAATGGTTGCGATAATTATCAGGGAATTGAATATGGGCGCGATTCACGACCAGGCCATGCAATATGTCTATCAGCAGGTGCTGCAGCGGGTGCTGGAGCGCATGACCCAGGGTCAGCGCGCTTCCTTGCAGTTGCTGATCCAGCGCTTGCTGGTGATCGCCGGTGGCCTGGAGTGCATTAGCGGGCTCAAGGTGATGCTGGTGCACACGGGAAGCCCGGACAGCACCCAGAGCCTGGCTTTTCTCCGCGCCGCGCAACTGACCCTGGCCGCGCGGTCGCCCGCGACCTTCAACCTGCGCGTCGCCACTGCGCGGCACAGCGATATGCCGGCGGTGGTGCTGAGCAATATCGAGCGCGCCTTTGCGGGATTGGTGGTGCATGACGATCCCCGGGTCGAGTTGCTGATGCTGGAAGATGGCCAGGTTCGTGACTTCGATGTGCGTCAGCCGATCTGCCGCGCCCAGCAGCAGGCCGACCGGCATGCCGTGCTGATGGCCGGGCACCTGACCGGCGGCGACGTGCGCATGGCCCTGGGCCACCGGCACTATCTGGACCTTGCCGATCTGCATCGCCTCGGTGCTGCCTGGAACGGTGGGGTGGACGTCCTGATCAGTGGCGAGCCGGGGCGCCAGCGCAAGCGCTTCATGGCTACCGCCCTGCGCATGATGCGGGCGGCGGGGATACCGCGGGTGCGGCCGGTCGAAGCGTTTCCCCAGGCGCTGTTCGAGGTGGTCGCGGCGATCCGCGACGAGTACCGCATGCCCCAGCCACAGGACAGTACGGCCGAGAGCAAGGGTTTCGACACGCGCCTGCGCATGCCGCGATTTATCGCCATCGACGACCTGACCTACGACCCGGTCTGCGGTCACACCAGCCTGCTCGCCGAGCTGCTGCGCTTCGAGCATGACCCTTGGGCCTTCGGCTTCTCCCGCTGCGAGGTCGGCAATCCCATGCTGCGCGCGCACCTGTTCGGGTTGTGCCGGGAATTCATCGAGGACGGCAGCTACCAGGACGGCCTGGCGCTCTGCTTGCAGCGCAGCGAGGCGGGCATGCAGGCCGACGCGCTGCCGGCGGTCCTGCGCGAGCATTTGCTTGGGCCCTGGCAAGGGGGAGAGGACCTGCAGCAGGTGCGCCGCCTGGCCGGAGACTTCGCGTCCCAGGCCTGGGGCATCAGCGAGGCGCAACTGGTCAGCCTGCTGTTTGCCCCGATCATCGAGCAGGGCCGGCGCCTGGAGGACTTCCTGCGCCGGTGTCACCCGGGCATGCTGGTGGCCCTGCCGTACCTGCACAAGGCGTTGCAGGGGCAGTCGGCGACCGACCCGGTGAAGCAATGGCTGACCGGGACCACGGGCTTGCCGATGGAAAGCTTGCAAGCGTTGTACCGGCGTTCGCCATTGTTGGGTGGTGCTCGATAGCACTTGGGATGTGGACGGTGGGGAGCGGGTGAGACGGCTCTCCACGGTTGTCGTGTCGCCCGTTCAGTTCCAGGCGAACCGATAGACCCGAGCCGGGGTCTTGGCCTCGCATTTCCCGTTATCCGCATCCGCTCCCACCACATACCACTCCGCCCGCGAGGTATCCCCCAGCTTGCGCGCCTTGCCGGCATCGAAACAGCGCTCCAGCTCGGTCTCCGGCACCAGGGCGAAGGTCCCCGGGTGCTGGCGCATCCAGGACAGCGCATCGCTGGTGTTGGAGCGGGAAAAACCGAAATGCACGATCGGCTGGCGGGCGAACAGCCAGTGGCCTTCGCGCCATTGCACCAGGGCCAGGTCGGCACCGCCGGTAGCCTCCGCCGCCTCGGCCATCAGGGTCTCATGGGGGTTGCGACCCTCCTTGAAGGGCTCGACCACCCCGCGCACGAACCACAGGCTGAACCACACCACCGCCACCGCAACGAACACCTTGTGCCGGAGCGGACGTGCCAGGAACCAGCGTTTGAGCAACCACGGCAGCAACGGCGCGATGGCCAGCACCAGGCCGGGCAGGGCGGGGAAGATGTACAGCTTGCGCTTGCCGCTGCTGAGGCTGAAGAACAGCAGCACCAGCGCTACCCAGCCGAGCAGGACAAGGAAACGCCCGTCCTGCTTGCGCAACTGACGCCGCCACGCCGGCACCATCCACGGCAGGACCAGCAGCAGCGGCAGCCAGTACTTGGGGATCACGTCGCTGAAGAAGTACCAGAATGGCTCGCGATGGTCCCAGGCGTTGGTGTAGCGGGCGGCGGTCTGGCGCAGGAGGATTTCCTTGAGATAGGCGATCTCCGCCGCGCCGCCGCCATGGGCAATCGACGCGAGCAGCGGCAGCAGCCAGAAGGCGCATCCTGCCAGCACGCAGAGCAGCCCCAGGCTCCAGCGCCAGCCCTGGCCCGGCATGACGGCCACGCCGGACCAGCGTCGATGCACGGCCCAGGCATAGGGCAGCAGCATCAATGCCGGCAGGAAACCCACGCCCTTGCTGATGATGCCCAGTCCCATCGCCGCACAGCCGGCATAGAACCAGCCCCACGCGGGCCCCAGGAGCAGATGGCGGATCAGCCCGTAGAAGCCCAGCGCGACCCAGAGACAGAGAAAGCTGTCGATCTGTCCGGTCCGCAGGATGCTGTAGGTCTGGTAGGTGGCAAGGAACAGCAGCGCGGCAATCCGCCCCACGCGGCGGTTCCACAGGCGCCGGCCAAGGTCGTAGAGCACCGCGGTGATGGTCGCCGCCGAGAGCAGGCCGGGGATATACAGGGCGACCTTGGGCAGCCCGGTCAGTACCGTGAACAACGCCACCGTCCACATGAACAACGGCGGCTTGTCGCCGTAGATCTCCCCGGCACGGTGGGGGATGAACCAGTTGCCGTTCTGCAGCATTTCCAGGGCGACGCCGAGGAACCGTTCTTCGTCGACGTTCATCGGCTGGCGCCAGCCGATCCCGGCGGCCACCAGCAGTACGGCGAGGACAACCAGGGCCAGGCCTTCGCGCCTGGCGCTTGCGAACCTGAACATCGGCTATTGCTCCTGCGGCTTGTTGCGTGCGATCAACTGCAGGTTGCGCAGGTAGACCAGGAAACCGAAGGACTGGCCGATGATGAATACCGGGTCTTCGCGGTAGATGGCGTAGGCTAGCAGCAGGGCGCTGCCGAGCATGCTCAGGTACCAGAAGCCCACCGGGATCACGCTGCGCCGCTTGAACTCGCTGTACAGCCATTGCAGGACGAAGCGGCCGGTGAACACCGCCTGGCCGGCGAAGCCGACGATCAGCCAGAGGGTTTCCCGGGTCATCCTTCGATCTCCTGGGGCAGGGTATTCAGGCGGGTCCGGCGGATCAGCCACCAGACCCCGACCAGGTCGAGGATGCCGACCAGGGCGCGGTCGATATTGCCGTACTTGGACGTGCCGGCCTGGCGGTGCCGGTGGTTGACCGGGTGCACCTGCATGCGCCCGTTGTGGCGCAGGATCAGCGCCGGGATATAGCGGTGCATATGGTCGAAGTAGGGCAGGCGCAGGAAGGCGGCGCGCTCGATCAGCTTGAGGCCGCAGCCGGTGTCCGGGGTGGCGTCCTTGAGCAGGCGCCGGCGCAGGCCGTTGGCGAAGCGCGAGGCCCAGCGCTTGCTGGCGCTGTCGCGGCGGTTGACCCGGTGCCCGGCTACCAGTTGCAGGCCGGGGGTGGCGCGGACCAGGCGGAGCATGCCGGGGATATCCGCCGGGTCGTTCTGGCCGTCGCCGTCCAGGGTCGCCAGCCATTGGCCACGGGCCGCCTGCGCGGCGTGCCAGAGCGAGGTGCTCTGGCCGAGGGAGCGGTCGTGGTGAAGAATGCGCAACTGCTCGAAACCCTGGGCCTTGAGGCGCTGCAGCACGGCCAGGGTCTGGTCGTCGCTGCCATCGTCGACCACCAGCATTTCATAGCGCTCATCGGTGAGGGCGTTGCGGATCTCGCTGAGCAGGGACGGCAGGTTTTCGGCTTCGTTCTTCGCCGGAATCAGTACCGAAAGATCGATCATCGGGGCTACCTGAAGGCTGTTGGGGTGGGCTGGGCGCGGTAGAACCCGCGGTACCAGCTGACGAACTGGCTGACGCCGTGCTCGAGGGAAATGCCTGGGGAGAAATCGATCCAGCGCGCCAGGGACGACACGTCCGCCCAGGTCTCCAGGACATCGCCGGGTTGCAGTGGCAGGTAATTGCGCCGGGCCTCGATACCCAGGGCGTTCTCCAGGCAATCGACGAACTCCAGCAGGCGCACCGGCTGGCCGCGACCGATATTGAACAGTTGGCAAGGCGCTTTGCCGGCCTCGGCGATTGGCGGCTTCGGACGCAGGCGCAGCAGGCTTTCGACGATATCGTCGATATAGGTGAAGTCGCGGCCCATCAGGCCATGGTTGTAGATATCGATGGGACGGCCGGCGAGCATCGCTTTGGTGAACTTGAACAGCGCCATGTCCGGACGGCCCCAGGGGCCATAGACGGTGAAGAAGCGCAGGCCGGTCATCGGCAGGCCATAGAGATGGGCGTAGCTGTGGGCCATCAGTTCGTTGGCGCGCTTGCTCGCGGCGTACAGGGACACCGGTTGCTCCACCGGGTCTGCCTCGGCGAACGGCAGTTTGGCGTTGGCGCCGTAGACCGAGCTGCTGGAGGCGTAGACCAGATGCTGTGGCGGGTGCTGGCGGCAGGCTTCGAGGATGTTGAGGAAGCCGACCAGGTTGGCCTGGCCGTAGGCGCCGGGGTTGTCCAGCGAGTAACGCACCCCGGCCTGGGCGGCCAGGTGGAAGACCTCGCTGAAGTTGAACCTGGCGAACAGGGCCAGCAGTTCCGTCGGGTTGGCGATGTCCAGCGGCTGGAAGCGAAAAGCCGGGTACTGCGCCAACTGCTGCAGGCGCGCCTGCTTGAGTTCGACGCTGTAATAGGGGTTGAGGTTGTCGATGCCGACCACCTCCAGACCCGCTTCGCACAGGCGACGGGCCAGATGGAAACCGATGAAGCCGGCAGCGCCGGTGACGAGGACGGGCATGGAGTGGGGCGGATCCTTGGTGGACGGGCTGAAAGAAAATGGCAGTTATTTGTTTAAGGTTTGTTAACGAAGCTGTAATGGATATGGCGTTCGTCGCAGGTTCTTCATTGCGCCTGCTGGCCCTATCGCTGGCAAGCCAGCTCCCACAGGGTTCGCGGCGCACACAGAACCTGTGGGAGCTGGCTTGCCAGCGATAGGGCCAGTAGAGGCACCGAATGGGCATGGGCTTGCCTCGATCCGATCCACGGTGATTGCCAGCCGCTACTATCTGTATGTATAACCAGTGCCAGATTTCCCCAGGTATTGCCCGCCCGTGATCGCCGACTCCCGCAACGACCCCTTCTACTACCTGCACAACTTCCGCCAGGTACTGGACTGGCTGCACCTGCGCTACGCCGATCTGCTGGACGCCGAGGAACGGGGTTTCATCGAGGGCTTCCGCCTGCTGCCCCAGCCGAGCCAGGCGCTGCTGGTGCGCATGGTGATGCGCAAGGGCCTGCTGTTCCGCGAGCGGCGCCTGAGCTATGACGAGATCGGCCCGACGTTGCCGGCCATGGCACCGCTGCTGGAGCTGGGCTGGGTCGACAGTGAAGCACCGCTGACCCTCGACGAGTTGTTCCAGATCCTCCTCAAGGACGAGATCGCCCGCTGCTTCGCCATCCACCTGACCCACCCGAAAGCCGCCAAGCACGAGCTGTACGAGCAATTGAGCGAGCTGTTCCCGGAGGCCCGCACGCTGCACGAGTGGTGGCCCGAGTCCCCCGAACCGATCTACGCCCTGCGCCAGCAGGCGGTGTGCGACCGCTTGCGCCTGCTGTTCTTCGGCAACCTGTACCAGGACTGGTCGGAATTCGTCCTCGCCGACCTCGGCGTGCTGCGCTATGAACAGGTGGAGTTCAGCGCCGACTCCCGGGCCCTGCGCGAGCGCGGCGACATCGAGTTGTGCCTGGCCCTGCATGCCTGCGCCGAGCAACTGGAAGGCGAGGTGGACGTCGATCTGCTGCTCGCCCGGCTGGACGGCCTGAATACCGAGAACCCTTGGCTGCAACGGCGCCGGGCCAAGCTGCATTACCAGCTCGCCTACCTGTGCGAACGGGCCGGCCACCTGGATCGGGCGCTGTCGATCTATTCCGCCTGCGCCCACCCCCAGGCCCGCGAGCGGCATATCCGCGTGCTGGAGAACAGCGGCGAGTACCAGTCGGCCTTCGACCTGGCGACCCAGGCCGCCGAACGCCCCGGCAATGCTGCCGAAGCCCAGGCCCTGGGTCGCATCCTGCCGCGCCTGAAACGCAAGCTCGGTGGCCCGCCCCAGTCCCGGCGCAAGGCCCAGGCCATCAGCCGTCTCGACCTGACCCTGCCGGCCGACTGGTCTGCCCTCGGCGTCGAACAGGCGGTGCTGGTGCATTTTGAAAGCACCGATGCCCCGGTGCATTACGTCGAGAACACCCTGTTCAACAGTCTGTTCGGGCTGTTGTGCTGGCAGGCGATCTTCGCGCCGCTGCCGGGCGCCTTCTTTCACCCGTTCCAGAGCGGCCCGCAGGACCTGCTCGACGCCGGCTTCCATAACCGCCGCGCCGAACTGTTCGCCGAGTGCCTGGGCCAGCTCGACGATGGCCGCTATCGCCAGACCCTGCGCGAAACCTACACCGCCAAGCATGGCCTGCAATCGCCCTTCGTGTACTGGGAGCTGCTCAGCCCGGAACTGCTGGAGCTGGCCATCGATTGCCTGCCCCCCGAGCACCTGAAGCAGTGTTTCCTGCGCCTGCTGGAAGATATCCAGGCCAACCGCGCCGGCATGCCCGACCTGATCCAGTTCTGGCCGACAGAAAAGCGCTACCGGATGATCGAGGTGAAGGGCCCCGGTGACCGCCTGCAGGACAACCAACTGCGCTGGATCGAGTTCTGCACCCTTCACGGCTTGCCCGTGGATGTCTGCCATGTGCAATGGGCCGCGGCATGAGCTACAAGGTCGCGGTGCGCACCCTGTGCGAGTTCACCGCCAAGGTCGGCGACCTTGACCTGCGCTTCACCCCGTCACCCACGGCCCAGGAGGGTATTGCCGGGCACCGGCGGGTGGTCTCGCGGCGGGGCGAGGGCTACGAGGCGGAAGTGGCGCTGGAAGGGCGATTCGGTGAACTGGAGGTGCGCGGTCGCGCCGACGGCTATCTCCCGGCGCGCAACTGCCTGGAAGAGATCAAGACCCACCGCGGCGACCTGGCCAGCCAGCCGGACAACCATCGGCAACTGCACTGGGCGCAGGCAAAGGTCTATGGCTGGCTGATGTGCCAGCAGCGTGGGTTGGAGGCGATCACCTTGGCGCTCGTCTACCTGGAGGTGGACAGCGACCAGGAAACCCGTTTCGAGATCACCGCCAGCGCCAGCGACCTTGAAGCGTATTTCGACGAGCAATGCGCTCGTTTCATGCAATGGGCCGAGGCGCAGTCCCGGCGCTTGAGCCTGCGCGATGCGGGCCTGGGTGCGTTGGCCTTTCCCTGGCCATCCTTTCGCAAGGGGCAGCGCGAACTGGCGGAAACCGTGTACAAGGCGGTCAGCACCGGACGTTGCCTGATGGCCCAGGCCACCACCGGCATCGGCAAGACCCTCGGCACCCTGTTTCCCATGCTTAAGGCCATGGCGAAGCAGCCGCTGGACAAGATTCTTTTCCTCACCGCCAAGACCCCGGGCCGCGGCCTGGCGCTCGATGCCCTGCGCCAGGTGATGACCGCCAGCCCCGAGCTGGCCCTGCGCAGCCTGGAACTGGTGGCCCGCGACAAGGCCTGCGAATACCCCGGCACGGCCTGCCATGGCGAGGCCTGTCCGCTGGCGAAGGGTTTCTACGATCGCCTGCCGGCAGCCCGGGCGGCGGCAATGCAGGTGCCGATGCTGGACAAGGCGCAGGTCCGCGAGCTGGCCCTGGCCCATCAGGTCTGTCCGTATTACCTGGCCCAGGAGCTGGCGCGCTGGGTCGATGTGCTGGTGGCCGACTACAACTACTACTTCGACCAGAACGCCTTGCTCTTTGGCCTGGCCCAGACCGATCAGTGGCGCCTGGCCGTGGCGGTGGACGAGGCGCACAACCTGGTGGAGCGGGCGCGGCAGATGTACAGCGCCAGCCTCGACCAGTTCCAGTTGCAGGCCCTGCGTCGGGAGCCGCCGGCCGGCATGGCCAGTGCCCTGCAAGGCCTCAACCGTGAGTGGAACCGCCTGTACAAGGATCAGTTGGCACCTTATCAAGCCAGCAGCGAGTTGCCGGCCGCCTTTATCAAGGCGCTGCTGCGGGTGGTCGGGCTGGTCCAGGACCTGATGAACCGTACCCCACAAGCCGTGGACCCGGCACTGTTGCAGTTCTTCTTCCAGGCCTTGCAGTTCGTGCGCCTGAGCGAGGTGTTCGATGAGCACTTCCTGTTCGATATCAGCCTGCGCGGGGCAGGGCGCAAGCGCCTGGCCAGCCTGTGCCTGCGCAATGTGGTGCCGGCGCCGCTGATCGGCCCGCGCATGGCGGCGGCGCGCAGCGTCACGCTGTTTTCCGCGACCCTCAACCCCCGGCATTTCTACGCCGACCTGCTGGGCATGCCGGCCGACACCGCCTGGCTGGAAGTGCAGTCGCCGTTCGTGGCCGAGCAATTGCGGGTGCGCATCGTCAGCCGGGTCTCCACCCGCTATCAGCACCGCCAGGCCTCCCTGGCGCCCATCGTCGAGCTGATCGCCGACCAGTATCGCGAGCAGCCGGGCAATTACCTCGCGTTCTTCAGCAGCTTCGATTACCAGCAGCAGGTGTCTGCACTGCTGGTCGAGCGTTATCCGGACATCGTCCAGTGGTCGCAATCGCCGGGGATGGACGAAGAGCAGCGCCAGGGCTTTCTCGAGCGTTTCGTCGAGGGCGGGCAGGGTGTCGGCTTCGCCGTGCTGGGCGGTGCGTTTGCCGAAGGGGTCGACCTGCCGGGCACGCGCTTGATCGGTGCCTTCATCGCCACCCTTGGCTTGCCCCAGGTCAATCCGGTCAACGAACAGCTCAAGCAGCGCATGGGCGCCTTGTTCAGCGCCGGCTTCGATTACACCTATCTCTACCCTGGCGTGCGCAAGGTGATCCAGGCAGCGGGGCGGGTGATCCGCGGCACCGAAGACCGCGGTACGGTCATGCTGATCGACGACCGCTTCGCCGAAGACCGGGTGCGCCGCATGTTTCCAAGCTGGTGGGCACCGGAAAGCAATTAGCCAGGCGCGGGAATCTTCGTCATCGCCAGACAGTCGAAGTGCCAGTAAACTGTCGTGTTTTCATCACCCTGAAACTCAATTCTTGAGGTTTTGCATGAAGCTCAGTCCTCTGGCAGGCAAACCGGCCCCGGCCTCCATCCTGGTCGATATTCCGCGCCTGCTGACCGCCTACTACACCGGCCAGCCCGATGCTGCCGTCGCCACCCAGCGTGTGGCCTTCGGCACCTCCGGGCATCGCGGCAGTTCCCTGGACCTGAGTTTCAACGAGCACCATGTCCTCGCCATCAGCCAGGCCATCTGCCTGTACCGCCAGGCCCAGGGCATCGACGGCCCGCTGTTCATCGGCGCCGACACTCACGCCCTGTCCACCCCGGCCCTGGCCAGCGCCCTGGAAGTGCTGGCGGCCAACGGCGTCGAGGTGATGCTGTCGAAGGACGACGAGTACACCCCGACCCCCGCGGTGTCCCACGCCATCCTCTGCTACAACCGCGGCCGCACCTCGGGCCTGGCCGACGGCATCGTCATCACCCCGTCGCACAACCCGCCGCAAAGCGGTGGCTTCAAGTACAACCCGCCCAATGGCGGCCCGGCCGACAGCCATGTGACCAAGTGGATCGAGGCCAAGGCCAACGAACTGCTGGCCGAGGGCCTCAAGGGCATCAAGCGCATGCCGTACGAGCAGGCGCTGAAGGCTGCCACCACCCATCGCCATGACTACGTCGGCACCTATGTCGCCGACCTGGTCAACGTCATCGACTTCGACGCCATTCGCGGCGCCAACCTGCGCCTGGGCGTGGACCCGCTGGGCGGCGCCGGGGTGCGCTACTGGTCGGCGATTGCCGAGCACTACAAGCTCAACCTGGAAGTGGTCAACAGCGAGGTCGACCCGACCTTCCGCTTCATGTCGGTGGACTGGGACGGCCAGATCCGCATGGACCCATCGTCGCCGTATGCCATGCAGGGCCTGATCGGCCTGCGCGAGCGTTTCGACGTGGCCTTCGCCTGCGACCCGGACCATGACCGCCACGGCATCGTCACCCCGTCCGGCCTGCTGGCGCCGAACAACTACCTGGCGGTGGCCATCGACTACCTGTTCCAGAACCGTCCGCAATGGCGCGCCGATGCCGCCGTGGGCAAGACCGTGGTCAGCAGCGGCCTGATCGACCGCGTCACCGCGCGTCTGGGCCGTCGCCTGTACGAAGTGCCGGTGGGCTTCAAGTTCTTCGCCGACGGTCTGTTTGACGGCTCCCTGGGCTTTGGCGGCGAGGAGAGTGCCGGTGCGTCCTTCCTGCGTCTGGATGGCAGCGTCTGGGCCACCGACAAGGACGGCCTGATTCCGGCGCTGTTGGCCGCTGAAATGACCGCCCGCACCGGTCGCAACCCGGCAGAAGCCTATGCGGCCCTGACCGCCGAGCTGGGCGAACCGTTCGCCACCCGCGTCGAGGCCAAGGCCAATCCACAGCAGAAGGCGCTGTTGAGCAAGCTGGCGCCGGAGCAGGTGAAGTCCACCGAGCTGGCCGGCGAGCCGATCCAGCAGATCCTCAGCCATGCGCCGGGTAACGACCAGGCCATCGGTGGCTTGAAGGTCATGACCGCCAACGGCTGGTTCGCCGCGCGGCCGTCGGGCACCGAGGACATCTACAAGATCTACGCCGAGAGCTTTATCGACGATGCGCATCTGCAGCGTCTGGTGGGCGAGGCGCAGGAACTGGTGGACAAGGCGATCGCCTGATGGCTTGAGGGCCTCATCGCTGGCAAGCCAGCTCCCACAGTGACCGCGTACACCGCCGGACCTGTGGGAGCTGGCTTGCCAGCGATGAGGCCCTCAGGAAAGATAGGTATCCTGGGACTGCCCCGGATCCTCGCGCCCCAGCCGGCGCAGCTGCGGCAACAACTCCGCGCCCAGATGAATCGCTTCCTCCAGATGGGGAAACCCGGAAAGAATGAAGCAGTCCACCCCAAGCTGGTAATACTCCTCGACCCGCTCCGCCACCTGCTGGTAGCTCCCCACCAGCGCCGTCCCGGCCCCGCCACGGACCAGGCCCACCCCGGCCCAGAGATTGGCCGACACCTCCAGCTCCCGCGCCTGCCGGCCACGTCCCTTGACCAGCCCGCTTTGCCGCGATTGCCCCACCGACTCATAACTGGCCAGTTGCGATTGCGCACGCTCGATGGCGTCCTTGGGGATCTCGTCCAGCAAACGCTGCACATGGCTCCAGGCCGCATCATCGGTGGCTGCCGCGAACACATGGACGCGCAAACCGAAGCGCAAGGTCCGTCCCCGCGCCGCCGCCAGTTCGCGCATGCGCTGGATCCGCTCGGCAATCATCGCCGGAGGCTCGCACCACATCAGGCAGGTCTGGGCATGGGCCGCACCGACCTGCTCGGCAGCGCTGGACGCCCCGCCGAAGTAGATCGCCGGCATCCGTGCCCGCGGGTCGATCGGCGTCTCCCCGGCGCAGCGGTAGTAGCGTCCGTGATGAGGCTGGCGCCGCCCCGACCACACCGCCTGGAAGGCTTCGAGAAATTCCCCGGTGCGCGCATAGCGTTCGTCATGCTCCAGGTAATCCCCCAGCGAACGCTGTTCGAAACGGCTGGAGCCGCTGACCATGTGGAGGTCCAGACGGTTGTCGCTGAGCAGTTGCAAGGTCGCTGCGCGATGAGCGCTCCAGGCCGGCAGTTCAAGGCCGGGGCGCAGGGTGAGGAGAAAACGCAGGCGCCGCACTTCCTGGGCCAGTACCGCCGTGATCAGCCAGGGGTCTTCGAAGCCGCTGGCGGTGGGCACCATGATGCCGTCGAAGTTCGACAGTTCGGCGGCCCGCACGATCTGCCGCAGGTAGTCGAGGTTCGGCTCGCGCTCGCCCTGCTGGAACAGGCCGACCTTGGGCAGGCCGCTGCTGGTCAGGTGATGGCCGTCGCCATTGGTGGGCAGGAACCAGTTCAGTTCGATGGGATGACGCGGTTCAGCGGGCATGACGCTGGCGCTCCTTGCGCAGGCCCAGCTCCTGGAGCAGGGGTAGTATCCGTTCACCGAACCGCAGGACTTCGGCTACCGCCGGCTGATCCTGGATCACGATATGCTCGATGCCCAGGCCATGCAGCTCGCCGAGGCGGGTGGCGATCTGCTGCGCGTTGCCCACCAGGTACAGCGGCTGCCCGGGCCCCGGTTGCAGCAGGTTGGGATGGACCTCCAACTGGCGGTCACGGGTCAGGCGCCGTACCGCCGCATTGGCGAAGGGCTCGGCAGGCGCCGGGAAACGCCGTGCGGCGGCCTCCCAGGCCAGTTCCTCGGTGTCGCCGAGGATCAGGCCGAAACTGCAGACGAAGCCCGTGCGCCCTTGCAGGCGGCGGATTTCCTGCTCCAGCCAGGCCGGGGGCGCCGACCGTAGCAGGCACAGGTCGGCATGGCTGGCGATCAGGCTGGCGTCGTGGCTGTCGTCGAGGATCAGCGGCGGGGCGGGCAAGGCGCGGCGGGCGAAGCCGGCATTTTCCAGTTGGAAATAGCGGCCGGTGTAGTTGAAACCGCCGTCTTCTCCTCGCAGCAGGCGTTGCAGGATCTCCAGGTATTCGCCGATACGTTCGTTGCGCTGGTCGCGGTTGAGCCATTCGCCGAACGCCTGGCGCAAGCTGTCGCGGTCGCCATCGGGCAGGTGCAGGCGGACCCGGTTGGCACTGATCGACTGCAGGCTTTGCAGGGTGCTGGCCAGTGCGGCGGGCAGTACCACTTCCGGCGGTACGCTGATATTCAGGCGCAGGTGCCGGGTATGGGCACAGAGCGCGGCGGCTACCCCGAGGCTGTCGGCGCAGGGCGCACCGCCGGGGATCCACAGGCCGTCGAGCCCTGCGTATTCCACGGCCTGGGCCAGCTGGATCCACTGGCCCGGCGTGGGCGTCGGGGTGCAAAGCGGCAATTGCCAACTGAGTTCAAGGGCCATGTACAGGCTCCGCAGCGAGTACGAACAGGGGAAAGACCATCATCCCACCGCCGCCTCCGGCTGGACAGGCCGGGGCCGCCAGCCGAGGGCCGGGGCGATGGTTTCGGCGACGATGCGCAGGCGCTGCAGGACCTGCTCCTGGCTCGAACTCTCGGCCTGCACCACCACGATCAGGTAGTCGGCATAGGGCAGCAGCGATGGATCCTCGCGCAGGCCGCGGATGACCTCGTCGGGATGGCCGTGATGGACATTGAGCAGGCGCAGGTGTTCTTCCAGGTCGATCGCCTGTTCGATCAGGCCCTCCCGTTGCAGGCGTGGCACATGACGCTCGATATCCACCGCCAGCTCGGCCTGCGCGGTGGCGCGGTCGGCGGCGGGGAAGACGGCACGGACCACGCCGATGCGCGGCGGCTCCGTCGGGTGTTCCCAGGCCGCGAGATAGGCCTCGGCCAGGGGCTTCTGCACGGTCAGCGGATCATGGGTCGCGGTACCGAGGAGAAAGCCGTTGCCCTGGCTGGCGGTATAGCGTGCGCCCTCCAGGCTACCGTGCGAATGCCAGAGACGGCGGGCCAGGCCGGGGGCAGGCGGTTGCAGGGTCAGTGCGCTGCCGGGGAACAGCGCGTCCCCGTTGAGCAGCCCCTGCAGGCGTTGCTGGTCCTCGGTGAAGTGTTGCTGGCGTTGCCCGGCGTCCCGTTCGAACACCGTGAAACTGTCCAGGTTGGCGCCACCGCTGCCCAGGCCCAGTTGCACCCGACCACCGCTTAGCTGGTCGAGCACGCTGGCATCCTCGGCCAGGCGCACCGGGTCCTCGAAGGGCAGTACGGTCACCGCCGTGCCCAGCTCGATATGCCGGGTGCGCTCGGCCACTGCGGCCAAGGCCAGCAGCGGCGAGGGCAGGCGGCCGAAACCGTTGCTCAGGTGATGCTGGGCAATCCAGCCACCGTCGAAGCCCAGGGCTTCGGCGACTTCGAACTGCTCCAGCAGGTCACGGTAGGTCTGTTGCGCATCCTCGCCGAACGCATGGGTGAGAAAACCCAGTTTGAACGGCGGGCGGGAAGTGGCAGTGCTCATGACAGGGAAAACTCCTTCGCGGTGCGGGCCAGGGCGGGGCGCCAGCCCAGGGCCGGGGCCACGTCTTCGGCGATGATCTGCAGGGCGCGGATGGCGTCGCGCAGCGGCGTGCTGGCGCTCTGTACCTGGACGATCAGGTGGTCGTGACGACCCAGGCGCGGCCCGTCCTCCAGGCCTTCGATGATCGCTTCGGGCGCGCCATGCAGCACACCGAGGCGTCGCAGGGTGTCCTCGAAGTCACCGTCCAATGGGCCCTGGTAGACGCCGATGCTTTTCTGCCGTGCGAGGTAGCGCTGGATGTCCTCGCGCAAGGCGGCCGTGTGGGCCAGGGGAAACACGCCCTGGACCCGGGCGATACGCGCCGGGGTGCCGTTGTCGCCGGTCCAGGCGTCGCGGTAGCGCTGGACCAGCTCGATGCCGGCCCGGGTTGGCAGGTGTGGATTGGGCGCCATGATCAGGCCGTTGCCCCGGGCCGCCACCAGTTCCACCCGCGAGGTGGCTTCCCAGAGACGCCCGCCCAGGCTCGGTGCCAGTGGCTGCAGGCGCAGGCCGTCGTGGTTCAGGGGGCCGTTGCCAAGGGCGGTCTGCAGACGTTGCAGGTTGTTCTCGTAGTCGCGATGGCGCTGGTCGTGGGCCAGGCCGAAGGCGTTGAAGGTGTCCGGGTCGAAGCCTGCGCCCAGCCCCAGTTCCAGGCGCCCGTTGCTCAGCAGGTCGAGCACTGCGGCGTCTTCCGCCAGGCGCAGGGCCGGCTCCTGCGGCAGCACGATGATTCCGCTGCCCAGGCCGATGCGCCGGGTGCGCTGGGCGATCGCCGAGAGCAGCACCAACGGCGAGGGCAGGCGGCCCTGTTCGCTGGCGAAGTGATGCTGCGCCACCCAGCCCGTGTCGAAGCCCAGTGCCTCGGCGGCTTCGAACAGTTCCAGGGTTTCCCGGTAGACCCGGGGGTTGTACTCGGTCTGGTACACCCGGCTGAGAAAGCCGAGGGAGAATCCGCCGCTCATGGTCGTTTGTCCTCGCTGATCAGGGGCAGGGCGCTCAGGGCACGGGCGGCGCCGGCCTGGTCGCTGGATTGCAGCTGGCCGTTGAACGGGCTGATGGTCAGGTAACCCTTGGCCAGCCACACGGCTTCATCGTCCTGTTGCGCCGGCGTTGCCGGGGCGCTGTGCTGGAAGCTGATCCCCGGCTTGCCGGCCTGGGCCGGGAACAGCGGGCCGAGATCGTCGGTGTACAGGGTGTCGAAGCCGACGTAGCTGCCGATGCGGGTCAGGCGCACGCCCTTGAGTGCGGCGCTGTCGGCGGGGAAGTTGATGTTCAGGCCGAGGCCGGCGGGCAATAGCCTGCCATCGGGCTGGCGATGCCGGTCGAGGGCGTCCACCAGGCCCAGCACCTGGCGGGCGATGCGTTGCGGGTCCTTGTCCTTGAGGTCGGTACTCACCGCCAGGGTCGGATAGCCGGCGCGCACGGCGAAGCTGGCGGCATTGAAGGTGCCCGACGCGCTGTTGATGGCGCCGACGTTGTTGCCGGGGTTGGGCCCGACGATGACCAGGTCCGGGTTCGGCTCGACCTTCTTCAGACCCATCAGCAAGGCCATGACCGGCGTGCCGCTGATCTCGATCTGTACCGGCTGGCCGGCGCAGGCCGGGCTGCTGCACACGCCGGTTTCATGGGTGCTTATGTAATAGCTGTCGGGGTAGGCCGGGTCGCTGTCGCGTCCCACCTGCACTTCGCGACCGTAGAGGAAGGCGCCGCCGCGGGCACTCTGTTCGCTTTGTGGCGCGGCGATCTTCACCGCGTGCCCGGCCGCTTTCAAAGCGCTGTACAGCGCGCGGATGTTCGGGTGCTGGTAGCCGTCGTCGTTGCTCAGCAGGATGTTCAGGGCAAAGGCCGGGCTGGCGGCCAGGCAGCCCAGGGCCAGGAGCAGGCCGGGCAATGTCTTCATGCGCGGGCCTCCTCCCTGGCGCTGAAGCGGTTGGCCGGACGCGGCAGGCCGAGGTTTTCGCGCAGGGTGCGGCCCTCGTACTCACGGCGGAACAGCCCGCGCGCCTGCAGCAGCGGGATCACCTGGTCGACGAAGGTGTCGATGGAACCCGGGAAATACGGGAAGAACACGTTGAACCCGTCGCAGGCACGCCCCTGGAACCAGGCTTCGAAGGTGTCGGCGATGTCCTCCGGCGTACCGATCACCGGGTTGCCCCCGGCCAGGCGCAGGTACAGCTGGCGGATGCTCAGGTTGTCGCGTCGGGCCACTTCCAGGACCTGGTCGCGACGGCTGCCCCGCTGGCCCGCCGGCGTTTCCGGCAAAGGGCCGTCGAGGTCGTGGCCGGACAGGTCGATATCCTCGCCCAGGGTGTCGGCCAGCAGGCGCAGGCCCAGTACCGGGTCGATCAGCGCCTGGAACTCGTCGAACAGGGCCTGGGCCTGCTCGCGGGTTTCCCCGATGAAGGGCGTGACGCCGGGGAGGATCTTGATATGGTCCGGGTCGCGACCGAGGGCGGCGGCGCGTTGCTTGATGTCCTGGTAGAACGCCTGGGCCGCCGGCAGTTCGTGGTGGGAGGCGAAGATCACTTCGGCGACCCGTGCCGCCAGGGCCTTGCCCGGCTCCGAGGCTCCGGCCTGGACCAGCACCGGATGGCCCTGGGGCGGACGGGCCACGTTCAGCGGGCCGCGCACGGCGAAGTGCTGGCCGCGGTGGTTCAGGGTATGCAGCTTGTCCGGGTCGAAGTACTGGCCGCTGGCCTTGTCCCGGGGGAAGGCGTCGTCGTCCCAGCTGTCCCACAGGCCCTTGACCACATCGTGGAACTCTTCGGCGCGCTGGTAGCGGTCGGCGTGCTCGATATGGCTTTCGCGGCCGAAGTTCCAGGCTTCGTCCGAAACCACCGAGGTCACCAGGTTCCACGCCGCGCGGCCTTTGGACAGGTGGTCGAGGGAGGCGAACTTGCGGGCGATATGGTACGGCTCGTTGTAGCTGGTGGTGGCGGTGGCGATCAGGCCGATGTGCTCGGTCACCGCCGCCAGGGCAGCCATCAGGGTCAGCGGCTCGAAATGCTCGCCGCGGGCGGTGCGGCTCAGGGCGTCGAGGTGATGGCCCCAGAGGGCGACCACATCGGCGACGAACAGCGCATCGAAGCGGCCGCGCTCGGCGCTGCGGGCAATCGCCTTGAAATGCTCGAAGTCCAGGCTGGCATCGGCCTGGGCCAGGGGGTGACGCCAGGCGGCGACATGGTGACCGCTGTTGGCGAGAAAGGCCCCCAGCTTGAGTTGATCGGTGCGACGGGTCATGGACAGTACTCCCGTAGGTCAGGCGAAAGCCCTGCCAGCCACGCGGCCGGCAGGGCCGCGGGTCAGAAGTTGTAGCTCAGGCCGGTGTACCAGTAACCGCCGGTGGTGCCGTAGGGCGAGAAGTTGCCATAGGGGAAGCCACCCGAGGTGCTCGCCAGGTGGGTGCGCTCCGGGTACTTGTTGAACAGGTTGTTGGCCCCGGCGGTGAGGGTCAGGTCCTTGGTCAGGTGGTAGTCCAGGTTGAGGTCGGTTATCCAGGCCGGGGAGAAGGTGCGGTCGTAGGTTTCCAGGGTGCCGTACTGGGTGTACTCGCCGTAGCGGGTCAGGTTCAGGCTCAGCTCCAGTTGCTGGAAGGTCCAGGTCGCGCCGAGCAGCAGCTTGGATTCCGGCAGGCCATGCTTGAGGTTGCCCTGACGCTGGCGGTCGTAGCCGCCGGTCGGGCCGAGGGCTTGCTGGGCCACGGAGGAGGCGTGGATGTCGTCGATCTCGGTGGTGTTCCAGTTGAACCCGAGGTTGTAGCGCACGCCGCCCCAGGCGCCGAGGTCCTGGCGGTAGTCGCCGACCAGGTCGATGCCGCGGGTGGTGGTGTCGAGGGCGTTGGTGAAGTAGGTCACCGACTGGTTGGTGGCCAGGCCTGCGGCAGCGAGGATCGCGTTGATCTGCGGGGTGCCGCCGAGGTAGCCGGTCTGGGCGATGCGGTCCTTGATCTTGATCTGGTAGGCATCGAGGGTGATCGAGGTGTTGTCGCTCGGCTGCAGGGTCAGGCCGAGGCCGAAGTTGGTGGATTTTTCCGGCTTCAGCGTGGTAGCACCGAGGGCCTTGGCCACGGCCGAGTCCACCGCGACGTTGCGGTAATCGATCAGGTTGCCGTTGACGTTGCTCTGCGAGGTCGAGCTATAGATCTGCTGGGCCAGGGATGGCGCGCGGAAGCCCGTACTGAAAGTACCGCGGACCGCGAGGATCGGGGTCAACTGGTAGCGGGTGGAGAACTTGCCGTTGCTGGTGGTGCCGGAGCCATCGTTGTAGTCCTCGTAGCGTCCGGCGAGGTCCACGTGCCACTTCTCGGTAAGGTCCTGGCCGATTTCCGCGTAGGCGCCGACGCTGGTACGGCCTTTTTCGGCGGCGTCGGCCGGGGTGGTGCCGGCGCCGGAGATGGTCCCCGGCGCGATCGGGTTGCCGCTGGCCCCGGTGGTGAAGGGGCCGCTGGCGTAGGAGGCGTAGTCGCCCTTGCCGATCTTGTAGTTCTCGTAGCGCTGCTCGAGACCCCAGGAAACCTGGGTCGGCCTGGCCAGGCCGAGGTCGAAGGCACGGGTCAGGTCGAGGTTGTTGGTCCACTGGCTGAAGGTCTTCACCCCGGTGTCCACCGAGGTCGGCGAGTCGGCACCGTAGCTGAGGTTGTAGGTGTGGCGCAGGGTCGCCTCGGCATGGTCCTGGCCGTAGGTGGTGGACAGGTCATAGTCCCAGCCCAGTGCCGTGCCCTTGCCACCGAAGGCCACCTGGAAGTCGTTTTCGATAAAGCGCAGGGTGTCTTCCACGCCTTCCGGGAAGGGCGTGGCGATGCCGTCGAAGCTGGCCGGCTGGTGGAAGGCCAGCGGCTTCTCGGAGTTGCGCCGGGTGTAGGTGGAGAAGGAGTACAGGCTCAGGCTGTCGTTGACCGGCAGCTCGGCGTTGTAGCCCAGGCTGAAGTTGCGAGCTTCCGGCAGGCCGGTGCCGTAGTAGGTGTGCTGCAGGCTGGTGTTGCCGGCACTGTCGGTGTACGGCGCCTTGTCGGAGCGATCGGAGACCTTCTGCTGCTTGACGTCCAGGGCCAGGTTGATGAACCCGTCGTTGGGCAGGGCCAGGCCGATGTTGCCGGTCTGGCGGTTGGTCTCGCCGTCACCGTTTTCATAGTTCTGGCCGTAGGTGGTGGAGACGCTGCCGCCGTGGTCGGTCTGCTTCAGCACGATATTGACCACGCCGCCGATGGCGTCGGAACCGTACTGGGCCGAGGCGCCATCGCGCAGGACTTCGACATGGTCCACCAGGGCGGTGGGGATCATGTCCAGGTCCACCGGCTGCGAGCCGGAGTTGAGGTAGGTGCCGTTGTTGAGCAGGGCGCTGTTGTGCCGGCGCTTGCCGTTGACCAGCACCAGCACCTGGTCGCCGTTGAGGCCGCGCAGGCTGATGGGGCGCACCACCGAAGTCGAGCCGAAGCCGGACGAGGCTGGCTGGTTGAGCGAGGGCAGGACCCGGCTCAGGGCCCGGGTCAGGTCGCCCTGGCCGGTGGCGAGCAGTTGCTTCGACGAGATCACATCGACTGGCGCCGGGCTTTCCGCCAGGGTCCGGGCCTGGCCGCGGTTGCCGATGACCACCACGGTGTCCAGTGGGTTGTCGGCGGCCAGCACCGGTGCCGCCTCGGCCAGGGCGAGAAACAGCAGGCTGTAGGCGAAGGCTTTGTGTGGGGGCCGCAAGGCCGTGCGGATCGAGGAACGCATAGGGGCTTACTCCGGAAAGGTCGGTAGAGGGTCGGCTTGTTGGGGCAAGCTCTGGTGTACGGATAAGAGCAAGGCCTGTGCCAGGCGAAAAAAGGCTTTTAAAACAGTTGGTTGGAGCTTGGTGGCGGAGTTGGCTGGTGATTTTTCAGCGATGCCGGGGGCAGGCTGCTGGTTTTTCTACAGTCGGGGCGGCGGTGGTTTTGCCGGCCCAACCGCTGGCAAGTCGCTGTGGACCCTGTGGGAGCTGGCTTGCCAGCGATAAGGCCATGAAAACCCACATCAATCATCTGCCTGGCACATCACTTGCTGACCACCCCGTACCACCACCCACCAGGATTACCCGTATGCCGCTCCCCGGTCCCCGCAACGCCCTTACCGATATCCCCGGCCTGACCGTCGGCCATGCCACCGATCCCCGGGTCGATACCGGGGTCACGGTGATCCGCGCTGCCCGCGTCTGTACCGCCAGCGTCGATATCCGCGGCGGCGGCCCCGGCGGGCGCGAGTCGGCGGCGCTGGAGCCGGAGAACATGGTCGGCCAGTTGCATGCCCTGGTCTTTGCCGGCGGTTCGGTGTTCGGCCTGGGCGCTGCCGATGCCGTGGCGGCGGCGCTGTCCGCCGAGGGTGTCGGCCTGCACCTGAAGGCTGGCGCCCCGGCGATCCCCATCGTGCCCTCGGCGGTGCTGCATGACCTGGCCAACGGCGGCGACAAGCAGTGGGGCCTGGAGCCGCCTTACCGGCGCCTTGGCTTCGAGGCCCTGGCCAATGCCGGCACGGACACCGCCCAGGGCGCGGTCGGTGCCGGTCGCGGGGCCATGGCCGGGGTACTCAAGGGCGGGCTGGGAACGGCATCGCTGGATCTTGGCGACGGCCTGCTGGTCGCCGCGCTCGTGGTGGCCAACCCCATCGGCTCGGTGTACATGCCTGATGGCCGCACCTTCTGGGCCTGGCCCTGGGAGATCGCCGGGGAGTTCGGTGGCGCGCGGCCGACCGGCGACCAGGATTGCAGCGATCCGATCCCCGAACTGTCGCGCCTGGATTCCATGGGGCGCCTGCAGGCCGGGGCCAATACCACCCTGGTCGTGGTTGCCAGTACCGCGCAACTGAGCACCGCCGAGTGCAAGCGCGTGGCGATCATGGCCCAGGACGGCATTGCCCGGGCGGTGCGTCCGGCGCATCTGCCGTTCGATGGCGATAGCGTGTTCGCCCTGGCCACCGGAACGGTGGAGCTGGGCGCTGGTGCCCGGCGCCAGGTCAGTATCGGCAGCATCGGTTCTGCTGCCGCCGATTGCGTGGCCCGGGCTATTGCCCGGGGTGTGCACGCTGCGCGCGGTTGAGCAGCACCTGTTCGACCCGCTGTCCGGCCTGCCGTGCCAGGTCCGGCAGGCCCAGTTCGGCATACACCCGTTGCAGATGGCGGTTGCTCGGCACATCCAGGCCGTCGTAGCGCCGGCGCAGTTCCAGCAACTGCTGGGCGACCGCCCAATCCCCGCTGCGTAGCCGCGCATCCAGTTCGATCTGGGCGAACAGGTCGCGCTGCGCATGGCTGCCGCCGATCTCGTTCAGGCGGGGCAGGCTGGCGGCCAGCAGGCGTGCCGCGCGGGTGTGCTCGCCGCGGGCGTGGGCCAGCAAGCCTTCGGCCAGGGGCAGGGTGACCTCGGCCCAGACGGCGCGGCTGAAGTCCGGAGCCTGCTGGCTGCGTTCGACGAGGGCGGCGAACAGCAGATTCGCTTCGAGCTTGTCGGCGCGCGCCAGGCCGTACAGGTATTGCAGGCTGAGGAACGGTTGCACGGTATCGCCCTGGCGCAGTTGCAGGTACGGCGCCAGCGCCTGCCAGCGCTGTCCGACATCGATCCCGGCGATCTCCAGGCGGGCCAGCAGCGATACCGCGCCGATCTGGTCCTGGGAGTACTGCGGCAGGATCCCCCACACGTGCCGGTCGTAGATTTCCAGCACCCGCGCCTCGTCGCCCCGGGCCAGGTGGAACAGCGCCAGGTGCCACCAGTTGTGGGTGTACATGAACGAGTTCAGGCCGTCCCAGTGCCCGCTGACCTCCTGCAGGAAGGCGATGCCTTCCTCGATCCGGCCTTCGGTCAGCATCACGTGGGCCAGGGCGTGCTGGGCCCAGGGCTCGTCGGCCTGGATCACCAGGGCCTGGCGCGCACTGGCTTCGGCTTCTTCCAGCAGATGGCATTGCTCGTAGGCGAAAGCCAGCATGGCGTGGCTCTGGGCGATCTCCGGGGCCGCTTCGACGGCCTTGAGGCCGATGCGCAGCAGGGCCGGCCAGTTACCACGGTTGAATTCGATGTACTGGGTCAGCTTGGCGGCGAACAGGTCGCGCGGATAAGCCTTGAGGAGCTGCTCGCCCAGGGTCAGGGCCCGGTCCAGGTCGTCGTCGATCCAGGCATCGAGCAAGGCCAGGTAGAGTGCGGCCCGGGGGTGGCGGGTGGCGACCGCGGCGGCACGTTGTCGGTATTTTCCGGCCAGCAGCGGGCCTTCGGGGGATTCGCTGAACATCAGCAGGATCCCCGCCAGGGCGTTGCTCAGTGCCGATTGTGGATGGCGGTCGGCGGTCGGCAGGATGGCTTCGGCGCGAGGGTGGTAACCGATGAAACCGCCGATGAAATCGTCCAGGCCTTGGCGGGCGTGCTGGTCGTCGGTGTCGAGAGGGTTGCCGAGGTAGTCAAGGGGCATGGGAACAGTCCGCGAAAAGGTCGAATGAGCGTGTTGAGCATTGGAGGGCAAACCCTGTGCCAGCGCCGCGCAGCCCCTGAAAGCGGGCCATGGCCTTGATCCCGCTGCTGCTTTTTCCACATTCCCGCCACCGCGCTGTGGCTTTTTCACCAGCCACGGCCGGTATTCCTGCGCCTCGCCCCCGTATACACGGTGCAGCAGACCCATGGCATAGCGCTTGCAAAATCCCCGGCAGACCATTTGCCAAGGAGTCACCATGCCAGCGCCCCAACACCCCCCGCGTCACGCTTTGAAAAGGCTGGGACTCGCCGTGCTCACCTGTGCAGCGCTGTTCGGCAGCACCGCCCAGGCCGCGCCGCAGAACGGCGGCATCCTTAGCCTGATCGCCCAGCCCGAGCCGCCATCCTTGATGCACGGGGTCGTCACCCATGTGTCCACCCAATACGTCAGCGGCAAGGTCCTGCAAGGGCTGCTGACCTTCGATACCGACCTCAAGCCGCAGCCGGTGCTGGCGAAGAGCTGGACCGTCTCTCCTGACGGCCTGACCTACACGTTCGACCTGCAACCGGGTGTGACCTGGCACGACGGCAAGCCTTTCACCGAACAGGATGTGCTGTTCAGCTTCAATACCTTCTATCCCGAGGTGGACAAGCGCATCGGTTCGATCTTCGAACAGTTCGTCGCCGCCATCGATTCGAGCAAGCCGCTGCAGGTCACGTTCCACCTGAAGAAACCCTTCGCGCCGTTGTTGTCGTCCCTGGGCAGCGGGTTGCGGCCGATCGTGCCGAAGCACTTGTACGAGGGCAGTGATTTCCGTGCCAACCCCTACAACCTCAAGCCGGTCGGCACCGGGCCCTTCGTCTTCCTGGAGTGGAAACGCGGCGCCTACATCAAGCTGGCGAAGAACCCGCACTACTGGAAACAGGGCCTGCCGCACCTGGATGGAGTGATCTTCCACGTGATCCCCGACGGTTCGTCCCGCTCCGCCGCCTTCGAACGCAACGACGTGCAGGTGCTGCGCGCTGGCGATGCCGACTACTCCGACCTCAAGCGCCTCGGCGCGCTGCCTGACGTGGTGGCCTCGGAGCAGGGCTACGAACTGTATGCCGGGCTGGCCTTCCTGCAGATCAATACGCGCAAGCCGCCGCTGGACAACCCCAAGGTACGCCAGGCCATCCTCACGGCGCTGAACCGCCAGTTCATCGTCGACAACATCTTCTTCGGCGCCGGGCGGGTGTCCCAGGGGCCGTTCGTGTCCAGTTCGCCGTACCACGACCCGCAGCTGCCGCAGTACGCCTACGACCTGAAGAAGGCCAAGGCGCTGATCGCCGAATCCGGGGTGGACGTCAGCGCAGTGCGCATCCGCCTGCTCAACGGTGAGAAGGGCGGCGCCTGGGAGCGCCTGGCCGAATACACCAAGCAGGCCCTGCAGCCACTGGGCTTCAAGGTCCAGGTAGTCACCTCGGACGCCGCGACCTGGTTCCAGCGGGTCAGCGACTGGGACTTCGATCTGACCTACAACTTCATCTTCCAGATCGGCGATCCGTACCTGACCAACGCCTACCTGTACCGCTCCGACTACATCCTCAAGACCTCGCCCTTCGCCAATGTCAGCGGCTACAACAATCCCGAGGCCGACCGCCTGTGGAACCAGGTCGCCGACACCGCCGAAGGTCCGCAGCGGCAGAAGCTCTACAGCGAGCTGGAAAACCTGCTGAACCAGGATCTGCCGATCGCGCCGATCTTCGAGATGCGTTATCCGACCCTGTACCACAAGCAGGTGCACAACCTGCTGCGCACCGCCACCAGCCTTAATGAAGACTACGAGAGCGTCTACCTCGACGCACCGACGCCATGAATGGCCTGGTGTTCCTCGGTGCGCGCCTGGGGCGTGCCGGCCTGATGGTGATCGGGGTGCTGGTCCTGAGCTTCCTGTTGATCCGCCTGGCGCCGGGTGATCCGGCGTTGCTGATGGCCGGGGAGGCCGGCGTCGATGATCCGGCCTTTATCGCCAACCTGCGCCAGCAGATGGGCCTGGACCAGCCGCTGCTCCAGCAGTTGCTGCGCTACCTCGGCCAGGTGGCGCACCTGGACCTGGGCTACTCCTATCGCAACCAGACCAGCGTCTGGGCGCTGCTGGCCGAGCGCCTGCCGGCGACCCTGAGCCTGATGGGCTCGGCCTTCGTGCTCTCGTCGCTGCTGGGGATCACCCTCGGGGTGATCGCCGCCCGTGCGCGGCAGCGCCGGCACTGGCTGGACGGGGTGATTTCCCAGGGCGCGCTGCTGCTCTACGCCGTGCCGACCTTCTGGCTGGCGATGCTGCTGATCCTGCTGTTCTCGGTGCATCTGGACTGGTTGCCGGCGTTCGGCATGGAGAGCGTTGCCCTCGACCTGCACGGCGCGGCCTGGCTGGGTGACCGCCTGCGGCACTTGCTGCTGCCGTGCCTGTCCCTGAGCTTCCTGTTCCTGGCCCTGTATATCCACCTGACCCGCGCCGCCACCCTTGAAGCCCTGCACCAGGAATACGTCTACACCGCCCGGGCCAAGGGCTTGCGTGCGCGGCGCATCCTGTTCGGCCATGTGCTGCGCAATGCCTTGCTGCCGGTGGTGACCTTCGCCGGGCTGCAACTGGGCCAGCTGGCCAGCGGGGCCTTGCTGGTGGAGGTGGTGTATTCCTGGCCCGGTATCGGCCGGCTGATGTACGACGCCCTGGCGCAACGGGACTACGGCGTGCTGATGGGCGGCTTCCTGCTGATCTCGCTGTTGGTGGTGGGCTTCAACCTGCTCACCGATCTGCTGTGCCGCTGGCTGGACCCGCGGATCGGTGCCGGAGGGCAGGGCGCATGAGAGCTTTTTCCCCATGGCGACGTTTTCTTGCCCAGCGCTCGGCGTTGCTCGGCCTGATATGGCTGCTGCTGTTGGGTCTACTGGCCCTGGCCGCGCCGTGGCTCAGCCAGGGCGACCCCTGGGAAATGGCCGCGCAGCCGCTGCTCGGGCCCCTGCAGGATGGCAACCACTGGCTGGGCACCGACCTGCTCGGCCGTGACCTCGGCGCCGGCCTGCTGTACGGGGCCCGGGTGTCCCTGTCGGTGGCGCTGCTCGCCAGCCTCGCGACCCTGTTTACCGGCCTGCTGGTCGGCGCCATCGCCGGTTACTTCGGCGGCTGGCTGGACGGCCTGCTGATGCGCATCGCCGAGTTCTTCCAGATCATTCCGCAATTGGTACTGGCGGTAATACTGGTGGCGATCCTTGAGCCTTCGCTGTTCTCCATCGTGCTGGCCATCGCCCTGGTGGCCTGGCCGGCGGTGGCACGCCTGGTGCGCGCCGAGTTCCTCAGCCTGCGCCAGCGCGAGTTCGTCCAGGCTGCCCGGGTGCTCGGGCAATCGCCGCTGGCCATCGTCTTCCGGCAGATCCTGCCCAATGCCCTGGCGCCACTGTTGGTGATCCTGACCTTCGTCATGGCCACGGCGATCCTCACCGAGGCCGCCCTGGCCTTCCTCGGCCTCGGCGATCCGGATGCGATGAGCTGGGGCTACATGATCAACGCCTCCCGTGGCCTGTTGCGCGACACCTGGTGGATGGGCCTGCTGCCGGGCCTGGCGATCCTGTTTAGCGTGCTGGCGGTCAACCGCGTCGGTGAAGGCCTGCGGGTTGCCTTCGATGCGGCCCGCCGACCAGGAGATTCCCTATGAGTGCCTTGTTGAATATCGAACACCTGCGCATCGCCTTGCCGGCCGGTGCCGACCGCAGCCATGCCCTGCATGACCTGTCGCTGACCCTGGAGGCCGGGCAATGCCTGTGCGTGGTCGGCGAGTCCGGCTCGGGCAAGTCCATGCTGGCCAAGGCCCTGTTGCGCCTGTTGCCGGCCGGGCCACGGGTGGAGGGCGGGCGTATCCGCTTCCGTGGCGAGGACCTGGCCGGACTGGGGGAGGAGGCGATGCGCCAGTTGCGTGGTCGTGCTGTCAGCATGGTCTTTCAGGAGCCGATGAGCGCGCTCAACCCGCTGCTCAGCGTCGGCCGGCAGATCGACGAGACGCTGCAGGCCCATGGCGTCAGGGGCAGGGAGCAACGGCGCCAGCGGATCCTCGATCTGCTTGGCTATGTCGGCCTGCCCGATCCCGGGCGCCTGCAGCATGCGCTGCCGTTCGAACTGTCCGGCGGCCAGCGCCAGCGGATGGTGATCGCCATGGCCCTGGCCTTCGATCCGCTCCTGCTGATCGCCGACGAGCCGACCTCGGCGCTGGACGTTACCACCCAGGCGCAGATCCTCGCGCTGTTGCGGCGGATCCAGCGGGAAAAGGGCATGGCCATGCTGTTCATCACCCATGATTTCGCGGTGGTCGAAGCCATTGCCGACCGCGTGCTGGTCCTGGAAAAGGGCCATCTGGTGGAGCAGGGCAGTGCGCAGCAGGTATTGCAGCAGCCCCAGCAGGACTACACCCGGCAATTGCTCGCGGCGGTCAGCGCCAGCGCCCTGCATCCGCGCCCGGCGTTGCACGGGCGCGAGGCCGTGCTGGAGGCACGTCAGTTGGCCAAAAGCTTCAGCCGCCGCGCCGGTTGGTGGGGGCGACGCAGTACGCAGGCGCTGGACCAGGTCGACCTGCGCCTGGTCGAAGGCGAGACCCTGGGAATCGTCGGCGAGTCGGGGTCGGGCAAGTCCACCCTGGGTCGGGCCCTGGTGCGCCTGCTCGCGGTGGATGGCGGCAGCATCCAGTGGCAGGGCCGCGAGGTGGCCGGGTTGTCCCAGTCGCGCCTGCGAGGTTTGCGCGGTGCGGTGCAGATGATCTTCCAGGACCCGTTCGCTTCACTGAACCCGCGCCAGCGCATCGAGACCCAGCTTATGACCGGGCCGCTGGCCCAAGGCGTCGAGCGCGAGGAAGCGGCGCGGCGGGCGCGGGAGGTGCTGGAACTGGTGGGCCTGCCGGCCACGGCATTGCAGCGTTTTCCCCATGAGTTTTCCGGCGGCCAGCGCCAGCGCATCGGCATCGCCCGGGCCCTGGCGGTGCGGCCAAGGATCCTGATCGCCGATGAATGCGTCTCGGCCCTGGATGCGCTGATCCAGGTGCAGATCCTGGAATTGCTGGAGTCGCTGCAGCGCCGGCTGAAACTGAGCATCGTGTTCATCACCCACGACCTGCGGGTGGCCGCACGGCTGTGTGACCGCATCGCTGTGATGAAAGGCGGCCAGGTCGTGGAGACCGGCGAGACGGCGCAGGTGCTCGACCAGCCGCAACATCCCTATACCCGCAGGCTGCTTGGCGGCTTCAGACGCAGTTCGGCGTCGGCGGCGGAGGTGGCGGCATGCTGAGCCTCAACGCCTTCCTCATGGCCACCGGTCATCATGTGGCCGGCTGGCGTCATCCCGACGCCCAGGCCGATGGCGGCCTGGATTTCCAGCATTACCGGCAACTGGCGCAGACCGCCGAGCGCGGTTGTTTCGATGCGATCTTCCTGTCCGACACCCTGGCCATGCTGCCCGGCAGCCTGGAAGCCCTGGGCCGGATGTCGCGCACCGAGCATTTCGAACCGCTGACCTTGCTGGCCGGGCTTGCGGCGGTGACCGAGCGGATCGGTCTGGTGGCGACCGCGACCACTTCCTACAACAGTGTCGACAGCGTGGCTCGGGCCTTCACCTCGCTGGAGCGCCTGAGTGGCGGACGCACGGGCTGGAACCTGGTGACCTCGAGCAATGCCGGGGAAGCCTTCAATTTCGGCCGGGAAACCCACTTCGAACATGCCCGGCGCTATGGGCTGGCACGGGGTTTCCTGGAACAGGTCAGGGCGCGCTGGGCGGCCAGCGGCGTGGCGCCGGTGCAGGTCCTGGCCGGCGCCTCGAAGGCCGGCTGCGAGCTGGCGGCGGCCCATGCCGACATGGTGTTTACCGCGCAGCCCGAGCTGGCCGGGGCCAAGGCGTTCTACCGCGAGCTGAAAGGCCTGCTGCCGCGCTACGGGCGTCACCCGGATCAATTGAAAATCATGCCGGGTGTATTACCCATCGTGGCTGACAGCAACGCCGAGGCCGAGGCGCTGTTCGAGCGGTTGCAGGCGCTGGTGCAGCCCAAGGTGGGCTTGTCGTTGCTGGCGGATATCGCAGGCGGTACGGATCTGTCCGGGTATCCGCTGGACGGTCCCCTGCCGGCGTTGCCAGCGACCAATTCCGGGGTCAGCCGGCGCGACCTGCTGATCGCCGTGGCTCGCCGTGAAGGCCTGAGCATCCGCCAGCTGTACCTGCGCATGGCCGCCGCGCGCGGGCATCTGGTGGTGGTCGGCGATGCGCCGCGGGTCGCCGATTGCCTCGAGCAGTGGTACGTCGAGGGGGCGGCGGATGGCTTCAATGTCATGCCGCCGTACCTGCCTGGCGGGCTGGACGCCTTCGTCGAGCGAGTGGTCCCCGAGTTGCAACGTCGTGGACTGTTCCGTCGCAGCTACCAGGGGCGGACCCTGCGTGATCACCTGGGGCTTTCCCGCCCCGTTCCTTCGCAATCAACAGAGGTACAGACGGCCCATGGCTGACTTTTCCCAACTGCCGCGAGTGCGTGGCGAACGCCTGGAGATCCGTCCGGGCCGGCATCTGAGCGTGGCCTACCAGGCCGGCGGCGATACCGTGGTGTTTTTCGGGCATGGCGGCGGTGGCAACAAGGACCAATGGCGCGAGCTGTGGCGGGACTTGGGGGCGCGAGGCTACAGCCTGGTGGCCTGGGACCTGCTGGGGCACGGTGCCAGTGACCGGCCCCGGGATGCCCGGGCCTACGCGTGGGACGAACTGGTGGCGGATGAGCTGGAGGTCCTGCGGCGATTCGGCGGGGCGCGCAATATCATCGTTGCCCATTCGTTCGGCACCGGGCTGGCCTTGAGCGCACTGTTGGCGGGGCCTGCGGTGAGGGTCGACGCGGCCCTGCTGCTGGGCAGCCAGTTGCACCGGCCGTTGAAGCGCAAGGGCCTGTTGAACCTGCCGGTATGGGTCCTGGAATTGTTGAGGCCGCGCCTTGCCCGCGGGTTCCGCGAGGCGGCCTGGCATCCCGAAGCGGACCCGGCGCTGGTGGACTATGAAGACGGGCTGGCCCAGGGGAACTCGTTGCAGGTGTTCAAGGCCCTGGTTGCCCATGCGCAATGGCCGGACGCCGCGGCATTGGCGCGGCTGGAAGTGCCGATCTCGGTGCTGGCCGGGGACCGCGACGGCCTGACCCCGGCCAGCGGCGGCGAGGAACTGGCCCGGCAGTTGCCCCGGGCGCAGTTCCGGGTGCTGGAGCGGTGTGGGCATCAGTTGATGCTGGAGAAACCGCAGGAGGTGTTGGCGGCGTTCGAGGGGCTGGTGGCAGGGTTGAGGACGTTTGAGCCTGCGCCGGTGATCTAGGTGACTGCCCGTCATAGAACCGCGTTATGGCCGCCAGGTGCAAGCCGGGAGATCTTCAGCGACCTTGAGATCGAGCGCCGCCCGCGCGGCGCTCGATCTTGAGGCCGCTGCAAGAACATCGTCATGCACAGCGATGCGCCGCGCGGGCGGCGCTCGATCTCAAGGGCGCCGAAAAAGGCATGACAAGCACCTGCCAGCCCTGATGCGATTTACCGGACCTTCTTACCTCAAAAGATGTGTAGATACCCATGCCGCGAGGTCCTCAGGCTTCCTGGATCCGCGAACTCCCACTCTCCACCACCAGGCGCTTCAAGGTCGACACACTGGCCGCCGGGTCCATCCGGTCCGAGATCGCCTGCATCCGTACCTCCAGCCGGTCCCTCTGCAGGTCCAGCGCCAGGTACCCGCGCGGACGACTGTCATAGAAGCGGATCTGCGGGTTGTCCGGCAGGATCGATTGCACCGCCTCATAGCTCGGGCCGTTGGAGGTGATGGAGGTCCCGACGAACTCCGCCGCTACCGACTGCGAGTCCGGGTCCTCGGGCCGCTCGTGCAGGTGATTGGCCCAGAAGGAGTGGTAGTCGCCACTGAGAACCACCGGATTGGCCACCCGGCTGTCACGCAGGTTATCCAGCAGGCGCCCGCGGGCCGCCTGGTAGCCGTCCCAGGTGTCGGTCCAGTAGCGGGCCTCGTCGTCACCGGGACGTTGCGCCCGCAACGGTGCGACCAGCAGGTCCTGGGCGATCAGGTTCCAGCGGCTGTCACCACGGCGCAGCCCGTCGTAGAGCCAGCGCTCCTGCTCGAAACCGAGCAGGGTACGCTTCGGGTCACGCAGGTCGACGCAGCTTTCCCCTTCCATATGCCCCTTGCCGAACACCGGCGCCTGGTAGCAGGGCTGCCTGGAGCGGTATTGACGACCGTCCAGCACCGGTAGCGCGGCGAGGTCGCCATAACGGAAGCGCCGGTAGATCTGCGGTCCGCCATTGCTGCCCATGGGCGGGCGGCGCAGCGGCATGTTTTCCAGGAAGGCCTGGTAGGCTGCTGCCCGGCGCAGGCGAAAGCGCTCGACGCTGATCTTCGGATCCTTGGAATAGACCTGGGAATAGTCGTCCTGTACCTCATGGTCATCCCAGGTGGCGATCCACGGGGCGGCGGCATGCAGGCGGCGCAGGTCCGGGTCGGTGCGGTGCAGGGCGTAACGGTAGCGGTAGCCGGCCAGGTCGGTGGCTTCCGGAGCGTTGTAGGCACGGGCCAGCCCCCAATGTCATCAACTTTGGAAATTATCCATAAATATCATATAATTAGCGCTCAAATCAGTGCATGGGAGAAGCCCTTTTGACTACCTATACCGCATCGCTTGACACCGCCAGCCAAACCCTGGCTTGA
>NZ_MKZO01000016.1 GCF_001941965.1 Pseudomonas putida | reverse complement strand
TTCCTCGAGGAAGTCGGGGAAGTAGTCGACGCAGAAGACTTCGAGGTGCAGGTGCCGACGGGGCTTGGCATCCCTGGCATTCTGGTAGGGGCCGATGTGGCCGATCAGTTCACCGGCCTTGATGGGGATGGGCTTTGCCGGGACGAAAACTTCATCGCGACCTGCCGGGACATACTCGCTACGCAGTTTTTCCGCCAGTACGTACTGTTCGACATACTCGAGCTTGACGAAGTCGCCACTGCCGCTGAGGCGCACTGAGGTCCCTTTGGTCAACCCGGCCAGCACGGTCGCTTGCCCATGGGGCTCGGCACGCACATTCAGGACATCGCCTGTGACCTCGGACAGATCACCCTTGCCTGGCCGCAAGTGGCGTGCAGAGACATACCCGCGCAAGGTGCCGTCCACACTGCGTAGCGAGGCAGGACCCAGGGCATTTTCCAGCTTGCGGTGACGGCCCGTGCCGGAAACCGCAACCTGCGTGCCGGGCGGCAGGATATCGAGGGTCCGGCTTGATCCCTCATGCCCTATGACCTTGAGGCCCCGCTTGCCTCTATGAATGTCATTGGCATCGTCCTTGACCCATTGCGCTTCGCTCTGCACCCAGAACCGTGGCCTGTCCAGCGTGCTGCCGTCGTACGCAGCCCAGTCCTCCAGA